>JBFLZC010000003.1:97445-142189 GCA_040756375.1 Thermodesulfobacteriota bacterium
AGATGTGGCCGGGGAGGCCCCTTTTTGCAAAAAGGGGCCTCCCCGGTCCCCTCCACCAAAAACTCCTATCTTTCCAAAAATTCTCAGGGCCTGCGCGACACTGGCATCAGCCGCTGCAACATAGTCCGTGCGTATAATAGCTTAGAGACGTATCTCGGAATGGGATTTTAAAAGGAATTCCGGTGGGGAACCAAATCATGGAAAGCATCGACGTGGGTACCCGATCAAGAATGGAGTTCGTAGAGATCACTTCTCAGGTGAACAAGATTGTGTCTCAGAGCGGGATCCGCGATGGGGTGGCCGTGGTATACGTCCCGCACACCACCGCCGGAGTTACCATCAATGAGGCTGCCGACCCATCGGTGGTTCAGGATATCATCGCCAAGCTTGCCGAGCTGGTTCCCCACAAGGGCCCGTATAAGCACACCGAAGGCAACTCGGACGCGCATATCAAGTCCACTCTGGTCGGGAGTTCCGTGCACCTTATTGTGTCCGGAGGCTCGCTGGTTCTTGGTACCTGGCAGGGGATTTTTTTCTGCGAATTCGACGGGCCCCGCAAGAGACGCGTCCACGTGGAAGTGTTGTCCCAGAAGTAGGGCGGGTTTCAAACCCGCCCGTAAAAGACAATAGCGTGCCTCGAACGTCAAACTGCTATTCTCGGTGCGTCGCGCTGAAGCAGAGTTCGATCAAAGGAATCCGGAATGGCAAACGTCGTAGAGATCTACACTGATGGCGCGTGCGCGGGAAATCCCGGGCCCGGAGGATGGGCCGCACTCCTGCGATACAAAGGAGTAGAGAAGCTCCTCAGTGGCGGAATGCGGGAAACCACGAACAACCGCATGGAGATGCTGGCGGTAATAAAGGCACTGGAAGCTCTCAAGCGGCCAAGCGAAGTGGTGGTTACAACGGATTCCCAATACCTGATGAGAGGAATCACTCAGTGGATCAAGAACTGGAAAAGACGTGGGTGGAAAACCGCGGAAAACAAACCGGTCAAGAACAAGGAGCTTTGGACGCGCTTGGATGAGCTAACGTCGCAGCATATGGTCACATGGCAGTGGGTAAAAGGCCACAACAACCATTCCGAGAACGAACGGGTCGATCAAGCAGCCCGCCGAGCCCTCAAGAAGTATCTTTAGACGCGTGTGCAGGATCTACTTGGATGTCCCGCAAATACACACCCGTACTGCTGACCTGGCTAGCCCGTAAGTCAATGTCGTTGGGCGAATGGTGAGACAGGCTTCTAGCACATAGGCGTTAAAATAAGGCTCAACTTATTCTCTGAATTTTGGTGTCCCACAGGGACACCCAGATACTAGTCCGGCAATTCATTGCCGGGTGAAGCGAACCGTCAAGGAATAACATCTCTTAGTCCTGGAGGGACGACAGAGTTGCTCCGGAACGCGGACCCTATCCGCCGACAGATTTCCGGCCCCGGGGCAAGCTTTCTGTCGTCCCTCTGGGACTATAACTATCGGAAATATCGGGGGCTTTTCCCGGCGATAAATCGCCGGGCTACTTTCGGTTGCCCCTCTGGGGCCACCCAAGGTCAAATAAGGTGATCCTATTTCAGCGCCTATGCGTCTTTGCCGTCACTTTTTGTCAGATGAGTTTCATGCCTTGGAGCACCGACAACATCACTGCCGCGGCCACCACGGAACCGATCTGACCTCCGGTATTGGCTCCCATTGCGTGCATGAGCAGGAAGTTTTGCTTATCGTACTTGTGGCCCAGAACTTGAGCCACTCTTGCTGCCATGGGATACGCTGAAATGCCGGCTGCGCCGATGAGTGGGTTGATCTTTCCGCCGGAGAGCGCGCACATGAGCTTGCCCAGAAGCACACCAGCCGCGGTATCCACACAGATCGCCACAAACCCCAGGCCGAAAATACCCAGCGTCTCAACCGTCAGGAACTTCTGTCCGACCATGGTCCCGCCGATGGCAAGACCGAGGAACAGGGTCACTACGTTAGCGATCTCGTTTTCGGATGCGCCGGTAAGCCTGGAGACCACCCCGCTCTCTTTCAGGAAGTTGCCCAGCATGATCATGCCCATGAGCGGCAGGCCCTTTGGCGCAATGAAGCCGGTGGCCAGAGTCACCACAACGGGAAACAGCAAGCGGGTGCGAGCTGACACAGTGGGTTTGCCCAAAGCCATGCGAATGCGACGTTCTTTGTCGGTGGTCAGCAATCTCATAATGGGCGGCTGGATAATCGGCACGAGCGACATGTACGAGTATGCCGCGACAGAAACGGCGCCCAGCAGCTGGGGCGCATACTGTGCGGTCACGTAAATCGCGGTCGGGCCGTCGCAGGCCCCTATGATGCCGATGCAAACCGCTTCGACTTTGCTAAAGCCCAAGGCCAGTGCCAGCAGAAGGGCAAGAAAGATGCCGAATTGACCTGCTGCCCCAAAGAGCAGGATTTTCGGGTTTTCCAGCAATGGCCCGAAGTCGGTCATGGCCCCGATGCCAACGAAAATGAGGAGAGGAAAGATCTCTGTCTCTATCCCGATGTCATAGAGAAACTTGAGGATTCCGCCCTGGTGCATCACGTCGCTGAGCGGGATATTCACCAGGAAACATCCGAAGCCGATCGGTAAGAGCAACAGCGGTTCCACACCCTTGGCTATTGCCAGGTAGAACATCACCGCTGCAATGCAGAGCATGATAATGTTCGGCAAACCCTGCGTGAAGAGGAACTCGAACCCACTGGTTAGGCCGGCCAATCCTTGAATGATACTCTCTAACATCTTACGCTCCTCCGCCTTGACGCTTCTGCTCGGCCTCCGTCGGAAGCGACAACGGAAAAGCAGTTTTGAGTAACCTGATCACGAAGACCAGAATACCCAGAATAAAAAAAGTGGCTCCGGTGCCCACGACGGTCATGGTTATGCCGAATGTGAAGTTGTCCATGAGTTGCTCCTTGCATCTCCGGTATCTAGATGATCGGTGACCCCGAAAAGGCCTGAGTTCGCGGGCTGCCTGGCACTGGGTCCGCGCCCGGAGCTTGATAGGGGTTACCAAATTCGACTTAATTGCGGGGGGCTTATAGGCATCCCCTGACAGAGGAACGATCCGAGAAACCCAAGCTGAATGCCGCTCTCGTCCCCGAGCATGGCCTCGTAGCTACTTACGCGAGATTGTGCGCGTCGCAAGGCCCACAGGCAGCGTCGCCGTCAGCCAACTGGGAATTCCGCGTTCACCTCACGTCTGAACACGGAATCATCCGGCGACTTGGTTAGTCTCCCTTCCGCTTGTCACTGGCGGTGCACTGATCGCAAGACATGACGATCGATCCTTTGTCCCGCTCGCACTGAACTCTTTCCGCCATTTCACATTTCTGTTGATCGCAGGAAGTGCAATACCAGCAGCAGAGCACCATGTCCCGTTGAACCTGCGGCGAAACGTCCCGTACATGACCGACCACGAATAAGGCCGCGAAGACGCTTATGACCAAGAGGCTCTTCATCGCTTCCCCTCGATGGAAAAAACCGGGCTGCGCCCAGCGTTCAATGATGATCCGGCAACTGAAGTCTCAAGGATAACACTCTCCCCTCCCCTTTGAAAAGGACTAATCTCCTCATCTTCACGAACCCCATGGCACGCGGCGGAAGGGCTCCGGATCAAGGGAATCCATCGAGACTCCGCGGCGCGGACAGTTTATGCTCCCGTCTCTGACACCTGCCAAAGGTGTTTGCGAATTCCCCCGTGTGAACTATACTTAAGTCCGCTGGAGCCGGCCTCCTCTGCATCTGTTCTTGTCGTGCTCCTTCCAAAGGAGCCGTGTTCGAGCCGTTATCCTGGTGGAGGAAGGTTTTCCGCGCATCAAACCGATGACAAGTGCGATACCCCGTTACAGCCGCCACGTCCTCCTTTCGTTCATTGGTGAGGAAGGACAGCGCAAAATAGAGCGGTCGCGTGTCCTTGTCGCGGGATTGGGCGCACTGGGATCACTCATCGCTACGTTGCTGGCAAGAGCCGGTGTCGGCTTTCTGCGCATCGTGGATTATGACGCCCCTGAGCTGCACAACTTGCACCGGCAAATCCTGTACGATGAGGCTGATCTGATTCCGGGCGTCTCCAAGGCTCAGGCGGCAAAGCAAAAGCTATTCGCGGCAAACTCTTCTGTTGAAATCGACGCAGTGGAAGCCCTTATCCATGCTGACAATGTGGACGCGCTCATGGCGGACGTAGATCTCGTGGTGGACGCGCTCGATAATATTCGCGCACGGTACTTCATTAACGACACGGCCATTGCGCGCGAAATACCATATGTGTTCGGGGGCGCAGTAGAAGCCAGTGGAAACGTGATGACCATTATACCCGGCAAAACCCCGTGCCTCAGATGCCTTTGGCCGGACCCGGAAACGGTGGAGGGTCACCCCACAGCGGCTTCGGTGGGGGTGCTATCGTCAGCGGCCACCGCGGTCGCTTCCGTAGAAGTCACCGAAGCTCTAAAGATCCTGGTGGGTCGACATGAAGACATACTTGGCGGTCTGTTGGTGATGGACTTGTGGCGGGACACGTTCCACCGCGCGCCGGTGCTTCCAAATCCGATGTGCATCTGCCGCCCCAAGCCCGCAGACACCACCCGCTGATCGCAATGCGCTTTCAAGCAAGTAAGACGGGGAGAGTTCCTTTACGGACGGATTGTTTCTTTAGTAGGGGCATCCCTGGTGGATGCCCGATTATGACGGTCATTCCGGGAGTGGCAGGCACAAGACCTGCCCCTACTGCGGCTACGCTCGCGATGCCAAAATCACCTACGTCAGCATATTCGCTATGAAAGCTCCCGATTTCCCATTCATCGCAATGATACTTGCCGGAGGACTCGGTACGAGGCTCAGGTCGGTCTTGTCCGACAGACCCAAGCCGATGGCGCTTGTTCGCGGGGTACCGTTCCTCGACATCCTCATCGATTCGCTTGCGGGCAAGGGGGTGCGAAAGTTTGCCATCTTGACCGGCTATCTCGGACGCATGATCGAAGAGCACCTGAGAGATAAATATGGGACTGGACTCGATATAGCATTCTCTCAGGAGGACGAGCCTTTGGGCACTGGCGGAGCAGTGAAGCTAGCCGCGCATCTGGCAACAGAGCCCACTTTGCTCGTGAACGGTGACACCTTCTTTGACGCAGATCTGGGGCAGCTCAGTCGCTTCCATGAGGAAAGGCGCGGGCAGGCCACGCTTTCTCTGGTGAAAGTGCAGGATTCGGGACGTTACGGATCCGTGGAAGTGGATCAAGAGGGGCGAGTGGCCGGTTTCCGCGAGAAGGATGCATCATCCGGTGGACCCGGGCTGGTGAATGCCGGTGTTTCCATGCTCACCAGGCAATTCATCCTCGATCTTCCCGCGATCGGGCATTTCTCCATGGAGAAAGACATATTCCCCAATATCGGGGCAAAGGGCGAGTTGTTCGGGCTCTGTCAGGACAGGGCCTTCTTCGACATCGGAACGCCGGAGAGTTACGAGGCTTTCAAGTCGTTCATGGCATCGGGCGAGCTAAGAAAGGATTAGGTCCGAGACGCTGCCGAATTAAGTCCAATCCTTTGCTTTTGTTTTATCCGGTTTCTGGTCTCGTTTCTTTTGGTCTTTGTCCTGCCCCGGTTGTTTGAAAGGACCTCTCAGTTTTGTGCTCGTTACGGTCACACCGAGAAACCCCGCTTCAACATGCGCCGAGTACTCGTAACCGTTCCTCACAAGAATGAGCATAGGCTTTTTTCGACCTTTGTTCGTGCGTGCGGTCAGGGCGAGGAATTTCTCCGCGGTAAGGTCTCGGACCCCGTCGTATTCGATGATCACGTCCCCCACGGCTAGCCCGACTTTTTTCGCATCGGACTTGGGAGTGAACCCGATCACCATGACCCCTCGCACAGGAGGTTCAGCAGGCAATTGCGACGGAGGCGGCGCGGTTTCCGTAGCACGAGCTGCGGCGGCCGCACCCATTCTGTCCTGCTCCCGGGCCACTGCCTGAGCCACTTCTCTCTGATCCGGCCCTGGAACCCATTCCTTGGTCAAGAAATCGCTCGCGAAATGGAACGGTCTTCGGGCCGACCCCAGATCGATGGCCACTCGAAATCCTGTGTTGTACAAGGCCAGCTCCGGCCGGGACCACCCGCGGAACGCGCAGCGGAGGTTCACCGCGCCGAACGTCCATTCGCCACCTTTCATGACCCGGTGCTCGCCTGTGCCCGGTCCTTCAGGATCGACCTCGGGCGTGTACCGATAGTAGTCGTCTCCATAGTAATCGCTCACCCATTCGAGCGCGTTTCCGGCCATATCGTACAGGCCGAAGCCGTTGGGTTCATAGGTGCCGACCGGCGCAACGTATTTGTGCCCGTCGTCCGCATACCGGTCCCGCCATTGGAAGTCGGTGTTCTTGTCCGCGTAATTGGCTTTGCGGCCGTCAGGAAGCGAATCACCCCATGCGAATTGCGCCATGGGCAGGCCGCCTCGACACGCGTATTCCCACTGGGCTTCGGTGGGGAGTTTGTATGGAAGTTTCTCTTTCGCTGTCAGCCAGTCCACATAAGCTTGCGCATCATAGTAAGAGACCATGACCACCGGCTGAGGATCTTCAATCTTCCACCCGGGATCGCGCCACGAGCTCCCCTCTTTCACCTCAAACCGATTCCGGTCCGCGTTGAAGACCTGGCCGCCCCCATCGGCTTCCGCGTCGGTCACGTACCCTGTTTCTTCCACAAAAGCCCGGAACTGGGCCACGGTGACCTCATGCGCGGAAAAGAAGAACGGCCGGGATATCCTGACCTTGTGGAAAGGATACTCGTTCTCCAAAGCCACCGGCGCACCTTGAGCAAGGGTGGTAATGGCCCAGGCGATGTCTGCTTCGGAGCTGCCCATCACGAAGGAGCCCGTAGGGATTCGTACCATCTTCATGCCGAGGGAATTGGTGAACGACACCATCCGTTGATCTTTGGACACATCGATTAAAGAATCCAGCGCCTGCCTCAGCACGGCCTGCGGCTGGCGGTCAAGCGTGATGCCTGCTCCCGGGGAATTCAGATACTCGTCGGCCAATCGCCGTGCTTCAGCTCGACGGCCGCTGGTAACCAGAGCCTTGATGCGCGAGACCAGATCGTCGTACGAATCAACGCTGGCCGCGTCTCCTGCAGCCGGCTTCGAGGATGCCTCACGCAAGGTCGGATCCACCCGCGACGGCGCAGCCACCACCCTGAATCCGGACATGTCTACCGCGAGGTTCGGTTGGACCCCGAATCGGAACGCGTTTCTGGCAGTGCCTGCCCCAAAGGCCCAGCATCCTCCGCGTACCACTTTCATGGACCCGGTGCGCGGCCCGATGGGATCCACGATCGCGCCGGAAGTGTCCTTCTCTGTCGGCTTCGCAGCGTAGAAGTCCTGACAAAGCTCCCACACATTGCCGGCCATATCGTAGAGCCAGAAACCGTTCGGTTCGAAGCTCCCCACAGGAGCATACTGCGCATATCCATCGTCAATCGTCCGGTCCGCCCAAGGAACCGGAGATCGGCGATCGGCCGAATTGAGTTGCGTGCCATCAGGGTAATCATTACCCCAGAAGAAGCGCTCCCCTTCCTTTCCACCGCGTGCCGCGTACTCCCACTGCGCTTCTGTGGGCAATTGGTACTGGATTCTCTCTTTGGCGCTGAGCCACTTGCAGAAAGCTTCCGCGTCCTCATGGCCGATAAGGGTCACAGGATGATCTTCCCATATTTCCACGCCCGGGTTGCGCCAGGATGCGCCCGCTTTCTGAACCCAGTGCTTCTTCTCCCGGTCATAGACCCAGCCTGAGCCCTGTTTTTCCGCGATGGTCCGGTACCCGGTCTCGTCCACGAACCGCTTGAACTGCCCAACCGTCACTTCGTACTTGCCGATGTAGAATGGGCTGGAAATGCGCACCGAGCGCTCAGGCTCTTCTGCTTCAAGGATTTCTCGTTGGACGTTCCACTCGCTCTCGACGCGCCGCACTTCCGCGGACGAGTTCCCCATGCGGAAGGTGCCCGGCTTGATCAGCACTAGCTTCATGCCTATGGAGTTCGTGGTCTCTCGTCCTGCGGCCGGTTCGACTCCCGGGCCCGCTGAAACCTTGGTGCGCACTTCGGCGAGCATTGACTGGAGGTCTGAGGGTCTGGCTTCGGGCTTCAGGTGTGACGCGGCAGCGAGGGCCCTTTCCAGAGCCTGAGCGGCCAACGCCCACTCTTTTCTCTGCATCCGAGATCGCGCCAGGTCTGCTTCTCGCTCCACAATCCGACGATACTCCGCACTCTCGTCTTCCTGAGTTTTTGGGTTTACCGGCCGGTACCGGTCCGTGCGTGGGGTGCGCTTCTTTTCTGGAGCATCGCTCTGGTGGCCACCCCTCAGATATCCTTGAATGCTCTCGAAAAGACGGCTCGGGCTTGGGGCGCCTTTGTCCGCCTGCTGTTGCTGCTCAGCGGACACGGTCTTCTCGCCCTTGCCTTGATCACGTGGTTGCGCCTGAGCTTTCCACGAGTCACCGGCAAGAAAGACGGAGCAAAGCACCAGGAACAGGACAACGCCACGACCGGCTCTGGGTGCAAACATCACCATGAGTTCCCGCTGAGGTTCTCTCACTTGATCTCCACCGGGATCTTCCCTTTCAGCTCGTCGGTGAGCTGTTTGTGCAACTCGTTGTTCCGCTCGTCTTCCAACCGTCTTTTTATGTTCGCCCGCACCTGCACGTACGAGGGCATTTCAGGCTGCCGTTTGTCCTCCACTTTCAGCACGTGCCACCCGAACTGTGTCTTGATCGGTCCGCCCACCTGACCTTTGGGAATGTTGAAAAGCACATGTTCGAAGGAAGCCTCGAAGCTGCCTCGAGGCAACCAATCTCTCCCGTCGGGCAGCTGGAGTGCGCCACCGATATCCTTGGCAGGATCGATGGAAACCTTTTTCGCCAGAGCCGCGAAGTCCTCGCCGGCCTTGAGTTTTTCCAGGGCTTTCTTCGCGTCTGCTTCGGTCTTCACCAGTATGTGCCGCGCCTTGATTTCTTCACGAGGCTTGAATTCAGCCTTGTGGGAGTTGAAGTACGCCTTCATCTCCTCTTCCGAGATCGGCGGCTCTTTTGCTTGACGCCTTCGGAAATACTCTCTGGCTAAGTACTCTGTTTGTGTGTAGTCCAGCCGAGTTTTGATCGCGGGTTCCTTGTCCATGCCTTCCTTCTTTGCGGCTTCTGCAAAGAGGGTGAAGGCGATCACTTCATCGAGGATCTTCTTCCTTCCGTCGGGAGTGAGAAACGGAATACGATTTTGTTCCGGGATAGTCGCGATAATATGGTCCAAGGCTTCGCGGGTGATCCTACGGTCGCCAACCTTTGCAACAACGCTCTCTTCTGCGGCCACGGCCGCGCTGACTTCGAAAAGAAACAGTCCCACGAGCAATATAGTCGCAGGAACACGATAGAGGGCCTTCATGATCCTAACCTCGGCTGCATCTCGGACCAGGCCGACATTGAACGGCCTTGGCCGAATTCGTGCGCCGAATAATAAGATAACGATTTTTCAAAAGCAAGACGCACTCAGAGACAGGCCCGTTCGTGCGGCTTGGAATGGCTCGAAAACCCATGAATCTCGGCGACGGTTGTCGTTGTAGGCCCAGGGTCTCGAATCTGGCTCTATTCAACAGGATCTGAGGAAGGAAGATCGTCGGTCTTGGAGGAGACGAGTTGTAGACGAGGCTTGCCGTCTGTTGCTCCGGGAATGTCACGCATCTTGAGACGAGCCTGACCGATAAGCTCCGCGAATCGCTCGAAGTCTGTAGGGACAAACTTGAGACTGCAGTAGGGCAGGTTGACGTGAACCACTCCCCCAATACATACGGTCACGTTCCCGAAGTTGGGATCGTCGGCAAGGATTGTCTGATCGTCCACAATACTTCTCCTGTTTATCTTGAGGCTATTGTAAGCGCTGGGCCTCTCAACCGCAACAGAATTGGCGACCCTGTCCGTCCGGTGAATTCCAAGAGGATGTCGGTCCAGAAGCGAGCAACGTATGTATTATGCCGGCAGCGCGCGACAGGAACAATCTCGTCCGCCAGATATCAGAACAAACATCGTTGCGATAAGCTGATTTCGCAGAGGTGGTGACCGCGCCGGCGGCAGAAGAGAAAATCGGCTTATAAGCTACTGTTTTGGCGTTGGCGCACATCTGGAAACGGCCTCATTATTAACCCGTTGACATATAAAGCATTTTTATACTATAATACCACCAACTAATCCTTGCGAGAGGTAGAGGAATGAGGGTGATCCGAACTGTCTCACTGCTGGGCTTAGTGTGTCTGTGGACAGCGCTGGGAGTCCCGTATGCGTTCGCGGGACCCTCTGTTGCCGACCTCCTCATCGAGGGGGTTCAGGCCATGGAGAGCGGGCGACCGGCCCTGGCCAAAGAGAAACTTACCGCCGTCCTCAAGACCGACAAGAACAACTATCACGCGCTCGTGCTGCTGGGACAACTGGAAGCGGGGAGTCTGGAAGGTCCCGGCAAGGGAGCCCGAATTCTTGCGGCACAAAGGTATTACCTCCTGGCATGTGTATCGCAGCCACATCGCCCCGAAGCGTACCTTGCGCTCGCCCAACTCTATTATCAGCTAGGATACATTGATGAGGGAGACCACTACGCCAAGATCGGCCAGGATCTCGACCCTTCGTCCTATGAGGCTTTTGCCGTACTTGGTCAGCGCTACGAGGATAGCGGCAATTTTTCCGCCGCGCTGGCGCAGTACACCGACGCACTGAAATTCTACGGATTCGACCCGTACTTTATTGACAAGAGATATATGGCCGCGGCCCAGGGCGGACTGGACCCATATGCGCATCTTCAGGTGCAGGTCGATTTCAAGAAGAAGATCAAGTACTACCTGTTGGTGCCCAGGGCTCCGGATTACTTCTTGCTGGAAGAGTACCGCGACAAAGCGACGGCGCTCGCTCAATCCAGGGGCAGGTTCGAGCTACCTCCGGCCCGGTTCAAGTATTGCGCCGGCACCGCGGCTCCCAAGAGCGAATACAATGACCTGTACGAGGCTTTCATAAAGGCTTCCACGACCGATCCGTTGGAATATCGCGTCTTGAGAAAAGAGCTCGACAGTGTCCGCGAAGAAGCGCTCAAAGAGATCGCGGGAATCCAGGACCCGGTAGCCAAGGCCAAGGCCCTGTATATGTTTCTCAAGCAGAAAGTTCTGAAGAACTACGATCTCAAAGAGGGGATACTGGCCCAGGATGTGCTCAAGGATAAGAAATACCTCTGCCTGAACGGGTCCATCCTGTTTGCGCTTATCGGCGCGGAAGCGGGCCTACCGGTTCACGGCATGATCACCCCTGGTCACGCGTTTGCCAGCATGGACGCGGGCAAGAGAAAGGTCCAGATCGAGCTTACCGCTGAGCCCATGTTCGGAACCACTCGCGAAGAAGGTTTCGATGTGGATTGGTGGAAGCAATTCCAGGTCCTCAACCGAGTGAATGCGTATGGCGGCTTACTGGGAGGCTCGAGTCACCGAAGCATTGGAGAGGTCACGCCCCAGCAGCTGACCGCGTATCAGTTCACCAATACCCTGGCCCACGGTCTCCAGGGCATTTCAAACAAATACAAAGAGGAAGAAGAGTACCGAAAGACCCTGATAGCTTTGAAGATCGAAAACAACCGCGATACAGCCACTAAGCTCACGGAACTCAAAGCCCGGTACGAGCAGGAACCTGATAAACTGGCGAGCTTGGAGTTCAAGACTATTCAAAGGCACCAGGAGAAGCAGCGGAAACTTGATAAAGAAATCGATGAGATCTCTCGCAAGCTTTTGCGCGAGAAGGCGGATTACCTTTATACGACGGGACGGGAGCTCTTAAGAAAGGCTCGGGCCCTCGCTCCCACGACTGAAGAATTCACCGAATTCGAGGAATCGGTGTACGTCGCGGCAGCGGATGCAGACGTGGCTCCTACTCTCAGCGCAATCAAGGACAGGGCTGAGCGGCGCAAGGACCTTTTTACGCAATTGGTCGTGAAAGTGCGTGAGATGAAGCTTGAGGAGAAGGTTTCGGGAAAAGACTCCCGAATTTTCAAAGAGCTGGTGGAGACGATAGAGCAGATGGAAGCCAAGTCCAAGGCCATAAAGGACGAACAGAAGTCCGCGTGGCCGAAGGAGCGGGGAACGTGGCTCAAAGCCATCGGCACCGTGGAGAAGGGCCTCAAGGAGTTTCCGTGCAGCACCGAGCTCAAGAGGCGGCTCGAAGCTCTTCTGCGCATCACTTCCGGTCTCGCGGAGCAGAATGAAGATCAGCAGACTGTCACCGATATGGTGAAAATCGCCGTGTCAAGAATTCCGGAAAGCGAATTCGCTAGGGAATACCGGCGCAAGCAGTTGGGCAGCTAGTAAGGGCTGTTAGAAAGCCGCTGCCGCACCATAGCGAGTTACCATTGACATTTCGCATAGATATGGTGTATACTTCCACCGGTATACAATGAGATGTCTATAACGCGCGAGCCAAGTTATCGCCTTCTGGTCGCTTCAGGCTGAAAGAGAGGGAACGATGAGCGCGAGGCCTTTCGTGGGCATCCTCTTGACTGCCCTTGCCGTCTGCTGTGGGCCGGTGTGGGACGCGTTTGCACAGCCGCCCAAGCTTGAAGAAGGACTGGAAGGGGTTTTCGAACTCACCCTCAAGACACCGGATAGCCGTCGAATTGTCGTTGACCGCCTTACGCGTGACAGGGACCTGGATGCCAAGTCCCTGTTCAGGGTCGGCGTCGGCGGATATCTCGCGTTCGACGCATCAGAGTGGGTGGACAAGATCGATTTCAAGGTCTACGACATTCCTGTCACCGAAATGCCCGACTACAAGAAATTCAGCGAAATCCTGGTGGAGATCAACAAGCGCATTTCGGATATTACGGGGATCCTCCGAGAGTATGACCAGCTCGCATTTCGCTTGATGAACATTTGCGATAAGAGCTTGTTTTCAAGCCTCAGAGCCATCGATCAAAACATTGTGCAGCAGCTGTCCATATACAAGAATCTGATCCTCCTCCGTGCATTGGTGGTCAATTCCCTCAATTCCTACGTCCGTGACCGGTCCTGTGTGGACCGCTTCGCGCAGTATAAGAAGGACCTGGGAATCTACACCAATCGGCTTACCGATCTGTGCAGGAACTACGAACGGCTCAAGAAAGAAGCGCTAGATGCGGCGCGAGAACCTAAGTCCGAGCCGGAAAAGCCTGCGCCGTCGCAGGCTCCCTCGCCACCCAAGGCTCCTGCCCGGGCACGCTGAGGGGTGGCGGGCATCGACATGTGAGTGACCTGCATTATCACATCGTAGCTTCAGACAAGCGCAATATAGGTGGCCCTCTGTCCGAGAGTCATTCTCCAGGCATCGATACGGGCGGCAGTGACGTTGTCCGTTCGCTGCCCGCGCTTAGTGACGTTTCGGGAATCATTCTGGCCGGGGGCCGGTCACGACGCATGGGGGGGCACAACAAAGCCCTGTTTCGTGTCGGCGGGACGCGGATCATCGAGCGCGTGGTCGAGGTGATGGCCCGTGTTTTTGCACGCGTGCTCGTAGTCACCAATACCCCCGATGAATTCGCCTTCCTCGGATTGCCCATGGTCCAGGACATCAGGCCCGGCGCAGGCTCTCTTGGCGGGCTCTACACGGGACTTTACCACTGCCCTACCCAATATGGGTTTCTGGTCGCGTGCGACATGCCGTTCCTGCAAGAGGGGATCATTAGACATCTGGCCGGCTTAATTGATGGACATGATGTGGTCGTTCCCCGCGTGGGAGCACATTTGGAACCACTTCACGCGGTTTATTCTCGCCGGTGTATTCCGCACATTGAAGCGCTCTTGCATGAAGACGAGCTCGCGATAATCGCATTCTATCAGCACGTGAGCCTAAGAGAAGTCGATGAAGACGAGCTGCGGCTACTTGATCCCACCCTTACCTTCCTCATGAACCTGAACACGCCCGACGACCTCCGAAAAGCCGAGGCCCTCGCTCAAGGGCCGGATCGAGACAGAGATTAGTATTGCAGGAAATAGGGGGTCTTCGTATTGGCGGCACGGTCGTAACGTTGTCCTCTTCTAATCCGCAAATTGCGCCGATGGCAGCAGATGAGAAAATACAAAACGCTTGAACTCAAGTCGTGACTTACCGAAATTCAGCAACAGGCCTCGACCGAGGCCCGTCGCCTTGAGATAGTTCAATACCTGGGCTTCCTCGACACCGATCATTGCGTGCGCCTGCCGGTCTCTTGAATCTGCGGCCATCTGCGACATCTGCGGATTAATCTCGTCGGTGTTGATCAAAGCTCTAGTACTCGTACGGCAGGAATAGCTTTCGGTGCTCATTCAGGGCGAATCGGTCCGTCATTCCCGCAATATAATCGCAGACGATGCGTTCCAGCGAGTCCTGGTCTTCCGCGATTCTTTTCTGGATACCGGGATTGAGCTGTGATGGGCGTCTCACATACTCTTTGAACAGGTCTCGAAGCAGCCGGTAAGCCTTGAATTGCATTCTGAGTATCTGATGATGCGTGTAGAACCGTGTATGCAGAAACTGATTAAGCTCCTCTTTCCATTTCTGCATGGTCTCTGTAAACGCGACCACCGGCTTTTCCGATTCCATAATTGCTTCAGGCGTCCGGAACGAATTCTCCGAAAGGTTGCGCTCCGTGGCCTGAATCAGGTCTCGTATGAAGGTGTCGATCAGCAGTCGAGTGCATTGATAGCGGAAGGTGTCCCGATCCAGCTTCGGGTATTTCTTTCTGATCATCTCGGTCACGTGGTTCCACAGAGCCAGTTCGCCCAGGTCACCCTCGTCGAAGAAGCCCGAACGCAGGCCGTCCTCTATATCGTGACAGTTGTATGCGATTTCGTCGGCCAGGTTGACAATCTGAGTTTCCAGGGACGGCCTGGGCCGGCTGAAAAACTCCTGCGCGCCTTCTTGTGGAGCCCTGTCGTAGACGGTGGAATGCCGGATTACGCCTTCCCTGGTCTCGTAGGTGAGGTTCAGGCCCGGGAATTCCGGGTACCGGGCCTCCAGCAAGTCCACCACGCGCAGTGACTGGCTGTTGTGCTCGAAGCCCCCGCTCTCTCCCATGAGATTGTGAAGCGCCTGTTCGCCCGCGTGCCCGAACGGGGTATGCCCAAGGTCGTGGGCAAGAGCCACGGCATTGGTAAGATCTTCATTCGCGCCGAGGTACTGGGCGACGCTTCGGGCGATCTGGGCCACCTCCAGGGTGTGGGTGAGCCTCGTTCTGTAATGATCGCCTTCGTAGTACGCAAAGACCTGGGTCTTGTATTCAAGCCTCCGGAATGCCCTTGAGTGGATGATGCGGTCACGGTCACGCTGAAAGGCCGTGCGATAAGGACACTCGTCCTCCGGATGAACCCTGCCTCGACTCTGCTCGGACTTGAGAGCGTACGAGGCCAGAAAGTCGCGTTCTTTCTGTTCTTGTGTGACTCTTGTCAATATCATGGTATTCGCCGTGTGTTGTGGCCGGCCGCTACACGAGCTAATTCATCGCGGCGGCCCAGGCAGTATCAGATTCACCAGAAAGGCAAAAACGAGGATAACTCCGAGAGATAGAAGGACCCAGACAAGGATTCGAGCCCTCAATTCCATGGCGCTGCGTTGAGAGGCCTCAGCTTCCTGCTCGGCCGGAAAGCGGTAATCATTCACATAATCGGGCTCATCCAAGGCCGCAGGACCGTGCGAGCTCAACGCGGCTGAAATGCCTGGCGCTCGCGTTTCGAGCCCGCTCGCGGTAGAAGGATTTCTCACCCACCCCACCTCTTTACAATGGGGACATCGTACAGTCACGGAGCCTGTGACCGTAATTGCATCCTGGTCGACCTTCATAAGTCCGTTGCAATGTGAACAACGCACGACAATCGGGGTCATTGATCCTCTGCTCTCATGGTTGAATTGCTTTCCTTCGCCTGGAGGTCCAGAAAGAGCAAGGTCCCTCCTGTCACTGCCGCGGGGACCAGGAGCACATTAATAATCGGCACCGATGCCACTGCTAAGCTTCCAAGACCGAACCCCATCGTGGAAAAAAGCTTTGATCGAATCAGCGCCTGCTTTTGCCTGAACGTAAACTTCCGCCGGGTCATGGGGTAACTGAGATACTGGTAAGATAGCATATACGCGGAGAGGAATATGGTCACCAGCCAGAAAAGAATCGCACCAATTCCAGGCACAAGCAAGAACAGGAGACTCACCAGAAGCGCACCCACATAAAAGCCCAGGATGCGTAATGCATGAACCAGACCTCGACCGGACTCTTTCAGCAACTGCAAGACTGAAAACGGGGTATCTGCAAATCGACCGGTTACCAGTTGCTCGGTCTTCTCCGAGATCAGCTCATTGAAAGGTTCAGCGATAGTAGTGGCCACCACCGTGAAGAGAAAGAAGAAGACCACGAGCACAAGCGCTCCGGCCACCACGAGCAGAACGTAGTAGACTACTTGCCAATACCATTCCGGGCTCAGGAAGCGGCTCAACAGGTCGGAGAATACGTGGTAGAGCACATAGTAGCCCACTCCCATGACGAGCGCAGTGATTACCAGGGGCGCGGCCGCATACTTCCAGAGTTGGCGGTGTGCCCACAAAAAAAGAGCCCCTCGAAGAACATAGAAAGGAGAAGACAACATGCTGACGCCGATTCGTCTGAATAGGGCTCGCGGCTGAGCCCTCGTGTCTTGATCGGGTTCCCCCGGGATCCGACGTTCGCTTCAGGATCTCCGAGTCAGCCTCCGCCTCGAAGATTCTTGAGCAGCTTCACCACTTCGCCTTCGTCAGGGAACCGACCAAGCTTCTTCTTGGAGAAGATCGGATCGCCCCCGAATTCCACCTCGAAGATCCCGCCGGATGATCGAACCAACTCGGACTTGACTCCCAACGCCCCCTTGAGTTCGTCCGCCAAACTGACGGCTCTGGGCTCGTAGTTTCACTCACCGCAATAGGTAATTTTGCACACATCATCGGTTTTCAAGGCTCATTACCTCCTTTTCCCGTGCTCAACGCGCCACGCGGGGTTGGATTATATTCCCCGCGATGGCCTTTTTTCAACGAATCAGTTCCGGAGAGCGATCCCTGTCTAGGACTTGAATTCCAGGACCTTGATTTTCACCTTGCCCACCATTTTCAGGAGTGAACTCATGTCCCTGCCGGATTCGCCGGTGGCTATTTTGATGTGCGTAGCATCCGCGGGTATCTGATCCAGCGTCGGGTCCACAGATAGCCACGAACCGTTGACGAACGATTCGGCCCATGCGTGGTACAGGAACCCCACATCTTCGGTGTACACAAGACCGGTCACTATTCGAGTGGGTATCTTCTGCGAACGCGCCAGCGCGGTGTAGAGATTTGCGTGAGATTGGCATTCTCCTTCGCCGGCACGCAGCACCGAAAGAGCGGTAAAGGAATCCTTCATACGGTTCTTGATGTTTTTGGCAGTCCACTTCACGAGTTTGATCACCTTTTCCATGTCCGCGTCGCCCGGATCCACTATTTTGCCGGCCTGAGCTACGATCTCCGGGTGGCTGGACTGTATGGAAATGGTGGATTCGAGATGTTCTTTCAGATCCACTGAATCGGCACGACCCTTGGCTTTGCTGGCCACGGCTGGAGTCTCGGATCGAACTTCGACTCCGAAAGGCTCATCGGACCCCTTCTTCCCGCTTGCCGTAACTGTTTGACGACGATCCGACGCTATCAGACTGGAATCGATCCCGTCCATCTCGATCTTCAGAAAACGCACCTTTTCGGGCTGCGGGATAGGGTTTGCGACTCTAATGAGGCTGAAATCCAGCACCAGGTCCTTGCCCGGCCCTTTTTTGTTCAGGAATGCCTGGGCCGAAGCCTGGTCTTCCAGCATGGTGATGAGCGACCCTTCCAGGGCCTTTTCCAGCACCGTCAGCCCACGTCCGTCCAGCCATGCGTAAATCTGGGAGCGGTCATAGTTGTTCTTGACCCTCCACACCGCTCCGTTCGGCCCCGGTTTGCCCTGGACCTGAGCGACCTCCTGCTCCACGTTTTCTACGCCCTGTTTGCCGGGATTAAACACGCCGAAGGAATATTTCTCGCCGTCCTTGAGCCCTCGGACCGCGGGCATCAGTGATATGGCGCTCGTGTGGTACAGGTTGCCGCTGACAGGATATTCCTGCCTGACGGTTTGGCCTTCCACCGAGATATCCACCCAGAAGCGATCCCCTTCCTGTCGTCCCACCATCCGCAGGTCTTTCCCATCCATTTTCATCAACGATTCGAATGCGATCAGGGTGAGGTCAGGCCGCACCATGACTTTTTCTTTCATGTTAATTTCATTGGTCTTTTTGAGCGCGGTCATTCGCATGAGGGAATCGCTGGTGATTCGAAAATTTCTTCCTGACGGCTCTATACGAAAGTGACTGAAGCCCACCTTTTCTTCCTGGAAGTACATGCCGTACCAGGCCTCCCGAAACGGCATTTTATCCAAGGTCGCGTAACCTTTGAGTGGCTGAACCGGGACCGGTTCCGGCTCGGATTTCAGCGCAAACGGACGAAGAACGCATGATGCCTGGGAAAGGGCGAGATTGGCGACGAGAATTGCAGCCGCGATGTACCTGATCATGGCTTGTGGTAGTGGGCTCCGCGGTGCTGTTCGAAGCACACGTACGGTCCCAATTGCGCTCAGTATACCTGCCGCTCTGTCTTGGCGCAACCGAGACGCCACTACGGCATCGTTCGGTGGCAGAAGCTCCGTGATCGTTGAGTTGCGTAGGGCGATAGATTCGCTCTATTGGTTACTCCTGCTACCTATCGCTGGGAAAATCCCCCTGCAACCTCCTTTAGAAAAGGGGGAAACGCAGCACATAGCCTCTTTCTTAATGGGGGGGGCAGGAGCATAGGCGCTAGAATGAGGTACAGTTTGTTCTCCTAGCTTTGGTGTCCCGTCGGGACACCCAGATAGTAGCTCGGCAATTCATTGCCGGGTAGAACCGTCAACGAATAACGTTTTCAAGTCCCGGAGGGACGGCAGAGCTACCCCGGAACGCGAACCCTATCATCGGACATAATTCTGGCCTTCTGTCGTCCCTCTGGGACTTTCAGGATGAGAGAATTTCGAGGATTTTCCCGGCGATGAATCGCCGGGCTACTTTCTGTTGCCCCTCCGGGGCGTGTTAGGGCCAAATATGATGACCTTATTTTAGCGCGCAAAGGGAGCAACGGAGATTTTCCCACAACTAACCGAAGGCATGCGAGGTTTCGGGTTTTTTATTGACTTGGCGAGAGCGCCTGCTAAAGTTTTTCGTTTGTGCGGCCTAAACGTGAGAGGAGAGCTTTGGCGTCTTGGAGCCAAGATCCCGTGAGCCGGGCCGAATTAGTAGCTGATCAGTCGCGGATTTGCTCTCGCTCGTCCGATACGGCATACTCGCTGGTCAAGAGGATGTGACGAATGGCTAACAAAGACTACAAAGACACGCTCAATCTTCCGCAAACCGCTTTTCCCATGAGGGCAAACCTCCCCACGCGGGAGCCTGAGCTGCTCAAGGAATGGGAATCGCAGCGGATTTACGATCAAGTACGCTCCCACAGTCAGGGGAGAGAGAAATACATTCTCCATGACGGCCCCCCGTACGCGAACGGCCATATTCATCTGGGCACCGCGTTGAACAAAATCCTGAAAGACATGATTGTAAAATCCAGGTTCATGGCGGGTTTCGACTCGGAGTACGTGCCCGGATGGGACTGCCACGGGCTGCCTATCGAGCATAACGTGGACAAGGAATTGGGCGAAAAGAAGCTCGGAATGAGCACCGCGCATTTCAGGCAGTATTGCCGCAGATACGCGGAAAAATGGATCGACGTGCAACGGGAGGAATTCAAGCGACTCGGGGTGTTCGGCGACTGGGAAGACCCGTACCTCACGATGAACTACGCGTACCAGGCTACCATTGTGAGAGAGCTCGGTGAGTTCTTTCAGAGTGGTGCGGTGTACCGCGGTAAGAAGCCTGTGTATTGGTGCGCGCACTGCGTCACGGCGTTGGCTGAGGCTGAAGTGGAATATATGGACTCGGCCACACCGTCCATTTACGTGCGATTTCCCGCTCTGGACGATTTCTCCACGAAGATCCCCGAAGTCGCGGGTAAGAACGTCTCTGTGGTCATCTGGACAACCACACCGTGGACCATTCCAGCCAATCTGGGGATCATGGTTCATCCTGATGAGTCGTACGCCGCGGTGGAAGCCGGCGATCAGGTCTATATCCTGGCTGAACGGCTCGTTCCGTTCAATATGGAAGCCTTCGGCATCGCAGACTACAAGATCCTGTCAACCTTTCCGGGCCGAACTCTGGAAGGTCTCAAGTGCAAGCACCCGCTGTACGATAGGCCGTCCATGCTGATCCTGGCGCCCTTTGTAACTCTGGATACAGGCACCGGTTGCGTGCACACCGCGCCGGGTCATGGCCAGGAAGACTATGAGGTCGGGCTGCAGTATGGCTTTGACGTGTATGCGCCGGTTGACGATCACGGCCGGTTCACGGACGACGTGGATTATTTCAAAGGAGAATTCGTTTTCGACGCGAACGACCATGTGATAGCCAAGCTCAAAGAAGTGGGTGCCCTGATGCTCTCGGAATCGATGGAGCACAGCTATCCACACTGCTGGCGCTGCAAAGAGCCCATTATATACAGGGCCACGTACCAATGGTTTATCTCGATGGATAAGACCTCTTTGAGGGATCAGGCCCTCAAGGCCATTGACACGGTTACGTGGATTCCTCGATGGGGCCGAGATCGCATCTACGGCATGATCCAGCATAGACCCGACTGGTGCATTTCCCGGCAGAGGAGCTGGGGAGTGCCCATCACAGCCATGCGATGCGGCAAGTGCGATGCAATTGTGGCTGAGCCTGAATTGTTCGAGCGCGCTGCAACTCTGTTCGCGGAAAAAGGCGCTGATGTCTGGTTTGAAGCCGATGCCGCACAATTGGCTCCTAAGGGGCTCAAATGCGGCGAATGCGGCAGTCCCAATCTGATCAAGGAAACGGACATACTCGACGTGTGGTTCGACTCAGGCGTGAGCTGGGCCGCGGTCTGCGAGCAGCGCAAACGCCTCGTTTATCCGTGCCAACTCTACCTGGAGGGCAGCGACCAACACCGCGGGTGGTTCCACAGCGCTTTGCTCACCTCCACGGGTACCAGAGGTCGTGCGCCTTATTACAACGTGCTCACTCACGGGTTCGTGGTGGATGGCGAAGGCAAGAAGATGTCCAAGTCGCTCGGTAATGTCGTCCAGCCGGACGAGATCATCACCAAGTATGGCGCAGACATCCTGCGGCTCTGGGTATCGGCTGAGGATTACCGGGACGACATCAGGATCTCCCAAGAAATCATCGAACGTCTCGTGGAAGCTTATCGCCGCATCCGCAACACCTGTCGGTTCCTTCTGGGCAACCTTGCAGACTTCAATCCTGACGAGCATATGGTCCCTATCGGTCAGATGCGCGAGCTGGATCGCTTGGCAATGGATCGTCTCAACCGGATAATCAACCGCGTACGGAGGGCTTACGAAGACTTTGATTTCCATGTGGTCTTTCACACGCTGTACAACTACTGCACCGTGGATCTTTCGTCCCAGTATCTGGACATCCTCAAAGATCGCTTATACTGCGAAAAGACCGATGGACGATTGCGGAGATCCGCACAGACTGCGCTGTATCACAGTCTCACGGCGTTGGTTCGACTGATGGCGCCCATTCTCGCGTTCACCGCGGAAGAGGTCTGGTCTCACATCAAGAAAGAACAAGGCGCGGTAAACAGCGTGCACGTGACCTCCTTTCCCAATGCCTTGCCCGGCATAGATCTTTCTGCGGATGAAACGGTCCGCTGGGATACGCTGTGGGCACTCCGACAAAAGGTGGCCAAAGCCCTTGAAGAGGCTAGAGCAGCCAAAGTTATTGGATCGTCCCTTGAAGCGCGGGTGAAGATCCAGGCTCCCGAAGATGTGGTTTCCGCGGTAGCGGCAACCGAAGATCCTGAAGGGTTCTTCATAGTCTCCCAGCTCGAAATGATGGCTGCAACTGCCGGAGCTGGAGGAGCTTCCGAGGATTGGCTCGATCAGGTAACCGTGGAAGTATCACGAGCCGGCGGCGACAAATGCCCGCGATGCTGGAATTGGCGATCGGATATCGGCTCAAATAAACTATTCCCAGATATCTGCGGGCGCTGCGCGCGAGTGATGGAAGGACGAGAGTAGCACCATCGTGCCGTCTCAGAATGTTGTCTGGGGGAAATTTCTTTGTGTAAATGAATATCTCCTGGAGCCCATTGGAGCTAACTCGACGCGGCACTGCGTCTTCTTCCGTCATTCCCGCGAAAGCGGGAATCCAGTGTTGTTGACCCGGCGTTCAGCGCGGGACTGGACCCTGGCGCCTGCCCCAGACTCCGATCCGGGGTTCGCCGGGGTGACGAAATGAGGTTCAGACCATAATAGGTTATCGGAAATTCACGATTCTTCTGACAATTGCTCTGGCTGTGGTTGTGCTGGACCAAGCCACCAAGGCGCTGGTAGCCGCGGCCATCCCGCTCCACAGCGGCTTTGAAGTCATTCCCGGGTATCTCGACCTCGTGCATGTTCGCAATCCGGGTGCGGCCTTCGGCGTGATGGCGGGCTTGAACCCCTGGTTCCGCGTCCTCTTTTTCCCACTGGTCTCCGTAGCCGCTATGGCGGTGATCTTGTGGATTACGCTGACCGCGACGGAAATACCCGTCGAGCTCCTGGTCGGGTACGCGCTTTTCCTCGGAGGGATTGTAGGAAACCTCATAGATCGCGCACGCTTCTTTGCGGTGGTGGACTTCATCGATGTCCACGTGGGCACGGTCCATTGGCCCGCGTTCAATGTGGCGGATTCGGCTCTTTGCATAGGGACCGCGCTGTTCTTTTACCATTTCCTGCTGCGAAAGCCCTCTCCTCCGAGCTAGTCCACCCGTAATGGGACGCATAAGGCATGAACATCGGCGCACTTGGTTTCAAGTGTGGCCGCGGCCCATGAATGGGTAGGGTTGCAATTCAGAGGTTTTCCCAAAACTACGATCCCACTCAAAATCGTGCCACGGCTAGTGAAGAAGGTGCGACCTGGGTGGCCCCGACGTTCCCGCGGAACGCGGGATCGGGGTCGCGAAGCGACAGGAAGCGATGACCATAAGGCACCAAAGCTACTATCGAAATGCCAACTATGGGCGTCGCACGAACAACGCTTCTTGTGCCTTCGGCACCGGGACGTATGACGTCCCGGCCACCCGCCGTAGCACGATGGTGCAAGCCCCAAAGCTTTTGAGATTGTCGGTTCATTGCGCCCAAGAAAAGAAGGGCTTGATGAATCAAGCCCCTACACCGCCTAAGAACTTCGTGCTTTTGACGCTGCGACCGAAGTTTTTGCCTTCACATTTTCGAGAACAAGCCGGAACCCCACTCGGTCTTGAGAATCTCTTTTCGCAGGACAATCCCCAGATCCGTAAACGCCCTCTTTACGCGGTCCCATTCTCCCACAGGCACTCCTGAGAGAATGAGCTGATGCGAACAAAGGGACGCGAGAATCGCACCTTGCTCCAGCAGAGTTCGGGTGTCCAAATTCGCAACGACCAGGTCCCAGTGCCCTTCAAGATCGGCAAGCGAGCCACACACGAATTCAATGCGGTCTTCCACCCGGTTTAGAGCGGCATTTTTGCGCGCGGACTCGACCGCGACCGGGTCATTATCCACTGCGGTGACTCGTTCGATGCCCAGCTTAGCGGCTGCAATGGCAAGAATTCCCGACCCGCACCCCACATCGAGCAGGCTTGATCGGTCGGTTGCGTTCTTCAGTCTCTGGACGGCTTGTTCAAGCAGCTCCAAGCACCCCTGAGTTGTTTCGTGGGTCCCGGTGCCAAAGGCTTCCGCTGGTTCGATGACGATCACATGCCTGTCGGCAACTTCGGGCGTCTCCCAGGGAGGGCTCACCATGAGGCTCTTGCCGATGGGGATCGGCTTGAAATGCTCTTGCCACATGGTTGCCCAGTTCTCGTGCGGAACAGAAACGACATTCACCGTAATATGCGCTGCGTGCGGGAAAATCGCTGTTAAGGAATGCAGGTATTTCTTCAGACGAGCTTCTGCTTCGGGAGCCTGTTGAATATCGAAATAAGCCCTGATCAGTTCCGATCCCGCGGAAATTTCTTCAATCGCCACGCCTAAGGCATTCTGCTCGTGTAAGAAATTGGACACAGGGTCCACAAGGTCCGCAGGAGTCGTCACCTCGATTGCTGTCCATTGTCGAGTCATGATGCGGGACTCCTTCGTGAGCCTGGCCGGGAGCGGCTCGCCATGATCCTCGCTGAGTTTTTGCTTTACATTGCCCGGCCGCGTAGATAGGATCGCCCCGATTTTGCCGGAAGTGCGCCCAAAAAGCCACTAAGACGTCGAGCCTTCGGGAGCATTATGCGGATCAAGCAGCTTGAAATAAAGGGATTCAAGAGCTTTTCCGACAAGACTGTCTTTGATTTGAAGCCTGGGATCACTGCAATTGTGGGCCCCAACGGGTGCGGCAAGAGCAACGTGTTCGAAGCCATCCGCTGGGTGATGGGCGAGCAGCGGGCTCGCAGCCTACGTGGCAAGAAGATGGAGGACGTGATCTTTAACGGCTCGGAAAACCGCAAGCCGGTGGGCATGACCGAGGTGCGGCTGGTCCTGTCGAATAAAGAAGGCCAGGTTCCGCCGTCTATGGCCGATTATGAAGAGATCATGATCGCTCGGCGCCTCTTCCGAGACGGTGAATCCCAGTACGAGATAAACAACGTTCCGTGCCGTCTCTCCGAAATCACCGACTTCTTCCTGGACACCGGTGTTGGAAAGAATTCCTACGCGATCATAGAGCAGGGCCGCGTGGACATGGTGGTGGCCTCAAAGCCCGAGGATCGCCGCGTGCTCATTGAAGAAGCCGCAGGGATCAGCCGATACAAGACGAGACGGGAAGCCGCGATCAAGAAGCTCGAGCAGACCCAGCAAAACCTTTTGAGAATCTCAGACGTGATCGGCGAGGTGCGGCGCCAGAACGCCTCCTTGAAAAGGCAGGCGCAGAAAGCGGAACGGTACCGAAAAATTCGCGACAGGTTGCAGGAGCTGGATCTGGCTCTGCACGCGCACCGCTGCGCTCAACTCCAGCAGGAGCTCAATAGGATACAGGGCGAATTGGAGCAAAAGCGGACCGATTTGTTCGAAAAGCAGGCGCAGTTTGCTTCGCGACAGGCCGAACTGGAAGCCGCTCGACTGGCTGCGCTCCATACGGAAAAAGCCCTTCAGGAGTTGGTTGAAGCTCAGCACGGCATCGATCTGGACCTCGCGCAAGTCCGGGCCGCAATAGATCGTGACCGAACCCGGGTGTCGCAGATTGCCGAATTCAAGAGGCGGGCCCAACTCGAGACTGCGGATCTGGAGACCAAAAGAGAAGAACTCAAGACGACGCTGGCCGAGCTTGAACAGGACCGCGATCGCATCAACGCGGAGATTGAGTCGCAGCGCGGGGACCTCGAACAAGCCTTGAGTCGGATGCAGTCTTTGGAGGAAAACCTCTCCTGCCAAAGAAAGTTGCAGGAAGAACTCAAGGAAGAGACCTTTCGGGTCCTCCAGGAATCCGCAAACGAGCGAAATGCCCGCGAGAGCCTGGGACGACGCCAGGTCGAGAACCGGTCGGAGCTGGCAAGGCGCTCCAAAGAGGCGGCGGATGTGCGTGGCCTCCTCGAGGACCGGAACAAGAAACGGGAAGAGCTGCTGGAGCAAGCGGGAGCGATTGAGTCATCCCTGGGGACAGCGACCGAGAGGAAGGCGGAACTCAGCACGATTATCAACGAACTTCGCAGCCAGGTAAACGGACTTCGGCAGGAGCTTGGACAGAAAGAACAGGAATTGGCCGCGGTCACCGGGCGGCTCGACTCGCTGCGAGAGCTGCACCAGGCGTACGCGTCATACGGGGAAGGAGTCCGCTATCTGATGCAGAGCAGGACTCCGGGGATGGAAGAGAACCTGGTGGGTCCGCTGGCAGAGCTGATCGAAGTACCTGCGGAACATGAAAAGGCCCTGAGCGCGGCCCTCGGTGACCGTCTCGGGCACATTGTGGTCTCATCGCCTCGTGCCGGCGCGGAAGCGGCACTGCTGCTGGATGAGGCTCGTGCCGGACGATCCACCTTTATTCCGTGTTGTCCCCGTTCCGATCTGAATGGGGACCGGATAGAAGTTTCCGATGCCCTCACGCGGCTCAAAGAGGTGGTCCGTTTTCGGGAAGGTTATGAGAAACTGGGCGATTTTCTTCTCGGTCGATCGTTCCTGGTGGACAATATCGATCAGGCCATAGAGATCTGGGAAAGAAACGGCGCTTACATAGATCTGGTCACCCGTAACGGCGAAGTGCTCAATCGGCACGGCGAGATAACTGGTGGTTCGCAGGGAAACGCCGGTGAAGAGATCTTCGCGAAGAGACGCCAGCTTGAAGAGCTGACTGCGAAACAATCGGAGATAGCCCAGGAAGCCGACCGCCTTCGGGCTGCTATAACCCAAGATGAGAAGAAGCTGGACGGCCTTGTACATGACCTCGATGTGACGTACAAGCTCATCCAGGACTTCACGGTGCAGCAGGCAGGGATCCGCAAAGATCGTGAAGTGCTCGAGGCTGAGATCCAGAGCTCTCAGCGCCGTCTTGGGGTGATTAACTTGGAAGAGGAGCGCCTGACAAAAGAACTGGAAGAGCTTTCCGTCCAGACTCAGACCTGCGAAGAAAAGCTACGAGTGCTGGAAGCTCGACGAGAAGAACTGGAGCAGAAAGGCCGCGACGCGGCACAAGCAGTTCAGCAACTTGCAGAGACCTCCACGAGAGAATCCGGCGCGTCGTCTGAGATTCGAGTGCGGCTGGCGCAGATGGAGGAGCGTGCTCGATCGATGGAGCGGGAATTAAAGACCTCACGGGAGGGCTTTGCCGGCCTGCAAAACCGATGGTCCGCGCTCGTCGAAGAGACGAAGCGGAACTCCGATGAGGAGCTTTCCCTGGGCGAGACGATCCGCCAAAACCAGGACCGCGAGCGTGAGCTCATGGAGCGACATGCAAGCCAGGCAGGCAAAATCGAGACCTTGAAGCACGATTCAGAGAGCAGCACACACGCAGTGCAGTCCCTCCAAATGGAGGTTCAGCGAGAAGAAAAGAGCATCCGCGACCTGAGTGAAACAGTGCACGCGGGAGAAACCGAATCGGTCCGCGTCGAACAGTCCTTGGAAGGGATAGTCGAAAAGATCCTGGATCGATATCGGATCGACCCGCGAACCGTCACTCCGCCTGAGAGCGTCCCCGATCAGAATGAGATCCACGAGCTCAAAGGAAAACTTGAGACATTCGGGGAAGTCAACCTGGCAGCCATCGCAGAAAGCCGCCAGATTGAGGAGCGGCTGGAATTCTTGCAGGAACAAGAGACTGACCTGAAGCAGGCGGTGGAATCTCTTTTTGAGACTATCCACAAGATCAACAAGACCACACGGGAACGCTTCCGCGAGGCATTTGAACAGGTCAACGAGAAATTCCAGGAGATCTTTCCGTTTCTATTCAGAGGCGGAGAGGCTCGATTGGAACTAACCGACGAACAGGACCTGCTTGAGACCGGCGTGGAAATCCTCGCTCGCCCCCCAGGCAAGAAGATCCGCAACATGGACCTCCTCTCCGGCGGAGAAAAGGCGCTCACCGCGGTCGCGCTTATCTTTGCCATTTTCCTCACTCGGCCGTCGCCCTTCTGCCTCCTGGACGAGGTGGACGCGTCTCTCGACGAAGCCAACATTATTCGTTTCAACGAGATGCTGCGTAGGCTCTGCGACAAAACCCAATTCCTTGTCATCACCCACAACAAGCGCACCATGGAAGCCGCAGACACCCTGTACGGCGTCACCATGGAAGACCCCGGGTCCTCCGGAGTGGTCTCCGTCGAATTCGCAGCTTAGCAGCAGTTGAAAGAACGGGGAGTTTGCGGAGGAGCCCGAGGCTTCCTTTATGCTTTTTGTTGTTTTCTACCAGGTAAGGGTTGCTTCACGGGTGCCACTGCTGGCTTGCCCAGAAGACTTGGAGCAACAAGGGACTTCTCTGCGCACGGGTGCCACTTCTGGGCGAGCCGGAGTGGCACCCACCAAGTGGGAATCAGCCTGACGGTTGAAAGATCGGTTCTAGACGGCAGGCGAGCCACGGGCTTTTATGTGTGGAAACTCTTGACAATAATTCCTGAAAGATATATGAGTTACTCCACTTATTTAAGGTGATTTATTTGATAACTGGCCTAATGCCGTGCAGGATAAAGTTAAAAAAACTATTGTAACAGCGTGGCTCACCGTCCTCCTCTTTGCACTCCTCGGAAATGTCCACGCATGGGAAGTCCCGGCATACTTGCGCTTCAATGGTGGCGCTCGCCTCTGGTTCAGTGCCATTGACGGCGATCTTATTCAGGGTGACCGCACCAAGCTGGGCTTCACCGGAAACATGGGCCTGACCCAGGACGTTTTCACTTGGGAACTGTTCGCGAGCCTCAGGTACAACAACATCCACTCGTTGCGTCTCAGAGGCGAGCCGTACACCGGGTATACTTCGTCTGCAAACGGCTCCTACCAGAAGGTGCGCAACTTGCGCATCGGGTACGATGGCGACTATTACATGTCACCTCAAGTGCTTATCGGCCTAAACGTCGATCTCGATGTGCTGAACTTGGATACCCGAGTGAACAATGTGACGGTGGGCAATGTGGTCTACAGCTATTCCGAGAGTCAGACCTGGGCTATCCCGTCGATAGGGCTGCACGGCACGTTCTATCCAATTATCGACGGCATTTCTTTGAGGCCCAACATCTCCAGTCGGTTCAACTGGTGGGATATGGATAGCCGTTCCATGTGGGATTGGGAGGTTGCCACTGCGGTGGACATCCCAATCAACCCTCTCTGGACATGGACCATCGAGGGTGGTTACCGTATGTGGAACACGAAAATAGACCGCACCCGAGACACCATCGATATGACCCGCCGCGGCTTCTTCATCGAAACAGCCATTCTGTTCTGATCGGCCGACATCGATAAAGTGGGGAGTTTTTGGAAAGGGGATGCGAGGGAGCTTTTTGAGCTGTCGCACGCGTAGGTAATCGCGTATCCACTTGCTGGCCGGTCCTGTTTTAGGACGATGTCGGATTACTGTTGACACTCTTCCCAGCAAGCGCTAAACGCCCTTTCCCCAAGGAGCACGTGTGGTTCTATCTCTGGAAAAGGTTGCAAGCCAGCCCATCTTGCCTAATCCCCAAGGATTCAATGACCGCGTGATCCTGCCTTACGGTTGTACTGTTGAGCACATCCGTCTCGCCATGTCTGGTTATGTTGAATTCCTGGGGCTCATTAATGGTCAACTCTGTAAGAGAAGAATGAAGCGGCTTGAAAGCTTTCTAATGCCCGCCAACTTTAGCAGCATCGTCGGGGAATTCATGCATATGAGCATCCCGCGCTATTGCAAGGGGCTCGTCAAGAACCGCTATCATAACGGGCACCCGGACCTCCTTCCCGCACATCGGTTTCCAAACGATTCTGCCCAGCACGCGACCGAAGGCATAGAAATTAAGGCATCAAGGTACCTCAGCGGCTGGCAGGGTCACAACCCAGAAAACACATGGTTGATGGTCTTTGTATTCGACAGTAACAGACCCGCGGATGAGACGGCGGGAATAGATCCGAAACCCTTCCGCTTCGTTACAGTTGTGGGAGCCTTGCTAGAAGCGCACGACTGGTTATTTTCTGGTAGGTCTGAGACCAGTCGCCGGACCATCACGGCAAGCGTTACAGCATCGGGGTACCAGAAAATGGTCCAGAATTGGATCTACAAAGATCCTGCAATCGCCCTATGAGAAGGCCAATGATTCTTGATGGCCATCTCCTTCGGCCGAAACATTAACTGCTGCGAGCCGTGGAATGGCTTTTCGACTCAGTTCATAGTAAGTTGGAAGCTTTTCCACCCCTATCGATGGCAAACCCAAAGCTTCTGCGGCCGCTATAGTAGACCCGGAACCCATGAACGGATCAAGTATAATTCCTTCACCGAGTGGGAGTGCAGTGTGGACGATCTGTCTTAAGAAAGATTGTGGTTTCAAACTGGGGTGATCCGCGATCAGTCTCTCCCGACGGGGCGTTCTCTCACTAGGTATGACATCGCAAAAAGGGGAACCGTCCGACCTTCGGCGTATCGCTCCTGTTTGAAATCTTCGTAAACAATCACTCACCTTCATTCCTGAAGGCAACGGCTTACGGAACAGCCCCCACGGCTCATAACAGCCCTTTGGCATAGAAGAAACGCCCGGAAACTCCTTTTCGGCGTTTTTGGGTCGATCCCCGCCGCGAAGGGTCCGAACCAAACGAATAATCTCTCCCCTGAACTCTAGCCCTCCTCGCACAACGGCAGAGAAAGTCATGTTAGAAATAAAAGCGTTGCTGGCCAAGAAGACATGCCCTCCGGGCCGCAGGGCCCGGGCAACTCGACTGGACCATTCGGTGAAAAAACCGGCTAAGTCCTGTCGTTCCCTTTCCGTAAGCGCCGTAAACCTGGGAATCGGAGAGCGCTGGTGTCCGTCAAAGGCGGGGGGAATGCGCCAGATCCCACCGTTCCCATTTGCTCTTTTGTCAAGCTGGTCAGAATCATACTCCTTGACTCCATAAGGGGGATCTGTAACTACGGCATGGATGCTATTTGCGGGCATTTGCCCGAGCCATTCAAAGCAATCGGCCATGATTATTACAGATTGACCGATCACCTCATGTCCGTATTGGAATGTGAAAGCAGCCAAGTCAGAAATGGCTCGCACTGCTTGGTCCTTTGTTTTCATTGTCAGGACTGTCCTGTTCAGAGTACGGTTCCGTCTCTTCCGTTATAATAAACGCCCTATCGAAAATCCTTCGGAAACGCGCCAATTTGGGGAAACCGTCGTTAGGGTTGTTACGGATACGAACTGCCTTTAAAGATGTCGGTCACCTACATCTTAACTGAGTAATTAAAAGTGCTTATGCTTACGTCGAACCTTCTCAGCTCTCGGGTTCCTCCGAGAAGTTTGCCCCCAGCCCTCCTTATCAAGAAGAGCCCCACCTTAGCGACTCTTGTCAGCAAGCCATGGCCGCGATTCGGCTTTCCACTGTTTCGGCCAGGCGCTGGACAATCTCTCCTGCGCTTCCCAGGAGGAGTATGTCTGTGACCTGCTTGTGGAGTGCGGATGGTTCGCGATTGATTTCAATGACTTGGGCTGGCGGATATCTGAGCTTCACTGACAGAGGAATTTGCGCGGCTGGGTAGACCTGTAGCGACGTGCCCACAACGAGGAGAACGTCGGTTCTCTGCGATTGCACATGGGATACGGAGAGGGCTTTGGGCGGTATGGCCTCGCCGAAGAAGACCGCGTCGGGCTTCACCAACCCGCCGCATTTGCGGCATCTGGGGGTTTCTTCTTCTCCGGTTGCCACCCTGGTTTCCACGTCTCCGATGGGCTCCAGAGCCCGGCACTTGATGCAGGCTGCCCTGAGCAGGTTACCGTGGAACTCCACCACTTCGATTGATCCTGCCTTTTGGTGCAGGTTATCCACGTTTTGGGTGATAACGGTCTTAATGACGCCCAGTTGTTCCATTCGGGCCAGCGCATAATGTGCCGGATTGGGCTGGGCCGAACCTAGATCGAAATGCCCGGAAGCTTTCAATTCCAGATGGATGCGCCAGAACCGGCCGGGATTCTGCAAAAACCGGTCGATAGAAAACTCGCCGGGATCTATGATTTCCCACAAGCCCCCGGGGCTTCTGAAGTCAGGAATGCCTGATTCGGTGCTGATACCTGCGCCTGTGAGCGCAATCGCATTGCGCGAGCGGGCCAACAAGTCCGCTGCTTGCTCTATTCGATCATACATAGGTGGACCTCTGTGAGATTGATGATAACGGCAGGATCACCAATCTGCAACCAAATTCTCATGCGGCATGAGCACGTAAAACGTATGCTGACACACTGTATGGTTTCGATGTCGGACGGTTCTCCCCGGAGGACGCTCGATCCGGGCCCTGCAAAAGCAAGATTTTGAGCGGTTCCTCAGACGCCTTGTTCACGAGTTCATGCGATGAGTAGCGACTCCTGGACCGCCTCAGCCCGGGCCTTTGGTCTTGACACGGGTTAGATATCAAGACTATGCTGACACGATGGGGCGATCGCGCAACCCAATCATAATTGAGCTGTCACCATAGTACAATTTAAAATGAAAACGAACGACGACAGCGCGACAATAGCAAAAGTACTTGACGGAGATTATAACGCCTTTGAGGCGCTGGTCGAAAAGTACCAGGCCAGGATCTATCGTCACCTCAGGAAGATGGTCAAGGACGCCCATCTTGCGGAAGATCTCTTGCAGGAAACATTCCTGAATGCTTATAAGGGGTTGGGAGGGTTTTCCGGTTCGTCGTCCTTCTCCACGTGGCTCTTCCGGATCGCCACGAATACCGCCCTGATGTCCTTGAGGAAGCAGCGCCCGGAGAGCGTGGAATACGATGATGCCATAAAGAACGACCTCTATTACTCGCGCATGTCCGCGTCGCGGGAGTTTATTCAAACCCCTGCTGAGATCATGCTCTCCGCGGAAGGGCGCCAAAAGATCGAGGAAGCCATTGAAAGCCTTCCAGTATTGTATCGCACGGTGCTTGTCCTAAGGGATGTGGAAGGTTTTTCTTTGGAAGAGGTCTCCCAGATTGTGGATTCGTCGGTGGCCGCGGTGAAATCTCGCCTTCACCGTGCCAGGAACGCTGTCCGGGAGCAACTCATGGGCTACTACGACGAGAAGAAACTCGCGTCTGCAAAGGCCTTGTAATGAGTCAGACTAAAGGTTGCGAGTACTTCTGTGAGCAGTTGTCCGATTATCTCGACGGAGAAATCGGCAAAGATGAATGCCTGCTCCTTGAGGAGCACCTGCGGTCCTGTCCGCCCTGTGCGATTATATTTGAGTCGCTCCGTACGACAGTGTCCGTTTGCTGCCAAGGAGTTGCCGAGGAAATTCCGGAAGACGTTCGAGTCCGCTTGAAGGCGTTTCTCAGGGAACATTGCCAGAAAACGTAGGCATACTGATAGAGGAGTAGCACAATGGCTGAAAGCACGCAGATTTCCGTGGTCACAGACGGAGACTTTGACGAACAGATCCTGAAATCAGATCTTCCCGCGCTGGTGGATTTCTGGGCCGCATGGTGCGGACCATGCCGAACCGTTGCTCCGGTGGTGGAACAACTGGCCGGCGAATATGCCGGCAAGGTTAAGGTCGCCAAACTCAATGTGGACGACAATCGAGAGACTGCCAACCGATATGGGATCAGGGGCATTCCTACTTTGATGCTCTTCAAGGACGGTCAAGTGGTTGACCAGATTGTGGGAGCAGTGCCCAGAGATCGAATAAAGGAGCTATTGGACAAGGTCTCATAAGATGAAGACAGACCTGATCATTCTCGGGGGAGGGCCGGCTGGGTTAACCGCCGGCCTTTATGCGTCCCGAGCTCGGATTCCTACTGTTCTCCTGGAACGGTCCATTCCCGGCGGGCAGATGACGGCCACGGAATGGGTCGAGAATTATCCGGGGATCACCGAGCCCATCCTCGGGGTGGAGCTTGCCCAGCGAATGGAAGAGCACGCGCGCAAATTCGGGTTGGACATCCACCAGGAAGATGTGACCGGGATCTCGGCCACGGACACCGGATATACCGTGCAGACTGACTCCGGAAAGACGTATGAGTGCCGTGCGATGATCTTGGCCACCGGCGCCTCTCCTGTGAAACTGGGTGTTCCAGGAGAACGGGAGTTTGCCGGCAAAGGCGTGAGCTACTGCGCGGTCTGCGATGGCCCCTTCTTTCGCGATCTGGAGGTCGCGGTCATCGGAGGCGGTGATTCGGCGGTGGAGGAGGCGGTATACCTTGCCCATCTTGCAACGCGGGTGCATGTGATTCACCGGCGTGACCAGCTCCGGGCAGTAAAGGAAATTCAAGAGAAGGCCTTTGCTGAACCCAAGATCACAATCCACTGGAGCACTGTTCCGGTTTCCGTGAATGGAGAGAGGGATGTCCGGTCCCTGACTATACAGTCGGTGAAAGACGGCTCGAAGCAAGAGCTGCCCGTGGCCGGTGTTTTCTTCTACGTAGGATTGACCCCGACTAATCAGGCATTCTCTCATTTGGTACAGATCGACCGCAACGGATTCGTAATTACGGATCCGCAAATGGCCTGCTCCAGGCCCGGTCTATTTGCGGCAGGCGATATCCGGTCAAAGACACTGCGTCAGATCTCCACCGCGGTCGGGGAAGGCGCACAGGCCGCTTACAGCGCTCAACAGTATCTGCAAGGATTCTGAGGGGAGAGTAGGACTGGAGAAGCCGCAGGAAGAGATCGTGATCCGCTCCCCGCGGCTCTGTGAAGGTGCTTATCTGGTGGGCCCGTTATACCAGAAAGGATCCGGACTAAAGTAGTCTTGGCTGCCGAAAGTGTCGTTCCTCGTTCCATATACCGGATCGAGCGTGGGACCGTATTCCGGTTTCCAGAAGGTGAGCATCTCGAGAACACCGAGAGTGGTCCTCTGGACTCCCCGATACAGACCGTAGAAGAATCCCGCTATGTAACCATTGGTTGACCCTGCCAGATATCCTTGGAGCCCCCCGTCGTACGCCCCCACATAGGCTCCTTTTACCGCCTGGTTGGCCATGTTGGTGAACAGTTCGTACGGTCCTGCGGCCGTATTGGTAAATCCTCTGCCGAGCTTCCACCACATCAGATTTCCGTCATAGCGTCTGATGTCGTCGAAATCGGTCTCGAAAGCATGGGCCCAACAACCCAATCCAACAAGAAGCACCGCTGTCGCAATTAAGATCAATGACCGTTTCATCGTCTCCTCCGGGATCAGCCGTAGGATCTACGGTTCGAGCTGATCCTCTGCTGATCTTGTTTCCGTGCGTGAGATCTTTTGAAGTGCTCTCTCCTGGTCAAGGGAGTTCCGCAGGAGGATCTTACCACAATGAGAACGCGAAGACAACAGATTTTGCTCATTATTCCACTATGATGTATTAAATAACCAGAAATTGGTTGCAATATGGGTTCGCCCTTGCGCTCTATCAGCCTATCATGTATAATGAATTTGGGCATTTGACGCCTGCCCGAGCCTCGGAGATCTCCGCATCGAGGATCACTATGAAACGATGGATACTGGCCGCCCTTGTCCTCGTCGCACTCGGCGGCTGCTCATGGCAGAAAGCCGTAAAGTGGCTCGAAGAGGTGGACTGGGAGCGGGATGACAAGACCATCCGCATCATAGAGGTCATCCCCAGGTAGATTTCCTTTGCAGGGGGAAGGGGGGCCCTATTCCTGCGATGAATAGTCTTCGTTGATTATTGGCCATCTCCGGAATATCTATATCAGGCATTATAGCCGCGGAGGTATAATGGGATCCGACAAACGCGCGGACGATCTAACGGTCGACTTTGAAAAATCCGGCGGGCTGGTTCCAGCTATAGCGCAGGATGTGCGCACCGGCGCGGTGCTGATGCTTGCCTACATGAATCGTGAAGCTCTTGAAACTACCCTGCGGGAAGGACGCGCTTGTTACTGGAGTCGCTCAAGGCAAGAACTATGGCGCAAGGGCGCCACATCGGGAAACGTGCAGGTCGTGAGAGAAGTGCGTGTGGATTGCGACCAGGACACCATTCTCCTCCTGGTGGATCAGACTGGGAAGGGAGCCTGCCATACGGGTGAATGGACGTGCTTTTTCAGCCGGATAACGCCTCAAGGAGAGATTGAGAAGATTGATGACGAGAGAACCGCTTAGACTGGTAATACCGAAAGGGAGCCTTGAACAGGCCACTATTGAGCTCTTTCAGAGGGCGGGCTGGAATATCTCGGGGTCACCCAGGAGCTATTTTCCTGCCGTGGATGACGAAGAGATCGTTATGGCTCGGCTCAGAGCCCAAGAAATCTCACGCTATGTGGAAGACGGGATCTTTGACGCAGGTCTCACGGGCAAGGACTGGATACTGGAAAATCAGTCGGACGTGGTGGTGATCGATGACCTGGTCTACTCCAAGGTCTCTCAGAGCCCTGCTCGTTGGGTCCTGGCCGTGGATGGAGAATCGCCGTACGACAAGCCCGAAGACCTTGACGGCAAGCGCATCGCAACCGAGTTGGTGCGGTTTACCCGCTCTTTCTTCGAGGATCGTGGCGTAAAAGTGGAAGTGGAGTTCTCATGGGGCAGCACGGAAGCCAAGGTACGTGAAGGAGTTGTGGACGCGATCGTGGATGTGACGGAGACCGGGAGCACCTTGAGGGCCAACGGGCTGCGAATCATTCATACGCTGCTGACAACCAACACTCAGTTCATCGCAAACCGTCAGGCGTACAAGGATCCATTCAAGCGGGAAAAGATGGAGCAGATCCACTTGCTCTTGCAGGCCGCGCTCGAAGCTCGCAAGATGGTGGGGCTCAAGATGAACGTTCCTGGAGACAAACTCGATACTGTGGTTGGAATGCTCCCGTCTCTGAATGCTCCCACGGTGTCGGGTCTGTACAAATCTCCGTGGTTTGCGGTGGAATCGGTGGTTTCGGAAGAAATAGTGCGAAGCCTGATCCCAAAGCTCCTCAAGGCAGGAGCTACCGGGATAATCGAGTACTCGCTCAACAAGGTCCTCTGACGAAAACCGACTCTGAGCATATACGGGAGCAAGAACAGCAGGCTTGTAGGGGCGCACGGCCGTGCGCCCCTACAACAGGCACCCGCGGAATCTCTTTCAAAAGCTCCTCGGTTTTGCTACTGCATCTACCAAGGGCGCGGGAAAAATCCCGTGCCCTCGTTTGCTGAAGAGGCTCGCGAAAGGGTCCTTCTCCTCGAGGTCGATGCGAGGAAAAGGTGAAGGGATAGGAGAATGAAGACAATATTGGTTGGTGACATCACCCTTGCGGTGAAGAAGCTGTGTATGGAAGCGTGCACCATCTTGGGTGATGATGTGCTCCAGGCTCTGGAACGCGCGCACGCATCCGAAGAATCCCCCGTCGGCCGAGAGATTCTGGGCCGCATCATAGAAAATGCACACATAGCAAAGACCGAGAACCTCCCCTTGTGCCAGGATACGGGCATGGCTGTGATCTTTCTGGAAATAGGCCAGGACGTTCATTTCGAGGGCGGGTCGCTCACTGAAGCAATCCACGAAGGGGTAAGGCTAGGTTACGGGGACGGTCATTTGCGAAAATCAGTGCTGCATCCCATCACGCGCATAAATACGGGTGATAATACTCCTGCTGTCATTCACATGGAGATAGTTTCTGGCGATCGCTTCAGGATCACTATGGCTCCCAAAGGGTTCGGTTCGGAAAACATGAGCCGCGTGGTGATGTTTCCACCGTCTGCGGGAATAGACGGGGTCAAGGAATTCATCGTTCAGCGCGTGGAAGAGTCAGGCGGCAACCCTTGCCCTCCGATTGTCGTAGGTGTGGGTCTGGGCGGCACCTTTGAGAAGGCTGCGTTACTCGCCAAGAAGGCTCTCCTCAGGCCTCTCGGCACAACTAATCCGGACAACTTGCTTGCCGAGCTGGAGAATGACCTCTTGGAGAGAATAAACAGTCTTGGAATAGGACCTATGGGCTTGGGTGGTAGGACAACCGCTCTCGCGGTGCACGTGAACGCGTACCCGACGCATATTGCCAGCATCCCCTGCGCGGTGAACATTCAATGCCATTCCAGCCGTCACCGGGAGGTTGAACTATGAACAACGACGTCAAGCACATAGTTGCGCCTCTCGAATCGGGGCTGGTCAAAGAGCTGAGAGCGGGCGACAAGGTCTTGCTGTCCGGCACCATAATCACGGGTCGCGATGCTGCTCACAAGCGCATGACGGATCTCATCAAAGCCGGCGAAACCCTGCCCTTTTCCATTGAAGGGGAGATCATTTACTACGTGGGACCGACCCCCGCGCCGCCGGGGAGGCCCATCGGAGCTGCCGGACCAACCACTGCTTACCGGATGGACGCCTATGCCCCCCTCTTGATCGAACACGGCCTCAAAGGAATGATCGGGAAGGGTCGCAGATCGGACGCAGTGAAGCAGGCAATGGCTCAATGGGGCGCGGTTTATTTCACCTCAGTTGGAGGCGCGGGAGCGTTGATCTCTCAGTGCATTAAACAGGCTGAATTTCTGGCCTGGGAAGAACTCGGCACCGAAGCGGTACGGAGGCTAGTGGTGGAAGGTCTCCCGCTAATCGTAGCCACTGATGTGCATGGCGGCGACCTGTATATTTCCGGCCCCGCACAATACCGACGCTGACAAATAGAATCGCCACAATTCGTAGGGAACGACAACCATATTGGGGGCAATGAATTGCGCCCTACGCATTCTCGTCGATCCATTTGACCGGCGATTGTTGGGGGCCGCTCTTACAGCGATAGGTCCCGCTCTTCTTCAATTGATCGTTTTATCAGCTCCAGAATCTCCATGCCGCGCAGGGCCCGTTCGCCATCCACTACCGGTCGGCGGGCCTGCATTATTGACAGGAAGAAGTCGTCCAATTCGGCACGGAGCGGTTCTTGCTGCGGCACAGGCGCGTCTTCGCATCGGATGTTTCCCATCAAGCAGATTGTTTGGTCTGGGATAGGCACCTCTTCAGCGGTATGCACCGTGAGGCTGTTGCACAACGTGTCCACTTCGAGGTAACGCCGTGGCGTAGAAACCGTGATGTTCCGCACTTTCTTGGCTGAGCACTTGCCCGCGCAGAGAGCCGCACAAGCCTTGTTTTCAAATTCCAGGGTCGCGTGAACCACGTCAATTTGTTGTGAGAAAACGGACCTGCCGGAAGCTGAAACCCTTCGGACAGGGGATCGCGCAATCTCAAGCGCTAAATCCACGTCATGGATGAGTAGATCGTACAAGACGTCCGCGTCGAGGCAGCGGGTGCCGTCAAAAGGAGCCAGGCGGCGAGTGTCGATGGAGACAATCTCGTCTGGCTCTTGCGCAAGCATTTCCATGAGCTGCTGAACCGCGGGGTTGTACCGTTCCACATGCCCGACCATGAGCGTGACATCTGCCGCTGCCGCGGCTTCCACCAGTTGCCTGGCCGCATCAAGGCTGTGTGCGAGGGGTTTCTCAACGAGCACATGGACCCCTCGTGCGATACACACCTTGCCGATTTCGTGATGCAAAGAGGTCGGAGCCGCTATGCTCACCGCGTCCACGTGGTCAAGGAGCTCATCGATGGTTTCGAAGGCAGTGCAGCCGTAGATCGAACAGTATTCCTTTGCCCGCTCCAAATCGGGCTCATGGAATCCGACAAGCGTCACACCTGGGGTTTGGGATACGAGTCTCACATGATGGCGTCCCATGGATCCCACGCCGATCACACCGGCTCTGAGGTTGTCCTGGAGCTTTTTCATGCCCGGGGAAGATACACTGCCGCTCCGCTTTCGTCAAAGCCTAAACCGGTAGTGTGTCATTCCCTCCCTTGGCAGCCACGGACTTGGCCTTTTGGCTGGCACATAATCCTGTAACTAGGCAAGATCTTGTGAGGCTTCCTGGCACTTGGCATCCGGCGCTGAAACGCCGGTGTAATTATCTGAGAACAGCTCCAGCTGGTCTTTTCTGAGAGAACGGGACCGTGAGAGCAAATGGGCAATCGTGTGGGCCGACACCCTGGAAAGCTCTTTGGGCTCAATCTTGTGAAGTCCACCACCATAAACACGCCCTTCACCCATCATAGTATCGGCATGAATCGTTCTGAGGATGTGCCAAATCTGCCTTGTAAGACTTGGATCAGTTGCGAGCCTTGCTTCCAGTTCCGGGCGTGGATAGAGGAGGTGATACGAATTGGTGACAGTGGCTTTGGAGCGGTTCAGGATAAATCTGAAAGGCGAGGGTCGCTCCGTAGCGCTTCGCCCCATGTAGGTGCAAACAAAGAGCGAGGAAGGCCGATATTCTTGAGTGTACCAAGGCGAACGATGTTTGCACAAGAAGCGGTTTGCGACGCCACTTTGATGACCCTTCTCGAGGTAGTGCCAGAGACGTGGGTAGCGCTTTTGAATGACATCCGGCGAGAGACGACAGTCTAGGAGAAAAGTCCGGGGCTCCAAATCTGGATTCCCATCTTTGTCAGCCAAGACCTCGTCAACCTTCAAGAACCGAGGGCTTGGCAGCACAGGCCGGAAGACGTTCAAAGGTAATCCGAGTTCCTGAATCCTTTTCAAAGGCATCACAAAGAAGTTATTGTCACCCGTTGCCAGACCTCGTCGTATGCTGAAAAAATCACCCAGCGTAGCGCCTGCACTGCCTTCCCTTGTCGGTCCCAAAGGGTAGCGGGTCCATTTGGGCTCACCCACCAAAAACTCTTTAGGGACCATCTTGGAGATCTCGGGCCTTTCCAAGCTTCCGCCAAACGTGAACTCAACGGAATGATCGGACGGAGGAGCCGTTTTGCGGAACCATACCACGGCCGAAGACACGAGCGCGTCTCTAAATTGCACGTCCTGGGGATCAAATCGGTGCACCCGAAGCAAGGTTACACGTTCTAGGAGATATCGTTTCACCGGCTTGCCGTAGTTCACATCCATGAATTCACTCGGTATAAGCCAGCCGGCAACACCGTTTTCTTTCATCCAAAGATGTGATAGTGCCAAAAAATAGCAATAAAACCCGGCCAAACCTGAGATTCTCTCTCCGAATATGGGCTCCGTGAGATCCTGTAAGCGAGCCTTTTCGCCGTTAAGGATGTGGTGATGCCTAATGTACGGGGGATTGCAAATGATTAAGTTATGTTTACGGAATTCGTCGTCTGGTGGGGAAGCCTGAGTGAAATCCTTCTGATGCAGGAAGAAAGATCTGCTATTCCACACGTCAATAGCAGATTCTCGATAACGCTGGTCGATCTCGAATCCCTCTGCCCTAACGATTCTACCGGGTGGAAATGTGCTGAGAAGTGCGGAATAGAACACTCCAGTTCCAAAGCCCGGATCGAAAAAGGAGACCTTGGCTCCTCTCGGTAGAAGCCTCTTAGCGTAAGCCAGCATGTCCGTCGCAAGGTTAAAAGGCGTGGAGAACTGCCCCAATCGGTTTCGCTCTTCCGCTGTCTTGGCGGCGTCTAATTGAGTCTGAAGTCGTTGGCGTTTGTCTTCGAGTGATGTGTTCATGAGTAACTTCATAGTCCAAACTCGACCAAATCATCAATCCTATGCTCCCACACCCAATCGATTCCTTCGGCAGCTTCATATCCTAAATAACCGCTGTCGAAATAACCGCACAGAAAGAGCAAGTAGTCAACCGTCTCCCCGTACGTCCTCCGCAATAGACTGATTTTCATCGCCTCTTCTTTTCGTCTCTTGTTCACGTTTGTGAAATCTCCCGCTGACTTCGCCTCGATCAGAAGAGGTAGATCGCCTTTTTGCGCTTTTGTGCGCATTACCGCGACATCTATGGAGATATTGACCGATCTTTCGCTTCCTTCCTCGAATCTCGCGGGAACGTTAGCATGAAACGCGTACGTCCGAAGAGGCATGGTGTCGAACTTGATTCCGCTTCCTAACGGCATCCGCTTGTAGCCGCGACCGTCTAGCCACTCGCTGATTAAACTGAGCTGTCGTGCTTCCTGGGCATTGCGGACAATGGGATTCGCCGTAGCTCCACATAGTCGGTCCGCGACTATAGTAGCGGCACGGTGAATCTCTTCGGCAGTTGGCGGTACTTTCCGTTCAAGCCAAGTAAAAATGTCGGGGTCGGCCATCTTTTGAATAATCTTGCCAATTTTGCCAAGTTCGGCATCGAGTTGTTCGTGCTTCAGCTTTACAGGCAGTTTGCCTTGCTCCATTCGAGCAACGATGCTCTTGGGTACCCCCGTCAGACCGACAAGTCTGTCTTTTGCAATTGGAGGGCAGGTTGACATACGAAGAGAAGCAAGGACGCCGGGGTTTTGCCGCAACACGTCAGGACGGATATCCGTGAAGTTGCGCGTAGCCTTGAGACTGGCTTCTACTTCCTTTGTCGTATGTACTCGGGTGTCTCGGAAAGCCTTTGGTGCAAACTTCAGGAACCAATCGTTATAGAGATCGACTGACCGGGCAATGTCTTTCTTCCAGCGGTCCGGCTTGTCGCGATTAACTGCCATGTTCGCTTCTCTCCCGAGGAGCACACTTACCAGCTGACGCTGATCATAGCTCGACGCTAGTCATACCAAGAAATCTTCCTTGGATGAAAGGGATTTTGCTAGGGGCAGTAATTTTCTGCAACGTTCCAGGCAGCGCGTTGACGCAGCAGGCGTTAGACCGCTAGATCGTTCTCTCGCGGGCCGGTGCTCTTCGCATAAGTTTTTAAGGACGGGGCAGAGCCGACCGTGCAGAGAATGGGTGTGCCAACTGGCCCACCCCCTAAACCGTTTACTTTGTTGAAGCGTTTGTGCTTATATGTGGTCCCATTCCTTATCCCAGGAGGTGATCGATGCTCAGAGTCCTCTCCCTCGTGGTGGTAATGTGCCTGGCGCTTGCCGCGCCCTCGTGGGCCGCTGACCCGATTCCCGTTGGAGCGCTGTTGCCCATGACCGGGGTCGTGGCAGCATACGGTCAAATGGGCTGGAGCGGTATCAAGGTTGCCCACGCAATGGAACCGGAAGCGCTGGGGAAAAAGGTGGAACTTAAGCTTGTGGACACCAAGTCCGACAAGGTTGAAGCGGCCAACGCGGTGTCACGCCTCATAGAAAAGGACAAGGTGATAGCTATCATCGGAGAGATGATATCGGGGAATACCATTGCTGCGTCCGATGCCGCCGAACGCAGTCAGATCCCAGTGGTCTCGCCCACAGCTACCAATCCAATCGTGACTCAGGGGAAAAAGTACATCTTCCGGGTTTGTTTCATTGACCCGGACCAAGGCCGCATCGCAGCCAAGTTGGCTAAGGACGAGCTGAAGGCCAAGACCGCGGGCCTGATCTACGACATCTCCCAGGACTATTGCGTGGCTCTGGCAGCCTTCTTCAAGAAGGAATTCACACAGGCCGGTGGTAAGATCGCGGCGGAAACCAAGTTCAAGAGCGGAGACAGAGACTTCACGCCCCAATTGAGCAGCATCAAATCAGCCAACCCGGACATCATTTACGCACCCATTTATTACACCGAAGCTGCATTGATTGCGAAACAGGCCAGAGACATGGGCTTGAATGCTCCCATACTGGCGGGAGACGGAGTGCAGGCGCCTGAGCTGATCCAACTGGGTGGCAAGGCCGTGGAAGGCGTCTATTTCACGGCTCATTTCCACAAGGACATGATAAGTACCGAACGTGGTAAGAAATTCGCCGCTCTGTACGAGAAAGAAACGGGCAAGCCGCTTGACGCGTTCAGCGCGATGGCCGCGGATTCCTATTTCGTGATCATGGATGCGATCAAACGGGCAGGTTCCTCAGATCCCAAGAAGATCCGGGAAGCGCTGGTGGCTACCAAGGACTTCGACGGGGTGACAGGTAAGATCTCGATGCAGCCGGACGGCAACCCGATCAAAGCAATGGTTATCAACAAGGTCAAGGACGGCAAGTTCGTCTACGTGACCACCATAACACCTTGATGTGCCTTACACCCTTGAGCACTGAATCATGAATTTTGAAGCGTTGGTCCAGCATCTGATGTTCGGTGTGACCCTCGGTTGCCTATATGGTCTCCTGGCAATCGGATACACCATGGTGTACGGCGTCCTGCGGCTGATCAACTTCGCGCACGGCGACTTGCTCATGGTCTCAGCGTATTTCGCCTTCTTCGGCATTGCGATGTTCCACCTGCCTTGGCCTGTGAGTTTCGCGATCGCCGTAGTATTGACCGGTTTCCTGGGAGTTCTCATTGACCGTGGGGCGTACAAGCCGCTCAGAAGAAGCCCACGCATCAGCGCCCTGATCACGGCTATCGGTCTTTCCTTCCTTCTGGAGAACCTTGCGCTGGTAATTATTGGAGGCCGGCCTAAATCTTTTCCCATGCCCTCGCTCTTTGAGGGCGCTTTCATAGGCACCGGAATTCAGATCCCATACCTCTCCCTCTGGGTGATTGGGATCACCGCTGTTCTGCTTGTGGTTGTGCTCCTGATCGTTCATCGGACAAGAGTGGGTATGGCCATGAGGGCGCTCTCTAGAGACGTGGAAACTGTCCGACTTATGGGTGTGGACGCGGATCGCGTCATATCGTTTACCTTTGTCCTGGGGTCTGCTCTGGCCGCAGCGGGCGGCATGATGTGGTGCATGAAATATCCGGCGCTGGAGCCTTTCATGGGAGTAATACCAGGGCTGAAGGCTTTCGTGGCCGCGGTCTTGGGCGGAATCGGCAACGTCGCGGGAGCCGCATTGGGAGGACTCTTGCTTGGGCTGGCAGAAATCCTGATCGTGGCGATCAAGCCTGAGTGGTCAGGTTACCGGGACGCAATCGCATTTGGAGTGCTCATCGCGATTCTCTTGACCCGGCCCACCGGTATTCTGGGTGAAGAATTGCCGGAGTAGTACTGGCACTGCTCTCGACGCTCAATGCAGCCTGACAATCTTCGTCCGCTTTCTGAACACGGAGCAGCAGTTCGTAGGTATTGAGCCGCATCTACCATGCATATCACCGTGCGCAGGTTGGAAGCCGGTGAAAATTTAGGAGTTTTTGGGGAGGGGTCCGGGGGGGGCCCAGTTTAACAAAAGGGCACCC
>JBFLZC010000003.1:142199-430264 GCA_040756375.1 Thermodesulfobacteriota bacterium
CCCCCCCCCCCCCCCCCCCCCCCCCCCCCCCCCCCCCCCCCCCCCCCCCCCCCCCCCCCCCCCCCCCCCCCCCCCCCCCCCCCCCCCCCCCCCCCCCCCCCCCCCCCCCCGCAACTCTTCCAGAAGCTCGTACTTTTTGAAAGGGCTTCTGGTTTATGAGTGTGGAAGCGAGTCCGTATAGAGCGCATGTGGTCCGAGACCGGGTACTGTCGGCCGCGTCGCTCAGCACTCTCTTGCTCTTCCTCTGGTATGCGGACAACCACTTCAGTCCTTACTCCATACGCATCCTCAACGTCACAGCGATCTTTATCATCCTCGCGGTAAGCTATAACCTCATTAACGGAGTGACAGGCCAGTTTTCACTGGAGCCGAATGCCTTTCTTGCCCTTGGCGCGTACACCAGCGCGATCCTCACGTTGACCCCTGCGGAAAAAGCTCGGACGTTCATCATTGAGCCCATGATATGGCCTCTTTCGGATATAACTGTCTCGTTTCCGATTTCCCTGGTGGCAGCCGGGCTTGTAACGGCATTCATGGCTTTTCTCATGGCAATCCCGGTCTTCAGGGTTCGTGGCGATTACCTGGCCATTGTGACTCTCGGTTTAGGGGAAGTTATCCAGGTCGTCGCTAACAATTTGGTGCCGATAACCAACGGATCATTGGGCCTCAAGGGGCTCCATCCTTTCACCAATTTGTGGTGGGCGTGGGGCACGTGCATAGTGACGGTCTTCTGTATTGTTCGGCTGGTAAATTCCTCTTACGGCAGAGCCATGAAGTCGGTGCGGGAGGACGAGACCGCGGCCGAAGCCATGGGAATCAACGCGTTCTGGACCAAGACCCTCGCGTTCACCCTGAGCGGATTCTTTGAGGGCCTGGCCGGAGGTTTGCTCGCTCATCTGATCACCACCATTTCTCCATCGCTCTTCACGTTCTTTTTCACCTTCAACTTGCTGATCATCATCGTAGTGGGCGGACTGGGGAGCACAACCGGCTCCGTGATTGGCGCGGTGCTCTTCTCACTGGGTGGTGAGTGGCTCCGGGCAGTTGAGGAGCCTTTCACCATCTTCGGTTATTCGTACGCAGGCGTGCCGGGGATGCGTATGGTGATTTTCTCGGTCATCCTGGTCTTGGTGATGCTTTTTGCGCGCAAGGGCCTCATGGGTCGGAACGAGTTCACATGGCAGGGTTTATTCGATTGGACACGGCGGCTCGTTGCGAAGATACGGGGGGCGGAATGAGCCCCGCGCTCTTGGAAACGCAAGGGCTGAGCGTAACATTCGGCGGCCTCAAGGCCGTGAATGAATTGGATCTCCAGCTGTACGAAGGTGAGATCATTGGATTAATCGGTCCCAACGGCGCGGGAAAGACGACCGCGTTCAATGCGATCACCGGGCGTGTTCGCCCAACAAGAGGGACGGTGATCTTCCAGGGCCAGGAAATCACGGCCTGGCGTCCATACCGAACCGCGAGGATCGGTATCGCCCGGACATTCCAGAATATCCGGCTCTACGACGACCTCACCGTCATCGAAAACGTTATGGTGGCCGGCCACTGTTCCATCCGCTATTCCATTTTTGAGGCCGTAGCAGGATTGGGCCGCTTCAATACAGACGAAGACAAGATCAGAGGAAAGGCGGAAGAGCTTCTTCGACTCATGGGGCTGATCGATATGGCGGGCGAAAAGGCGCACTCACTTCCTTATGGCAGCCAAAGGAAACTGGAAATCGCTCGCGCTCTTGCCCTGGAACCGAAGCTGCTCCTCCTCGACGAGCCCGTGGCAGGCATGAACCCGATGGAAACACGGGAATTCGGCGAGCTCCTCCGAAGGATTCACTTGGACTTGAGACTGACTATACTTCTCATAGAGCATGACATGCGGTTCGTCATGGGTGTATGCCAGAAGATCAAAGTGATCGATCACGGCACACCCATAGCCTGGGGCAACCCAGAGGAGATTCAAAACAACCCGAAGGTAATCGCGGCATACCTGGGCAAGAGCCCGTAGAGAGGACGGATTCCCGGTCATTTCACGGTGCCGGATCGGGATGGAGGCGTAATATGGCAACACCGGATAAACCAGAAGATAAGGAGCTCAAGAAGCTGTTCGAGGACACTAAAACCATTGCGGTGGTAGGGCTTTCAGACAAGGAGTCTAGAGCAAGCAATCGCGTGGCCGCTTATCTGAAGAGCAAAGGCTACAAAATCGTGCCTGTAAACCCTGGCGCTGAAGAGATCCTGGGAGAGAAGAGCTACCCGGATCTCAAGTCGATCCCTGAACCTGTTGATGTAGTTGATGTCTTTCGGCGGCCGGAATTTGTTCCGGAAGTCGCGGATGCAGCGGTTGAGATTGGTGCAAAAGTTCTGTGGCTCCAGCAGGGCATAACCCACGAAGAGGCCGCGAAGAAAGCAAGAGCCGCGGGACTCATGGTTATTCAGGACGCGTGTATGTACCAGGAGCACTCCCGCCTGGCGGCTTGATGCCTGGGCGTTATACCGATTGTCAAAATTCTTGGCTTCTTGGATAGCCTGCCCTTGAAGAAAGACCGGTAGGGGCCGGCGTCCCTGCCGGCCCGAGCTGGTTGATATTTTTAAAAAAGCTGTGCCGGCACGGAGGCCGGCACCTACCAATGCCGAAGCGGCAATCAGACATTATTTTGGACACTTGCTATATGTGGCGGCAATTCAAAGCAAAAAGAGGTGAGGAGCATGGGAAAAGAGACCAAGGGGGCCAAAGCCGCTTTCGAGGGTTTTCCCACGAAGGGCGTTGAATTCTTGCAGCAGCTTACAGAACACAACGACCGTGAATGGTTTGCTCAGCACAAGGACGAATACAATGAGTATCTGTTGGCGCCTGCTCGGGATTTTGTGACCGCTCTGGGTGAGCGTCTCCGCAAGATATCTCCAGGCATCATCGCGGATCCTCGAACGGACCGTTCGATATTTCGCATCAACCGGGACACACGGTTCGCCAAGGATAAGTCACCGTACAAGACGCATCTGGGGATATTTTTCTGGGAGGGGAACCGTCCCAAGATGGAATGCCCGGGGTTCTATTTCCACTTGGAACCGCCCACAGTGATGCTCGCCGCGGGGCTGTACTGCTTTCCGAAGCATCTGTTGGAAACGTACCGCGACGCGGTGGTGAGCCCTAAGCATGGGCCCGCGCTGACAAAGGCGATCCGCGAGGTAACGAAACCAAACGGCTATGAGATAGGCGAGATCCACTACAAAAAGACTCCCCGAGGATACGATGCGAACCACGTGAACGCGGAATACTTGCTCTACAGCGGCCTGTACGTGATGGCGAACGAACCGCTGCCCCAGGAACTTTATTCAGGCAAAATTCTCGATTATTGCTTTGACCGATTCCGGCTCATGGCTCCTTTGCACAAATGGCTCTACATGATCACGCAGTGAACACCGCGTCAGGCCACGTGGTCACGCTCTGAGAATTGCGGCAATGGTTCCGGTGCATCCTGTTGTGTTGTAGGGACGGGTTTCAAACCCGCCCCTACTGCGCTGGTCCAGAGGTTTCAAAGCGTTTTGTCATAACGTAACGGGAAGTTCGCAGTTCTGTGGGTACCGTGATTATTGTGTGGATACGCGCATACGTGGATGAGAAAGGTCAGACATCCCTGAGCCGTTCCGCCACCAGCTCAACGGAATGCCTTATCTGGGGATCTCCCTTTTCACAAAGGTTGCCTGAGAGTGTGAGGTTGCATCCGGGGCAACCCGTGGCTACCACCTGTGCGGCTGTTTCACGGATATTTGCCTTCTTGCGGGCGGTCACGCCTGCCGAGATCTTCACGTGCTCGAACTGAAAAGATCCCGCGCCGCCGCAACACTGGTCCGAACCCACCATTTCGACCAGCTCCACGTCATTGAGCGCCTTGAGCACCCTTCGTGGTTCGCTGGAAACCTTCATGCTGCGTACCATATGGCATGGGTCATGATACGTCACTTTGAGCGCTGACCTTGCTGCATGTGTGTCCAGCGGCAAGTCTTCCAGGCGTTCTGCCACGATTTCCGTGACATCTTTCACCTTCGATGCCACACGGCGCGCCCTTTCCGTGTCTCGTCCCAGGTCTTCCATGAGATGAGGGATCGCCTTTTTCAGACCGCCACCGCAAGTCGCGCAATCAACCACGATGAAGTCCGCATCATCTCGATCAAAGATGGCGAGGTTCTTTTCCACGTTTGGGAGTGCTTCCTTTCGTGCGCCGCTCAGGAAGATGGGAACGGAGCAGCAAACCTGATCCTGCGGAATTACCACTTCGATGCCAAGGTGTGTCAGCACCTTGACCACGGCTTCTCCCACCTGTTCGTTGATCAGATCTGTCGCGCAGCCCGTGAAGTACAGGACCCGACCGGTCCTTTTGCCAACCGCCGGGACAACTGCGCCCATGCGAGCCCTGAACGAAGTCCGGTTAAAAGAGGGGAGCCGGTTTACAGGAATGTTGCCTAATTTCCAGCTCACGTTGAGGGGCGCGAGAAAAACGTGTTGGCCCATCCGACCCAACCTTGCTCCTAGACGCATGAGCAGCGGGTTCTTGAGCGCTGCAAGGAGCGCACGCTTCGCGAATTTTTCACCGAGCGCCTCGTGAAGCTCCATGCGCATGTTCTCGAAGACGCGGTCCAGACGCACTCCGCTGGGACACGCACTCGCGCAGGCTTCGCACAAAATGCAGCTCATGAGGGCTTCCTGGAGGCTCTTGGTGACTGAAAGATCGCCGTCCAGGTATTTCTTTACCATCTGCACGCGGCCTCGCGGGGCGTGGCGTTCCATTCGGGTGACCTTGAACGTGGGGCACACCGGCTGGCACATGGCACATTTGAAGCAGCTGTACAGATCTTCCTTGATGCTTTCTGCGAACATGTTTCGTCCCTGAATGGCCGGCCTCACAGTGGCCAGGGCCGGCGCGGCTGCTCGTCAGTGATCAATGGGGTCAAACGAATTTCCCCGGATTAAGAATCCCCTTTGGATCCAGGCTCTCCTTGATCCGTTTAGTGACCGACATGCCTACCTCGTCTATTTCCATGGGCAGGAAACGCTTTTTCGCGAGGCCAATGCCGTGCTCACCGGTCAAAGTTCCGCCAAGGGTCACGGCTTCCCTGAAGATCTCTTCGGTGGCCTGCTCGACTCTGCGCATCTCGTCCTGGTTCCGCGCGTCGAAGAGAATCAGCGGATGGAGGTTCCCGTCACCCGCGTGTGCGAGCACGCCGATCTGCACGTCATACGTCTTGGATATCTCCATGATCTTTCTGATCATGGCCGTCATACGAGACACCGGCACTGTCGCGTCTTCGATTCTGGCGTTGGGTCGCAATCTCGCCATTGCCGGGATGGCTCCGCGGCGTGCTGCCCAGAGTTTATCCGCTTCCTCGCGGCTTGAAGCAGCAGTAACCGTCGCCGCACGCTTATCTTGCAGTATTCCGCGGATCTTCTTCACCTGTCCGTCCAAGCTTTCCGGATCTCCGTCCACCTCAACGAGGAGGATTGCGTCCACGTCCGTGGGCAGCCCCAATTTCGCATCGGCCTCCACCGCAGAGATCACTGTTTTGTCCATGAGCTCCAGGCAAGCAGGAACGATGCCTGCACCGATTATGGCTGCAACCGCGTCGGAGCTGTCTTCCAATTTGGGGAAGCTTGCCATGATGGTGCGATTGGCAAGAGGTTTGGGCACGAGGCGAACAATAATTTCCGTCACCACGCCGAGCGTGCCTTCCGAACCGCATATGAGGCGGGTCAGGTCATATCCGGTAACATTCTTGATTGCGCGACCCCCGGTTTTGAGCACATCTCCATTTGCGAGCACCACTTTTAGCCCAAGCAGATAATCTCTGGTCACGCCATACTTTACTGTTTTCGGACCGCCCGCGTTGGTCCCGACCGTTCCGCCCATGGTGGCCATCTTCCAGGAGCTCGGGTCCGGTGGGTACATGAGGCCATGCTTTTCTACTTCCTGCTGGAACTCGAAATTGATCACGCCCGGTTGAATCCGCGCGAGACGATTCTCTCGATCTATCTCCAAGATTCGGTCCATGCGCGAAAAGGCAAGAACGATGCCGCCTTGCACCGGCACCGTCTCTCCGGCAAGATTCGTCCCTGAGCCTCGCGGAGTCACTGGAATGCCTTCCCGGTGAGCCACCTTCATGATGGACGATACTTCTTCAGTGCAGTCCGGATAGAGCACGATCTCGGGCCGATTCTCTTGAGTATATGGGTCGAGCGAGTACGCGACCAGATCTTCGGGCCGGTCAGTGGCCCGTTCAGGCCCCACTATCGCGATAAGCTCTTCCTTAACGCGTTCATTCATTATCGCCTCTGTCAACGGATCTCTTCAGAAACGCCGCCCTGCGTGGGGCCGGTCACGCGTCTGCGTGGCTCGTGGCGCAATTTCTTCTCACAAGAAGTCATAGTTGAATATCTGGGGAATTCGGAGTCGCAGCTACTTTTCAGACATGCGCGTTCATTAATAACCATATGTGAACCTAAGACAAGATTCAAGCCCCTATGATTTGTCCTCAAAGACCACCTGCTTAAGCCGTCCCCTTATTGTTGAGTTGCAATGGTGTGCCAGGGTGCGTATCATGCAGGATGTTTCTCCTCTTAAGACAAGAATCTATCCAATTCGAGGCTGCTCACATGCCGGACAAAATTGCCGCTATCGACGAATCGCACTTGATTGACACTGCTCAACTCACTGTTCCCCCGCGCCTCTTGTTGGGCCCCGGACCTTCCAATGTGCATCCGAGGGTCCGACAGGCAATGGCCATGAACGAGATTGGGCACCTGGATCCTTTCTTCATCAATTTGATGAACGAAGTTCAGGAACTGCTCAGGTACGTTTGGCAGACGGATAATCGGTTCACCATACCGGTGAGTGGCACGGGGAGCGCGGCTATGGAAGCCACGCTGGCCAATTGTGTCGAACCGGGCGACGTGGCCCTCATCGGCGTGAACGGATATTTTGGCGAACGCCTCTGCGACATGGCCTCCCGGTACGGAGCGGACGTCAGACGGATGGAAAAGCCTTGGGGAGAGGTCTTCTCTCTCGACGAGATCCGCGAAGCTCTCCGTGAGCACCGTCCGGCTATATTCGGCCTGGTTCACGCGGAGACATCCACAGGCGCACAACACCCGATGGAAGGCGTGGGAATGCTTTGCCGCGAATTCGATGCCCTTCTGCTCCTGGACACCGTAACCAGCCTTGGTGGCGTGCCGGTGCTCCTCAACAAGTGGCTCGTAGATGTAGCGTACAGCGGGAGCCAAAAGTGCCTGAGCTGCCCGCCCGGCATTGCTCCGCTCACTCTCGGGGAGCGGGCTCTGAACAAGCTCAACAATCGTAAGACAAAGGTGCCCAACTGGTACCTGGATATGACTATGGTGGGGAAATATTGGGGCTCCGAACGCACGTACCATCATACCGCGCCGATCACTATGAACTATGGACTCCGAGAAGCCCTCCGGCTGATTGCGGAAGAAGGCCTGGAAAATAGGTGGGAAAGGCATCGAAAGACCGCAGAGCTACTCTGGGACGGGTTGGCGGAACTGGGGATAAAGTGCCACGTGGCGATGGATCACCGATTGCCCAGCCTTACCACTGCGATCATTCCGCAGGGTGTGGATGGCAAAGCGGTCAGCGGTTACCTACTTCAGAACTACAATATTGAGATTGCACAGGGTCTGGGCCAACTTGCAGGAAAGGTCTGGCGAATCGGGCTCATGGGCTTCAACAGCCGACCCGAGAATGTGAAGCTGCTCCTCTCCGCAATGAAAGAGGCTCTCGAAGCCGCGAAATAAGCGTTCGATAAGCCCCATATCCTGACCGCCGCTCGGTCAATCTGCGTCATCTGGCGGAGAAACCAGCGGCGAGAGCAGCTGGATCAACGCGGGAATGCTCACGGTCGCCACATGCCATACGATTTCGTCTTCGATCTCACCATACTCGTGAGCCAGGACGTGTCGCTGGGCCACGATCTTACGCCACGGGATTTCGGGGTGAGCTTCCTGAAACGCCGCGGAGACACGCCGCGCCGCCTCGCCTATGATTTCAATGCGTCTCTCCACTGCCAAACGGACGGTTTCGTTTCCCACATATTTCTCGAGGGTCAGACCTTCCACCGCGGCCGTGACGCCCCGCGCGTGTTGGAGCATGTCCAGCAGGTAGCCCTGGTCGCGGACATCAGGCCGCATAGATCACCTCTGCGGCTCGGAGGATTTCTCTGCGGCGAAATGGGTTCTTCAGGCCACCCTTTGCGACCAGATCCACGTCCCGGCCGAACATACCTTTCAGTTCGTCGATCATATCGAGCCAGTCGTAGAGCGTAAGACCGTGACCTGGTTGAAGTTCCACCAGCACGTCCACATCGCTGTCAGACCTGAACTCGTCCGTCAATACGGAGCCGAAGAGAGAAAACTCTCGGACTTTCCATTTCCGACAGAATGCCTCGATCTTGTCCAATGGGATTTCGATACGTGGCTGCGCCATCTCAGTTTGCCTTCAGATCGTATTGGGCCCTCGTCGAGGCTCCTGCACACTCGTGCTCATTGTACAGCAGGTCTTTGCCGGACGCCACATGCTTCCTCTGCGAGGACCTGGATTTGTTCCGGTGCCTTTACTAGTGTATGCTTAGGATCGCGTGAAGGTGAAGACGATGCTGTTCGCAAGGGATAAAAAGAGCCGACTTCTGGAAGCGGTGCTTAAGAACGACCCCGACCTCGTTAGCGAGCTCCTGCAGAAGGGAGCTGACGTCAACTCCAGGGATGAGGCTGGGCGAACCCTCCTCATGAGAGCCGCTGCTGCGGGCAATCTCCGGATGATGAAACTTCTGATCGATGCGCGCGCATCGGTCGAGGCTGTGGATCCGAAGGGCGCGACAAGTCTCATGGTCGCTCTCATGGCCGGCCAGATCCCCTCGGTGAAGTTCTTGTTGGCCGCAGGTGCGAGCACCGAAGCCACGGATTCCGAGGGTTTCACACCTTTAATGCGCGCCTCATTGTACGGCAAGGGCGAAATGATTGAGCTGCTCTTGCAGAAGGGCGCATCCACCGAGGCCAAGAGCCCGAAGGGCGACACTGCTCTGGCCATTGCACTCTTTGCCGAAAGACCTCTGATCATGAGTTTGCTTCTGGAACGCGGCGCTGATGCAAACGCCACAGACGGCAGCAGTCGGTCACTTCTCATGCACGCGGCAACAGAGGCAAACATCGGAATCATAAATCTGCTCCTCAAATGGGGAGCGCACGTGAACGCAGGGGATCGTGCGGGGAGAACAGCTCTGATATACGCGGCCCTCAAGGGGCATCGCGAGGTCGTTCAGCGGCTCATCGAGGCGGGCGCGGATGTTGACGCGCCGGATAACTCAGGTTGGACACCCTTAATGGTCGCAGCGGACAGAGGACATGGTCCCGTGGCGCGAGCTCTCCTGGATGGAGGCGCGGACGTAAACCGAACGGACAAGGCCGCCAGGACGGCCCTCATGTGGGCAGCACGAGCGGGCCGCGCTCAAATAGCCAATCTGCTTATAGATCGCGGCGCGGACATCAACGCCGAGGACAGGGCCGGCATGTCAGCGCTCGTATGGGCATCTCAGGAATCCCACGAAGAAGTGGTGGAACTGCTCTTGGAGCGCGGCGCGCAGTTGACCGCTGAAGCTGAGAAGACCATCGAGGCAATGATCGACACATCCAACGAGAGCCGCACCGAGACCCTCGAACTCACCATGGATCGGGGGGTCTTAATTGATGCTGCGATCAAGTACGGACCGTCGAGTATCCTGGACGCCGCGGCCCGTGGGCTCATGGAAGAATTGAAAGCTATGCTGGTAAAAGGTGCGCAGGTGAACGAGCCTGACCGGTATGGGCTTACACCATTGATGAGGGCCGCGTTCAACGGTCACAAGGAGATTGTTGCGCTTCTGCTGGAACATGGCGCCGACGCGAATTTGAAGGACAAGGACGGAAAGACGGCTCTCATGAAGGCATCTTCTAGAGGCGATCTGCAGATCGTGAAAACTCTGCTGGATTGGGGCGCCGACGTAGACGCGGTCAATAAATATAATCTGACTGCACTGATGCGCGCGGCGTACAAGGGTCACCTCGACGTGGTCAACCATCTCTTGGATCGAGGGGCAAACCTGTACGCACAGGACAAGCGAGGTTTAACAGCGCTCGACTGGGCCTTGCAACGAGGCCGACCGGACATAGCAGAGGCTCTCCTCTCAAGGGCCCCTGATGCTCAGCTCAGCGCGGCCCCACAGTCGGAAGATGAGATTCAAAGCGTGACTGTGCAAGCAGACGAAGACGCGTCCGTGCCCGAGATTCTCACGGTCCCTGGTGAGACTTCGCAGACGGTTATCGAGCAGTTGATGGAGGCCTGCACTCAAGGCGATAAGGAGATACTGAAAGAGCTCACCCAGTTGAATGTGGACCTCAACGCGCGAGACAAGACAGGCAGGACCTGCCTGATGTGGGCCTGTTACAAGAAACAGGGAGACATAGCGCGCATGCTTGCAAAAATGGGCGCGGATGTTAATGCACGGGACAGAGGCAATAGGACACCCATCATGTGGGCCGCGCTCTACGGCACGCCGGAGCTTGTGGAAACCCTCCTGGAATTCGGAGCGGATGTGAATGCTGCAGATGAACGCGGCCGAACCGGTCTGATGTGGGCTTGTCTTAACCCCGATCCGGAAGTTGTGAAGCTAGCACTCAGTACGGGGCCGAACCTCGACGCGTGTGACCAGGAAGGCAAGACCGCGCTTATGTGGGCGGCTGAAAGAGATCATGCTGAAGGGATTGAATTGCTGCTGCAGTGGGGCGCGGACCCGGCTGCAAAGACCCCCGGAGGCAAGACAGCACTGGATCTGGCCCGCGAGCGAGATGCGCGGCGCGCGGCTGAAGTGTTGGCACGTTACGCGGCCGACGGTCGCTGACCGAGAATGGGCGGCTACCCTATACTGGATGTCATTCGCAGGTGAGCAAATTAGTGCAATCGTGCAGAACCGTAGCTTCTATCTTGCTGCTTCTGGGAATGCTGGTTTCCCCTGCGCTGGGACAAACCCCATCCAGCCGCGAAAAGGTGAAAGCGTCGCTCACTCGCATCTCTGCGGATTCGAGCGATCCCCGGATAAGTTGGGGGCCGGTTCGCACAGCATCGCGCGCGCGGTCAGCGGCTGCCGTCGCACGCGCCTGTAGGATCTACCCTTCAGCAATTGCGAGCCTTCTCAAGGTTCCTGTGACCCGGTCGCGCAGGCGATTGCAGACTGACACGGTGGGTAGAGAGCTGAGAGGAATCAATGAAACCCAGCGGCAGATTGATAACCAAATTCGGGACATGCGAGGCATGGTAGAAAGAATCAAACGCATCGATAGGCGTCTTATGCGCTAACAGCGCGCCCTGTTCTGCGAAGAAATACCTCGCGCCTTCAAGCGCTTCCAATGCTTGAGGGATCTCATTTGAATAGCCGGGAGATTATCGATGGCAGCAAAACCGGTAATTAATGGATACAAACTGATTCGGGACATCAAAGCGGGCCTCACCGATGCTGAGATCATGGAGAAGTACAAGCTTTCGTACAAGGGTTTACAGAGCGTCTTCAGGAAACTGGTGGATGCCAAGTTGATCGGCGCGAGCCAACTATATGGCCGTTCTTCGGAATATGAGGACACCGCGGAAATTGGGGATTACCGTCAAATAGATCGTGTGTACCTGGAGGTGAACCTGCCGATTAACGAGCTGGGCTCCGCTGAAAAAGTAGGTTTGGTGCGGGACCTGACCGAGCGAGGCATCTGCGTAAAGGGGCTTGAAGCTTCGGCGAACGAATCCAAGACTCTCGTAATCCAAACAGATGAATTGTTTGCCGTACCTCAGATTGTGTTTCAAGCTCATTGTCGCTGGGCAAAGAAAGATGGCGCAATTGATGAATGGTCCGCGGGTTTCGAGATTACCGAGATTTCACCCGAAAACTTGGAACGCTTTCAGGAAATTCTGAGACTTCTCTCCTTCAGTGAGTAAGAGTGCTTCCCCTCCCGCCATGCCAATAGAACGGATCACCGCAACAGCAGCTAACCGCAGCAAGGGGCGAAGGATCCCGATCCTTCAGTGGGCGTGATGGTGAACGTACGATTCGTGGCCCTCATGAGCATGAGTGTGGAATCCATGATCTCCTGAGTGCTCGTGGTCGTGGAACTTCTCCGATCCCGCGTGCTCGTATGGGTGCCTATGCTCGTGCAAATGTTCGTGCGTATGGGTATGGGAATGCTCATGGGCGTGCTCCTCGCTCCCATGCCCATGCTCGTGGCTGTGGGCGTGAGTATGCTCATGAGCATGCAAATGTTTATGTTCGTGGTCGCCATGCATAGGTGAGCTCCTTTCCGGGGCATCCCGTTGACTCCTGGCTAGGCTGAGCGCGTCTCTTCCCCCTAAGAAGAGCTTAGTACCGGTGTGTAAGCTGTCAAGTTCATGTCACCGAACTGCTGCGACTTCACACATGAAGCATACGTTTTCCGCAAAGCTTCCTGCTTTATGCCATGAAATGCCACCAAAGTGCTCTGCCACCAATGCCCAAGCAATATCCTTATCTTGTTAATCGTTGAGCGCGTCATGAGTACGTGTTACGTGTTTCTGAAGAGATCGGACACCGCATTCGGCGGTTATCTCTAGGAAAGAATTCAGGCGGGGTTTGGACGCGATGCCAAAAGGCCTCCTCATGGTGTATACCGGGAACGGCAAAGGAAAGACAACCGCTGCTTTGGGCCAAGCGTTTCGCGCTCTGGGCCAAGGCATGAGGGTCTGTTTCATCCAGTTCATAAAGGGATCGTGGAAGTACGGTGAGATGACAGCCGCGGAGCAGTTCTCGGATCTTATGGAATTCCACGTCCTCGGCAGAGGCTTCACCTGGAAATCCGAAGATCTTGAAAAGGATATCGCGGTTGCCCGTGCGGCCTGGGAACTGGCGAAACAGAAGATCTCGTCCACCGCGTTTCAGATGGTTGTGCTTGATGAGCTCACCTACCTCATCAAGTACAATATGGTCGATGAGGCGGAAATAGTGGGATTCCTTTCGGCCCGTCCCGCGAATCTCCACGTTGTGGTGACCGGCCGAGACGCTTCTGAAGCTCTAATCCAGGCTGCAGATCTGGTTACTGAAATGAGAGAGATCAAGCATCCATACAGCGCGGGTGTGAAGGCACAGAAAGGCATAGAATTCTGAATTCCGACCGAGCACGAAACACCGCGACGGTTCATCCAAAAGGCGCTGCAAGAAGGGGTCGTAATCTATGAGTCGGAGCGCGAAACGCCCCCAGATACGCGTGCTTGAGTTTCTGGCCGATTGACCAGATAGATTCCCGCGGCCACCAGCCCCAATCCCACCCAGAGCGGCAGCGTGAGCGATTCGCCCAACAGGAGGCCGCTCAGGACAACACCAAACAGAGGCGCAAGAAACGTGAACGCAGCCAGTCGAATCACCTGGTACCGGTGAATCATCCAGAACCAGAGAAGGTAACTGAAGAAGGCCACCACGAAGGTCTGGTAGAGAAAGGCGGAAACCATGAGCGTATTCAGCGCCACGGGCTTGTCCCACTCGAAAATGACCGAACCCGCCGCAAGAAAAGGAACCGAATAGAGAAGCTGCGCGAAGAGTGTCTGGAAGTGTGTAATGGGCCGATCTTGGATGACTTTCTTGATGTAGATGCTCGTTGATGCCCAAAACAGCGCGGCTATAACCTCCATCAGGTCTCCCAGCCAGTACAGCGGCCCTAAAGTGGCTGACCGGGACGCGAACACTGCGGTGAGTCCCCCGAAGGCAAGAAGCAAGCCTGCTCCCTTGGCCCCGTTCAGGCGATCCCCCACCAAAATGAAATGCGCGCCCAGCGCAGTCCACAACGGCTGAGTATAGAGAAAGATCACGGCGCGGGACGCATCCGTGAACGAAGGTCCCCAGTAGAGAAACAAAAAATCGAACCCGAACAATAACCCCAGCGCCAAACTGTGCTTCAGGTCCTTCAAAGCAAGGAATACGCGTTCGCCTTTCCAACGCGCGTAGGCCCAGAGCAGGCCCGCGGCCAGGAGCGATCTTAAGGTGGCTGCCAAAATAGGCGGAATACCCTGGTTGCTCACCTTGATGGTTACGATGTTTCCTCCCCACAGGAAGCAAACCATGACCAGGAGCAGTATTCCCGTGAGCGGAATGGCCTGCGATGCGTGTGACGCTACCTTCTCTTGATCGTCGATCTCAGCCTTTTGAATGCGAATCGGTATTACCTCCCGGAAGGAGAATCTGCTTCTGGCTTCTTGAGGGTTACCAGCGTGGCGCCCCAACCGCCGGCTTCCAAAGGAGCTTGAGCTAGGCTTTGCACCATCGGATGTTTCTTGAGCAACGCCGCGACTCGGTCCCTGAGTACACCCTTTCCTTTGCCATGAATTATTCTCAGCTCCAATATGCCTTTCTCGGCACACGCGGCGATGTAGTCGTCAAGCAGCCCGGGAAGTTCTTTAGGCGAAAACGTGTGCAGGTCCAGGACGCCGTCGATGGGAATCTCGATCGGCTCATCTTCGACCGCAGAGCTCTCTTCTCCCGGCTCATATTCCGAGTTACTCATGGGACACTTTCTCGCATGGATGGCTCATTGGTGTAAAGGTTTGCACGCGTTTCGACATGCGGGAACATGGAATCCTCTTTTCCATAGACAGGATGGGGAGGCGTCAGGACAGCGTCACCATATTTGGCCTTGGCAGGCCCCGGAGGGGCAACCGAAAGTAGCCGGGCGATTCATCGCCTGGAAGACCGCCACGGTCTTCGGTCTTGAGAGTCCCAGAGGGACGACTGAAGGCCGGAATTGTGCGGGAGGGCACGGTCCGCGTTTCAGAATTGCTCTGCCGTCCCTCCGGGACTTGCACGTTTTATTGGTTGTCGCTTCTCTCTTGGCAATGAATTGCCGAGCTACTATCTCGATGTCCCTGCGGGACACCAAAATTACGAGAACAACCTGATCTTGTTTCTTGGAGCTCATTGGCGCAGGGGAGAATTTCCCTTGGCATGTAGTGAAAGCACGCTCCCAAAGGTGGGGGATCTATTGTGTTTTCGTCAGTATCATGATAGAGCATGGACCGCGAAAACGCTTCAGATCATGAACACGCTCACGAGCCCATCATCTTCCACGGCTGAGAATCACGGGATTGATAATGCCGGATTTCTTGACCTCCACGAAGTCATTGATATCTTGCGCCCGTTGAGGGTCACCGGTCCGGCCGAAGGCCCGGTATCGGGCGTCTCAATTGATACACGCAAGCCGCTTGGCGACAACCACATTTTCTGGTCCATTAAAGGCCGCCATTTCAACGGAAACGATTTCGCCGAACTGGCGCTGAACGGAGGAATCAGGGCCGCGGTGGTTAGCCGAGCAGAGCTCTTTGACAGGCCCCTCCCGTCCGGCAAGACATTGATCGAAGTGCAGGATACGCTTGGCGCGTTGCAGAATCTGGCGGCATCGTACAGGCAGCGGTTCAGGTACCCGGTGATCGGCATCACGGGGAGCAACGGCAAGACCCTGATCAAGGAGATGTTGGCTTCGATCCTCTGCCTGGAGCGCCGGATCTATCGATCTCCCCTTTCCTACAACACTCAGGTGGGCGCGGCTCTGGGACTGCTTGGAATGAGGCCCGAGCACGAGGTTGCGCTCATCGAAGCCGGGATCAGCCTTCCCGGTGAAATGGACCGCCTGGAAGCCATGATCAGGCCGGATCACGGAATCCTCACCGTGATCAGCAAGGCGCACATCGGCGGCATGGGCAGCCTCCGGAACACGCTGGAAGAAAAACGGCGCCTCTTCACGAATCTGCGTGATGACTCATTCCTGGTCCTCAATGCGGACGACCCCCTCAGCATGAGCCTCGTTCCTGATCTTAATTGCCGCGTGGTTACTTTCGGCCTCGCTGCTGATGCGAAGGTGCGGGCAGAAGACATCGAATCGATCCCTGAAAAAGGCCATACGTTCAAGATCGTGCTTTCCGGCGATCAAATTCCTGTTACTCTGAATGTTCCGGGCACGTTCAACATTCATAATGCGCTTGCGGCTGCTGCGGCCGCTCACATGCTCGGAGCCTCGAACGAATCGATCCGCAAAGGCCTGGAGGAGTTCCGGCCGTCGCCTATGCGGCTGGAAATCCATACCACGGTTACCGGCGTCACCTTGATCAACGATACGTACAACTCCGATCCCGCGTCCATGAAAGGCGCGCTGGACGTGCTGGCCAAGGTGGGCAAAGGTCGCCGCAAGATAGCCATCCTCAGTGACATGCTCGACCTGGGGCTTTTGAGCCGAGAAGAACACTTGGCTGTGGGCAAAGACGTGGTCAGGGCCGAAGTCGATCAGCTCATCACTGTGGGCCAGTATGCCGCGCTGATCGGTCAAGCCGCAGTGGATGCGGGAATGAATTCTCGGCGGATTATCAATACCAGAAGTTACAGCGAAGCCGCGTCCGAACTAGAAAAGGTCATGAACCGGGGAGACATAATCCTCTTCAAAGGTTCCCGCTGGTTCGGGCTGGAACGCATTGCGAAAGAACTCGTGGGCTCCATTGGGCCGACCAGGCTGGTGGTGGATCTGGACGCGATCGCAACCAACATCAAATCAGTCCGCGCGATCGTGGGCGAAAATGTCGAAATCATGCCCGTGGTGAAGAGCTTCGGGTACGGGAACGATTCCATTCGCACATCCAAAGTGGCGCTTGAAAATGGCGTGAATTACCTGGCCGTGGCATTTCCGGACGAAGGGACTACTCTGCGTGAAAACCGTATCGAGGCTCCCATACTCGTTTTTACCGTGCTTGCTGAAGAAGCGGACAAGATTGTTCGTTACCGGTTAAGCTCCGTGGTGAGCTCGATAGATTTGGCTGTGGCTTTGAATCAAGCTGCCGCACGAAAAGGCAGTCGGATACCTGTCCATATCAAGATTGACACGGGAATGGGGCGCTCGGGTGTGTGGGTTGAAGACGCTGTGCCGTTCATCGAAGAGGTTTCTAAGCTAAGGAATCTCGACATGGAAGGCATCATGACTCACCTTTCGTCCGCGGACGATCCCCGCTCGGACGATTACACCCGCAAGCAGATTGATTCCTTCAAGTGGCTACTGAGAAAGCTGGAACAGCGGGGCATTCAGTTCCGATACATCCACGCCGCAAATACTTCGGCGCTGGTGAGGTTCCCCGAAACTCACTTCAACATGGTTCGGCCTGGGCTGGGGATTTACGGCATGTACCCGTCAGGTGCGATCCGTTCCCTGCTACATTTGGAACAGGTCGTGACTTTCATCACCAAGATCGCACAGATCAAGGAGCATCCGCCGGGCCGGGCAATTTCCTATAATCGGCGCTTTGTCACAGACCGGCCCTCAAGAATCGCCACGCTTCCCGTGGGGTACAATGACGGGTATCCCCGCTTTCAATCAAATGTTGGTGAAGTGCTGGTGCGAAGCAAACGAGTTCCTGTGGTCGGAACCGTCTGCATGGACATGACCATGATCGACATCACCGATGTGCCTGAAGCCCGAATCGGTGACGAAGTGGTCCTGATCGGCCGCCAAGGGGATGAAGAAATCCTCGCAGATGAAATCGCTACCAACGGCCACACCATCAACTACGAAATCGTCTGTAAAATCTCTCCCCGCGTCACGAGGATCTTCCTCCAGAGCTGACCAGTTCCACCGGCACGGAGGCCGGTGGCTACCAATCTGAAGAAACCGCTCTTCACGACAGCCGCGGCAGCCCGTCATTCCTGCGGACCCCGGATCGAGGTCCGGGGCAGGCCCAGGAATCCAGTCTTGCAGGTTTGGTACAAGGCTTTCCACTATCCGATTGTTGAGCATCTGGATTCCCGCGTACGCGGGAATGACGAACAAGGGTTCGCGAGCTACATCCCTTAGAAAGCAAGTCGGGTTGAGGAACGAAACCCGACACACTTGAGGTTGTCGGGTTTTGCTTCGCGCAACCCGACCTACGGGCGGCCCCGTTATCCCTCCGACTTCAGCGTCTTTCTTGCAATCTCCATAAACGCATTCCGAGCGGGAGAAACCCATCGCATCTTGCACCAGATCATCAGGATCGCAACTTCAAGCCCACCTTCTTCCCATGCCAGGCGGGCCAGCTTGCCATTCTTAATATCTTCGGAAACCGATACCTCAGGCAGGATCGTTATGCCGGTACCCGCCATTACGCATCGCTTGAGCGTCTCAACGCTATGAAACATCAAGCTGGTGCTTATCGAAGCTCCTTCCTCTTCCAATACTTTTTCAAACATCCGGCGGTAACTGCAATCGACCTTGGAGAGCAGCATCAGCTCGCCTTTCAAATCTTGCGTGCGGATAACGCTCTCTTTGGCCAGCCGATGGCTCGGAGCTGCCACAAGAATGATCGTCTCAAATCCCAAACTTTCGGCCTCCATATCGGCTGCACTGAATGAGTCTGTGAGCAGAAACGCCAGGTCAATGACGCCTTTTCGAAGGTCTTTCTGGAGACCTTCGTGCGCGCAAGTTGTGAAGTTGAGACGCACTTTTGGAAAGAGCCGACTGAATTCCTCAATCACGAGTGGCAAACGGTAGATGCCCAAGGTCTCAGGAATCCGTATGGTGAGAGATCCTCCCGGTTCCGCGTCGCCCCCGATATCGGCCTTGGTTTCATCGGCCAGATCTACAATCTTCTCGGCATAGGGGATCAGACGGTTCCCAGCCTCGGTGAGCAATATGCGCCGCCCCAGTCTGTCAAAGAGTTTTGCGCCGAGCTCGGCCTCAAGAGCCTGAATCTGTGCAGATATGCTCGATTGGGCATAGTGAAGATGTTCCGCGGCCCTGTTGAAGCTGAGGAGTTTGGCCACGGTCAAAAAGGTCTTAAGATGCCGGATTTCCATTCGTCTCCTCCATTGATCGCTCTTGTCGATCAAGCGTATCGAAACAAATCGCTTGATTCGATAACTACGTCTCAATAATCTAATTATCAGATAAGTACGGTTTGTCAAGAAACGGAGGTAGTGCTATGGACAACGTGCAAAGAACCGTGGATCTTTTTGCCAACGGATTGAACTGCTCTCAGGCCATGCTTACTGTGTTTGGGGAATCATTCGGTCTGGATCTTCAGATGGCGTCTATGTTGGGACGACCGCTCGGGGGCGGCATAGGGCATATGGCCAAGACATGCGGCGCGGTGACTGCCGCGGTGCTGATCCTGGGACTGGCAAAGGACCATGAGGTCGAAGGAGAGGCAAGGAAGGCCGCGTTCGCGTCTGCGCAGGAATTCTTTCGGCGTTTTGAAGCGTTGCACGGCACGACCGAATGCAAGAAATTGCTTGGCGAGGACTTTAGCACCCCGGAAGGATTGGCCAAGATCCGAGAGCAAAACCTCGTCAAGAAAGTTTGCCTTCCATATGTGAGGGATGCCGCAGCCATATTGGAAGAACTGATGGGGACCTAATCGGAAAAAAGGAGCATGCCGTGTTTGCCAAAAACGATTGCGTGTTCACACCCGTCATCTCGACGAACTACCAGGACCTGTCGGTCACAGCCGAAGCGAGAATACTCCCAACGTCTGGTGCCACGGACGTGTCCCGCGCATCGCGGGGCTCGTCCGTGCACGGATGAGCTGCGCACATCCGTGGCACCAAATGCAAACTGCCTCCTACGTTGAGGGTGTGGGATTTTCACGCAGAAGCCGGAATGACGGCATTAGCTAGCTATACGGCAGCGCATTAAGATTGGGCCGATTTCCCCCTCCCCTATCCCCTCCCATCAAGGGAGGGGTGTAGGGGAGGGGGAAGGCTGGGTACAGACAAAGGGCTCAGTTTCAACACTCGGTAGTATAGAAACCTACAAAACTTTTGCAGTGGGTGTGGGAAAATCGGATGACCGTGTCAGTCCGGCAAAGATACTTCAAGATTCCGCTCTTCGTGTACGTCCTTGGGGCCGTGCTCTTAGGCGCATCCGTTGGCAAGATCTGGATGCCGCAATGGATCGACTCGGCCATTTACATTGCTCTGTTTCTGATGCTTTTCCCGCCGATGTTGGAAGTGAACTTTACGGGAGTTACGCGGGTCTTCAAAGAGCCGCGGCTCGTCACCGTGGCCTTGCTCCTCAATTTTCTCGTGTCGCCTCTCCTTATCTTTGGCCTTCTGCATCTGTTCGTTGGAGCAGGCGAGGCCCCGCTAATGGTCGGCATAATCCTTTACGGGTCTGTTCCGGGGGGAGGGATGGCCCCGGCCTTTACAGGAATGCTGAAAGGCAATGTCAGCCTGACGGTCACCATCGCCGCCATTGGCAGCATCCTGAGCCTAGGGATTGTTCCTTTATGGGCAAAATTCCTGACAGGCACTCAAGTGCAAGTCCCTGCTCTCCTGATCTTCGAGCATCTCTGCTTCATCGTCGTGATCCCTTTGGCTCTTGGAGTGCTTACCCGCCGGATCGTCGTGTGGAAAAAGGGCGAATCGACCTTCTGTTCGGTCAAGGAGCGGCTAAAGCCTCTATCGAATCTCGGGCTCTTCCTAATCTTGTTTGCGATGTCTCTTCTGTACGGCGATCGAGTTCTGAGCGACCCTTACTTTGTCCTGAAAATTGCTGCTCCTGTCGCGGCCTTTTTGACGATCCTGTTCGTCATTTCCGGAGCCATTGGAAAGGCATTCGCCGCGCCTTATGAAGACGCGATCGCCCTCACCCTCAGCACCACCGCGAAAAACAACGCGATTTCGTTGGCGCTTGCATTTTCGACCTTCGGCGCTGACGCAGGTCTCGTGAATGCAATTGCCGGCCCATTGGTTCAATTGCCCATACTCTTGGCCTTCGTTGCCCTGAGGACAGGCAACAAGACGTGAGTGAAGTTTACGGGTGATACCCGTGCCCTCTGATTTGCCGGAAAACCCCTTGTTCCCAAAATGAGAACGTGGTAACGTAGAGTACATGCACATCATCAAGGTGAAAACGCTTCGTGACTTTTGGACGGGACACCCTGATGTTGAGCAGCCTCTCAGGACCTGGGTGAGTGTCGTCGAAAAGGCAACGTGGCGAAATCAGGAAGATGTTAAAGCATCATACCCTGGAGTCATTCCGATCAGAGACAACAGGTTCGTCTTCAAGAGACTAAAGGGAACCGACTATCGGTTAGTTATAAAGGTGAATTACAAGTTTCAAAAGGTGTTCATTCGTTTCATCGGAACCCATTCCCAGTATGACCGAATAGATGCCAATACGGTCTGACTCACGCGCGGGACACAGGAGAATCACAATGGAAATCAAACCGGTCCGCACGGAAAAAGAATATGAAGCCGCCCTTGCCCGGATAGAAGAGATCTTTGATGCGGAGCCGGATACCCCTGAAGGTGATGAACTGGAGATCCTCGCCTCTCTCGTGGAGACATACGAAAGAAGGAATCATCCCATTGGATTACCGGACCCCATTGAGGCAATCAAAATCCGTATGGAAGACCTGGGGCTTGACAGAAAAGATCTCGAAACCGCAATCGGCTCAAAGGGACGAATTTCAGAAATTCTCAATCGGAAAAGACCCTTGACCCTGCCGATGGTTCAGAGACTGAGCGAAAAGCTCGGTCTGCCCACTGAGGTTCTAGCGCAGCCCTACCCCCTCGCCAAATCAGCACGGAAGGAATGCCGTGGCAGGCGTCGGGAAGCGTGCGCCTAAACCAACTTATATCGATGCGCGTTCAAGAAAGTAAGACGGGGAGAACCTTTTTGAAAAAAGGTTCTCCCCGTCTTACTTCTTTGAAAGTGCACTGGTATTAGGCCGCGCCCGCTTCGGCGCTTCTGCTGCACCACTCAGGACTTTAGAATTCATGTATCCCCTTATATGGCGCTTGCGTTTTCGACCTTTGGCGCTGATGCAGGCATTGTGAATGCCATTGCCGGCCTCTTGGTTCAATTGCCGATACTCTTGGCCTTCGTTGCCCTGCGGACGGGCAACGTGAGATGAGGGAGGAACAGATATATTCACAACTTGACTGCTAAATCGAAGGCGTAATTATACTTGAGGGACCCAGGACAAGAGAACGCCACGAACCCTCGCGAATTGCTCCCAATAATGTCCTAGTATAGCCCCATTTGCCAGCCAGTTTAATCCGCATTCTCGCACCCGCGCGCGGGTCGCGAAAATCATTGTGAAAATCCTTGACATCGCGGTTTTTCGGACATAGTAATGCTTCCCAAAATAAGATCGGGCCTAGAAGTTGCTACCCTCCGGCCCGACCTAAACATTAACGTACCTGCACGCCCATTGCGTGCCGTATAGGCCCAGGACGTGCTGGGAAACACCGGGAGGTTTGGGTTTGGATGCTAGTCCCGCTCCTGATGGTATCCGTGCCGTCCTGGCGCGGTTTGGACGGGAGGCCCTACATTGGGCTGCCCGACACCCAGAGCTTATAGCCGATCTCGTTCGTTTGCTCTGGGCACTACTAACTGGGGGATGATCGGCTCATCACCCCACCCATAGGGATCGGGGACGATGGTCTCCGGTCCCTATGTCTAGCCGGACTTAAGCGTGAGTTGTTAGGTTTGTCAAGCACTTTCTACTAGATGTTTCCATATTGGAGATCATTTTATGGGTTACACACTGTATGTTGACGAGGTTGGGCACGCGAGCTTCAAAGGTATAAGCCCCGATAAGGAGCGTTACCTGAGTCTAACCGGCCTAGTTATTGATCGTGATGAGGTTCATGATTATCTCATTCCGCAAATGGATGCGTTGAAGAATGTATACTGCCCTCCCGGAACACAGCCTCACATCCTCCATCGCAATGATATAGTCAATAAGCGGTATCCATTCCACGGTTTGGGCTGCTCAGTAATCTGCCGCAATTTTGACACTGATTTGCTATCCTTGATCAATGGCACTACGTTTGTCGCCGTAACCGTAGTGTTGGACAAAATACAGATGGCGCGACAATATAAGTATTTGCATCATCCTTATCATTATTGCCTTAAGTTGCTCCTGGAGAGGTATGTCAGAATACTAGAGGCTCGTGCAGACCGAGGAGATGTCATTGTCGAACGCCGCGGAGGCAAAGAAGATCGGATGCTGATTACTGAATTCGCGGCGCTCAGGGAGCGGGGCACAGACTACATTAAGTCGGCCAGAATCAAGGCTGTATTAACGAGCGCAAATTTAAAGCTTAGGACCAAGAAGCATAACGTGGCTGGGCTGCAGCTGGCCGATATAGTTGCTCACCCAAGTTTTAAATTAATTTTGGCGCTACGCAATGGTAAATCGCCTCCCAGCAACTTCGGGGGCAAAGTGGCAAACATTTTGGAGAATCACAAATATTACAGAGGGCAATGGGGTAAAATTGAGGGTTATGGTCGCAAGTGGTTGCCATAAAATAAAAAGCGGCCCCTAAAATTTGGGCCGCCGGCGGTCTAATACCGCCCACCTCCAGCCCATAGCTGGATTGCAGTTATTATCCCCCTACCCCCTACACCTGTCAAGAGAATTTGATATTCCTAAAGGGGGATACAGGGGGATTTCGCCGCTTTACCCCGAAGTTGCCTCACCCACGGCGCTTTGTCGGGGCGTGGTCAAGAGCAGTTCCACGAGGCGTGTAGCGTTCTCCACGACAGTGCCCGCGGAGAGTGCGGTTTCTTCGGAAAAGGCTCGGGTCGCTTTCTTGCCTGCCGCGGCCCATTCTTCACTGTCGAGGAGAATGTACGGGACCGGTTCCGCTGAGTGCGCCCGTGTAACAAGCGGTGTCTGATGGTCAGGCATGAGGAGCACTCGCCAATTCGGAAAAGCACCCAGGCCTTTGAGCATAGGCCCGACCACTTTTCGGTCAAAGTCCTCGATGGCTTGTTTCTTGAGGTTCAAATCGCCCGAATGGGAGGCTTCGTCAGGCGCCTCTACGTGGAGGAAGACCAGATCCCGCTCGTTGAGCGCTTTGAGCGCGGCCTTCACCTTGCCTTCATAGTTGGTGTCCACAAAACCAGTTGCGCCTTCCACATTCATCGTCGCCAGTCCTGCGTAATGCCCGATGCCCTTGATAAGGTCTACCGCGGCCACCACCGAGCCTGTTATTCCGTATTTCTCCCGAAGCGACCTTATCTTCGGGGCCCTGCCTTGGCCCCAAAGCCACACGGAATTGGCCGGCCTCAAGCAATCTTTTATCCGCTGCTGATTCACCGGATGATCTTTCAGCACCTTCCAGGACTTGAGGATGATCCTCAGCAACTTGTCTGCGCCCGGCCCCGATGGAAATCGAGGCGACACGAGCTGTCCTGCGAAATCATGAGGCGGATAGGTCACGCAGCCGTCCGGACCGTTTTTCCAGACCAGAAGGTGCCGGTATGAAACACCTGGATAGAGGTGCATACCCAGGGATTCGACAAACGGCGTAAGCACGGAAATGAGCTGTGCAGCTTCATCGCTGGAGATATGATTCGCGCTATGGTCCGCCATGATCGTGTAATTGCGATCGAGGGTGACAAAGTTCAGACGAAATGCCACGTCGTTGGGCATCAGCTCCACGCCCATAGAGGCTGCTTCAAAAGGCGCTCTACCGGTATAGATCTCGGAAGGATCGTATCCGAGTATGGATAGATTGGCCACGTCGCTTCCCGGCTGCATTCCAGCCGGAACCGTGCGTGCGAGGCCGATTGTCCCCGCGGAAGCCATCCGATCCATCCAGGGCGTGTCATACGCGGCCAACGGAGTGCGGTTTCCGAGTTCAGGCATGGGCAGATCGGCCATGCCGTCGGGAACCAGGATTACGTATTTCATTTTAGATTCCGAGGACATTCAGTACCTTCTCTAGTTCGGGTTCGCACGTGACCGGCTCACACGTAGCCATCGGCCCTGTGGACACCTTGATTGCAGTGTCAGGATCTTTGAGCCCGTGTCCGGTGAGCGTGCAAACGACCCGACCGCCATTTTCGAAATAGCCCTGCTTGTTCTTTTTGATGACACCCGCAATGGAAGCCGCGGACGCGGGTTCGCAAAAGATGCCTTCCGTTGATGCGAGCATTTGATAGGCCGCGAGGATTTCATCATCGCTGACCATGTCGATCAGGCCGCCTGACTCGTCGCGGGCGGCTTCAGCCGGTTTCCAGGACGCAGGATTCCCGATGCGGATCGCTGTAGCGACGGTTTCAGGGTTCTCAATGATATGGCCTCTGACAATGGGTGCGGCTCCTTCAGCCTGGAAGCCGATCATTTTAGGTAATGCGTTTATTTTCCCTGCGTCTTTGTACGTCTTGTACCCGGCCCAGTACGCGGTAATGTTTCCCGCATTCCCTACGGGTAGTGCATGATATTCTGGAGCGCTGCCCAGCGCGTCGCAGATTTCGAACGCCGCGGACCTCTGGCCGTCAATCCTGTGCGGATTTATGGAATTCACCAGCGTGATGGGATGGCTTTCCGAGATCTTGCGGACCAGCTTCAGGGCTTCATCGAAATTTCCCTTGATCTGGATCACCACCGAGCCGTGAATCATGGCCTGAGCCAGCTTGCCCAAGGCTATCTTTCCTTCAGGAATCACCACGAAAGCCTTGATTCCTGCACGAGCCGCGTAGGCCGCGGCAGCCGCGGATGTATTCCCTGTGGATGCGCAGATAACCGCGCGGGAACCTGCTTCAAAAGCCCTGGAGACGGCAAGCGTCATGCCCCGATCTTTGAACGACGACGTTGGGTTGAGCCCTTCGTACTTCACGTACATGGTGAGCTTCGGATTGATCTTGGCTGCCAGACGAGGCGCCGGGATGAGAGGCGTGTTCCCCTCAAGGAGCGTCACCACATGATCCGGGTTCTTGAACTGATAGAATTCAGGGTATTCTCTGATAACGCCTTTCCACATGCGCATTCTCCTGGCGAATTCCGTCACCCCGGACTTGATCCGGGGTCCAGAACATATTGAAAAGACTGGATTCCCGCCTCCGCGGGAATGACGAACGAAAGATCTGGGCTGCTTAACTTAACGCCTATGCCCTGTATTCCCCTTTAGAAGAGGGGGAAAGACCTCATGTGCCCCCCTTTACTAAAGGGGGCAGGGGGGACTTTGTCGGGCCTCCGCCGATGTCTGCAACAACCCGCTTAGGGTTTCTCATCACGGGCGCGTTGTGCAATCCGGCGGGCACTGGAAGCGGTTTCAAATGGCAAGAGTTTTTGGGGAGGGGTCCGGGGAGGCCCTTTTTGTTCGGCTTCCCCGGAAACTCCTCAAAGGACTCTTGCATTTCAAAGCCGCTTCTAATCCAGGCTTTCGTCCTCAATCCTTATTATGACCGGCGGCCCTTCCACTGCATCAAGATCGTTAATCTTCCGAGCCGCGGTCTGAACATCTTTCTCGCGCGCGCTATGGGTGAGAAAAACCACCGGCACCGTGCCCGACTGTTGGCGTCCTTTCTGAATCACCGAATGGATGCTGATGGAATGGTCAGCCATTATGCCTGAGACCCGGGATAGCACTCCCGGACGATCCAAAGCCTGGACTCGCAGGTAGTAGTTCGTCACCACTTCCTGCATATCCATGACGCCGTTAATATCGAGCCTGTTCTGTGGGTACCCCAGCGGCGGCACTCTGCCCACCTGTCCCCCAATAACATTCCGTGCCAATTCGATCACGTCTCCTACCACTGCGGAAGCGGTCGGCTCTTTGCCCGCGCCTCGGCCGTAGAAGAGCTGATCGCCCACCATATCACCCCTGAGGTAGATGCCGTTAAACACGCCATCCACCCTCGCGAGGGGATGATTCCTGGGGATCATGGTGGGATGGAGCCTCGCTTCGACCTGTTCGCCATGCTGGATGATCAGGGCCAGCAGCTTAATTTTGAACGAGAACTCCTTAGCCATCTCCACGTCAAACGGGTCGATTCTGTCGATCCCTTCAATGTATATTCGGTCCAGGGGCACCCGAATACCGTGCGTGAGCGCCAATATGATCGCCAGCTTGTGCGCGGTATCGATTCCTTCGATATCCAAGGAGGGATCGGCTTCCGCATACCCGCGGTCCTGGGCCTGCTTGAGCACGTCGGCAAACGGGATTCCGGGATTTTCATCCATTGCGGTCAGGATGAAATTGCACGTACCGTTGAGTATGGCCAGCACCTTGCCGAACCGGTTGGCCACCAGCCCTTCTCGAAGAGACCTGAGAATAGGAATGCCTCCGGCTACGGCTGCTTCAAACGCGATTTCCCGACCTGCCTGGTGTGCGGCCTTGAAGATTTCCGCGCCTTGCTCCGCGAGTAGGGCCTTGTTCGCGGTCACAACCTGCTTGCCGTTGCGAAACGCATCAAGGATGAAGGTCTTGGCCGGCTCAAATCCGCCGATCAGCTCTATGACGATGGAAATCTCGGGATCTTCCAGAACTTGCCGTACGTCGGTGGTGAGGACAGAGGGGTCCACCCGAACCCCGCGATCCGTTGTGATATCCAGGTCTGCAATTCGTTTGAGCTTGAGCGGAAAGCCGACTCGGGCCTCGATGATCTCCCTGTTTTCCTGAAGGATCTTGACCACCCCCGAGCCGACAATGCCAAACCCGATGAGCCCCACACAAATCTCTTTCATCGGTTGCCCCATATCGGCTGAAGGTTAGACGGCCGCACCTCCTGCGACCATCCGAACCACCTGCTCGTCCTGTTGCCACTCCTGCAAGAATTGGCGGATGCCCCTGACCGCCTGTTTGATTCGCATCCTGTTCTCGACCAGCGCGAACCTGACATGTTCGTCGCCATGCGGGCCGAACCCGATCCCCGGGCTGACCGCGACTTTGGCCTTTTGGGTGACCAGCTTGGAGAATTCAAGCGATCCCAAGGATCGGAACTGCTCGGGAATATGAGCCCAGACAAACATAGTGGCCTTGGGAGGAGGCACCGGCCAACCGCTATCGGTGAGCCCTTCGCAGAGCGCATCCCGGCGGTCGCGGTACTCGTTTATAATCTGTTGCACGCATTCCTGCTCGGCTTGGAGCGCGATAATGGATGCAATCTGGATGGGCTGAAAGATGCCGTAATCGATGTAGCTCTTCAGCCGTCTCAGGGCCTCCACCATTTTGGGATTGCCCGCTACGCATCCCACACGCCAGCCGGCCATGGAATAGCTCTTGGACATGGAAAAGACCTCGACGCCAACCTCTTTCGCGCCGGGAACCGCGAGGAAACTGGGCGCCTTGTACCCGTCAAAGGTAAGGTCCGCATACGCGAAGTCGTGGACGATCATGATCTTGTATTCCATCGCAAAATCGACCACCTTCTCGAAGAACTCCTGGTCCACGACCATAGTGGTGGGATTATGCGGGAATGACATGATAAGCATCTTCGGCAGGGGCCAGTTCAGGCGAACAGCCTCCTTGAGATCGTGGAAGAAGTCGCAACCGGGCCGAATGGGAACGTGGATCAGATTGGCCCCTACGATGACCACAGAAAACGGGTGAATCGGATAGCTCGGCGCAGGCACCAACACACCATCACCCGGTCCAACGGTGGCTAGAACAAGATGAGCCAAAGCATCCTTGGCACCCATTGTCGCGACCACTTCTTTGTCCGGGTCGAGTTCCACACCGTATCGCCTGTGCCACCAATCCGCGAACGCCGCTCTCAGTTTCGGAATGCCCGCGGACGCGCTGTAACGATGGTTCCTGCTGTTCCGCGTTGCCTCGATCATCTTTTCCACGATATGATCGGGGGTGGGAATATCCGGATTGCCCATTCCGAGGTCAATGATGTCTTCACCCTGTCTACGCAGGTCCATCTTGAGCTCATTGACCACCTGAAAGACATACGGCGGCAGTCGCTTGATTGTTCTGAACTCTTCCACGGTTACCTCCAGGCCGTTGTTACGGCCGTGCTTCTATACCAACTGCCGTAGCTAGAGAGCTACAACGAGTTATGAAAGCCTTCGTCTTCGGCGAGCACTCCGGGGCTTCGCCTCGGAGATGGGCGGCAAGAGCGCATCGTTGCGCAACAATTTGGAGGGGAGACTCATCTCCCCTCCAAACCACCCCATACGTAATCTCGAACGGGGAGACCACAACCCGACTGGCTTCATAGGAACGGATCCAAAACCAGGCGCACTCGACTTTGTTGTGCCGGCGAGCATCAATTCCATTAACTTGGATCACTCCATCCATTCGCCGTTGAGTATCGCTTCGGCTTCCCTAGTCCTGCTATTCTTTTCATCATAGAGGATAAGGCGATCCTCAATCAAGGGGCCGGCATCGGGAACCACCTCGGCCTCCACACACATCAGATGCGGCGAGGCCCCTTCATGGGTGTAAATCCATAGCATACTTGAGGGCTTAAATCCAGCCTCTTCCAAACTCCTTTGCACTGCGGCCGCGTTGGCAGCGGGATAGATGAAACAGAGTTTCCCGTCCGCCATCAGCAGGCGCTTTGAGGCTTCAAAGAGGTCCGAGAGCGGCATGATAAGCTGGTGGCGGGCAAGGGCTTTCTCCTCCCGCAAGCTCACGTGGCCATGCCCCTTGCCGTGAAACGGAGGATTGGAAACCACCCGGTGGAAACTGTTCGACTGGAAGAACCGATCCGCGTGCCTCAAATCGCCTCGAACCACTGACACCCGACGCTCCAGATTGTTCAGCCGTGCGCCTCTCGCGGCCCGGGCAGCGAGGCTTTCCTGGATCTCAAGCGCGATCACCTTCACTGTTGGATGTGCGATGGCGAGGCCAAACGCTATGACTCCACTGCCTGTTCCCGCGTCCAGGATGAGTTCCCCTGGATTGGGTTTCACAAACCAGGTCAATATCAGCGCGTCTTCCGAGACACGGTACCCTTTTCGGGCCTGAATTACCTTGATCTTGCCGCGGAAAAGCCCGTCAACGGTCTCGTCATCTTGGGTGTGAACAGATGGACGCGTCATTCCACGATCTTTACGGGCAGACGCGCGGGTCTGCCCCTACAGGATAACTTATAAATGCATGGGCAGTCTGCGGACAGCAATGTCCTTTTGACTGGAGCGTGCCAGGGCCTGCTGGGTCTGCTGTCCATGCGCCCTAGGGTGCGAATACGTTGAGGACTAGGCCGGACGAAAGTTTCGGATAGAAGTACGTAGATTTGTGAGGCAACTTGTGTCCCAATTCCGCGGCTGCCTGGACTTGTTCTACTCTTGTAGGATTCAGGACGAAACTCACCTGAATCTCGCCCCGTTCCACCCGTTCCAGGGCGTCGGTAGCCGACGGCGTGTACTCGATTATTCCTTCCGCATTTTGCGTCTCGATGCCAAAACCTACGCCCATAACTACTTCCCTGAGTATAGTCACGTCCAGGTCTCGCAAGCTAGAAGGAACAGACGGGTCTATGAGCCGGTCCACAGACTGGAAGTTCTTCAGGCGCAGCAAACGAAAACAGGGCTCGCCCCGAACAGCTATGCCGAAGTTCCCGCTTTTCTGCGAAAGCGCTGCTACCTGTTTCACCAGCTCCTCTTCGGCAGCCTGACGATTCTCCATTGAAAAGGGCAACTCGTCGATATCAAAGAAGGGACTCAATCTCCGGAGCACCGGATCGATATCCACGTTTCCCAGCTCCGTGATCAGCCGATGTGCCGCGAGAATGGTCAGGCCTGGGTGAGACATAGCGGTGAGATACATCATCACATAATCCGGCCACGTTCCCAGATCCGCACTTCCTGCGGCCCTCATTTCATTTCTGAATGCAAGCGAAGTCTCGTACCGGTGATGACCGTCGGCAATAAAGATGCTCCTGTCAGCCACCGCGGCTCTGATCCGAGCGAGTGCGGCTTCATCGTTGAGAGTCCAGGTGCGGTGGATAGTCCCCTGCGCATCACGGGTTTCCTGTTCAGGTTTTACGCCCATGAATTGCTTGTACGCGTTGTACACCGCCTGCTCGGGGTCGCTGAAGAGCCCGTGGATAGGCGTTATGTTCGCGTGACACGCATGGATGAGCTTGAGTTGATCTTCTTTGGGGCCTTTGTACGTCTTCTCGTGCGGCAGGACTTTTCCCGGGCCGTAGTCATCTACCTTTACCAGCGCCACGAGCCCATCGATGATCCGATGCTCTCCGTGCGGATCGTCGAATTCCATCTGGTAAACGGTCATGCCCGCACGAGGGGCCCTCACCAGGACGCCTTGTTCGAGCCATTCCCTCAGAGTCGCTGCGGCCCTTGTGTATCGATTGTCAACCTCGGAATCCGTGAGAAATTGCTTGCCGAGGACCACCCGAATTATGTTCAGCGGATGAGCCTGGTAGAAGCCTTCCTGCTCCTTGCGCGATATCACGTCGTAAGGCGGTGTAATAAGCCTGTTCAGTTGCGCGGCATGGTCTCCGTTATAATGCACCGACTTGAATGGAACGATCTCTGCCATATATCTGACGACCTTTCGGGACGTAGAGAGTTTCCGACCCCAGACGGGTACGATCCCTCCCGTCATTCCCGCGAAAGCGGGAATCCAGAGTTCCCGACCCCCGGACCGGTACAATCCCGGTTCGCGCTCGCCGAAGATGGTGGTGCGGGGGGTCGACGGTGGAGCTTCCGGAAAAAGTTTATCCGCGTTTTTTACCATCCTGAAGACAGGTGGTCAACCCCCTTGCCCTGATTTTCAAGCCATTTGATGCCTCGCAGGAATCTTGCTAAAGTAGGGTCCGTTACCTCCCGAAGGGTTCCACGCAGCGCAGCTCTACGGCTAATGGAGAGAGCGCCGATGTGCGAGCTGAATGTGGCCGAGGCTTTCGCGAAGCGAAGGCACTACGCCCTTTCGGGAGCGGAAATCATCACGTACCAAATCAGATGGGTGGGAGAATCATGGACCGATTGAAGATTTCGAGTCTGGCCGATGTGGAGGAATTTGAACGGGTTCCCCTTGAACAGCGGCTCCCGTTTACCAACACTTATGACATGATCAAATATGGCGCCGCATTGGCTCCTGAATCGCCGGCGATCAGCTTTCTGCCCTCAGGCGATCGGTACACCGAACCGGTGCGAGTCAAGTACGCGGATCTTGTGGCGCAAATCACCCGGACCGCGAACCTCTTCCACGATCTGGGCATCGGTCCCGGCAAAGTGGTCTCTTACCTGCTCCCGAACCTCCCTCAGACCCATTTTGTTCTCTGGGGCGGAGAAGCCGCAGGAATCGTGAATGCGATCAACCCGCTGTTGGAGCCCTCCACGATCCGGGACATCTGCCAGAGGGCGGGTACGGAAATCTTGGTCGCGCTCGGGGAAGCCCCTGGATCGGACATCTGGGATAAGGCGCTCGCAGTACGCAAAGACCTGCCCAAACTCCGAGCCATCGTCAGGGTAATGGGTCCGAGCGACGAAAAGGAAGGCATCTACGGATACGATGAGGTCGTGCGCCGTTACAATGCGGAAGTGCTGGATTCTAAACGACAGTTCGATCCAAGCGACATTGCGTCGCTCTTTCATACAGGCGGGACCACGGGAACTCCAAAGCTCGCGCCCCATACCCATTTCAATGAAGCCGCCATGGCCTTCATGGTTGCTGCGTGCAACGACCTCTATACCGGCGAAACCATAATGAGCGGGCTTCCTCTCTTCCACGTAAACGGCACCACGGTGACCGGTTCCATGCCCTTTACGTTTGCCGCGCACGTTGTGATCCTCGGTCCTCGAGGTTACCGGGACCCGGGCGTCATAAAGAACTTCTATAAAATCGTCGAGCATTATCGTGCGGTAACCTTCTCGTCCGTGCCCACGGTGCTTTCTGCGCTGCTGGACGTGAGCCCCGAGGGTGCTGACATTTCGTCGCTTCGTTATGCGGTCTGCGGGGCCGCTCCTCTGTCTGTGGAGCTTTTCCGGCGCTTCGAGGAGCATACGGGCTTGAAGATCCTCGAAGGATACGGCCTCACCGAAGGGACCTGCGTAACCTCCCTGAATCCACCGTTCGGTCAGCGCAAAGTGGGCTCCATAGGCGTGAGGCTCCCGTACCACCAGGCGAAAGTCTTCCAAGTGGACGATCAGGGCCGCTTTGTCCGCGAGGCTGCAACGGACGAAATTGGCTCGGTCTGCATCAGCGGCCCGAATGTCTTTGCCGGATACTTGGACGATGCACATAACAAAGGAACCCGACCCAAAGAGGAGTGGTTCAACACCGGAGATCTGGGTAGGCAGGACGCGGACGGGTACTTGTGGCTGACCGGGCGTAAGAAGGACCTGATCATCCGAGGAGGTCACAATATAGATCCTGCTGCCATAGAAGACCCCCTTTATCGCATTCCCGGGGTTCAGATGGCTGCCGCGGTGGGACGTCCCGACCCGCACGCGGGTGAAGTGCCGGTAGCATATGTGGAAGTCCAGGCCGGGACCGGGCTCACGTCTGAGGCAATTTTGGAAAAGATGAAAGAGGAGATCGGCGAGCGCGCTGCGATTCCCAAGGAAATCTTCATCGTGGACCGGATACCCTTGACCCCTGTGGGCAAGATCTTCAAGCCTGCGCTGCGGTGGGATTCAGTCAAGCGGGTATACGAAAGCGAGCTGCAGAAGCTAAGCAATCTCGCTGAATCGGTCACGGTGACTGTCGGAGAGGACAAAGTTCACGGCTCAATGGCCACGATTGCCATCAAGCCGGCCTCGGGAGTCACCACAGAAACCATAAAGACCAAAGTGGACGAGCTACTGGGGCTCTACACTACGAGGTATCGCGTAGAGGTTGTCTGACGCTGTTCATAGTGGTCGGATCCGAAGCGTCGCAAGAGCCACACACAAGAGTAGTATCCTATGACTGATTTCAAGGACATCGGCCTTGCGGACAAGGCTGTCTTTGACAGGTTTTTTGCTGAAAACCCGCCCCAAATCTCGGAGCTCACCTTTACGAACTTGTTTATGTGGCGTCATCGAAACCACCCTGCATGGCGCGTTCATGACGACTTTCTGTTCATTGTGCTGCGACCGGAAGAAGAGCCTGGCTTTGCTCTGCCTCCAGTGGGCAAAGGCAATGTTCGTGCTGCTTTGGACGCGTTGGCCGACGGTTTGGAGTCGCTGAAAATGGAGCCGCGTATATCCCGCGCGGACAAAGCTTTCGTCGAGGCCCATGTTGACCGAAAGCGGTTCGAGATCGTTGCAGATCGCGCGAATCACGATTACGTGTACGTGACCCGTGAGCTTATCGAGCTGTCCGGCAACAAGTTCCACCAGAAAAAGAATCACCTGAACCGGTTTATCAAGAATTATGAATACGAGTATCGAAAGCTTGACCTGGACCTGGTGGATTGTTTCCTCAATCTTCAAGAAGTCTGGTGCGAGCTGAAGGACTGCGAACAAACCCCGGGCCTCTTCTACGAGAACCGTGCAATCTGCTTGGCCCTAACAAACTGCGAGGAACTGGGTTTCGAAGGAGGCGCAATCCTCATCGACAAGAAGGTCGAAGCATTCGCTCTGGGCGAAAAACTCAATCCCGACACCGCGGTGATTCATGTTGAAAAAGCCAACCCTGACATCCCCGGGCTCTATGCTGCCATAAATCAGCAGTTCTGCTCGGAGCATTGGAGCAGCATTAAGTACATCAATCGGGAGCAAGATCTGGGCGTGGAAGGCTTAAGAAAAGCCAAGAAATCCTACCATCCGCACCATATGGTCGAGAAGTTCACCCTGATTCGTAAGTCTTGAAGCCCGGTAGGGCGATGAATCCATTCACTTCTACAGGGCACCTGCCTTGATCGTGTCACTGCAAGAAGTGGAACGATGCCGCGGTAGGCGACGCAATCATTCCTGGTGGGACAGGCGTCTCGCCTGTCTGCCGGAATGACGGGCAAGATGCCCGTCCCACCATGAATGAGATTCCTTAGTCTGGCGTCACTCGCGCTCGCGATGACATGTTCGGACGAAGCCGCCAAGCGCGTGTAACTGAACGATTACAAGGCGGCCGCGCTTTTGATTGACATGTCAATCAATGCGTGGTAGTGCTCCACCATGCCGAATAGTCACCTGCAAATCGACACAAAGAGAGACGTCAAGTCCGCGATCTTCGATGCTGCGTGCAGGGTGATTCGCGACCGCGGCTTTCACCAGGCGCGAGTCACGGACATCGCGCGCGAGGCAGGGACCTCGTACGGGCTGGTGTATCACTACTTCGGCAGCAAGGCAGACCTCTTCGACGCAATATTCAATGAGTGGTGGAGCGGGCTGTTCGGCCATATGGAGGAACTGGAAGCGCAGACCATATCCCCGCGAGAGAAGCTCGCTGCAATTCTGGATCATTTTCTCAGCGAGTACGAGGCCCGACCGGAGCTCGTCCATATCTTTGTCACGGAAATATCCCGGTCAACCCCGAATCTCACGCCGGAGCGCCTGGAGTTCTTCAAAGAGTTCTTCAGGCGCAGCGAACGCATCATGGCCCAAGGTCAGCAAGAAGGTGTCCTACGCAAAGACATAAGGGCTCGTTATCTGACATATATCTTCGTGGGCGCGATGGAAGGCTTTCTCTCCGCAATGGTTCTTGCCAACCAGCCTCTCAAGGGCAAGAGCCAAAAACAGAACATAGCGTCCGCGCTCTTGGATGTTTTCTTCAACGGGGCTCGCAAAGAAGGCCTCCGCGTCGAAGGAGCCTGAGTTCTAGCCGATCGACACCCTCCCCCTACCCTCTCCGATCAAGGGAGGGGGTGCGAAAGCCCTCTCCCCTTGTGGGGCAGGCTTTCCAGCCTGCCGGCGGCCTGGAAAGGCCGCCCCACAAAGAGAGAAGGGTGAGGGGTAATTCGCAAAGGGCCTCCCTACCTCCCCTTCGGGGAGGTCCAAAAGAACCTGGGTTTTGAATGTGGCCCCAGGAGGTTCCCATGGACTTCGCGTTAACCGAAGAACAGCTCATGTTCAAAGAGCAGGTGCTCAAGTTTGCCCGCAAGGAGATTGCCCCCCGCGCCCGAGAGAATGACCTGAACAGCCGCTTTGACTGGGAATCGTGGCGAAAGCTGGGCGAATTCGGCATCCTGGGCCTTCATTTCCCTGAAGAGCTTGGGGGCGGCGGCTCGGACGTGATCACCACGGTGATGGCTGCGGAAGCACTCGGCGAAGCAGGCGTTGAAGGCGGGCTCACCCTGAGTTACGGCGCACACACGTACCTCTGCGCGGACACGATCTATTCGCACGGCACGGACGAGCAGCGCGAGAAATACATCCCGAAGTTGGCGAAAGGAGAATGGGTTGGCTGCATGGGCCTAACCGAGCCGGGCGCGGGCTCGGATGTGGCATCGATCCGCACTCGCGCAGTGCGGGATGGCGACAGCTGGGTGCTCAATGGCAGCAAAATGTTTATCACCAACGGCGCGATTGCGGATGTCGCGGTGGTGTACGCAAAGACCGATCCTTCGTCAGGGCAGACAGGTATGTCCGCATTCATTGTGGAAAAGGGCACTCCAGGGTTTTCTGCGGGTCGCACCCTGATAAAGATGGGGGTGCGCACTTCTCCCACCTCGGAGCTGATCTTTGAAGATTGCCGGATCCCCGCTGAAAACCTGCTTGGAATGGAGAATAACGGCTTCCTCATGGCCATGCAAACGGTGGAGTGGGACCGGAGCACGCTCTTGGCACCGTTCGTGGGAGGAATGCAGTTCATCATCGATCGCTGCACACGATACGCCCAGGAACGCTACCAGTTTGGCAGGCCGATTGCCGAGTTTCAGGCGGTGCGCCACAAGCTCGCGGACCTGAAGATCTTTCTCGAAGCAGCTCGTTCATTGGTCTATCGCATCGCCTGGTGCAAGGATCAGGGGCGGCCGTTGAACCACCTGGAAGCTGCTGTAGCAAAGCTCTTTATTGGAGATTGGTCTCTGAAGCCCGCCAATGACGCCATGCAGGTGATGGGCGGTTACGGCTATTGCCACGAATACGACGTGGAACGGTTTTTTAGAGATAGTCGCCTCGCGCCGCTCGGCGGGGGCACCTCTGATATCCAGAAAGTTCTCATTTCTCGTCTCATGTGAGGTCTGCACACATGAACTTCGACTGGACAGCGGAAGAAAAAGAACTTGCCGACAAGATGGCGGCGCTCTTCGACTCGGAGACTCGCTCCGAACTCGACGCGCTGGAGCAAGCCGGCCCGGGCGAGATCAAAGCGATCACTCGGCGGCACCTGCGACGCCTCGCTGAGGTCGGTTACCTCCAAGTCGGAACCGGGCCTGATGCGGCGAACCGGATCTTGGCTCTCATTGCCACGCAAGAGCAGCTTGCCCGCGTTTCGGGATCGCTCTTTCTTGCAGTGGAAACAACTGCACGGCTCTTCGGAGGTTTGCTGCAAGGCTTTGGGCGCAACAAGGACCTGTCAGACATCCTGAAGCCCCTCTGGCATGGCGAGCTGATCGCCGGGGTCGCTCTCTCTGAAACCGAGGAACGGGGCGCACCGGAAGGCCCGGTCACGTGGGCTCGGCAAGATCGCGACCAGTATGTGCTTACAGGCAGGAAGAGCTTCGTCACCAACGGACCAATTGCGGATTTCGTGGCTGTTTGGGCTGATTCAGCCGGCAAGCCTGTGGTTTGCATCGTGGAACCGACCCATGAGGGAGTGAGCATTGGCCCAAGGCTTCGAACCTTAGGATACGGCGGTTTGACCGTGGCGAGCATTGAATTCAAGGACGTGAAGGTGCCCGCGAACCGTGTGCTGGGACCTTTCGACAATCGCGAGCCGCTCGATTATCTACTGCTCATGCAGGATTTGGTCCTCACTGTGGCTTCCGTGGGCCTGATGCATCGGGTGGTGTACGACACAAAGGATTATGCTCAATCTCACCTGAAGGGCGGCAAGCCGATCTTTCGCTTCCAGGAAATCCGTTTCAAGCTTGCTGAGATGCTTACGATGGCTCAAACGGCTCAGCTCCTGGCGTACCGCGCCGGCTGGCTCTACTCGCTTGGAGACAAAGAAGCGCCCACCGTGATGCACTGTGCCAAGGTCTTTAGTTCCGAGTCTGCGGAGCAGGTCACCGGCCTGGCGATGCAGATCATGGCCGGTCAGGGATACCTGTGGGACAACCCGATTCAGCGTTCGTACCGAGAAGCCAAGTATGCGTCAATTGCGGGGACTACCTCGGAGGTGGCCCGTATGGCCATCGCGGACGAGCTCATCAGACGTCACCGGGTGTAAGGCCATGGAAATCATCGACAGTCGTATCGACAAAACCAGCGATGAGTACAGGGCCAACTACGAGCAGATGGAACAGAAGGTGGCGGAACTGAAGGCCGAGCTGAAACGCGCTCGCGAGGAGCGCTCTGACAGGGCCATCAAACGAAACGCTGAACTGGGCAAGCTGACCGTACAGGGGCGACTGGATCGTCTGCTTGACCGAAACTCCCCCTGGCTTGAGATCGCACCGCTCGCTGCGCGGGGCATGTACGATGGCAAAGTCCACGGCGCGGGAAGCCGAATAGGTATCGGGGTCGTTCACGGCCGTGAAATCTTTGTCCATGCCAATGATCCCATGATCAAAGGCGGCACGGTCTACCCTCTGGGGGTAAAGAAAGCGCTCCGCGGCCAAACCATCGTGATGGAAAACCATCTGCCAGCGATCTCGCTTGTTGACTCAGGGGGAGCGTTCCTGCCGTTGCAGGCAGAAATCTTCCCCGACGTGGATGACGGCGGCAGGACCTTTTACAACCAGGCCCTTATGTCCAAGATGAATATTCCTCAGATCTGTGCGGTAATGGGCCTGTGCACCGCGGGAGGGGCATACGTCCCGGCAATGTCCGACCATGTGGTTCACGTGAACCGCACAGGCGCCATATTCCTGGGAGGCCCGCCGCTGGTGAAAGCAGCCACCGGAGAAGACGTAACCGCGGAAGAGCTTGGCGGCGCCATGGTCCATTGCCGCGAGTCGGGTGTGTCGGACTATTTCGCGGAAGACGACGAGCACGCGATCGACATCCTTCGTAACATCGTGGCTATGTTGCCGCCCAAAGAAAAGGCCCGCATCCCTCGCCGCGCGCCGAAAGATCCTCTGTACGACCCGAAAGAGATTTACGGCATTGTGCCGCAGTCAATCTCCAAGCCGTACGATGTGCGCGAAGTGATCGCGCGGATGGTGGATGGATCCGAATTCCTTGAATTCAAGGCGCTGTACGGACCCACTCTGGTATGCGGCTGGGGTTACATTCACGGTTATCAGGTGGGTATCCTGGGCAACAATGGCGTGCTCTTTTCCGAAAGCGCGCTCAAGGCGACTCAGTTCGTTTCCCTGTGCGACCGACAAGGCATTCCGCTGATTTTTTTGCAGAATATCAGCGGTTACATGGTGGGCCGAGAATACGAACGGGGCGGGATCACGAAAGATGGCCATAAGATGGTCCATGCGGTCTCTACCGCCACAGTGCCAAAGTTCACGGTGATTATCGGGGCTTCATTCGGCGCGGGCAACTACGGTATGTGCGGAAGAGCATATTCCCCGCGGTTCCTCTGGATGTGGCCCAATTCCCAGATTGGAGTCATGGGTGGCGAGCAGGCTGCTGATGTGCTTGTCACGGTGAAGAACGATCAACTGGCGCGTGAAGGCCAGCCGCCGCTCCCACCCGAGATGGTGGAGCAGATGAAGCAACCAATAATCCAGGCCGCGCTGCAACAGGGCGACGCGTGGTACAGCACCAGCCAGCTTTGGGACGATGGGATTCTCGATCCGGCTATGACTCGCGATGTGCTGGGCCTGGCCATCTCCGCATCGCTCAACGCTCCGTTGGAAGGCCGTGACCAAGGCCACGGCGTTTTTCGGATGTAAGGAGGGGCAAGAGTTAGGAGTTCTTGGAAGATGTTGCGGGGAGGGTCCTTTTTGCAAAAAGGCCCCTCCTCCGACCCCTCCCCCAAAAACTCCTAGACTTTGCGACCCCTTCCAGCACTTGCAGGTTTGGGTGGTACTCGAACGCTGATACGCAGGCTTTAGCGTACCCGGCACTGGCACTGGTGAGGGCGTTGTTCCAAATCCTCGAGGAAGTTCTCCATGTTTTCGAAGATACTGGTAGCAAATCGTGGTGAGATTGCGGTTCGGGTGATGCGCACCGCACGGGAAATGAGCATTGCCACGGTCGCGGTTTGCTCCGACGCGGATCGGGATGCGCTCCACGTGCTCACCGCGGATGAAGTTGTCTTCCTGGGCGAATCTGACCCTGCTTCCAGTTACCTGAACATCGACAAGATCATCGCGGCCGCTCTGGAAACCGGCGCGCAGGCGATTCATCCGGGCTACGGCTTCCTCGCGGAAAATCCCACATTTGCCGAGCGGGTCGTGGACGCAGGGCTCGTGTTCATAGGGCCACCCGGCGAGGTCATGGCCAAGCTAGGTGACAAGACCACCGCGCGGACCATCATGTCGGACAGTCATGTGCCCATAATTCCGGGGATGACCACCTCAGAAGCAGATCCGTCAAAGCTTGCAGCCATCGCGGAAGATATCGGTTACCCGGTGCTGGTGAAAGCGGCCGCAGGAGGCGGTGGGAAGGGCATGAGGATCGTGTCGTCCCCCGACTCCCTGGCTGAAGCAGCCGCCACGTGTGCCAGGGAAGCGTTGTCCGCGTTCGGCGACGGCTCAATTTATTTGGAAAAGTACCTGGAACGGCCCCGCCACGTGGAATTCCAGATCCTGGCCGACACGCACGGGAACGTGGTGCATCTGTTCGAGCGAGAATGCTCGATCCAGCGGCGTCATCAGAAGATCATCGAGGAAACGCCTTCTCCCGCGCTTAACCCCGAGCTTCGAGCTGCCATGGGCCAGGCCGCAGTGGCCGCGGCTAAAGCAGCCGGTTACGTCAACGCGGGAACCGTTGAATTCCTCCTAGACCAAACAGGCAGATTTTACTTCCTGGAGGTGAATACTCGGCTTCAGGTGGAGCATCCTGTAACTGAGTTGACCACAGGCATGGATCTGGTGCGACGCCAACTGGAGATCGCAGTAGGGCTTCCGCTGCCGTTCACGCAAGAACAGGTGCGACCCAGAGGTCACGCGATCGAATGCCGGATCTACGCTGAAGATCCGGAACAAGGTTTCATGCCGGCTCCCGGAAAGATCCTGTTTGCGCGCGTGCCGGAAGGGCCTGGTATTCGTTTCGATCATGGGATCTATTCCGGCTGCGAGGTGCCGGTGCACTATGATCCTATTCTGGGCAAGCTGATCGTTTGGGCCGAAGACAGGTCATCGGCCTGTGCCCGCATGACACGGGCTCTCAAAGAGAGCGTGATCCTGGGAGTGAGGACGCCTATTGAGTTCTTGCTGGATATCCTGGCAACCGAGCGTTTCCGGTCCGGAGATATTCACACCTGGTTCATCGACGAGCATATGGCCGGCTGGAAGCCCGATCCGAGTAGCAACGGCGTTGCATCCCTTGGATACGTGTTTCACGACATGGTGGGCCCCAGGATAGGGCCTGCCGCGACCGGCGGTGAAGCGGACCCGGAAGCCTCGTCCCCGTGGCGCACTCTCGGAGCATGGGAACTGGCCCGCTGAAGCCGGAGCGTCCTTTTCTAAAGGAGGATGGAGAGGCATAGGCGTTAAGTTAAGCAGCCCAGATCTTTCGTCCGTCATTCCCGCGGAGGCGGGAATCCAGTCTTTTCAATATGGTCTGGACCCCGGATCAAGTCCGGGGTGACGGGATGGATTTGAGTTAACTATTTGAAATCACATGCCGAGATCCTTTAAGTTAACGCCTATGGGATACCGGGGGATTTTCTGACTTCTTCAGAGCCCGTGTCGTTGCCGGCGCTGAAAGCTTTTGCGGGGACTGTTCATGCAATATAGGCTAAGAATCAACGAAGAGATCCATAGCATCGAAGCCGCTCCTGTCGATACCAACGGCCAAACAGTGGTGACTCTGGGAGAGGATGTGCGAAATATCGCGGTTCGAGCAGTATCTTACAATCAGCTCCACCTTGTAGTGGACGGCGCGCCTGTGAATCTCTTCGTTGCTCCCGCGGCTGATGGCACATGGGTATGGATGGATGGTCGAGCCCGATTTGTGCAGGATGCGGATCAGGCGGTGCGGCGCTCGTCGCGTGGTCCGGGAATGGGGCCTTCTGAGGTGACGCCTCCAACTCCTGCCTCGGTGGTGAAAGTGCTGGTGAGCGAAGGCGACCGTATCGAGAAAGGACAGCCCGCGGTGGTGGTATCAGCCATGAAAATGGAGATAACGCTGAATGCGCCTTATTCCGGCACGGTGAAAGCGGTCAATACCGTGGTGGGCGCGCAGGTTTCTCCGGGACAGATACTGGTGGAAATTGAACCCGATCAGGAGGCGTCCGCCAATGAGTGACCCCGAACTCCTGTACGAAGTCAAGGGCCACGCGGCGTGGATTACCTTGAATCGTGAGGTGCGTCGCAACGCGCTCAGCCTGGATATGATCGACCGGTTCTACGAATACCTGGACAAGGCCGGGGTGGATGCAAGCGTCCGCGTGGTTTGTATTACAGGAGCGGGCGAAAAAGCTTTCTGCTCGGGAGCAGATCTGGCTGGAACTCTAGAAGGCGAGGAAACCCTCGCAGGGGCTCGAAAATACGCGGGCCTGCTCAAGAAGCTTGCGGTCTTTGGCAAGCCGCTGGTGGCCAAGGTGAACGGGCATTGCGTGGCGGGCGGTATGGGGTTGCTTCTCTCTTGCGACATGGCTTACGCCCGTAATGAAGCCAAGTTTGGCACGCCGGAAGTGAACGTGGGGCTCTTTCCCATGATGATTGCCGCGCTCATATTCCGCAACGCGAGCCGCAAGAAAGCCCTGGAGATGATCTATACCGCACGAATGCTGACCGCGGTTGAAGCGGAAGAGATGGGACTCATTACGCGAGCGCTCCCCGCGGGGGAATTCGACCGCGTCGTGGATGAAACACTGGAAGCCGTGGCTTCCAAGGCGCCTCTGGCAATAAGTTTGGGACGCCGCGCCATGGCGCACGTGGACGCGGTTAGCCTGCCCGAAGCGCTCGACCACCTCTGCGAGCAACTATCGGTGGTGGCAAAAACCGAGGACGCGATGGAAGGTTTGACCGCGTTCTTACAGAAACGAAAACCCGAATGGAAAGGCCGATAGGGCCTGACAAGGAGGCGAAGCAAGCCCATGGGGTCCATGTGGATCAGAGATAACCAGGATTACGAACGACCCTGCATGATAACCTGCGCGCTCTCCGGCGTGGTAGCAAATCGGGCCCAATGCGCCGCGATCCCATACACGCCCGAGGAGTACGCGGCGGAAGCCAAACGAGCGTATGAAGCGGGCGCTGCTGTGGTGCACATTCATGCGAGGACGCGGGAAGGGCTCCCAAGCTACGAGGTGCAGGACTATCGCAATATCTACGACGCGGTGACAGCTGCCTGTCCGATTATCATTAATTTTTCCACGGGCGCGATCAGCATCACCACGCAGCAGAAGATCGCGCACATTCAAGCCATAAGACCCGCTATCGGCGCGCTGAACATGGGCTCCATGAACTACGCGAAGTACAATCCGCAAAAGAGGAGCTTTGTGTTCGAGTTTGTTTTTCCCAACCCCTTCTCGGAGATTGTCCAAATTGTGACCGCGATGAACGAAGTCAAGACCAAGCCCGAGCTTGAGTGTTTCGACCTCGGGCATGTGGGAAACTCCTATCCGCTTATCGATATGGGGCTTTTGCAGCCGCCATATCAATACAGCCTGATCGTTGGCGTGCTGGGCGGCATCCCTCCCACGGTCCCCAATCTGATCAAAATGGTGGATATGCTGCCGCCTCAAAGCGATTGGGAAGTGATTGGAATCAGTCTTGACCAGTGGCGTCTCGTCGCCGCGGCCATCGGCCTGGGTGGCAATATTCGGGTGGGCCTGGAAGACAATTTCTACCTGAGCGGGGGAGTTATGGCCAACTCCAACGGCGATCTCGTCGAAAAGGCCGCTCGCATGATACGGGACCAGGGTCGTGAGGTCGCGACCGTGGAAGTATGCCGAAAAAGGCTTGGACTGGCGAACACGTGATTCCGAGGAGGTAGATGACATGGATTTTGAGCTGGGCTTGCCCTACGATGAACTTGAAGTGGGCATGAAAGCCTCTTTCAGCAAAACCATTTCTGAAAGCGACGTTTACCTCTTCGCAGGGATCAGCGGCGATTTTAACCCTATGCATGTGAATGAGGAATTCGCTAAACTGACCCCGTTCGGCACGCGAATCGCGCACGGCGCCCTGCCGCAGAGCCTCATTGCTCCCGTACTGGGGACGAAGCTACCCGGTCTGGGCACCATAGCGCTGGAGATTACAACGCGTTTTAAGGCTCCCACGTTTTTCGGCGATACGATTACCGCCACCGCGGAGGTTATCGAGAAGATCGAGGGAAAACGCCGGGTGCGTTTAAAGCTTCTCTGGACCAACCAGCGAGGGGAGACTGTGGGCACAGGAGAAGCCCTCGTCATTCCACCGCCGACGGAACAGGAGCTGAACGCGCCCAAGACCCAACCATGAGAGGAGAAGAGAATGGCTTTGACGTCAGTGAAGGAAGTTTTTGAGAAGATGCCGCAGGTCTTTGACTCGTCTAAGGCAGCAGGCGTGGACGTGGTGTTTCAGTTCCACATTACGGGCGGTGAAGCAGGCGATTGGTATGTGGCAGTCAAGAATCAGGCCTGCGAGATTGCCTCTGGTGTTCACGCGAGCCCTACGGTTAGCCTTACCGTGTCCGACGCGGATTGGCTTGCTATGTGCAATGGCCAGCTCGACGGCATGACCGCTTTCATGAGTGGCAAGCTGAAGGCCACCGGCAACATTATGGCGGCCCAGCAGATTTCCAGGCTGTTCCCGCTCTAGTCGATCCCGGGCCGTTCACAGCCCGCACAAGGAGGCCGCCACGTCGGCGGCCTCCAGCACATAGGTCCTTCTCAAGGGCAAAGGTCGTGTTGCGTCCAGAGGTGACCCCCAATGAGTAACGATTTGGACTACTTCACCGAGTCTCACCATATACTGCGACAGACAGTGAAACGGTTCGTGGAACGAGAAATAAAACCCTATGTGGACGAGTGGGAAGAAGCCGAAGAGTTCCCCCGGGAACTGTACCGCAAAGCTGCGGAGGTCGGCCTGCTGGGAGTCCCTTACCCTGTGGAGTGGAGCGGCTTCGAAGCCGACGTGTTCCACGAGGTGGTGGCCACGGAAGAGCTTATCCGCTCCGGCTCCGCCGGAGTGGCAGCGGGCTTGAATTCTCACCACATTGCCTTGCCACCCATCGTTGCCCTTGGCACCCAGGAACAGAAAGAGCGCTTCATACCTCCTGTGCTCCGTGGTGAAAAGATCGCGGCACTAGGCATTACCGAGCCGGGCGGAGGGTCGGATGTGGCAGCCATCAGAACCCGCGCGGTGCGCGACGGTGACCACTACATAGTCAACGGCAGCAAGACCATGATCACGTCCGGCACTCGCGCGGATCAGGTCACCTTGGCCGTGCGTACCGGCGGCCCTGGCCACAAGGGAATAAGCCTTCTGGTCGTAGACACACATACCCCGGGTTTCTCGGTCTCAAAGAAATTGAAGAAAATGGGTTGGCGGCCTTCAGACACCGGGGAACTCGCATTCCAAGACATGCGCGTCCCTGTGGAAAACCTTCTGGGCGAGGAAGGAATGGGTTTCTATGGGATTATGCATAATTTCCAGAAGGAACGGCTCCATTTGTGTGTCATGGCTAATACTACCGCACAGTTAGCCCTGGAGGAGTCAATCAAGTACGCGAAAGTCAGAGAAGCCTTCGGAAAGACGCTCAGCGGCTTTCAGGTAACAAGGCACAAATTGGTGGATATGGCCACCCTCGTTGAAGCCAGCAGAGAATTCACGTACCGGGTCGCGGCCAAGATTCAGGCCGGACAAGACGCGGTCAAAGATATCTCTATGGCCAAGATCTTCTCTACCCAGATCTGCGACAAGGTGTGCTTCGACGCGGTGCAGATTCACGGCGGATACGGATACATGCGCGAGTACCTTGTGGAGCGGCTCTACCGGGACAGTCGTATCCTCTCCATCGGTGGAGGCACCACTGAAATCATGAAAGAAATTATCGCTAAGAGGATTTTGTGACCGGACGCCATTCCTCTGTGATTTGAAAGCCTATTCCTGCCTCTTGATGTGAGAACTGCTCTCACGCCTGGTGCCACGGATATGCGAAGCTCATTCGTGCCGGGATAGGTCCAGCCGGGTGCTCCCGCGAGACACCCGACTGGCTTGTCCAGCAGTGTGATTCCATTCGGAAAAGACTCTGACTTTCCACAATAAATCTTCCTAGTCAGGATCTCTCCCGTTCGTCCTTCGCGCTCGCGAAGAGAGTGCAAACGATGCGGCTGAGTCGCATCATGTGATCGAGCACTTCCTTCTCGCTACGACCTGGGTATCGTCGAAATGTTATGAGAATCCCGTTCAGCGTGGCGAAGAAGGCATGGCTGAGCAGTCTCACGTTCCTCTTCACCCCGGCGCGCCGCAATACCAGTTCAAATATGTCCAGGACCTTTCGCTCAGCGACCGTAAGTCTCTCCAGCGATTCGTGGGTCAGTTGCATATGCAAAACGAAGTGCGCCATCATTCGGAAGTACACGTCGTGCTCTGAGAGGTAACGGATGAATATCGCGGCCACCTCCTCAAGGCCCGCATCGCGTTCTTCCTCCACGGCCTTGGCAAACGCCTCGATCATAGCCTGAATACCTGTGAGCGCGGCTTCAACAAACAGTGTCTCTTGATCCGGGAAATAAGTATAAATAGAGGGAGCCGAGATGTTGGCTTCGTTCGCGATCTCCCTCATGCTCACTTTGCCGAAGGGTTTAGCTGCAAAGACCCGTTGCGCGGCTTCTATGATAAGCTGGCGTCGGGTGGCTTTCTCTTGCTCTTTCAGTTGCGCGAATGCAGTCTTTCCATTCGCTGGAGTCGCTGCTTTCATATCAATAATCACCTCTTCCTGGGTCACTGTTTAGGTTTTCGTTCCACGGATCGTTTGGGGGGAACCGTCCATGTCCTTCACACCCCTTGTGGCTCCCGGACAAGGGTCCCTGAGCCTTATCTTTTGCCGAGAGTATGCGGGAGGTCGTGCCTTGGGAGCTTACACGAGCCTGTCGTTTCTTACAACGAAAACCAGTTGACATCACGAACAATACGTGTATAGCTGAACAATGTTCGGCTACCCGTACATAGATCGGCTATCCCGTACAACGAGGTGAGGGAGCGTGCGACGGTTCAAACCCTCGCGGGCTGGCGCAACCAACTCATGCGCGGCAGTAGGCTGGACATCGTCATCATGAGGAAGACGCCGGGCAGCTGGAACTTGGCAACCGTTGTAGCCATCGAAATCGATCGAGAGAAATGCGACGGGTGCGGACTGTGTGTGGATTTCTGTCCCGTGAAGGTCTTCGCGATCGTGGATTCGCAGCCCGTAGTAGCCAGACCTGCGGCTTGTTACGACTGCGAAACTTGCGTGGACCTTTGCCCGAAACAGGCGATTGGGATCGTACAAAGGAATCCCTCCTGATACGCGGTGGGACAAACCCAAAGCCTCAGGAATCATTGCCCAACAGGGAAAGGAGTCGCTGGAATGCCCGATATTCTTTTGACACAAGAAGAGCTGGCCTTCCGAAAGGAATTCAGAGAATTCCTCCGTAAAGAGATCGTGCCTATGGGCCTGGTCGAGAAACAGGACAACGACGAAATCGATTATCCCACCGAATTGGTCAGGGCTCTGGGGAAAGCAGGCTATTTCGGGATGTGCATCCCTGCGGAGCACGGGGGTGGCGACCGAGGTCTCGTTTACGAAGCCATCAAGAGCGAGGAGCTCGCCTACCTTGGTCCGGGATTGAGTTGTCCTGGGTGCAATACCGGATGGATCGGTCTTGCCGTTTGCCAGTACGGAACCGAGAAGCAAAAGCAGAACTACGCCGTCCCTATTGCTCAAGGCCTCAAGGCCGGTGCCATAGCCATGACGGAACCGGTGGCAGGCAGTGACATCAACAGCTACAAGACGCGGGCCGCTGCGAACGGGGACTATTACACCATCAGCGGAGAAAAGCGTTTTCAAGTTGGAGGCCTGGGCGCAGACTTTTTTCTTACCTTCGCCATTACCGACCCCAATAGGCCCGCTTTGAGAGGAGGGCTTTCCGCGTTCCTCGTCGACAGAGATATGGGCATCGAGGTCGTAGAGAAGTTCAAGATGATGGGCTATCACGGGACCGGTGTGTCTCATTCCATTCTCAAAGGCGTCAAGGTGCCTAGGGAGAACTTACTTGGCCAAGAAGGTGACGGGCTGAAAGTCCTCGACACGATCCTGATATGGGAGAGGCTCAGTACAGCTGCGGGGATGCTGGGGATGGCCCGACGATGCATTGATGAAGCGGTCAAGTACTCCCTTGAGCGCGAGGCCTTCGGCGTGACCCTGAGCCGAATTCCCACCGTATATTCCATGGTTGCGGATATGGTGATCAAAAGAGATCTCATCGCTACCATGATCATAAGAGGATGCAGGCTCGTAGACAAATACGGCCCGGGTGCAATGAAGGAAGTGGCTGAAGCCAAATACTTGGCGGGTGAAATGGGCTTTGAAATCGCGGACAAGGCCATGCAGGTTTTCGGAGGCATCGGATACACGAACAAGTACCCCATAGAGTCGTATTTGAGGGTTGCTCGCTTGGGGAGAATCGCCTCCGGGACCTCGGAGATAATGCAATACATAGTTCAGAGGGACACGTACAAGGAGGTTCTGGGCAAGAAAGCGGTTATCAGTGGATCTTTGTGAGCCCGGACGGGTTCCATTGCGCATCGCGAAGTGCTCAAGACTCACAGAACAACAAAAGCTTGAAAAGGGGGTTTGACGATGAAGCTACCGAAGGTCACTATTGCGTTGGCCATCGCGTATCTGGTTTTTCTCGGAACCGCTATGTCGGCCGATACCCCTGGTGTCACGGACACGGAGGTCACCGTTGGATGGTCGTGTCCGCTTTCAGGTCCGGGCGCTCTGTGGGGTGTGACGTCCCTTGGAGCGCAGGCATGGGCCGATCACGTAAACGAGAAAGGAGGGATTCACGGTCGTAAGATCAAAATGATCGTCAAAGACGATGCGTATGTGCCGTCCCGCGCTGCTGCGAATCTCCAGGAAATGAAAGGACAGATCTTTGCGCTCCTGGCGCTCTTTGGGACTGCCGCGTCAAATACCAACAAGGATTTCTTCTTTGAGAACAAGATGCCCTGCGTATTGCCGTACGGCAATGTTCGAGTCTGGGAAGGGTTGCCAAAGGAGAAGCGCCACTGGGCTTTCGTCGCGTACCCTGACTACGAGGATGAAGGCGAATACCTGATAAACTATGCGGTGAAAGAGCTTGGAACGAAGAAAGTCGCCGTGTTCATTCAAAACGATGACTATGGAAAAGGAGGCCTCGCGGGTGTGGAGAAAGGGCTCAATGCCTTGGCCGGTAAGGCTGAGCTCGCGGCTGTGGTGCCCCACGAGCTTGCCGAGACCTCTTTAGGTAGTCACGCTTTCAAACTCAAGGAGAGCGCTGCGGACACGGTAGTCTTGTACACCAATCCCAAACACGCTGCTCTCATCTCCAAGGAGATGGTCAAAGCAGGCTACAGTCCGAAACGCTTGGGCACTTTTACTTTGGCCGACCCCATTATCTATTCGATTGCCGGAGAAACCTGGGAGGGGACCTACGTTGTGCTGCCCGCCAACTCCGGTTTGCCCGGCACTGACCCTGAAGCGAATAAGGTTGTGGACATCCTCCTGAGCAAGAATCCCAAAATAAAAGGCAAGGAGTACCTGGGCCTCTTTGGCGCGATCAACATGATGCACTTCGTTAAAGGATTGGAGAATGCAGGCCGGGATCTCACGGTTGACTCTTTTATCAAGGGAATGGAACAGATCAAAGACTGGAATCCGCAGGGTGTGGGCGCGCCGGTAACGTACAGTCCGGACCGAAGACATGGGGTAAACGGCTGTCGGATCGGCCAGGCTCAAGGCGGATCGGTCAAGGCCGTGACGGAGTATACGATTTTCAAACCCCGCTTTTAGCGTGCCGTCCCGCAAGTTATTTTAGCGACCCTGGCATGGCCGGCCCCCGAATCCGTGTCATTGCGAGGACCCTGGACTCGATCCGGGGGACGAAGCAATCTCAACCACCTGTTGCAAAACCCTGTGAGATTGCTTCCCCCGCTTTCCAGCGGGGTCGCAATGGCGCTCTCCCCCACGCGTCAGTGAACCATTGGGACACCCTCCAAAAAATGCTTGACAAGGCGATACAAGGATCGGTATTTTTGTTGTCAATTAAACACTGTTAAGTTAACGGTGTTAATGTTTCTCCACGCCCATTAGCCCGAGGATCCCTGACCATGCCTAGAGCTTCCATGACAGCGGATCAAATTGATTCGATTAAGGAAACAATTCTCGAGAAGGCTCTGCAGCTTATTATCGAGGAGGGATACTCCAAGCTCAGTATGCGGAAGATAGCCTCCCGTTTAGGCGTAACAGCCGCAAGCATCTACTATTACTATAAAAATAAGGAAGAGATCAACCTCATGGTCAGGTTGAAGGGTTTCGATATGCTCCATTCCATGGCTTTGAAGGCCTGCGCCGGAAGAATCTCCGACGAGGACAAGCTGAGAGCCGTCATATGGGCCTATGTCGAGTTTGGAGTCACGTATCCGGACTATTACGATATCATGTTCAATCTGCGCACCCCCAAAGTCACTGATTATATCGGGACAGAGTTAGAACTCATCGCAACAACCAAGCTGAAACCCGCCGCGAGGAAGACCTTCTATTTGGTTGGCGAACTCATCACCGCACTGAACAAACCTACAACCCTTCGCGACGACGACATCCTGTACAAGACTATTCAATTGTGGTCGGACATGCATGGCATCATCAGTCTGTATAACAGCAACCTCATATACCAGATGACAGAAGATAGCCGTAGCATTCTCAACCGGAGGATTGAGAAACTCCTCGACCGATTGGTCTCTCGAAGCGCTTCTTGATCGATTTGGCCGAACGGGGTCCGGCACTGTCTATCGACGGCGTTCGTAGTTCGGCGGCACCTTTCCGGAGGGTGTCGACGTGCGCCCAAACCTGGATATTCTCACGAGAAAGGAAAGAGAGATGAAGCCGTTGGATCGCATGGAATTGAGTCGCAGGCAGTTCATAGGCGGTTCCGCGCTTGTTTCGGCTGGACTGTTGTTGGGTTCATCCACGCTTCCTTTTCTTCATGGGTGCTCCTACTCGTCCGACTGGAAGGGAATTTCCTTTCCGAAGTTGGCTTTGACTAACTTCAAGCTTTTTGACGGCGTTCATGACAAGCTTGATGAAGGCCAGGCGGTACTCGTGGAAGGAGGTGTCATCAAAGATATTGGACGAATGGCGGACCTAAGCGCCTCCACTAATTATAAGGTGGTGGATTTGAAGGGATGCACATTGATGCCCGGCCTCATCGACAATCATGTGCACATTACCGTGCCTCAAATGGGCAAGGTTAATGTCAATTTTTTCAGGCAGATGGAACAGCAAATCGTCAACAATTTCAGAAGCTGCGTTATGAGCGGTGTCACCACCGTTCGCGACGTGGGCGGCTTCCCCGGCAAAGTCCAAAAGTACCGCGCCCTAGCCGATACGAACCAAATCCCGGGGCCTCGGGTCATATCATCACTGTCCCCCATCGCCGCGAAAAAGGACGAAAAGCTTGGTCCGCCTGAAAGGGCCCCATATTTCACGAACCCCGTCACCAAATGGCTTTTGGGAGGGAATTACGCGGAGCGTCCTCAAACAGTGGAAGAAGTGCGTGAGGCCTGCGAGCGAATGGTATCTTTGGGGGCTCAATTGCTCAAGACGCTTTACCAAGAGCAGTCCTATTCTTACCACCCTCGCTTGCTACCGAACCATTCGGACGAGAGCTACAGGGCAATCCTGGCGATCGGTCGGAAACATGGCCTTAAGTGCGCTCTTCACGAACCATTCGTTTCCGGTTTCAAGAAAGGGGTAGACCTTGGTTTTAACACCCTGGAGCATATGCCCATGGATGACCTGATTCCGGAAATATATGTTGAGCGGTTCATGGAGCAGGGTATGGCCATTATGCCTACCATGATGGCTTACGGTGACATGTTCGAAGAAGAGAAAATCCTTGGTTTTATCGCCGCCCAAGGGAGCGAGTGTCTTGTTCCCGAGGCAGTAAAGCAAATCAGCGACAAGCTCAAGGAATCCCAGGCGCAGCAAGGTTTGAGCGCTGAGCAGCGAAAATCACTCATATTCGACAGGCAGTACATCAAGGATAAGTACCCGAACATAGTAAAGAACTTGCAGTTACTTTATCGCAAGGGCGCCACCGTGGGTGTGGGAACCGATCTCGGCGGGGTCTTTGCGGGAATATTCGGCCGGTATACTGATGAGCTCAAGCGATATACCGCCGCTGGTGTGTCGAATTTCGACGCGATCCGTATGGCTACAGCCGTTAACGCAAAGATACTTGGAATGGAGGGCAAGATAGGCACGATTAAGAAGGGGGCTTACGCCGATCTCATCGCTGTTCGTGGCAATCCGTTAGGTGATATCCAAGCGCTGGACACTGTTGATCTAGTGATGAAGGGCGGCGTCTTCATGAAGCCTGAGAAATCAATGCCGGCTTAAACGTAACATGGCCTAGAAGGGGCTGCTGTTGCTCCTGCGCACACACGCAGGATGAATCGTACGAGTGAGGAGAACCACAATGAAAAGAGTGAGCAGACGCGATTTCTTGAAAACTGTCGTTGTCGGCGGCGCAACTATTGCGCTGGACTCCGCCGTGCTCGCGCCATCCTTGAATGCCGGTTCGCTGGACCTCAAGAGCGTCGGCGAGTGCAAGAAGGTCACAATCACCTGCATTTCGGAGGTGGGATGGTGGGACACCAAGGTTCTCATGGCAGACGTCACCAAGGCGGGTGGTCCCAGGGAAGCCGACCAGTGGAAGATACCGTGGACTCCGTCCAACGCGGCGGGGAGCTGCACGCTCGTCGAGGTCGAGGCCCTTGATGGGTCGAAAAAGAAATTCCTCATCGATACCGGCTGGAGCTCGGCCTATATGGACAAGCGCTTCAAAGCCACAGGCCTGGACCGAATGCTCAAGAACGGAGAGATCGATTCCCTGTACGTGACCCATGAACACATGGATCACTTTTGGGGTCTGGCCGCGACCCTCGAGCACAAGCCAGATATCAAGATCTTCATTCCCAACACCTTCCAGCCTCCCGGCCTGCAGTTCATGTCGGGTGCCGATTTTCGCCAGGTCAATGCGCGCAATGCCATCCAATATAAGGGCGAGCTGGTGAAGCTTCAAGTGGGTCGGTTGACGAAGCTGATGGATGGAGTCGTGTCCGTGGGATTTGATTTGCCGATTATCCTGAAGATACGCGGCGAGCAGTCCTTGTACTTCAACGTGAAAGACAAAGGACTGGTGCTTGTCACCGGGTGCTGCCACCAGAATGTGCTCACTTTAGCCGACTATGCAGTGAACTCACTCAACGCCAAGGGGAAGCTCTACGGCTTGTACGGCGGGCTCCATATCGCGCCTTTCGGGAAACTCGGCGACGAGGAGCGCGGCTGGGTGAAGAAGCTCGAGTCGTACGGTTTCGCGAAAATAGCCGCCAATCACTGCACGGGACTCCCGGCAGTGCAAAAGATGGTCGAACTCGGCTATCCTGTGGTGCGAGGCACTGGTAAGGACGGCTCGCAAAGCGATCTGTACGTGGGCAACGGTGACACGGTAATCTTTGGCTAATGGACTGCTCCTGTTGCCCTGCAGCCGAATGATAAAGCCCTGTGACCAACGGTCTTATTCGGCTGGAAATCGGTTCATATTAGCGTAAGGGGTTGACGGTCTCACTCCGCGGAACCGATTGATTGCTCACGGAACCTGTTTTGGCTTGATCTCGCACTCGCGTTCGAGTAACGTGAGGACAAAGCCCATAACTGGCCAACCAAGAAACGGCAGACCGCGGCCACTGCAAGCAGGCTTTTCCATCAAGATATACGTTTGCGCTGAGCTGCCGCGTGCTCAAGGTCGGATTGCCCCGGAAAGAGAGAGAGACCGCGAGCGGCTTGCCAGGTATAGTGCGGCAAAAAACCATAAAGACGAAAAGATCTTCCCGCGGGAACCATGTGTGAATGAGTCGGCGTAGGTACACGGGCGAACGGACAGGCTTTCAACAGGGTGAGCAGAAACGCACGCAAAGAAGGGGGATGAGACCATGGCGATGAAGAAGATTGTCATTGCCGTTACAGCCTTGCTAATTCTCGCGTCTGTATCGGCCATCTGGGCCGCGACGCCGGGAGTCACGGACAAAGAGGTCGTGATCGGAGTGACCACGCCCGTTTCCGGACCTGCCGCACTCTGGGGCGTGACCGCTCAGGGTATGAAAGCCTGGGCTGACCACGTAAATGCACAGGGCGGCGTGAACGGAAGACAGATTAGGCTCGTTGTTAAGGACGACGCGTACAATCCCACGCGGGCAATGGCAAACCTCCAAGAGATGAAGGGGAGCGTATTTGCTGTGTGCGGTCTGCTGGGAACCGCGATCCTCAATACCGCAAAGGATTTTTTTCCTGAGAACAACATGCCTTTGATCACGCCCTATGGTGACGTGCGCATCTGGGCAAAGCAGCCCAAGGACAAACGCAAACTGGTCTTTGTGGCCTACCCTGACTACGAGGATGAGGCGGAATACATCACCAAGTACGCCGCGTACAAGCTCGGAGCTAAGAAGATAGCCATGTTCTACCAGAACGACGATTACGGCAAGACAGCGCTCTTGGGTGTGGAGAAAGCCGTCAAGGAGATGAACGACAAGGCCAAACTCGTCGCGGCGGTGCCGTACGAGGTGACGGAGCGGGCTCTGGGGTCTCATGCGCTCAAACTGAAAGAGAGCGGCGCCGATGCTCTGATCATCTATACCACACCGACGCACGGAGCATTAATCGTCAAGGAGATCGCCAAGATAGATTACAAGCCCACGCGACTGGCCACATTCACCCTCGGTGATCCGATCATGTACAAGGTTGCGGGCGAGATTTGGGAGGGGACATACGTGGCTATCGCCGGCAACGCAGGCATTCCCGGCGCGGACCCGCCTGCAGACAAGGCGGTGGAAATTCTGTTGAAGTACGATCCTAAGCTCAAGGATAAGGAGTATCTGGCGCTCTTTGGCGCGGTCTCGATGATGCATTTGGTGGAAGGTCTGAAGAATGCCGGCAAGAACCTTACTTCCGATTCCTTCGTGAAAGGCATGGAGAGGATAAAGGAATGGAAGCCCGAAGGTATAGGCGCTCCGGTAACTTATACGTCGGATCAACACCACGGACTGAATGCGTCCCGCATGGGCAAGGCCAAGGATGGGAAACATATCCCTATCGAGGATTATTCGATCTTTAAGCCACGGTTTTAAGAGCGGCCGCGACGTCCCCCAATACCTCTAATGGCAGCAAGCGATCACATCGCTTGAGAACTGCATTTCATGAGTGACGGCAAACCTATGGCTCTTTTGCAGGTTGAGAAACTATTCATCAGCTTTGGTGGCATTCGGGCCCTGGCCGGCGTGGACATCGATGTCCAGCAGAACGAAATCCTCTCCATCATAGGGCCCAACGGTTCCGGCAAAACTACGCTGTTTAATTGTATTTCAGGGGTCTATCACCCGGACAACGGGCAGATCCGCTTCCAGGGTAAGGACCTCACGAGGCTCTCTCCTGATGAAATTGCGACCAACGGAGTTGCTCGGACGTTTCAGAATCTGCGCCTATTCATGCACATGAGCGTCCTGGATAACCTTATGTTGGGGCGACATATCAAGTTCAAGAAGAACCCGTTACATGCAGTGCTCCGGATGCGGAGCGAAGAACTGAAACATCGCGCGGTGATTGAGGAAATCATCGATTTCCTTGACCTTCAGGCATATCGACAAGCCTTGGTCGCCGATTGCCCGTATGGCGTTCAGAAACGGGTTGAGTTGGGGAGAGCCCTTGCCTTGGAGCCGACCCTGCTCCTCTTAGACGAGCCCATCGCGGGGTTAACGTCCGAAGAGAAGGAAGAATTCGCCTACCGAATTATGGAGATACGAGGTCGATACAAGACGACTATCCTTCTGGTGGAACACGATCTGCGGATCGCTTCTCGGTTGTGTGATCGAATGGTCGCGCTCGATTCTGGTCTGGAGATTGCCCGAGGAACTCCTGAAGAAGTCCAGCGCAACCCGAAAGTGATCCAGGCTTACCTCGGCGAGGAGTAGGCGGCTCAAAATTTCGAGAACTTATCCAACGCGTGTAACGGATGTGTAGCCGATGACCACACCTGTAGCGACAGCACCCCTTCTGAAGATCTCCAACATTGAAACCCTTTACTTTGACCGCATATACGCGCTGCACGGGTTGAGCCTGCAAGTCAAGGAAAAGGAGATCTTTGCGGTCCTCGGACCCAACGGAGCGGGCAAGACCACTCTGCTCAAGACCGTTGCAGGACTAATCAAGGACCAGCCCAAGAAAGGGGTCATTGAGTTTGCCGGGCGTCGCATCCACAGATTGGCGCCGGAAAGGGTCGCGTCCGCGGGCATTGTGTACGTTCCCGAGGACCGGGGGCTCTTTCGGGAACTCACGGTGCGGGAAAACCTGGAATTGGGCTGTTGGGGACGTAAAGACAAAGGCATTGAGAAAGACCTGGAATTTGTCTATGGCCTCTTTCCCATTCTGAAGGCCCGCACAAAGCAGCAGGCGGAAACACTCTCCGGCGGTGAGCAGCAGATGCTCGCAATGGCCAGGGCAATGCTGCGGCGACCCAAATTGCTCATGCTGGATGAACCTTCGCTCGGGTTAGCGCCTATGGTGGCTCGCGTGGTCTATGATGCCCTCAGAGCCATAAGCGCGGCCGGAACAACCATTCTGCTGGTGGAACAGAACGCCCGCATGGCGCTCAGCATTGCCAACTACGGATATATCATGGAAGCCGGTCGCATTATGCTTGAAGGTACCTCTCAGGATCTCCAGCAGAACGAAGACGTCCAGGAGCTCTATCTCGGACTGGGTGGGGACACTGTCTCGCCCAAGGGCTGGCGACTCTATAAGAAGAGAAGGAGATGGTAATGGGGTCTGCTCCGACAACCTTCCCGGAGCTCTTTTTCCAGCAGGTGGAAAGTCGAAAGGACAAAGTCGCGCTCAGACGCAAGGATCTGGGTATATGGAACCGCATATCCTGGACAGAGTACGGCCAGAAGGTGCGTGAAGTCGCGGCAGGACTGCTGGCATTGGGCTTGGAACAGGAAGATCGGGTCGCGGTGCTTGGCGACAACCGGCCCGAATGGCTCTACTGCCACCTCGGAACCATGACCGCAGGCGGGGCAACTTGCGGAATATATCCTACATCCGCGCCGGAACAGGTCGCGTACGTGGTCGGCCATTCCGAGGCCAAGGTGCTCTTTGTAGAAAACGAAGAGCAGGTGGACAAGGTCCTCCAAATCCTCCCCGAACTGAGCGTCAAACAGGTAGTGGTGTGGGACCCGAAAGGCTTGTGGGGATTCACGCACGAGAAGGTCATTTTTTTCGATGAATTTCTCAAAATTGCGCAGGAGTACCTCAGCAAGCACCCGGATTCGGTGGACCAGCAGTTGAAGGCCATTGATCCTGACCAAACCGCGATGATCATCTACACATCGGGGACCACCGGGCGCCCCAAAGGGGCCATGATTTCCCATCGAAACATACTAGGAATCACCGAAACCTTTACCACGGTCAATCCATTCCGTGACAAGGACGAAGTCCTTTCATACCTGCCTCTGGCCCATATCTACGAAAACTTGATGTCACTATTTCAGGCTGTGTGGGCAGGAGGCACGGTCAATTTCGTAGAGAGCATTGATACACTCCCGATGAATCTACGGGAAGTCTCTCCCACGGTTTTTGCGAGCGTGCCCAGGATATGGGAAAAATTCGCTTCCATGATTGCGATCCGCATGTCGGATTCAACGATTGTGAAGAAGCTCTTCTATCGTGCAGCCATCGGGGTGGGTATGACGTACGTGCGGACCCAAGAACACAGCCTTCAAAGGTTCCTCTGGTCTCTGCTCTATTGGCCCATGTACTGGACGGTGCTGTATCACCTTAAACGGCGGATCGGCATGGAACGGATCCGCCTGGCCATATGCGGCGCAGCGCCTGCTTCTCCTGAGCTCTTTCTGTACTTCAACGCTATGGGCATACCCTTGAGAGAAGGGTATGGCCAAACCGAATCCACGGGGGTGATTGCGATCCAGCGACTGGATCATCCGCGGTGGGGTTACGTCGGAGAGCCTGTCCCCGGGATGGAGGTTAAGATTGCCGAAGACGGCGAAATCCTGACTCGAGGTGTGGGAGTTTTCAAAGGTTACTTGAAAGATCCCGAGCTCAGTGCGGAAACCATTAAGGACGGGTGGCTCCACACAGGTGATGTGGGACGCCTCGAAGACGGATTCCTCAAGATTATGGATAGGAAGAAGGACATTATTATCACCGCAGGCGGCAAGAACATCACGCCGGCTTTTATCGAGAATAAACTGAAATTCAGCTCGTACATCCAGGATGCGGTGGTAATCGGCGACGGCAAGAAGTATCTGGTGGCCTTAATCCTGATCGATGAGGACAATGTTACGAAGTATGCACAGGATAATCGAATACCTTTTACCACGTTCGCGGACCTTACCCAGAATGCGGAGATCAAGAAGCTGATCGATCACGAAGTGGCAGAGGTCAACAAGACCCTTTCCCAGGTGGAATCGATCAAGAAGATCGCGCTACTTCCCAGACGATTTTATGAAGAAGACGGTGATGTGACACCCACAAAGAAGGTCAAGCGGCGTTATCTTGAAAAGCGCTACGCAGACCTCATCCAATCTCTCTATAAATAGCGAGCCGCAGCATGGATCTGATTGAAAGCTACCGAGAAGAACTCCAGCTCATTCGCAGACCGTGGACCAAGGTCTGGGTATCCGCGATTGTGCTGGCGCTCTTTCTCCTGCCCTTTTACGCGCCGGAACATCTGATCTACATTGGTACGATCATATGCATTACCGCTATTGGAGTACAGGGGCAGAATCTCCTCATCGGGTACACAGGCCAGATATCCTTTGGGCAGGCGGGGTTCCTCGCCATTGGAGCTTACACATTTGGGCATCTGGCCCGTTTTGGCATGCCTTGGCCTGTAGCGCTACTCAGCGCCGGCCTCATGGCGGGTCTATTCGGCATAATCGTAGGATTCCCTTCTTTGCGCCTCAAAGGGCCGTATCTTGCCATTGCGACTATGGGTTTCGGGATCGCGGTCTATCAGATCTTTGCCAATTCAGAGGTGCTTTCCGGCGGACGCATGGGACTCTCTATCGAGAAGCTCCAGCCGATCCTGGGAATGGCTCCGCTCAAATTCAATTATTATTTCAATTTCTTGATCGCCCTTCTCCTCACCCTTGCCTCGTACAATATCGTCTCGTCCTACATGGGGAGGGCTTTCATCGCGATCCGGGACAACGATATCGCTGCTGAGGTCATCGGAGTCAATTTAACGCGATATAAATTGCTCTCGTTCGCGGTCAGCTCCTTCTACACCGGTGTGCAGGGAGGGTTGTACGCTCTCTATCTCGGGTATCTCGAACCGAACATGTTTACGTTCATGGAATCGGTCACGCTTTTCGTGGCCGTGATTATTGGAGGACTCGCCTCTATTGAAGGCTCCATCATGGGCGCGGCCTTTGTGATCCTGGTGCCGAACCTCTTATCGTCATACAAGGAAATGGTCCCTGTCGTGTTCGGCGTAGCCATACTGGTCGTGCTGATATTCGAACCCCTTGGCCTAGCCGGCAGGTGGTTCAAGACAAGGCTCTATTTGAGCAATTGGCCTTTCCGATAGAAGATGCTCGAGAGGAACGCCGCATGGAACGGTTCATTCAATACACCATATCAGGGTTATCCACGGGAAGTGTCTATGCGCTGGTCGCGCTAGGTCTTGCCCTCATATATCGCTCCACACGAATCCTGAATTTCGCGCATGGCGACGTGACCACAGCCGGTACCTTCATGGCATTTGCTCTGCTCGGCATGAATCTGCCCTTTGCCGCGGCCGCGCTTCTGGGGCTCCTTTTTGGTGCTGCCGTAGCCACTGGATTCTATTTTTCAATCCTCGTTCCTGCGCAACGACGTGACGCGACCCAACTGGGGCAGATTATCCTTACTCTGGGCCTCGGGCTCATTATCCAGGGGCTCGTGACGTACTTCGGCGGAACAGAACCCCACTCCTTCCCGTTTCCTCTCTCAGAGTTCAAGATTTATCGCGTCGGGCCCATAACCATGAGCCAGCTAGGCTTAGGCACGCTCGGAATCAGCCTCTTGTGCTGTCTGCTCTTTTACCTGCTGGTGCAAAAGACACGGATTGGCTTGGCTATGCGGGCCACATCCGAGAATCTGCCTGCCGCGCAAACTCTTGGGATTCCCACTCGGCAGGTGTTGGCCTTTTCCTGGGGCTTGGCCGCGCTCTTAGGGGTCCTCGCAGGCCTGTTCCTCGCACCCGCGCTCATCCTCGATCCATTCTTCATGCTTGAACCTTTTCTCAAGGGTTTTGCGGCCGCAATCCTTGGTGGACTCAATAGCTTGCCCGGCGCCATCGTGGGAGGCCTCATCCTCGGCGTTGCTGAATCCTGGGCCGGCGGCTTCATCTCCATCGCGTTCAAGAACACCCTCGCGTTCCTGATAATCATCCTGGTGCTGCTTGTGAGACCTGAGGGACTGCTTGGCGAGGAATTCAAGGAAAGAGTTTAGGGCCTGCTCTCGAACACAACGACACTTCGCTGGCTTACGAAGTACTTGTCTTCATCTATCGGGACCTGATTCTTCGGTTCAATAATATCCGTCGGAGACGGCTGCGCAGTATCCACGGCCCGGAACCACATCTGCCGTTGCAAAACGGGAAGCTCAATCTCGATCGCGTTTGCAGACATGTTCATGATGACGTGAATGTCCTCCTCTCCGGGGGCTACGGCTGCCAAGGTGAAACCCAGGACTTGAGCGTCTCGGTCTTCCCAGAGCGGATGATGCAGTCTTGCCCCGTGCCACGTCACGTCAGCCATACCGGTCTTTTCAGCCTTCTTTCCTGTAAGAAATCGCTTGTGCATCAAACATGGATGACGTTTTCGAAATGCGATCATTCCACTCACAAAGAGAAACATATCGCGGTTGGTTTCCATCTGGTTCCAATCAAACCACCCGAGTTCGTTGTCCTGGCAATACGCGTTATTGTTACCCCTTTGAGTTCTTAACACCTCATCTCCTGCAAGCAAGAGAGGCACGCCCTGGCTAAGTAGTAGAATTGCAATGAAGTTCTTAGCCTGACGTTTTCGGAGTTCAAGGATTTGGGGATCTTCGGTGTCACCTTCAACACCACAGTTCCAGCTTAGATTGTCGTTCGTTCCGTCTCTGCTGTCCTGTGCGTTTGCTTCATTATGTTTTTGGTTGTAAGCGACCAGGTCATATAAGGTAAAACCATCATGACAGGTGACGAAATTGATGCTGTTGCCCGGCAATCGTCCGTCATCTTCGTACAAATCGCTGCTGCCGCTAACCCGAGTAGCAAGCTCGCTGATCAAGCCTCGATCACCACGTATAAAGCGTCTTATGACATCCCGGTATCGGCCGTTCCACTCAGCCCATCGAAATCCCGGAAAGCCACCCACTTGATACAGACCGGCAGCATCCCAAGCTTCCGCAATGACTTTCGCTCTATCCAGAGCAGCCGAAAACTCGATGCTCCAGAGGACAGGCGCATGGTACAAAGCATTGCCGTCCTCTCCACGAGCCAAAACACTTGCGAGATCGAATCTGAAGCCATCAACATGCATTTCCCGGACCCAAAACTCCAGACACTCCAATATGAAGGCAGTAACAATCGGATGGTTGCAGTTGACGGTGTTTCCGCATCCCGTATAGTCGCGGTAAACATTTCGATCCAACGGATCGAGATGGTAAAATGTTTCGTTCGCGAATCCTTTGAAGTTGATCACAGGCCCGCTTGCTTCGGCTTCGGCAGTATGGTTGAACACCACATCCAGAATGACTCCGATGCCTGCCCGGTGCAAAGCTTTCACCATGTCGCGGAACTCATTCAGATGCGTCCCTCTTTCCGGAGAAATACAGTACCCCGGATGAGGACAGAAGAAGCTGTGCGTGCTATATCCCCAGAAATTCCTAAGCCCTTCATCAGCAGCGCCGTCCGGCACATCCTGTTCGTCAAATGCCATTACCGGGAGCAGTTCCACATCGGTAACCCCAAGCGCCTTCAGATATGGGATCTTTTCAATTACGCCGGCAAAGGTCCCTGGATGAGTGACACGCGCCGAAGTATGCTTCGTGAACCCTCCTACATGCATTTCGTAAATGATCATGTTCTCATTGACATGATCGATCGGTTGATCTCCTTCCCAGTCGTATCTATCGTCGATGACCATGGCACGCATGGCAGGCCACGCCCCTAGGTCAGCCAGCGAAGCCGTCCGGCGATTCCAAAGCGTGGTGGTGATTGCCCGCGCCCAAGGATCGAGAAGCTCTCGGCGCTTATCGAAGCGGAAGCCTGAACTGCGCGTGTCTCCAGGACCGTCCACTTTCCAGGTGTAGTGAATGCCCGTTGGCAGTCCGACAACGTAGACGTGCCAGAAGAAGAATGTCCTGTTCAGGGACGGGTCCAACTTGATAACTTGTAGGGGGTTCGGGCTGTCCGCGTGTTCGTATAACAGCAATTCTACAGAAGTGGCGTGTCTGCTGAAGATAGAAAAGTTTGTTCCTTGTGCTCGCCAGCTAGCACCCAGAGGATAGCGCGTCCCGGTTTGGATCTCGAAGGGCGTCACAGGCCATCCCTCATGGTTCCTCGTCATCAGGGTCTTGAAGACTGACAGGCACGGGGTTTACCTTCCAAATTTCGTCGCAGTATTGTCGAATCGTGCGATCGGACGAGAACTTGCCCATTCGGGCTGTGTTGAGGATCGACATACGTACCCACGCGTCCTGATCTCGGTATGCTTGGCTGACACGGTCCTGACAGTCCACGTATGGTTGATAATCGGCCAAAAGTAGGTACTCGTCGTGATAAAGTAGAGAATCAACGAGAGGTTTGAACAGGTCGGTATCGCCTGAAGAGAAACGCCCGGATGCGATGAGGTCTATCACGGTTTTCAATTGATTGTTCTGTTCATAGAATGCATATGATTGATATCCCCGCGATTTCAGATCGTATACCTCCTCTGCGGTGAGCCCGAAGAGGAAGAAATTCTCGGGTCCGACTTCCTCCCTTATCTCCACATTGGCTCCGTCCAATGTGCCGATCGTGAGAGCCCCGTTCATCGAGAACTTCATATTTCCGGTTCCTGAAGCCTCCTTGCCCGCTGTGGAGATCTGTTCGGAGAGGTCCGCAGCGGGGTAGATCAACCGAGAGTTCTTTACGTTGAAGTTGGGAAAGAACACCACTCTGATGCGATCTCTTACATCTGGGTCGTGATTCACCACGTCGGCTACTGCGTTGACCAGCCTGATGATCAACTTCGCCATGAAGTATCCGGGAGCGGCTTTCCCACCGAAAATGAACGTTCGGGGAACAATGTTTATGTTCGGATTCTGCTTTATGCGGCTGTACAAGGTCACGATGTGCAGCACGTTGAGGTGTTGCCGCTTGTATTCGTGAAATCGTTTCACCTGGATATCGAAAAGCGAGTCCGGATCCACAACGACGCCTGTTTGATTGCGGATCGCTTCGGACAGATCACCTTTGTTCAGCCTCTTGATGCGACTCCATTCGGTCTTGAAGTCTTTGTCCTCTGCAAAACTCTCAAGTTGCCGGAGTTGGTCCAGGTCCGTTATCCATCCATCACCGATCGTCCGAGTTATCAAGTCTGCCAGTCTTGGGTTACTCAGTACTATGAATCGCCGAGGAGTCACGCCGTTGGTCTTGTTGCTGAACTTTTCCGGAAAGAACTCGAAAAAGTCGCGGAGCACGTGATGTTTGAGCAGCTCCGTGTGGAGCTCTGCTACACCGTTTATTGCGAAGCTGCCGACACACGCAAGGTTTGCCATACGCACGTATTTTTCGCCGGTTTCGTCAATCAAGGACATGCGAGTCGCTCGATCTTCATCTCCCACGTACCGCGCTCGGACTTTTTCCAGAAATCGGTGATTGATCTCGAAAATGATTTCCATATGTCTGGGCAGAAGCGAGCGGAACAAGGATAGAGGCCATTTTTCCAGGGCTTCAGGCAGCAGCGTGTGATTGGTATACCCGAAGGTCTTCTGGGTGACTTCCCATGCCTCGTCCCATTCGATGCCGTGTTCATCTACGAGGAGGCGCATCAATTCAGGTACGGCCAAGGCGGGATGCGTATCATTTAACTGCACTGAAAAGATTTCGTGGAATTTTGTCGGCGGCAAGTTACCCATTGAGCACATGCGCAGCATGTCCTGCAAAGAGCATGATACAAAGAAATATTGTTGTTCCAGACGGAGCTGTTTTCCTTGCGCGGGTTCGTCGTTCGGATAGAGCACTTTCGTAAGGTTTTCCGAAAAGACCTTTTCTTCAACAGCGCCGTAGTAATCGCCTATGTTGAATGCTTGAAAGTCGAAAGATTCCGCTGCCTCTGCCTTCCAAAGTCGCAAAGTGTTACAGGTGTTAACATTGTAACCCAACACAGGGGTGTCGTACGCTACCCCTCTCACTACTCGATCCGGAATCCATCGAACCTTTAGACGCCCATCCTGGTCTTGAACGTGTTCGGTATGACCCCCGAGTTTTACCTCGTATGCAATCTCCGGTCTGTGGCTTTCCCACGGATTCCCCAAATACAGCCACTTATCGGTGGTTTCGATCTGCTCGCCGTTTTGAATGCTCTGGGAGAAGATTCCGAATTCGTAACGTATCCCATATCCGATGGAAGGGATCTGGAGAGTGGCAAGCGAATCCATGAAACATGCCGCCAGTCGACCAAGACCGCCATTCCCCAAACCGGGTTCGGGCTCATGCTCCAGGAGAGCGTTCCAATCCCCGCCGGCTGCTTCGAAGGCTTCTCGTACCTCTTTATAGATCCTCAGATTGATCAGATTGTTTGCAAGCTGTGGTCCCAAAAGGAATTCTGCGGAAAGGTAAGCGACAGCTCGAAGGTCCCCTTTCAGGTACGTCTCCCCACTTCGAACCCACCGATGAAGCAACCGGTCTTTCACCGTGTATGCGAGGGCCATGTAGTAATCGTTCAGGGTGGCGATTCTCGGGATCCTTCCCTGTGAGTATCTCAGGTGGTCCAGGAAACCTCGCTTGAGCGCACCGAGACTCAAGCCGCGACGGCTTCCCCACATATCTTGTGTCTGTTGCTCGTTGCCGCCTTCTTCGCTCATCAGAATCCTCTCAACCTCGGCGCAACCCAAACCCGTCGGCGTCTCGAGACGGGTCTCGTGCAAGGCCGTCACACATTCTGCTCTGTTTGCCGCGAACCTGCCAATTCACGCGCCGGCTTCTATCATATCAAAAACGCCTGTCTCCATAGATCTAGTGCTCTGCCCCACAAATACATGGGCGTCTGACTGCATGTACCAGCGTGCAATTACAAAAAAAGAACTCCCAGGTGATTAGAGAACAGAGCACTAGCGTCCCGCGTTCGGACGGAATCACATCCAGCTCACGTGATACGTGCAGGATTCGTGGCCTTTCCTTCTGCACTGCTCGTCGCTGCTGTGCCGCACCACCACGTCGACGCAGTCCTTGGGCTTGAATCTCTTAGCGAACCCTTCGATCACTCCCCAGTCAAACGCGCAGGGGTATGGGTTTTCGCAGGTCATTGTGGCCCTGTGCAGGCCATTCTGCACTCCTTCATACTTGTACGTATAGTGCCCGATTTCTCCGCCTCTGTGATTCATGTGGTAGGCCACGTCGATTGAAGCCAGACAGGTCTCCAGCGTATCGAGATTCGGGGGTAGCTTTGCATTTGCCGCGATTTGCTCGCCGACGCGAAGCAGCATTTGCGAGCTATGTTTCTCCCCTATTTCCTTCATGCAATCAAGCAGGGCTTGAAGAGGAATGAATTGGCCTGCTTGGGGATCACTGATACCATGCTTGGCCAAGATACTGAGTCCCTGCTCCCTGACCTCGGCCGGAAATCCGGCTATAAATGCTGCCACTACTTCACCCACAACTTCCACACGTGGGGAATACGATTGAAATTCTGCCATAATCGCCTCCTACCTATGTCGAAGAATGAATTTTGACGCGTGCCCGCCTTGCACGGACTGCTCCAGGATTACCTGAGACCACTTCGGGCTGTGCCCGAACCATGCTAACAGTACGAAAACCAACAAGCAACTCGGATGTTGAGCAAGAATCCGCTTGGTCGGATCAAGGTGCGGCACCATATGGTGACCCTGCCCGGCCGGGGAACCACATTATGGTGTTTGCCAAGAATAGTGACCGAAATAGGGCGTTAGTAGGGGCGGACCCGCGCGTCCGCCCTTTTTTTCGCATCTTCCCATCCGAGCAGGCACAAGGCCTGCCCCTACATTGTTCCCGGCCACCGCAAGCCGTAGGCAACCCGATTAATTCAAGAAAAGTCGAACTTATTTCGGATTGGAAGAAGCCGATTCGGGAGCCAAAGCAATCTGGCGGGCCATGTCCGACACTCGCTTCGCGACCAGGGCGAGGCCGGTGGGTGTGAAGTGGATCCCGTCCTTCATGAACAGCTTTTCCGGATTAGGCAAGCGCTCGAATTCTGCTTCCAGGTCAAGAAGATACGACGTGGGGCGTTTCGCCACTTCTCGAGCAATCTCATTGTATGATTTGTGTAACCTTAACCCGGTGGCTTTGTCCTGAACAAATCCTCGTTCAATGAGCACATCCGGCACCCCGAGTCGATACTGGGAGGTTGGGGCTGTAACATAGATGACCGGGACGTTGCGGGCACTGAAGAGTTCGCCGATTCTCAGCAAATTTTTCCGGTATTGGTCTGGGGACACTCTGGGTTCGCCCGCCGGCAGATCCGCAGGATGCGGTGAAAAAGTCGCGGCCATTTGACGGATTGCCTGAAAGAGTCGCAGGCTGTTCAGCCTGCTTTGTTCCCACCAGGAACGAGGCGGCAACCCCTTGTGGTCAGCATCGGGAGCGCCCTTAGCTTGCCAGTGGTCGTTCCACCCGAAGTACACAACCACCAGGTCAGGCTCTGCCACCGTTCCGTACTTCTCAGCCATGACTTTGCCCTGGTGCGATGTGTATCCTGTCACAGCCATGGTGACACTTTCGAATCGTCGCTTGGGATTCGTGTTGCCCGCATTCAGAAACAGCTCCACCAGGTCCGGGAAACCTTGCTCAGTGCAGGAATCGCCCAGGAATAGAGTGCGATACACTCCGTCAGGCTTGGGTTTCTGGATTTCCTTGTCATGGAACCCGAGCGAGTTCACGCCCGGGGCTGATGGCTGGAACGTCCACAACAGGTCTTTGTCCGGAACCAGGCGCACCCATGCCTTGTCCCGGGGCCTGCCGTACTGCACGCCGGACTCGTACGTGAAGCTTACCGCGCGCAGGGCCATCTCGGGCGTCACAATCACAAGGTTGAAGGCTGCAAAAATTAGCAGCCACGCAGAGGATCGCCCGTTCCGACGCAAAAGGCCGGGAAGCCACCATGCCAGAAACACCAACAACACGAATAATGGGGCCCCGACCAGCCCCAATATGAACATGGGATGTTCGAGGAGCCTGCCAAACGGGAGAGACCTGATGATCCAGATTGCAGAAAAAACCGCGGTGCAGCCCAGCGAGCCTACAAGCGCCCAACGGGTGAACAAGAGTTCGCGATCTGTCTGCATTTCTACAGGGTGGCCTTTTGGAGGGTCATCCGGTGTCAGTGAGCCGGGAGATCTTGGCTTGGCATGATGGGCAGCGCTCAGATGCTGTCTTCTGCACAACCCCGCATTGCGGGCAGGTCCAAATGACCTGTACAGTTTCGTCTAAGAACGAGTAGCGACTCTCAATGTCGTCCGGGGTCAACAAACCCGCGGCTACGAGTTTGTAAAAGAGGCTTTGTAAGCCTCTGGCGGTGATCCTGTACTTCTGCATGAGAGAAGAATCATCCAGTCCCTGCTGGATGCTTTCCAGCGCGTCCTTGGCGCTTATCTGCCGCTTAGGCATCTACCCCCCGATTTTCGTCCATGTTACGTGATGCGGTTTTCGTGCGAAATGAGACATCTGCCGGTATGAAAGCAACCACGGGCTGCGGATGCCCCTCTGCCTCTGCCTGGATAGCGTTGAGGGGGCTGGCTCCGCTTCAAATGGGAAGCGGTTCCTTCCAGACCAGCTCGCACGCGGCCTTGAAACAACACGTTCCCTGGACATACGCCGCTTCTTCCCTATTCTTGGGCAAAAGGCCAGTCTCTCTACCAAACTCAATCACGATGCCATCAGGCGTCCCGATATACCAGGCCTCAAACTCGTGGCCCTGGGCGCACCGCACTTCTTTCTTCATCGCTGTGGATTCCGAGATTCGGATTTTCATCACGGCCGCTCCTCGCTCAGTGAGCGGATACACAGACAGCTCACGTCTATACGTTCATTTCTTTAGCACGCCAGCAGCCGACAGGCAAGGTTGAGCAGAAATCCTGCGCCGCGAACCGTTCATAGAGAAATGGAAAAAAAATCGCGCGCGTTTTGGTTCAGAATAAGAGCCAGACGGTCTTCCGTCAAGCCAAGGCGGCCAATTTTTTTGAGTTCCCGATCCCACGCGTACGGGATTTGAGGAAAGTCCGTCCCGTACATTACGCGCTCGGGCCGGAATTCGACGAGCCGCGGCGAATCTTCCACCGGCAGATACTCAGCAAGCATCATGGCCGTATCAAGCCACAGATTGTCGTATTTTTCCAAGAGCCCACGATACGTAGCGAATTCGTCCGCGCCCAGATGCGGTACGCACACTTTCAGCTTGGGATAACTTCGAAGGATTTCTTCCAAATGGTCTGAGCGACAGATCAGGTAAGGATCCACTGGGTAGGCAAAATGCGGATTCTTAGGTTCCCGGCCCACGTGCATGACTAGAGGCTGTTGGCGTGCGTCGCAGACCTCGCATATTTCGAAAATGGCCTCGCTGTCCATGCGGAAGCCTTGAACATGCGCATGGAGCTTCACTCCCTTGAGCCCGAGGGAGAATGCATCTTCAAGGATAGCCCGAGCATCGGGTTCTCCGGGAAAGACTGTCGCGGTACCGGTGAGCTTGGGGAAGCTCCGCACAAGCCCTGCCATGTACTCGTTCAGGTTCCTGGCAATGCCGGGCTTGTGCGCGTAATGAAGGCCCACGACATGATCGACCCCGCGGCTGAGTAAGAACCGAACCAGTTCCTCCGAGCTCATCCTATACCTGACAGGCCAACCATACTGATCGAACCATTGCCGGATCGCCGTGAAGATCCCGTCGGGAAAGAGGTGTACGTGAGCATCCACGACAGAGGGAAGCGAATCCGGTATGGCGTCGCCTTCCGAGTCGTTGAGTGCAGGGAGAGACATGTCAACCATAAGGGTCTTGTTTCCTTGCAGGCTCTTCAGGAAAGAACTTGACAGCCGCGGACGGGTGAGTAATGATCACTCACCACTCGCGGCACTAAAATTTTATCTCATTCCATTGTGCTTTCACAAGGCATTCATCAACGAACCGGGAGGTAAGCGGGCTTTCCTTACCGTCCCCTCGCCCCATCCGATACCAGGAGGGAAGACCAGATGCCCGAGCAATGCGTCATCGTAAGCGCGAAACGAACGCCGTTCGGCCGATATCTCGGATCATTGTCGGAAATGGAGCCTCTGGACGTCGCGGCGCACGCGGGTCGAGCGGCTCTGACCGCACCGGGAAAAGATCTGTCAGCCGAAATCGACCAGATCTTCGTCGGTAATTGTATTCCGTCATGCTTTGAGACCGGCTCCGTCACAGGCCGCCAGATCGGCCTGAAGCTCGGGGTGGATCGCTTCACCATCACTGTGGACACCGCGTGCTGCTCGCCGCTGACTGCGTTGCGTATGGCTCTTTGGGGCTTGCGGCTCGGCGAGCTCTCTTCCGCACTCGTGATAGGTGTTGAGGCCATGAGCCGCGTTCCGCACATTTCCCGACAGCTCAGAAACGGTGTGCGCATCGGGGAAGTCAAGCTGACAGACCAGATTTATCCCATCGGCTATCCCGGATACAATCCGGTGTCTGTGGACGCGTCCGACGGTGCGGAAAAATACGCGATTCCCAAAAGGATGCTTGACGCATGGGCTATGGGTTCGCACCGGAAATGGGCGCAAGCCCAAGCACAGGGCAAGTTTTCCGACGAGCTTGCGCCCATCATGGCCGTGAAAAAAGGAAACTCGTTCCTGTTTGCCGGTGACGAATCCCCTCGGCCGGACAGCACCTTGGCGGCCATTGAGCAGCTCCCAGTGGTGTTCGGCGCAAAGACCACGACTGCGGGAAATGCTCCCGGGCTCAACGATGGCGCGTCTGCGGTTGTGATTATGACCGAGTCCCGTGCCAGGTCACTGGGTTTGGAACCGCTCGGAACCCTTGTGGAAATGGCAGGCGAGACCGACATGCCCTTCGGCATCTCGTGGATCCCCGCACTCACTATCCGCAAGGTCCTCTCTAAAGCCTCGCTGCAACTTGATCAGCTCGATCTCATTGAAATCAACGAGGCCTTTGCGGCCATGCCCCTGGTGAGCACCAAAATCTTGGCTGATGGCAATACGGAAATCTGGCACGGTCTCCTGCAAAAGACCAATGTGAATGGAGGCGCGATAGCCATTGGACATCCCGTGGGCGCGTCCGGGTTGCGTATCCTGATGACCATGATGTATGAGCTCCGCCGCCGTGGAGGAGGCCTTGGGGTGGCCGCGATATGCGGCGGCCTGACTCAGGGAGAAGCAGCGATCGTTCGGGCCTGACAAAGGGAGGAACTGCAATGCCGGAAGTCAAATACCATCTTGATACGGAAAGTAGAGTGGCCAGGTTCGTGATCGATACGGCCGGGCCGGTGAACAGCATCGGCCAGCAATTCATGACCGACCTGGAAAAGGCCACGCTTCAAGCCAATAAAGATAATGTCCGAGGCGTTATTATCGTCTCGGGCAAGAAGAAGAGCTTCCTGGACGGTGCGAACCTCCGAGAAATCATGACCGACGCGACGCCGCAACTAATCAGGATCACTCTTCGGCGCTTTCATGATTGCCTGGCAACCCTTGCCAAGAGCCCGTTCCCGGTGGTGGCCCTACTCGATGGGCAGACAGCGCTGGGTGGAGGCTTTGAGCTTCTCCTGTGGGGCTGCGATCAGGTCTTTACAACAGCCGATTCTCGCTTTGGCCTCCCGGAAGTGAGTGTGGGACTCTTCCCTGCCGGTGGAGGAACTCAAGTGCTCCGCCGAGTGGTAGGTTTCAAGACCGCGGTGGATATGATAACCAGCGCACGCGTCAGCCCTGCAGAAACCTTTGCCCAGACCGGGCTCGTGACCATATGTCCTTCTGCCGAGCTGGAATCCCGCGCGAGAGAGTGGATCGAATCCCATCAGGGCATCGTGAACCACATTTACGATCCGGCACACGTTGAGCCGGACCAGCGATCCGACGAAGAAAACCAAAAGATCGTCAATCAGGCGTTGTTTAGGGCATCGATTTGTCCGCATCGGCCGTATTTGCGCGCCGCGGTGCAATCGATGGAGGCCGGCCTCAAGCTTCCTCTCGAGGATGCTCTGCGCAACGATCTTGAGCTATTCGTGTCCCTGTTTGAATCCCCGAATACTAAGAACAAGATCGACTTCTTTTTCCTTACAACCAGCCTGGGGCCTCGGCTCGTCAAAGCAGACCCGCGCAAAGCGGTCAAGGTGGATTCGCTCGCGGTGATCGGCGCAGGACTGATGGGGAGAGGCATCGCACAGGTAGCGGCGGAGAGAGGTATAAAAGCGCTGCTCATCGACATGGATGAAGCCGCCACCCAGGCCGCGGTGCAAGAGATCGACAAGACTCTGGAAGGCCTTGTTTCCAAAGGAAGGTGGCCGAGGAGCCGCAAGGACAAGGTCATGGCCAACCTGGAAGGGAGCACGGATTACGGTCGGCTCCGGGATGTGCCTCTGGTCATAGAGTGCGTATTCGAGGATCTCCCCTTGAAGCAGAAGATCCTGGCACGCGTTCAGGAGGTAAACCCTGAAGTGATCTTTGCGTCCAATACCTCCACCCTTCCCATGGCAGAGATTTCCGCGAATTCAACGCGGCCGGAACAGGTGGTGGGTATGCACTTCTTTTCGCCTGTGCCTTTGATGCCGCTCCTGGAAGTCATCCGAGGCCCCCGCAGCAGTCCGGCAGCAGTCGCGACCGCAGTTACCGTGGGCAGGGCGATCGGCAAGACCGTGATTGGCGTCAATGACGGGCCTGGTTTTTACACCAGTCGAACCTTCGCCACATTCGTAAACAACGGTTTCTGGTTGGCTGAACGGGGTGTTTTGCCTTGGGATGTGGATCTCATGGCGCTTCAGGCGGGCTTCCCTCAAGGCCCTCTTAACGTATACGGCACTACGGGCGGAAATGTGATCTTCCATGCCGGCTCGTTCATGGCCAGCCGTTTCCCCGAACGCATGGAGCTGCCCACAAGCCTGAAGAAGCTTCACGAAGCCGGATATGTGGGCCTGGGAAAACCAGCCTTTTACCTTGACCATCGGAACATGATTCGGGACGAATCCGTCATGGAGCACATAGTTCGGACCGAAGGCGTTCCCATACCGAATCAGGATGAGGTCCAGGATATCCTGCTGTTGGGCATGTGCAATGAGGCTTTCTGGTGCATGAGCGACGGTGTGCTCCCCGACTACTACAGCATGGACCTGGGAGCGATCTTGGGCATCGGCTTTCCTGATTGCTGGCATGGGCCCGCTCGCTACGTGAGCCTCCGGGGAGTGAAAGCGGTGAGGGCGCGCCTCCAGGAGCTTTCCGACCGTTTCCAAATGCCCGGCCTGACCCCGGCACCTGAATTCGATCAGCTTGTAGCCTGCGGTCTTGACCGCTCCCTCATTTGAGCCAACGGCGGAAGAGAATGAAAGCTGATTCACTCAAACAGTCTGCGAACATGGCAGACGTGGGGTACCACATCCAACCACAAGTGCGGAAAAGGCGCTTCCCTCCCGGGCGAATCAAGATTGTGGAAGCGCTCAAGAGTTTATTGGCCGAGAAAGAATTCGGCGCCGTCACCACCGCGGAGATCGCCCGTACCGCTGGCGTAACCGAAGCCCTGATCTACAAGTACTTTGATGATAAGCGAGACTTGCTTCATCAGGTCCTGGCCGAATACATGGAATTCTATGTCTCGCGTGCGGAACCCGTGCTCAAGGGAATCAAGGGCCCTCTGAATAAGCTGCGGAAGGTGATTTGGTTACATATCAATATGTATTCAAGGGACCGCGTCTTCGCGAAAATCCTCCTGCTTGAGGTAAGGAGCTTCCCCGATTATTTTCGGAGCGACGCGTACCAGATTATGAAAAGGTACAGGAAGATCATACTGGAGATCATCAAGGCTGGGGTAAGATCGGGAGAGATACGACGGGAAGTGCCGCCTTCCGTGATTCGTGATCTGGTCCTGGGTGCCATTGAGCAGGTTTGCCTGCCTGGGGTGATTTTCAATCAAGAGATCTCAACAGACTCGCTGAGTGATAATCTCTGCGAGTTGATCTTCAAAGGCATCGCGACGGATCGGACGTGAGGTGGTCCTTCTGAAATCGCCTCACCCTTTCCCATGAGTCCAGGGAGAAGAGCGGATGGAGATCTTGCCATACACTGAGGAACATCGAATCTTCAGACAAGCAGTCCGCAAGTTCTGCGAAAGAGAAGTCGTGCCTCACGTTGACGAATGGGAAGAAGCGGGCATTGTGCCGAGAAGCGTTTGGAAACAGATGGGCGACCAAGGCTTCCTGTGCATGCAGGTTCCTGAAGAATACGGCGGCATGGGTGCGGATTTTCTCTATTCGGTGATCCTCCTGGAAGAGCTCTTGAAAACCAACCAGTTTGGGCTGGCTGCGAACCTTCACAGCGATGTCGTGGTTCCGTACATCACGGCTTATGCCTCCGAAGAACTCAAACACAAATACCTCCCAGGTTGCGTCTCCGGCGACATTATCACCGCTATCGCGATGACCGAGCCCAATGCAGGGAGTGACCTCGCGGGCATGAGAACCACCGCGGTGCAGGACGGGGACTGGATTGTCATCAACGGACAAAAGACCTTTATCAGCAATGGCATTAATTGCGATCTGCTCGTGCTGGCCGCGAAAGACCCGTCCATGAAGGATCCTCATCGAGCAGTCAGTTTATATCTTGTAGAAGCCGGCACCCCGGGATTTGAGAAAGGGAAGAAAATCAAAAAGATCGGCTGGCACAGCCAGGACACGGCCGAACTTTTCTTCAACGATTGCCGTATCTCCGCCTCCAATCGCCTGGGAGAACCTGGGTCCGGGTTTGTGCAATTGATGGAAAAGCTCCAGCAAGAGCGCCTCGTCTGTGCCATAATGGCGGTCGCATTCGTTGAACACATTCTGGAGATGACTATCCGGTACTGCAAGGAGCGGACAGCTTTCGGCAGGCCCATATCCCAGTTCCAGCACATCCAGTTCAGGCTGGTGGAGATGTCCACCGAAGTGAAGCTCGGCCGAACCTTCGTGGATAAGCTTACTGTCGACCACATGGAGGGCCGAAACATCATTGTCGAAGTCTCAATGGCCAAGTACTGGACTACCGAAATGGCCAAACGGGTGATCGACAGCTGCCTCCAACTCCACGGCGGTTATGGTTACTGCGAGGAATACCCTGTGGCCCGTGCCTGGCGAGATGTGCGAGTCATGTCGATCTTTGCAGGCACCAACGAGATCATGAAAGGGATCGCAGCCAAATTCATGGGGCTTTAAGCGGAGCGCGAAAACCCGGAAGTGTTTGAAGAAGAGGGCGGGGAAGGCCCTTTTTGTAAAAAGGGCCCTCCCCGCACCCCTCCCCCAAAAACTTCCACCTATTCTATGCGCTGCCGTCCCGCGTATGAGGGCCTGTGCCACGGATGTGCCCAAGGTTCATCCGTGCTTAGGCGAGTCCCACAGGACTCAGGTGACCCGCGTATCACCAGACCTTCACAAAGTGATTCTTACATCTCATTATGGCACCGAACAACTCCGAGACAGGTGACGCATCATGTCTGAGGCATTGAAAGGACTCAAAGTTCTGGACCTGAGCATGAATCTTCCCGGGCCGTACATGACGTGGCTTCTTGCCACTCTGGGTGCGGAAGTGGTCAAGGTCGAGAATCCGGTCGGCGGAGACTACGCCCGTTTCCTGGGCCCTGGAAGCGATGAAACCAATCCTTTCTTCGAAGCGGTCAATCGCAACAAGAAGAGCCTTGCGCTCAACCTGAAGCATCCGGAAGGTCTCCGCATCTTCTTGGACCTGCTCCGGACATACGACGTTATCGTGGAAGGATTCAGGCCTGGAACTATGGAGCGGCTCGGACTCGGGTACGAAACCACCAGCAAGATACAGCCGCGGCTCATTCATGTATCCATATCAGGGTACGGCCAGAGCGGACCGTATCGACTGAGAGCGGGCCACGATCTCAATTACCTTTCCCTTGCCGGCGTCATTCACATGACCGGGACTCAGCAAGGCCAACCATGCATTCCCGGCATCCAGATAGCGGATCTTGCGGGCGGCAGCCTGATGGCCCTATCAGGACTGCTGGCCGCGGTGGTTCAGCGCGAGCATACCGGCAAGGGCCAATACGTGGATGTGTCGATGTTTCACGGATCGTTGTCCCTCGCTACCATGATATTTGGGGGCGTTGAGGCGGGCATGGAACAGCCGGGTCCCGGCAGTATGTTCCTCACTGGGCGGTTTCCGTGCTACGGGTTATACCTGACCAAGGACGGCCGGTATATGTCCTTGGGCGCATTGGAATTCAAATTCTGGGATAATTTCTGCAAGGGGCTCAATCGCCCGGATCTGGTCGCAGACCAGTTTGGCGGCCCTGAGATCATCGAGGAAATCCGCCGAATCTTTGCCGAACGCACGCAGCAAGATTGGGTCACGTTCATGAAGGACCACGATTGCTGCTGCGAGCCTGTTGTTGCCCTGACCGATGCTGTGGAATCGGAGATCGTGCTCGCCCGAGACATGATCACCAAGGGGGCAGGTGCGAGGCGCTATCTGGCAACGCCTTTTAGGCTATCGGAATCCCCTCCGCCGCGGGAGGAGGCTCCAGCCCCGCGCCTTGGAGAGCACACCAACGAAGTGCTGTCAGCCATAGGCGTATCCGAGACGCAAAGGGAGTCGCTTGCTCGTCAAGGTGTCATATAAACAGGTGACAAGGTAGAACCCTAGGCGGGCGTATTGAATATGGCCCGCGGTAGGGGCGTGATTCATCACGCCTTCTTTGCGGGCGCAATGAATTGCGCCCCTACGTGTTATGGTCGATAGGGTGCCAGCGAGACTGTCGAGAAGACCTTTCTTAGTGCGCAAATCTAGAATATACGCCACTGTTCGGATTCTCCCCCATGTAGGTGGTGTCCCAAGTCCGGTTCAAGAACACGGAACGTCGCGGCACTCGTACCCGCCGAACAGCTCCTGCTGAAAAGCGCGTTCCTTGCACTCGATTTCTTCATCAGTCATTTCAGTCAACAGGCCCGGATAGTAGTCCACGATCGTCTCATCCGGACTTGTCGTATGTCCGACCCGGACAGTGTCAGGGCCGTATTCATCAGGCGCCTGAGGGTTCATTGCGAGCCTCCTGAAATCGCCGTTGTCTCTTCGTCCTCCATTTCATCTTGATGCACGAAAGCCTTTTGCGATTCATACCACTGCGCTATCAAACGGTGAATCAAGGTAGGTCGGGTTGAGCCCGGCGAAACCCGACAAGACATGATGTCGGATTTCGTCCCGCCCAGAAAGCGGACTCAATCCGACCTACGGCTTGATGCACGAAAGCTTCTTGGGATTCAGCCGGGAAGGCTCTCTTTAATGAAAAGGCGTCTCCGCGTAGTCTTTTTCCACGTGCTGTGGTATAGTTCAGAGCCGGGAAGAATGGGGATTTTTGGTCATGAGACCTTTCAAGTCGGGTTTATGGTTGCTGGTGTCGGTGCTGCTTGCGATCGGCGCATCCGGAATGGAGCTGTACGGCCAGCAGTTCCCGTACTCCGTACCACAAGCTCCGGAATTTGATTCGGGTGGCGAATCGGCCGCACGGACACCTGGGCGCAGACCCACTCAGAACAGACAGCGATCTTCAACGGCTGAAAATTATGAGCAACAGCCTCCGGCGCCTGCGATAAGCCCCGGCGCTCCCAGCGCGCCGCGTGGGCCACGAGGCCCACAACAGACGCCTCCGGCCCCGTATGTGCAACCGGAGCGTCCCTTGCACAGGGCTGCTTCTCCGCAACCGCCGCCTCCTCAACGGCCGCCGGGGCCGGGGCCAGGGATGCCGGTGGCCTCCGCGCCGCCACAAGGGGCTCCGCAGGGCCAACCGCAGATTGATTGCTCCGGATTTCCCATGATGATAGCCAATGCCGCGTCAGAGACCGAAAGGCGAGTAGCGGCTAGGGAGTTTCTTACCTGCCTGCTCTACAGCGGATGGCAATTTGAGCAGGCGAAACAACACGTGATTGCGACTATTGAGAGTACCAGAGCACTCCGAAGGTAATAGATCCGTTGCACATCTTTGAATTTTGTAGGGGGGCTGGGCGAAAGTTTTTTGAAACGAACCTCCCACGCAGCGTCTTGAATTACTTCGAGGTCGTCGGACCACTTCTCATCCTGGGGGGCAATGCGCAATGAATGATAGAAGAAGGGGTGGAATTGATGCCGGCGAAGAATTGTTACGCCACAGATCTCGGATTGATTAGCGTTTTAGACGCTGAGCGGCTCATGGAAACCGTGAGGCAGCGGCGAGCAACGGAAGAATTGCCGGACATCCTCTTGTTCCTGGCGCATCCCAAGACCGTTGCGGTTGGCCTGCGAGGCGGCCCTCCTGAGAGACATCCCGACCTGCTGGTAAGTCCAAGCCGACTGGAAAAAGAGGGTATCGGCCTTACCCGATCCATCCGCGGAGGGGGAATAACCTACCATTGGTCGGGCCAAGTGCTCTGCTATCCGCTTATTGCCCTTGGACCCCGCGAAAGAAACATTTCCCAATACATGCGCAATCTGGAAGAGGTAGCCATTCGCTGCCTGAATCGATTCGGGATCAAGGCCGAGCGCAAGAGAACCAGCGCTGCGCACATTGGGCTTTGGGCTCAAGACCGCAAGGTGGTTTCCATGGGGGTGAGGGTAAGTTCGTGGGTCACGAGCTTCGGATTTGCGCTCAACTTGGAAGGAGACCTTGGGCCTTCCCGTTACGTAAGGCCATGCGGCTTGGAAGAAGTACGATTGACCACTGTGGAAGAGATTCTGGGTCGCGCGCCTTCACGGAAATGGGTTGTAGAGGTGCTTCAGCGGGAATTCGGTTCGGTATTCGGCCGGGAGCTGCGCAGGATGCCGGATCGCCTTACACATGAAATCTGGTCGCTCGACCGGCCCGAGGACCGTGCGATGGCAGGTTCAGCATGGACATAAGCAAGATGACGGAAATGATCCGGTTCATGGACCCTGAAGGTCACGTGGACGACGAAGCGATTAAAGACATTCCCGAAGAGCTGATCCGCAAGATGTATCGGCTCATGATCTTCACTCGCCTCTGTAACAACAAGGCCTTGAGCTTGCAGCGGCAAGGCCGCGTGGGAACTTTGGCCTCAGTGCGTGGCCAGGAGGCCGCGAACGTGGGCATGGGGCTCGCTATGGAGCCTGGCGACTGGTTCTTGCCGTCGTTTCGCGAATATGGCGCTCAGTTCGCTCGTGGCGTCAAAGCAGTGGACCTGTTCACGTACTGGTCCGGGGACGAGCGGGGCATAAAGCCTCCCCAAGACTCCCGCGTTTTGCCCATTTGTATCACTGTGGCATCGCAGCTCTGCCATGCTGTCGGCGTGGCCATGCAGGCTAGGATCCGCGAGGAAAAGGTCGCTGTCCTTTCCAGTTCCGGAGACGGTTCCACCTCTCAAGGGGACTTTCACGAAGCTCTCAATTTTGCCGGCGTGTACAAGCTCCCTGTGGTCTTCGTTATTCAAAATAATGGGTGGGCGATTTCCGTGCCCTTTGAGAAGCAGACCGCGAGCGAAACCATATCCCAAAAAGCAATTGCATACGGCATCGATGGCGCACGGGTTGACGGTAACGACATCTTTGCCGTGTACCTGACCGTCAAGCGACTTCTGGATGCCGCAAGAAACGACTACCGGCCTGCTTTGGTGGAGTTGGTCACCTATCGGATGGACGACCACACCACGTCGGACGATGCCGCGCGATACCGGAAGAAGGAAGACGTGGAAGCCTGGGCTGCCAGAGACCCCATTGACCGGCTGCGCAAGTACCTGTCCCAGAAATACGACTGGGACGACAAAAGGGAAAAAGAACTGCAAACCGAGCTCGCCCAAGAGGTCGAGAATACTGTTGCGGCCTTCGAGGCCGAACCTCTTCCCGAACCCGCAGACATATTCAACTACATGTATTCCGATGAACCGTGGCACATCCGCGAACAGAAAGATGAAGTTAAGCGCACTGCCGGAGAGTCTTCGAGGTGAAATATGGCTCGCTTGTCAATGGTTGAAGCAATCAACGCGGCCCTAAAGGACAAAATGGCTAGCGACGACCGTGTCGTCGTCTTGGGCGAAGATGTGGGAGTGGACGGCGGGGTCTTCAGGGCCACAGTAGGGCTGATAGAGAAGTTCGGCTCCTGGCGCGTCATCGACACCCCGCTTGCCGAAAACTGCATTGTGGGGAGTGCGGTGGGCATGGCCATATCAGGCCTCCGTCCTGTGGCCGAGATCCAGTTCGAAGGGTTCATGTTCAAGGGCTTTGACCACGTGTACAGCCATGCGTCCCGGATGCTCCACCGTTCTCAGGGCGTATACAATGTTCCTCTGGTGATACGGGCACCATACGGAGCGGGAGTCAGAGCGCTGGAGCACCATTCGGACGCGCCGGAAGCCTTGTTCTGTCATGTGCCCGGGTTGAAAGTGGTCATCCCTTCGACTCCGTATGACGCCAAGGGCCTGCTCATCGCCTCCATTGAGGACCCCGACCCGGTAATCTTCCTCGAACCCAAACGGCTTTATCGACTCTTCAAGGAAGAGGTTCCGGATGGGGAATATCGTGTGCCCTTGGGTGAAGCCCGAATTGTCCGCGAAGGAAACGATTTGAGCATCATCACGTACGGAGGCATGGTCCAGGTCTGCGAGCGGGCCGCTCAGCATCTCTCGGAAGAAGGCGTCGACGTGGAGATCGTGGACCTGCGAACCGTTTGGCCTTTTGACGTGGAAGCAATCACGTCGTCCGTGAACAAGACTGGTCGAGCCACGATTGTTCATGAGGCGCCAAGGTCTTTCGGCGCGGGTGCGGAGATCGCGGCAACCATCGCAGAACGGTGCCTGTTGTCGCTCCTTGCGCCGATTAAGCGAGTTACCGGATACGATGTGGTTCCACCGTTGGCCAAATTGGAGGAATACAATTACCCGACCCCAGACCGAGTAATTATGGCGGTCCACGAAACCATGCAATTCTAGAAACCTTGAGAAGAGCTAGGAAGTTTCGGATGTGTTTCCGGGGGGCCGAACAAAAAGGGCCCCCCCGGACCCCTCCCCAAAAACTTCTATCCTCATCAATCGTTTCCAGCGCTTGCACTGTGGAGGATCAGCGCACATGAGACACGTCTTCAGGCTCCCCGACGTGGGAGAGGGCATCACGGAAGCGGAAGTGGTCGAATATCTGGTCAAAGTCGGCGACCAGGTTAAGGCGGATCAACCTGTGATCAGAGTGGAAACCGACAAGGCGGTGGTTGAATTACCCGCGCCTGTGACAGGGGTCGTGGCCGAACTCCCGCATAGCCCTGGAGACACGGTCAAAGTCGGTGACGCATTGCTCGTCATAGAGACGGAAGAAAAGGCGGTAAAGGCTCCGCCCGAAAAGAAGGAAAAGCCCAAAGAAGCCCCCAAGGCCCCGCCCCCTGAGAAGGAACCGCTCCGGCCCCCCAAAGTTGCTGCTAAAGAGGAGGAAGCGCCTGCGGAACCCGCCAGGAAGGTTCTGGCCACCCCACATACACGCCGGCTGGCTCGCGAGCTGGGTGTGGACATCACCGCGGTCAAGGGAAGCGGGCCTCGCGGTCGCATCACCGACGAGGATGTTCGCGAAGCAGCCAAAAAGAAAGAAGTACCGCCTCCCAAGGGGCCCACCGCCGCGGCTGTTCAGGCGCCGGCTACAGCAGGATTCGACTTCGAGAAGTACGGACCTACAAAGCGCGTGCCTCTCAAAGGTATCCGCAAGCGGACCGCGGAAGTCATGGTGCGGTCGGTTTCGACCATTCCGCATGTCACCCATTTTGACGAGGCGGACGTGACGGAGCTGCTCAAGGTGCGTGATCGAGAGAAGGCCCTGGCAGATCAGCGTGGGGTGAAGCTTACCATCCTCGCGTTTCTGACTAAGGCTGTCGCGGATGCGCTCAAGAAATATCCGATGTTCAACGCCTCTCTGGACGAGGCCACAGGCGAAATCGTGAACAAGCAATACTACAACGTCGGCTTCGCAACAGATACGGAAGCAGGGCTCATGGTGCCGGTCGTGCGAGATGTGGACAAGAAGTCAATCCTCCAGATTGCCGCGGAGCTCAACGAGCTGTCTCGCAAGGCCCGGGATCGCACCATCGAGCTGGAAGACATGCGTGGCGGCACCTTTACTATCACCAATGTGGGAGCTCTCGGCGGCAGTTGGGCCACGCCGATCATTGTGCATCCGGAGGTTGCGATCCTCTGTTCGCTGCGTGCCGTGGAGAAACCGGTCGTGCGCAACGGTGAAGTGGTGGTTCGCACAATCATGCCACTGACACTTTCATTCGATCATCGGGTGTTGGACGGCGCGGACGCGGCCCGGTTCATGTCCCACATCGTGACCCTGCTGGAAGATCCCATGCGGATGTTGGTGGACGTAGCCTAGGAGGATTGCCATGGTCATGGGTGATTTTGCACAGGGAACGCAGGTGGCAGTCATCGGCGGAGGCACGGGCGGGTATGTGGCTGCAATCAGAGCAGCTCAACTCGGCCTGGAAGTTACTTTGGTGGAAAAAGAAGAACTCGGCGGTCTCTGCCTCAATTGGGGATGTATTCCTTCCAAGGCGCTCATTCACGCAGCAGGCTTGAAAAGAGAAATTGAACGCGCGGATAAGATGGGAATTATCGCGGGTGAGCTCTCCGTGGACCTCTCCAAGCTCATGGAATGGAAACAGGGCATTGTCGAGAAACTCCGGAAGGGCGTGAGCAGTCTGCTTTCCCAGAATAAGGTCGAGGTAGTCCAGGGAACCGCTGTTCTCACGGGCGAACGCTCGTTCACAGTAGAAGGTCCGAAAGGAGTGCATCGGTTCGAGTTTGAGCACGCGATTCTGGCTACCGGCTCCATTGCCGCTGAGATGCCGGGGATGCCCCGTGACGGCGTGCTGGTGATTGATTCCAAAGATGCCTTGGAGCTGAAAGAGCTCCCCAAGCGGCTGGTCGTGGTGGGCGCAGGCGCAATCGGACTTGAACTGGGAACGGTCTTTGCCAAACTGGGCACGAAAGTCACCCTTCTGGAGAACGGAAAGGCCCTCTTGACCATGCTGGATCCCCAAATCGGCAAAGTGATGGAACGGGCCCTCAAGAGCCTGAACATAGAGGTGATCTTCGACGCACGCGTCAAAGGCATAGAGAAGCGGAACGGCGCTGCTGAAGTGCAGTATTCGACTCCCGATGGTGAAAAATCGGTCGAAGCGGACAAGGTCCTGGTCGCGATCGGCCGGAGACCCAACACTGCCGGCATCGGGCTGGAAAAGGCCGGTCTGAAGCTGGACAACAGAGGCTTTGTAGTGGTGAACGACCGCATGATGACTTCGACTGCGGGCATTTATGCTGTCGGTGACCTGATTGCAGGACCTATGCTCGCCCACAAGGCATCGTACCAAGGCAAAGTCGCTGCTGAAGTGATCGCGGGTGAGCCAGCCTCATTTGAAGCGGTGGAAGTCCCCGGGGTAATTTTCTCCGATCCTGAAATAGCCTGGGTGGGCCTCACGGAAGAGCAGGCCAAAGAGCAAGGTTACAAGGTCAAGACGGGCGTCTTTCCTTTCAAGGCTCTGGGACGAACCTTGACCCTCGGCGACGAGGGCTTGGGCTTCAGCAAGGTGGTTTCAGACGCAGAAGGCGGCACGGTCCTTGGCGTCCATATCGTCGGTCCATCAGCTTCGGACCTGATTTCGGAAGGTGCGCTCGCGGTGGCTTCTGCTGCGAACATCGAGGACTTGACGCTCACCATACATCCGCATCCCACCCTGCCGGAAAGCATAGAAGAGGCCGCGGAACAGGCAGAACACCGGGCAATCCATATCTTCAGCCCACCCAGCACAGCGGAGAAGACAAAGTAATCGCTTAGGCAAGCCTGGCGGTGTATTCGGGTGCCACTGCTGGCTTGCCCAGCAGTGTATGCCTGAGCTCAGGTAAGATGCGGCTCGCCTGAACTCACACCCATCTCAGAAGCAAGTACATGACATGCAACGCTCCTGCAGCGTACAAGGACGCGGCCAGGTCATCGAGCAGGATGCCCCATCCTTCAGGAAGGCGCTCCAATCGGCGTGCAGGAAAAGGTTTGACGATGTCGAAGAACCTCGTAGCCACGAAAGCCCAGAGCGCGGTCTGGAGCGGATCTGGTGTTCTGAAAAGGAGCACGGTGACAAAGAAGCCTGCCACTTCATCCAGGACGAATTGCCGGGGATCTTTCCTTGCCCAATAACGTTGAGCCCACGGGCCCAGAAGTATCGACAATAGGCAAGCGACCAGAAGGCACGCCCCAATCGCCCACGTCTGAAGCCCGGATGGAACGGTCATGGCGATTGCCAGAAACAAGGCCACCGCAGGCAAGGTGCCGACGGTCCCCGGTATCAAGGGAGAATAGCCGAAACCCAGCGCGGTACTCAGCGCTGCAAGGAGGACGTTCTTGAGCGCTGTCATGCGGAACTCGCATCGCAGTACTGTCGTAGATACAATGGCTTCTCTCTCAAGTTCTCACCGGATTGAACCACACTGCTGGACGAGCCAGCAGTGGCACCCGACGGTTAGTCCATCATTGCTTTCCAGAAACCGTGTAATGCGATTTCAACAGGGTGATTTGGTCGCTTCGACGGGCCGGGAGTCTCCTGAACGAAGGTCCGACGGCCTTGCGTCGTCCGAAGTGAGGGAGATTTCCGGCCCGCCGCTGCCCAAAAGTTAGTTGTTTGAAAGCGCATCAGTATCATGCGTCTCCACTCAATGCAGCCCTGTAGCAGGTGAAGAGCGGGAATCCCTTTTCAACACAACCCGGTATTAGCATATATATGGAAGACATCAACCAAGAAAACGGTCATCAAGGTCCGGAAGGGGCACAAGCATGGATCGGGAGCCGGTTCGTTCAGAGAAGCTTATCATCTTGGCACGACACGGAGAGACAGTATCGAATCGAGATGGCCTGATCATGGGGCAGTCCGATTCTCAGCTCACGTCCCGAGGGCTCGCTACTGTGGAAGCGCTGGCTGACAAGCTGACCGTCCATAGGCCCCGGGTGATCTACGCAAGCTCGCTGGGCAGGGCGGTTTCCAGCGCAAAGATATATTCTGAAAAGCTGGGGATTCCTGTTGTCATGCGGCAAGCCATGGTCGAGCTTTCCAGCGGCGCTTGGACCGACAAGACTAGAGACGAAGTGGTCGGCGGCAGACGCCATATCAGGACAAGCTGGACAGATCGGCCCCCTGAAGGTGAAAGCTACCAAGACGCGGAATCCCGAGTGTTCACGCTCGTAACAGAGATCGAAGTTGACAAGAACTCCGAAATCGTGCTCGTCGTAGGACACGCGTCAGTGAATCGTGTCTTTCTGAAGCTGTGGCAGGAGCTGGAACCCGATGTTGCCCTTCGTGTGAACGTCCCTCACGACTCGGTCTATTTGCTTGAGCCGTATGGAAGAGTAGTTATGCTGGATTACACGGGGACTACGAAGCCGGGTCTAACGTTCGTGGAAGGATAACAGCGGGCGGCGCCCAAGCGGCTTCGGGTGCAAATTCTCTGTTAGCGGGAGTCATCACCCTGATTTTTGCCGGAACCTCAGGTCTGGCCACTGCCTTGACTATGATGCTCCACCCAAGATGATTGTACGGAAAAAATCGGCCCAGAGTTTTATCTATCCAACTCAACGCATCAATGCGCGTAAACTTCTTCCCAGACCCCGGCAGCCGCGGCAGTTTGTATGGGATCAAGTAGGCGGATCGCCACCGAACCGGTTTGAACCCTGCGCGTCTCAATTTTGAAGCCAGTGCCGGCGGAGTATAAAAACGCAGATGCGTATCATCCCAGCCAAACCAGCGCTGATTCCTGCGTATCGCGCGCTGGTATGTCCCTTCAAGAAGATAGTTTATTGACATGGCATTTTGCGTGCTTATTACGATCGTGCCTCCAGGCTCGATCACTGAGGCTGCATCCTCAAGGAGCCCTTGGTCATCCTCCACGTGCTCGATCACGTCTTTCATGAGGATAACGTCGAAACGGACGTGAGCCGGAAAAGAAGGAAACCGGTCGCTCGGCAGGAAGTGGCAAAGTCTGTCCACGTTTTCTTGCCGGGCAAAATACCGGGCGGTTGAAAGCACCGTTTCTTCGGCATCCACTCCCACTACTTGCGCTGCACCGGATAGAGCCGCGTGCACGGAGAAATAGCCTGCTCCACACCCATAATCGAGAAAGCGTTTCCCCTGGAGATCTCCCAGCAGATCGCGAATATGCTCATTCTTGGCGCGACTGTACGCCTTGCTTTGTTGATCGAGGTACGCGTCCAGAGCCTGCTCCGGATCTTGAGATCTGATCCAGTGGTCCTCGGGATATCGCTGTCTTTCAGGGTTCATCGTATGAGGTCTTCCACCTGCTTCTATGTTATTCAACCGCGCACCGAAATGTGCCTAATCGAGGTGGTCCCTAGCGACGTCTATCGATGAAGGCGCTGTAGGGGCGCAATTCATTGCGCCCGGTAAGAGGGCGTGATGAATCACGCCCCTACGATTAATCGCATAAGTTGCCAACGGGCAAGATTTCCCGAGGTCTCACCATCGAGAACCATATTCAGTGCACTCTAGTATAGTCTGTCACCTCTTCGAGCCATCGGATCTCCCCGGACGCCAATTTCAGAAGGAACAAGGCAGCCAGCTGTGCCCTTTCGGTCAAGCTGTCCAGGAAGAGGTATTCTTCGGACGTATGAATACCTTGTCCCCTGACTCCCAGGCTGTCAACCGTGGTCAGGCCCGCGGCCGCCAGGATGTTCCCGTCGCTGGCCCCACCGCTTGGTTGCCATTGGACCGAAAGGCCGATTTCTTCTCCACATCGGGCAAAGTGTTTGAGCGCCCTTAGTGTGGCGTCATCAAGAGGTTTGGGCGGCCTCGCAAAATCACCCCAGAGACGGACCGAGAAACCGTCACGGCCGTTCAATTCATCAACCAGAGCGCCAAGGTTGGCGTCAAAGATCTCCCGATCCGCGTCCGAAGTCACCCGAGCGTTGAATCTGCATTGACAGAAATCCGGCACCACATTAGCGGGACCTCCTCCGCCGAGCCATCCCACGTTTATGGTCACGCCCGTTCGATCCGCGTGCATCGCATTCAGACGCACGATAAACTCTGACAGGAGATGAATGGCATTCCGCCCTTCACCGGGATTTCGGCCTGCATGAGCGGCCCTGCCTCGCACAACCACCGTGAAGTTTCCCGATCCGCGGCGAGCACTTACCAGCGCACCTCCAGGGAGCGCGGGCTCAAAGAGCAAGGCCAAGTGGTTTCGTTTTGCCGCCGCGCGCAAAAGCTCGGCAGAGCCCGGTGAGCCGATCTCTTCGTCAGGATTGATAAAGATCTCCCATCCTATGCTTTCCGCCCAAGGGCTGCGTTCGAGCGCTACCAGGGCCGTGAGCATCACCGCGAGCCCGCCCTTGGCATCCGCGACTCCAGGACCCTTGAGACGATCTCCGTCGATGCGCGAGCATTCCTGAAAGGGATGTTCCGCTTCAAATACCGTGTCGTAGTGGATCCCGAGGAAAACCTTGAGCGAAGCTGATGGCCGCTTCACGATTGAAAGGGCTTTGCCAAGAGGAACTTCGGTCGGTTCCCCGCGGCCGTCCACCATTGTTTGAGGCGGAAGTGAGAGCGAGCGCATCTCGCCGCCAAGAGCGCTGAAATCATCGCTTAATAAGTCCAGCAAGGCATTGAGGCCAGTGATGTTGCGGCTGCCGGAGTTAACCGCGGCCCAGCGTTCCACAAGGCTCACCATGTGATCCTTCTGACCTTTGATCCAATCGAGGTGGGTCGCGTAGTCTACCATTAGGAGCCAAAGCCGCACTGATCGAGACTTACGTACGTGAGCCCAAGTGCCAGGGCTACGTTTTCGTATGTGACGTGTCCTTTGTAGAGGTTGACCCCTTTTGCCAATGCAGGATCACCTCTGACCGCCAGAGCAAATCCTTGTTCCGCGAGCTTGAGCGCGTACGGGAGGGTGACATTGGTGAGCGCGAATGTGGAGGTTCGTGCAACCGCGCCGGGCATGTTGGGCACACAGTAATGGATAACCTCGTCCACCGTGAACGTGGGTTTGCTATGCGTCGTGGGCCTGGTAGTTTGTGCGCACCCTCCCTGGTCCACGGCAACATCGACGATGACCGCGCCTGCTTTCATGTCTCTCACCATGTCTCGGCTTATCAAATGCGGCGCGCGTGCCCCAGGGATGAGCACCGCGCCAATGACCAGATGAGAATTCACGACCGACTCATAGATGTTGTCATAGTTGGACATGATGGTGGTGACGCGGCTGCCGAATATGTCGTCCATGTACATGAGCCGCTTCAGGTCCATGTCGATCAGATGCACTTCAGCGCCAAGACCCACGGCTATCTTGGTGGCCGCGCGGCCCACGGAACCCGCGCCCACAATCGTTACCCGGCCGCGACTCACACCCGGAACACCTCCCAGGAGCACTCCCCGACCGCCCTGAGTCTTCTCGAGGAAATGGGCTCCGATCTGCACCGACATGCGCCCCGCCACCTCGCTCATGGGAACCAGGAGAGGGAGCGTCCCGTCCGTTAATTGAATCGTTTCGTACGCGACCGTAATGATCTTCCTGTCGAGAAGCGCTCGGGTGAGTTCCGGGGCCGGAGCAAGGTGGAGATAGGCATACAGGATTTGGCCCTCACGCAGGAGCTCATATTCCTGCCGCTGAGGTTCCTTGACCTTCATGATCATTTCCGCCTGGCCGTACACCTCCGAAGCTTTGCCCACTATTGTGGCGCCCGCGTTGAGGTATTCCGCGTCGGAAATGCGCGAGCCCTCACCCGCGCCGCTTTCCACAAGCACTTCGTGGCCGTGCGCGGCAAGAATCCGCACTCCGGCCGGCACGATACCCACCCTGTATTCGTCTTCCTTAATCTCTTTCGGCACACCAATGATCATATCGATCCTCGCAGGGAAGCCTTGACCTTTATCTGATACGTTAGATGACCCTTCTTCCATTTAAGGATTGGTTCTTTTGCTCTGCAAGCCTCCAAAGGATCACTTCCTCAGCTTGAGACCGCCTGCGTCCAGGATGGACGCCCCAATCGCCCCTCTGGGGCTTCGGCGGAGTCGCTTGAATAATCCATTCCATATTTGAAGTCAGTATTCAAGCCGGATTTCTTCAGATGCATCATCTGAGCAAGCCGTATTGCTCCGGTTACGCCATTTCAACGCACACGCTAGAAGCGATGGGAAAGATGGCAGTTTTTGGGGAGGGGTCTGGGGAGGCCCTTTTTGTTCGGCCTCCCCAGCCACTTCTCCAAAACCTCTCACGACTTGCAACCGCTTCTAACCGTTTCTGCCAACCAGCAGGGCCACGCAGTAGTATTGCCACACGAAATCCACTTCTTCAAAGCCGCAATCAAGCCACCAGCTTTTCTTTTCGTCCTTGTTCACGTAGTAATGTCGTTCCTTTTCTTTGCTGAGCCTCGTTAGTTCTTCGAGCATATCCCTCGGGACTATGCCGCCCTGGATTGCAGCCTCCGTCGCGCGCTCCATCTCGCGGAAATAGAGTTCCAGATTCAGGTCGCCCTGGTACGCCTCGACAGTTGCCAACCACCCGCCGGGTTTCAGAATCCGCTTGAGACCCTTTAGGCACCGGAGATAGGCGAGGCGGTCGAGATGCTCCAGCACAAGGACCGAAACCGCGGCATCGAAGGTGTGGTCTTCCCAATTCAGATCCCACCCTTCGCGCTCCAGATCGGCCTGATAGAAATCAACAACACCTGAGGTGAGCTTTTTCCTTGCAAGTGAGAGCATTTCATGGGAACCGTCAAGGCACGAAAGGCGATGAAGCGGTAGACTCTCGGCCAGCCGCAGGGACGTATTGCCGGTCCCACATCCCAGGTCAAGGATGGTCAAGCGTTCCTTATCCCGCAGCACATGACTCAGGAAGCTCACGGAGCATGAGATCATGTCGTCATAGCGAGGCACGCATGATCGCTGGTACGCGTCATATAGCGGAGCTTGCAGATCGAAGAATTCGACAGTGGCCGACATTGAGACTCCCGGAAGAAACTCGGCCTATCAAAGCATCGGTTTGACGGTCCCGCGGCCGCCCAGGCGACCCGCTAGGGGCCTTCGTCTTGTAATCTCGGCGTGTTATACGCCCAAACGTAACAGAAGCGCTGGAAGGTGTCAAAAGCTTAGGAGAACCAAATTCCCGTGTGCGGGTCAAACAAGTGTAAATAATGATTATTGAAGGAGAGACATACATGAACAAGGACGGTTTTCAGATGGTGGCGGTGGCGATCGTATGCGCCGTTTTGATGGTTTTCGTCTCGGGCGCGTACTTGCCGGTACCCGCGGCCAACAACTCTCCCGCCTTCCTAAAGCAGATGGGCGAAGCCTTTGTGGAGGTAGCCCAAAAGGTCACCCCAGCAGTTGTAAACATCATGTCTTCCAAAACTATGGCGGGGGCCGGCCCCGGCGCAAGTCAGTTCGACAAGATCCCGGAGGATCATCCATTCAAGGAATTCTTCGGTGACGACCTCTTCAAGAAGTTCTTCAAGGGGCCTTATGGCGGCGGAAAGGAGTTCCGTCGTCAGGGCGTAGGGTCGGGCGTGATTGTCGGATCTGACGGCACTATTCTCACGAATGCCCACGTAGTGAAGGATGCCGACGAGATTAAGGTCACCTTGCCGGACAAGCGCACTTTCGACGCGAAGGTTATCGGTGCGGACCCGGAGAGCGACATCGCGGTAATCAAGGTGAACGCAACCAGCCTCCCGACTGCAAAGTTAGGTGATTCCAGCAAGATTCGGGTTGGCGAGATTGTGCTCGCCATAGGCAACCCGTTCAAGCTGAGCAGCACGGTCACTTCCGGCATCGTTAGCGCTACCGGGCGATCCAATGTGGGCATTATCGACTATGAAGACTTCATCCAAACCGACGCGGCCATCAATCCGGGCAATTCGGGTGGCCCGTTGGTCAACGTGAACGGTGAAGTCATCGGAATCAACACCGCAATAGCGACAGGCAGCGGCGGGTATCAAGGCGTAGGTTTTGCGATACCTTCGAACACCGCGCAGCACATCATGGATTCTTTGCTCAAAGAGGGGAAGGTGCGCCGAGGTTTGTTGGGCGTGCACATTCAGGACCTTACCCCAGCCCTCGCCAAGTCCTACAACCGCGAGGAAATCAAGGGCGCTCTCGTTTCCCAGGTCATCAGCGGCAGCCCCGCGGAAAAGGCAGGGATCGAATCCGGGGACATCGTTCTGAAATACAACGGTCAGCCGGTGGAAGGCGCTGCGCAACTGAAGAACATGGTTGGCGTTGCAAAGCCCGGGGCCACGGCAACCCTCACCCTATTCAGAAAGGGTTCAACCCTTGAGAAGAAGGTAACGGTAGGCGAACGCGACTCAAAGAAGATCGCTGCCGCACAGGAAGAGCCGGACTCAGGTAAGTCAAGCACCGAGCTTGGAATAGCTATTGAACCGGTCCCGCCTGCGGTTGCAGAGAAGTTGAACCTCCCCAAGGGTAAGGGAGTGCGTGTGGCCGATGTCCAGGGAGGCGGCGTAGGCCAAACCATGGGTCTGAAATCCGGGGACATCATTCTTGAGGTGGACGACAAGGCCGTGGGCGACGTTGCATCCTTTAAGACGGCCCTGCAAGAATCCAAGAAAGGCAATGTGGTGCGTCTGAAGGTTCAGAGAGGTAACAACACACTCTTCTTCGCAAGTAACCTCAAATAGACCGTTCCAACCGTGAACCGTCGGGGGCGGGTTTCAAGGCCCGCCCCTATATGACCTACCGTACTAAAGAGCTGCAACGAATCCTGGAATTTCTCAGCTTCGGTGGGCACTCCGGGGCTTCGCCTCGGAGAATGAGAAGAAGAGCGCATCGTTGCGCAATAACTTGGAGGGGAGACTCATCTCCCCTCCAAACCACCCCATACGTAGATCCGAACAAAAGTACTCAAGCCGAGGACTTTCACACGAATTCTACATCAATTCGGCATCCGAGGGATTCCAGGTCCTTCCATAGGCACATCGTCGCGTGACGGAACAGGGATTTGTGTTCCCTGGCCGCACCGACGCGCCGCATTTCACCGGGGAAGACAAACTCTTTGGAGTCAAACTGCCCCTCGTTGAAGTACTGATCCAAAGATTCTTCCCAGGTACCCCTAAGGAACCCGTTCGGTGAGTGACAGAGCGGCACATCGACCTGCTCGGTCTGACACTCCTGGGCCACGCGCACTTCCACGTGCATTCCCGACCGATAGGTTATGTCAGCCAAGGGACGCCCATTTCGAGACAAGTGCGCGATAATGACCATTCTCTAAGTCCTCGGTGGGGCGATTCGGGCACAAGTGACCGCGGTTTCGCGAAGTTAAGAGTTTACCAACGAGAACCCCGGATATGCAAGACGTAGCCGGACGCTACCCCGCGAGGGTCTCAGTCCCAATCATTCCGGCTCCATTATCTACACAGCTTCCAGTGACTGGTAGGCCGTAGGTCGGATTGAGTCCCGCTTTCTGGGAGGGACGAAATCCGACATCATGCCCAAAGCAACCTGTCGGGTTTCGCTGGGCTCAACCCGAGCTACCTCTGTTCACTGTTTGATAGCGCACTCGTACGAGTCCCAGTCATTCAGTCCTGACTATTCACAAAGCGTTCAACGAACTGCGATCACGACCTGTTCAGAACAAGGCCCTAGGTACGCTGGCTTGCCGGGACATATCTGCCCTCAGAGTCGTAGCAAGTGCCTCGCAGTTGTTGTTCCAAATGCAGAATTTCAGCGCTGGGGCGGGTTCGGATGCGCCGCGCAGGGGATCCAGCATAAACGGTCCAAGGCTCGCAGTCTGTTTTGACGAGGGAATTTGCCCCTATGGCTGCTCCTTCACCGATTGTCACGCCAGGCAAGATAACGCTGTTAGCCCCGATTATGGCGTGCTTTTTGAAACGGACATAGGAGCGCACGGGCTGACGAAAAGGGTGCGGAACCGACGGATTTGTCAAACATCTCCCTGTGTAGTCTTCGTCTCCCGTGAAGACGCGAACCCCTGCGGATAGTCCTGCGAAGTCCTCCATAATAAATTCTCCCCCGCCCGTGATCGATGTGAATGCCGCAATGTGAACAAAGCTGCCGATAGTGGTGGTTTTGCCTCCCATGAGGAAGACAAAGTCGTCAATAATCACGCTGTCACCTATAGAAATGACTTCCGGGGACACGATCTTCGCCAGCGGCCAGATGGTCACGTCTTGGCCGACTCGTGCAAACTGGATGTCATAAGCCTGATTCTCAGCGTTCACAACAAACCCCCTGCGAATTTCGGAAATGCCCGAGGCAGAGACATACGTTTTGGGTCAATTCGAAGCTGACAGCAGACGCCGAGTTTTCTTCGAAATGCCAAGGGAAGAAATTCCCCTTTCGGGCAATGATTCGCCATTCGGAGCCTTCCGGTTTTTCGAGACAAAGCGCCTTCACATTGATTTCCCAGTCGCATACCCATGTTATTGTGCGATCCAGGAGATAATGACCGATGCGGCCCTTATACGCAAATACTTCATGGTTCACTTTGCCGTCCAAATTGACTACTTTTTCCCGAGAATAGCCAAGTGTCCCGCTCCGGAATGCACCCACGTACTCCTCCCCAGGCACCAACCGGCGAACCAGCGGCAACTGCTCCGAATAGAATATACCCTCTCTCGCGGTTTCACCCCTATGCCAGAAGGTTGTTGCCATCAGGGAAACGGTGGTTAGGCACAGGACCGCCAAGACAAGCTTGGGGCAGCGATCAGCGAAGGCTGAGAGAGCCACAACGGTACAAAGCGCGCCGGGCAGAACCAATGGGGCGAAGTACCTGCCGTAGGACCAGGGTTGGAACCTCGTAACGTAGCAAACGGAGAGCACAAATACAGTCACAATAGTGATCACCCCGAATTCCAGCGTTTGCTTGGGCCTATCTCGCCCATGGTTGCACACCTGGTTGCAGTCTCTCATTTTCCGAATCTGGCCGAGTGCGACCCAAGTAATACCTGCCGCTGGCCTACTACTTCCTGCACATGCCCCGGCAATTCGTGGGCGAAGAAGTTAGAACTCCTTTGGGCAAGGTGCGCGAAAAGGCTGGCCCACTGGGATCGCCGTCGTCTGTGTCCCAAACCACAACTATCCGGCTTTCCGGCTTGTTCTAAGGTGAACGCTGTGATAGATTTCCGCGGTCGATTCTTATTGTTGACTCGTAGTGGAGGGACGGATACCGTTGCTCGCCGACGGCGAAATCGTCTTGGGCGGAAGTCTCGCGCTGTCAGAGCGCTATACAGCTGTGCATTAGAAATGGGCCAAGCTACGGCAGCGGCAGACACGCGCGTCTGCCCAGGCAGTTCCTGAGCGCAGCGGGTGCGCCCCTACAGGAAATGGACGCGTCGAATAGAGGCCAATTCCAATGCTTAGGTACATAGCGGATGCAATGGGTAGACACCCGGGGTACGTAATTCTTGTGACCTGCATGGCAATCCTCATTGCACTCATTGGCTGGTGCTCGCTTGGATGGCCCTGGGGAGCCGACACACAGGCGTTCCTTTATATGGCCTATCTCATGGATGCGTACGGCTATCGGCCGTATACGGATTTCTTTGACATACAAACTCCGGGAACCCACCTTGCCCACCTGCTAATTTATCGCATTTGTGGCGCGAGTTATACCGCAGTTCGAGCCTTGGATCTGGTTTACCTCCTGGGATTGCTCGTGGTAACAGTAAGTTGGGTTCGGAAACTTGGGTGGAGGATTGGGATATTTGCGGCCCTGGCTTTTGGCATTTCCTACTTTAAGAACCAGAGCTTTATGCTTCAGCGCGAGTACCTGGCGCTTCTCCCGGTTTGCGTTGCCCTTGGTCTCGCCGTCACACAGTCCCGATACCCCAGAAGCTTCTTTAGTCTTGGGGTCGGTCTTTGTTTCGGCGTGGCCGCGACAATCAAGCCTTTGATGGTTGTGGGCTTCCCGCTCGTAACTGCTTTTCAGATATGGCGGATCAAAGAGGATGGGCGACCCACCCGAACGGGTGGCCGGGAGGCCTTTGCTATCTTGTCTTCCGGTCTTTTGGGATTCATATTGCCGATCTCAGCTATACTCCTATTCCTTTACCGTATTGGGTCACTGGGAGATTTTGTGGAAATAGTGATCAATTATTGGCCTCTCTACGGAGCGCTTGATAGTGGTACGATGCACGTCCATTCCGTATGGGAAAAAGCCAAATACATCCTCTTCGCATACCTCGGCTTTGGCGGCTTGAGTTTACTATTGGTCCCGTCAATCCTCGGCGTATATATTGCGTTGTTTGTCGCACAGACGAATCCTTTTACCCGAGGAGTGGTCGTACTCGTATCGGCCCTGGCAGTGGCCTTCAGTCTCACCGTTCCTGTTCAAGGCAAGTTCTGGGACTACCACTGGATAATGTTTCAATACTTCGTCATTGTCTTGGCTTCGCTGTGTCTGACAGCGCAGCCGTCAAGCTCCTCCAATTACAAAAAGGCCTTTCCCATCGCGGTGTTACTCATCACAATGGTCGTGTTCGCAAGACCGCCTGGATATTTCTGGAGCAACCTGGTAGGCCGGACGCCGCACTGGTCTTCCCCCATAGGACCACCATACCTTACCGCGGTGAACGAGATTTCAGACTTTCTGAAGGTGTACGCGGGTCCGTGTGACAGAATCCAGCCCTTGGATAATGTTGGACCTGCCACGCACGGAATGCTTCTCGCCGGTGTCCGACCCGCGACCGCATTCCTGTACGAATTCCAGTTCTATCATCACGTTTCGCACCCATACATTCGTGAACTGAAATCTAGATTCCTGGCGCAAATTAAGTCCGTACGCCCCAGGTTCGTGATAAAGGTTGAAGTGCCGAAACCCAAAGGGAGGGATACGTCCGAGCATTTTCAGCAATTGGATGACATACTTGCGAATGATTATCGCTTAGCGGTTACCAGCCAAGGCTATTGCATCTACGAGGTGCTCCTTCCCGTTGATTGCCGGCCTCACCAATGATCGATCTGCTCTATCGCCGACACGATTTCAACCGCTTGTGGTAAACAAAAGCTGAAAACCGTTCGTGGGCTTCTGAGAGTCTGCAGTGATACCCTCACCCAACGCGATGTTTCGGGCTATGGCAAGAGAATAGAATCCGTCTTCGAGCAGTGGACGGTTGGGTAGATAATCATCAGGCCTGACGATGAGCGAGGCGGCGACAGCCGAAAGGATTACGACGAATATTTTCAGACCCGAATTCAATTCGGTCATGGTGTGGCTTTGCTTTGTTGAGGGTCAGCGCTCTGGGTAAAGAGGGTTGGCTGTTCCAAAACCGGCTTGGCTACCCTCCGAACACCTGCCCATAACTATGCCGCGCGAACAGCACCGTGGACTGCAACAAGGCGCTGTCCGAAGTTTGGCCTATGAAACGATCATGGTTGTAAGTGATTATGAGGACAATTACCTTTGGGAAGTTTTCCATCGAGCTAATTTCCAGTAGGCTGGCCACCCTGTGAAAAGGGTCCATTGTTAGGCATTTCGCTTGAAGGTTTCTTTCATGAGCAGTGCGCAGGGGATGCTCAGCGATCCCACCAACAGCATCACCAGCAGCATCGATTGGTACGCTTCCAGGGAATAAGCGGCTCCCTCTGCCCGCGGATACGATTCCAGCACCCAGCCCAGCAGCAATTGAATCATGCCTGCGCCCATGAACGGGAACAGGTTCACGATCCCCACTGAAGTGCCGGTGATTTCGATAGGGAAGAGCTCCTTGGTCGTGGTGACACCGATCACTCCCGGCGCGAGAGCGAACAACGCAAACGCAAACGTGAGAACATACAAGGTGGCGACGGAAAGGCCTGACGGATACAAGTTGAATATCGTCAATACTCCCGCAAGAGCGCAGGAGCAGAGGAAAAGCACCCACTTGCGGCTATGCAGGATCTTTTCGGAGATAAAGCTGTGGATAGGAGCTCCCACAATGATTCCCACAGCGAGCATATTCAAGATTCCGCCTGCTTCCGCCTGACTTAACCCATAGACTTGCATGAGGTACGGACCCGCCCAGAGACCACCAAATCCGAAGAAGCTTCCCATGGTAAGAAAAGCCCATCCGGCCATTGGCCACATGCGAGCGCTAAAGACCACCTGACGCACTCCTGCCCACAGAGGGATCGCTTCCCCTCCGGATGCCGAATTCACACCGAAACGGTCAATCTCTGCAATTGGCGGCCATCCCATCTCCGAAGGCTTGTTGCGAACAAGCGCCCAGACCAGGGCTCCGAGGAGCGCAGTGATTAAGCCGATGATGCCAAAGGACACCCGCCAGCCAAGCCACGCGTTGAGCCAGGCCATAGGTTCCGCGCCGGTGAGAGTGCCCAGGCCGCCCACGATAAGAAATATGGCATTCATCCGGCTGAATTCATGCAACCGAAACCAGTGGGAGAGGATCTTCATTGTAGCGGTGAAAATCATGCCCGCACCCAAACCGACGAGCACCCTCCCCAATATTGCCATTTCCAAATTGACTGCCAGGCCGAGCAGAATGCTCCCGAGCCCGCCGACCACCAGGAAAATACTTACGGACGCACGTGGCCCTAGAGAATCGGAAAGGAGACCTGCGGGAAACTGGATGAACGCGTAGCTATAGAAATATGCGGATGCCATGAGGCCCGTCAGCCCGCCGGAAAGCCCCAACGCTTGCTGGATGTCAAGGCCGACGACTGACGGACAAACCCGGTGAAAACACGCGAGCAGATATGCCAGGGCCATGGTCGCAAATACCAGCCACCTGTAGAAATATGCCCTGGCCTCAAGCTCCGATGACATGTTTGCCTGTTTCACGCGCCCTCGCGAGGATTGAAAACTCCATTGCAACAATAGCATGACTTGCACGAGAGAAAAGATCTGTCGTGTACGGAGAAAAGGAAATGCTTAACGGTCCATCCTTCGCATCACCGAAGGATCCGACCGTTGATGAATAATATGGAAGGCTCACATTCAGGAGATCTGTATGGGCAAAGGCGAGGTCGCCATTCGTCGCGTGCTCTCACTGAAACTTGTTGAGGAATTCCGTCGCCAAAGCAATGTCACCGAGTTTCACGATGCGCTCTAGAACTGAATCCCCAAGGTAATACCGCCTCCCAAAACATACTTGGTCATGGTTGCGGTGACGTCTTTAGTCCTGCTTATAGCAGGAGCCGAGTTTTCGAATTCCAGTTCGGCGTCCCCTACCACCCTCATCCAGGTGTAGTTTGCCCAAAGCCCGAACGAAGAGGAAGAGAGGAGCGCAGTGTTATACTGAAACGTGGCCGAAACGAAGTCACCGGGCCTATTCCACGAGTATTTCAGTTCGGTCTGTCTGTTCTGAGAACTTCTGAGCGCGATGACGGTGTTGGACCACGCCCAGGGGCTGTAGATGATCGTAGCCGTTGCGCCGGAGGCCGGTATGACGATTCCAAAAAACGGGCAAGCCGACTTGGTGATGGTGTCCCCGCGCAAAGTCTGATTGGCAAGCGGAACCGAACCAATCCGCGGGTCGCTTATTTCAAAGATGAAGTGATCCCAGTACATGCCTCCGATGATGGGGCCCAACCCTGCACCCACTTGCACGAACCAGCTTTCAGCCTTGGTGCTGGTAAAGTCGAGCACCGGCACTGCCGCTAAGGGCCCCACACTCACGGGCATTTCCCCGGAAATGGCGAACGTCCGCGGCAATATGCCGCCTCCGGCTGCAAAGACGCTGAAGAGCTCGCCGGCTGTCACATTCACACCCGCGGTCCCGCTCCAGAAATTGGCGTCTTTGAGAGTGATGTCCATCGTGTCTATATTAAGTGCCCCGATGAAGGGCAGGACTCTTTCAGCTTCGACCGGGAGGGTCAAATTTGACCCCACACGCTGGAACCCAGCCTGCACGAAGGGCTTCAACTTGACTTGACCAAGGCTGATGCCAGGAAGACTCGGCAATCCCGACGCTATGAAGTCTTCCATCGGGTTTTGCGCCAGAGCCCATGTCGGGAGCAGCAAACTAAAGAGAACAGCGACAATCCATACTCGTTTCATCATAACCATATCCTCCATGCAAACTCGGGAGAACACCCCTAATCAGTGGAAGAATAACAAAAATATCAAAAGCACCTTCTATTTATCAAACGAGAAGACGCGCTTCCAATCCCGTTTCATGTCCACGACCAGCCATCCCTTTTCGCGGGCGTCATCCAGAGCCTTGTCGAGCCGGCCGAAGGTGGATTTGCGATCGTACGCCCATTCGCGCTCCGCGTCCGTATGGTGTACGATGCCCATGAAGCGAAGTCCCGGTCCTGCGGCTGTCCATTGCAGCATCTCAAGATCGCCGTCAGAGTTGCCGAAAGCAAGAATCGGGCGCCGACCGATGTTTTGCCAGATGCCAACGGGCTTTCCGGCCTTGTCGTCGATGAAATCCAACTCAGGGAGCCGCCGAAGCGCGGGCTTTCCGTCACGAAGTTCCCACTTCAGCTTTATCCGCGAACCGATGGTCTGCTCGGGTGGCACACCGTAGACCTTTTCCGTCCATGCCCGCATGAAATCTACACCACCGCCGGAGACAATATATGTTTTGAAGCCGTTGTGTCGCAGGTAGGCGAGCAACTCAAGCATGGGCTGATAAACCAGCTCGATGTATGGGCGCCCGAAGCGCGGGTGCTTCGTTGTTGCCACCCAGTCATTCACGATTTGAGCGAACTCCTCTGTAGTCATGCCTGCGTGCGTCGCCATGAGGAGCTCCATCAGCGCAGGTTCTCCAGCGGCAGCTAATGCTTTGAAATCGCCGTCCAGCACTGCTTTGAACGGCATCTTCTCCTTCCACTCGGGATGGCTGGGCGCGAGTGCCTTTACCCTGTCCAAGGCAAAAATTAGCTGAAAGTATGCCGGTTGTTCGCTCCAAAGCGTGCCGTCATTGTCGAAGACCGCGATGCGCTCTGCGGGACGCACGAAATCCGAACTGCCTTCCTTCGTCACCTGGGTGACGAATTCCACTATGGCTTTCTTTGAAGGGCCTTCATTCCACGAAGGGAGTGCGTCAACCTGACCGAAGACGGGACTGACAAAGCCTCCGGCCAAAGTAAAGCTGACGAGCACAAGGAGGACAATTCTCCTCATTGATTTCCTCTCACATGGTGCGGCAACTAAGCCGCCCTCACCGGAGCATATCGACGCACGGGAGCGGCTCTATTGGTTCGTCCGGACTTCTCGAAAAGCGATTATTTTGCTTCCTTCTTTGCGGCGTCCCCCGCCTTCTGCTTCATCATATTCTTGAAGGCTTCTTCGATGATGCTCTTCTTCATGAGCAGCTCGATAGAGCTCTTAGTGATATAACCCCCGATCCCCGCGGGCGGTCGGTTCGGAATCTCGCCGGTTTCTTTCAGGAATGTGATCAAGACCTTGTCACTGTTGTATACGACTCTCCACATCCTGTCGCCTGACTGTGCGCTGAAGAAGAGGTCATGCTGCTCCTGCGGATCCCACTGGAGATTGTAGAGCGCAGGGATGTTCTTGTCTTTCTTGTAGTCGAGCCAAGTGTCTCGTTGGGTATAGATCGTCTTATAGTTGCCCATGCGAATTCCGCCGAAGTCCTGATCCTCGAAGTACACGAACGAATCCCGCTTGGACCGTCCCTTGCCCAGGAACAACTCGGTTTGATCAACGCCGTCGAAGATCATGGGCTTGCCTGCCTTGTCCTGCCAAACGTGTGGAGGTGCAGGTAGGCCCGCGAGTTTTGCAACGGTGGGGAAAATGTCCATATTGGCCACAATTTCGTCGCAGCGGACACCGGCCGGGACATGCCCCGGCCACCAAACGATGGCAGGAATCCGGAACCCGGCTTCGAAATTGGTGCCCTTCGCGCCCCTAAACGGCGTATACCCGGCGTCAGGCCAGACATCCACCCAAGCGCCGTTATCCGGGAACCAGACTACAATGGTGTTCTCTGCAATCCCGGCATCTCGGATGGCCTGCACCACCCTGCCGGAATTGTGGTCCAGCTCCATCAACGAGTCGAGGTACGGGTGCCCTCCGGGTGACTTGCCCTTCCAATCCGGGGAAGGGATGGTCGGATTGTGCAATTTCATAAAGCACAGGTACATGAAGAAAGGGTTAGTGTCTTTGGCGTGAGCGTTTATCCACTTGATCGCTGTCTCGGCCATTCGGTTGTCGCACGTTGCCAGATCTTCGGTCGTAAAAACCTTGGTCTTCTTAGCTGTTTGACCTTTTACGCCCTCCCATTCCCCGTCGTTGTAGGTCTGTTTGAACCACTTCATGTACTCCGGGTCATTTCGCGGAAAGTCGGGGTAAATCTTCGGATCGGTCCACGTGTAGGCATTCGCGTAATATGGCAGCATGTGGTACATCTCGTCGAAGCCCACGGCTGTCGGGTAGAACTCCGGTCGGTCTCCGAGGTGCCACTTCCCGATCTGGACAGTCCGGTAACCCGCGCGGCCAAGGTAATCCGCCAGGGTGATCTCGTCTTTGTGAACTCCCCCCGGGCTTGCGATGGTCAGCACCTCGCTCAACCCAGAGCGAATGGGATATCGCCCCAAGAGAAATGCCGCTCGGCCCGCAGTGCAGCTCGCCTGGCCGTAAAAATTCGTGAAGTGCATTCCCTCCTTGGCCAGACGATCCAGGTGAGGAGTCGGCGCGCCCCTGTTGGTTCCGCCGCCGTACGCCCCAAGGTCCCCCCAGCCAACGTCATCGGTCATGATCACCACGATGTTGGGTTTCTTGGCCTCTGCCTTCTGCTGAGCAGCCACAGGGCCGGAGGCAGCGATTGCCATAACCAACGCCGCTAGCACGGCCATTTCATTAATAAAATCGTAACCTTTCCCCCTCATGCTTCCCTCCCTCAGTATAGCCCCGTTCACGAAGGCCTTCAGAGCCTTCGGAAAAACAAGACGTCCAGTTCGTCTTTACCGTGGCGGCTCAGAATTCGAGCTTTAGCGCTACCTTGCCGTGTATGACGTGTTTTGTCATCGTAGCGGAACCGAAGTCACCTGTAAATGCTATTTATTACCATGCCAGAAGACTTACGGTAGGAGGAATTAGGAAGGCCTTCCCTGTGAAGGGGCCCTCGATCATTTCCGCAAGAGCCCCTGGTGGTATGCGCATTCACCGCTCCTCGTTTTCTTGAGATATTTTCCTTTGCTTGCGACGCTCTGTCATTCGTGCCAACTTACCTGTCATGCGTTGTAGCATCCTAACGGTCGATTCCGCAGTGGTCCGCAAAAATCTGATCTGCGCATTGCGGGATTTGTGAATCCAGGGGACCGAAATCTTCTTCGGACCATACTTCTCCTTGTAGTCTCCGAGTCCTCCCATGTCATAGTTCGTCACACCACGGTGTTTCCAGTATTTGATAGCATACCACTTGAGCGCCTCATTCGGCCTGACGTCGGATAAATGTCTCCAACTGGCCGCGCCCCAGGAAACTGCGTGCCGGTTGATCCCCGCGGAAATAGCGGTAGCGATGCACTGTCCGTCCGAGTTTCGCGCTCGAAGAAGCAGTAAGTTCCCAGTCGGATGAACCAGCCGGATGAGAGTTCTGACTCGGTCAACTCCAAAAGGCGGCACAGAGCCGTGCATAGCGAACACATGTTTCAGTTGGTTGTGGTAATCATCTGCGAATGCCGGATCGTGTGCCTCTTCGATTACGACCCCGGATTTTTCCGCCTTACGTATTGCCTGCCGGCACGCGTGCTTCATGGCAGCGAAGAGTTGGTCTTCGCTTTGAGTCAGGTCGATTTCATATCCGTCGAACATCCAGGTTTGGAATCCAAGTTGTTCGTAGTCCTCCTGCGTCATGTACCGGTCCATGAGCTCCAGGTGATGGCATCCCAGAGCATCGAACGCAAAATTACCCAGCGCCGCCACTGCCGTCGATCGGGGGATTCCGGGTTTTAGATTGAAACCCATGTAAGTGGTGCTCCATCCTGGAAAGGGGCTGCCCAGGATACAAAATCCGAACTTTTTCACGAGCACCCCGGCAAAATGCCCCAGGATCTCCCCTGCCTCCTTGAGCACTGCAAAAACCGGCTCCCCATGCTGCGTCTCGGCGATGAATCTCACCCAGGGCAGCGTCTGGTGAATGTTCCGGTCCGCATAGCCGTCCAGCTCTTTCCCGTCCACAGACGCAACATCGATTCGTTCGAAAGAGAGCGCCATTGGGAGAAATTCCCTTCGCATCATTGGTTTGCAGCCGGCGGTTCAAAGGTGACGACGGCTGGACCCCCTATCACCTGCGGAAAGAAGCAACCAGATCAGAAGTCTTTTGCGAGTTGCTCGGCTTTCTCCTTGACCTTCTCTGCTTGCTCCTTGGCAAAGTCCGGGCCCTTCAGCAACGTGGGTTCCACAACAAGCTTCCGTATGTCCGTGAATCCTATGAAACCCAGAATGACCTCCAGATATTTGGTCTGGAGATCGTACATTTCCCACGGTGTCCCCGAAGGGTACTCGCCTCCCCTTGCGTACACTATCATGATCGGCTTGCCGGTTACCAACCCTGTGTATCCCTCCTCCGGCGAGTAATTGAACGTGTACGTGGGCTGCACAAGGATGTCGATGTAGTGTTTCAACCTATAGGGAATGCCGAAATTCCACATGGGTGTGGCGATCACATATTTGTCCGCGGATTTGAATTCCTCGATAGTTCGTTCGACTTCGCGCCATGCCTGGAGCTGTTCTTCCGTATGCTTCAACCCATGCAAGATCACATACTTAGATTCGATGACCAGCCCATCGAACTCGGGGAATTGCGTCTTGAACAGATCCAGGGTGACGATCTCATCACCGGGATGAGATTCCTGGTATGCACGCACAAAAGAATCGGCCGCGCTCACTGAGTAAGAGCGCTCGCCTCTGGGAGAAGCTTTAATATAGAGAAGTTTGCTCATGCTCTTCCAGCTCCCTTCCCGCATCCCCGGGGGCCGTTAGCCGACCCATCGGTTGGGTGTTTCGCGAGGTCCCCAGGTAGCATTTGCCCATTTATCTAAGCATCGTTCGCGCGATTCGCAAGATCTGCAAAGGGAACAAACGCGTGGATGGAGCTGTCTTTGAGTGTCAGGGAGTGCGCGCACACGTGAGTTGGGCGGCGGGCTGTGGTGAGTTTTTCGATAACAAAAAATCGTATGATTCACATTGAAGTAGACAATTTCCCTCATGTTGTGGTAACATGAAATCGCGCAGATGCCTGTCAAAAAGAAGGTTTTTGAAATGCGGCCGACAATAGTTGTCGCAGTTGCGGTCAGCCTGATTCTCGCTTTCGTGGCCCCGGGCCCTGCGAGGTCGCAGGCAGTTCCGAACCCGGTTGAGAAGGCAAAACAGGCGTACAGGACCGGCGACTACGCCAATGCGGTAAAGGAATATACTCGGGCTATCCAGTCGGGGCCTGCCGGCGCAGACATTTTCTTTCGGCGAGGGCTCGCGTACGAGGCTCAAGGCAAATTTGCCGACGCAATCAGCGATTATAGTCGCGCCATAGGACTGGATGCATCGCTCGATACCGCGTACAACAACCGGGGGAGCGTGTACTACAAGCAGGGCGACAACGACCGAGCTATAAAGGATTTCGATAAGGCTATCGAAATGAATCCTTCTAATGCGCTCGCCTATTACAACCGCGCGAATGCTTATTATCGAAAGGGTGAGTTGGATAAAGCCGTTTCCGATTACTCCCGATCTGTGGAACTCGACCCGTCCGATGCGGACGCGTACAACAATAGGGGCTGGGCCTTACTCCAGAAGAACCAACCTGACAAGTCCATCAGCGACTTCTCGCGTGCGATAGAAATTAATCCTCGTTACTCATTGGCCTACTACAACCGCGGGAATGCGCTGCTTCAGAAAGGAGATCCTCAGAATTCCGTGAGGGATTTCTCCAAGGCTATCGACCTGAACCCGGAGTATGCTCTGGCATACTTCAAACGCGGCAACGCCCGCGCCCAACTGGAAAGTCTGGAAGAGGCTATTGAGGATTACAACCACGCGGTTCGTATGAATCCCAGTTATGCCGACGTGTATAACAATCGGGGGTGGGTGTTCTTTAAGAAGGGCAATTTCGCGCAGGCGCTCCGAGACGTGAGCAAGGCGCTATCCCTCGACCCCCGGCTCGTTCGCGCATACATCAATCGCGGCTGGATATATCAGAGCCAGGATAATTGGGTGAAGGCGATCCAGGACTACTCTGCCGCGCTCGCGTTCGACGAAAAGCAGGCCGCGCTCTACGCATACCGTGGCCTCTGCTACCTGAACACTAACGACGAGAGCAATGCCCTTCCAGATCTGGACCGAGCTGTCAGCCTGAATTACGACGACCCCGAGGTGATCTTGCTCCTGGGTGCCTTGAAAGAAAAGTCAGGAGATTATGACAGGGCAATCAGCCTTTTCACAGGCTATGTGAAACAGGAGCCGAACGATGCTCGCGGCCATTTTGAGCTTGGTGTAGCACTGGGCAAAGCGGGCCGTCTCCTGGAGTCGGCTCGGGAGCTGAGCAAAGCCATAGAGATCGACCCTCGCCACAGGGAGGCTTATTTCGAGCGCGCAATCGTGTACGAGTTCCTCGGTGACACCCAAAGGGCACGGGGCGATCTCAGTGCGGCCTTGAATTTGCCCGAACCCGAAACCAAGCCCGAGACTCGTTTGCTGAGGGAGCCTGTAAGCACCGCACATGTCCGGGAGATTCTGTCTTCGCGGTAACGCCTGCGTGGTGAGCTGTCGACGGAAACAAGCCGAAGTTTTTGAGCCGGTTTCCGTCACGAGTTCGATCCAACGGATTCCTGTATGCAGTCATCAAATTCGCTGCCTTGCAGAATATTCGTCATCGTTTTGGCCATTCCCCTTGTGCTCGTGTTGATCAGTGGGTTCCACGAGGGGCTCTGGGGGGCTGAAACAGCCTCCTCGCTCTATGCCGAGGCGGTTGAAGCCCACTGGAAGTGGAACCTGGATAAAGCGATACGGCTATACACCCGTGTGGTGGCTTTGGAACCCAATCACGCGCGGGCATACTTCAATCGAGGCGTCGCGTACCGCTCTAAACAAGATTTTGACCGCGCCCTAGCCGATTTCGAAAAAGCTCTCGCCATTGATCCTCGCATCGTGGATGCGCTTTACGGTCGCGGCCTCATATACCTTTCCAAGAAGAGCCCCCAGAAAGCTCTCGACGACATGAACCAGGTCCTTGAGCATCAGCCGAAGCATGAGGGAGCTATTCGGGCTCGAGGCGAAGCTTTTGTTGCGCTGGGACAATTCCAGAACGCGCTGCAGGATTTCAATCAAGCCCTGGATTTGTTTCCTCAAGACAGCGAGGTCTATTACCTTCGCGGACTGGCGTACGACAAACTCGATGAAAAAGCCAAAGCCAAGGCTGACTACGAAAAGACGCTCCAGTTGAACCCGAAACACGCTTTCGCGCTCTTTCAACTGGGGAACCTCGCTTTGGCGGAAGGAACTGGCCAAAACGCGATCAGCCTGTACGACAGGGCCATTAACCTGAACCCCGGCTTTACCAGAGCCTTCAACAACAGAGGCTGGGCAAAAGCCCTCGCGGGAGACCTGGACGGAGCTCTGGCCGATCTCGACCGGACGCTGGAACTGGACCCGAAATTCGTGCAGGCGCTGAAGAATCGGGTCTGGGTCTATGAAAAGCTGGAGAGGTACGAACCGGCTCTGGCTGATTACAAACGCCTTTCAGACCTGCAAGTGTCCGATGCCAAATTGGACGCGGGACGAGGCGCGGTCCTGTTGAAGCTGGGCAACGCTGAAGGCGCGGTGCAGGCATTCGACCAGGCCCTGAAAGCCGAGCCTGGTTCACTGGAGATCCTGAGCCTCAGAGGAGATGCCCGAATCAAGGCCAAGCAGTACGATGAAGCGATCAAAGACTTCACCCGCGTGCTGGCCGCGGAGCCTGACAATGTGGAGGCTTTGATTCAGAGAGGAACCGCATACGCGGCAAAGAAGATTTATCATAAGGCCGCGGATGACTTTGCTCGTGCTGTAAGGCTCGATCCCTCGGTTGCAACACCGGACATGTATTACGCCGCGGGGCTCGCGGCCATTGTGAGGGGCGATTTCGGTGGTGCTATCCAAGACCTCTCGCGGGTAATCAAGCTCAGGCCGACCGATGGCCTCGCCTACGCCAACCGAGGCGTCAGCTACAAAGCCACCAAGCAATATGACGCGGCAGCAGAGGATTTCCGTCGCGCACTCACCCTGTTGCAAGATAAGTCCCGGTTAAACACGGTGCGCGGGCTGCTCGCGGAAACGGAGAAGCTCTCGCGTGAAGCAGCAAGAGATCGGGTGTCTCAGGCAGATCGAAACAAAGGCTCCAACACTAATCCTCCAGAGCAGGAGGAGCGCCGGTTCTGGTAAGGAACTCCCTGCACTCTCGCCGTGATTTCTCTCACGACACAAATCGTTTATATTCAACCTGCCTTAATGGTCTATCAATCCTCAGCCAAGATGTGCCGCCCATGTGGAGACTTATTGGCGCAAAAGCTGGTCTTCCGTTACTCCTGGTGGTGGTTCTGTTGCCTGCGGCCTATGGTCTCGCGAAGGGGTATACGTACTTTGACGCTGTGAAAGAGGGCTCGATCCAGGATGTAAGAAGGCTCTTGGAGCAAGGACATGACGTGAATGCCCGCGATCCGGAGCAGCGTACCGCGCTGATCTGGGCGGCAGCAGGCGGTCACCAGGAAATGGCTGAGCTGCTCCTGAATTTCGGCGCTGATGTGAACGGCGCCGTCGCGTTCGGTCAAACGCCGCTTATGGCTGCGGTCATGGGCGGGCATCTGTCAATGGCAGAATTCCTTCTGTCGCGAGGGGCAGACCCTAAGATACAAACGCAATCGGGAACAAGCGCGGTCTTACAGGCTGCCGTGCGGGATCGAATCGACTTATTGAAACTCCTCCTGGAACACGGGGCTGAGCTCGACGTCCGGGACAATCATGGAATAACCGCGCTGCTCGGGGCCTGCCACTACGGTCGAACGGAAACTGTCCGATTTCTCCTGGACCGCGGCGCGGACGCGAACGCGGTGACAGATGCGCAAAGCACTCCTTTGCACTGGGCCGCGTACCGAGGCCATACGGAGATAGTGAAGCTTCTCCTCGAAAGAAAGGCTGATTCCGACCGTCGGGACAAATATAAGAGGACGCCGCTCCTGTGGACATGTTTTACCAGAGCGATAGAATCGGCCCGGCTCCTGCTGGATGCCGGCGCACAGGTAGACGTGAGAGACATGGACGGCCAAACCCCGCTCATCGTCGCGGCGCGGCTGGGACGGGACGAGATGGTAAAGCTGCTACTGGAACGGCGCGCGGATCCTCGTCCCAAGGATAATGCGGGTCGCACGGCTCTGGACGAAGCCCGCGCGCGAAGGCACGACAATGTGGTGCAACTCCTCAGACGAGCATTGCGACGCCTTCCGCGCGCTGACGAATCGGAAACCGAAAGCAATTCCTGCCGATAGTCGGCCGGCTCCTCGGCGAGGCCAGGCAATGGCTCAAGCAAACGGCTCAGGCTCTACTTTTCGGCTTCTGGGGTTCGTGCTCCTGGTCGCGCTGCTGGTCAGAGTGGCTCTTCCCGTCTATGTGGGCCTGGTCACCGGAGATACCCAAGCATTTTTCGAGGTGTACACCCACGAGTACCGAGAACCTGCGCGCAATCTGCTCTCTTCGGGTTCATACACTTCAAGCGGCAAGCCTGAGATATACCGGCCTCCAGGGTATCCGCTCCTTCTCTTGCCAGGACTCTTGTTCAAGCACGAAGCGATCGTCACCATAGTCCTGCAAATGATTCTCAGCCTGCTCACGGTTTGGTTGGTCTTCCGCCTATCGCTGCTCATCTTTGAGAACGTAGCAGCAGCGCTTCTCGCAGCGCTCTGCTATGCTTTAGAGCCGCTCTCCATAGTCTTTTGCTCGCTCCTTATGCCTGAGACCCTGATGACATGCCTGCTCACCGCGTTCCTTCTGTACTTCAGCAAGTACGTGAAAGAAGGCACTGCCCGGGACTTAACTTCGTCCGCGGTTTTGCTTTCCTTTTCGGCCTATGTCGCGGCTTACTTATACTTTCTTCCACTCCTGGTGGTGATCACGCTTGCGGGCTGGAGAATCTGTGGGAAAAGGCTTGCGAAACCCTCTCCCCTGTGGGGCGGACTTTCCAGTCTGCCAGCAATGGCAGGCAGGAATGCCTGCCCCACGGAGGGTGCGGTGAGGGGGGCGGATCAGCGTCGCCTCCATCGGCCACACGTGCAGTTTCCACCCTTGGCCCATATTGCCGTGTTCCTCGTCATTTGCGCAGTTCTCCTCGGCGCGTGGCAGGTCAGAAACTACGCAACTGCCGGATATTGGGGGTTCTCGGGAATCTTCGATCGCAGCATGTATTACGCACAGGCTGCTTCCCTGTTGGCTGAGCAGCAAGGTAAGCCGGAATTTCAGAGCGCATGGGATGAATTGGACGGACAACTGGCAGCTCACATAGGTCGTGATGCCAATTTGTCGGATGAGCTCCGTTATATGCGCGGCGCAGGTCTCAAGTCAGTGCTTCGCGCTCCTCTCCAGTACCTGCAAATCCACGTGAAAGGCATAGGGAAGACTTTGGCCGGTCTCGAAGCCCACACGTTTCTCAGGCTTCTAAATCCGATACGGGGAAAACCTGAGGGCTGGGACTCGCTCACCCACGGGAAGGGACTCATGCGCGGTCTCATCGAGGACCGTAGCGGGGCATCCGTCGCCGTGTTCGTTGTGATAACTCTGCTCGCGGGAGTGGTCGCCGTGCTTTACCTGTTTTCCACATTCGCTTTCATTTCAAGGACAATCCCTTGGACCATGGCGGTGATAACTCTCCTAACAGGAGCTGCGTACATTCTGATTGTTACGGGCGGTCCACATGGGTATTCGCGATATCGACATGGGATTATGCCGATCATCTGCATTTTCGCAGGGTATGGGTTGGCAATGCTGTGGAGGCGGTACGGGTCACGCTCATTCAAGCAGAATGCCGGTCCTTAAGCCCAAATTATTCGGCGAGTAAACAAAAGCACGTTCTTCCGGTCAACCATCTGATATAGTGAAGGAAATAGACCGCTATCGGCGTAATCGGATGGTCGGGAGTGGTGGAAAGGAAGGAGAGACAATTAACGTCGAATCTGACCGTTCAATTATGATAGATTTTCAACGGGCTAAGATCACCGCATAATTCTGGATAGATGTGGCCGGGAGTGAAATCATCGGGAAGGCCTGTGGAGCGTCGTATGGACGGTAACCGCGATTTCGGCAGTCTTGTTGAGTGCGCTGTTGACGGGACGCGCATCGCACTGATCGACTCCGGATGTGGAGAGCCTGTGGTGCTGCTCCACGGCTACATCGGAAGCCACCGCACGTGGAGACATCAGCTTCCGGAATTGGTGAAAGATCACCGTGTCGTGGCGCCGGACTGGTTTGGTTGGGGGCAGTCCGAGCGGAATCTTCAGTTGGACTATGGATACGACGCTGAGGTGGAGCGACTCCTCCGTTTGCTCGATCAGCTAGGAATCAAAGCCTGCAATTTATGTGGTCATGACTACGGGGGCTTTCTTGCTCTAGGCATGGCGATCTACCACCCGGAACGCGTCCTGCGGCTGGCGCTCCTCAACACGCGAGGGCATAGCACCTTTCGACCAGGCTGGGCGATGATCTTTGGCGCTATGAGCCTTTTCGGCCGGCTACCGGGCTCCGGATGCCTGGCACGAGGACTCCCCCTCGCCAGCCTGCACCGACGATCCCTGGCACGCGAAGTGCTCAAGGGGATCATTGGACCTGAAGAGTTGGAAGACTATACGGGGTGGATGTCGAGCGACCCAAACGGGCCGCGGTTCCTTGCGAAGTACTTTGCCGATTATAGAGTCGCGGCTCGGACCGACTTGGCTGATGGGCTCCATCGAATTTCATGCCCGACAGCGATCATCTGGGGGGAACGCGACCAATATTTGGCCACTCGTATAGCGACGGAGTTGGCCAATGGAATTAGTAATGCCACTCTGTGCCTATCCCACAGGTCCGGACACTTCATTACCGAGGAACAGCCCGAAATCGTGTTGGAGGCATTGCAACGGCTTCTAGCGGCGCCCTTGTGAATACGGTTGGCGCCCCCAAACTATGCGGTTAGGCCAAGTTGCGGTCATGGCCGCCCCGGCCTGGTTGTTCAGGACCTCTAAGATTCCTTTGCGGGAGAGCAATCCCGTTCCTTGAGTGCTCCTTTTGCCGCGCGATGTAGCGTGAATTCTCGATGTCAGTTCATGTCCACGCCCGGAAGAGACGCGTTCCGAGAATCTTATTCCCCCTGAATGCTGAGAACTCTTCAGCGAAAAGTTTAATCGGCAAGACTGTGCCTACTAACGCGCCGGGGCAGCTCCAAGAAAGCGCAGCTGCAATCAGGCAAAAGTCATTAATTGGAACCCCCTATCCAAACGATAGTCTAAATCTATAGGATTACAAATCGAGGGTGGTACGAATAATGTGAGTTAAGCGTGTAGATAAACAAATTATTCGACGAAACCCACGGCACGGTGTAGTGCCATTTTTTTTCAGGATAAGGCCATGAAACGAATAACACCATCAAAAGTGAAATTCTGGGCCGCGATAGCTATCTTCTCCCTCATTTCCCTGATGGGTACAGGCTTGGTTTATGCCCAGGAGAGCGTGGCCGTGGTGCAGGAGCTTCAAGGAGAAGCCAGTGCATACGACTCGGGCTTCGCGAAAGTCGTCCGGCTGGAGAAAGGATCTGAAATCGGGCCGTTCGGCATGGTCAACACCGGTGCGAAAAGCAAACTCATGATGCGTTGGCGTGAAGGGCTTTTCGCTTCGATGGGTGAATCCTCTTCCATTTCTTCCTCCAGCGAGACCGGAAGCGATCGTATTTCACAGATCCAAATGGTTCAGGGCATTGTCAGGTTCACGACCGACCGAAGCGTGAGTAGTCCGGCTTTCGCCTATACAGTCACCACCGCAACTTCGTCTATCCGGCCCGAAGCCGTTGATCAACCTACAGATTTTGTTCTGGAGGTATACGATTCCTCTACGACTATCTTGACGGTGCTTTCAGGTAGGGTTCGGGTGACGGACCGCTCCAGCGGATCCCCTCAAGAAACCGCGTACGACGCGTGCAAGACAGTTTACTTCAGGCAGGGAGCAAAGCCCGAAGTAATGAGCGCTTATGCAGACGCGGTCTCAAAAACCATAGAACAGACCACGATAGCAGGCACAATGCCCACGCCGGACACTTGTCCCGCGGCCGTTGCGCGGGAAGAGGCGCCACCAGGACCGCCCATTGCCGAAGTGCGTAGGTATGTTCCGCAATACTATGTGGAAGAGCCGTACGTAGATTTCTACCCCTTTGGCGACATCGTTGTTTCGCCGTACCCCGCTGGAGGCTATTTGGCTCTCTTGGCCGGCATCGGCTCGTGGTTCATCCCGTATTATTATCCGGTGAGCCCGGCCGTGGTTCAGGTGTACGTGAACAACTACTTGACGCAACAATCGATCGTCATCAACCAGCAGTTCATTACCAACATCAACGAGCAACAGGCGCAGGTGCAGCAGGTGATGGACGCGGCCGCACGCACCGGAAACGCTGAGGTGCTTGCCCAGGGGCAAAACGAGCTCAATCGTCTGGCCAGACAGGAAAGACGCGCTCAACGGCAACTTGCCGGTCTGCAAGACAGACTGCAAAACCAACAAACTGCGGCTCAAAGGCTTTCCGGACAATTGCCACAGGGTGGAGACCTCTCCAACACGGTAGCCCAGTCGCTGTCTTCGCCCCGGAATAGGAGCGTGGCCAGGAACTTGGAAAATCGGTGGAGAAATCAGCTAGCCCTGCAAGATCGCGTCGGCACCCTTGGTCAAAGACAGGTCGACAGCTTTAGGAGCCAATTGAGCAGAGTGACCGATCCTTCTCAGCGTCTGGCATTGAGGTCCCAACTCGCTGCCATGGAGCAGAACCTGTCACAGGGTAAGGTCGGGATCACTTCACAGGATAGGAATATTGGGCAACTAGCCCAGCGACTGGCCAATACCCGTGATCCTAACCGGAGGCAGGGTGTACAGGCTCGATTGCTGGAGAGGTTGGGCAAGGTGGAGACCTCTGCCGGCAGGCCGGAAACCTTGAGTGCGAAGACTCTCGATGCTCTCAGAAGCGACGCGGCGCGGTTGCAAAGCCCTACGGCTCGTCAGGAGTTGACGAATAGGCTTTCGGCAATTCAGCGTGCAGCAAAAGCTACGGAACAGCAGCAGTCCAACTTGGCTCGTTCCTTAACCAAGCCTGGAAGGGTAAGCACTCAAATTCAGCCGTTGCCCGGATCTGCCATGCAAAGACAGGTGACCCCGCCAACCCAGGTTGAACGCCGGCTTGGCGCGCCTTCTCCGAGCGTTCTCCAACAACGTCGGGCCCTGCAACGCCCTGGACAGAAGCCTTCCATAACTCCCGACTTGAGGCAGCAAGTTCCTTCCGCACAACAGCGGGCTTTGCGAGAAGTTAAGCCTGCTACACCTCAAGTGCGGACACCCCAGGTGCCTCAACAGAGACCGCAGCCTCAGCAGCTCAGAGCGAGGACTTTTGATCGGCCTGCAACTTCAGGCTCGCCTCCGGAGCGACGCTTGAGCATCCCGCAAGTGCAGCGACAAGCACCCAAGGTAACGACTCCGCAGGTACAGCGTCAGGCCCCGAGGGTAACCGCTCCTCAGATCCAACGACAGGTCCCGAAGATGAGTGTTCCACAGGTACAGCGACAAGCACCAAGGGTAAGCGTGCCACAAGTTCAGCGGCAGGCGCCGAGAGCGAGCGCACCGCAGGCTCGTGCCCTGTCACCCGCGCCTCGCGTGAACGTGCCTTCGATTCCGGGGCTCAAAGAGCAAAAGAAGTAGTGATACCGTGAGCCTATAAGAAACCCGGGGAGTCTCTCGAATGCGGGATCCTTCCCGGGTTTCCCATCTATTCGGCTATCAGGCCGAATTTGGATAATTTGTTCGGTATAGCCTAAGTGGTCAGCTATGACGCGTCCAAGGTGACCACTCGTTCCTATAAGCTTTCTGTTGCGAGACATCCAGATGATCCAACCACAAATGACCGGGCCTTCAAATAAGTGCGGTTCTCACACTCTTCGGTCTCAGCCCACTGCCCCTTTTACCTCACATGACGGAATCGGCTGCGCCGTCAGGAACCCGTCGGTGTAGAAGGCCGGCCCACGTCGTCGAACGCATACACCTCGGTAATCTACGTCGCCTCCGCTGGCCTCAAACCCAGACGCTGTGGACCATTGCACTACCTATCGGTTTGGCATACCCCTTTTGGTCGCCCTAACGCCCGAGCTCAGCGGCCCGGTTTCTCCGGGTCCGCTGGAGCGAGTTGTTACGTGCCCAATAATCTCTCAACTTCTTCTTGAAGAATTGGCATACTGTCCTTCACCGCAGACCATACGATTGCGTCGTCAACAATATCGTAACCATGAACAAGAACATTTCGAAAACCGATGACCTTTTCATGATCGGTAATCGCCTTCAAGACTTCTGGATTTTCGTTCCTTAATCTGATTAACGCTTCACCGATCGTCAAGAACTTACGTTCGACAGCGGCCTTGGCCATGGCATTCCCCAAGTATTCGGCCCAAGTCATCCCGCGGGTGAATTCAGCGATTGCGTCACAAGCTTGCTTGATATCAAAAAGGTAGGCTTTGGGATTATGATTCATATATTCGCACCCGATCTCGCTCCAGACTTTCCCTGACGTATGGATTCCGGACCGCGCTATCCTGGATAACATCAACGTCCCTTTCCAGTTTTTGTTCCAAACGTATTTTCAATTCGAAATATCGGTCAAAGAGCCTCTCGACTCCTTCAAATTCAACGAGGAAATCGATATCACTCCGTTCAGGCTGAAAATCCGTCCTTGCCGCTGAACCAACCAAATCTAGGCGCTTGACTCGAAGGTCTGCGCAAATATTCGCAATGTAGTCTTTGTGTTGTTCTAGTATTGTCATATTTTGGTCCTTATGCACGTAACAATGGTTATATGGTTTCTTCATAACACCTTTAGGCCGCGACATCGCAGCATAAGACCCTTTCGCCTGAATCGGCATAAGTTCAGTATTTGCAAAGTATCAGCTCGTGTTCTGCGATTGGCGCGGGGGGAATATATGGTTTCTGAATAAAGCACCTTCGTTCGCCCGTCTACAAATCGTCCACGGGGCTCTTGACTGGAATTATGCGGCGATCTTGCCATCTTGACCGTCTTGGCACCCTTGACGGCAGGAGGGTCGCCCCGCTGACCCCAAAAAGGTCTCCGTGGGGAGTCCCACGTGACAGACCCCACGCCAAACCGTCGTGACGTTAATGAAAAAGCGCCTTTTATCCTGTCTCTGAGCGTACCCCACCCTCCGTCGCTCCGTCAACCGTTCTTTCCCACCACGCTCGTCAGCCGAGCACAGGTTGGCAGTACCGGGCCAAAATGTTACTATTTGAAAGCAAAGGCAGGGCGGACGCGGGCGTCCGCCCCTACCGTAGCCAAGTGACGGACTGGAAAAGGTGGGGCTGGACCGGGCTCAGTCGCGGCTTTTCGCCCTGTATTCAGGCTGTTGCCTGCTAAAGAGCGGGAGCATGTGCTGATCGCTAAGCCTGCACTGTGATGCCGCGGCGATCTCGTTTGCCAAAGCGATGCGGATCGCTTCATCCACGTCGTTGATGAAGTGGATGCTCATATCCTCGAACACATACTCCGGCAGATCTCTAAGGCTGGAGCGGTTCTTTTCCGGCAGGATCACCTCCCGAACGCCCGCGCGTCGCGCAGCGAGGAGCTTTTCCTTTACTCCGCCGATGGGGAGCACGCGGCCTCTCAGCGTCAATTCTCCCGTCATGGCCACGTCTCTGCGAACCGGAATTCCCGTGAAGAAAGAGGCAAGCGCTACGGCAATGGTAATGCCGGCTGAGGGTCCATCTTTGGGTATGGCCCCTGCCGGAACGTGAATGTGCAGGTCGCTTTCCGAGAGCAGGTTCTCCGGAATTCCGTGCATCCCGCAGTGGGTCCGCAGATAACTGACCGCAGCTTTAGCGGATTCCTGCATGACCTCACCGAGGGACCCGGTCATGGTCAACTCTTTCTTACCCTTAAATCCGGTCACTTCGATGAAGATTATGTCTCCGCCCGTCTCTGTCCAAGCAAGGCCTGTAGCCATGCCGACCCGATCTTCTTCTTCGGCCAGGTCGAAGAAGAATTTCGGAGGCCCAAGCAGTTCCTCAACGGTTTCGGAGCCGATTTCTTCTCTCGCGGCTCTGTCCTGTGTCATTTCTCTGGCGATCTTCCGGCAAACCGCGCTGAGTTCGCGCTCCAAATTCCTGACACCCGCTTCCCGCGTAAACGATCTGGTAATGAACCGGATCGCTTCGGACGTGAACTTGATATCAGCGTCTTTTAAGCCGTTGTTTTCTTTGGCTTTCGGAATAAGGAAAAGCTCTGCAATCTTTTCCTTTTCCTCGTCTGTATATCCCGGAATCCTGATGACTTCCATTCGATCACGGAGCGCGGCTGGGACTGGATCGAGCTGGTTCGCGGTCGCGATGAACATGACATTGCTCAGATCAAATGCGGTGTCCAGGTAGTGATCCACGAACGCGTTGTTCTGTTCCGGATCCAGGACCTCCAGAAGCGCCGCTGAAGGGTCCCCGCGGAAGTCCTGGCCGATCTTGTCTACTTCGTCGAGCATAAAGACAGGATTCTTGGTTCCTGCTCGACGAATCTCTTGGATGATACGCCCGGGCATCGCGCCGATATAGGTCCTGCGGTGGCCTCTGATTTCAGCTTCGTCTCGCAACCCTCCGAGGGAAACGCGGATGAACTTCCTCCCCAGCGTGCGAGCGATCGACCTGCCTAGAGAAGTCTTTCCAACTCCTGGAGGTCCCACCAGACAGAGAATCGGGCCCTTATTGTCCTGTTTGAGCTTGTGCACGGCGAGAAATTCGAGGATACGATCCTTGACCTTCTCCAAATCGTAGTGGTCTTCATTCAGGATCGCGTGGGCTCGGCTGATATCCAGATTGTCTTCCGTAGATGTGGTCCAAGGAAGGCTCACCAACACTTCAAGATAGGTTCGGGAAACCGTATACTCGGGCGAATGAGGCGGGATACGTTCCAGTCGCTGCAATTCGCGGGTCGCGATCTCCACTGCGTCGTCGGGCATTCCCGCTTCTGTGATCTTCTGTTGGAATTCCTTTATTTCTGCGGCTTGAGGGTCATCTTCCGCGGCCAGATCTTTCTGGACCGCTCGCATTTGCTGCCTCAAGCCCAATTCTTTTTGCCGCCTGAGACTCGGCGAGCCCTGGGCTGCATCGTTCTGTGTAGCGAGTTTGGGCTGCGAATTCCGCACATCGGTGTTGAGGTAGTATGAAACCTTCCGGAGCCGTTCCAGCGGGTCCTCGGTCTCCAATAGGCTCTGTTTCACCGATGCCTTCAGAGGGAGATATACCGCGATAAGGTCAGCCAGCTTTCCGGGATCGTCAGCCTTTTCGATCATGGTCAACGAGTATTCGCTCGGATGGCGACCCATAGTCAGGGAGATCCTGAAGAGCGTGGCCATGCTCTGCACGAGGGTGTGCATCAGTTCCACGGGCTCGCATTTTTCCTCGACGACCTGGACCTCACCAAGCAGGTACGGGTCAGTCTGCACCTGCTTGACCAGCCGGACACGGCAGATACCGTCCGCGACCGCCTTGAGGCCGCCGTTGTCCAAACGGGAGACCTGCTGAATGCGGGCGAGCGTGCCCACCGTGGAGATTTCGTCACCCACGAGAGAGAGACGAGGCCGGGACTGCTGATAGAACAGTCCGACCAGGTTGTCCCCATCCACGACGGACTCCGCCAGTCTGACGACCCGGGAACCCCGCAGAAAGAGCGGTATCAGGACGTTCGGGAAGACAACCATATCCCTCAAAGGAAAGATCGGCACCACAGTGGGGATTGCCCCCACAAACTTAAATGATTTCATCGTGCAGTCACACCCTACCCGAAAAAGACATGAACACGAATAAACTGAATTGTCGCTTTGGATCGTTGCTAACATACCTGATTTGCATGGAAAAGTCAAGGCGAACAACCCTCGTCGGCTCCTGGAGCAGCCCCTGTGACCGCGATTGGGAGCCGGGTACGCCATTTCTTGGCACTATTCGCCGAGATGATCGCGACGCCCTTTGGCCCGGTCCAGTCCTGCGTAATCCGCATGTTCATGGCCGCGGACACCTCGACCACTTGCCAGAAGACGAACGCGGATTTATGCTGAGATGGGCGAACGGGCCGCGAATCCTAATAAAGGTGGGTCAGCCGGAAAAGAACCGTCTATGACGAAGGACCAGGATTGGGAAGAGATCTGCGACAGGTGCGGAAAATGCTGCTACGAGAAGGTAGATCTGGGCGCGGGTCATGTTGTGTACACCGACGAACCCTGCAACCATCTGGACACCACAACCAACCTGTGCAAAGTTTACGATCGGAGGCATGAACTGGTACCGGACTGCATCAGCCTAACTGAAAAGCTCGTTCGTTCGTTGCACTGGTTACCGCCGGACTGCGCGTACGTGAAATACGTCAGATATAAAGACACCTTGGCCGCGGTCAGGGCTTTTGAGCCGAACCCGCATAGCCGTGGCCGATCCAGGAGGAAACGTTAATGGCCGTCAAGATGATTGATGTGAAGGGCGATATCCTTAGCGCGAACGATATGCTCGCGGAGGGCCTTCGATCCAAATTTGAACAAGCCAAGGTCTTTGTCATGAACCTCATGTCATCGCCCGGCGCGGGCAAGACCTCCATCATACTGAGAATTATCCAGTCCTTGGCCGATCGGGTAAGAATCGGCGTTATCGAAGGCGATATCGCTTCCGACGTGGACGCACGCAAGATCGAGGCCGCGAAGGTCGATGTGGTGCAGATCAACACCGCCGGCGCTTGTCACCTGGACGCGAACATGATCCTGGGCGCCACCAATGCCTTGGGATTGGACGGCAAAGGTCTGCTCATCATCGAGAATGTAGGCAACCTGGTCTGCCCCGCGGAATTCCAGCTGGGAGAGCATGTGAAGGTCATGATACTCTCGGTTGCCGAAGGGCATGACAAGCCGCTCAAATACCCGCTTATGTTCACCGAATCCAACGCGCTGCTCGTCAACAAAGTCGATCTGCTCCCCTATACCGACTTCGACATGGATGAACTGCGCAAGACAGTCCTTGCCATGAATCCGAAGATTCAGATCTTCCCGGTTTCAGCAAAGACCGGCGAAGGCATGGATCGATTCGTCGGATGGCTGGAGCAGAACATTCAGAGCCGGTAAGAAGATTCTGCAGAAGTCATTGGTAGATGCGGTTCGGCCTTGCCTCGGCGCGGTCGAGCGCCGGCTCCTTAGGTGAAGTTTATGAAATTATTCAAACGTTTCGTGGTGGAATATAGGCCCCTGGCGCTGCTCACTTCACTGATAGTGTTTGCATTTTGCGGCATAAGCTTGGCAAAGCCGCTATCCGATGCTCAAATTGCCGCAGAACTTAAGAAAGACACGAACAAAGCCATTATCGGGGCTTTCCTAAAACATGAGCTGGGCGAAGTGAATCAGTACGCCACGAAGCCGCTCCTGAAACAGCATCCGTCTCTCATTTTCTTCATCAAGCAAGTGGAGAGGAATCCTCTGGAGAGCCTTTTCTTTCTTGAGGACCAGGTGCACAAGCTGAGAGACGCTCAGGAAAATATCGGCTCGCTGCCTTATTCTCTGGCCTTTTCCGCGTCGGAAAAGGAAAAGGTCCTGGGCCTCAAGGACGTGGCCAAAAGGATCATCTCGTACGGCCTGCCGCTGATGAAAAGGGATTTCTATCGGGTCATCGAGGCTTGTAAAGCTCTGGCAGACAAGAAAGGCAAACATCCGATGGAGCTGATTGCCGATCCTGCATTCAGGGACGCTGTCTACAGACACTGCGAAAGCACTGCGGCAGGCTTAGACCGCGAATTGGGCGAGCTATCGGTGGGCGAACAGGTTTGCATGAGGCTGGGATGGACCCTGGAGCAAGTCACCATCACGAGGCTCTGGCTGGTTTTTAACGACAACAAGCTGCCGCGGCCGGACGACTACACGGTTTATCGCAAAAAACGAAGCGAGTACTGGCAGAAACGGCTGGCCAGAATATACGGAAAGAGCGACGCTTCGGCCTCAGCAAACGCGCCCGCACGTACGCGCTAAGCTTTGGAAAACGTTTGACAAGCCGGGTAGGGGCGCGCGGCCGTGCGCCCCTACAGGAACACCTCTCTGGTAGCCTCTTCCAAGGCTCACAGATTCTGTGACCGCTTCCACACTCCGGAGACACTGTATGCCTCCCCTCATACGGCTGGAACAAGTCACGAAATGTTATCTGACCGGAGGATCTTCCGAGGTCTATCCCCTTCGTGACGTGAATCTGGAGATCGCAGAGGGCGAACGGATCATTTTGCTGGGCAAGAGCGGCTCTGGCAAATCCACGTTTCTCAATATGGTCGGTGGCGTGGACCTCCCATCCAGCGGCCGCATATTCGTCGATGGCCGCGATATCTCCGCGCTCTCACCCGAGGAGCTCGCTCATTATCGCAGACGTGATGTTGGGTTTGTCTTCCAGTCTTTCAATCTCTTCTCAACGCTCACCGTGGGCGAAAACGTGATGCTGCCGTTAGAGCTGCTTGGAAAAGCGGACCGAGCAAAGGCTCAAGCTATGCTCGATGCCGTGGGTCTAGGACAGGCCTGGGACAAGTTCCCTGAACAGCTTTCCGGAGGTGAGCAGCAGCGGGTAGCCATTGCCCGCGCGCTCGTCAAGGACCCAAAGCTCATCCTAGCGGACGAGCCCACCGGGAACCTCGATCTTGAGACGAGCAACGGGATCCTGGAGCTCATCGACAGAATCTGCGTTGATTTCCGGGCCACCCTCATCATGGCCACACACAGCTACGAAGCCCTGTGGATCGGCCAACGACGCTTCCGACTCCGCGGCGGCAAGCTCATCGAAGAGACCCGGAAGCCTCTTTCGGTTGAAAGGACAGCGTGATTCTTGTTTTGTCCGTAGTCGCGCGGGACGGGCCATCATATTCTCAGGTCCGAGCTGGCCGAATCACCGGAATGCTCTCTTGAAATTGGTCTCACTCCCGGATCAGCACCGTGGCGGTTACGGTGCCGTTGCGGGTCTCGACGCGGGCTTGGGGCGTGCCGGAAAAGGAGCTTTCCAGGTAGCGGGCGGCTTCGTTATAGAGTTGCAGCTCCGCAGGGCCGTTGGTATCGGGCACACGCACGGAAATGTCCTTTAGATCCAAGGAGAGGCCGGTTCCCAAGGCTTTGAGAGCGGCCTCTTTCACAGCCCACATCGCGGTCAGCGCGGCCCACTTGTCATTAGTCTGTTCCGCGGCCTGTAATTCTTCGTCCGTAAAATAGTCTCCGGCCCAGGGTTCGCTGCGCTCTTCCACCTTTTCCAGATCAATGCCAAGGCTTTCGAACTCGCCCAAGTCACCGGCCATCGCGACCGCAAATCCATTGGAATGAGAAAGCGACACGTGGCAGACCCGCGTGCCCGGCTCGTTGGCAAGTTCCGCGATGGGCTTGCCGTTCTCATCAGGAGCGATGCAGATGTCCTTCTCAGGAATTAAGCTGTTCCCTGCCTGTGCGAGCAATCTCTGAACAGACCGCTTCATCGCGACTCGGCCCATGAGCCATTCCTGAGCTCGTTTGGGGATGGTCTTTTCTTTGTACACGCGGGCTTCGTCATCCGTGAGAACCGTTTCCACTAGGCGCTCGATGTCGTGGCTCGGTTCCGCGGCCATTTCCGCGGCAGCTACCAATTCCTCAAAGATCTTTCCTGAAAACCCGGCTGTCTGCTCGAACTCGATCATCTCAATCTGCTTCAGGGTCAGGAGCTTACTACCGTTTCCATCGACGATCACGCCCTCGAATGCCAGGACCTTCCGGTCTTGCGTTGCCTCGTCCGCGCTCTCGCCTTTCAGGAAAAGCTCGCCTCTTGAAGGGAGGCCATCCTGGTGCACGATCACCTCACCGATCCCCACGGGCAGTGCCATGATGCCGCGGCTTTCCACCGTAAACGCGGCAGCAGCCTGAAACGCAGCTTCCACAGCACCGGGCAGCGCGTCCTGGAACATCGCCTCCCGTTGCGGCGTGTCCCGGAAAGTGAACTGCACGCCTTTGCCGCTTCCCTCCACACGGACATGGTCCAAGAACCGGAATCCAGGCCCGTGGAAGAAGATTCGGTACAGGTCCTGATCCGTAATGCAAACCGAAGTAGCCCATTGTTTGAGAGCAATCGGATCGGCCGGGCTCTGGGGGCCGATCACGAGCTCGCATTCGTGGTGCAACCGGGGCTGGCCCATGCGGTGACCGCTCTTGTCCACAAACCATGAAGCGATGGTTGCTCGGTAAGCCGGGGCCGTGGCGCCATCCGCAACAACGCGGTGGACTTCGATCTCAGCTTCAAACAGCTCATTCTTGAATATTTTCAATGGGCTGCGGAATCGCACATTTCTGAACCGAGCGGTTGGCGCACTCGCATCCAGGAGCGCAGCAGCAGAGCGCATGAGCTCCATGCCTCCAACCCCAGGCAGCACCGCAGCCCTGTCGATGCGATGGTGGTCAAGGAGCGGCTGTGACGGATCCAAAGAAACCTTGACTCGGAGGTATTCACCCGGCAGTAGAGCCATGACCTGCGCAGCCTGTCCGGCAAGTTGAATCTCGCCAAGCTCGGGGCCACCCGAAATCTCGAACGCGTCCCGAGCAAAAGGTCCCAGGGGCCCGGCAGCGACTACCTCACATGGACCGGACGACCTGGCTAGTTCTTTGGCAAACAGCGCGGCCCCGGTCTCGGGCGGGATAAAACCAATGCCCGCAGATTCAAGGGTCTGCTGAACGCTCCCTTTCGCGGCCATACCGATCTCAGACCAGGGAGCCCAATCGATAATGCTGACTTTCGCGTCTAGCTCTTGGTCAGCCTTTCGCAACAGATGGGCCAGAGCGTCATTGGCCGCGGAATAATCCACCTGGGCCAGATTGCCGAAACGGCCCGCAACACTTCCGAAGCCAATAATGCGACGCGGCAGTGTTTCGTGGCGAGCAAGCGCATCCAGCAGGTTGCGCATCCCGTCCACTTTGACTGACACCACGGATTCGATCTGTTCCAACGTCTTGCTTTTCAGCGCACGGCTCACATCAATGCCTGCCGCGTGAACAACTACGTCGATCCGGCCGCAAAGTTCAGCAATCTCTTTCACAGCCTTATCCACCGCGCCGGCGTCGCGGATGTCAAGCGGCCGGTAGATCACTTCAGAACCGGCTCTACGCAGCTCCATCAAGGTGCGGAAGACTTCGGCTTCTGCCTGAAGCCGGGACAGCTCCCGTTCAACCGCGACCGGAGTCGGCGTGGCACCCTCTCGCTTCATGCGCTCTATGATGCGGGTCCTTTCCTGCTGCCATTGCTCAGGGCCATACTGGGCCCTTTGTTCTACCCTGTCTGACAAGGCAGTTCTGCCAAGGATCACAAACGTAAAGGGGCCTTGCCCTGCAAGATGCGTCAGGCATGACGCAGTGATGCCTCGCGCGCCTCCGCTGCACAGGATGACATCTCCTGCGCTGAGCGGGGCTTCCTCGTAAGGTTCCATCGTTGGAACCAGCCTGATCGCCCGAAGCGACCCGTCCGCGTCCACCCCAACTTCTAGCGGGAAGCCCTCTTTGAGGCTGCGGGCCACGAATTGCGCCGCTTGAGCCGGACCGAGATCCGGATGCAGATCGAGCACCCGTGCCGTGCTCGTCGGAAATTCCCGTGCAAAGGATTTCGTGGCTCCAGCAGCTCCTCCTGACAGATATCCTTCGTCGGTGGGACAATCAAAGCCGTATGCGCCGTCGTCAGAGACCAGGGTCACCAGGAACGATGGGCCCTTTTCAAACGACTTGGCGAGCCTTACGTACAGGTCGAACGTGTTCCTGAGCCCCTGTGCATCTCTGCTTAACGGGAACAAGTTCACAACGCCAATGCGAGCTGCGGTGCCCTGCTCAATTTGGGCTGGCTCGGCGATTCGGTGCACGCTCTCGTACCCGAGCCGGTGAAGCTCTGCCTCCAAAGCCTCCGCCACTCCCGCTGAGCCGCCCGCTATAATCACTTGGTCAGCTTCCGGCAATGAAACATCGACCGGGTCGGGCACTCGGACAAGCCTGGCTTCGTACAGACGGACCTCTTGTTCCACGACCGAGGTCCTTTCCTGTTCGCTCGACTTGCCCGCATCTTCCTGCGCAGCTGATTCGTGGCTGCTCCGCTCTTTCACAAAGCCCACAATGTGCCGAATGGTCGGAAAATCCGCGATTTTCAGGCCCTCAATACGAGGAATGCCGAACCGTTGCCGCACTTCACTTATGAATTCAGCCTGCTTGACAGTGTCAATCCCAAGGTCCGCTTCGAGATCCAGGTCCGGGTCCAGCATATCCGGGGGGTACCCGGTCTTGTCCCAAAGCAATTGCAGGATCGTGGATTGAACAGCTTCCACATCTTGATCGTCGGCCGCGGTTCCCTGGGCGGAATCCGACTGCCGGCCGGTGTGTTCAAGCACGAACCGGATGATGTGCTCGATGGTCGGGAAGTCCGCGATCTTGAGCCCTTCAATGCGCGGAATGCCGAAGGTCTCACGAACGTCGGAGATGAACTCTGCCTGCTTCACCGTATCGATGCCAAGGTCTGCTTCGAGGTCGAGGCCGGTATCGAGCATGTCCGGCGGGTACCCGGTCTTGTCCGAAAGGAGCGCCAGGGTCTTTTCCCTGACCTCTACAGCATCTGAAGAAAGTCCCGCAGTCGGCTTTGCTGCAATCTCCGCCTCCGCAACAGCTGCCTTCTGCATCGCAGCTCCTGCGGCTCCGCGTTGGACCACGCGAAGGGTGCGCTCTTCCACCGCGACTACTGGATCGGCATAGCCGGTAATCTCCTTGAGCCACTGTCGGTGCGCGGCAAGGTCCGTGATGCGGTTTTCTTGGCGGCTGAGGATCTTGTACACAGCCATCACAATCTGGGAGCCAAAGCCCGCGGCCAGCCTCAACACGTGGTTTGCTCGACATGAACCGCCACGGCTGAGATTCATGTCCGCAAACTCCGGATCGGGCTGCTTCAGATTGGGGATGGGGGGTATCAGGCCCTTCTGGAGCGACCGGATCGCGACCACATCCTCGACTCCCGCGCCCATGGTATGGCCGGTGAATCCTTTGGTGTTGGCGATAGGGATCTCTCTGGCGCTATCGCCGAAGGTCTCACGCAGCGCTTGTATTTCCGCCGCGGAGCTGCCACCGCGTTTGGGCGAATAGGTTTCGTGGGACATGAAGACCACGTCCTTGGCCAGTTCTTGTCGCGAGCGCCCGGTCTGTTCTTCCCACTTCTCGATCATGCGGCGCATGACAGCACTGATATGGTCTTGGTCAAGGCGGGTCCCGTGGTACGCGCTGTTCGCGCTGATACCGGCTTCGATCGCGGCCAGGGCTTCCATGCCCCTGTTCTTCGTAAGACTCTCGTTTTCCAGGACCAGGCCCACAGCCGCGGAACCGAGTATCAGCCCATTCCTGCGGTCATCAAAGGGAAGCGCAGCTTCAGTGACGCTGTCCTTTGTCGTGGCCGCGCCCATCGCGAGGAACCCGGAACCTATCCACGGGAAGAGCGTCTTGCCGGCCACATCGTCGGCCGCCACTACCAAGACCCTTTTTGCTTGGCCCGTACGGATCCAGTCACGAGCCAACAGAATCGCCTGGGTGGTGCTCGCGCAAGCCGCGTCCACATGAGTATTGGGACCTTGAGCTCTGATGAACTGAGCCAATTGCCCCGAACCCATGCTCAAGACCCGCAAGAGGAAACTCCGGTTGAATGAGTAAACCTCTTCCGATTCCACATGGTTGATCCTGCCGAATTCCTCAGAAAACCATGCGGTTATGGCATCACGTTCCTTGTCATCCTGTACCCGACCGATTAGCCCTGTGTAGAATTCAATCAGCCTCTTGCGAGCCCCTGAACCGTATCGACTCGTGGCCTCGCGGGTAAGCTCATCCACTAGGGAGACTAATCCAGGAAAGGCTGAAGCGAAGATCACCGCGGTTTCAGCCCGCAACGGTTCAGGGAGCGCCCACGCATCGGGCAGCTCAAGACCGGTGCTCGTGGTGCGGGTTTGCTGCACTAAGGGAATGCCTGCGTCTTTAAGCGCTTCGATGCCTGCCATCAGGGCAAGCTGTGTCGTGACATCCATAGAGCCGATCAAGCGCTGATCGATTCCATATTCCTGGGCGAGATGATATTCGCTGAAGTACCCGGCAAGCTTGATTACACCGTCTGTATCTTGCACCAGATGGAGCTCAGCTTCGCCGTCGGGGCCTTTGTAAAGACGCTCGATGTTCTTTTCGACCATATCGTGCAAGCCCCGCTCGGGGACACGCTTGATGAAATTGCGGCCCAGGATCAGGTCGTCCATGGTCTCTCGATCAAACGGGAAACGCACATCGCTGGGCAGCCCGGCTGAGATCCCGCTGATAACCACAGGCTGGAAGTCCATACCTTCGGATTTGACCTGGATGACGGTCCTTTCCATCGGCAGGATACTCTTGATATACGTATCGAACCCGGTCTTGATTAGTGCGCGGATAGGCTCTGCTTGCAGTTCGAGAAATCGCGGGAATTCGGTCTTTAACGCCAGCTCGCGGAGTTGCTGGTCGAGCAGCGGATCGAGCGGATTGGGTGCAGCAGCAGGACGAGAAACGGGTTCCTTTGATGCCGTTGGGGTCGTCTCTTTTACCAGCATCAACACAGGCCGTTCTTTGCGCTGAGTTGCGGCAGTCTGAGGTCCGGTCAAGTCGATATTCACACCTTCCACGGAAAGAGCAGCCAGAGCCTCCATGAGCTGCATGATGCCGCCCTTCTTCGGGTGGTTGGTGGCCAGGGCCAGCACGTCGCCAGAAAGTGTATCCAGGGTCAGGTTGGTCAAGACCCGCTTGGGGCCGCATTCCACGAAAATGCGTATCCCCTCTGCATACATCTTGCGCAAGGTCTTCACCCACTCCACAGGCGCGGCAAACTGCTTGCCAAGCAAATCCCGAATCTTGCCCGGGGCCGCGGGCCCGACTGGATAGAAATCGCCTGTCACGTTTGAAAGAACCGGCACTGTCGGTTGTTTGACGGTGAGACGCCGGAGCGTCTCCATAAAGGGCTCTCTTGCGGGTGCGACCACGCCGGAATGGAACGCGGCAGAAACCGGCAGGATCGCGCCTTCGAGCCCGCGGGCTTTGAAGAGCTCCGCGGCCTGCTTCACCGCATGAGTGAGGCCCGATATAACCGTCTGCTTGGGCGAATTCTTGTTCGCGGCAACCACGTATCCGTCAACCTGGCTCAGCACCTCCTCAACCAAGCGCGCATCCGCAGATATGCTCATCATGAGGCCCGGATCGTCGATGCTCACTCTAGCCATTTCCCTGCCACGCACAGCGACCGCTTCCAAGGCGTCTCGGAACGAAAAGACCCCCGCTGCGACACACGCCGCGTATTCGCCCAGGGAATGGCCCGCGCACGAGACCGGACGCACCCCCATTTGGTCCAGGAGCCGGAACATTGCGGTATTTGCGGTCAAGATCATGGGTTGGAGGAGCTGAGTATCTTTCATGGCATCGGCAGTCGCGCCGGTATCCTGAGCGGTCGCAGGATCGGGGAAGACGACGCTCGTGAGCGGAGGAAGCCCCAGAGAGCTAACAACCTCGTCAGCCTCTTGGAAAGTCTCGACCACCACCGGATACCGTTCGGCCAGATCTCTGAACATGAACGGATACTGAGATCCCTGCCCGGGAAAGAGGAACGCGATTCCAGCACCGGATCGTTCCACAGCGCGTTCGCTGAAATGGATACCTCTTGCGCGAAGGGCAGGCGCCTTCCTGGGGTCGCCAATGGCTTCTTCAATCAACGCCAGCTTCTTGGAAGCTTCTTCAGGAGAGCCGGCTGCAAACCCGCACCGAAGCGCAGATCCCGGAGCAGCCTCGCGACATCGAGCAGCAAGCGCTTGGGCATTTCCGTCAGTCAATTCAGTCTTGATTGCCGCGATCTTCGCGGCCAAGTCCTGCATATCCTGGGCTCCGAGCACCCATGGTTCGCCAGAGAGGGGCAATTCAGCCGGCTTTGGCCAATCGGGAGGCAAGACGGCAACGGACTGAGGGTCCTGTCTGCCACCCTGGATCACTCGCAGGCCCGGAACATGCTCCTGGAGGCAAATGTGGAAGTTGGTTCCACCGAAACCGAATGCGCTCGCGCCGGCCCGCCGGGGAAGGTTCGCGGATGATTCCCACTTCACGGGCTCTGTAACGAGAAAGAGCGGCGAAGTTTCCCAGTCGATGCACGGGTTGGGGTTTTTCACGTTAATGGTGGGGGGCAGAGTCTGATGGTACAAACTGAGTGCAGCTTTCAGCACTCCTGCTGCTCCGGCCGCAGCCTTTAGGTGCCCGATCTGAGATTTGATCGATCCGATGCCCACCGCTTGCGCTGGGAGGCCGGCATCTCTCAGGAGCTTGTCCAAAACCATCAGCTCGGTCTTGTCACCCACTGCGGTCGAGGTTCCATGAGCTTCGATGAGACCCAAGGACATCGCCGGGATGTTGCCTGTTGCCAGAGCTGCTCGTACGGCCCTCTCCTGTCCGGCTGCGTTGGGCGCGGTGATCCCTTTGCCTTTGCCGTCTGAAGACGAACCCACTTCCAGAATGGTTGAATAGATGCGGTCATTGTCTCGGATTGCGTCGGAGAGCCGCTTCAGGACCAAGATCCCGCAACCTTCTCCCATGACGAATCCGTTTGCGCCCGCGTCAAAGGGTCTGCTCCCGTCAGGGGAGAGCGCACCGATCTTGCAAAACTTCACGAACGAGCTGGGATGCATGGCCGCATCCACGCCGCCGGTGACCGCGTAATCGATAGTGCCGTCTCGCAGGCCTGCAACCGCGTTCATGATAGCGGCCATAGACGAAGCGCAGGCCGCGTCCACCGTGAAGTTAGGCCCTTCCAAGTTAAAGACATTCGCGACACGTCCCGAAATCACATTCGCCAGCTCTCCAGGCAGCGAATCTTCGGTAATCACGGGAAGGTTCGCCAGGTATGCTGCCTTGAAGCGCTCAAACAGCTCTTGGCGAGCTTCAGCCGGCACATTGAGACCTTCGAATGACCGCTCAAGGCAGGCCAGGGTCCGCGGAAGTCCCACACGGGTGGCATACAAATCCGTGGTCTCGCCTCCCATGCTGTTTCCCAGGATGATGCCCACGCGCTTGCCTTTCAGATCCGCAGGCGAGAGCCCCGCGTCCGCGAGCGCATCGCCCACGCAGGCCACAGCCATCTGCTGCGTGCGGTCCATCTTCTGGGCCACGGCAGGCGGAATCCGGTACCTGAGTGGGTCGAACGCGAAGCCTTCGATAAATCCGCCAATGCGAGAATAGGTCTTGTCAGGCACCGAAGGATCGGGATCATAGTAGAAATCAGGATCATCCCATCGTCCCGGCGGAACGTCGATAATGCCGCTTCTCCCGCTCCTGATCTGATCCCAGAAGCTTTCCGGCGAATCCGAACCGGGAAACCTCAGTCCGATGCCCACAATCGCGATGGGCTCGTGCGGATGCTCCACTTCCACCGTCATTTGAGTCTCGGGCAGCTCGGGCATCCCTTCGAGCTGTGGTTCTATCTGCGTGGATCTTTGCTCGAAGACCTCGCGGCCTCGAACGACGATCTCTCGATGCAGCTGTTCAATAGTGATCGGCGAATTGAGAAGTGAGACTACCTGACCCATAAGGTACAAGCCGCGATCGTACTGCTCTTTGGGCGGCAAGTCGCAAAAGACCGGGCAGTCCCAGGTCGCGGTGGACGGATCGATAGCGCATCCTTTGGCAGCAAGCCTCAGTGAGCCCAGATTGTCCTTCTCATACAGCTCCTTGCGTTCACGCAAGGGCACGCCGCTACGGACACGTTCCTGTTCGCGGTCGATCAACTGGGATGCCATGGGAGAAGCCGCGGCCCGCGCGCGGGTATTAACCGTGCGGCCGATGACCACGGTGCGGTCGCTCTCAAGCGTGAGCCCATGATACGTAGGGGTGATTGCACACGTGGACACGGCTTCCGATGTGGCCAAGTACGCTGTGCCCATCTGGAGGCCTACCCGGAGTCCTCGTGCGGCCAGGTCCGCAACCATGCCCGCGACAAACGCAGACGCCCTGGCTGTGGCAATGCCCCCGGCAAAGAGCACGCTCACTTCTGCCAAGGAGATCCCCTCACGGGCTGCTTGTTCCAATTCCCGCAGATTCGCTCCCCAGAGGTCCAGGCTCCCCAGTGCGCCGATATGGCCCCCTGATTCGCATCCTTCAAAGACAAAATGTCTGAGCCCTGCTTTGAGCCCTTCAGAGACCAGCGTAGGCGCAGGACAATGGAGGTAGCAGACCGTGCCCATCTCCTCGATGCGTTTGGCCAGCTCGACACTGCCCGCAGCGAGTATGGCAAAGGGCGGCGGGTTCTCTTTCATGATCTCCAAGTGGGCTTCGTAGCAGTGACGGTTCACCTCCAGGCCGATCAAGCCCACGCCGAACCTGCCGTTTGTCGTGCTGCGAGCGAGTTCGATTCCTTCACGCGCGACGGGAGCAGGCATGTTTCCCATGGCAAGGAATGGCAGTGCTCCACCCTGCACAACTGCCGCAAGGAAATCAGGATTGTCGCTCACATGAGCCATAGGACCCTGGACAATGGGTAAGCGAGTCCCGTGCGCTTTGCACAGGTTAGACTCTTCGGCGAATGGCCACGCGTTGTCGCGCAATTCCATGCGTCGAGCGAACTCTTCCAAAATGGCTCGCGCATTGGTGAAGTCATCTACGAGAGCCTTTGCGGTCACGATGTCCTCCGACAAGGCCAGGAGAGCATCGTCAGTGTCCAGCGACGCTGTGTTCTTTCCAAGAGCGGCGTCGATTGACTTCGTGAGAGTGCTGAACTCGTCTTGCCCAAGCGAATCTTCAACTTTGCGCAGCTCCCGCACCATCCGAGTGCCGACTCTGGAGTACACGCGACACGGTTTTCCCCAAGCCTCACCAAGGGTAACGGTGGCTGGGATGCCAAGCGCTGAGAAGAAACTCTTGAGCGAGGCGTTAATGACTGATTCCTCAGTAAGAAGGAGATGCACATCCAGCACCACACCGGCCGCACCGGCCCCAATGGCTCCTGCAGCGGTATGTAGTCCGATTCCGCCCTGGAGAAAGACCGGCAGCGGACACACGCCGAGGACTTCCTGGAGCAGCACAAGGCCGCTCCGCTCACTCACCCAACCGGGCCCCTCGTTCCCACGGGCAACGAGAGCGGCTGCGCCGGCCTTTTCCGCTCCAGCGGCCTGAGCGGCGGAACCGACCTCAACGAGCACAGGAACCGTCAACGCCTTGAGTTCCCCCGGCTCCAGTTTGGCCACGTTGTCAGCATCTTCCAGAGGAACGAGACAAGCCTTCACGTCAGGCCCGAAGGAAAGGGTCTTCAAGGCATCCAGTCTGATCCGCACGCCGTGTGGCGTCCCTTCTTGAACCGAGAACGCGGCTGGTCCCGCGGTCGCGTGATCGACAAAGCCCAAGCCCCCGGCCTTTGAGACGACCTCGATGAGCCGTGGGTCGGCATTAGCCGGTGGATTGACGTATAAGAGCGGTATGCGCAATTCAAACGGCAGCCTGATAGTCATGAAATCACCTTGAGATTTGGTGCTTGGCCCACCTTTTCCGGCGACACGGCAAACCCGTAGAAAAGCACCTCCTTGATCGTGTCAATTTCAGCAGTGAGAGATGCCTCGCCGCCGTGGTGGAGCCATTTGTGGATCACCCCATTCAGGAACCCGATGATCCCGTAAAAAACCGTGAAATAATTCATTTGCTTGAGGTAACCGTCGCGCGAGGCCCTCCAGCACCGCCTCTTGAGCCCAGGCAGCGCCAGAATAAGTTCGTTGATAAAGGTCTCGGAGAACTCCCGCCCGAAATCCTTCTGCTCCTGCAAGAGCACCTTGAAAAACGCCGAGTTGGTCTCAAAGAAGCCGAGATAGTTCTTGATCACCGTCTCGATCACTTTGAGAATGTCCTCTTGCTTCTCGATCTCCTGTTTCACGAAAGCCACGAATTCGCGTACCGTGACCTCTTTGAGCGCATTGAAAAGCTCTTCCTTGGTCTTGAAGTAACGGTACACCGTGCCTTTGGCGATTCCCGCGCGCTCGGCGATCGAGTCGATGGTCGCGTGGTGAAATCCCCGATCTGAAAATTCGTCGAGCGCGGCAGCCACGATTCGATCCCGCACGTCTTTGTGCCTTTTGCGTTTGGCTCCCTCGATCTCGACCGGCCGTCGGAGGCTCTGGAAGAGCAGATCCTCCAAGAGGCCTTCCCTTTGAATTCCAGCGGCTGCAGCCACTTCCAGAACATTGACGTACAGCGTGCGGACCAGCGCATCTGAGTAGATCGGTGAATCGATCAGCGCCGCGGTCGAGGCTTCCATGAATTGAAGAACCACTTCTTCCGGAGTTTCATCTCGTTGGGCAGCCGTTTCCACTTCGGTACGGAGGATGGAAACAAGTTCTTTGATTGCGAAGGTGTCTTTGTGCGCTTTGGTTCGAGAAACCACGTCGTGGATTTCTTTTTTGGTGGTGAGTCTCACGGTTGCCTCCAAAAAACGTAATGGTCAGTCGGGGTTATCGTAATGACTGACCAGTTCGTCATAATTGGTTTATAACGAACCGGTACGGCCCATGTCAAGGAAAAATCTCCCTCAACCAGCTGCCGCGTAGCCAAATACCGTGTCACACCGGAGACCACATCCTTCGGTAGGAACCGGCGTCCCTGCCGGTCCGAAATTGGGGGTCGGCGTCGTGGTCGTGGATCGGCCGGCAGGGACGCCGGCCGCTACCAATTGACAAAAGAAGTGCGCGCAAAAAAAGTGGCGCTGCATTGGCGCCACAGCCCCCAACCATCGCATAGCCCGCACCTAAATCAGTCGATCTTCTTCTTGAACAGGAATGAGGAGAGGAGGATGTACCCCACGCTCATGACGACTAAGGGCACGAATTGCGGCCAGAGCAGGTCCCAGCCTACGCCTTTGAGGAAGACTTCTCTCACGACGACTATGTAGTAACGCAGCGGATTCAAGTACGTCACGTACTGAATCACTGTGGGCATGTTGTCGATGGGGAAAACAAAACCGGAGAGGATCGAAGCCGGTTGCATGACGAAGAACGTGGAGAGCACAGCCTGCTGCTGCGTTCGGCAGAAGACCGATAGGGTCATGCCCATGCCGAGGCACGTAATGGTGAAGGCAATCCCTCCCATCATGAAGATGAAGAGAGAACCTTTGAAGATGGGCTGAAAGACAAGGAACGCAAGGATTGTCATAAACACGAGGTTGGCCACGGCGATGATGAAGCACGGGATGGTCTTGCCCAGGATCAGCTCTAACTTGCTGATTGGTGTCACCATAATCTGCTCGATGGTTCCCTTCTCCTTTTCCCGCACGATCACCATTGCTGTTGATGTGACCGCGAGGAACATGAGGATCAGGACCAGAGTGCCGGGGACGAAATAGTCCTTGGAATCCAAATTTGGATTGAACCATGCCCGTGGCTTGGCGTTGATGGAAGGGATGAGAAGGGTCGGAGAATTTAGGCTGAACCGGAGGCCTCGAGCCCACTGGATGTCCTTTTGCATCAGGTCAAAAGCGTATCCTTGGATGATAGCCTGGGCCCATCCTGAGACCGTTCCTGCGGTGGTAGTGTCCACCCCATCCACGAGTATACCGATTTGGGTGGTCTGGTCTGCTTTGACGCGACGCTCCAGATCGGGCGGAATGAGAAGCGCTACCGTGGCTTCGCCTCTTTCCAGGTAATAATCGGCCTGATCGTAAGATGTGAGATATTCCTTGATGACAAAATATCCCGACCGCGTGAACGACTCCACCAGGTTGCGACTAACAACGCTCCGGTCCATATCGACCACCACAGTGGCCACTTCCTTCACATCCAGCCGGACCGCGTACCCAAACAGGATCAACTGGAAGATCGGGGCGATCAGGAGGATTCGAAAATTCTGCTTATTGCGGACAATCTGAATGAATTCCTTGCGTATGACGTGACGAATTCTTGACAATCCTAGCTTGAAAGCGCTGCGTGAGTCGGCACGCGGTCCGCCGTTGCCCAGCGCCTTCTTGAAGAATGCAGGATCCACGATTGTTTGGTCTGTGCCGCGCGAATCGCTCATTGCAACTGTTTCCCCAACCGCGTGGATGCCAGGACCGCGGTGATCAGCCCGAAAAGGGCCAGCAATATCACCGGAAAGATAAGGACCTCCACTCCTACGCCCTTGAGGTAAATGCCCCGGAGAATGGTGATGTAGTACCTGGCGGGAACGATGTACGAGAAAGCCTGAATCACCCATGGCATGTTGGCTATGGGAAAGACGAAGCCGGATAAGATAAACGAGGGCAGAAAAGTCCCCAGAAGCGCAAACTGCGTCGCGAACAACTGACTGTCGGCAAACGCGGATATGAGCAGCCCCAGGGAAAGAGATCCCACGAGAAAGAGCGCGGAGAGGAGAAACATCAGCAGTACACTCCCCCGAAAGGGCACCGCGAATACGAACTGACTCATGAGATAGATTATGAGCAGATCTACATACCCGAGCACGAAGTACGGCACGAGCTTACCGATCACCAGTTCCGAAGCCTTCACGGGGGTGGAAATCAGTTGTTCCATGGTGCCGGATTCTCGTTCCCGCACAATGGTCTGGGAGGTAATCAGCGCGGCTATCACCATCAGGATGATCGCGATGAGCCCGGGTATGATGTTGATGCGGCTCTGAAGCTCGGGATTGTACAGGAGCCTCACGCGGGGCTCCAGAGGGATTTGCACTTTCGTGACAGCCTGGCGCGTCAGCTCTTTCTTGAAATGGTCGTCCAGAAAGATGGCCACAATGCTTTCGAAATACGTGATCGCGATACCTGCGCGCGTCGAATCGGACGCATCAAGGAAAGCCTGAACTTCCGCGCCGCCGGACCTGAGCACATTGCGGCTGAAATCATGAGGAATGGTGATACCAACGGTCACAACCCGTTCATCGACGGCACGCACCATCTCCTGAAAAGAATCAGCATAAAGAACGAGCTGGAAATAGCCTGAGCTTGTCAGGCGGTCTATAAGCTCCCGCGATTGCGGTGAACGTTCCTGATCCCAGACTGCAAGCGGGATATTGTCCACATCCAGTGAAAGGGCATAGCCGAAAAGGAACAGAAGCATCACAGGGATTCCCAGCGCGAGATACAGCGAATGGGTGTCTCGCACCACATGCCAGGTTTCTTTTCGTGCTACAGCCAGTGTGCGATGGATATTAATCATGACTCTCGGACGCCGCGGGAGCTGAATGACTATTGCGGTCTTGCGATGTGAGCGTAACGAACACATCTTCCAGCGACGGAGACACCACCTCTGCCCGAACTATGGTGACGCCCTTTGCCTTGAGGAGTTGTCGAGCTCGCTCCTTGGCGGGCTCAGGATCATCCGCAACAATGTGCAACTGGTTGCCGAATACCGCAACTTCAGAGAAGAAGCGGTCGTCCTTGAGCACATCCAACGCGGTGAGAAGATCAGAGCACTCCATTTCGATTACCGAATCGGTCATCCACCGGGTCTTGAGCTCGCGGGGATTGTCCATAGCTATGATTCGTCCCTGAGACATGAGCGCGAGTCGGTTGCAGTACCCTGCTTCGTCCATGTAGTGCGTGGTCACGAAGCTGGTTACACCCTGCGCGGCCATTTCGTGAATAAGGCCCCAGAAGTTGCGCCGTGATATGGGATCGACCCCGGATGTGGGTTCATCCAGGAAGACGATCGGTGGCGTGTGCAGCACCGCACACCCCAACGCCAGTCGCTGTTTCCACCCTAGGGGCAGCTCGCTGGTGAGGGCCTTTTGCTCGTCCGTGAGCCCGGTCATTTCAAGGACCCATTGTGCCCGCTGCTCATGGTCCTTTCCGCTCAGCCCGTACACCCCGCCGAAAAACTCAAGGTTTTCCGCCACGGTTAAGTCATCGTAAATTGAGAACTTTTGGGACATATACCCGATTTGCTTTCTCACTTCTTCGTACTCGGTGGAAACATCCCGGCCGGCAACCGATGCTTCGCCTGAAGTTGGTGTCAGAAGCCCACACAGGATCTTTATGGTCGTGGTCTTGCCTGCGCCGTTGGGACCGAGAAACCCGAAGATCTCCCCGCGCTCAACCTCGAAACTCACCCGGTCCACAGCGACGAAACTCCCGAAGGTCTTGGTCAGATCCTTGGCGAAGACGGCCACATCCTTCTGCGATGAATTCACCAACTATGCTCCCTGTGTGCCCTGTCTGGATTCCTGGCTTTGCATGATTGAGAGAAAAGCATCCTCCATGGCCGGAGTAATGCGCCTCAAGGAGTAGATAACCATACCCTTCTCTTCCAACCTGCGTCTCGCGTCAGCTATTTCCTGCTCGTCGCTGACCCGGACGTGAAGGCCTTCTCCAAAGAGGTTCAGATCCAGGATACCCGGCACATCCGTGAGAAGTTCCTTGGTCTTGGGCAGGTCTTCGGTCACCAGCTCATAAAACAGGCCCTTAACCAGGGCCCGAATCAAATGTGGTTGGTCGCAATGGATCAGCGCGCCGTTGTGCATCAGGCCGACGCGGTTCGTCCGGTCCGCTTCGTCCAAATAGGCCGTGGATACCAATATGGTGATCCCCTCGCGCAGAAGATCGTACAAGATCTTCCAGAAGTCTCGCCTCGACACAGGATCAACGCCGTTGGTCGGTTCGTCGAGGAGCAGGAGCCTGGGCGAATGAATCAGGGCGCACGCGAGGCCCAGTTTCTGCTTCATTCCGCCCGATAAGGCACCCGCGAGCCGGTCCTTGAACGGGCCCAACCTACTGAAGGCAAACAGGCGTTCAATCCGCTCGGGTCTCAACTTCCTGGGGACCTGAAACAAGTCCGCATAGAAGAGGAGATTCTCAATTACCGACAGGTCCTCGTACAAGCCGAACCTTTGCGGCATATAAGCGATGTGCTCTTTGATCTGCTCGGGATCCTCAACTACCGAAATGCCATCCACCCATGCATTACCGGAGGTGGGCGCGAGGATGCCGGCGAGGATGCGTATCGCGGTAGTTTTGCCAGCTCCATCGGGCCCCACCACACCGAATATCTCACCCCGTTCCACCGTCATTTCCATATCGCGTAGAGCTCGGTGACGGCCGAAATCACGACAGAGTTTTTCGGTCCTTATGATGGGGTCTTGCGGCATAGGAAGCACTGGACAGCCGTGGGTCCGGGCCTACGGCCGCGCACCCGGACCGCTGCCGACCCGAGAGTTGTCGGCGGTCGGTTTGTGAGGCTCGGAATCCACCAGAATGTGACCCTCTGCGGGCATACCGATTTTCAGTTCCTGGTGGACGTTTGGGATGGTAACTTTCACTCGGTACACCTGTTTGATACGCTCTTCAGGCGTTTGCACATTCTTGGGCGTGAATTCCGCACGAGATGAAATCAGCGTCAACCGCCCCTGGTACTTCTTGTTGGGAAAGGTGTCCGTGGTGATCTCCGCGGTCTGACCGAGCTTGATCTTGCCGAGGTATTTTTCTCCCACGTATCCCTTGAGCCACACCTCGTTGATGCCCGCGACGGTAGCAACTGTGGCGCCAGGCAGCACCACCTCGCCATTTTCGTTGGATTTGACCAGAACCACGCCGTTGATGGGGCTCTGCAGCACAGAATAAGTGAGGTCCAGCTCTATCTTCTCCAATTCCCACTTGGCCCGGTCCAAGCGGTGTCGAGCCGCCCGGATTCGCTCTTCTCGAGGACCGACCTCTAATTGCGTAAGGTCTTCCCGCGCCTTCTTGTGTTCTTCAAGGGCTACTCTGTACGCGGTTTCACGAGCATCGTAAGCGGACGCGGATATGGCTCCCTGTTTGTACAAAGGAACATATCTCTCGTAATCTGCTCGTGCGTTTTCCAACCTTCTTTCAGAAGCCTTCAATACTGCCCTTGCCGCCTCAATATCTTCCACCCGAGAGCCGGTCACCAGCTCGTCCAGAGTCGCCTGAGCCGCGGCCTGTTCAGCTTCCGCAGCCTTTTTCTGGGCTATGAGTGTACGTGTGTCCAGCCGGGCAACCACTTGGCCCTCGGTGATGCTGTCCCCTTCCTCAATGGGCAAGTAGTCGATTTGCCCACCCAGTCGAAAGGAAAGATCCACTTCGGTGGCCTCTATATTGCCGCTGACAAAGATTCTGGTGTCGGTGGAGCCCTGGGGGCTTGACCAGAGCCACCAGATCGCTATGCCCACGCCCGCGGCGGCAATTACGCAGACAAGAGCTATCCGCTTCCCCTTGTTCATGTTCATTCAGACCAGCCCAGCTCGTAATACGGCGTTGAAATGAAGTGAGAATGTACCAAAGAAAACCGTACACAAGCAAGCTCAAACGCCTTGAGGCTGCAAGCGTTTGGTTACGCGGGGTAAAGCGCCGACGGTTGCCCCGCCCAAACAGTAGGACCGGCATCTTGCCGGTCGCCGGATCACCCACATCGGACACATGACCGGTTACTAAGGCCCTTGGTCCGGCGAAACGGTCCGACTTTCTCTAGATAACCGAGTACTCAAGCGGTCATGTAAGGATTCATCTTCGCGCGGGACCGAAGAGCATTTTATCTGTCATTGCGAGAAGCTTGAACTCGATCCTGGCTTCTCGCCATGACACTCCTCCTCCGCCTAGCTGAAGGTTTATTCGTAAGGAAGGCGTTTGGAAGTGGCGTGGTCCGACCGGCGAGAATTTCAGCAAAAAGCCAAAGAATAGTCTAGCAAAATTATTAGATTAGTGATAGCACTCACAGTGGTGGCCGCGCAATATATCAACTATAACTTGAATTTATGGAGATTTCTAATTGACTTATTTGAATAATTCTGATACAAACAAATCGTCTCCGGGATAATCCCGCGGCAGCGAGGCGGCTGTGAAGAGAAATCTCTTGCCGATCTGCGGGCCCGGATTTCCCGTGGACTTCTGTTGCGTAGTTGGCCTCGGATCGTGAGGAGGAAACAATGATCCGCCCGAAAATATTGCGAAAAGTTACGGTGCTGGGAATAGCACTGGCCGTGTGTCTCATGGTGACTCCCGCATTCGCGTGGGAGTTCCATATGGAAGGCGCGTATTGGTGGAAATGGTACTGGGCTGGCCAGCTGGGCAACCAGGGGTTTTTCGGCATCTATGACAGAGTTGACCAAGGCGCGGTCGTCGGCAACGCGACCAACATCAATTTTTGGGCGGGAAATAACGACTTGGGCACTCGGGCCGATCTGGGCACAACTGAGATAAAGACAGGCCATGACGCATCGTCCCAGACCATGTGGGCGGACATTGATCCCGAGGTCCGGATCAATCAGGCCGTGCGTCTGAGGGGACGCTACCATCTCGGCCGATATGGGATTCAGCTCGAATCTGAGAACCCCAATAGCGTTAATCCCGGCATGAAGGTCGCGTTCACGGACGGTCAGTGGTATCTGTTTTGGCTCACCGCGCAGACGCCCTGGGGTATCGTCGCGATGGGCAAGCGTCCCTTCGCATTCGGACTCGGGCTCCAATATGACGGAACCGACAACCTGTCGAGCGACTCGTTGCTTTTGGTCGTGCCTTACGGGCCTATTCGTATCGGCCTGGCAGGGTACCCGTTCAGGTCAGGGCAGACTTACTTGGGTGACATCCGTGACAGGTCTGGGGTGCGCGCGCCGGAAGTGGCGGGATTCATAACCTACACCGCGGGCAACATCGATCTGGGGACCTTTCAGGACTACACCTTTATTCATGGGGGTGTTGAAAGAGCAGCTACTCTTGCAGTTCGACAGGCGACGCTCACCTTTGATAGGGCCGACCATCATGCCTCGTACTACGTGAAGTTCAATAACGGCGTATTCTTCCTCAATGCCGAGGCAAGCCATTATCTGAGGATAGACAAATTCCAACAAGCCATGAACACCAGCCCAGGCGGCCCCGCGGCAATTGGAGGAGGGCTCGTGGGTGTGGCGACGAGGCCGACGTATATTGAAGATTGGAAGGCCGTAGGCATCGTCGGCGCTGTGGCAGGGCCTCTAAAAGTGAGCGGTATGTTGTACTGGAGCGGAGGATTGGATCGCCGCGCAGGCGCGCTCAATGACACACAGGGCTGGCTCCCGGCCGCTATCCCGCCTCATGGCGCCGCAGGTACGGCGATCATCAGGCCGGTTCTGTGCAATAGCGTTCTGATCCGACCGTACAGCTGGCTCCTCGCCAACCAGTATGGTGGCGGCAATGACGGCTACAGCGCGGCGTTTAGCCGTGAGGGCAGCCTGCATGATGCCATAGCTTACGCGTCGCGCGTTGATTACGCGGTTGCCGCGAATCTGAACACCTGGGCGAGCTTCCTGTGGGCCGACCGGGTGAGCAAGTCCTATCCCTGGGGTTTTATTTCTCCCACGGTTGGCGGCAATGTGGTGTATAGCTATTTTCCCGCGGGGGCTGCTGCGCTAGGGCTGGGCGCTGTTCCGAGCATTCCCGACAGCAACCTCGGTTGGGAAGTTGACGCCGGCATTGACTGGCGGCTCCTGGAAGGCTTCCGGTTTGAGGCGCTGATCGGCTACTGGCAGCCGGGAAAATGGTTCAGCTACGCGTGTAAAGACATCGGCGTGACAGCCTGGGACGTACCGGGTTCCCTTGACGGGGATAACAACTGGGGGACGCGCCCCGACCGTGTGATCGACCCGGTGATCGGCGGATACATGGCCTTCGTGGGCGAGTTCTAATCAGCTGCTCGCTTCAATATAAACGGCCTACCAACGAGGCGGAGAGATCAAATTCTCCGCCTTTGTTTTTGCCAACCTACACACACGGGCATTGAATCTGGTCTATTGCATCAGGGGCGTGATTCATCACGCCCCGGTATCGGGCGCAATGCATTGCGCCCCCACGGTTTCCCGTCGATCCTCTTGAGGGGATGTGCTCGGGCAGGTCCATTCTCAACGCGTGGTTGTAGGGAATATCCGTCCTGGGGGCTTTTGCCTTCCTGGCAGTTTGTTTTGCAGGAAGTCCATGTTGCATCGCGCGCGATTTTCTTAGTGTTTTTCGCGAATAACAACAATGAGCCTTTCTGAATTTACTTATTGGTTAATTGGTACATAATAATTCTATAGGTAAATAGCCGTTGTAAATAATATCTCATTTTTTTGTTTTAATATTGACAAGCCCGAACCGCTGTGATATCCCGCCAGCTGAATTACCGCTATCTGGCATGGATTCAGGAGTTTCCGTGTGTTTGGAAAAGTCATAGAACTGAAGCGAAATCCTGAACCAACGAGTCGGGGAACAGATCTCCCGGATGAGATCAGCGGTCAATTTAGCGCAGAGGTCCGCGAACAGAGCCAAGCTTCCGCGCAAACCTCGCGAATTTCGCATATTAACTTCGGAAGAGAATCCTACTTCGGACTCATCTCTGACGCCTCGGGAAAGACTACCAACGTTCACATCACCCTCGACCCCCAGCGCAAAACCCTGGCCCGTGCCACGTGCGGGTGCTTCCGTGCCAATACCAGATCCTATTGCCAGCATGTGGCCTCTTTTGCCCGCTACATCCTCCGGAACGATCCGGAAACGGGAAAGCTCCGGACCCTCTCCGATGATTTTCACGATAGCTTCTGGAATGAGATTAGTTGGTACGGGTACAAGCATTTCGGCGACTCGCTCCTGGGATTCAAGGCCCACGCAGACCACGGCGGAGGCGGCATACGCATCGGGTTCGCGGATCGAGGCAACAAAGAGATCCTGGTACTCATGCCGGGGCCGCGGCTGGTCGAAGAATTCCTCTATGAGTTCTTCGAGATCATCCGTCGCGACATAGACCCGGTGCTGTTTAAGAGCATGTTCGGCCGCAAATTGAAGGATCCGAGAGTCCCTTCCCTTCGGCGGCGGCCGTGGTCAAACTCTCCGGCTGAAGATGACCTGAACAGACGAGGGCTCAAATCCACGGTTCAGCACTATGAGGAGAGCATCTGGTACCGGATCGCAAAGGTGGGATTCCTGATCGCGGGCAGGAGTGGAGGGGCGTTCCGATTTACCTTTTTGGAGCACAAGCAAGAGTTGACGGTGGAGGCCTATGACGAGGACGATGAGGTCATCTGCAGACTGGTTCCTCCGCAGGCTCACATCGGAACCATTATCGAAGCCGGCGAGAAGACCGGAGTCATCGGCAACGACCTGTTCATCCACCCTCACGCGTTGAGAACAGGTCATCGAATCGAGGTAACCGACTCTTCAGCGCTTAGCATTACGCCCGTGGTGGAGAACCCGGACCCGGACGCGGAGCCCGCGGACGCCTTCCTGGATCGCACCACCCTTGATCACCAGTTGTATGGCACCTATTACTTCTTTCCTGAATGGGGATTTTTCCGCATCGCGGTCAACCCTGCCGGCCTCCCGCCGGAGCATTTTTCCACCCGCAAGGCGAACATCATCCCGCCGGAACAGATTACAACCTTCCTGGAAGAGTACGGAGACAGGCTACGTCAGGAAAACGATGTGTTTGTCGATGAAAGCCTCTTCAAACGTAGAACCGTAGATAAGTATCAGAAGGCGACAGTTGAACACAACGAGTGTTGCGAGGGCGGCGTTTCTGTCAACGTCAGCTATGATTTCGGTGACTTCCGGCTTTCATTTCAAGAAATCTATGAGGCGAGAAAGAATCGAAGACGCTTCCTGGTAAAGGGTGATCAGTGGGTTGACACCCTCTCCGCGGAATTCGCCTGGATGGACGGCCTGGATGAGCAGGCCGTGAGGGAAGGCGCGCAGGTGAGACTGGAGCGCGCGGAGTACCTCCGTTTCCTCGCGTTTCACGATCGAGTGGAGACTCACTTCAGGTCCGAACAGGATCGCCAGTGGTTCGAGGGGCTTCAGAGACTCAAGGCTCCTTCGCGGCTCCCTTCGACTCGCTCGATGCGAGGTCACCTCCGCGGTTATCAGAAAAACGGATACGGCTGGCTCTGGTTCCTCTACGAGAATCGCCTGTCAGGCCTGTTGTGCGACGACATGGGCCTGGGCAAAACCCACCAGGTAATGGCTCTTCTTACCGGGATTCTGCAACGCACGGAAAAGGGTGCAGGACGGCTGCGATTCCTCGTGGTTTGCCCCACCACCGTACTTAGTCATTGGAAAGACAAGATCCTGGAATATGCTCCTCACCTGGATCCGTACATCTATCACGGCACGGATCGTTCCTTCCATGAAGCGTTTGAAGAGCACCTCACCATTATCACCTCATACGGCATCGCGCTCCGTGACATGGACATGCTGGAAGCGTACCATTTCGAGGTGGTCGTGCTTGATGAGATCCAGGCCATTAAGAACAAGGTCACCAAAACTCACCTCGCAGTAAAGCGACTCCAGTCCTCGTGTACCCTTGGCCTCACCGGAACGCCGATCGAGAACACTCTGGCGGATCTCAAAGCACTCTTTGATGTTGTGTTGCCGGGCTACTTGATGACCGACTCTCTATTTGAAACCCATTTCCGTGCACCGATAGAAGAAGGATCCGACCAGGAAGCGGAAAAAAAGCTCACCCGCATGATCCATCCTTTTGTTCTTCGCCGCAAAAAGGAGCAAGTTCTCAAAGAGCTCCCGGCCAAGATCGAGGATGTGCGGCGATGCACGCTCAGTGATGATCAGGTCCGCTTTTATCGTGACCTGGTCGAGCACCAAGGCAAGGGCTTGGTGCAGAAGCTCAAGGATCCCGACCAGACCGTGCCGTACATGCATGTATTTGCGGTCTTGAATTACCTCAAACAGATCTGCAATCATCCCGTGCTTCTGGAAAAGGAGAACCGGGACTATCGCAAGTATTCATCCGGCAAATGGGAGTTGTTTGTAGAGTTGCTGGCGGAGAGCCTCGGATCGGGCCAGAAGGTGGTAATCTTCAGCCAGTACGTGAAGATGCTGGATCTGATCGAAGCCTATTTGCAGGATGAGGGCCTGGAGTTCGCCACCATAAAGGGACATACCCGAAAGCGGGCTGAAGCATTCCGCCGCTTCAATACCGACCCCGAATGCATGGTCTTTACCGCATCCTTGCGAGCCGCAGGCCTCGGCATCGACCTCACAGGCGGCTCTGTCGTGATCCATTACGACCGTTGGTGGAATTCAGCACGGGAAGAGCAGGCCACGGACCGGGTGCACAGGATCGGACAGCAGCGTGGTGTCCAGGTCTTCAAGCTGATAACCGAGAATACTCTGGAAGAGAAGATTGATACCATAATCGCACGGAAGAGACGACTCATGGATTCCGTCGTCAAACAGGACGATCAAGCCCTTGTAAAGCATTTCTCCCGAGAAGAACTCATCGAACTCATTTCTTATTGATTCGCATTCCTATTTGCCGAAGCATTGGAATTGGCCTCTATTCGGGGCACCGTTTTGTGCTCGGCGCGCGCGTCTTCCTCAGCCTGCCCAGGGCGCACACGCTGGTGCGCCCCTACCAGGATTACATTATTTCTTTGAATGCGAATTCGCATTATGCACGCAGCCTCAGAGCTTTGCGTACTATACCGATTATGCCGCCTCGAAACCCCAGCACCGCGGCCATGAAGATCAGGCCCATGAAAAAGCTCCAGCTCTCGGTATAGTTACTGATAACATCGCGCAGCAAAATAATACCCACCGCTCCGAGAACCGGCCCAAACAGAGTCCCCATGCCTCCTGTAATGGCCATAACAACCACTTCGCCGGAAGTGGTCCAGTGCAACGATCCCAGAGGCACGAAGTTCAGGAGCAGCGCGTAGAGACCTCCCGCGAGGCCCGAAAAGAACCCCGATATGATGAAGGCTATCAGTCGGAATCGATCCACGTTGTACCCTACGCTCATGGCTCGATCCCGGTTTTCACGCAACGCTTGCAACGCAGCGCCGAAGGGAGAATGCACAACTCTCACCATCGCGGCCATAGAGATCACCACCAACACCAGGATGAAATAATAGAGGTTGATCTCCGGGTGCATATCTATGGGCCCGAGATTGGGTCTGGGCACCCCTTGCAAGCCATCATCCCCTCCGGTTAGACCGGTCCATTTGAACGCTATGAAGTAGAACATCTGGGCAAAGGCAAGCGTCACCATGGTGAAATAGATGCCGTGTCTCCGGATACTGGCATACCCCACGAACAGGGCCGTCAAGGCGCTTACGATTACCGCTCCCGCGAGGGCCAATGGGATTGATGGGAGGAGCCTGATTAGGATGATTCCTGTGGAATACGCGCCGATTCCGAAGAACGCGGCGTGGCCGAATGAGAGCATACCCGCGTATCCTAGCGCTAAATCATAGGCCATGGCAAAAAGAGCAAAGATCAAGATTTCGCTGGCCAATGCCTGGTACGGGGCAATCCAGGGGAAGGCCACTGCCAAAGCAATTATAATCGCTAGTAAGATCACACTATAACGTGACATGGGACATCAGTCGTGAAATGCCTCGCGGCCGAATAGGCCTCGCGGGCGGACCAGTAGAAATGCGGCCATGAACAGATAAATCAGGGTCGTGGCCATAGGCGGCCACACCATTACTCCGATCGCTATGATTTCGCCCACGATCAGGCCTCCGACGATGGAGCCACCCAGGCTCCCCATCCCGCCAATAACCACCACCACGAAGCAGTCGATGAGGAAATCCATTCCCATCAGGGGACGCACATTCTGAATGGGCGCTGCCAGCACGCCGGCCAACCCGGCCAGGCCTGTGCCCAGCGCGACCACCATGGTGATCACCCGTGAGATGTTGATTCCCAGAGCATCTACCATCCTGGGGTTGTCCGTGCCTGCTCGGATTATGCTGCCCAATTTGGTTTTAGTGAGGAATAACCAGACTCCGAGGGAAGCCAGGGCTGCGACGATTATCAGGAACAGACGATAGCTGGGGTAGTAGATGAATCCCAGATTGACCGCGCCTGTCAGCGAATCGGGAGTGCTGAACGGCACACCCATGCTGCCGAAAGACATCCTTATGAGGTCTTGCAGAGCCAGCATCAGACCGAAAGTGAACAGCATGATGTACAGCGGAGGCAGGTCATAAAGCCGTCTTAGGAATACCACTTCGCACAGGGCGCCGAACAGCGCCATGATGATGGGCACACAGAACAGCGCCACCCAGAAGTTTGGTATCAGGTACGCGGTGAGGGTGTAAGCCGTATACGCACCGAGCATGAAGAACGCGCCGTGGGCAAAATTGATGATACCGAGCATCCCGAAGATGATGGAAAGCCCAAGCGCCAAAAGTACGTAGAGCGACCCTAGGATCAACCCGTTAAAAAGCTGGATAAGGATGAACTGTGCGCTCATCGCCCTTAGCTCGTGCCATTGAAATGAAAAAGGACCCCGAACACGCTCCAGGGGTCAGGGTTCGGTAGGGGCGCACGGCCGTGCGCCCCAAGCACTGCTGGGCAAGCCAGCAGTGGCACCCTGCTATGCTACTTCCGTTACGAATCAAAGTCCTCCAACCTTCGGCAAAACTTCCTCGTTCGCTCGGGTTGGCAGCCATAGCGTGCCCAAGTCGGTGTACCGTGACGCGCCGTGCCATCACTTCTCAGGCGGAAGCGGTTGGAAGTATAGGAGTTTTTGGGGAGGGGTCCGGGGAGGCCCTTTTTGCAAAAAGGGCTTCCCCGGCCACGTGTTCAAAAGCTCCTGAGTCTTGCAACCACTTCTATCCTGGGGAGCGTTATTCCATTTTGCAGCCTGTATCTTTCGGGTTCTGATAGGCCTGTTCGGGCGGGATCGATCCCACGATTTCGAAGTAATCCCACTCCTCTTTGACTTCCGACGGCTTCTTCACCCGCAGGATGTAGGCTTTACCGACCTGCATATGGTCTTCAGCGCGGATTTTTCCCGGATTTGCCAGCAGGTCTTTGAACTCATGCCCTTCAAGGGCCTTGATCACTGCCTGAACTTCCTTTGTCTTGGCGCGTTCCACTGCTTTCAGATATTGGATCACTGCGCTGTAGGTTGCCGCGTTCATCCAGTTGGGCGGCCTTTTGAATTTCTTTCTCCACTTTTCCACGAATTCTTTGGATCCGGGATTGTCGCTCTTCCAGTACCAGGCCCCTGTCACGTAATCATCGGAGAAGACATCGCCGGCTGCCTTGATATCGTCAATGAAGAGCAGGGCGTGCACGATCTTGGCTTTCTTCTTAAGCCCGAATTCTACGGCCTGTTTGGTGGAATTCACTCCGTCCTTGCCCGCGTTGAGCAAGACGAGGACTTCGGGATTGGCATTCATCGCCTTTAAGATGTACGGGCTGAAATCCGATGCGCCCAAAGCCACCATCTCGTTGCCCAGCAGCGTCCCGCCCTTCGCCTTCAACGCGTCGGAAAAGTGCTTGAGCAGATCGTGACCCCATGCATAGTCCGCTGTGATGGTGAACCACTTCTTGCCCAGATTGTCTGCCGCCCACAATCCAACTGCTGTTGCCAGCATGTAATCGTTGTACGCCCAGTCAAAAGTGTAACGATTACAATCCGGGCCTGTGTGCCGGGTGGTTCCTGAACCCACACTGAAGAAGAGTTTCTTGTGCAGCTTGGCTTGATTGGACACAGCCAGGCCCGCGGCGCTGTTCGGAACGTCGAAGATCACGTCTACGAGTTCTTTTTCATAGAGTTCCTTGGCCTTCTGGTTTGCCACATCGGGCTTACACATGTGGTCCCGATATATGAACTCGATAGGCTCTCCGAGCGCCTTTCCACCGAAGTCCTCAATCGCCATCTTTACGGCTTCTACGTTACTCGCGGTTATTCCCGCGTAAGGACCTGACATGTCAGTTAATATTGAGATCTTGACGGGCTCGGCCGAAGCCATTGGCCCGCACACAAGGCACAGCGCCAGAGTCAGCACGAACGGCATCACAAAACCAAGCTTAGTTCTCATGTCCTTCCCTCCTCGTTTTGTCCGTATAGGAGAACAATGAATCTTAGACGCCCAGGTACCGTTTCTTTATCTCTTCGTCCGCCTTGAATTCCTCGTTGGTGCCTTGGTAAACAATCTTGCCGTTGTATATGACAAAATGACGGTCAGCCACTTGAACCGCGAACCGGGTGTTTTGCTCCACCAGGAGTATGGATACTCGCTCTTTTCTTATCTCTTGGATTATCTTGGCGATCTCTCGTACCAGGAACGGCGCCAGACCCTCGGTGGGCTCATCCAGGAGCGTCATTCTAACGTTCATGGTAAGGACTCTCGCGATAGCAAGCATCTGCTGCTCGCCGCCGGATAACTGCGACCCTCGGTGATGGGTTCTCTGCTTCAGAACGGGGAAGTACGTAAAGATCTTTTCGAGGTCCCAGAGCCCTTTTCCTTCTTTGGAAGACGGCAGGGTCAGGTTCTCGTGAACCGACAAGCTCGGAAACACGGCCCTCTCTTCCGGAACGTACCCCACGCCGTGTGATGCGATCTGATAAGGCTTGTGATTCGTGATATCCGCATCGTTGAACTTGATCACGCCCCTGCTGACCGGGACAAGCCCCATAATGGCACGTAGGGTGGTCGTCTTGCCCGCGCCGTTCCTGCCCAGGAGCGTGGCCACATGTCCCGCTTCGATCCGGAAGGTCATGCCTTTCAAGATGTGGCTGTCACCATAGTGGGCATGAACATCCTCGAGCGCCAGCAACTCAGTACCCTCCCAGGTAGGCTTCCTGGACTTCTTTGTTCGCCTGGATCTCAGAAGGTGTGCCTTCCGCCAACAACACCCCTTGATAGAGCACCGCAATCCGGTCGGAGATAGCAAGCACCACGTCTATGTTGTGCTCGATGAGCACCACCGGTATGGTCTTGGCGACTGTTCCGATTAACTTCAGGATGTTCTCGGTATCTTCGCTGCTCATGCCTGATGTGGGTTCGTCCAGGAGTATGAGTTGCGGACTTGTCGCGAGAGAAATCCCAATGTCCAGACATCTCTGGAGACCGTAAGGCAGGTTCTTGGCCTGTGTTTGCGCCCATGCTTCCAAGCCGACTTGCTTGAGAATCCGCTTCGCGACCTCATCTATTCCTTCAAGCCGGGCAGAGGATATGAGGAAATTGTAACGTGCCGAGAGCCTGGACTGCGCAGCCACCCGGATGTTTTCGTACACGGTGAGTGCAGGGAAGATGCTGGTTATCTGAAAGGAGCGTCCTATGCCCATTTGAGAAACTTGGAAAGGCGAGAGCCCGGTGATGTCCTTGCCTTGATAAGAGATGCGGCCTTTGTCGGGCGCGAGAAAGCCGCTTAGTAGATTGAAAAGCGTGGTCTTGCCGGCTCCGTTCGGTCCGATGACGGATTGCACCCCAGCCCCGATCCGTAAATCCACCCCATTGACCGCGGTTAACGAACCAAAATGCTTGGTTAGGTTTGCGGTCTCCAATATGGGAGCGTCTCGTAAAGTCTCAGTAGGCATGGTTGCAGCTCGGACAAACTCTCTTTAGCAAGAAGACTGTGCGGTCACGCGTTGAGACTGACCCGATCTCACCCTCCCCTGTCCCCTCCCATCAAGGGAGGGAGACTTATTCCCCTTCCCTGTGCCTTCCCATCGAAGGATGGAGACTCATTCCCCTCCCCTAGCGGGAGGGTTCACGCTTTTGGTAGGCACCGGCGTCCCTGCCGGTGCACTCTCCCTCCCCTGGTGGGAGGGGTTAGGGGAGGGGGACGTAGAGTAGGCACGAAGGCCGCACGCTCGAAGCGCGAGAATATGCCTTGAAGCAGCATTCGCGCTATTCGTATCTTTGCGGATGCAGCCTCAATTCTTCCAGGAAGTCATCCACGGTTCGTTCCTGGTCGTATTCGGGCTTCCAGCCCCACTCCTCTCTTGCCCGCGTATCGTCGATCGGCAGCAGCAGCTTATCGAGAATGGCCTGAAGCTCTAGATCCGGGTCAAAGCGGATGTCCGCGCCGGGGATCTTCTTCTTGACTACGTCAACTAACTCTTGTGCGCTCGCGATGGGAGTCACGCCCGCAACCACGTAGTTCACCATCTCGAGCTTTTCCAGAGGAGCGGAAGCCAACTTCACAATGGAAGACGCGGAGTCCTTGAAATACATCACCGGGCAACGGGTTTCCGGTTTTACCCGTATGGTAAAGGGGTTGCCTTTTGCACATTCCTCGATCACCCAGGAGGTGTATTGAACCACCCCGGGGGTCTTCACGCCAGGTCCAACAATGGACGGATACCGGATACCTCTGAAATCCAGGCCGTATTTCCGCTTGTAAAATAGGCCCATATGTTCGCAAAAAACTTTAGTGGTGCCGTAAAAGAGCTGCGGCCGCTGCAAGGTATAGTCGTCGATGATACCTGTTTGGATGTTCAGTCCGTACGTGCCGATCGTGCTGGAGAAGACCACCTGAGGCACTTCAAGGAGTTTTGATGCTTCCAACACATGGAATGTGCCCATCGCATTGGCTCGGAATGCCGCGGCCGGATCTGCGTCGGACGGCACGGAAAGCATGCCGCCGAGATGATAGATTGTCTTGGGCCGTGAGCTCTTCACTACGTTCAGCACGTGGCTGAAATTACCGAGATCTCCACGAACGATCTCGACCTGGTCCTTGACGTCGTCGAGGTACTTCGTGGAAGTATTGATGTCAAAAACCACCAGATCCTTCTCGCCCTTTTCAAGAAGTAGTCGAACCACCTCGGCTCCAATGAACCCGGTTCCGCCTGTAATCAGTATTGCCATATGCGCCTCCTGAGCATGAAGCGATCGTTACTTTTTGGTTTCACGTTGCCAGTAAAGGTTTTTGAGCCGGTTGAGGAATTCACGGTCCCTCCGTTGCATTGCTTCGTCCGCCTCTCCTCCGGAATAGTCGTAAAATCCCTTTCCGGTCTTGATGCCCTCATGGCCCTCCTCGGCCAGTCGTTGAAGAGCCTTGGGGGGGCCTGGGGAACTCTCAATCACAGGCGCTAGATTCTGGTATGCCCTAAGCCAGAGCTTCACGCCGCCAAAGTCAACGGTCTGGAGCGGGCCTATGCTGGCAAGCCTGAAGCCAATACTTCCCCGGACCGCTCTGTCAATATCTTCAGCGCTAGCAATTCCCTGGTCATACAGACTAAAGACCTCTCTGGCCAGAGCAGTTTGAATCCTGTTCACTACGAACCCGGGCAGTTCCCTATTGATTTTCACCGGCAGCTTCTTGAGCTTCTTATGGAGAGCGTACGCAGTCTCCAGGGTCTCGTCGCTGGTCCACGGGGCCCTCACAACCTCCACAGTAGGCACTATGTGAGGAGGATTGAACCAATGGGTGATGACAAGCCGTTCCTTTTTCTTCACCCGGACGCCCATCTCGGCCATGGTGAGCGAAGAGGTATTGCTGGCAAGGATCGCGTCATCCTTGCAGTACGACTCAATCTCCTCGAAAAGCTTCTGTTTGAGCGCCACGTCCTCTGTCGCAGCTTCCAGAATGAAGTCACCTTCCTGAACGCAGGCTTTCAGATCCACTGTGGTGGTGAGCCGGTCGAGGCAGGGACCTATTTCCGCCTCGCCAACAAGGCCAAACTGTGAAAAAAACTTCAGGTTCTGTTCAATGTTGGCAGTTGCCTTTTCCAGGATGGACCGGTCAATGTCGTACAACATCACCGGGTACCCGGCCATGACGAATGTCTGGGCAATACCGTGGCCCATAAGGCCCGCGCCGACCACTGATATGCGATGAATGTCTTCCAGCTTCATTTCAGCTCCTTTTCAACAGTATGGAAAAAGCCCTCGGTCACGAGGCCGGCCACGAGCGTCCCAAAGGCCGGTTCCACCGGTGCTGCAAAGTGCTGCCCGATTTGTTCATGGCGTGAGCCATCTGGGGAGCCATACGCAGGTCTGTGGAAAGATTATGGTGATTGCCACAACGATTATCTGGAGCATTACGAATGGAATGATGCCCACATACATACTGTGAAGCGAAAGCCCCAGATTCATACCTTTCAGATAAAAGATCGAATACGCGAAGGGCGGTGTCAGGAACGATATCTGGAGGCTCGTACAGATCACCAGGCCCACCCACAAAGGATCGAATCCCAGTTTGTTAAGCATGGGCGAGAATATGGGCACAACGATCAGGAGTATGCCGATCCAATCGATAAAACAGCCCAGAACAAAAATGATAAACAATGAGGTGAGGAATATTCCCCAGCGGCCCAGGCCCAGCGACGTGAGCAGATCCGTGATAACTTGGCCGCAACCCGCGCTCAAGAACGCGCCTGTGAACATATTGGCTGCCATAGCGATGAAGATGATCATCGCGGTGATTCGTAGGGTGGAATAGCAATTGTCCAGCAGCGTGTACCAGGTGAGCCGTTTGTAACACAAGCAGAGCACCACCGCACCCAGTGCGCCTACCGCACCCGCCTCGGTCGGAGAAGCGACCCCGAAGAATAGCGACCCCAAGACTGCAAATATGAGGAAAAACGGAGGGACCAAATGCGTCAGCCCCAGGACTAGCGACTCCTTGCTGAAGAACGGCAGCCGTTCCTCCGATTCCACACTGGGACCCAACGAGGGATTGATAGCACAACGGACGATCACGTAGATGATGTAGGATAGGCCGAGAAGAAGGCCCGGAATAACAGCACCCGCGAACATCTGAATCACTGACACGCCGGCCATAGGCGCATATAGGATTAGCATGACGCTCGGAGGAATGAGGATCCCTAGGGTCCCACCCCCACATACGGATCCACTGATCAGAGACTGTGAATAGCGCGCCTTGAGCATGGCTGGAACCGCGAGTAAGCCGATTGCGGTCTCTGACGCGCCCACAACGCCTGTAGTTGCGGCGAAAATTATGGCGAGCACCAGAGTGGCAACGGCTAAGCCACCGTTGAAACCCCCAAACCACCGGTGGAGGATAAAGAACGCTCGCTCGGCAACCCCCGAAGTCTGCATCATGTTGCCCATGAAGATGAAAAGCGGCACTGCCGCAAGGATGTACTCCGAAAGCGTGCCCCCGATGATGCGCGCAGGCAGCATATACAAATATGCAGGGCCTGAAGTCAGCAAACCGAAAACGAGGCCTACGGTCCCAATCCCAAAGGCAACAGGGAACCCCAGGAGTAGGATGAAGAGACTGAGAAGCATCAGGACGGTGGTAAGCTCAGGACTCATACTCCACTCCCTTCACCGCAGTGATTACGCGGCGCACGAAATCCACGATTCCCTGTAGGAGCAAAAGCGCCAGCGCGTATGCGATCACCAGCTTGAACGGCCACATATACGGTCTCCAGGCGCTGGCGGATGAACGCTCGCCCAACTGCAAAGACCAGATGGCATTTTCTCCGCACTTGTAGACCAACACGATCATGAGGGGGAAGAACAGGCATAGGTATCCGATGATGTCGGCAATGGCCTTCCCCCTGGGCGATAGCCGGCCGTAGAGGAGGTCCATCCTCACATGTCCCCCGAGGTAGTGACAGTATGCCGCGCCGAGGATCGCGAAACTGCCGTAGAGCATGATGGTCATGTCGTATGCCCAGAAACAGGGCCAGGCCAAAATATACCGAAGGATCACGTCGTAACAGATCGCGAGCGTGAGAACCACGACCAACAGGCTCCCGCACTTACCCGTGATGTCACTGAGGCGGTCAACTGCGTGCAAGACCTTGTCCATCCTGGCCTCCGTACTATAGTGATTCTCAAAAGCCGTCGCGTTTTCCAGTTAGAATCCAGTGAATGAGGACCGTGTCGTGGGTGCCACTGCTGGCTTGTCCAGCAGTGTGGCGCAAGAAGCACTGCTGGGCTAGCCAGTCCCGCGTTTCGCGGGAACACCCGCAAGCCTATCCGTGATTACTTTCGAGAACTGCTATAACCTCTACGCTGCGTATGGACCTGCCCCACGGCTGGAGAGGAAAGGTGAGGGGTTTTCCCCTCACCCAAGATGCGATCCTCAGGAGCTGCCGGGAACGCTTGCCCTATGTCAGCGCACATCAATGCGGGAGTGTGTAGGCCTTTTCGTACGGGTACCAAGCTGCTCCGTACGTCTTCTGGGAATTCCATACCTTTCCGAAGAACGCATCTTTCTTGCCCAGCTCGTCCAGGTATTCGCCGGCCCATTTCATGAAGGTTTGCACAGCTTCCGGATCCACTTGCACCGTGGTGATGCCTTTTTCCTTGAAGAACTTCACGGCCTCGATGTTTTTCTGTTCCATCCAGAGCCATTCGTTCAGCCTGGACGCATCCACGCCCGCCTGCAAAGCCGTCTTCAGGTCCTGAGGCAAGGCGTCGTACGCTTTCTTGTTGATCAGTAGTTCGAGTTGTGAACAGGGCTGGTGTATGCCGGGAAGCATGACGTACTTGCAGACTTCCCAGATCCCCAGCGTCTTATCAAACGCGGGGATGCTGTACTCGGCCGCGTCGAGCACTCCCCTCTGAAGGTTCGGCATGATCTCGCCTGCGGGGGTAAAAATCACCGACATCCCGTGCTTGGCGAGCACGTCACCCATAAGGGGCATCATGCGCATCTTCACGCCTTTGAAGTCATCGATCTTCTTCATGGGCTTCTTGGCCCACATATAGTTCTCCATCGAGATCGGCGCACACGGGATTATCTTCACGTTGAATTTGTACGTGTCATACATCTCTTGCCAGAGTTCCTTGCCGCCACCGTGGTTGATCCACATCTGCATGCCGACCACATTGAAACCGCCCGGTGCGGCGGTAAACAGCGGTGCAGCCGGGATCTGTCCCACCCATTGCGCGGAATACCCGAAGTTTGCCTGGTAAACGCCGTCGCTCACCGCTTTGAGACCTTCAAAGGGTGGCACCAGCGCACCGGCTGGATGGACTTCAAAAACAAGTCGGCCGCCGGTCGCTTTCTTGACTTCTTCCGCGAGCCGCTCCAGGGTCTCGTGATACAACATCCCCGCAGGGACGAACCCCTGAACCTTCCACTTTATGACCTTTTCCTGCGCGAGTGCGGGTAACGTGAGGAGAAAGACCAGACCGATCACCAAACAGATGCTCAGCGTGCCTCTTTTCATTGCCATGCCTCCTTCAGAATAGGGTTAAGCGGCACTTTGCCGGGGTGACAAGGTAGTGAGTAGGCCATTACTTTGGGTAAACGCTATATACAGAAGACACTGCTCAAGAAGAGAAAGAGCTAGGCCTTCCGCGGACCGTACATCTGCTCAGCTAGGCGAATGAAAAACTCCATGGACCCAGGATTGCTCATCGAGTCCACATTCACCGCCCTTTCGGGCGAAACCCCGGACAGGATCTTTTTCACCGGCACTTCGAGTTTCTTGGCATTTAACGTTTTGGGGATTTCCGGCACAGCGTAGATTTCGTCAGGCACGTGCCGGGGCGACAAGGACTTGCGGATAGCTCCCTTTATTTTGTTCTTGAGCGCTTCGTCCAGGTTCAAACCGGGTCGGAGCACCACGAAGAGGGGCATCAAATACTGGCCTTGGGGATCTTCAAAACCGACTATGAGACTCTCAGCCACTTCGGGGAGTTCATCCACCACACCATAGATCTCGCTGCTTCCCATTCTCACGCCCATCCGCTTCAGGGTGGAGTCTGAGCGGCCCGTGATGACGGCACTTCCCTCAGGCGTGATCTTTACCCAGTCCCCGTGGCGCCAGACCCCGGGGAACATCTCGAAATAGCTCTCCTGATAGCGCTTGTTGTCCGGATCGTTCCACAGATACAAGGGCATGGACGGCATGGGCTCACTGATGACCAGCTCTCCAACCTCATTCACCAGAGGCTTTCCGTCTTCGTCATATGCTTCGGCCTTGGTGCCCAGGCATACGCATTGGAGCTCGCCCGCTCTGACCGGCAGCAACGGGCACGATCCCAGAAAGCCGGTGCACGGATCGGTCCCTCCACTTACGGAAGCTAGGAGCAGGTCCTGCTTCACTGCGTCGTAGACCCATTTGAAACCCGCGGGAGAAAGCGGAGATCCCGTGGATCCCATTACCCTGAGCGCGCTGAAATCGCGGGTCTTGCCAGGCTCAAGCCCCTCATTCATACACGCGGTGATGAATGCCGCGCTGGTACCGAAAGCCGTCATCCTTACCTTTTCCGCCAGATCCCAGAGCACATCCATATTGGGATATCCAGGGCTCCCATCGTAAGTCACTGCTGTGGCACCAGTGAGAAGGCTGCCCTGGAGGATGTTCCACATCACCCAACCGGTAGTGCTGAACCAGAAGAAAGTGTCTCCGGGTTTCACGTCCACATGGAGCCCGAGGAATTTCATGAATTCGATGAGGATCCCTCCCTGGCTGTGGACCAGCGGCTTGGGCAGCCCGGTGGTTCCGGAAGAGTAGACGACCCAGATGGGATGGTTGAATTCCACCTGCTCATAGACGAGCGTGCCCTTTTCCTTGAGCACGTCATCCCACAACAACACATTTTCCATTCCACCCTGCGGGTCTCCTCGATGCAGGTAGGGCACCAGAATGGTTCGCTCCAGAGTGGGAAGAGATTGCTGAAGGGATGAGACCACCGGCCGGCAATCAAATTGCCTTCCGCCGTACTGGTACCCATCCACGGCAAAGAGCACTTTGGGCTGTATCTGATGGAATCGATCGCTGATGCTCCGTACACCGAAGTCAGGCGAGCAGCTGGACCAGATAGCTCCAATGCTCGCGCAGGCCAGGAAGGCCACAATAGTCTGGGGAATATTGGGCAAATAGGCCACTACGCGATCGCCTGCCTTGACGCCCATATCGCGCAGGGCCGTGGCCACCGATGCGACCTTCTCGTGAAGCTCGGCCCAAGAGACTTCCATAAGAGGCTGAATTTCCGATTGGAATCTCAGCGCAGGGGCCGCGGACGTGCTGTTTCGAAACACGTGTTCCGCGTAATTCAATTTGGCCCCCGTGAACCATCGAGCTCCGGGCATTTTTCGCTCTGAGAGCACTTCTTGGTAGGGAGTGGAGGCGATCATTCGCTGGAACTGCCAAACACTTTCCCAGAAGTCCTCTAGGCTGGTTACCGACCACTCCCAGAGCTGCGGATATCCGTCAAATGAGAGTCCCTTCTCTTTCCGGAGCCATTCCATGTATCGGTACATATTGGATTGTTTCTTGTATTGCTCTGACGGTGTCCACAAAAGGGCTCCCTCGCCCACTGACTTGCCTTCCATCTTTTTGCTCCTGTTTCGCAGATAACACGCAATTATGAGGTGACGATCCCATCTAGGGGACAGAGATCTGGGTGGTCAGGCGTTGGTTCTTCGGCTCGAAAGACGCAGCCGATATGCCTGTGAATTCGTTTCGAAATCGGAATAGGGCCGTATTAATCTATCGATGAGGGCGTCTTCGCATCGACTTGAGCGTACTTCATTGTACTCTACTTTGGAAAGGTAATTATTCGCGAACTCGTATTGTCGAGCCGGTTGAGCCGGCACAAATCCCCTGGCCCGACGAAGGCGACAAATGTGTTTCCCGATTCCGGATTCGCCCAACATGGCTACCTTTTCGGCGTCCGACAGGGGGTAAGGCGAGACCGTCGTTTCCCATTCGGAAACCCATGGCGCTCTTGCCAGCGATGAGAACCGGGAGGCGGCCGCGGGCCGCTCCTCTATGGCTGGTCCCTGCCACAAACCTGGTGCAGCAGCCGTGCCCAGCCACGTCTTCTGGAGAATCCCGACGCGCTCATGAGAGAAAGGTGGTTTCCTAACAGGAAACTTACTAGACTACCCCGCACATCCCTGTCAATAAGAAAATGCATTTCCGCGCGTGCGCGAGCCAGCAAGAACGATATACCGAAGCATTGTATTTGGGCTTCATTGGATGGGCCATTTCCAGTAGGGGCGCACCGGCGCGTGCGCCCTGGACGGGCCTGGGCAGACACGCGGGTCTGCCCCTACTGGAGCCTGGCTCATTTCCAATGCGCGGCTGAGCAAGCTGCAAAGGGCCGGATTCAATGCACATGTGTGTAGATCCCTCCGAAATTGACGGGAAACAGCTCGCCGGCGAGTAGCAAGCATGGTTTACACATCTGCTTGTAATGCGAGATGTATAAGTCTTTCGGATGAATATCGGCCCTCGGTAAGCTTCTTGAGTTGGTTTTCACGGCCGAAGATCCGGGTGACCATTTCCGCGGGAGTCATGCCTCGGCTGTGGAGGTTCTTCGCGGTTCCGCACAGGTCTTCAAGGTAGCCCACGCACTCGCGCAGGGACTCTCGGCCGTTCTTCTCGATAGCCAGCGCAGACGTGATGACCATCATTCGGTCCATGTCCAGACTCAGGAGGCGCTTCATGGATCGGATCATATCGGCCAGATTGGTTTCCGGACCGGCCACATTGGGCCTTTTCGATATGTACAGATCCCCGGTAAAGCACCAGCCTTTGGCTCGCTCAACGAGCGCCACGTGTCCGCGGCAATGCCCTGGAGTATCGATCACTTCGAAAAGATGGTGCGGAGTTTCGACCCGCTCGCCAATCGGTAGGACTTCACATGGCTCGCGGCGTCCCCAATAGTTCAATCTGTAAGGAGGTAGATCGGGCGCTTTCGCGATAATGGGCACCGATTCGGGGTGTGCGAAGATTTCTATCCCGAACTTGTCTTTCACGGCCTTGTTCGCCCCCACGTGATCCTCGTGGTGGTGAGTGTTAATGCCAACAAGGACTTCCTGCACATCGAGCGCTGCCATAAACTCATCTTCAGTGTTCTTGCATCCGGTATCGATAAGTAGGCCATCCACCAGATAGCTGGAGATCCAGTACGGCGGGTGATTCGACCGTTCAGGCTTCATTCTGATCTGGGTGATCTCTTCAAACGTCCGTAGCTCAAGCATTCGGCCGATCCTTCAGGCGCGCTTCGCGCTTTCCGCCGTGATTCCGGAGAGCGTTACCTGGAATCCGAAATCCGTGTGAATGACTCGCGCTTCGTCCAGCAATGCTACCACAACAAGCAGGTCATTTGCCGGTATACGATCCAAGTCCACATCTCCGAGCACCCGCCACTCTCTTTCGAGCGACCAGACCTCGCCTTGTTCCTTCTGAAGCTGGAAGAGAAACCTCTGATCTTCTGGCAGGCTTTGAAATGCGGCCTCGTCACCATAAATTACCGGACGGACATTAAAAGAGCCAAGAGCCTCTCTTCTCACGGCAATGCCGTAAGGCTCAAAGGACCAGCGTATAAGTCCAGCGCGCCACCTAATGAGGTCCCGCACTTCGTCGGGCAGGCATTCGGTGAATGACACACAAGGGAATGCTCCCCGGATAAGACGGCGGGACGAGCGAATTTTTCTCTCTTCGAGAATTCGTAGCAACGTGTGGAACGCTGAATGGGCAGAGCTTGGCCGGCCGTCTATCAGCGTTTGGCAATAATCACCGAGTGTCTGTTCCGGCCACGGTCCGGGGCACGCCCGCGTGTAGTGGACCAGCCACCCCCCTCGCGGCGGCCAGTTCGCCAGAGGTAAGGCTTGGTATGCCCCTACCGGGCCAGGCCGTTCCTTCGGGTCGTGCTGTTTCGTTCGAGGTTTAGAGTGCTCGACAACTCCCTCATCCGGGCAGCGAGGCAAGATTCCGTCATTCCTGCGAACGCAGGAATCCAGATTGGGAAGCACGGAGCAAGTCTCGCTCGAATCCCGTCCGATCCCCAACTCAGAAGCTTTCTCCACCGGGATGCCTCTTCGCGCCGCGATTTGGAGCAGGTGCTCCATAGTTCCTTGAAGTCTCACCTCACCCGCAAGGATGCGCCACGAGAGGGCCGCCACCAAATGATCCCGCTGGACCCCACGCTCCGGTTCGCGGGGAATTCGTCCAGGCGGAAACGGCGATACGAAAAGAGCGCGTTCGCAAGCAAACAGGTCGCGGAACTGTTCCTGGAACTGCACAGCTCGCTCCGGTCGGTCCATGAATGGGAGCACGTCCATGCAAGCCACAATGATTGGAATGCCTTTTGCGTAAGCCATTCGAGAGACAAGTTCGTATGGCAGCCGTCCATAGCTGGATACAGGAATCCACCGGTTGCGTTCCACCGATTGGAACAGCATCTTGCACCCTTGCACCCAATTGTCCGATGGATCCACCGCGCGTGGGGTCCGCGAATTCAAGATACACGCTGAAGGCTCTTTCAAGAGCGAGACGTCGCCCTTCACGTAGAATATCTCAGGCATGGGATGCTCAGTCGCCGGGGGCGCGTGGATTTCGTCTCTGGAAACGATGCTGATACCGTGCTTGAGCCATGTTCCGGCTAGCTCCGCAGCTCGGTTCAGACTGCGGGCGGAGACACGAAAGCCTCTGGGCATGGTGACGCCTGCGGCTGGAAAAGCTTTCTGAAGCGCATCCGTCGCGGCAGGCAGTGATTCACTGTCGAAGGGGCAAACGTGTGAGATCACGCGAGAACGCACAGCCCAATCCAGGTCCCGCCTTGTGGATAGGATTGCCGTGACAAGCAAGGCTGACTCAACGCGTGATTGTTCCAATCCTACCACTCAGTGTGAGGAGAGCTTCTTGGCAGAGATGATTCACCGCGAGGTTTCACCGGTACATGCGTGGAAATCAAGCTTCGATCCCTATCTTGCCCAAGAATCCCTTGAGGTCGTCGGCCAGCGCGTACGGCGTGCCGTCTGAATCCACGTAAAGAGGCATATCGTCGGAGACATGGTATTTACCGGCTGCGAGTGCGACTACGCGCCCTTTTCGCGTCTTGAGCTTTACAAATTCCTGGTCTGACACGAGCCACGGTTTTTCATCCAAATCGAGCGCGTACTTGCCATTCCAGTCCCGGTTGAAGAGCGTGCTCGTTTTCCTGAACAAATCCTTTGCCGTATGCCACCCTTCCCCTTCGATTACGGGGAGTAGGTCCGTCTGCGTTCGGATATGAATGACCAAGAGCAGTTTTTTCTGATGTTCGATCATTGTTGGCCTTTCCGAGCGTGTTTGAGGTCGGGATTGGTTGTCGGTTGCAGTGGAAGGACCAAACATCGGAGCAAGGCGATGCTCAGGGTAGTGACAGCGACAGGGTCTGGTTCTCTTTACCCATAACGGGCAACTCTTTCCCATCAAAACGCAGACGGATACCACCCGCATTTCCGGTCTGGATCTGAAATCCGGTCCGTGCTGTGAAGATCTGGACGTCACCGCGCGACATGGTGAGTTCTTCGGCAGGGCCATCATCCGGGGTGACTCGCAGCCACGTGTGCGACAACGCCTTGATTTCGAGGACCTTCTTGCCTGCCTGCTTGGGAGCGGGTTGGTCAAAGGCCGGGCCTTCGGAGAGCTTGGGCGAGACAGGCTGCCGAGCGGCTGGGGATCCTTCTATCCTCGCGGTTGATCCTGGTGTCCTGTCCGCCGGCTCGGAAAAAAAGAGCCGCGTTACGCCTGTGAGCATCAGAATGCCGAGCGCGATCAAACCGACCGCAGTCAGAGCAATGTTGAACCATTTCCTTCCGCCATACGGTCGAGCCGGCGAGTGACGCTGAAAGAGCGGATGTTCCTCGTGTTCGTAGTTAGGCACTTCCCCTTGTAGGGTGAAATTCTCGAATTCGCGGAGCGCGTGGTCCGCGTCCAAATCTAAGGCTTGGGCATAAGATTGAACAAAGCCTCTTACGAATACTCGAGGGGGGAGTAGGTCGTACCGGTCTCTTTCGAGCAGTTCCAGGTTGGTCACCGCCACCTTGGTCCGCTCAGACATCTGTGCGAGCGTCATGCCCTTTTCTTCTCGCAGGCTCTTGAGGTATTCTCCGAACGATTCCATGGATATTCCCTCGGATACCCCGACAACGGTTTCTCGTACGGCAGGCTAGAGCCCTGGCCGATGGAGAAGAGACTTCATGCGCCGAGAAGGGTGGAACGCTTCAGGCCGCAAGGGTCTCGTGAGGACAGACCGGTGAGGTCAAGCATTCGATTACCATCGTGAGTGACGATCTTCAAGGGGTTCGTGCATTGAATGCGCGCGCCCGGGACACTCGGCGGGAACGATGATGCCTCGGCTGGCCAGTCACCTGGAGCGGTACCCCGCGGTCGCGGCTCTCGCAGTTTTGGTCGCGGGCATTTTCACGGCAAACACGTCCAGGACATGCCTGGGTACGTGGAGTCTCGTCCCGGTCCTGATCTCTCTCTTCATGCTCCTGGGCTCCTTGAGGGTCCGACAGCGTGAATACCTTTGGCTGTCGACCGCAGCCTTTCTCTGCTCATTCGGGTTCTATAGCGCTATGGCCGGCCTCTGCATCGGAGAGGCTTTTAGCCCTCCCGCGGATAAGCGCGTTATCCACGCCACTGTTCGGGATAAGCTTGCATCAGGTGACCAGTTTCGGATCCTTCTTCTCGACTCGGGTCGGGATACCGTCGCAAATCAGCCGATCCCAGGGTTTGGAAGGCTTTTCCTCCGCGAGAATGAGACCCCGCTGCGCGCAGGAGACCGAGTATCGTTTCGGTCCGGCATTAAGAAGCCGCGCAACCGAGGCAATCCAGGGGAATTTGACTGGGAAACGTACTGCAAAGATAACGGAATCCTGTGGCAGGCCTCGGTCCAGGGGCCGCATTCGGTTCTGTTATTGAGCCGTGGTTCACGGCTCGCGCCGCGCGCGGCCCTGTATGAGCTCCGGGAAGCAATGAGCAACTTCCTGGAGCGCCACTCTCAGGGAGATGTGCGAGCGGTTCTCAAGGGTATCGTCCTGGGGGACCAGGGCGAGGTGGATTCTTCTCTCCGGCGATCGTTTGCCACGTCAGGGTTGGCGCACATCTTGTCTGCGTCCGGTTTGCACGTGGGTATCGTAGCTCTGTTCACATCCATCTTCGTTTTGATCGCTACAGCTCCATATCCGACTGTCTTCCTCTGGACTCCGCGTAGAAAGCTCGCGGCCGCAGCCTCTGTCCCCGCAATGGTGATTTACTGCCTTCTCGTGGGGGGCCGCGCGCCTGCGGTGCGTTCCACGATCATGGGGCTGGTGGTAGCTGCCGCAATCATGCTGGATCGTCGCTGGTACTCTCTGAATTCACTGGCTCTGGCAGCATTCATCATCCTATTGGTGTATCCATTGTCGATCTTCACGGTCAGCTTCCAGCTCTCGTTTGCCGCGGTGCTCGGAATCTTACTCGTGGTGCCCAACGTGATAAGGCGATGGTATGGACCGCCTCAAGGCGATTTGCAGAGCGCGGCAACCGAACCGGACATGCGAGCGGGCCGCAATGAACGCTGGACAACGAAGTTCAGCCGTCATGCCGCGGCCCTGTGCCTGACCTCCTTTGCAGCCACGTTGGCGACCGCTCCGTTCCTTGCACAGACGTTTCATTACTTCCCGGTCTATACGCTCCCCGCGAATCTGATCGCGGTTCCCCTCTTCACCATAGCCTTGCCCGTGGCCCTATTTGCTGCGGTGCTGGGCATCATTTGGCCCGCAGCAGGAGCGCTTATGCTTGAGCCGGCGGCCCTCCTTGTTGACGTGAGTATTCGTGCAGGACGCTTCTTTGCCGAACTCCCGGCGAGCACCGTGACCCTTCCCGAGTTGCGCGTTCCGGAGTTCATCATCGCGGTGGGCGCAATATTCGGAGTGCTCTGGTGCTTTGGTTGGCCCACAAGGAAACGGTGGGTCGCTGTTGTTACAGTCGGCCTGGTTCTCGCGGCCTTGGCTGCTGCCCTTCGGTGGTTGGGGCCGGAGGAGCCTCCATTCCGCGTCATTTTCCTCAACGTGGGAAAAGCAGATGCAGCCTTGGTCACAGCTTGGCCCGGAGACACGCTCCTTATCGACGGCGGAGTCAAGAATCCTCACTTTGATTCCGGGGAAAGCATTCTCCTCCCGTTCTTTCAATGGGCCGGGATTCGAGGGCCGCAAGAGATCGTCCTGACCCATCCCCAGATGGATCATATGGGTGGACTTGCCGCGGTGATTTCTCGAAGCCCTCCGATGCGCTTGTGGCACAACCGGATAGGGTTCGAGCCTACCTTTCTGACAGACCTTCTCGCCGCGGTGCAAGCCGGAGGCGGAGCTGTCGAGCAGGCCGACCGCAGCGCTCAGTCGATCATGATGGGGAACGCCCAAGTGACTTTTCTCAACCCGCCTGCCCCGATATTAGGGCAGCATTGTTTATCTCGTGACGTCAACAACGCGTCGGTTGTGTGCCGAATCGATTACGGGAAAGTTTCTTTCCTTTTCTCCGGAGACCTGGAGGGCGCCGGAGAAGAAGAGCTATTGACTTCGGGACAGATCTTGGAAGCTACCGTGCTCAAGGTGGCTCATCACGGCTGTAAAACATCCACCACCGAGCAGTTCCTCAGAGCCGTCAGGCCGAAGATTGCCGTAATCCCCTGCGAAGAGAGACAACAGGCTGCCTGCCCGAATCCCGATGTGTTGCGCAGGCTCGAAGATGTGGCGATGCATGTGTTTTGGACCGGTCGTGACGGCGCAGTCACTCTTGAAACAGACGGCCAAACGCTTTCCTTCCGCACAGGTCGAGCTAGACGGGGAATCGTGCAACCGTAGAGCATGTAGGATGCGGTGATCCCGTGGGACGCGGGGAACCGCATCGGTCGCGGCCTTCTGGTGTGTGGAGCGGTTCACGGCGCTCCCGGTCAACGTACGGGCAGGGATGCAAAAACCCGGAGCGATGCGGTTCGGCCCGCGCAGAACGCGGGACTCACCACATCCTACAAGAGAACATCCCGCCCAAGTGACTCAGTTCATTTTGTTCACTGCGTCCTACTCACCGATTATCTCTGAGGGATCTTTGTTGCCCAGTCCGCATCTAAAATAAAGAGTGCCTCCGGGCTTTCAAAGACAGCTCCGCACGGCGTCATGACGTTATCTGCGGAGGAGAAGCAGAACACAGCTTGACACGAGCGCCCAGAGGTATTCTAGAATAGCCTGGTCACACGGTCTGCAATGTGAACCGGGCGAGAGTGGCGGAATCTGGCAGACGCACCGGACTTAGGATCCGGCGGGGCAACCCATGGGGGTTCAAGTCCCCCCTCTCGCACCAGGCTTCAGTGGGTTGGTTGAGGGCGACCCGGAGGTGGACCGATGAGACTGACACAACGTGCCTCTGCAGTGGCGTTGGGATGCGCGATTGCCGCCTTCCTGGCTGTGCTGGCATCATCGGGGGGCTTGTTCGCGGCGGACGTGGCCCTACCGAAGGCGCCGATGATTACCGAAATGCCGCCGTTGTCCGATTATGGCTGTCTCTACTGCGTGTTCCCGGAGCCTCCGGTGTTGCGCAAGTGGAACAGCTACAACCGAGACTCGGACAGGCTCCTGGACAGGGACAATCCGGCGAATCCGGAGAGCCCGCTCGATTACATGCTCAGGACCTTTTAGCGGCTGGTGAGCCCGCTGGGCCGGATCAACACTGCAGTGAGATCCGTTGGGATCAGAGCCGGCTTTCGTTGTGAGATCAGGAGGAACGGCCTTTGAAGCGAATACTATGTTGTGTTGTGCTGTTGGCTGGCTTGCTGATTGTGGCGCTGCCATCAGTGTCGTTGAGCCAGTATTACTGGTATCCCTATTCCCACAATTACCCCACCTATCAATATGCGCCTGTGCCTTCACCTGGGCCCCCTCCGGCATATGGGGCCATGAGGTTCTATAGGGTTCCCCCACAACAGATGATAAGGCGATGGAGCATTCAGAATAGGATGTCCGACCAAGAGAATCTGCTCCGGAGGCAGGAGCTCTATGAAGAGAGCCCGCTCGACTACATGCTCCGGACATTCTGATTGCGGTCGGGTTTTGTCATTCCGAGGAATTCGCGCAATAACCTGTATCGAGAAGGAGGGAAGTCATGAAACGAGGTCTTATCCTTTGTTGTGGGCTGATCTTCGTTCTGGCCCTTGTGGGGCTCTCATTCGCAGGGGAAGACGAGGTCGTTAAGAGCATCGTAGAGTCTCGTGCGTCGGTGAAGCCTTTCGCACTCCCGTCCGCGCAGATTCCGGACCTTAATCTGGAAAAGGGCTATGCGCTTCAAAAGAAGCTGACCGCGGCCCTTCTTGCAAAAGGGGACAAGATTGGAGGCTTCAAAGCCGGCTTGACCTCTAAAGAGACTCAGCAGCGTTTTGGATCGGATCAACCGCTCCTGGGACCGTTTTTCGCGTCAGGAAAAGTCGAACCTGGGGCCGTGATAGACTCCAAAGATTTCGTCAAACTCTTCCTTGAAACGGAAATCGCCTACATCGCGGGTCAGAAGATCAGCGCTCCGGTAAAGGATGTCGCTTCGCTGAAGAAGATGATCAAAGAGGTTGCCCCTGCCATTGAACTACCCGATATGCGATTCGGAGATATGAAGAATCTCAAAGTGGGCGACATCGTGGCGGACGCGGTGGGAAGCGCGAAGTACCTCGTGGGAAAGGCCGTGGCTCCTGATAAGGTGGATGTGAATCAGATCAAGGTCACTCTCAAACTTGACGGCAACGTGGTGAACGAAGGGCAGGCCAAGGACGCGCTCGGGGATCAGTGGGAAGCGCTCCTGTGGCTGGTGAACGGGGTCGTAAAGCGTGGTGGCACGATTGAGCCTGGGCAGGTCTTATATACCGGCGCTCTGGGAAAAATGATCCCCGGGAAGCCGGGCAAATATGAGGCCACATACGGCCCGCTGGGAACCATTACGTTCACGGTGAAATAGCGCTTCTATTTGGAGTTCTCGAAAGTAAACACGGATTCATTTGTGGGCGCCACTGCCGGCAAGCCGGCAGTGGCGCCTAATACATGATTCTCGCTCATGAGATTCTAAAGCAGTTGCCAGAAGTTTTGTTCGATTTGCTCAGGAACATCCTGTCATTCCTGCGAAAGCAGGAATCCATCTGAAAATGCTGGGTTCCCGCTTTCGCGGGAACGACGGGGCTGTTTAACGGACATTATTTTTGGCACTCGCTATAACTGCAATACGTGAGAGCTTTTGAGAAGCACTATAGATTCAGCGAGATACCGATCGGCATGACGCCACATACTTTCTTCGCAGTATTCTCATTTCTCTTTGGCGCGGTGGTGGGCAGTTTTCTTAATGTGGTGATCGTCCGTTTGCCCGCAGGGGAATCCGTCGTTACCCCGCGATCGAAGTGCCCTTGGTGCGGGCATCCGATCCGGTGGTATGACAACATCCCTATGGTCAGTTATCTCGTGCTGAACGGCCGGTGTCGCGATTGCGGCAACCGTTTCTCGATTCGTTATTTTTTGGTGGAGCTCACCGCAGCTCTTGTCTTTCTTGGGCTCTATTTGAAGGTGGGGATCGCCGCGGAATTAGGCGTTCTTTTCATCCTCTGCGCAGCTCTCATTGCCGTCTTCTGGATTGACATCGACCACATGATCATCCCTGATCCCATCACGTACGGCTTAATGCCGGTGGGTTTGGTCGCTGCCGTTGCAGGCTTCTTACCCGATGTGAGTTGGAAATCATCGCTGGTGGGAATCGTTTTCGGCGCTCTCGTGCTTTATGTCCCTGCTTTTGTGTACGAAATCGTTCGAGGAACCGAAGGCCTGGGAGGCGGCGACGTGAAGCTCTTAGCCATGATGGGAGCCTTCTTGGGTCCGGTAGGGGTTTTCTTTATTCTTCTGGTTTCTTCGCTGGTCGGCTCTGTAGCCGGGGTCATTGGAATGGCCGCGGGTGAGGCTGGCTCGACCACGCGGATTCCTTTCGGGCCCTTCTTGGCGGTGGGGGGGTTATTGTACGTTTTTGCCGGCCCAGCCATTGTGGTGTACCTCTTTGGCGTTCCTCCCGGCTCCTTGGTGGACTTTCTTCTCGAATAGGATAATCCATGTATCTCTTACGTGACGCACAGCACTAAGAATCTCAGTGTTAGATCCAAAAGATCATCGTGCTGCGTAGGGGCGGGTTTCAAACCCGCCCCTACCGCGCCCGTCCTCAACATTCATAACGTGCTCCTGAAGTCAGGCTCTCTTTCCTCTCGATGGATGCGCGCCCCGATCCCATTGGCGGGGACTTATGGTTTTCTATTTTTGTCTTCACAGAAATCTAACACAACGGCCCCACCCTACTATCAGGCTTCTATATCCGGCCGGTATGTAAGCCACAATATCTCAGGAGGTTTGATAGTGATAAGGAAGATCGGCCTGGTGGCGGCTGCTGTGCTGGTTCTGTTTGCACCTGTCGCCTTTGCAGTAGAGATGGATCCGGCTTTGCCGGATTACAAGAAGACCGGCGGCGTCTCGGGTGAACTCAAGTCCGTCGGGTCTGATACTCTCAATAATCTTATGACCCTATGGTCGGAAGGATTTCGGCAGAATTATCCGAACGTGAAGATTTCGATTGAGGGAAAAGGATCCTCCACTGCTCCTCCGGCGTTGATCGAGGGAACAGCTCAGTTTGGCCCTATGTCCCGAGAGATAAAGCAGAAGGAGATCGAGGCTTTTGAGAAGAAGTTCGGGTACAAGCCGTCTGTGGTTCGGGTCGCAGTTGACTCGTTGGCAGTGTTCGTGCATAAGGACAATCCGATTAAGTGCCTAACATTGAAGCAGCTTGACGCGATCTTCTCCAAGACCCGAAAAGGCGGTCAGGCCAAGGACATCAAGACGTGGGGCGACCTGGGTCTCAAAGGAGAGTGGGCGGACAAACCCATTTCCATGTATGGCCGTAACAGCGCTTCCGGCACGTATGGCTATTTCAAGGACGTGGCCCTGTTTCAGGGCGATTACAAAGACAGCGTGAAAGAGCAGCCCGGTTCGTCTGCCGTGGTTCAGGGCGTTGCCACGGACAAGTACGCAATAGGATATTCCGGGGTCGGGTACAAGACTCCTGACGTCAAGACCGTTCCTCTGGGAAAGGATCCGAACAAGTGCTTCGATGCGACTGCAGAGAATGCTTACGCTGGGGATTATCCCCTGGCGCGGTTCCTGTACGTCTATTTCAACAAGAAGCCCAATGAGCCGCTTTCACCGTTGATGGCGGAATTCATCAAGTACTCCCTTACCAAAGACGGCCAGAAGATCGTCATCAAGGACGGCTTCTATCCCGTATCCAACGCCCTTGCTCAGGAGGATCTGAAGAAGATCGGTGTCGCGAAGTAATGAGAGCCGGCCCCGCGCGGATTCGCCGGGGGCGGGCGTTCGCTAAAATTTCTGTCACAGGGACCTGCCGGTCGAATTGACGGCAGGGTTTCCTGTTTTTGAGAGAGCCACTTTGGGCAGAAAGGATCTTCATGGCACAGACCCATGCCTCTGGACCTAAGCAGACACGCCGGGCAGTTTTGGTCGCGGACAAAATCGCGGACAAAGTGATCACCATCGGCGGAGTCCTGGTTATCGCCGCGGTCCTGGGCATGATGGTGTTCCTTGTCTCGGAGGCGATTCCTCTTTTCAAGGGAGGCCGAGTAGCAGCCCACGATCGCTACACGGTCAAGAAGGCTGACTCGCCGGTGGTTGGCCTTTCTGTGGACGAATTCAAAACGATCGCGGCTAGGGTGGACCGCAGCGGCCAAGTGACAGCGTGGCACGCGGCCACAGGAGTGGCCATCAAGTGCCCTTCATTCGACCTGGGGCAGAATCGGGTCACCGCGTCTGCCCAGGCAATCGACAGCCGATACATCGCATTCGGATTTGAAGACGGTACCGTGCGGTTCGGCACGGTTGAGCAAAAGACTGAGGTCATGAATCGGCGAGATCTTCCCAGCGGCCTCACGTCCTTGAACGAACGCGACAGTTCTGACGGGACTGCCGTATTTTCTTTCATTCCTGGCGATCAGATACGCAAAACGTGGATCGAGCTGCAGTTGGAAGATCCTATCGCGGTTTCACCTTCCGCTCGACCGATCGTGGCAATGGACTACCGGTTTAGCCGATTCGGGGAGCGTCCGGTAAAGGTGCTGGCAACCATTGACGACCAGCGGACCGGGACGCTGTTGAGGGCCGAATCAAAGCTCAATCTCTTCACCAGGAAGGTCAAGACGGATGTGGACAAGACCCATCTCCCTCAGTTGGGAAATGGTGCGGAGATACGACACGCTCTGGTGAATGAGCTGGCAAGCTCGGTTTACTTTGGTGAAAAGAGCGGGAAGGTTTACCGCTTCAATACGAGAGACGTCTCGGATATCCAGCTTGCCGAGACCCCAAAGGTCACACCTGACGGTGTGGATTTGAATGTCTTCGGGTATCTTGCCGGGGAAGGCTCGGTCGTTGTTGGTGGCTCTGACGGCTCTGTGAACATCTTTTTCCTGCTCAGGCGCGACGACGCCACTACGCCGGATGGTTCGGTATTGGTGAAAACTAGGGTATTCGCCCCTCAACCGGCCGCGGTGGTGGCTTTCAGTCCGGGCCAACAGAGCAAAATGTTCGCTACCGCTGACGTCGCAGGCGGGGTGTGGGTCCGGTATGGGACCAGCACAGACACTTTGGTGAAGATTAGATGTTCCGCTGTGGACTCGAAGAGCGCGGAACGGATACAGCTCAGTCCTCGCGGTGACGGGCTTCTCTCGGTGAACGCGGCAGGTGCGGCTGATTTATGGGAATTGGATATCCCCCATCCGGAGTCCTCGCTGCGTACCCTCTTTGGAAAAGTCTGGTACGAAGACTACCCTGAAGCGTCCTACACCTGGCAATCAACCGGGGCCACAGATGCGTTCGAGCCCAAGCTTTCTCTGATACCGCTCATCTTTGGCACGCTGAAAGCCACGTTCTACTCACTGCTTTTTGCCATCCCCATTGCGCTGCTCGCGGCCATTTATACCTCTGAATTTGTCAGCCCTGACGTGCGGGGCAAGATCAAACCGGTCATCGAAGTCATGGCATCGGTCCCTTCGGTAGTAATGGGTTTTGTGGCAGCCCTGGTGCTTGCTCCGATCGTGGAGAGCTGGATTGCTGCGGTGCTGCTCGCGTTTGTGGCTCTTCCTTGCTCCATGATTGTGGCAGCTTACCTATGGCAGTTGTTGCCGCCGCCCCTCGCGTTGCGTATGCAAGGATTGCCCAAGCTGACCATGATGTTCATGGTGGTCCTGGCAGGAACATTTGCTGCGTATAGCCTTGGTCCCACATTCGAATGGCTCTTCTTCGACGGGAATTTCAGGGCATGGGCAAACGGGGACCGCGGCGGAGCGGCTCCCTTCTATTTCATGTTGTTGGTTCCGGTGATGGCGATTGGCGTGAGTGTTGCCGCATCGAGACTCTTCGGCGCTCGTTTCTCCGCATATATGAAGCAGGTTCCGCCCTTTGCGGCTGCCGCTTTGGATCTAGCACGATGGCTGGGCATAGCATGCGTCACGATTGCGGCTTCGTACCTCCTCGCGGTTGGGCTGCAAACTCTGGGATTCGATCCGAGAGGGGGCTTTGTCGGAACGTACGTTCAGCGCAATACGCTCATTGTCGGTTTTGCTATGGGTTTCGCGGTGATACCTATCATCTACACCTTAGCGGAAGATGCGCTCAACGCGGTACCGGAGCATCTCAGGGCTGCGAGCCTAGCATGTGGGGCCACCCTATGGCAAACCGCGATTTGGATCATTCTCCCCACTGCGGTGAGCGGCGTGTTTTCCGCGGTCATGATCGGCATGGGACGCGCAGTGGGTGAAACCATGATCGTAGTCATGGCAGCGGGAAATACCCCCCTGATGGATATGAATATCTTCAACGGGTTGCGTGCACTGTCCGCGAATATCGCGGTGGAACTCCCGGAAGCCCCAAAGGACGCAACGCTCTATCGGGTGCTCTTCCTCACCGGCCTGGTGCTTTTTGCCATGACGTTCGTGATCAATACGGTTGCAGAAATCGTAAGGCTCCGCTTCAGAAAAAGATCCATGCAGCTCTAGGAAGATCCCTAAATGAGTACTAATCCGAAGTCAGCCGCGGACCAGGTCGACAAACCGACGAGCCCGCCACCTCCAAAGATCCAGGCGGCGCCGTTGCATAAGGCCGCGGTGCCCGTCCGGGAGCCGGAGGTGGAAGAAGATGAGCGCCCGCCCATGACTCCGGTACGGAAACGATCCTACGCATGGGACTTTCGGGCCGCGGGCGAGCCCTTTGTTTGGGGTATGGGCGGAGCGCTGGTTATCGGCATTCTCATGATTGTCGGCTTTCTGATTTTCGTGGTCTACAACGGTATTCTCACCTTCTATCCCGAGCCGCTTTACGTGGTGAAGCTCAAGGACGACAAGCAAATCGCTGGCGAGCTCTTCCGGACCGAAGTGTACAAGATCGAACCGGACGCGCTCAAAGAGCTCCCGGACGGCGTACGCAAAGAGATCGAGGACCAGAAGGGTTTTGCCAAGAGAAACCTCTATCGGATCGGGAACTTCGATTTATACAACGAGGATTTTCGCTGGACGCCCACCTACGATATTGTCGAAACCTCCACGCCCAAAGACATGTTCTTTGTCGAACGTATTGAATGGGGGCCTTTTGTCGGTCGGATCACGAAACTTGATCTCAACGGTCAGATCATTCCAGGATCGGACTTGACCGCTGCCGCACTCGATCAGGCCGTGGCCCAGGCTGCGAAGAGACGGGCTCGAATCCGTGAAATCGAACGCACCGAGATGGGCGAGGTGAACCATTACCTGGAAAAGGGGCGCTTGGGGCTGAGGAAAGTGGCGCTCAAGTACGGAGGGGAAAGCCCTGAATATCGTTCGGCCAAGGATGAGTACGAAGCCAAAGCGGAAAAATGGCGGAGTCGTCATCAGGAGTTGACCAAAGAGGCAGACTCAATCAAAGAGCGGGACGGCAAGTATACCGTCACTTTGGCGGACGTGAACGGTCAAGAGAAGCGGCTCAAACTCTCGGATATTGTCCGCCTCTATCCTGCCAATGCGCTTACAGCCACCGACAAACTTCGCATATATCTGTCGCGATGGTGGGAATTCCTTTCGGAGGAGCCAAGAGAGGCGAACACTGAAGGCGGCGTTATGCCGGCCATTTTCGGTACCTTCTGCATGACCGTGCTCCTCGCGCTCGCGGTCGCGCCCTTTGGAGTGGTAGCGGCCCTGTATCTGCGAGAGTACGCAAAGCAGGGGCGGATTGTGTCGCTGGTGCGGATTTGCGTGAATAATCTGGCTGGTGTTCCATCCATCGTGTACGGGATCTTCGGGCTCGGGTTCTTTGCCTATCTGGTTGGCGGAAGCATAGATCAGCTCTTCTTTCCCGAGCGGCTCCCCAATCCCACGTTCGGGACTGGGGGCCTGCTCTGGGCCTCGCTAACACTCGCGCTGCTCACCGTGCCTGTGGTCATCGTGGCCACGGAGGAAGCCCTGGCCGCGGTGCCTCAGTCTATGCGGGAAGGCTCCCTGGCCTGCGGAGCCTCCAAATGGCAAACTATCAAGTACATAGTGTTGCCACGGGCTATGCCGGGAATCATGACCGGCCTTATTCTCGCGATGGCGCGTGGAGCCCAAGAGGTGGCCCCTCTGATGTTGGTGGGGGTGGTGAAGCTGGCGCCGGAATTGCCCATTGACGGCATCTTCCCTTACCTGCATCTGGAGCGAAGTTTCATGCACCTCGGGTTCCATATATATGACGTGGGATTTCAGTCTCGAAATTCCGAGGCAGCCCGACCGATGGTGTATGTGACCACTTTCCTGCTCATCAGCATGGTGTTGGCGCTGAATGCGGCTTCCATCGTGGTGAGGAACCGCCTCAAAAAGAAATTTTTTGCCGGTCATTTCTAAAAAGGTTTGACTGATGCGCGAGAGCAACAACGGAGAAACCGTTTACCACATAAAGCAAGGCCCAGAAGGACCGCTGCTGACCATAGAGGACTTCAATCTCTGGTACACCGAAAAGCAGGCCCTGTTCGACGTTACCATGCAGGTGGAAAAGGGCCTAGTTACTGCCTTGATCGGCCCTTCGGGCTGCGGCAAATCCACGCTCTTGCGCGCGATTAACCGCATGAACGATCTCATAGCCGGACTGAGAACCGAGGGCAGGATTCTGCTCAATGACACTGATATCTATGACCCCAACGTGGATGTCATCGCGCTGCGGAAAGCAATGGGAATGGTTTTCCAGAAGCCCAACCCGTTTCCGATGTCCATCGCAGGCAATGTGATCTATCCCCTGCGAGTGGACGGTGTGCGCAATAAAACCATCTTGGAAGAGACCGTTGAACGAGCGCTTAAGCAAGCGGCTCTGTGGGATGAAGTAAAGGATCGGCTACAAGACAATGCTCTCGGGCTTTCCGGCGGCCAACAACAGCGCTTGTGCATCGCCCGAGCCATCGCCGCGGACCCGGACGTGCTCCTTATGGACGAGCCCTGCTCCGCGCTGGACCCTGTTGCTACCGGCAAGATCGAAGACTTGATTGACGATCTGAGAGGGCCCTACACCATCGTCATCGTGACGCACAACATGCAGCAGGCAGCCCGAGTCTCTGACAACACGGCCTTCATGTACTTGGGCGCGCTGATTGAATACGGCGAGACTTCGACCATCTTCACTAATCCCAAAGTGAAGAAGACCATGGAATATGTCACGGGTCGCTTTGGGTAGAAACGAAAGCCCCGCCCGGCCGCAGAGGTCCATCCACTCAGTCTTTCCACGGCGCGAACGGGGCATCCCTCATTCACATTCTGTTTGACCGTTTGCTAAAGGGAAAGTTTCCAACTTTATCGTATCATAGTAAATATTATGGCTAAATTACTGTCACTGCCCGAAAACTCTCCCCAAAACTCCCGGTTTAGCCACCCCATTGCAGGGCTGCTCATACCAATGCCCTTTCTAACGAGTGACACGAATTCGCTGCCCAAGGGGCAAGAGCACGAATGCCTGTAGGGGCAGACCCGCGTGTCTGCCCTCGCTATGGGCGCACGCGCGGGTGCGCCCCTACAGGACTACTTCACTTCTTTGAACGCGAAATCGTATCACAGACCAGCTTTCCGTTCCGTCGCTTCAAGGGCTTCAATTTCCCTTTTGTACCGACTTCCGATTTCCAGGAGTGTTTCTATTCGCTCGCGTATGAGCTTGCCTTCACTGGTCACATAATTGATTCGAGCGTCCATCAATCTGGTGAGCGTGCCCAGAATTTCCATGAGCATATCGAGCTTGTGGCAGTCTTCTTCACTCTCGACCGTCGGGGTATGGATCTGCTCTGATTCAAATGGGACCCACCGCATTTCGTCCATGAGAGTCGAGACGGCCATACACAGAACTTGCGCGGCTTTGAAATCCATACAGCGAGCACTCCTCATTCCAGCGGGTTATCTGACGCAGTCTCAGCTATGATCTTAACACAGCTCAAGGAACTTGCAGCCGCACGATGCGCAAGCTCGTGAGGATTCGTTAGGCCGTAGGTCGGCTTGAGTCCCGCGTTCTCAGCGGGACGAAATCCGACATTATGTCCAAAGCGACCTGTCGGGTTTCGCCGGGCTCAACCCGACCTACCTTCATTTACCAGTTGACAGCGCAGTGGTATTAACACAGGCCAAGGAACTTGCAGCCGCACGATGCGCAAGCTCGTGAGGATTCCTTCGTGCAGAAAGCCTCAATATCCTTGTCGAACAGGTTCGCGATCTCGGAGAGTATTTCCGACACCATATTGTCTACAAGAGGCGGATCTACTGAGACAGGGACGTACGGTTGTCCAGGGGTGTCAGTAAATACCACACCTGCATCCGATACGGGTGTCCCCAGAACCTTGCCGGCAGCCCAAGCGTACAGTCTTAGTTGCACATCGTACGCTTCGTCCGAGATCACTTCTTCTCTGGCTCGGCCCGCAAGCCTCGTGGTTTTGTAGTCCCAGAGATGCCACGCGCCGTCCTCTGTCCTTGCGAGCCTGTCCAGAGCTCCCGTTACGATGCAATCCCCTTCTTCGATCTCAAAGGGGATTTCCCGAAGCACGGTCTTCTCGTGGCAGCCGATTTCATGGAAGATACCGCTCGTGGAAAGATTCCCGAGGTGCCTAAGGACCTCGTCACAAACGATTCTCTCATTGGAATTCTCGTTGAGCTTCATGCGAGAGATCCATTCAGTCACCAATACCGTGAGTTCCATCGGGGGAGGCGCTCCAGGCTTCCAGATGCGCACGAGCGCTTCGCTTATCTCAAGGATCTTGTGCACCAAGGTGCCCACCAGAAGCGGCTCCGTCACGAGGTCCAGCCGTTCGCCTGTCATGATGGTCCTGTCGTCGCTATCTTTTCCGGCCAGTTCTAAGCGCCAGCCTGACCGGGCAAAGAAGTGTTCAAAATAGTAGCGCCTTGGACAACGGGCATAGACCATCAAATCGCTGACGCTCACCCGGACCTTGCGCGGGTAGGGCATGGGGCCGATCTGGGCAAGAGGTTTGGAGGCTGGGAAGGTAGCTGCTCGGATTTTTGCCAGTTCAGCGTCGCACGATGACCCTTGACGATCCTCACTGTCCCCTGACAAGTCGTGATCGTACATGAGCTTGAGGGGAATGCCTCCGAAGTCGATTGTGCCCTCGCCCTGCGCGGCTGCTTCCGCAAGCCCGGGAATGCTTTCCAGGGTCATGCGCGCGTGCGACCCTTCCTCGTTGAAGATCTTGCCGTTGGTGCTTACCAGCGGCATGACCAAGTGGTCTCGGGCACGTGTGAGCGCCACGTACAAGAGCCTTTTCTCTTCAGCTTCGGACTGGAGCCGGTCATGTTCCTTGAGGAACTCTTTGAGCACCGTGGGTGACGGAGCCTCCTGCTCCGCGTCTTTGGAGAAATCGATCCCGCATAGGGTCAACCGACGAACTGATTCCTGGTTGTCCGACCCTGCTAATGAAATGCGCTTGAGGAAGACACCGGAGTTGCCTTTGCGCCCGGTGCCGGAACAAGCCAATATCACGAGTGGGAATTCCAGGCCCTTGGCTGCATGGATGCTCATGAGCTGGATTGCAGCCCGCTGCTCCCCGGGGCTTTCAGCTTCAGCCTCCCCCGGACCGGCTTCGCTCTGCTCGCGTATCGCCCTCACGACGGTCTGAGCGGAAGAGCCCTCGGTGGCCTCCAGTGTCCGCACCATGGCCAGGAACTTCTCGATGTTGGCGGCGGCTTGTGCGCCCCGAAGACCGCGCCCGAGAATGAGCTGGACCGACACGCCATCCAGGGCTGCTCTGAGGGTCTCGGAAAGACTGAGATGATCCGCCAGCTTTCTGAGTTTTTGTAGCTCGCGCCAGGTTTGCTCGGCTCGCAATACGCCATCGGAGCCCAATTTGGAGGCCATAATCTCGAGCCGCTGCTGAAGGGGACCTATCTTTCCTGCCGAGGAGACATGAAGCCTGAGCAGTTCTTCATCAGTCCATACATAAAGCGGTGACCTGAGAATGCCGAGAAGCGCGACGTCATCAAGCGGGTCTGCGAGCCACGAGAGCACGTTTGTGAGCGTTTCAATCTCCGGCGTCTCGAAGAACGTCCGGCCATGATAGACGCTGAATGGAAGGCCCGCGCGAGTCAGCTCGCCCATATAGTGTGGCATCTGCCTGTATTTGCGGAAGAGAATCCCCACCGCGGGCTGACCGGCCTTGATCAGCTCCGATATGTGGGCAAAATCTCCGTCCGCACCCTTTGCCACCCTCTTGAGGAACGACGCGACGCTCCGGGCTTCTTGAGCCCACGCGTCCTTTTTTTCTTCGGTTTGAGTCAGGAGAAACCCGACGCACGAGTGCGAGTCCGCCGAATACTCCCGCCTGGGGATGAGCGGCTGGGCCGGCACCGCATAAGGATCCGGCCGAGGATCAGCAGGAGAAAAGAGCCGCTCGAAGAGCGCGTTGGTGAAGAGCAAAGGCTCGGGAAGGGATCGGAAGTTCTCCGCCAGGGAACGCTCTTGGAATTGCTGTCGTTCCGCTCGCCGCAGCGCTTCCTGCGCAGTCCAGGTAACCGTGTGATCCGCGCCCCGGAACGCGTATATAGCCTGTTTTGCATCCCCGACGAGAAACAGGTTCTGTGGGTGCCCGTCCGACGCGTGTGCCAGAGAGAGTATTGTCTCCCACTGTGTGGGGTCGGTGTCCTGGAACTCATCGACCAGGATGTGACTCATGCCGCCTCGCACCTGTTCGCGGTGTGTGCTGCACAGGGTATGGGCCCTCAACAGAAGGTCGTCCTGGGCGAGCCTTGCTGACCGAGTCTTTTCAGCTTCATACCGATTCCGAGCTTCCTGAGCCAGGTCCAAGAGATCGTCTATCCAGTGGAGGGCCGCTTGATCTCGATCCAACGATTCAAACCAAGGGAGAACAGCTTTCTTCAGCTCCGCGAATGGGCCTTTTAGGGCCGGATTTCTCCACTTTAGCGGAGTGCCTATTTCTTGCAGCCTCTGTTCGAGATCACCCAGGACTTTGGGATCTGCATTCCCCGCGGAGAGTTTCCCCAGGAAACCCAACAGGGGCTCCACGAATTCATCTTGGAACCGGCGCACCAAATCTTGGCGCAATTGGGTTTCAGGTGACGTTGCGGATTTCCCCAGGTCCTTTGCGCACCGATCCGCGAGCTCGTTAGCCCATGCCAGGCCTCCTGTGCCTTGGTCCTGATTGAGGCTGAACTCCTCCCACTTCTGCGACTGGACTTCCCGGAGCAGTTCAACGATGGGTTCGGTTTGATGTGTTCGAGCAGCTTCCAGGAACTGTATTGGCACTGCGAGCATGTATTGAAGCGCGCGTCTGAGCGTGGGCAAGGTCCAAAGGCTCAACACGCGTTCGAGCTTCGTGTCCCGGTCGGCCCAGCGTCGTCTGAGTGTATCTCGGACGACCCGTTCGATTACCCCCGTCTCAATGGCTTCATCGAATATCTCAAAATCCGGATCCGCGTCTGTTTCCAACGGATAGCTTCTGATCAGGGAAGAAGCGAAGCCGTGAATGGTAGAAATCCGCGCGGTGTGGATCTTATCCTTCACTTCTATAAGGTGTCGCGTCAGCCGAGGGTCGCTGCAGTTCGCAATCCTGCGAAGCAGTTCCTTGTATACCCGGCTGCGCATCTCGCCTGCGGCCTTGCGGGTAAACGTGAGCGCGAGAACGTTTTCTACTCCAAGATAACCGCCTTCCGGGCCGACAGCGCAGAACAGGTCCACCATTTTGCGCACGAGCAGCAAGGTCTTGCCCGACCCTGCCCCAGCGCTGATCAGGACGTTTCTCGCGAAGGCTAGGCATTCCTTCTGCCTGTCAGTGAGCGCGACGGCTGTTACGGAAGAAACGTCCTTCACAAGAGAACCTACTCGAATGAGATACCATCTGCTTAACCGGCAAACCGTCGCGGGTCAAGTCGCGACACGTGATGCAACCGGTTCAGCGAAGAAAGCCATATACCCAAGTGGAGGCGCGCCTGCGCGTGCGCCCTGGACATTATCCTGTAGGATGCGGCGTTGTTTGAATCGAAGTGATCTTGGCCCGGTACATGGGTCACGATATCCAGCCGCGCTATTCGTGCTTTGTTTGTGGAAAGCCTCGACAGATGCGGTTCGTCCCGCGCAGAACGCGGGACTCACCACATCCTACATGCTACTCGATTCCGGCTACCGCCAGAATGACGGTAATGCGCTACCGCGAATCGGACAAAAAATTTGGCAGCAAGTATAAAACAGAGTGCTTAGCTGAAAAGCCACCGGGCAAGCAAGCTGAAGACAACAATGGCCACTGCGCACCAGATAAGTATCGGAGCGCTGCTGACCTCTTCGTCTATTCTCTTTTCATTAAGCCGTTCAGTACAGCCGGGAGAAGACGAACACTTTTCACAAGGATTGTCCATAATCGCTTATTCCCTCGTGCACATATTATAGACATGATTTGGCTCGTTCGTCAAAATGCTCCACCCCGCGGGGCCAACTGGTCTTTTGAGCTTTGCTGAGGCCCTTCCGGACGCCTTGTCCTTGCTTTTCGGGGCCGGACCCCTCCTCGCGTATGATATAGTGGCTACAATTGTTGAACTCTTGAGACCTCAAAATCGAGGATCGGACTGATGCCCCTCCAAGCCTGCCCGGACTGCGGCAATCAAGTGAGCGACGGTGCAATTGCGTGTCCGCATTGCGGCCGACCCGGACCCGCAGCCCCAAGGCGCGGATACGAATGGAAGTCTCGCACCAAGCTATTCGGCATTCCCCTCGTTCACGTGGCGTTTGGCCGCGACCCTACGGGGCGGGTACGAGTGGCAAAAGGCTTTGTCGCAATCGGGCAGTTCGCAATCGGCGCGGTCACCATTGCGCAATTCGGCATCGGAGTTGTTTTTGGAGCCGGCCAGTTCGCGTTCGGCTTGTTGGGAATAGGACAGGTAGTTGTGGGTCTAGTTTTGGGAGTGGGCCAATTTGCGGCAGGCCTCCTTGCCATCGGGCAGATTGTGGTGGGCATATATGGCCTGTGTCAAACGGGGTGGGCTCGATATTTGTGGAGCCCCGATCGGGTTGACATGGAGGCGGTTGCACTGTTCTCGACCATCGCGCTCAGAATTTCACAGCTTCTCGGACTGCAATAGCGACTGAGCGATGCGACGCGCCGAACTGCGGCCGGGCTCGAACATTTGTGTAGAGTTGATCCATGCTCAAAATCCTCTTTCTTTGCACCGGAAATTCCTGTCGGAGCCAGATGGCTGAAGGCTGGGTTCGTCACCTGAAAGGCAGCCACATCCAAGTTGCATCAGCGGGCATCGAGAAGCGCGTCTTGGACCCGCGGGCAGTCAAGGTGATGGCTGAGGTGGGGGTGGACATTTCTCATCATCATTCGAAGCTCGTTGACGAGCTCGATAACGTGGATTTTGATTACGTAATCACCGTGTGCGACAACGCGAGAGAGAGTTGCCCGCTCTTTCCCGGACGAGCCATTGTGGTGCATCGGAGCTTTGACGATCCCCCTGCTCTCGCAGAAAAAGAATCGAGCGAGGAGGCCAAGTTGGCACATTATCGGCGGGTCCGGGACGAAATAAAGGAGTTCGTGGAAGGCTTGCCGGAGATTTTGAAAGATCCTTACGAAAAGCTAACGTAAAATTATTGAAGTATCATTAGAGCCGGGGTGAATATATGGGGAAATAGATTTCTGTCGTTCTGCGAGAAAGGCCATGGCAAAAGAGAAAATCCTCGTCGTGGACGATGAGGAAGACATCCTGGAACTGGTAAGATACAACTTGACCAAAGAGGGCTATCAGGTAACCTGCGCGGCCACAGGCGAAAAAGGCCTTCGGAGCGCCAAGGCAGATCGGCCCGATTTGGTCTTGCTCGATCTCATGCTGCCGGGAATGGACGGGCTGGATGTGTGCCGGGAACTCAAGGCCAACCCTGATACGAGCAGAGTTCCGATCGTGATGATCACGGCAAAGGGTGAGGATGCGGACATTGTCACCGGCTTGGAACTGGGCGCAGATGATTACATTACCAAGCCGTTTAGTCCTCGGGTGCTCTTGGCCCGGGTCAAGGTCGTCCTGCGGCGAAGGAGAACAGAAGAACCGGAAGATCAGACCGTGGTAAGAATTCATGGAATCGTGATCAATCCGTCGCGGCATGAGGTGTTGGTCGAAGACAAATCCATGATGCTGACCGCCACCGAATTCCGGATCCTGCACTTTCTTGCACGCAGGCCCGGATGGGTCTTCAGCCGTGACCAGATAATACGAGCGGTCAAAGGGCATGACTATCCTGTCACCGAGCGATCGGTCGATGTGCAGGTGGTGGGTCTCCGGCGGAAGCTGGGGGCTGCGGGGGATTATATCGAAACCGTGAGGGGTGTGGGATACCGGTTCCGTGAGGAAGGCGAAAGCATCTGATGCGGCAACGGCGAAGGCTGCTGTGGCAGCTCTATCCTTCCTATCTGCTTATCATCACGCTTTCACTGGCCGCCATGGGCTGGTATGCCAGGGATGCGGCCAGACAGTTGGCTCTGGACAACTCTGCTCGCGCGCTCCAAGCAGAAGCTATTCTCTTCCGTCAGCTCATTACGGATAAACTGGCATCTCAAACCTTTCACGAAATCGACACCCTTTGTAAACAAATCGGCGCGAGCATCTCCACTCGCGTCACTGTTGTGCTTGCGAGCGGACAAGTAGTGGGTGACTCCGAGTTCGATCCTGCGCGTCTGGAAACCTTTGCCCTGCGCCCGGAGGTCAAAGAAGCGCTTCAGGCTCGGGTGGGGGTTGTCCAGCGGTACAGCTTCAGCATGAACGCGGATCTGCTATTCGTGGCAGTTCCGGTAGAACAGCGCGGCACCGTCATTGCCGCGGTCCGCATGGGCAAACGGGTGGAAGACGTGATCCAGGCGCCCGGATCGCTTGCTCTGGCCATGGTTCTGGGCACGCTGGTGATCATCATTCTCGCAGCAGGGCTCAGCTTTTTTGTAGCCCACCTGCTAAACAAGCCGCTCGCGGAACTCAAGGGCGGGGCAGAAAGGTATGCCCGAGGCGATCTGAAGTACCGGTTGAGGGTGGATGCGTCCGAGGAAATCGCCGCTCTAGCAGAGGCCATGAACACTATGGCAGCTCAATTACATGAGCGAGTGCAGACCGTTACCAATCAACGAAACGAACTGGAGGCTGTGCTGTCGGACATGGTGGAGGCGGTCCTGGTGCTCGACAATGAGGAGCGGCTCATTCGAATCAACAGGGCCGCGGAAGAGCTTTTCGGGATACAAGGGGAGCAGGCGCACGGACGCCCGGTCGGGGAGGCCATTCGGACCAGCGAGCTCAAACGGTTCGTCAACAAGGCCCTGGCCGCGCCCGATCACGTAGAGGCTGAAATCGTAGTTCTTGGGGCTCCCGATCGACACCTCCAGGCGCATGGGACGCCCCTGAACGATTCAGGGGGCAACAGAATCGGTGTGCTCGTTGTGCTCAACGACGTCACGCGAATGAAGAATCTGGAAAAGATACGGCGCGACTTCGTGGCCAATGTTTCTCACGAACTGCGGACGCCGATCACCTCGATCCAGGGTTTCCTGGAAACGCTCAAAGAAGGCGCCATTCACGACCCGGAAAATGCCGAACGCTTCCTGGACATTATAATCAAGCACACCAATCGCCTCAGCATGATCATTGAGGACTTGCTGAGCCTCTCCCGGATCGAGCAGGAGCGCGAAAAGGGAGAAATCGCTCTCAAAGAAAGCCCAGTGAAAGATGTGCTCCTCGCGGTAGTAAGAACCTGCGGCAGGAAAGCCTCCGAAAAGGAGATCACGCTGTCATACGCTTGCTCGGACGAATTGAAGGCCAAAATAAACTCTACGCTCCTGGAACAAGCCGTCGCAAACCTGGTGGACAACGCGATCAAGTTCTCAGACTCTGGAGAAGCTGTCATCCTGGAAGCGGATCTGGTTGACGGAGACATTCAGATACGCGTTGTCGATCACGGCTGCGGCATCGCACGGGAGCACCTGGACCGTATTTTCGAGCGCTTCTATCGCGTGGACAAGTCCAGGAGCAGCAAAGAAGGGGGCACCGGCCTGGGGCTTGCCATCGTCAAGCACATCGCAAGTGCTCACGGCGGCCGAGTGAGTGTGCAGAGCTCTCACGGCGAAGGGAGCACATTCACGATCCATTTACCCGCGTGAAGGGAGAGTAATTTCCAATGCGCATGAGACTGCAGAGAGATATCGATCGCCTCAAGTCCCGCATCATCGAGTTGGGGACTTTGGTTGAAGAGCGCCTGCGCATGGCAGTCAAAGCAATCGAATGCCGAGACACAGGTCTCGCTGATCAGGTGATCGAAGGTGACATCGAAATCGATCATCAGGAAGTGGACATAGAGGAAGATGGGCTCAAGATTCTCGCGCTTCATCAGCCGGTGGCCGATCAGCTCCGGTACATTATCGCAATTATAAAAATGAATAACGACCTGGAGCGCATCGGTGATCTCGCTGTGAACGTTGCGGAGCGAGCAAAGATGATCGGAGAGGAAGCCGGCGTACAAATGCCTTTTGACTTTTTTACCATGTGCCAGAAGGTCCAGGGAATGCTCCAGAAGAGCCTCGACGCACTGGTCAACATGAATGCCGACCTCGCCTACGATATTTGCGCAGAAGATGACGACGTGGACATGATGAAGAACATCATGCAAAAACAGTTCATGGAAAAAGCTCGACGCGATCCCGAGCGTCTTGAGCCGCTCGTGCACCTCCTTATTGTATCCCGCCACCTGGAGCGCATCGCAGACCACACCACCAACATCGCCGAAGACGTCATCTACATGGTCACCGGCCAGATCCACCGCCACAAAGGCGCGCGCCCCTAGAAGACGGCTCCGGAAAAGACTTCAGAGCGCAGGGCTTTCGGGAGGAGTGCCCGCGTACGCCTGCTTTTTCTAATGTGATTTCTCGAAAAGCCATTTAAGTATATATTTAACTTGATCTTTTTATTTCTTTCTGATACAAGGGAATGTAGCGCTCGTATGAGGTGACCATCATGAACACGGTGCAGAGCACCCAAGAAAAGCGAACTATCCGAGTCAAAGATTTTCTTGAAGATTTCCGCGGCGGCGCGTGCGACGCGGACCTCATGGCCAAATACAACCTGACTTCCGCAGGTCTGGAAAGGTTCTTCTCGCTGCTGATCGAGCGAGATATCATAGACCAAGAGGAGTGGTCCGCGCGCCAGGCATCCCAAGCGGCTGCTGCAGCGCAAATTGAGGCCGAATCGGACGAACCTACGGAATTCGTGTGCCCTTCGTGCACGTACACCGATGCAAGCCCCTTTGATCAATGTCCTCGATGCGGGCTCTCAATGAAGGACTTCATGGAGGATCTTCCGCCATATCAATATGCTGTTACGGATCGTAGACGACAGTATGTCGAGCCCGAACGCGGAACAAGCACGACGGGCTCCGGATCTGTTTCTGTGGATGAGTCAGAGATGGTTTCATGCTTCGGCCGGCCCCTTGGGATTCCGGTGCGTGAAGGCACGGCAAGCGGGCAGCGCCCGCGGCCTGCTTCGGTCCACAACGTGGCAGGGCTTGCCGCCACGCCTGAGTTCCCTGTGATACAGCCCGGATCGGAGTACGACCGAGAAGAAGTTATCCCGGGTATGCCGCTCCAATACCCGGAAGAGACAAGCCACCAGGACCAGGAAGACATTGCAGTCTGCGATAGCTGTAAGGAAAAGCTCTATCCGGAACTCCGGCATATCTATGACCGGAGCGGTAGTCTTCTCGCGCTCACTCTTTCAGGTCTGATGCTGCTGTTGGGGTTTGCGGGAGCCTGGGGCGTCACACTCTTCCAATCGTATTCGGCCGCTCGGCTCTTCGTTATATATTTCACGGGAATGTCATTGTTGCTGGGGTGCATATTCATGGCCATTGCTATTTTCATGTTGGTACTGGCCAGAGAAAAGGTGCTTTGCTGCTATAATTGCGGCAGGTCGTTCCCGTGTTGCTGATACATGGAATGGAATCTTATACGTGTTTGGTTCGAAAAGCTGCTCGACGCGCTGCGCGTGGAAAAGACCGCGGCCTCGATTGACGTAGACCCCCCTGAACAACGCGCAGTGAAACCATTTGAAATTACCGTTGACGGCATTCCCATCAAGGGAGCCGCGCATTTTCCCGTAGCTCATCCCGCCAGACTCTATCCCACGCTCATCATCTGCCACGGAATTCCCGGTAGCGGCGCGGCCAGGCCCCAAAACGACCCAGGGTATGAAGGTCTTGCGGCGCAATTCACTTCGTTCGGCCTGGCAGCAATCATTTTCAACTTTAGAGGATGTGGGGACTCGGGCGGCAACTTCGACATGATGGGATGGACACGAGATCTGGATGCTGTGGTCCGTCACACACTGGACATGCCTCACGTGGACCCCACTCGTTTGGTCGTGATCGGCTTCAGCGGCGGTGGGGCAGCCGCGATAAACGTCGCGGCAGACACCTCCCGTATCTACGCGCTTGCCGTGGTCGGAACCCCAGCGAGCTTTGACGTGTTTAAGAAAGAACCCTCGGAGATCATCAAAGACTTCCGAGAGAGAGGCATAATCCGTGACCCGAAGTTCCCGTCGAATATCGAAAAATGGATGGACGGATTTGTACAGAGCGAGCCCCAGCGCTGGATCGCTCAGTTCAAAGGACAATACTTGCTGATCGTGCACGGCGACGCTGATGACCTGGTTCCCGTTGACCATGCGTACCAGCTCAAGGACCGCGCGCCTGCCGGCGTCGCTGAACTCCACATCATCCCACACGGCGAACATCGACTCCGACTCGATGACCGCTGCACCACAATCCTCAAAGACTGGACCCTCAAAATACTCGGCCTCCGCGGCTAGGAACAGCCCATTTTTTTGAAGAATGGCCGGGGGAAACTTTTTTGCTTACAAAAAAGTTTCCCCCGGACCCCTTTCAAAAAACGCCACCTGGCGAGCGTCAGCCCCAGCGCAGTAAACGGCCAAAGCTCGCAACGGGCGCCGGACCCTTCTCCAGCGAGGTAGAGCCTTGTTCCAATTCTAGAGCGATACCCTGTATTCTTCTCCGAATCGCATCTCGGTCGTCGATACAGCATGGGACAGCTTTGTAGGATGCGGTGACCCCGCGCCTCGCGGGGGAACCGCATCGGTCGCGGCCTTCGTTCAAGCGATGCGGTTCCAGCCGCTTCGCCGCGCTGACCCAGGCTGGGCATAGTAGCAGGAGACTGGACCCTCAGCCGCGCTTGTCAGCCGTGATCAGTCGCCATAGTATGCTCCTATGCGGGGCAGGACCTGTGGGTTTCGGAGCTACTAGGGCCGTACCCTCGTAATTATTCTAGGTTTCCGTGCGATTCATGAACGGGATTAAACCGAGAATAGTGGTGGTCGCGGGGCCGACTGCATCGGGAAAAACGGCGCTTGGACTGCGTCTAGCCGAGAAGTTTAGCGGAGAAATTGTGTCCGCGGACTCCATCCAGGTGTACCGGTACATGGACATCGGATCTGCAAAGCCCTCACTTGAAGAGCGCTCTCGTGTGCCGCACCACATGATCGATATCAGAGACCCGGACGAGGACTTCTCCGCGGGTGATTACCTGAGAGAGGGGCGTCGATGCGTGGACGACATCCTTTCGAAAGGCAAAGTCCCTTTCGTTGTCGGAGGTACAGGGCTCTACATCAGGACGCTGCTGCACGGGCTCGTAGATGCTCCAGGGTCGTCTGCCGAAATACGAGCCGGTTTGAGAGCGGAGGAAGGGCAGTTCGGCCCAGGGACCTTGTACGAGAAACTTGTTGCCTTGGATCCCGAGGCTGCTCACAATATCAGTAGGGAGAACCTTCCTCGTATCGTGCGAGCCCTGGAGGTGATAGCATTAACAGGTCGGAAGATATCGGAATTTCAAGCCAATCATGGCTTCCGGGAATGTCCGTATACCCATGTCTTGACCTGTCTTGATATTGAGAGGACGGTTTTGTACGAACAGATTGATAAACGAGTTGACAGTATGGTAAAAGAGGGGCTAATTGAGGAGGTACGTAACCTTTACAGTCGGGGGTATTCCAGGGATCTTAAAGCCTTACAGTCTTTGGGTTATCGCCATGCCGCGATGATTCTTTCCGGTGAGATGGACCGTAACGAGGCGATCCGTCTCATGAAACGAGACACTCGTCACTATGCCAAACGGCAACTCACGTGGTTTCGTTCCGAACCCGAGGCTTGCTGGTGTGATCCCCGCCATGCGGAGGGGATTGAATTGATGGTTGCTCATTTTCTCGGACGTTGATGGTCTGTCCGAGATTTTTCCCTCTCACCCGGCTCCTAGATTTCGCCGGAGTCCGCGGAAGAGAGGTGCAGTTCAATGTACAGGGGTGCGGAAAATGCCGAAAACACATTTTAATATTCAGGATCAGTTCCTCAATCAGGTCCGGAAAGCCAGAATTGAGGTAGAGGCACTGATGTTAGCAGGGGAAACGATCAAGGGTTATGTGCGCAGCTTCGATAGCTTCTGCATCATACTTGAGAGTGACGAAGAAGTAAGTCTCGTGTATAAACACGCGCTGACCATGATAAGGCCCGCGGAACGGGGCATCAAAGTCCCGGGAATTAGTTGATTCGCCGCAGCGGCAGTCGGTGTCATAGCATCAAGACAAGAAAATAGTCACTTGAAATAAGTGCCGCGGCTTGGGGGCTTTTAATACCGGTGCGCTTTCAAAGAAGTAAAGCACGGGGAGGAACCTTTTTACAAAAAGGTTCCTCCCCGTCTTACTTTCTTAAAAGCGAATCGGTATAACTCGCGGTCGCAGCCGTGTACTATCGCGTCTCAAGTTCGATCCCCACCGGGCAATGATCCGAGCCCATGACATCGCCCAGAATGAATGCGCTCTTCACGGACATAAGCATTTCCTTGGTCACGAAGACGTAATCGATTCTCCAGCCCACGTTCCGTTCGCGGGCCCGGCTCTTCAGGTCCCACCAGGAATATTGCACATCACTTTTGTGCGCGTGCCGGAACGTATCCACGTAGCCTCGCGAAACCACTTTGTCGATCCAGTCTCTCTCTATTCGGAGGAAGCCGGAAACTTTCTCATTCTCTTTGGGTCGAGCCAGGTCGATCTCGTTGTGCGCCGTATTCACGTCGCCGCAAAATATGAGCCGACTCTGCTTTTTCCGTTCCCTCTCCACATATTCCAGGAACGCATCATAAAACTCCATTTTGAAATTGAGGCGATCCTGGTCTTTCTTGCCGTTCGGAAAGTACACGTTGAAGAGTGTGAAGTCCTTGTATTCGAGCTTCAGGAAACGCCCCTCTTCATCGAATCGGGCCCTTCCCATGCTCCTTTCCACGTTCAAGGGCTCCTCTCGCGTGAACACGGCCACCCCGCTGTAACCCTTCCGGTTTGCGGACTGCCAATATGTGCCGTACCCTTCGGGGTGGACGAGATAAACCGGGAGTTGATCCGTCTGCGCTTTCGTCTCCTGCAGACAAAGAATATCAGGCGATTCGGCCCGCAGCCAATCTATGAAACCCTTGTTGTATGCGGCGCGAATGCCGTTCACATTCCAACTGAGCAGCCTTATGGTCTTTCCCATGGTTCTCACCGTGCAGCGTGCGTTGGAGTCCCCACAACCTGAGGGCTTCCCCGAGGCTTCAGAAGCAGGGGTTGAAAACACCACAGCCCGACTATGTGGTCGGGCTGCGTGAAGGAAGACGTGGTGCCGAAGGCCGGACTCGAACCGGCACGAGCTTTCGCCCGCCACCCCCTCAAGATGGTGTGTCTACCAAATTCCACCACTTCGGCCTTTTATTAGTCTATATACAACTTGTTTGTGCGTCAACCCCGGAAAAAGGTTCCATGCGTACCTCCCGCTACTCTTCCAAAGGCTTGTAGGATTTGCAGCGGTTCCTGGCGCTTGTTCAGGAGAGCACCTTCATCGCGTCGTCAGGTACTCGCAACCAGATGGTCTGGCCCAGAACCGCACGGACGCGGTCATATGCTTCCCGCGTGAGCAGCACGTTAAAGCGCTCTCCGGAGTCCACTTCCAGGCGAACTCGGTCTCCAGCCTCGGACATGGCCACAATTCGGCCGCGCCATGCATTCGCGGCGTCGCGTGGCATCGGCATGTAGGTTGACACCATTATGCGGGAAGGGTCCACGGTGAGGTAGTCTCCGCTCGTGATCGGATGATGGAGCTTGAAGGTCATATGATTGGTTTCAAAGGACGTGCCGCTGTCGATTATTCTGCCCGGGAAGATATTCTCGGAGCCTTGTCCTGCGATCCTGCCGTACAGCACGTACAGCGTCCGGTGTGGCGTCAAGGCATGGTCCTGGATCCGCGCGTGGGAACTGAAGACCACGGTCTTCCCAAGCGACCTGTTCCACTGCATGACGATCTCTTCTACCAATCTTATGCTGGACCTGTCCATGTGACTGGCGGGTTCGTCCAGGAGCAAGACATCCGGTTCCAGGACCAAGGCCCGGGCAAGTGCTACTCTTTGGGCTTCTCCGCCGGAGAGATCTCGCGCGTGGCGATGTTCGAACCCCGCGAGCCCCACCCATTCAAGGGCCTGCAATGCACGCTTGCGCCGCGTGGACCTGTCCACACCTCTAATTCGCAGAGCCCAGGTCACATTGGCCATCACCGAAGAGTGGAAAAGGTATGGATTCTGCGGTAGAAGCCCTATCCTGCGCCTCATGGCCAACAGGTTGCTCTTCTCGGCCTTTTCCTGGAAGAAATGTATCTCTCCGGCTTGCGGTGTCCGTACAAATGCCAGCAGGTGCAACAGCGTGGTTTTGCCGGAACCGTTGGGGCCGTGGAGCGCCAACAACTCACCCGGATTGATCACCAAGCTCTCCACCCGAAGAGCCGGCTCCCGGTCGTAAGCAAAGACCACGTCTTTCAAATAGTAAGCAGCGTCCACTACTTGGCTCTCTGGAACAGGAAAAGCAGCCCGTTGACCCCAAAGGCTATGATGAGCAGGAACATGCCCAGCGCCAGGCCCAGCTCGAATTCGCCTTTGCTCGTCTCAAGCGCGATCGCGGTAGTAAGGGTCCTTGTGAAACCCTTGATGTTACCGCCGATCATCATGGCAATACCGACCTCGGAAATCACCCGACCGAACCCGACTACGATTGCGCAGACGACGGCGAACCTGGCTTCCTTAATGATCATCCATGCCTGTTGAAGCGGAGTAGCTCCCAGGGCCCGACACGTGAGCGCGAGCCGAGGGTCCAGACCATGCACCGCTGCAATGCTGAGGTTTGCAATCAGCGGCAACGCAAGAACAAACAAGCCCAAGCTGACTCCGGCAGGCGTAAATAAGATTCCCAGGTCCCCCAACGGGCCCTGACGGCTCAGCAGCCCATAGAAGAGCAATCCGATGACCACGGTTGGCAGTGACATCAGCGTGTTCAGTAGGAGCAGCACCGCACGCTTGCCTCGGAATTCGGTCAGCGCGATCACGAGCCCCGCAGGCACTCCAGTGACCGACGCCAATGCCGATCCAACCAAAGAAACCTGCAGGGAAGTCCTGGCAATGACGTAGACTTCCGCATCGAATCCGACGATGAGATGAAAAGCTGCCAGGAGTGAATCAAGAAAAAATGACACTCGTGCCCTACCATGTGCAGCAGTCTGCTATGTAGCAGCTCAAAATAGCTTCACAACATTCCCATTAAGTCTCTCGACACCAAGGACCTCGGCTCGGGTTTACGTATGGGGAGGTGTGGAGGGGAGATGAGTCTCCCCTCTACATTATTGCGCAACGATGCGCTCTTGGTGCCTATCTCCGAGGCGGAGCCACGGAGTGCTCGCCGAAGCCGAGCTGTTGCGTGGTGGCTCCCCGGACATAACAGTTCATATCTAAGGGTTCTTAATCACATCAGGGAAGAAGAGCTGCTGCCCGCCGACTTTGTACCCCGCGATGATCTTCTGGCCTTCCTTACCTGTCAGGTACTCGATGAACTTCTTCGCCAGCGCATAATTCGCTTTCGGGTGCTTCTTCGGATTCACCGCGATGATCCCATATGGATTGTACAGGGCCTTGTCGCCTTCAGACAATACCGCGAGGTCGATTTTGCCGGTATAGGAAGCATACGTTCCCCGATCGGCAAGGGTGTAGGCCTTTTTATCGTACGCCATCTGAAGCACTGCTCCCATGCCCTGCCCTGCTTCCACGTACCAGGCTCCTGAAGGCGTGATGCCTGCGGCTTTCCAAAGTATTTTTTCCTGTTTGTTCGTACCCGAATCGTCTCCTCGGCTTATGAAGCCCGCCTTCTTATCTGCAATAAGCTTGAAGGCTTCAGCCGCGGTCTTGGCGTTCTTGATTCCGGCAGGGTCTTCTTTCGGGCCGACAATTACGTAATCGTTGTGCATCACATCGCGGCGATCGACTCCGAAACCTTCGGAAACGAACTTGTCTTCAGCCGGCCTCGAATGGACAAAGACCACGTCGACGTCACCGTTCTCGCCCAACTTGAGGGCTTTTCCGGTCCCGACCGATATCACATCCACCTTGCAGTTGTTGGCTTTCTCGAACGGCGGAAGGAGCACCTTCAAAAGTCCTGAGTTCTCGGTGCTGGTGGTTGTTGACATCCGCAGACGTTCAGCCGCGGAACCGGCTGGTGTGATACTGAGGACGAGGAGAAGAGCGCAAACCCATACCCATATTCCAGCCATGTTCTCTACCTCTCACTTTTGATTATTGGTTGTGGAGTGCGACGAATCCAAAGACTTGGTTATGTCACGAATGACATAATCACCACACATGACTTCATCTGTCAACGTTTATTTGAGTCCAGCCCTTGAACCTCTCGGCATATGGCGCTTCCTGCAAACAATGCCCGTTCGGCTGTGAGTTTCTCGAAGGTCGACAAGCCGCGTGGAAATTCAATACTTCACAACCGGCAATAGGCGGTTTACCATTGCCTAGATCAGCACCGTGGAGGGAGAGTCATGAAAGAGAAGATGGAACTGGTGCGAGGCGACATCACGAAAATGGCTGTGGACGCTATTGTCAACGCGGCCAACAAGAGCCTCCTCGGGGGAGGTGGCGTTGATGGCGCTATCCACAGAGGGGCGGGGCCTGAGCTGTTAGCCGAGTGCCGAACCCTGGGGGGATGCGAGACGGGCCAGGCCAAGATCACCAAAGGTTACAAGCTGCCGGCATCTCATGTGATTCACACTGTCGGGCCTATCTATCGAGGCGGGACATCTCGAGAGCCGCAGCTCCTTGCGAGCTGCTATCGAAGCTGCTTTGAACTTGCTCAGCAGCATAAGCTCAAGACCGTCGCATTTCCTTCCATTAGTACCGGAGCTTATGGATATCCGATTGACGACGCCGCAAAGATCGCCCTGGGGACCAGTCTGGACCAACTGAAGAGATTTCCCGAAATCGAAAAAGTGTACTTCGTGCTCTTTTCAGAACACGACCTGGCCGTGTACAAGCGAACTCTCGACAGCCTGAAATAGCTCCTGGTAGGATGCATGCGTTCCCCCCGCGTCCCGCGGCCGATATGGATAGGTAGGGGCACCCCTTGTGGGTGCCCGTCAATGCCTCGTCTCGTGGGATGCCGATCATTCCGGAAAGGGCAGGCACGAGGCCTGCCCCTACAGTGGCTGCGTTCGCAATGTCAAGTAGCGACTGAGGGCGTAACCCATCTGCAAAAAGGGCCTCCCCGGCCACTTCTTCAAAAGCTCATGAGATTTGCGATGACTTCTACGCCCGGAATCCTCCGACTGCGATATGGCGACCGGGTTGGCCGTTGTCTCTTCGGTATGAGTAGAACAGCTCAGGGTAACACGCGGTACAGAGGCCGCTGTGGTAGATATTTCGCTCCGGAACGCCTGCTGAGATAAGCTCAAACCGATTTGCCGCGGCCAAGTCAATACGAAAGCTTTGGTTGTCCGCTCTGGTCGGAGCCAAGGGCTTGGGCTGTAGAGTACGACCATAGACGCCGAGAGCCTGCAAAGAGCCGTCATTCTTACCAGTTCCACGACAGCGCGATTTCAGCTCTTCGAGGGTCACGATGAATCGCTCCGCGGACGGCACATTTTTGCGAAAAGGTTCGAGCACTGCCGCGTCCACTTCGTAGCAGCACGTGCCGATTGCCGGCCCCATGAATGCGATAAGATCTAACGAATCAGTTCCGAATTCATCTTTCAATAGCCGGAGCACCTTGCGCGTGATGCGCAGAACCGTGCTCCTCCAGCCCGCATGTACGGCTGCCGCAACGCGATGAACCGGATCCAACAAAAGAATCGGCAGGCAGTCTGCGGTTTGTACCGCGGGAAATATTCCAGGCCTCGCTGCAATGATAGCGTCAACAGAAGGCGGGGCATCCCGCACTCGATCCAAGATTGCCACGCGATCGCCATGAATTTGATTGGCGAACGCAAGGCTGTCCCTTGGCAACCCTAGTTCCTGTGCGACTGCGTCTTCGGGCCCCATGCTGAGGTCGGCCCTTAGAGAGAACGCGACAAGCGCATCGACGGAATCCAGGCCGGCAAGAGTGAGCAAGGGAGGGGTTGCGGAAGGGAGAAACCGAAAAGAAAGTGGACTTTCTGTCATGAATATTGAAACGCCTCGGTTTCTATTTCCTGGAGCCGTCGAAATAGTCGAGCCATTCGCCCAGGTTCACCGGCTGGTTTTCATTGGGCTTGCCCTGCACCGCTCGACCGGCCTCATCGAGCATTTGTCTAAACGCCCTTGACTGGATAACGCGCGCTCCGTGGCGGTTCGCGTACGAGCCCAAAGGCTTGTCCGACGTGACCACGATCAAGTCTCGCTTGTGGGAGGACTTCCGGACTAGGTCCATGATCCGATCGTCAGCGCTGCCCCCTGGTTTTGCGTAGCAAATGAACACGCCTTTGAACCGCATGCCTTCAGGAAACTGTTCATCAGGCGCGCCGTCGAACACTACCTTCAGCTTCACTCGATGCGCCGCGACAAATTGTACCAGGTCCTGAATAAGGCGGCGGCGAGCTTTGACTTTGTCGTGGCGCCATTCCGCGGTCTGCGCCATGACGTTGTTTCCATCAACGAGGTACGGCATAGCACGGCCTTATACCAACGTTATTGCATGGAAGTATAGCACCGGGGGAACACCTGGCAGATCATTCCCGGATAAACCCTAAATACACTACGAACAAGGCCAGAGCGCCCATGGCGCCAAGAAAGAACAGCAGTTCCCCGAGGTTGGAAGTGTCCTCAGGGTAAAGGTACGAGAAGATCAAAGCGCCGCCCATGAAGCTGAACACAGTCAAAGCCGAGTATTTCCAGCCTTTTATGAGACAATAGGCAAAAACAACTATGCAGAAGCCAATGAAGACCGGATGGAAAAGGAGTTCCCCTCCACTCTCGACTCCGAACAACCTATTAACCCAGTCGAAGAAGCGCGCCATTGTTTCCATGGGAAGCCTCCACCACGGATATTACTGCTCTCCAGCTCGATTCAGTGAAGAGCGTACCACGTGATAATCGAAAAAGCAAACCATATTCAAGCATTAACTGCCTTGACAACATCGCCGCACGTCGTTTAGAACAGATCAATTCTCCGCACGCCCCGCAAATAGGGCCCTCAAGCCACCTGAACCAGAGGCCGTTGTGACGCAAAACCTGGCAAGAATCAGGAACATCGGAATAACCGCGCATATCGACGCGGGCAAGACTACCCTCACGGAAAGGATTCTCTTCTACACGCGGAAGATCCACCGGATCGGCGAGGTGGACGAAGGCTCGGCTACCATGGATTATATGCCACAAGAACAGGAACGCGGCATAACAATCACGTCTGCAGCCACCACCTTTGCATATCGGAATCACGAAATTCACCTGATCGATACCCCAGGGCATGTGGATTTCACCATCGAAGTGGAGCGCTGCCTGAGGGTGCTAGACGGCGTTGTAGCGGTTATCTGTGCCGTGGGCGGCGTCGAACCTCAGACAGAAACGGTGTGGCATCAAGCGGAACGATACCGAGTGCCTCGTATCGCTTTTGTTAACAAGCTCGACCGCATTGGAGCGGACTTCGCACGCGCGGTCTCCATGATGCGCGAAAAACTGGGCACCAATCCTGTCCCCATTCAGATTCCCATCTTTGGCGGCGACGCTTTCCTCGGAGTCATCGATCTAATTCGCATGCAAAGCATTGTGTGGGAGCCATCGGATCAGGGCCAGACCTACGAATATGTGGATATCCCCGAGGATTACCTGGAAGAAGCCCAGTCTGCTCGTAGAGCTATGCTCGAAGCAGTTGCGGATATGGATGAGGAGCTTCTGGAGCATTACCTGGAACAGGATGATCTGGACGAATCGCAGATCAAGAAGGGCTTGCGAATGGGGACCATCGGTAATCGGATGGTGCCGGTTCTGTGCGGTTCGGCCCTGAAGAATCAAGGGGTGCAGCCGGTGATCGACGCGGTAGTAGATTATCTCCCGTCACCTCTTGAAGTCCCGCCTGTCATGGGAATCAACCCTGAGACCGGCGAAAAGGAAATCCGTGAGCCCAAGATCAAGGCTCCGTTGTGTGCCTTTGCCTTCAAAGTGATCATGGATCAAGGCCGCAAAGCCACGTATCTCCGCGTCTATTCCGGTGAGCTTCATGCAGAATCGGAGACCTTCAACGCTACAAGAGGCTTCAAGGAACGTGTCGCACGGCTCTTTTTCATGCACGCCAATAAGCGGGAGAAAATCAAGTCCGCGCCCGCGGGCAGTATCGCACTTGCCGTGGGCTTGAAGGAAGCCAGAACCGGCGATACCCTGACTGACCCTGCAGCTCCTGTGGTGCTTGAATCCCTTGCCGCTTACGTGCCTGTTATCTCCATCGCGATTGAGCCGAAAACGCGAGGCGACCAGGAAAAGCTCATGGATTGCCTGGAAAAGCTCGCGACGGAAGACCCCACCTTCACATACAGTGAAAACGAAGATACCGGCCAGATGCTCATATCGGGCATGGGGGAACTGCATCTGGAGATCATCCTTGATAGACTCAAGAGGGAACACAACCTGGAAGTGGTGACTGGCAAACCGCAGGTGGTGTACAAAGAGACCGTTCAGGGCCAAGCGCGAGCCACCGTGCGATTCGATAGAGAGATCCACGACGTGCGCCATTTGGGCGAAATTACCCTCGACGTGGAGCCGGCAGCTCGCGGGGAAGGCATTTCCTTCAAACCAGGGCTCGCTGTGGCGGACATGCCGCAAGACGTGATTCAATACGTGGAACAGGGGGCCAGAGAAGCCACTCTGGCTGGGCCGTTGGCAGGAAACGAGGTTGTGGACGTTCGCGTGACCCTCGTAGGCTTCGGGGAGAACTGGGAATCCATGACCGGCCTGGGCTTGAAAGTGGCCGCGTCCCAGGCATGTAAGGAAGCATGTGAAAAGGCCGCTCCTGTGCTCCTGGAACCATTCATGAGGATAGAAGTGATCGTCCCCGAGGAGTCCATGGGCGAGGTAATCGCGGACCTCAACGCGCGCAAAGGAAGGCTGGAGGGCGTGACCCCGAGAGGCAAGACCGCGGTTTTGCGGGCAGTGGCGCCTCTCGCAACCATGTTCGGATACTCCACCGCGTTGCGGTCGCTCAGTCAGGGCCGTGGGATATTCACCATGCAGTATTCCCACTATGATACGAAGACGTGACGGGGGCCGTGAGATCGTGCATCAAGGCGGGGCATGGACGCAAAACGCCGTTGATTCTGTTTATGTTTATAGGTATTCAGTGAGGGAGGATGCAGGAGATGGGCGACAAACCGGACTTGACCGGAAAGGTGGCCATTGTCACCGGTGGTGGAAAGGGCATTGGCAAAGCTATCGCTCTGGGGTTAGCTGAAGCGGGCGCAAAGGTGATGGTAGCGTCTCGCACAGGCCCTGAACTTGAGGCTACGGTGGTAGAAATTCAGCACAAAGGCGGCCAGGCGGCTTCAAGAGTCACGGACCTGAGTAAGCCGGAAGAGAGCGACGCCTTGCTCGCCGCGACTCTGGAGGCATTCGGAACCGTCGATATCGTGGTGAACAACGCGGCAAGGAGCGTGCTCCGGCCGCTCATGGACATTCGCGAGGACGGCATCGATAAGATCTTCCAAGTCAATGTCAAAGCCCCGTTGCTTTTGAGCCGAGCTGCCGCGAAGGTGATGATAGGCAAAGGCGGCGGCAAAATCGTGAACATCACCACGGTAGGCGCGGAACGAGGCGGCCCGTTCATGGGCGTTTACTTCGTCAGCAAAGCCGCCTTGAAGATGCTTACCATGTGCATGGCTGTAGAGTGGGCACCGTTCAACATCAACGTGAACGCGGTGGGACCTGCAATGACCAAGACCGACTTTAGTAAGCCGCTCTGGGGCAACCCGGAAATGCACGGCCAGCTTGTGTCCCGGATACCGCAAGGACGTCTGGCCGAGCCCGAAGACATCGTCGGAGCAGTCCTTTTTCTTTGTTCGGATGCGGCAAAGTTTATCAACGGTACCACCCTATACGTGGACGGAGGCACCCTGGCGAATTCATGATAGGTGTTCGTTATTTTGAGAGACTGCCGGGGAAAACTTTTTTGATTACAAAAAAGTTTTCCCCGGACCCCTTTCAAAAAACGCCACCTGGCGAGCGCAGACCTCTCGCGTCGTGAAAGCCGGTCTTCGCAATAGCCTGTGAGCTACGAAGACTCGCCTTAGAAAAGGGGATAAGCCTCCAAGCAAATTATGACTTCAAGGTCTCTGAGGTGAGGGACGAAGGAGATCACATGAGCGTTGCAGATCCGTGGAAACCATTCCGGGAGGTCATGCAGGCCCCCTGGGACCATGTCGCGAGTTGGAAGCGACAAAGCGGACGGAAAGTGATGGGACACCTGCTCCCGGATGTGCCGGAGGAAATACTCCACGCAGCCGGCCTCTTGCCGGTCGCGATCGAAGGCGGAGGTGTCCAGGCATCCCATGCGCAGGCGCTTATTCCGTCGTACACCTGCAATCATGCAATGGGTGCGATGGAAATGGGCCTTCGGGGTGAATTGAGCGTCCTGGACGGAATGGTCATCCCCTATGTCTGTGATACCACGAGGAATCTCTTCCATATTTGGAACACGAAATTCCCCAATATGGCAAACGAGTTCCTCAGGATGCCCAAACGCTTGGACTATCCAGGGGTACGGGCTTACTTAGCAGCCGAATTTTCTCGACTCTTTGAGTCAATGGCCAAGGTGTCCGGGCAAGCTGCGGGTATACCAGAGCTCGGAGAGAGCGTCCTTTTGTATAATCGGAGCCGGGCTAAGCTCAGGGAGGCGTACGACCTGCATCAGACCAACCCTTCGGCCTGGACCGCGGACAAGGTGCAGCTCCTCATCGGATCATCGCTTAGGGCGCCGAGGGAAGAACACTTGAAGTGGATGGATGCGCTCCCGTGGAACGAGAAGGTCGCAGGCACCCCTGTGGATCGAATCCCGGTGTATGTCCGTGGCAAGGTTTGGGACCCGCCGCAGATCCTCGATCTCTTCGATCAATTGGGCCTCATGATCGTGCGGGACGAGATCGTAACCGGCTGGCGTTCCATCGCTCAGGATGCGCCGCTCAACGGCGATCCCATAGCAGCGTTGGTCGAGCGGCATATGGCCACCATCCCGTACACGGGCTATCATGAGAGCCCGGAACGAATGGTTGGCAAATTTGTGGAACGAGTGCGATCCAGCGGGGCCAGTGGCGTGGTTTTCCTCAACCCGAAGTTCTGCGAAGCTGCCGCGTTCGACACTCCGGACTTCCAGAAAGGGCTGGAGCAGGCACAAATCCCCAGCTTGATCCTTGAAACTTCCACGCGGGGAGTTTCCTTGGGTCAGGTACGGATAAGGTTGGAAGCATTCCGCGAAATGATTGGCCAGGATTTGCCTTGACGGAGACACTCATGCAGCCAATAGAATCACTGAAGCTGATTAAGCAAATTGTCATCGACTACTTCACCGAAGCACACAGTGCTCGCCAGAACGGCAAACCCGTGGTGTATGTGAACGTGTTGACGCCCGTGGAAATCCTCTACGCGATGGACATGTTTCCCATATACCCGGAAAACCACGCGGCAATCCTCGGGGCTCGTAAAATGTCTCCGGATGTCGCACCCGCGGCTGAAGCCATGGGGTACCCCATCGACCTCTGTTCGTACGCCCGGTGCGATTTCGGCGCGATCAAGACAGGCCTGAGCCCGACTTTTGGGTTGCCCAAACCTGACCTGCTCCTCGTTTCAAACTGCCAGTGCGGGACGCTTGCAAAATGGTTCGAGGTGGTCAGCCGACATTACCAGGTCCCCATGGTGCTGATCGACGTGCCCCACTCGGGCGAAGGTGAGCCCGATCCAGCGGCTGAACGGTACGTCCGGTCACAACTGGAGGATCTTGTGGGCGTGACCGAGAAGATCACCGGTAAGACCCTGGATGAAGAGCGGCTCAAGGAGACCATCCGCGTTTCGCAGAAAGCCTCGGAACTGTGGACAAGAATGCTGATGCTCGGCGCGAACGTTCCCGCGCCTTTGACGGTATTCGACCAGTTTGTTGCAATGTTTCCCATCGTATCGCAGAGGGGCACCCAGGCCGCAGTGGATTTCTATCAGGCCCTGGTAAACGAGCTGGAGCAGCGGGTGGCTCAAGGAATCGGAGCAGTGGAAAACGAACGCTTCCGGCTCTACTGGGACAACTTGCCCATTTGGCCGGAAATGAGGGCGCTCTCTACGTTTCTGTCAGACCACGGCGCGGCCGTCGTCACGTCGATCTATACATGGGCTTGGAGTCAGCTCGCGGTGGGCGAGGACGATCCTTTCCGTGACTGGACACAACAGTACCTGTACCAAATGAACTTGCACTTGAACAAACGCATCGAGCACTATTCCCAGCTCGCACGAGAATTCAAACTCAACGGGTTCCTGTACCACTCAAACCGAAGCTGCAAATACCTCTCGCAAGATATTCCGGAAGTGCGTCGAGCCGTCACCGAAGAAACCGGCGTCCCTGGGGTTATCATCGAAGCTGACCATAATGACCCCAGGCTCTATACCCTCGAATCCATACAGAACCAGATCGGCACCTTCCTTGAACTCATAAGCACGAAGAAGGTCAAGGCCGCGAGTTAGAAATCTGTTGAGGCCCCTTAGGCAAAAGGGGCCTCCCAGACCACGCCTCGAAGATTCTTGTTTTCTTAGCGTTCTCACCTCAAAAGTGGTAGCATCGCTTGCGCGCCTGAAGTATTTTCAATTCACTCAGTAACTTATGTCGCCGACTTCCCAGTAGCGCACGACTCCACAATCATGTATTTCTTGTCTACCGCACCAACAGCGAAGGAGTTCAAATGGACCCGGGCACTGGATTGACTATACTCGGCGGCGCAATTGGATCCGCAAAGGTGCTTGAAAAGCTTTTGGGCCCGACCGCTGATTACTTGGGAGGCGAGATTCGGAACTATACGGAAAAGGGATTCAAGAACTTGGGCCGTATATTCTCTCATGCGAGCCAGACATTGGGGACCAAACTTGAGGAACCTGGCCAAGTTCCCCCCAAGGTGCTGAAGGGCATTCTGGAGGAGGGTTACTTTTGTGAAGATGAGCTCTCGGCCCAATATTTCGGAGGCGTGCTAGCGTCTTCGCGTAGCGAGGTCGGGCGAGACGACCGTGGCACTTCGTTTATTAGCCTGATAGGTCGATTGTCGGCATATCAAATTCGAACGCATTTCATCTTCTACACAGTCTTCAAGGGCCTCTGCCATGGACGTCGGGAAAACCTTGGACTGCAACATGAAAGGGATAAGTTCAAGGTTTTCTTGCCCTTCGCTGTTTATTATCAAGCCATGGACTACCAGCAGGGAGAAAACCCAAAGGTTTTGATACCTCACGTGATGGATGGCTTGAGTCGTGAGGGTCTGATCGGAATAAACTGGGCGTCAGGTTCGCGGGATAACCTTAATAGCGCAGCGCGTGTAGAGGTGGCCTCCGATGGCATTGTATTCCGTCCTTCTTCGGCTGGACTTGAATTGTACCTCTGGGCTCACGGTTTGAGCGCTATGCCAGCGAAGGACTTCTTGAACACTGATTTTGCGCCGATGGCCCTTAATGGCATGACCATAGGCGAAGGTTCGGAATGCTTCGCTCCAAGAGAAACTCAGGACGTGACGACATAATGAGGTTGGCTACATGCGCTAAGAAAGCCAATGTCCCAGGGCCCTAATCTATATATGCTCGATTCATAGGACCGGTGCGCTGCTTGACTATAAACTGCTCGAACATTTACCTACGGACCGTTTCTTAGGACTGGCGAATGGTGACCCTAGAACAGACGGTGATTCGCCGACTGGCATTTATAAAGTATCTTTTCAAGACGGCTATTAATCAGTCCAGGAGCCAGTATCCGTTGAATTCTGTTTCCATCCTCATGATGCACGCGGCGGTGGAATTGTTCTTCCAGCTCGCTGGGGAACACTTAAATGCAGGCAGCAAGATCCAACACTTCATGGATTATTTTGAATCGCTTAATAGCAAATTGGATCCAAAAGAGCTGCAGCAAAGAGCAGCCATGGGGCGCTTGAACAAAGCGCGTAATGCGCTGAAGCATAACGGTTCTTTTCCGTCGCAACTCGATGTTGATTCCTACAGAGCCACCACGGCTTCCTTCTTTGACAGCAACACGCCACTGGTATTTGGGATCAATCTGGATGAGGTCTCGCTTGCTGATTTTGTCAACCCTGAATCGGCCCGTCAAAAGCTTAAAGAGGCCCAAAAGGACATCCAAGATGGCCTTGTAGCGGATGCCATTGACAAGACAGCTCTGGCTTTTGCGGAGATGATTGATGACTATGAGCTGCGTAATAGAGACCATTTTCATGATTCGCCTTTTTGGTTTAGCAGCGATCTCTTCTTCTTTGGCCCCATACACAGGAACTCGATGGATGGTTTTCCTTGCCCATGCGAATGCCGGCTGGAAGACTTCGCTGATCGAGTGAGGTACGCGGTACGCGGAATCGACGAGGCCTTGAAAGTGATAGCCTTAGGGATCGACTACAAGAAGTACTCGACCTTCAAGAACCTGACGCCCTCTGTCACCAGGACGCTGGGTGCATATCAAATTCATTGGCGTGCCGATCAGCAATCGGATCGGTCTTCAGTTTTGGAAAGCCAGTTCTGCATTGATTTCGTAGTGGAATGCGCTATGGCCCTTGCGGAATTCGACTATACGTTCGCATCGAGGGATGAATGACACGCCGCGCAATCGATGTCACGAAGACGAGAGCATCGAAGCAGTTGAATGGCTGTTTCGCGCCGCGTGATTTTATGAAATAGGCGGTGGGTACAATTTGCCTCGGATCTGATCAGGCTCGACTCAGGCTTTGCACCACCAGATGGCGAGAAGGCTACCACGCGAAGCAGTGATAGAGAAACACTGGCCCTCGCACGTTCAAGTCATCGGCAAAAGCACTGTTGGCTGTTCCTGGGGCGCTCTCAGGCCCGCTTAGCAGGCCGGCGCGCATGTGCAACTCCGGCTGATTCACCCTTTATATGGCCTGGCTTCTTACGAAATCGGAGGCCGCGAACAGGCTGTGTCTGATGCTAGGAGGATTCAGCGCTGGAATGGCCTAGAGAAGTTAAGAGTTTTTGGGGGTGGGGTCCGGCGAGGGCCCTTTTTGCAAAAGGATTGTTTCTTTTGCTCAGCAAGTCTCCAACGAGATCACTTCAATAGCTTGCGGCCGCTCGCGTCCAGGATGGACGCTCCGACAGTAGCCCGGCGATTTAGAGGCTGTCTCAAAAGTCTTCGGGCTTGCAACATCGTGCTACGGTGGGTGGCCGGGACGTCATACGTCCCGGTGCCGAAGGCACAAGAAGCGTTCTTGGTGTGAAGTACACAGTTGACGTATAGGAAGTAACTTCGGTGCCTTATGGTCATCGCTTCCTGTCGCTTCGCGACCCCGACGTGTGACGTCGGGGCCACCCAGGTGTAACCTCCTTCACTAGTCGTGGCACGCTTTTGAGTGGGGTCGTCGTTTTGAGACAGTTTCTTTATCGCCGGGAATGAGCGGTCCAGAAAGGATTTTTTCGTCCCCAGGTGGCGTCCGGAGGATTGATCCTCCGGGCGCCACCTGGGGACGAAAAGGCGGATTTTTGCTCATCGGTCACCCGGCAATGAATTGCCGGGCTACTTTCAATCGCCCCTTTGGGGCTTCAGCTGAGCTGAATGAATAATCCATTTGCAAAAAGGGCTTTCCACGGCTCCGCCTTCAAACACTCATGACTTTTCTAGCGCCCGTTCCACGAGTTGTTCTTGGATCAGGTTGAGGAAGGCTTCGGCCTCTTCGCGGGTGAAGAGGCACGCGGAGGCTGCCAGCGCGAGATTCAGCTTATTGCGAAAGAAGTACACAATCAGGAGCAGGTGCGTGCTGGAGAGTAGCTTGTAACCGATTCCGTAGACTTGGAGCGCTTCGGCTTCGCCAACCTGTATGAGACACGAATTCGCGGTTGGGCGCCCGTTTTTCTCTTCAGGCCAGATAACTCCCAGGAGCGTCACCGCGACCGAGACCTGATGTTTGTTGGAAATGAAGTGCACAATGCGTCGCCTCGTTTCATAGGGCAATCGTCTCAGAGCGCTGTTCATGCGCACCACATTTTCATAGAACTCCAGGTCCATGTGTTTTCGGAACTGGCTGATTCGGGCTGTTGAGATGAGCCGTGCAAATTGATCGGCATCTTCGCGCTGCTCCGGCGTTGATCTGAAATAGAGCAGACCGCTGTTGTTGGCTGTGTCCAGTTCCTGGCGCCTTCCTCTCATGTTCACGCTGATGGAGGTGGTGAGCACACCGGGTTGGACGCCCCGCTCACCATTCCAGATGTCCACCGCGAGCGCCGTGGACGCGGCCAAAGCATCGACAAGCGAAGCGCCTCGGGCTTGAGACGCTTTCATGATCCGTTCGGTCTCCTCTTGTGACAGGATCCTCTTCGTTTGGTGCTGACGCGGATCGTCGGCCGTGCCGGTGCCTTCCGGAAGCGAAGATCTGCTGAATACGGGCGTCAACGAATTTCGCGCGCTGAAGAACAGGTCCTTCCACGTCTTCTTTCGCGGTCTTGCCATGCGCTTCTGGCCTGTAGACATGCCCTGTCGGTAGCAGGAAGCTCCAGGCTTTTGTCCGGTCAGAAGCTCGTGGTAGGTTAAGAGTATTTCCCTTCCGAACTCCGCGGCTGTCCCACCATCACCGGCAGAATGATGCATGACGGGGCAAACGACGTAAAAATCGTCTGAAAAACGGAAACAGTGACACTCAGCCGGTAGCTCACGAAGGAGATCCCACTCTCTGTCCAACCGAGGGGTCATGCGGCTTAGCACCGCGTCCATGGGCGTTTGTGATGGAGGAGTTTCCTCCATCGAGTGGACGAACACAGGGAATTCCAGATCAGGCCGAGGCTCTCTGTACAGGAAATACCCTCCACGCTCTTTCACTTCTCGCAAGCAGGTTTGGAAGTGGGGGTAAGCCTTAACTGCGCGATGAGTGGCTTCCACCATGAGCTCAAGGTCCACAGAGCCCTGCAATTCCACGCCGACGACAATCACGTTCTTGCTGTTGCCCCGGGCAGAAAGGGCAAGCATCTCGGAGAGAGGATCGAGCCGTGTGGCCTCTTGAGGGATCTGAGGAGTGTTCTTCATCGGGATTTGCGCATCACAGGCGCCCATGCGGCCGGGACTTACGAGAAGCCGCGCTCCAGCCGCTGTAAGGCCTTTCTGATCACTTCAATGGTAACCCGAGGCACTTTGAGCCCGGGCATCTCGTCTAACGTCACCCAAGCAGCCTCGGAAACATCCGACGCTGGGGTGAGAACCCCTGCTTTTACCGAGCAGACATAGTCAGCCAGTACGTAATGATACTGTATACGGCCATCCTTATCAGGGAATATTCGCTCAACCAGATCAACCAGGTCCAGCGGTTCCACTTCAAGGCTTGTTTCCTCAGAGGCTTCCCTTACCACCGCATCCTTCAGGGTCTCTCCGACACGCACAAGACCGCCGGGGATGCTCCACTGGCCTTTCGCAGGAGGATTGCCGCGCCTGACCAGCGCAACTCGCTCGTCATGGACGATCACCGCTCCCACACCCACCAGAGGACGGGAAGGATATTCTCGAGGCGTTCGGATTTCTTCCGTCAAAGGGGGCAACTCCACAAACGAACCCCGGAGTATGATCGAGAGCACCGGCGAAAAGATCACCTCCGGGGTATGATAGCTATCTCGTTGAATAGTCCTGTGCCTGTTTGATCAGACCTCCTGGAAGAAGTAGGGCTTCAGGCACTGCACGCGCTCTGCGTAGTCGTCGGGATACAGGAACCAGGTGGCCGCGCTGAACGAACTGAGCAGCGAGTTCCCATCCTGAGGCGTAAAGCAGAAGCCGATTACTTCGTGGCCGTTGCGCACCTCAATGCAGGGCTCAACGATCACGGTCTGATTGAGAATCCTCCCAAAGTACCCGTGGTCGCGGCCGAAAGAGAAGACTTCGCACGCGGACTGCTTCTTGGTAAGGCTGATGCGGTCGTCCGCAGCAAATCGGCGGATCACTTCTTCTTTCGTGACCGCTCTCTTGAGCTTCAAGGTGAAATAGATGCAGTGCATGTACTGGGTATTGGCCTTGAGCGCAGAAGACCACAAATTTAGCTCCAGCGCCTTGGTCTTGAAAAGGTGATACGCGTCGCGGGCGTGGTGCGTGCCGAAGACCGGATCGCCGTGTTTGCCGACGTCAGGAGACGGAACAAAGCCTTTGACCTGGCTGATGTCGTTGGCGCGCCTGATGCACAAGAATCGTCCTTCTTCAAGGTTGTCGTCTCCATCCTCCAGTGCCACGGTGTTGATCAGTGCGCACAAATTGTGCGTATTGCAGCTCACCACTTGAATGAACCGGTCCTCTCCAATCTTGAGCGCTTCATCATTGATGCCGCGGGCGTACATTTTGCCGAAACCGAATTCGCTCCCCTGCGCGATGAATCCCTTCGTCGACTCCAGGTATTTCTCGTAGAATTCATTCTTGTTCGAAATGCCCACGCCGGAAGGGGTGCAATCAATCACGACGTCGGCTTTTTCCAGGGCTTCCTCGTGCACCATGGCAGGCTTGAAATCCAGGGCCTCGAAATCGGAGACCTTGTGCTCGTCCACAACTAATTTGGCTCCTCGGCTGATCAGCGCCCGGATCTTCGGCAAATCTCTTACCACAGGCGAGCGCTTGTGAAAGGTCACTTCGCTGAAGCCTGCCTGATCCTTGAATGAACAGAGCAGACCAATCAACGGTTCACCGATGGTGCCAGTGCCCACCACATGAACTACGCTCTTGCTCTTGCTCATGGTGCGATGCTCCTTTCTCAAGAGTATGTTGAAGGTTTGTTTGAATAAAGGCTATTGAAGGATTCAATCAGGAGAATCCTATGCGTTTACGCTAACAGTTTTTGTCCGCACACGCAACAGGATTGCCGGATCAGGGATAGGCGGTCAGTTACTAGGGGGAGTTTGCCGCTCTCTGTCATTGCGAGGATCCCGGACTCGATCCGGGGGACGAAGCAATCTCTGTCTTTGGGCGCTGAGATTGCTTCCCCCGCTTTTCAGCGGGGTCGCAATGACAATTGTTCGCCGCTGGCGACTGAAGCGATACGATCGGGGGTAGGCGTTCGCGAGAGGCTAAGCCTGGTCAGAAAAAGGGCAGCCAGCGCCGCAAGGTACCTCGTTTGCGCTTCGTATCTTGCTCCTCGGCCTCTGTCGGTTCCTCGTCCGCTGCTGCCTCTCTTTCTTTCACGCGGACCGGAGCTCTGGCAGGTTGAGGGCTTTCCACTGCGCGATCAGGCTCGGCATCGCCCGCTGGTTGCTCGCCAAAGAACTCGGGAGCTTCCGCAGCCTCCGGTCTCTGAGCCGGCGCCGCGCCGGATTTCCGTTTGGGCCTTCGGCGACGCCGCGGGGCTTTCTTGCCCTTCTTGGCTTCCTGTGCCGCGGCTTCTTTTTCCGTGCCTGCCGCGACTTCTGCAGGTACCGCTTCGCTGGGAGCTTCACCGCTGACCGTCTGCGGTGCGGCCGCACGCTTAATTGCGTTGATGGAAACCTCGCTGGTGAGCGCCACCTCCTTGGTGACAACAATCACGCGGCCGTAAGCATCCTCAAGCTCCACCAGAAGTGCTCGCATTTTGTTCAAGAGATATTCGGCAACCTTTGGCGGGACTTCAGCGCGAACCTCAGAAACATCAGGCTTGATCACCAGCGACTTAATTTTGCGATACACGGAAAGGGCCACCATCTCGGGCGAGCGGACCTTGCCGGATCCTTGGCAATAGCTGCACTCCAGATACTCGCCGGTCCCCAAGGAAGACTTGAGCCGCTGGCGTGACAGTTCCAGCACGCCCAAGGCGGATATCCTGAGCACCTTGGTTTTGGCTCTGTCCTTTTTCAGTTCCCCTTTGAGGGCCTTTTCCACTTCCAGGTTGTGTTTCTTCAAGGCCATGTCGATGAAATCGATAATAATTATCCCGCCCAAGTCCCGCAGACGCAGTTGCCTCGCGATCTCCGGAGCTGCTTCCATGTTGACGCGAAACGCGGTCTCTGCGACCCCCTTCTCTCTCGTCGCGCTCCCCGAATTCACGTCCACTGTAACAACCGCTTCGGTGGGCTCGATGACGATGTAGCCGCCGGACTTGAGATTGATCCGTTTCTGATGGATCTGCTCGACCTGCTCTTCTAATTGGTACTTGTTGAAGATCGGCCGTTTCTCCTGGTAGAGCTTTACCAAGCCCTCGTATTTCGGCATGACTTCGCGGAAGAACTCTTTGGCCTTGTTGTACACGGCCTTGTCGTCTACGAGGATCTCGTTAATTTCCGGTGTGAGGTGATCCCGAATGGACCGGATCACCAGGTCCTCTTCCCGGTAGAGGAGCGCAGGCGCAGTGACCTGATTGACCTCCTCTTCTATGGTTTTCCATAGCTTCAGCACGTAAGAGAGATCTCTGGTGAGCTCGGTTTTGGACCGTCCCAAACCGGCCGTACGGATAATGCAGCCCATGTTTTCCGGGATCTTGAGCTGCTTCACGATATCCCGCAATTTCTCGCGCTCAGCCTCGTCCTCGATCTTCCGCGAGATCCCTTGGAGGTCGGACCCGGGCATCAGCACCAGATACCGCCCGGCAAGCGACACGTTGGTCGTCAGGCTGGCGCCCTTCGTAGAGCGTGCCTCCTTGGTAACCTGCACGATGACCTCGTCGCCTTTCTTGAATACCTCCTCGATGCGAGGTCGCTTGCGGCCTTCCGTGAACGATTCGGGAAGGTATGACGGATGAACGTCACTAATGGGCAGGAAACCGTTCTTTTCCGCCCCGTAGTCGACAAATACCGCTTGCAAAGAGGGTTCCACTCTGGTTACGACTCCCTTGTAGATGTTCGCAAGAGTGGCCTCATAGGTTTTCACCTGCACATCCAATTCATCCAAGAGGCCGTCGGATACTACCGCGACGCGACATTCCTCCGGATGAACGGCATTGATCAGCATTTTCATGGCCATTCCGATTCTGTTTCCTTCACGTAGTTTTCGGGTGGAAGCCCTGGGAGCCGACTACCGAGCCGGAACGAACGCTCCGGCCCCGAAGCCGCATCACTCTATAAGGCTTTTGATCTCTTTCCACAATTCCTTTTTTCCCTGACCGCTTCGGGCCGAGAAGGGAATTACAGGAGCGTCGTGATTAAGCTCTTTCTGAATTGCTTGGCGCCGAGCTATCATCTCCGAGCGGGAAATCTTGTCCGCTTTGGTGGCTGCAATGACCAGCGGGATGGCGTGATGGCGCAGAAAGTGTGCCAGTTCCTTATCTCCGTCCGTGGGCCGCAGCCGTGAATCGACCACCATCACCATGCCGGCCAGTTCACGCCGCTGAGTGAGATAAGTTTCCACCATGGGGCCCCATTTCTGCCTCACCTCTAGGGGCACCCGCGCAAAGCCGTAGCCAGGCAGGTCCACAAATACAAACGCTCCGTTGATGAGGAAGAAATTGAGTTTCCGGGTATGTCCGGGGGTCTTGGAGGTCTTCACCAGATTTCGTCGGCCCACCAGCGTATTGATCAGCGAAGATTTGCCAACATTGGACCTTCCGCCAAAAGCCAGCTCCCTCAGGCCCAACTTGGGGTAGTCCTTCTGATGTTCAGCAGAAGTTACATAATCCGCGCTCAAAATCTTCATTCACCGACTTCCGTCGTCCGGAACACAATACCACTGACTTGCATTTGTGGTTTTATATGCGCTCGCGCGATCCCGTCGTTCTCAGTATCGGAAACCCACCCTTTACGCATAGCTCTCATCACGGAGCGCAATCATCGGGTCTCAAAAGATCAAAATTTCACCCTACACATTTATGGTTTGATTTATTATATCCTGCAAGGACGTTGGGAGGAAGGGCATGAAGAAACAAATCATTCAGGCGCCGGTGGCCGGCCGGCCCGTGGGACCTTACTCGCAGGCGGTTTCAGTGGGCGACTGGCTCTTCGTTTCCGGTGAAAAAGGGGTCGATCCGAGCACAGGCGAGATTGTGCAAGGTGGGGTCAAAGCGCAGGCTCGTCAGGCGCTCGTCAATATCAAGGCGATCCTGGAAGCCGCAGGGTCTTCTTTGCAGGATGTAGTTCGCTGCGTAGTGTACCTGGCCGACAGCGAGCAATTCGAGGCCTTGAATGAGGCCTATACGGATTTCTTTCCTTCCGATCCACCGGCCAGGAGCACCGTGATTGTGGCGGGCTTGCCCATGCACTTGCAGGTGCTCATTGAAGCAACAGCGATTCGCGGATGCGGCACTTGATGAGGTTACCGCAATTCAGGACAGGTTTGCCCATGCACTCCAATGTCCTCTCCTTCCCCAAAAGATAGGAAGACAGAAGGCAAGCTTATATGAGTTTTGGCCTTAAGATGAAACTGCTCCGCGCCATGTACGACCTCTATGACCGTGAGGTACGGCGCTTCCCCGCGGCCTGCCGTCAGGAATGCTCTGCTTGCTGCACCCGGAGCGTTCTCGCCACCACATTGGAGGTGGCTTACGCGCTTGAAGAGCTTACAGAAGTTAGGCTCCAAGAGCTTTACAGGCTGATTCCTCCCGACTCCCAGGAAAACAGGCTGCGGCCGATGTTCACAGTCAATGAGCTTGCCGGATACTGTCTACGCAAGGAAGAGCCGCCGCCTGAATCTTCGGTTCACCATTCCGTTCCCTGCCCGTTCCGGAATGCAGATGGCTGCGCTGTTTACGAAGTTCGACCGTTCGCGTGCCGCAGCATGTGGTCCACGCGCGTATGCGCGGATGATGGAGAAGCTGAAATGCCCGCGCTGCTCGTCACGCTCAACGGGGTATTCTTTCAGGTTCTGGAACACCTGGACGCAGGAGGACTTTATGGAAATGTGCTCGATGTCTTTGAACTCCTGGGCAACTCGGGCCTGCGCATAGCTTATGGTTCGGGAGAAGATCTTCAGGCGACCGTGAGCCTGCTCAGAACCCGAGCCAATCCCGGTTTCATCGTTCCCGTGGAACATCGGCCGGAGATCGCGCGGCTCCTCGGAACGCTGTGGACGCACGACGTGGAGGGCACCTCGTTCCGAGAGGCCCTCAGTCAATTAGACCTGGACGTTAGAAAGGGGTAGATGGCGGAGGTGCATGGGAATCGAACCCACCCAGAACGGTACTAGCGCTCTGCTTACGGTTTTGAAGACCGCGGAGTCCACCAGGACTCTACCACCTCCGTGAGGTCAATGATCGACGGCATTGTGTGATATACACATTTTCAGCCTTGGATGGAACCTTTTTCCCCTGCGGACAGCCGCGAACCGAAAAAGATTCGCATCCCGTTCCGTATGGATTCCCACTTGCCCTTGAATGCGAGTGACAGTTCATTGTGCGCGGTGAAGCCGCAATGGCTACACACGGAATTCCCTCGGTTCTTTAGATAGCACCCGTGCAGGACCGTTCCGTCCGGTTCTGCGTTGGCAAGCAGCTTGTCTTCGCAGGTCCAGACCTCTTTCTTCATCTCGTTGAGGCTCAGGAATGAATTTGCCACCGGGTACCCGGCCCGCTTCATGCTTATGAGCTCATCCACCAAATCGGCTCTTGCGCTGGGTTGCACAAAGAGAGGGTCCGGCAGACCGTTGTACGGGTAATAGAACTGGATGGTGACCCCCTCCACTTTCCCTTTGAGCGTGGCAAGCATTTCCGGAACGGCCTTAGCGTTGAACGTGCTGATCGTGGTGCTCACAAAGGCTCGGCCTCTGCCCTGCTCAGCCAAGTTCCGAAGCACCCGCGAAAATGTTCCCTCGCCCCGTATGGCATCGTGCACGATACGCGGCCCGTCCAAACTAACCCATGCCCGATCCAAAGCAAGATCACCCCACGGCAACAAGCCATTGGTCGTGATGCAAACGCTTGGGAAAAGCTTCCGAGCCTCAAGCGTCACATCTCGGATAGTTCTGTCACCGTCGCGCCAAAGCAGCGGTTCGCCTCCTTCCAGGATGAGGATGCGCACGCCCATCCGCCTGATCTTGCGCAGCGTTACCTTGACCTCCTCAAAGCCCTGTTCGGACCCTGTGCGCTTCCAATAAGGGCAGTGGGAGCACTTCAGATTGCATTTGTGCGTAATCTTATACCCGGCCATCACAGGAGTGGCCCTGCCCAGGAGCCGATACGCGAAAAAAGGCCCCACGAATTCAGAAACCTTGCCGATTGAGAATGGGATACCCAACATAATTTGAAGGAGTGATTTTCTCCGCGGCCTTGTGCTGTTCTGTCGTTACTATGATAACATCTTCGAGGAAATTCAACCCCCCGGACTTGCTCCAAAGGAGGAATATCACCAATGCCAAAAGACTTTGTTCATCATTACCATTCGCCTCTGGTGGGGTGGCTGGAGCTCAGGGCGTCCGACGATGGAATCCATTCTGTCGACTTCGTAGGGAAACCTTCCCGACCCACGAATGGAACAAGCCATCCCCTCTTGGCCAAGCTCGTTGCCGAGCTTGATAAGTATTTCGCAGGCGGCCTGACCAAGTTCACGGTCCCTGTGACACCAAAGGGCGGAACACCATTTCAACGTCGAGTCTGGTCGGAGCTTCTCCGAATCCCCTACGGCCAAACCGCTTCGTATGGGGAGATTGCCGAGCGCATCGGGAAGCCTCGAGCTTCCCGCGCAGTGGGCTCTGCCAACGGAGCAAACTGCGTACCCATTCTGATCCCCTGTCACCGAGTGGTCAGATCCGGCGGAGGCCTTGGCGGGTTCGGTTCCGGCACGCATATAAAAAAGCGGCTCCTGGAACTGGAGGGAGCCAAAGGGAAGTGGTCGTAAAGCCTATGAGCCCGAAGTCAAGGAATCGATTTGTTTCTCCATAAGCTCTGCCGCGGCTCTCAACGTTGCCGCGTCCAAGGCGAACTTCGCGCCGGCCGTGGCAAAGAGCTGGGGGATCGGCAGAGTCCCGCCTTTTGAAAGCGCGTGCCTGTACGCTTCCACCGCGGCCCGTTGACCTTCTAGGGAATTGCCCCAGATCTGGACCGCACCCAACTGCGCGAGCCCATATTCCACGTAATAGAACGGCACCGTGTGAATGTGCAGCTTGCGCTGCCATCCGGTGGCCAGTTCCTTTTCCAGGCCGGTCCAGTCAATCCATGTGATGAAGCGGTTCCAAGTGGCCGCGAAGGCTGCGTCACATTTTGCCGGATCCTCAGCTTCCTGCGGATTTTCGTACACCCAGTGCTGGAAAGCGTCCACCACCGCCATGTAAGGCCAAAAGAGGATGCTCTTTTCTAGGTGATCCACAAGGGCACGCGCGGTGTCGGTCTCGCTGTAAAAACCTCCGCGAGCCTTGCTCAGACAGGGTCCGGCAAGCAGCTCCATGGCCATGGAAGCCACCTCGGCAAATTCCATTCCCACCGCGCGCTGCTGATAATACGGCAGGCGGGAAACCTCGAAATCGTGGAACGCATGGCCTGATTCGTGAAGCAAAGTCTGTACGTCATCATGGATCCCTACTGCGTTCATGAAAATGAACGGGCGCTTCGCGGCCGCGAAGTGTGTGCAATATCCTCCAGGAGCCTTGTTTTTCCGGTTTTCCAAGTCCAGAAGGCCTTCGTTCAGCATAACGTCAAAATAGGCTCCGAATTCCGGCAGCACTTGATGAAAGATCGCAGAGCACCGCGCTTTGAGCTCGTCCGCCTCTTTGAAAGGTTTTAGCGGACCCCGCCCCAGCGGATCTACGTCCATGTCCCAGGGACGGAGCGATTCTAGGCCCATCTGCCTACGGCGGCGCTCGCATATCCGTTCCGCGACCGGCACAATCGCCTCCTGGATAGCTTGGTGAAAAGCCTTGCAATCGTCGGGCGTGTAGTCAAATCGCAGCATGTCTTTCCATCGAAACGAACGATAGTCAGAAAAGTTCGCGTTGGCCGCGATTCTGCCGCGCAGGCCCAGGAAATCCTTCCAGAGATCGCCGATGCTTTCCCAGTCTTGGAGCTGGCGCTGGAGTGCTAATCGCCAGGCTTTTTCACGCATTCCTCGGTCAAGCTGCTGGAATACGGGCCGCAGTTGGGGAATAGTGACTTCTTTTCCTTCCCACTCGACCGTTTGGCCGCCGATGGTTTTATCGTATTCGTTGCAGAGCTTCTCTTCATCCGTGAGCAGCGGCAGGTTTTCTTCTCGAAAGAGCTCTGCCTGAGTGCGCATCTTCCGGAGCGAGATATCAAATCCGTAAGGGACATGCTGCTGTTCCAGGAGCTTGGTCTTGAGCTGCTGTTCAGCCTGCTCCGCGTGCGGAAAGATTTCGTCGAGATAGCGATGAAAGCGTGTTTCAGCCTCCTTGTCCGCGGTATTCTGAGTAGTGGCCACATACAACCGGCTGTGGGTTTCATCGACCAGCTCGGCCACGCGGGTCCAGTTCGCAAGAAAGGTTTCTACATTGTCCGTGGTGAGCGGCCTCTTGGCCAGCTCTGCGTAATAGGGTTCAAATCGGTCCCATGACCAGTCCAACGTTGCCCTCGCATCCTGAGGAAATCCATCAAACATCAACAGCCCCTTCGTTGCTGGGTACAGGCGGATCGCATTCATGGTTGTCGCCGAAAACCTTGTCCGATTCGCGGCGGCTACACGCCGTCATTCCTGCGAAAGCAGGAATCCAGTCTTGGGACCTTGGTACAAGGCTTTCAACTCTGTGCTTATGAAGCTTCTGGATTCCCGCGTGCGCGGGAATGACGATTAAGGGTTCACTGGCTACGTCCCTTTCGAATTTCCATCTCATGGCCAAACGGACATAATTTTGCCACCCCGTATAGATGCTTGATCAGTTCTTGCAGTCAATCTTAACCTCCTTCACGACTGCGCGAAACACGTCTTCTCTGGAATCCATACATGGGACCCAAGTCCAAAATTCCTGTCAGTTCATCCAGGGCCTTGCGGGTTTCATCGATCAGGGCTGGGTCTGCGAGGTCCTCCGGATGGAGCTTGTCCCGGTAATGTCGTTCTCCCCAGTGAATGAGCCTATGGTAAAGACCATCGCTAAACATGATCCCCTGATGGGTTGATGCAAGCTCCTCTTCGGTCAACACCACTCTCAGCCGTAAACATGCCGGACCGCCGCCGTTTTTCATGCTCTGACGCACATCCACAAAATGGACCTGGGCTATGGGGTTGTCATCTGCTTGTATGCGTTCCAGAGCTGCGCGCGTTCTTGGGTTCTCTTCGCCCTCCGCGGGAGCGATCAGGCTCATGGTTCCATCCGGCAGCGAGACGAGCTGGCTGTTGAAGAAGTAAGTCTCCACAGCCTCTTGAAGCGAGACCTCCTGAGATGGAACCTCGATGAGGATCAGTTCTTCGCCACACAAGTGGGAGAACGTCCGCGTAAGCTCGTTTAAGACCGACTCAGGTTCGCAGAAGGCTTCCGCGTGATACAGAAAGACGTTTTGGTTCCCTACTGATATCACGTCGTTATGGAAAACGCCCGCGTCAATAGCTTCCGGGTTTTGTCGGGCAAACGTGGTGGCAGCTGGATCGAGGCCGTGGAGCCTCGCAATCGCCTGCGAAGCTTCCAGGGTTTGACGTGCCGGGAACCGTCGAGGTCCTTGATCGGTTCGATCAAAGCCCGTTCGGCCGTACACGAACAGTTCGATTCCGGGTTCTCTATACGAAGCGCACAGACGGGTATGGTTCGCAGCGCCTTCGTCGGAGAAATGCACAGCTCGTGGAAGAGGATCATGATGAGCGAAGAGGGACTCGCTGGGGAAGATTCTCTTGAGAATCGCAGACGTAAACGGAGGTTCGATGGACCTATGAAATTGGCTGATTAGGTTCGCTGGTGTGAAGTGGCTTCGCCTGTCGGACGTGTCCGCGCTGGGCGATACTGTGGCAGCATTCGCGGCCCACATACTTGATGCGCTGTAGCACGACGCGAGAATCTGAGGCGCCTGGCTCGCGGCTTTTTCAACGACCTGCAATTCGGAGCCGCTGAATCCCAACCTGCGCAAGGTATCAAAATCCGGTCGATCCTGGGGCGGCAACACAGCCTGCTTCACACCAAGGTCCGCGAGGAATTTCATTTTGGCCAGCCCTTGCAGCAGGGCAGCCCTTGGGTTGGACACGGTCAGACCATGCGTCATGGACGCGATGTTCCCGTACGATAGCCCGCTGTAATTATGAGTGGGTCCCACCAACCCGTCAAAATTTACTTCAAAAGTTTGACCGGCCATGATCTTGCCCGCGTCCGTTGTGTACGGGGTCAGCCTAGCACACTTCAAAGCGCGGTGGGTGGCACCATTTCGTGTTCCATGTGAATTGCTTCAAGTCTGCTCTGTGGGGTGGGGCTCGATGGGCCTGCCGGATGCCGGAATTGCTAGGTGCAGAGGCGGTGCTCAAGGTAGTTACTGGGGGTTGGTTATGATGCTGATGATTTTGTCTATCACTTGTTTGAGCTTATGATCAGGTAAATGGCCTACTTTCCGCAGGATAAGGGTTTGGTTCACCGTCATTATCAGATTTGGCCTTATGAAACTATCGTGCCTTAAGTCCCCTCCGGTGATCTCGTCTTTCTTCAGCTCTATCTGGTACGGATCGTTCTGTCGACACCGACTTGTCACCGAACACATGATATAATCTTCGTCACGTAGATTGGCGATCACTATGGCCGGGCGGTTCTTAGTTTGGCTGGCGTCTGTGAAAATAAACTGTGCAATGACTACGCTTCCTTGTTGAAATCGCTCCATGCTTCGTCCTCTTCCGGGGTATTCAGTTCTTTTGACAAGGCCGAACTGGACATGAGAGCGCATTCCAACACTTCCAATTGGTCGGGGGATTCTCGTATGATGAACGAAAGCAAGTCCTTTACTGCCCAGAGTCGTTCCTCTGGTACGCGACTGAGATCTTTGTAAATCTCTTCCCTCACTGTTGAGGCCGGCATTTCAGTCCTCCTGCGTTTCGCTCATGTGCCCGCTTATAAGACGATAGATCCAGACCAGGTTTCTGTCAAGCGCTTGTCCGATAGCACAAGACTGTTCTGGTGAAGAATGCGACAGGTAGTTGGACCCGGCATTGGGGCAGCCCCTGCCTCAACGCGTAGATATGCCTCAAAGCTCGATGCCGGGGAGTGGATTCGCAGGCGCAGCAACGCTATCCGCTTCTATTGAGGCTACGGGATAGGAACAGTAGTCCGCGGCCAGATATGCTGATGGTCGGTGATTGCCGCTCCAGCCGATCCCACCAAACGGAAGCTTCGAGCTGGCACCCACGGTCTGGCGATTCCAATTCACCACGCCGGCACGAATCTTTCGAAAGAATTCGCCGTAGAGTTCCTCGCTGTCACTGAGTAGCCCTGCCGCGAGACCGTAACGAGTATTGTTCGCTTCCCGGAGCGCTTCGTCAAAATCGCTCACGCGGATTAGTTGTAAGAACGGGCCGAAGTATTCTTCATCAGGCCGATCGGGAACTCGGGACACATCCATGAGCCCGGGCGAGAGCAACGCTTTGATCCCTCGAAGGGACTTCATTTCTACCAGTGATACCCCGCCGCTTTTCGCGAACCGTTCCTGAACGGCCAGCAATTCCGTGGCCACTTGATCGGAGATGACCGGCCCCATAAATGGCTCAGGGTCGTCGGTCCAGATTCCGACCCGCACGTGACCCATCAGCTCCACGAGTTGGTCGACGAAACGGTCGCCGTTCTTTCCCACAGGGACAATGAGCCGACGGGCGCAGGAACATCTTTGGCCCGCTGTAATAAATGCTGAAATTACGGCGAGATATGCGGCCGCTTTCAGATCCGCAACCTCATGCACAATGAGCGGGTTGTTGCCTCCCATTTCCAGGGCAATAATCTTTTCGGGCTGTCCTCCAAAGGCCTGGTGCAAAGCTCGTCCAACCTCAGCGCTTCCCGTGAAGAACAGGCCGTTGAGATCAGGGTGACGGGACAAGGCCACGCCGGTCTGACGGCCTCCCTGCACCATGTTAATCACTCCGGGAAAAATTCCCGCTCGCTCCCATAGTTCCAGGGTCTTCATAGCCACGAGCGGCGCCTGGCGGCTCGGCTTAAACACGACGGTATTTCCCGCAAGCAGAGCCGGAACAATGTGGCCGTTGGGAAGGTGCCCGGGGAAATTGAACGGGCCGAACACTCCGATGACGCCATGAGGCCTGAACCGAGTAATCCCTCGCGCGGCCTGCATCTCTTCCGCCTTAACGCGACATCGATCCCGGTACGCCTCTATAGAAACCCCTATCTTGCCGATCATGGAATCCACTTCAGTGAGCGATTCCCAGCGGGGCTTGCCGGTATCCACACAAATCGCTTCGACCAAGCTGTCTCGATCCGCTTCAAGCTGTTCCCGGAACGCGTCCAGATGCCTGATTCGCGCCTCAAGTCCGAGCGCACTCCAGGATGGGAACGCATCCCGCGCGATGCAGACCGCTTCGTGAACTTCGTCTTCCGCTGCAGCTCGTCCCTCCCAAATCACGCGGCCGGTGGCCGGATCGGTTGAGGAAAAAGCAGGCCCTATCCCGCCGCGCCATTCATTGCCCACGAAGTGGACTTTATTCTCCATCAGCGCTGCTCCTTCTTAGGGCTCAAAGGAGCGTAACAGACCTGGTCGCCTTCTCTTACGTGCAGCGCATCAGTCACATGGTCGCGAATGCGGGCATCTCCACCTGACGTAACTTCCAGCGATCCCATACATGCTCGGAAGTTATGAGCAGTATTAGTAATGAGATAGCGCTCAGACTCGATGTCCTCTTCTGTAATCTCGCCCACTGAGGCTAATCGACGCTCTTTCACAATGCGGATTTCGTGAGGTCGCGCCACTACGACAGGGCCCGCCTCGAAAATGTCCACCATGCCGCTCGAGGAAAATCCTTCGTCTTCGAGCATCTTGAGCGCAGGTTGCGTGTCGGGATGAACTTTGCCGATCACTTCCTGAGCTTCTTCCGGCAAAATGGATATGTAAATGGGACATGCGGGCATGAGTTCCGCTATGAATCTCTTGTCTTTCACACTGAGATAGTCCGCCTTGGGGAAGTCCATATCAAAGAAGTGTCTGCCAAGGGCTTCCCAGAATGGGGAGTGCCCTTTTTCGTCCACTACCCCGCGCATTTCCGCAATGACAAGTGATTCAAACCGCTCGTGGTGCAATGCCATGTACAGGAACCTGAACAGCGACAGGAGCCGGCCGTTTCCGTGCTTGCGGTATTCAGGAGCCAGGAAGAGACCGCCGATTTCGCAAGGGCCGCTGTGTTCCGTCACTAGGTGCAGAATGCGGACCTCTTTGCGCACTCCAAGTGTGATGGATTCGTGAACGATATTCTCAATCCTGTACGCGTAAAAAGGCTGAAATCCTCCCACCTTGGAGACAATGCAGCTCGTGCCCACTACTCTGCCGGCTTCCAGGTCCTCCATCACGAAAATGTAAAGCTCTCCCCCGGGCGCTCGTGGAGGTATCTGAAAAGCTCTCAACGAGTCGGCGATCCGGATTTCGAGTAAATCTCTGTCTTTTGGCAATGAGGTAAGCCCAAAGTCGGCCATGTGAGCCAGTTCGACTAACGCATCCAGATCAGTTTCCGCGATCGGGCGAATAATCACCATGTGCGCTCCCCCTCAGAAGGTCTCGGCCACCTGAACCAGAGTAGCTTCCACAATCTCAGTCACCCTGTCGATGTCATCAAAGGTCACTGCTCCCACTGGAATAAGAAAACGGACACGAGTCACGCTTGAACCGCAATAAAACGCAATCACACCCGCGTCAAAGAGCTCATGCATGAATTTCTTGACCTTTTCGGCTTCGCCTTGAAACGGGGTGCATGCGATCATGGCCCCGACGCCGTACGGGCCGGTGAGGAGCTGCGGATGTCGCTCGGCAATCTGGTGCAAGCGGCTGACGAAGTGCTTGTGCAGGCGGGCGATTCTGCCGTCAGGACCGAAGTAGTCGTCGGTGGTAAGTGTTTTTATGATAGCTAGGGACGCGAAGATCGCCGCAGTGCTTGCCGTAAACGTCTGGCTGATCAACCCAGGTCGAGGCTTGTAATCTTCGCGAAAGAGGGTCGCGCAAACCTGGGACAACTTCCCTATGGTGACAATGTCCACCCACTCGTCCAATCCATAGTGCTGAAAGGCGAAAACTTCGGCAGTGCGGCCGAAGGTCTGGATTTCATCCACGATGACGGTCACGCCGTTGTCTCTGAGCAGCTTCATAAGTGCCGCGAAGAAACGAGCGTCTCCCGGGTAGAAGCCTCCTTCGCCCTGAACGAGCTCAAATACCATAGCTGCGTGCCTGCCGGGATACCGTTTCAGGTAGCGTTCAATAATTGCGAGAGCTCGGTTGGTACTATTCTGCGCGGAATTGGGATCGAAGAACGGGACGTAATCCACTGCCAAAGTTATTGGCAAACCTTCCCGGTAGTCGGGCTTGTCCGTTACCTGAGAAAGCGCTAGTGTGCGGCCTGCAAATCCTCCCTCAAATGCCAGGAGCCTGTCCGCGGGGCTCTTCTTCTGGAAAGCCAGCTTGAGCGCGTTTTCATTAGCCATTGCGCCGCTTGTGGCAAAGAAGCAGTGGCTGATCTGGGCTCCCTGCGCGTTGGCCGCGGCTACCAACATCCTGGCCAGATCAAGGCTTTCCTCATTCTGCTGAAGATTGCCCTGCATTACCGTGTCGCGGAGCGCAGCATCCAGAGCAGCTTCCATCACGGCCTGATGCGAGTGGCCCAGGTAGTGGACTCCGATCCCGGAAATGAAATCATACTTCACACTTCCATCAGCCAGCTCAACAAGTGGCCCGTTGCCGATTCCGCTCCCGAAGTACGGATAGAAGAGCGGCCCTCCCCGGAGTCGGCTGAACTCGTCGACAAGCTCCTCATAGGATTTCTTGAGTTGTAGAACAGGGGGGCGGATACCGGTCAGCTGCCCTTGATGTGCACGAAGGCTCTGCAAAATGAGGCTCTTGGCCTCCAGTACCTTTGGGTCGCTCAGAAAGGATTCCGCTACAAGCTTCTCCATAACCATATCCCCCGACTCACCAGACAGTGGCCCTATAGTTCACCAGGTCGGAAGCCTCGTCAAGCCGGACTGCTATGGAATGAGCTTGGTTGCCGTCAATGCCAAATAATACCGCCAAAAGCAATGCAGGGATTCGGTTACTTCTCTTTTCCCACCACCGCAAGCTTTGGTTGAGCCGGCTTGAATTGACTCACCCTTTTGTATAGCGGCGACATATCTCGCAGCCTTTGAATGACCGGCGGCAAGGTTTTCATGAGCGCGTCGATGTCTTCGTTCGTGTTTTCGCGGCCGAGTGTAAACAGGAGCGAACCCTGTGCGGACCCTGGATCGACACCCATCGCGAGCAGCACATGGGACGCCTTGAGAGACATGGAAATGCACGCGGACCCGCTTGCCACCTGAATGCCCTCCATGTCCAAGAAGAGCAACATGGATTCGCCTTCCACGTACCGGACAAGGACGCTCACATTGCCTGGAAGTCTGCGTGTAGGATGACCCACGAGTACGACGTCTTCGATCTGTCCCGTGACATCCCGGATTAGGCGGTCTCTGAGTGGCGTCAGATGCGCTATGCGAGCTTCCATCTCTTGAGCTGCAACCGCGGCAGCTATGCCCATGCCTACAATTCCGGCCACATTTTCGGTTCCTGCACGAAAGCCGCGTTCCTGCCTGCCTCCGTCCAGGAGAGGCGCAATCTTGGTACCCCTTCGAATGAACAGGGCGCCGACTCCTAGAGGGCCGTAAAACGCATTCGCGGCAAGTGAGAGCAGATCCACGTTCAAAGCTTCCACGTCTACGGGGATGACACCGGCGGTGGCCACTGCATCGGTGTGGAACGGGATTTTGTGTTTTCGCGCCACCACGCCGATTTCAGCGATATGCTGGATCGTGCCGACCTCATTGTTCGCGTGCATGACGGAAATGAGCGCGGTGTTTGGCGTTATGGCCTTTTCTACGTCGTCCGGGTCAACCATGCCGTACTTGTCTACGGGCAGGAACGTGACCGCCACGCCTTCTTTCTCCAAAGACCGGGCGGCGTGAAGGGTTGAGAAGTGCTCGAGAGAAGAGGTAATCAAATGCTTAACCGGCGAGCGATTCGCCTGAAGCACCCCCTTCAATGCCCAGTTATTTGCTTCTGTCCCACCGGAAGTGAAAATGATCTCATCCTCTTGTGCGTGGAGGAGGCTGGCCACTCTGTCCCGAGCCTTCTCAAGGGCTTCCGTTACTTCTTCTCCCGCGGAGTAAATGCTCGATGGGTTGTGGAACCTTTCTCGAAGAAACGGGATCATCCCGTCCACGACTTGCGACAGAACCGGCGATGCCGCCACATGGTCTAAATGGATTGTTCTCATCTTTTTCTACCCCCTGGTCAGGCTTTGCGGATGAGCACGCCCGCTTGTTGGCCCTGTGTTGCTAAAATTAGTACCGTGACGAGAAATGTCAAAGAGGAGAGCCTTGGAAGAGTCGCTGGAGAGCCCTCTTCACATGAGACTCCCGCCATCTGCGACCTCTTCCGGCGGTGCCCACGGGTAAGGAATCACTTACGTGCGGGCAAGAAGGTTGTTTCACCTGTCATTGCGAGGACCCCGGACCCGATCCGGGGGACGAAGCAATCCCCTCCTTTGAAGGCTCGGAGATTGCTTCCCCCGCTTTTCAGCGGGGTCGCAAGGACATTCTTCTCCCATGTAACGGAATGGTTAGACCCGCGGAAACGCTTCGCTTGTGCACACCAGGCATTTGTGCTAGAATTCCTGCTTAATCCGCTTGTTAAGGCGAACAGCGCGGTTGCGTGCAGCCGGTCGCGAGAGGACCGATTTCGGGTGCCGGAAGACCCTGCAATGAATCGTCTCGCTGTTCGGATTCGGAGATACCCGGCATGATGCGACGTGCTCTGGTAGCCTGCGTTGCTTTGGTAAGTCTCATCGCACCTTGGCACGCTGCTGATGCTTCGCGCGCCCAGGACTACCTTCGGGAAGGTTACAGGGCTGCTATGGCCCGTGAATGGGATGAGGCTATTCAGTGGTACACTCGTGCGGTTCAGGAAGACGGGGCAAATCCGGACGTTTACTTCCACCGCGCGGTTGCCCTCGAAATGGCTCAAAGGCTCGACGAGGCGGCCTCAGATTATGAAAAGGCGCTCCAGCTCAAGCCCGACAATTATCTGGCTCTCGAATACCTTGGCAAATTGTACGAGAGAAAGGGTGATCACATTCGAGCCCTGGAAATGTATCGGCGAGCCCTGCCGCTCGTTAAGAATTCCAAGTGGCGGTCCATTCTCAAGGTCTGGATGACCCAAGCCGAAGAAAAAATTAGAGAATCCAAGAAGAGATAGGCAAAAGCGCCGAGGTTTTCTTGCAAAGACTCTCCCGTCTTGCACGTTGTACGATTTGCTTCCGCGACTCTGGATTCCTGCTTCCGCAGGAATGACGGGCTTGGACCGCGTCAAATCGGACAAAATTCTTGGCAATGGACGTAACCGATCTGATCAGGCAATACGATCCATGCCGTCGTACAGCGAGCGGATTTCCTGTTTCAGGGCTGTTATCCTCCCGTTTTTCTCCAATATTTGTCCGACCGCTTTTTCGTCGTACATCCGAATTGCCGATGTTGAGAGCTTTCCTGAACTCTCACCCACCTGCACGCCATCCGGAAGCACTTTGACTACAGTGTACACCTCGACGTTTGCGCCGTCCGGAGCCATGCTTACCACCTGATCGCCGGGCTGAACCGTCTTCATAGGGACCTCCTTTTCAGGAATCGGCCTTGATGAAACAGGTTGGGTTTCCACTGAGGGCTGGAATGCAAGGATGAAGCAATGGCTTGCGGTGCGCAGCCTTGGCCGAAGGAGCCCTCTCTTTCTGATACCGATGCCCTATCAAACAGTGGGTAAGGGTAGGTCGGGTTGAGTCCAGCGAAACCCGACATGTCGCGTTGGGCATGGTGTCGGATTTCGTCCTGCCCAGAAAGCGGGACTCAATCCGACCTACAGCTACTCTTGCTGTAACGTCATCTTCACTGTTCGGAAGCGAACTCCTATTAGCATATAGCGACCGGCAAGTTTGATCAACGTGTCTCTTAAGGTTAGGAAGCCCTGAGCGCGTCGACGATTTTGAGCCTGCCCGCTCGCCATGCGGGGAGCAAGCCACCGAGAAAGCCCATCGCTGTGGCAAACGCGAGACCGTATGCGGATATTTGTGTAGTGAGCTTAAATCCGAAGGCGAGTTCGGAAAAGGTCTGCCAGTTGAGCGTGGAAATCGTCAGCAGTTGCAACAATGAACCGCATAGTAGGCCGACCAGGCCGCCAATCAGACCGATCAGGAGCGACTCGGCCAGAAACGCTGAGAGGATGTCCGCCCTGGTAAATCCAAGGGCCCTCAAGGTGCCTATTTCCGCGGTGCGATTCGCCACCGCAGCATACATGGTGACCATAGCTCCCAGGATCGCTCCAAGACTAAAAAAGATCGTCATGCCCATACCGAGGATCCGAATGAACTTGGCCATGATCTCGGATTGACTTCGGTAGAATTCCAGTTCCCGCTTGACCTGAATCGTGAAGCGGGGGTCGCCCTGGAGTTGCTTGCTGAATTCCTGGAACTCATCCCGTCCCGGTACCCGCGCGAGGATCGCGGAGTAGCTGTTCCGGCGAAACGCGGACATCAGTTGGTCCACATCGCCCCAGATCTCTGAATCAAAAGCGGTATTTGCCGCGTCGAAAATGCCCACCACCGTCCAGCGGCTCAGGGCAAATTGAGGTTGGGAGCCGACACAGCAGTTCTCTATCCGTCGCGCAATGCTACTCCCCACGATAATCTCGCGAGATCCCGGGCGAAACATCCGACCCGCCACGAGCCTTACCTGGGGCCGGAGCGCAAAAGACTGGGGCCCGACGCCTCGGACGGTCACATGAGCTAAAGAGCCCGATTCCATTTTCGGGAGGGCCACCAGCACGAGGGTTTCCTTTGCCACAATCGGCTCGCCCGAAGGGTCGCGTTCGATTTGGGGCTGGGTCTCAATAATGGATGCCTCTCCCCTGGAGATCACGCTGCCTACTTCAGTCTCGGCCGATCCTCGCAAGACGATGGCATTCTCCGGCCTGCCTGTCTCAGTAAGTGTGTACTCCAGCCCTTCGGCCAGCATGAGAACGGCCACAAAGACAAACGTTACCAGGGCCATTCCTCCGGCGGTGAGACCGGTGGTAATCTTTCTCGCTCTGATGTTGCGCAGACCATAGGTGAGGAGGACGGTCATGGCAGTGTTTGAGAAATGGCGAACTTAGTCATGGAAGAAGTGACTCCGGCGAGGCGAGGATTTTCAAGCCAGCGCTCTTTCAAGGGAGGAGCGTTCGAGCCACACGTTGAAGACTACGCTAAACTCCCTGGCTATGGCCTCTTTGACCCACTCCAGGTTTACAGGCGTCTCCAGGAGTTGATTAAGGCTCACCATTCGCGCGTCGGGCATGTCACAGGAAATGATCAGCTCCTGAGGATCCATGTCCAGATCTACGTTCAGGCTAAATCCATGCGAAGTGATCCCGCGCCGAATCCGGATGCCGATCGAAGCAATTTTATCGTGCGTGCCGGTCCAGACGCCAACTTTCCCCTCTTGTCTGAAACCCGACGCTCCGAAGTGCTCCATTGTTCGTATGATGGTCTCTTCCAGCATAGAGACATAGTCACGGATTCTGCGTCGCGGGTTCTTCAGGTCTAGTATGGGATAGCCCACAAGTTGCCCAGGGCCGTGGTACGTGGCGCCCCCGCCTCTATCCACATTATACAGAGCCACACCGCGAGCTTTCAGTTGATCTCGCGGCATGAGCACGTGCGAATCGAGACCTCTCTTCCCTAGGGTGATCGTCGGCGGATGTTCCAGCAGAAGCAAGGTGTCAGGCCCGCCGCGCAAGAGTTTCCGCTCGATGATCGCTTGCTGGCTCCTTAGCGCATCCCGATATTCGGTGCACGGGAGGTCGACCAAGAGCACCTTTTTCAAGGCATTTCTTGCAGGGAATGCAGCCAACTCGAATCACACCCGACGGGCCCGGGTTCAATGAGGCACTCCACCAGCGCTAAAGATCAGATTTTCTCCACGATCATTGCCGCGCCCATGCCTCCGCCAACGCACAGCGTGGCGAGCCCGCGTTTCACTTCAGGCCGTTTCTGCATTTCGTAAAGCAGGGTCGTCAGGATCCGGGCCCCTGAAGCCCCAATAGGATGGCCGATCGCTATCGCGCCGCCGTTTACGTTAGTGATGTCAGGGTTGAAACCCAGATCCTTCTTGCACGCAAGCGTCTGGGCTGCAAAAGCCTCATTTGCTTCGATGAGATCGATATCGTTGATGGTCAGCTTTGCCTTTTCCAGGGCCTTGCGAGTCGCCGGTATGGGCCCCAAACCCATGACCTTCGGGTCCACGCCCGCGGATGCATAAGAAAGGATCCGAGCCATAGGCTTCATGCCCTTTTCCTTCGCCTTATCCGCGGACATCACCAGCACAGCGGCTGCTCCATCGTTGATCCCGGAGGCATTCCCTGCTGTGACGGTTCCATCTTTCTTAAACGCAGGTTTCAGCTTGGCGATAAGTTCTTTGCTGGTCTGACGCGGATGTTCGTCCGTGTCAAAGACTTTGGGATCGCCTTTGCGCTGAGGAATGACAACAGGAACGATCTCATCCTTGAATCGCCCTGACTGAATGGCTTTGGCTGCCCTGGTCTGGCTCTCCACGCCGAAATCGTCCTGTTCCTCCCGTGAAATCCCGCACTGTTCCGCAACGTTTTCTGCGGTGACCCCCATATGATATCGGTTGAATATCTCCCAGAGCCCATCGTGAATCATCAGGTCAACCACCGTGCCGTCATTCAGGCGGGCCCCCCATCGTGCATTGGAAATAGCGTACGGCGCGGCGGACATGTTTTCCGTGCCGCCCGCGATGATAGTATCGGCGTCACCTGCCTTGATGCACTGAGCGGCCAGAGAAACAGCCCTTAAACCCGACGCGCAGACCTTGTTGATAGTCATTGCAGGGACTTCCTTGGGAATTCCCGACTGGATAAGGACTTGACGGGCAACATTCTGGCCTAGCCCTGCCTGGAGCACGCACCCGAATATGAGCTCCTCCACGTCAACCGGATTCAGCCCGGTCCTTTTCAAGAGCTCCTGCACCACGGTGGCTCCCAAGGTTACCGGCGAGACGTCTTTCAGAGAACCGCCGAATGTGCCAACAGGCGTGCGTACTGCGTTGACGATCACAACTTCTGTCATGAATGAATCCTCCTTGGCCGTGTGCTTGGTACTTTATAGCATGAAGGTGGAGTTACTTGCGTTCTTGTCGGCTTGCAGGCTCACAAATAGGCTGGACAAGGCCGATCTTTCAATATAAACGTCAATGGCCTGCATGGCAAACGGAAAATGCTGGCAGTAGCGGAGAGGCTCTCTTCCTATGAACATGTGTGCCTGTCAGTCTCGTAGTCAGCTTACATCCATCGTGTCACAGAAGTATCCTATTCACAGAGGGACGCGAGACCTCACTACACAGTCATGGATCGGAAATGAGCCGGTCTTCGGTAGGGGCAGACCAGCGTGTCTGCTCATGCGGGTTCAGGGCGCACGCGCGGGTGCGCCCCTACAGGAAATGGCGCATGGAATAGAGGCAAATTCCAATAGTTCAGTATATAGCAACTCCATATTCCTGCGCGCGCTTGCGTTGTTAGCGATACTCTGTTACGCGAATTTCTCCTGGGCCAAACCTGCAATCCCTCCGTCCGCACCGGATTCCGCCTTGCGGGCAGTCCAGACTGCAGAAAACCACGTGTTGAAGTTCACCAACGCACAACGCCGCGAACACGGCTTGCGGCCTTTGGAACCTGCCAAGCCGCTAAGAGCTGTTGCTCGCAAGCACAGCGAGCACATGTGCTCCACGGGAGCTTTTCACCATGAGTCGGAGTCCTTTCCAAAAGGATGGAGGAAGTTCCCTGAAAGGCTCAAAGCCGCAGGCGTTGGCGCAGGCGCGGAAAATATCGGGTACCGCACGTGGGACTCCGATGCAGAAAAATGGGCGGCTGAAGTTGTCCACGGTTGGATGAAGAGTAAGAATCACAAGAAGAACATTCTGAACCCGAAGTACCGTTATCTCGGAGTGGGAATACTCCGCTGCCGCAACAACCTCGGATATGCAACCCAGGTTTTCTCGCCTGAACCAGGCAGATCCCGCTGAACAAAACAGAGAAATATCCTGGCGAATTGTATGCTTTGAACGGCAAAGTGTCGTATAATTCATCTGAAAGTTGTCCGCATGTTGCTCAGGAGAACCCAGTGCTTCGGTTGATCTTCACGTTGCTCGTTCCGATCTTTGCCGTGCTCTTTCTGACCGGGTGCTCTACTGTGATGCCCGAACGCAAGGAATCGACTGCTAAGCAGCAGATTCACGAGGAAGACATCGGCAGTGCCGACACTGGTGCTCCTTCACCCGGGGAAGGTACGCAGACCCAGCCAGGTATGGTTGATCCACCTGCCACATATGGTGGACAGGCTCAGCCGCAAGTTCAGCCACCGGCCTCGCCGCAGCCCGTCGAGCCGGGGTCGAGATCGCCCCGCAGATACATCTGGCGGGACAGGGGGGGCGGCGAGCGAAGCTGGGACCCGGCCCCACGAGGTGAGAGGTAATCACACGCGGAACGCCGCCATTTAGCAGGGCCGGCAAAACTAAGGCTTTTGAAGGAACTGACGGGGAGGCCTTGTTCCGGAAAGGACCTCCCCACAATTTTGCAAGCCTTTCTCTGTCACGTTAGTAGGAAACCAGTCTCATCGGGGCGCCGGAGCTTATTTCTGGTGCCCGATGTAGTCGCGGAATTGACCCTTCGATGAAGAGCATCATTTTCAACGCCCAGTTTCAACTGGTATCAGCAACCAATCTCTGCCTGTTCCTCATAATGGCTACGTGGGCATTTCTTCCCTTGTTCATAGTGCAAATAGGCGGAAACGTTGCAGATGTGGGAATTGTCATGGGATCGCTGGGAGTGACTTCGCTGGGAGCGATCCCGCTTCTCACTCCTCTTATGGACAAGTACGGGCGTAAGATCTTCATCGTCGTCGGGATCTTCCTCGCGGGAATCTCCAATCTGGGCTTTCTCCTGTTCCCCGCGTATTCGCCGCTTATGATTCTGGTAAGGTTGGTGCAAGGCGTGGCCTTTGCCGCTTGCTTCAACGGATGCTCCACCGCCGTCGTTGACCTGATCCCTCCGGAACATCGCGCGCAAGGGATCGGGATCTTTGGGGTTTCCGGGTCTCTTGCCGTGGCCATCGGCCCGTACATGGGGGAGACTGTGCTCCACGCGTGGGGATTCACTGCCTATTTCTTGCTCCTCACAGCCTTTGGACTCCTTGGGTTCGGGCTCTCGCTGATGGTGAAGGAGCCCGGTCGGAGCGTCGGCCACGAGAGCCTTCGTGATTTCTTCCCCACTGCGTTCAGAGACCGGCATTACATCATGATGCTTGTTGCGGCGATCTTCGGCAGCGGCTTTGCTGCCATGAACACCTTTTTCCCGCTTTATGCCAAGAGCATCGGACTGCGTGCAGGCGTGTTCTTCACCTGTTACGGCGTCAGTCTGGTTGTGGTCAGGATCCTCCTCGGGGAGATCGCCGACCGGGTGAGCCGCAAGAAGCTCATCTTCGCTTGCCTGCTAGGATTCGGATGCATGTTGATCCTGACCTCGATGATCTCCACCCTCTGGCACATGGTGATCCTCGGAGTGCTCTTTGGCCTGCTCCAAGGCCTCTCCTATCCTGCAATGATGGCCCAAATGGTGGACCGTTCGCGGGAAACGAATCGAGCCGTGGTAGTAGGGCTCTTCACTGGGTCCTTCGGAGCGGGGATCAATCTCTCGGTGCTTGTGTGGGGCTATATTGCTGAGGTGACCGGCCTGGCCATGATGTACATGGTCGGCGGGATCCTCATGTACGTGGCCGCCGCGATCTCGGTATACATAATTTGGGGAACTGCCGCGGCACGGCAATCAACTACGTGAGATCACAGATTGTTCCCAATGCTTGCGCAGTTGCCGACAATAATGTCGATACGGGCATTCAAGATAGACCGTTCGGAAAGGTTTTTGTGGCGCGCGTCTTCTCCGTCATTCCTGCGAAAGCAGGAATCCAGAGTCTGGATCCCGGATCAAGTCCGGGATGACAGTATTATTGCCTCCTTTCGGACAGGAACTTAGTCAATCGCTATCGGCCCACCTGGGCAAGCAGAAAGCCTGTCGCTGCAGATGCCTGCAATGTTCTCTGCCGCAGCCCGTTATTCGTCTTCGTCGCTTTTCAGGACTGCCAGGAATGCTGCCTGAGGAATGGCTACGCTGCCCACCAGCTTCATCCTCTTTTTGCCTTCCTTTTGTTTTTCCAGGAGTTTCTTCTTGCGGGTGATGTCTCCGCCGTAGCATTTTGCGGTCACGTCTTTTCTCAATGCAGAGACGGTTTCCCTGGAAATGATCTTGCCCCCGATAGCACCCTGAATCGGGATCTTGAAAAGCTGTCGAGGAATCTCTTTTTTGAGCCGCTCACAGGCTCGTCGCGCTCGATCGTACGCGCGGTCCCGATGCACCAGCATGGAGAGCGCATCCACCTTCTCGCTATTCACTAGGATGTCCACCTTGGTCAGATCCGTGGCGCGATACTCCAGGAAGTCGTAATCAAAGGACGCGTATCCTTTGGACACTGACTTGAGCTTGTCGTAGAAGTCGAAGAGCACCTCGGCCAGAGGCAGGTCAAACGTCAGCTCTATACGTTTGGCGTCCAGGTAATTGAAATTCTTCTGGATCCCTCGCCGGTCGATACAGAGATTAATCACATTCCCCACGAACTGTTCCGGGCAGATGATCGATGCACGGATGAAAGGCTCCCGTGCTTCTTTGATCTGCATAGGGTCCGGGTATTTCGCAGGGTTATCGATAATGATCTCAGTGTCATCCCTTAAGACGAGGTTGTACTGCACCGAGGGAGCGGTGAGGACTAGAGACAGCCCGAATTCTCGTTCCAGGCGTTCTTGGACAATCTCAAGGTGGAGCAATCCCAGGAACCCACATCTGAAACCATGCCCCAGCGCTGTGGAATGGTCTTTCTCAAAGGTGAAGGAAGCATCGTTGAGCTTGAGTTTCTCCAACGCTTCCGCCAACTCATCGTAATCGTCCGAAGAAACCGGGTACAAAGATGAAAAGACCACGGGCTTGGCAAGCTGAAAACCCTTCAATGGCGCGTCACATGGTCTCTTGTCCAAGGTGACGGTGTCGCCGATCCGGGTATCGCGCACAGTTTTTATGCCGGCGATCAGGTATCCCACTTCCCCCGCGACGAGCTTGCCCCTCGGCTGGCGCTGTATGAGAAAGACTCCAGTTTCTTCCACTTTGTAGCATTTCTCCGTGGACCAGAGACGAATCATATCACCTGACCTCAGCTCGCCATCGAAGATGCGCAGGTGCACGATCGTCCCACGATACGCGTCCCAATGGGAATCGAAGATAAGGGCTTTGAGCGGCGCGTCAGGATTGCCCTGGGGGGGCGGGATATCTCGAACGATTGCCTCCAGCACCTCTTCGATACCGATACCCTCCTTCGCGGAAACCGGCACTGCTTTGTCTCCGGCCAAGCCCAAGTCTTTTTCTATTTGATGCCGTACTCCTTCCACGTCCGCGCTGGGCAGATCGATCTTATTGATTACGGGGATGACTTCCAGATCCTGCTCCAGGGCCATGTAGAAGTTAGCCAGCGTCTGGGCCTGAATACCTTGGCTCGCATCAATGACCAGCAGAGCTCCGTCGCAGGAAACCAGGGCGCGAGAGACCTCATAGGAGAAGTCCGCGTGACCGGGTGTATCGATGAGGTTCAGGATATAGTCTTTGCCGTCCTTGCCACGGTACGGGAGAGCCACGGTTTGGCTCTTGATGGTAATGCCGCGCTCTCGCTCGATGTCCATGGTGTCGAGCATCTGGTCATGGAACTCGTGATCGCTCACTACGCCGGTGATCTGCAGGAGGCGATCTGCAAGCGTGGATTTGCCGTGATCAATATGAGCGATGATGCTGAAATTGCGGATACGGTCCATGTAGGTATCTTGATTCACGACCCACCGTCAGACTTCACGAGCGTACCCCGCGGATTCTTCGGGCCGTGTCGACGGCGATGTTATACCATCTCTGTGCTTGCAGCGTAAGCAAGGGAGAGTCCTTTGATCACAAAAGTTACCTCTCGCGGGTCCGCGAACGGCAGGACGGTGTCAACCTAGGAAACTATTCTCGGAAATGCAAGAAGCCAACCCGGATGCACTGTCGAGGTTGGCTTCTCTAATACGGAGGTGATTGGCGTCAAATCGAGGCGATTGCACTCCTGTATTTGAGCGGAGCTGCGCGGAGAGGTCAATTCTTGACCGGAATCTCCTCTTCAATGGGCCAACGTCCCTCATTGAGCCATCTGACGAGCGACGCGTCTATCGCTTCTTCGAAAACGTCACAGCGCGCCGCGATCTCTTTGAAGCTAAGTCCTTCTTTGAGCATCACGTGCACGTTGTGCGGAGTCATCCTGACTCTGGCGCCTTCCATCTCAAGCATGATCCACCTCTACTGTTATGAACCGCTACAAACTGAGATACTTCTGTTCTAAGAAGGTTCCCCTCTTGACGCAAAAAGCGCGACCCCATTAGGGTCGTGGTGATGGGGGGACCGAATCTTAATATTATACCAAATTTTCGCGAAAAGCGCCTCATTGTTTCATGTGGACCGCGGAATCCAAATCCGCAGCTGCCTCAGGATAAACTGCCTGATCCATTTCCCCAAACAGAATCCTGATCACCTCATCCATGTGCTCGACCGGGATAATTTCCAGCCCTTTGCGGATTTGCCCCGGAACTTCTTTAAGGTCCTTTTCGTTCTCACGCGGAATAATGACTCGTCCCACCAGACCCCGTTTCGCAGCGAGCAATTTTTCTTTGAGACCGCCTATGGGAAGGACTCGGCCTCTGAGGGTGATCTCGCCGGTCATGGCCACGTCCCCGGGAAGCGGACGTTTTGTCAGCGCGGAGATGATCGCGGCGGTTATCGTAATCCCTGCCGACGGACCATCCTTCGGAGTGGCCCCTTCGGGCACGTGGATGTGGATGTCTATCTTGTTATAGAAATCCCCTTTGAGCCCGAACCGCCACGCTCGCGATCTGACATAACTCATGGCCGCATGGGCTGATTCTTGCATCACCTCCCCTAATTTACCCGTCACGGTCAGCTTTCCCGCGCCGGGCATGAGCGCTACTTCCACAAAAAGGAGTTCACCGCCGAATTCGGTCCATGCTAGGCCGGTTGCAATACCGGTCCGCTCTTTCTCCTCTTTCATGCCATAACGGAACTTGGGGACCCCAAGATATCTTCCCAGGTGCTTCGGGCCGATTTCCAGCTTGCCGGTCAGCTTGCCCGCGACCATCTGACGGGCTACCTTGCGATAGATTTTAGCGATCTCGCGTTCCAGGTTTCGCACGCCCGCTTCGCGCGTGTACCGGCGGATGATCCGCACTAGGGCCCCACGCGGGAAGCGCACGTTCTCCGAGGAAAGGCCATGGGATTCCAGTTGCTTGGGCACGAGGAACTGTTCGGCAATGCGTAGCTTTTCCAGCTCGGTGTATCCGGGCAGCCGGATGATTTCCATCCTGTCCTGGAGCGGCGCGGGTATGCCGTGCAGAGTGTTTGCCGTGGTGATAAACAGCACCTGTGACAGATCATAATCTACGTCAAGGTAATGGTCGTTGAAGGTGTGGTTCTGTTCCGGATCGAGCACTTCCAAGAGAGCGGCCGCAGGATCGCCCCGGAAATCAGCGCTCATCTTGTCCACTTCGTCCAACAGCATGATCGGGTTGATGGTCTGGACTTTCTTCATGCTCTGGATGATCTTGCCGGGCAACGCTCCGATGTACGTGCGCCGGTGACCTCTTATTTCGGCCTCGTCACGCACACCACCCAGAGAAATGCGTACGAACTCACGCCCGGTCGCCCTGGCAACTGACTTGGCCAATGAGGTCTTTCCCACCCCAGGAGGCCCCACCAGACAAAGAATCGGGCCCTTGGTTTTGGCGGCGAGTCGCTGTACCGCCAAGTGTTCGACGATACGTTCCTTGACCTCTTTGAGGCCATAATGGTCCTCGTCAAGGATCCGCTGTGCATCGTCAATGGTCAGCTCGGAATGAGATACCTCAGACCAGGGAAGTACCAGAAACCAATCGATGTAGTTCCGCACCACCGTGGCTTCCGCGGACATGGGAGACATGAGCTTGAGCTTCCGGATCTCCTTACGAACCCTGGCTTCCGCGTGCTGCGGCATCTTCTTGGTTGACAGTTGCTCTTCCAGCTCATTTATCTCGTTCTTGAAATCGTCCTTCTCGCCCATCTCCTTCTGGATGGCGCGCATCTGTTCGCTCAGATAGTATTCCTTCTGGCTCTTCTCCATCTGCTTCTTGACCCGTTCACGGATCCGCTTCTCGATTTCCGCGATTTCGATCTCGCTCTGCATTATCTCAAGAAGCTTCTCCAGACGGGGCACAGGAGAAGTTTGCTCCAGAAGCTGCTGTTTGTCCTCGACCTTGAGAGACAGGTGACCGGCAATGGTGTCCGAGAGCTTTGACGGGTCGGAGACTTCGCGAACAGACGCGATGAAATCCTGGGACAACTTCTTGTTGTAATTAAGGTAATTCTCGAAGACAGATTTCAGGCTGCGAACCAGGCCCTGGACTTCTATCTCGCGCTCGTCGATCTCTTCCTCCAGCGGCTCCACCTCCACCATGAAGAAGTCGTCGTCATCTTGATAGTTGCAAATTCGGCCCCGATGCTTGCCCTCCACGAAGACTTTTATCGTGTTGTCGGGGAGTTTCAGCATCTGGATGATGTGGGCCACAGTACCTGTGGAAAAGATGTCGTCACGCTTGGGGCTTGTCTGCTGGGCATTCTTCTGGGATGCCAGGAATATGGTCTTGCCGCTCTTGGCTGCCAGCTCCAACGCCTTGACCGAGCGGTCTCTACCCACAAACAAGGGGACAACCATATTAGGGAAAACCACAATGTCCCTCAGCGGAAGAAGAGGCAATACGATACTGTTTTCTGAAGGGGATCCTTCCTTCTTATTGAAAAACATCTTTCATGGACCTCATTACAGGAAGCTGAGAAGGGAATCCGCTCCCGTTCCGTCGGGAACGGATTCCGTCACAAAGAGTTTGCTGCTGTAGCCGAAGAGGTTGACTGGGCTTGTGAACTTGCCGGCGGTCGCCCCGGTATCAGGAAGCGGACTCGGCCTCCTTCTCAAATACCAGGATGCAGGATTCATTCTTACTAATCACATCTTCGTTGACAATCACTTCCTGGAGGTTGTCATACTCCGGAAGCTCGAACATGATATCCAGCATAGACGCTTCGAGAATGGACCGGAGCCCTCTCGCGCCTGTCTTTCGCGCCAGCGCCTGGATCGCTACCGCCCGGAGAGCCTCATCGGTGAATCGGAGCTTCACCTGCTCGAACCCGAAGAGCTTCTTGTACTGCTTCACCAGCGCGTTCTTGGGCTCGAGAAGAATCCTGACCATAGCGGCCTCATCCAACTCGTGTAAGGTGGCGATCACCGGGAGCCTTCCCACGAACTCCGGAATCAGGCCGTAGTGGATCAGGTCTTCCGGCTGAGTTGACTCGAGGATGTTGTCCGACTGCTGGGCAGTTTTGCGGCCGATTTCAGCATTAAAACCGATCGATTTCATGTTGAGCCGCTGCTGGATCACCTTGTCCAGTCCCACAAAGGCCCCGCCGCAAATGAACAGGATATTGGTCGTATCAACTTGCAGGAACTCCTGCTGAGGATGCTTACGGCCGCCCTTCGGAGGAACATTTGCCATGGTCCCTTCGACTATCTTCAGGAGCGCCTGCTGTACGCCCTCGCCGGACACATCTCTGGTTATGCTTGGATTCTCGGTTTTTCGAGAGATCTTGTCGATTTCATCGATGTACACAATACCGCGACTGGCACGGGCGATATCGTAGTCCGCGTTCTGGAGCAGCATAAGGATGATATTCTCCACATCCTCGCCTACGTACCCGGCCTCGGTCAGCGTCGTGGCGTCAGCGATCGCAAAGGGCACATTGAGTATCCTCGCCAGCGTTTGCGCCAGCAAAGTCTTTCCGCAACCCGTGGGCCCGATGAGCAGGATATTGCTCTTTTGAATCTCTACCGAATCCAGATCGGGCTTAGACTCTATCCTCTTGTAATGATTATGGACCGCGACCGAGAGAACCTTCTTGGCCTGTTCCTGGCCGATAACATATTCGTCCAGGGCGGACTTGATCTCGGAAGGCTTGGGGACCTTGGAACGAGACCGTCCAATTTCCTCCTTTTCGTACTCTTCCGCTATGATTTCATTGCACAATTCGATACATTCGTCGCAGATATACACAGTCGGACCTGCAATGAGCTTGCGAACCTCATCTTGACTCTTCCCACAAAACGAGCAGTACAAATTGGAGAAATTGCCTTTTCTGCCCGCCATATATTCCTCCTTGGGCCTGGGTCACTCCACGACCGGACTGACCGCCGAAATGTGTGTCTCGAAACGCCGGGCTCCTCAACTGCAACTTGCCCGCGCTAGCCAACCTTCTTTTCCAGCTCCCTCCGAGTTATGACGTGATCGACAAGGCCGTAACTCCGAGCTTCGTCGCCGCTCATGAAGAAATCGCGGTCCGTGTCCTTTTCGATCTTCTCCATAGGCTGCCCTGTATGCTTGACGAGGATCTCGTTCAGTTCGTGACGCATACGCAAGATCTCCCTGGCATGGATTTCCACGTCAGTCGCCTGTCCCTGAAAACCACCCATGGGCTGATGGATCAAAATCCTTGAGTGGGGCAATGCGAAGCGCTTGCCCGGCGTGCCCGCGGCCAGGAGGAGCGCTCCCATGCTCGCAGCTTGTCCGATGCAAATGGTCTGAATATCAGGTTTAATGTACTGCATTGTATCGTAAATTGCCAGACCGGACGTCACCAGCCCTCCGGGCGAGTTAATGTAAAAGTTGATGTCCTTGTCCGGGTCTTCGCTCTCCAAGAAAAGGAGCTGAGCTATGACCAGATTGGCAATAACGTCCTCTACGCCCGTGCCCAAGAAGACTATCCGCTCCTTGAGCAGCCTGGAATAGATGTCATACGATCGTTCGCCGCGACTTGTCTGTTCTACAACTATCGGTACCAGCATCTGCTTATTTTTCCTCTGCTTTTTCCGTTTCGATTTCTTGGTCCGCAGGAGCCTCTTGTTCGGTAATCGTCGCGTGTTCCTGAATCATGGCCAGGACTTTTTCCTGAAGAAGACCAGAACGCAAGCTTGGAAGCATGTCCTGCTTCTCCAGCATGTCCTTGAAATAGTCAAACGAAGCCCCGACTCGTTCTGCCCTCTGCTTGATGCCTTCGTCGAGATCATCATCCGACACGGTGATATCTTCTTTTTCTGCTATCTCCCTCAGGATCAGCGCTGCTTTAACATCCCGCAACGCTGTCGGTCGCACCTGGTCCCGATGTTCTTGCGTGGGTGGCGGGACACGATCGGGATTGATTCCCAACCTGGCCAGACCTCTCCTCGTATCATCGAGCACCGTGTCAACCTGAGATTCCACCATGCTCTCGGGAATCTCGAACTCATGAGCCGCGACCAGAGCGTCGATTATTTGCTTTTCCAGCTCCTTCTTCGTCTGCTCTTCCAGAGAGAGTGCAACGTCCTTCCGAATCTCTTCCTTCAGTTCTTCAAGGGATTCATACTTGCCCAAATCCTTGGCAAACTCGTCATCCAGAGCAGGCAGAATCCGCTCCTTGGCCTCTTTGAGAGCCACGTGGAACTGCCCGGATTTGCCCGCCAGCTCTTTGCGAGGGAAATCTTCAGGCAGATCGAACGATACGTCCGCACTCTCCCCAGGCTTCATGCCTTCGACTTTCGCATCAAAGCCGTTGAGATAAAACTCTCTGCCCAGCTCCATGTGGTAATCGGTCACCGTGAGAGCGGGGATCGGCTCGCCGTCCACCTCAGCTTTAATGTCTGCAACCAGATAGTCTCCCGATGTGACGCCCCGCTTTTCCGGGATGGGACTTAGCTTAGCCTGCCTCTCTCGAAGCCGTTCGAGCCGCTCGTTGACCTGCTCCTCCTTCACCTCTCGCTTGTATTTGGTGAGGCTCAGTTCCTTATAACCCTTCACCTCTATAGGGGGAGTCACCTCGATTTCCGCGGTGTACTTAAAGGGTGTGCCGGCCGCGAGCGCTTCCGGTTCGAGCTTTACCACTGAAACAAGATTAATCTTCTTTTCGTCCAGCCCGGGCTGAAAGGTTTCCTCTATCAGCTTCTTCTTTGCCTCATCTTCTACCTGGCTCTTGAAATAAGCCCGGAGTATATTGAGCGGAACTTTTCCCTTGCGAAAACCTTTGATCTGAACTGTCTTCTTGAGGTCGCGAAACTCGGCGTCTATGAGCTCGGATACCTTCTCTTGAGGTATCTCAAAGGTCACCTTCTTTTTGACAGCGCTCAGATCTTCCACCAGTATGTTTGTCATGTCCCCTCTTTCACTACTGAAACCTTTAGGCAGCCTATAGCCGTATCGCGGCGCTGCCCCGCGGCTGCCGTACGGCGAAAAAATTGCTGACTTTGCCGGTCAGCAGGCAGTTATAGTATACGTCAAAGTAGTTCCGAAGGAAAGGGAATCGAGCATCGGACCATTTCAGGCGAGGATTTCCCTTGAAGCGGAGAGCGGGTTCTGGTAACAGCGTCGCGGATCGCGGCCTTGGTTACAGCGATACGTTGTTTTGTGGTACAAAGGAATCGTCAGTGCTCCGGATTCCAGGATAACTTCAGGAGATTGCGATTGGACACCCTCAAAGAAACCGGCGCCGTCCTTATCAGCGTGATAGTTCCCTTGTACAATGAGGAAGCCAATGTCCTGCCTTTGATGCAGCGACTCAAAGAGGTATTTGCCAAAATAGGCTGTCTGTGGGAGGTCGTCTTCGCCCTGGATCCAAGCCCGGATCAGACCTACGAAAGGATCCGGCAGCTCATCGAGGAAGGCTACCCCATACGCCTGGTCACCTTTTCACGCAGGATCGGAAAACCGCTCTCGCTCCTGGCCGGCCTCGACTATTCCCGCGGGGATGCTGTGGTCACCATCGACGCGGACTTGCAGGATCCTCCTGAGCTGATCCTGGAGATGGTTGCCAAGTGGCGGGAAGGATTCAAGGTGGTAATTGCGCAGCGCAGATCCAGGAAGGGAGAGCACTTGCTTTACCTCAAGTGCGCCCAGCTCTTTTACTGGCTGCTCGACCAGATCTCGGAAGTAAAGATTCCACGAAATACCGGTGATTTCCGACTTCTCGACGCAAGGGTGGTCCGGGAGATCCGTCGTTTCAGGGAGCGGCACGGTTTCCTGCGTGGTCTTACGGCTTTGGTCGGCTTTCCTACCACGGTAGTGCCCTTCGATCGAGACCCGAGACGTTCCGGTAAGACCCAGATCTCGCTCCTCGGAGCCATGAACATTGCTCTGGACGGCATCGTTCCGCTCTCTCGCGTGCCGCTGCGGCTCATGTTCGTCCTCGGAGCAGTCCTTTTGCTCGCGGGAATTCTGGGCGGAGCCGCTTGGTTGCTATGCGGGCTCGTTGCCGGATTTTCGGCCCGTTGGCCGCTCACTCTACTGGCCCCGCTTATGGTCGGTCTCTCCGGCCTCGTAATCGCGTGCATGGGCATTCTGGGCGAGTATGTTGCCAGAACGTACGAAGAGGCCCGACCTCGGCCGCTATACATCGTGGATGAGCTGATCGAAGCGCCGTCGCTGGCAAAGAAGGTCTCGGATGAGAAGCAGCTTCAAGACCCATGAGTATTTGGAAGACGAGCCGGGGAGGCCCTTTTTGCAACCCCGCGTTTCGCGGGGCCCGGACCCCTCCCCAAAAACTCCTGGGGCTTGGAAGCGCTTCCAGCGCTTCTGGCGTTGCGAACGACCCTGTTGATGGAAGAAGTGGTCGCTTGGGATAAAGGCTGTTAGGATTGCAGCTATCGGGTGTCAGATTGTGCGATGTGATGAGATTGTTCCGTCCAACAGCGTGCGCTTCAAGGGACCTTTTGGGCTTAAGCTGCTCGTGAAGAACGAAGGAGAGTAGCAGTCGATGAGAGCCTTGGTTACAGGGGGCGCCGGTTTCATAGGGAGCCACGTGGTGGATGCTCTTGTCCGCCGCGAGTGTGATGTGGTGGTTTACGACAATTTCTCAACCGGGTTCGCGCATCACTTGCAGCCGGCTCGCGGTCCAGGTCGGGTGGAGGTCATTCAAGGCAACATACTTGACCAGGAATCGCTGACTCTTGCAATGGCCGATGTTTCTCGAGTATTTCACCTCGCGGCAAATGCAGACGTAAGGGGTGGCCTAAAGAACACCGCAGTGGACCTGGAACAAAATGTGATCGGGACCCATCGGGTGCTTGAGGCAACGCGTACGGCGGGAGTCAAAGAGATTGTCTTTACCAGTTCAGCGACGGTTTACGGAGAACCCGACATTTTCCCCACGCCGGAACAGTATGCGCCCTTGCAGACTTCAGTGTACGGCGCATCCAAATTGGCGGCCGAAGCGTACATCCAGGCATACGGCGAATATTTCGGCATCCGGAGCCACACGTTTCGTTTTGTCTCCTGGATTGGTGAACGCTACTCACATGGCGTAATATACGATTTCATGAAAAAGCTCCGAAAGGACCCTCGAAATCTTGAGATCCTCGGGGATGGCAATCAGCGCAAATCGTATCTGCACGTGGATGACGGGATCGAAGGGATCTTTCTCGCCGTGGACAAAATGCAAGGGCTGAAGAATATAATCAATCTCGGTCACGAGGATTTCTTGAACGTCAAGGAGGTGGCCCGGATTGTGTGCGACGAGATGGGCCTGACAAATGTGAAGTTTCATTTCACGGGCGGTGTTCGAGGGTGGCTTGGAGATAGCCCGTTTGTTCATCTGGACATATCCAGGATCAAGGAAGTGGGCTTCCGTCCACGAGTGAGCATCGAAGAGGGTATCCGTCGCACGGTCAGGTGGTTGCTGGCCAACGAGTGGATCCTGGAGAGCAGGTAAGGTGCACCCGTGAGGATCCTGGATAGATACATCACCACCGAATTCCTCAAGGTCTTCATTTTGTGTATGGCGGGCTTCGTCCTGGTATTCTTACTTATTGAGATCACAGACAAAATCAAATACTACTTTGAGTTCAATCCGCCGGGTTGGCTCATGCTGAAATACTTCCTGGTCAAAATTCCGGGGTACCTTTTCTACGTTATTCCTCTGGGCATACTCCTGGGCGGTATGCTCTCGCTCTTTCTCATGGCCCGCCATTCCGAAGTGATCGCGATGCAGGCCAACGGCATCGATGCGCTTGCCATTGCACGACCGGTGCTCATGATAGGGGTCGTGGGAAGTCTGGTGCTGTTTGCCGCCAATGAAACGGTGATCCCCTGGTCTAACCGCTACAGCGAGTACATCCAGGACGTGGAAATCGCAAAGAAGCAGGACAGGACATTTTTCAAGAAGGACCAGATCTGGATGCGCTCACCTGGGAGCATAACTCATATCAGGAACTTCTCCGGAGCGGACCAAACCCTGGAGCACGTTACGGTTGTGCAGTGGGATGACGATTATACTTTTAAGGAACGCCTGTACGCGGACAAGGCCAAATGGTGGAAGGATCGCTGGATCTTTTACGGTGTCAACATTACTCGAAAGACAGCGGACGGTCGATTCGAGGTGGAGACCGTGCCGTCAATGGTAGGGCCTTTGGACAAACCTCCTGCTGACTTCGGCCGTGTGGAGCGACTGGCCAAAGAGATGAACCTCGTGCAACTTGGATCGTACATTGACAAGCTTGCGGCCGAAGGACACAGCCCCACCCGTTATCTGGTTGACTGGCACGACAAGATCGCATTCCCGTGGGTATGCCTCATCATGGCCGCGCTGGGTGTGCCTTTTGCGGTACGAGCTAGTCCTCGAGCAGGTGGAGTGGCCCTGGGGCTGACCATTTCAGTGGCTGTGGCCTTCTGTTATTGGATCGGCCACACCTTTTTTATCGCGCTGGGCCACGGCGGGTACATACCTCCTATCATCGCGGCTTGGGGCGCCAACGTCATCTTCGGGCTCTCGGCCGCGATTCTGCTCTTGCACGCGGGAACTTGATCCGAGTGCACGAGTATGTCTTACCCAGCGATCTTCTTCGTTTTTATTGCGAGAGTCGTCTGAATTGAGCAAAGAGCCCGGGATCGGGGGTCTGTTCGTAAACCTCGATTGACGTGAACTGATCCGTGCCGTCGAATCTCAGGTAGAGCACTTCTTCGCCATGGCCGCCTACGCGCTTTTGGCGCAATTCGTGGCCCCTGAGCGTCCAGAGGCCCTCATCCACCGTTTCGGTCCCGTCTATACGCGACACACGCCGAAACGTGCCGTCAGGTCGGTATTCCATGAGTAGAATGAAGGAATGCGGACCCACGGGGACAAATGGGCGGCCCTTATACGCGTCACGATAGTCCTTGCCCGGTTCTTTGGTCATGTAGATCTGCCACTGGCCAACCAGGCGAGCAGTCTCCTCGTTGGCTGCCTGTCTCTTCTTTTCCATGCCTAAAGTCGGGCTCAGACTCTTTTCCGCCGCGATTACAGGGCCGGAACACAGGGCGACCATAAGGCCCACCAGAACCGGGACAAACATACGCTGGACGGTCACTTTCCACTCCTACGCTCAGTCTGTTTTCTGTCGGACCTGACCTGATCTGCACTTCTAATGGTAACTTGAGTTCAATCAATAACGAGGGGGGACCTGAAGTGCGGGTTACGTTAGCACAGGCTCGGCTCACGTTCAACATGAACCTTTTCCCTTGACAGAGCCTATCGAGACAGCGCATGTGTGTGAAAGGATGCAGCGCCTGCAAGACACAGCGAAACGCATTGCCCTTTTCTTCGCGGGGGAAAGGCTCGTCGGGGTCGCCTTTGTCATCTCCGGCGCAGTGGTAGCCCGTCTTGGCGTGACAAGACTGCTTGAGCTGTGGCGGGAAGTCTCACCCCACTTGCCCCTGTCTCTTCCGGGAAATACACCGGAAATCCTGCTGAACTCTCTACCGCTCATATTTCAGTATTTCATCAACACGGTGGGGTCGGTGTGCGCTGTTCTGATCGGTGCCCTGTGGTTTTTCGGAGGATTGGCGGAGACCTTCGAATCCCGAAAGAAAGGCCAGCATCCAGCGGATTTCCAATTCCCGGATCTCGTGGCTGAATCACTCAGGACCGGCTCACTCCTGAATTGGCCTTCGACTCCGTGGCTCTGCCGGCTGCTCTCCATGATCTGGTCAAAGGCAAGGTGTATGAGTCCCGTCTCATACGGCATGTTCAGCGATGCAGCGTGGTCCTTTTGGAAAGTGATCGGTGTGGGCATTGTGATAGCTCTCATCTTCTTCGGCTTGCAATTGGTCCCGGGAGCAATTGACAGTGTCTTTCATCGTCGAATCAACCTCCTTGTTCCTTCCCCGCGACCGCTGTACACCATCCTGGCATTCTTGCTCCTCGTAAACGTGGTCATTGCCTTGAGCCTTATCCCGTTCCGACCCAGGTTGATCGACCGGGACGAAACCACCATGCCGGTTAAAGGGCAAGGAGATCCTCAACTCTTTCTGGCACTCATGGAAGAAGGCTGCCGGTTGCTCACGTCCAGAGGCGACCCGTATCGGCCCGGAACAAGACTGGAGGTGCAGAACGATCTTCGTATCAGCGGATCGCTTATCGAGAATTACCCTGCGGTGCGCCAGACGTGGGGCAAGCCTGTGGCTTACATTTGCGTGGCATTGGTGGTGATTCTCCTTGTGGCGGGGTTTTCGCGGCTGGTGAATTTCAAGGGCTTGGAAACGCCCTTGGCGCATGCTGATTTCCTGAAGACATATTCCCTCTACTATCTGTTGTCCGTAGCGGTTTCTGTGGGGCTCATTCTGTCGGGGCTCCATCTGGCCGAATGGGCGAGAAGGCTCCTCGCAATAAGATCGTTTCGCTCGTTCGCGGTGTTGTGCGTCACGAGAAGCGATGGTGATGGAAGCGCTTCCCATGAACCAACAGCCAAACGCCGTCGTGCTCCTGGAGACTTGATGTGGAGCGTGATCGAAGGCGTGGACGAACGACTGGCAAGTTGGGCAAGGAATCCTAGCAGTGACAGCCAATTCCAAGTTCAGGTCTTCTGGGCGGAACTCCGCTCCGAATCTGCCACTGCCTACGGGCCTCGCCACTTGATTGCTTCCGCACAATCGGAGCCGCTGCGCACTGCCATGGCTCGAATCATGGAACTCCCCTTCCACGTGGCCTTTGCAAGAGAAGAAGAGCCATCGGAAGGACATGCCAGCCACCAGGGTCCGACAACGGGACAGTGAAGCTTGCCCCCGGGAACATCGGCATGCTAACTCGGCAAGACGACTTCTGTCTCGGCTTAACTCCTTCAGTTGGCGAGTGATAAGCTAGGCCGTGAAACCCCCTACGCAAGAAGGAAGGTGCCTGCTTCACATTGAATGGGGACTATACAGACTCTATTACTGGCATGGAATGACAAATGCAATTTACTGATTACTTTCTCCACATGCGGCAGAGGCCCGACCGTGCTAGGATAAAGATGGAATGGATAGAGGCAACAGTCGAAAACCCGGAATTTACGCAAGGGCAAGCGGATGGAAGAATCCGAAAGTGGAGGAAAATCGAGGAAGAAGGCAAGTTCCTGCGTGTCATTTTACTTCCAGACGGAAAGACAGTACACAACGCTTTCTTTGACCGGGCGTTCAAAGGAGAACCCAAATGAGAATCAAGTACTTTTCGGATACTGACACGGCCTTGGTTGAGTTCTCCGATCACGCAGTCGCGGAAACGAAAGAGATTAATGAAAACATCTATATCGACCTGGATCAGTCAGGGAACCTTGTAGCCATGACCATCGAACACGCCCGACAACAGGCGAGTCTTCCATTTCTGTCCTATGAGCAAATAGAAAGGGAAACATCGAACAATGCAGTTCAGCGGACCGGGCGCGGCACCGGCTGAATTTTGCCATTGGTTCTTGCTGAAGGAAATGCAGTGACCTCTTCGGAACTTAGGCCCCTCTTTGGCCCACCATCAACCGGAAGGACCCCGGAACCGTGAGACCGGTACACAATTGTCCCAAATGCCAAGAGACATACATAGAAGGCGATACGAGCAGTATCGCAGAACGTTCGGCGTCCCAGGCTTGATTTCCTAACGTGAGGGATTTGCGTTTGACGTTTCCTGACGGAAGTTCCCTTTAGTTTTAGACCCGGTGCGCGTTATGGAGGTTCACTTGACGGCGCTAAGTGCAATGACGCCCGAGGATATCGGCAACTGGGAAACAGAACTCCTGGAGAAGGTCCGTGAGAAAGGCGGCCATGTGGGCAACATCACGCTTCAACGCGAGCTTGATTGGAGGGATGATCGCTACTGGCCGATCCGTGACCGGCTTGTCGACTCAGGGCAACTAGAGCTTGGGAAGGGCAAAGGGGGCAGTGTGAGTCTCGTTGCGCAACCTGGCGAGGTGACGACCGGTGCGGTGGTACCAGGAGACACGGCTGTCCAAACGGCGATCGGCGAGGCTGAGCTTTATGAGCCGGTAGCCACGGTTCTGAGGAACGAATGGGCTCGAGATATGCGGTTTCAGAATCATATAGTTGAAGTGACGGCACGGCAAGGTCGCAGGGATACCGGTGGAACTTGGACTCGGCCCGACATAGTCGTTGCCGCCCTGCGTGTCTTTCCGCATGTTCCCGGTAGGTTTTTCGACCTGATTACATTTGAGTTGAAGGCTCTCGATGGAATTGACGTAACAGCTGTGTACGAGGCGTTATCGCACCGGCGGGCGGCGACGCAGGCGTACGTGTGGCTGCATGTACCAGCAGCGGCGGCGGCGATCCACGACGTCGTCTCGGTCGTTGATCGCGTCAATGAAGAGGCTAAGAGATACGGTGTTGGTCTCATAGTCGGAAATGATGCGGCCGACTACTCCTCCTGGGACGTGCAGCTTCGCGCTGCTCGTTACGAACCAGATCCGGAGTTTCTCAACGAGTTTATCGCGCAGCAGTTGACCAGTCTCGCACGAGACGAACTCGCCAAGTGGTTTCGTTAACACACTCTCACAAGTCTCTGACCCAGCCACCTTCGGAGTAATCATGACATGCCGCGGCTGAAACGCAAACGTTAGCCGACATTACGCCAATCAGGAGGCCCAACGTGGAACCTTGGCCGAGCGATCTGTTCGCCTTCGCGTGGATCCCCGAAATAAACGCACAACTCCAAAAACTGGCCGGAAAGGCTGAAGAAGAGGATTGGTCGTACCATCACACCGCATCCGAATATCCATTGCCGATTCTGTACAATTACGTCAGGTATACTTACAGGCGAATCGCGGAGGAACGAAAAATCGCCCTTTCGGAAGACGGTCAATTTGCTTGCTTCAATACAGGTCTAGTAACGGATCATCAGGAACCACTCTTCGCCTCGTTTGAGATCAATCGTAAGGAAGGCGCGCAGCCGTGGTTTTTCAAGGACTGGTTTCGACGAGGCCAGAGGGAACTCAATATATTTCCTGAACTGCCAGACATGGCTCACTACTTCGATGATCCCAGTTGCCTTGTGCTGGACACCCGAAAACAGCTGCGTGTGAATGTTGAGCATATCATATCAGAGACGCCGAGGGAGCGATTCACGGAGCGATATAGATCCATGGAAGACTACGAGCTCCAAATCGTCCTCACAGGGGCTATCGACAACGCCAAAGAACGCGTCAGCCGGAGTTATAAGACCGCAATTCCACAATATTACAGAGGCCAGATCCAATTATTGTTGCCACTTTGCCTCAGCGATCCGCGGCGAGCTGACCTAGCCCTGGTTGTGGAAAAGCACTCGACCTTCTACTGGGCGTCAACGTGCCTCACGTTAGACATGGCATACAACAACGCCCGTCAGCTGGCGAGGCCGGACCGGGACTGGCTGCAACCCTGAGCCAAGACGGGGACGCTCCAGATTGACATATGATAACGGTGTCCTATGACCCTCGAGCGGCTACTTTTGATGACTCGGATCATTCAGAGGACGAGCAGCGTTACCTGACCGTGGACTTCTCGTCGCAAGACAGGTTGCTCGTTGTGGCACATATTGAGAAGGGCGAAACCGTTCGAATCATAAGCGCAAGGCTAGCTACGGTGCGGGAAAGGAAAAGACATGAAGGATAGGAAGAAGAATACCGGTGAGTTACGCCCCGAATACGACTTCGACTATTCAAAAGCCGTTCGTGGGAAGTATTACCGCCGATTGCTGGAGGAAGGGTCCAACGTAGTCATCCTTGACCCCGATGTGGCGAAGGCTTTTCGTGATTCCGCGTCGGTGAATGAGGCTTTGAGGTCGCTGCTGCAACTGACACGTTCCACCAAGCGCTTAACAAGCCGCTCTACCGGACGGGCCAAAAAGGTGCAGGCCGGATAGCGAGGGCATTATGCAAGAAGTAGAAGGAGGAGGGCTCTTTGCCGCCAAAAGTGAGAGAGCTGATAGAGAACTTGCAGCGAGCCGGCTTCGTGAATCGTGGCGGAAAAGGGACACACAGGAACTTTGTGCACCCGAAGGTCTCTAAACCAGTAACTATCTCAGGAAGAGCTAGAGATGATGCTAAGCATTATCAGATTCGCGCCGTGCAGCGAGCGATCGAGGAGTCTAGAGAATGAAAGATAGTGCCAGGTACGCCAAAATCGTGGAATGGTCCGATGAGGACCAGTGCTATGTAGGAAGCGCGCCGGGTTTAATTCTCGGTGGCTGCCACGGTCCGGACGAGAAGGAGGTCTTTGCCGAGCTGTGCGAGATCGTCGAGGAAGCTATTGCCTTGTACCGAGACGATGGTAAGCCCCTTCCTCCGCCCACGGCCGGCCGTGATTTCGCGAACAAGATGCAGGAAGTCGCGTAATAACCTGCTCGACAGAGAATGTTTTATGAAGCAAATAGATAAGGAAATACCTCGATTCAAGGATGAGGATGAAGAGCGTGAGTTTTGGGCGTCTCATTCTCCCTTGGACTACTTTGATACCAGCAGCATTAAGAGAGTCGCTTTTCCAAAATTGAAACCCGTTCGTCAATCTACGGTCATTGAGAAGCAGAGCTGATCCTTGGACGCGAAGAGAGGGGGATAAGCGTCCCCCTCTCTTATTTAAGGGTATCGGGAATCAGATCAAAGTTCGAGCCAGGAGTGGGAATAGAGGGTCTGGCCGAGGAGGAGTCTGGCAGTCTTCACATAATCGATTTGCTTCTTGTCCATACCGGATGTATCGACTTCTTCGCCATCCATGATCCGGCCAATCAGGGCTTCGAGCTCAGGTTCCTCGTCGTGGGCTATCCTAACAATGAACTCGTCGAACCCGTCCAGAATCGCGGACGTGATACCGCACTTCTTCAACATGCAGAGATAGGTCTGGTTCAGGATGTCCCGGAGCTCGTCCGGCGAACCGTTAGACACATTTGACAGACCGCAGGTGGATTGTGAGCCAGGAGCCAGGTCCGGCAGCCATTGCATGAACGTGGTGCAGCCCTGGAGCTCTTTCTGCTGAGAAGAGACCGGAACCACGATGGGGTCAAACCAAATCCGATCCAGGCTAATGTCGAATTCCACGGCCTTTGTCATCATGGTATCCAGGAGCATGGCCCGCTCATTCTCGTCTCTCGGAATGCCTTCCGGACCCCACATCAGACCGACCATGTTGCAGCCGTACTTGGCCACGAGAGGCATCTGAAGGTCCATACGCTCGGGCGTGGCCATGATGGAATTGATCACGGCAGGACCTTTCTTCACCTGGTACACTTGCAGCCCGGCTTCTATGGCTTCGCTGTTCGTCGTGTCCAGGAAGAGCGGAAGGTCCGTGACTTCCTGCACTGTCTGCACGAGCCATTGCATCATCTCCGGGCCGCCTTTGCGAGCCGGGCCTAAATTCAGGTCCAGGAGATCGGCTCCTCTTTCGGTGAGCTTCTCCGCCCATTCCTGGATTGGCTGGCCATTTCTTTCCCGCATGGCGTTGCCGGTATATTTCGACATAATGTTGATATTCTCAGCCACCACGTTAATCATGGAAACACTCCTCCTGGTACAACTCCCTGTAGTTCCAAGAAAACCCCACACCGCGGGGTCACTATACAACAGCCCTTAACGAGGAATCGATCCTCGAAACGTCCGATCACTATCGATAAGCGGGCGACATTCCCGCCAATCTTGCCTTCAGCTCGCCGGGCTTACCGTGCAGAGCTCGCTTACTTCGCGTAGTTCTGTCGCAGGTAGGCCGGTATGTGCGCACCTTCGCGCGGCCCGATAGCCACCTTCCACCCGCCCAACTCTTCTTCCAGGTCGCCGCTGATAATCGCGGCCGCGCCCGGTATGACAATCGTTCTGGTCTTGGTCTTGTCTTCGATACCGCTCTTCTTCACAAAAGGTCCGATCAGGTCGGCAACAAACTTGCCTGCTGCCCACGCGGTGAGCACCGAAAGACCGTCTGTGTTGAGCACCAGTAACCAAGACGGCACACGGCTTGATTCGACCTCACCCGAAACGATGAAGTACGTGAGTGAGAAGTTGCTGGTAATCAAGACAGGGGAATCCTTGCCAGGGTTGTTGATCGGGTAGATCCCCTGTTCCGTAGTCATGGGCCTCTGCGGGTCGGTAAAGATGTTCAGCCTCTGCAGAAGCAGCGGGAAGAGCACCTCGCCCCGAAGATCGCTCAGAATAGCGATGCCGCCGTACTTGGAAACAAATGTTCCTGTGACGATCGCCTCATCCACCGGATTATCCGCCATCTCGCATGGGAAGATGATGGTGGGGAAGCCCAACGGCCGGTACAGGCTCTCCAGCGCGAGTCTTCGGATCATCACGTTGTCCCGAAGGAGCTCCGACATCTTCCTGTTCCCCGAATCAAGCACGATATCTTTGAGACCCTTGTCCATCAGCTTCGCACTGAGCTTGGCCACGTTGCCCACACAGTCGGACTTTGCCGCGACAGGGCAGCTGAACTCTTTGGCCAAGTCTGCGTACGCGTCCAAGTTCGCATCGGTCGCGGCGTAAATCAGGGGCTTCTCTTTTCCCACTTCGGCCAGCGCGGCTTTCATGGTATCGGCATTGTCGCTGACCAGGATGAGGGCCGCGCCCGCATCGGAGGCCTTCTTGGCCAACTTGACGAAACGGCCTGGATCCGCGCCGTCTTTGATCGCAATGATCTCCGGCTTGAGCGTCAGCCCAACACGCTCATACTTCAGTTCCTTGAATGCTTTGAGCTTGGAATCCACCGTCGCGTCGTCGTCGGACGTGGAGACCAGGCATCCAAAGGCCGTGGGATTGTTAAATGTTTTGTCGTGGCGGTAGAGCACCGTCTCTCCGCCTGTCTTTACCATTTTCTCGCCTGTGCCGATCTCAACGGTTCGGATCGGCGGTGCGGATGCTGATGCAAGGGCTTGCTTAGCTTCGTCCGAAACATACGGGCAGGAATCCAGCTCAGCTTTGCCTGCCGCCAGATTCATCGCAAATGCGAGGCACGTGGGTACACCACATTCCCCACAGTTCTTCTTGGGCATCATTTTGAAGATCTGAATTCCCGAAAGCGCCATAGAATATAACCTCCCTTCGCAGGTCGACCCCCGCGAAGCACCTCTTTGATTTCACTTGAAAATGGAGAAACTGAAGGGGCTCCGGGGATATGGAGCCCCCCACTTATAACAGGATCTTATCACGAATCGATAGCCGGTGCTACATTAACCGACAATCGACTCCATGGTCACCGCAGGATGCTGCTTTTCCTGCAGGAACGGCAGAATCTCGTCTTCCGTCGTTCCAATTGTCTCGTCCGCGATCCGATCAGCCAGATCGGGTACGCCCATGTCAGCGCCCCTCTGGTTGATCTTATCTTTCAGTTGCTCCTTCAGGGCCTTGGGCAACCACACGAGTCGCAGAATCCCGCCTTCAGCAGCCACGAACTTCTTGGACGCGATGTAGAGCTTGCTGTGACCCACAAAACCCGGGGTGATGTTTCCGCCGCCCGCGCTGCCCGCGAGGGTCGTGAACTTCATCCCGCATGGTGTCATGCCCTTGTAATCGCGGTCCACGGACATCACGCCATTAGCCACTGGGAGCACGGCGGCGATGCACTCGAAGCATCCGCAGGAGGTCATGGGGTCAACCATGATCGAGTATGCGTTGTACTTTTCCACCTTGCCGCGGGAAGCTTGCTGAACGAAAGCGTTGACGCCCTCCCACTGCCCGAGGCGTTCGTCAATGACCGTCCCTTTCTCGATCGGCTGGTTGGGCCCGGTGGGGTTGATCTCGAATGAGGCCTTGCAATCGAGCCAGTTGTATGCACCGCACAGACCTGTACGCTCCGGAGTAACCACGCAGACGTGGGAAGGCGCAAAGCTCTGGCACAGTGTGCAGGAGTAGAAAGTATCCTCGTCCTCGTCGGTCATGCCTTCGACTCTGGCGTCCCTCTTCGCGTAGACGGCACGTGCCTTGGCCAAAAGTTCATCGACCTTGGCCTTGTCCGTGAAGATCTTGACTTGGACCTTATCCACCACGTTACCGAAGTCCTGATGGTACTTGGCATGGAGGATCGACCCTATGTGGGAAAGGTTGAAGCCTTTCTCCACAGCACCTTTGCCCACACGTACCCACGCTATGTCCCTCTGACCTATGTGCATCAGGCCCTGGGCATAGTTGATCAGGTGATGGATCTGGCGTTCCAGAATCGGCTCGAAGTCGCTCTGCATTTTGCGACCCGCGACCTCGACGAGAATCCCGAGCGGCAGCCTGGTGCCTGCTTCCACGTCCTTCAGGTCCGGCCCGAAAAGCTCGACCTTGCCGTCCTCAACCTCGTCCATCTCCTTCATGACTGTCAGCTCGACAGCCTGGGTCTTGCCGCCGCCGGCTTCAACATAAATATCCTCACCCCTGATGCGCTCGCCCTCGAACGCGGGCCCGTACGCAGTCGGAACGGGGACCTCCGTGACCGTCACCTTCAGGCCTCGGACTTCCACACCTCTCGCGACGATTTCGCTGTGAGGAATATTGGAGACCACATGCTCGTACGTGCATACGCCGGTGGGTAGGATCTCAGGAATGGGGGTGTCCGCTATGGTCGGGAACCCGTAGTTGATCGCACCGGCGGCTGCCGCATACCACTCGTCGGTAACGTCCCCGAGAGCAAGCACGAACGCGAACACACGGTCCTTGTTGTAGATTAGCACCTTGCGGAAGTCGCCGGGCTGAATACCGCCGAAGCTCAACGCCGCGCGGGTGGCAAACCCGACTGCAAAGACCGCCGCGGAAATGTCCGAACCGAATGGAACCAGACGCGTGTTCCAACCGACCTGTACGCCCGCGTCAAGGAGCTGCTGAGCAAACGTGGTTCCATTGTAGTTTGCGGCCATGAACACGTAGAGGTTCTTCTTCTGGAGCTCCAGAGCCATTTCGGCCGCGATCTCCTTCGTCGGAGCGGAACCCACCACCGCGGCAAACCCGGGTGCGGTGCCGTCAACGAACTCCACGCCTCTCTTACGCAGGATTACGTCGTCGGCCGCGCCGAGCCAGAGCTTTTCCTCGCTGGGCTCTTCGGCCGGCAGATAGAAGTCCGCGTTCTCCAGGTACCGAATCGCTTCGAAAATTTCGAAGTTGAACAGAGTGGCCATGCCCGCGTCCAGGATCGGGCCGAGATAGGGAAGGTGGTGTTTTTCCCGAACCTGCGGGGGAATGAGCTGCTCTGCACGATCGAGCACCACGCCCGCGTCCCCGAGATTCTTCACCGGGAAGCCGAGGATCCCGTAAATGACCGGCAGATAATAGCCGGTATTGGGGAAGCTGATCTCCTTCTTCTTCCCGTATTTCTTAACAGCCTTCTCGTACTTCTTTCTCGTTTGCTCATAGATCTTGTGAGCGCCGGCTATGACATTGGCTGCAACTATCTTCGACACTGTGTATATCCTCCTGGGAAAAAGTGATGACTCTGATTCCGGGGAGACGACTGGGGGCCTCGCCGGGTTTTACGACACTCTCCGAACGATTAACCCAGTTCGCGTCTCATGGCCATGTCTGCCAGCACCCGCTCCCTGGCCTTGTCTATTCCGAGGGCTTTCCTCTTGGCGTCGATGTGCGCGAGGCACCTCTTGGCCATCTCATAGGGATCCTTCTCCACGAAGTCCCATCGGCCGCCATAGACCTTTTCAATGTCCTTGAAGAGGTAATTGGTGCACACATCCTCATTGATGGTCGGGAACCCAACCCCGAAGAGGACGTAACAGCCGGAAGCGACAAAGTACTGCCCGATGGCAACGGCTTTCTCGCTCATCCACTCAGGAGCCACACCCACGGCAGGAATGTCGCTGATGTCGTCACCGAGTCCGCCGTCCCGCACTACGGCAGTGGCTGCCATAAGGATCCGGGAATTGTCCACGCAAGCGCCCATGTGCAACACAGGCGGGATTCCCACCGCTTCGCACACCTCGGCCAAGCCGGCTCCGGCATACTTGTGCGCCGCTTCGGGCGTGAGCAATCCTGCCTTGCCAAGAGCGATGGCCGAGCATCCGGTGGTAAGGACCAACACGTCGTTCTTGATCAATTCCTTGGCCAGGACTATGTGCAGCTCGTCATGCTTCACACGAGCGTTCCCGCATCCAACGATGCCTGCCAGGCCCCGGACCTTGCCGTTGATGATATTGTCGTTCAGCGGCCTGTAACTGGCCCGGAACATACCGCCGAGCATGTAATTGATGGTCTCGTGGCTGAAACCGACCACCATGTCCTGCTGCTCGGTGGGGAGTGCTACTTTGTTCTTGTCCCTGTTGGGGAAGTTGTCGATCGCGTCCTTGACGATCGCACGCGCGGTTTCCAGTGCGTGATGTTCGTCAAACGCATAGTGCTTGTAGGCGCCCTGCATCTGAGCAATCGGGCTCGTAGTCACGATCTGGGTATGGAAGCACTTGGAAAGTTCCGCGAGACCCTGCATGACGCACTGAACGTCCACCACCATGGCCTCGATCGCGCCGGTAATAACAGCGAGTTCCTGCTGCAAGTAGTTGCCCGCTACGGGAACGCCATGACGCATTAGGATCTCATTGGACGTGCAGCAAATGCCGCCCAATGCGATACCGCCCTTCGCGCCCTTGCTCTTGGCATACTTGACCATCTCAGGATCCTGGACCGCCTGGACGATCACCTCTGATAGGGAAGGCTCATGCCCGTGCACCACGATATTGACCGTATCTTCCTTGAAACAACCCAGATTGACTTTGCCCAGAATGGGTACCGGTGTGCCATACAGAATGTCCGACAAATCAGTGGCGATCATGGAACCGCCCCAGCCGTCGGCAAGAGCGCACCTGGTGGCCAGGCGGATAATGTGCTCCATATCCTGGTTCACACCCATGTGGGTCATGTGCATGACCTCGACAACGGATCGGTCGATCCCGATCGGGGTCACGCCTTCCTTGCGCCAGATCTCCTGCCGCTTCAAGGGGGCCCTCTTGACGTAAGTTAATTCGCCGTCCTGCTGGCCATACTGTGCAAGCGCCTTTTCGCCGATTTCAATTGCGATATCCTTGACTTCCCGGCCCTCGGTCTCCACGCCGAAGTCTAGTGCCAGCGCGAGGAGTTTGGGCACGTCTTTGATCTGATAGTCGGGCAGCTCGCCCTTGGCCGCGTGCAGGAAGGTATGGGCCACGTGCCGGCCATGATCGCTGTGGGATGCGGTACCTGCTGCAACCATGCGTGCAAAGTTACGGGCCGCGATGGTCTCGGGAGTCGCGCCGCAGAGACCGGTTCTCTTCTTGCGCTCTTCCGGGGTCTCTTCTCTTCCCTTGGGAGGGAGCACCCGGCAGGGACCCATGTTGCAGATCTTGCAACAGGTGCCGCCCTTGCCAATCGGGCACGCGGACATGGTGAGCGCACGGTGAAATGTGGTTTTGTACCCTTCCTGGTCGGCTCTCTTGAGACCTTCCAGGGTGACCGGGTCGATAGTATGCTGCGTCCAATCGACCGGACCCAGCTCTTTCTTCTTCGGCGGAGGGGCGACCGCTGCAAGTCCTTCAGCCGGAGCCGCTGCAGGGGCCTCGCCACCAGCGATGCTCCCCAAGCCCTGGGCCAGGTTCTTGATCGCCCTGAAAACACCTACCATTTCCTTTAGGCCTTCAATCTCTTCCCTGCTCAGTTTCGCCATATTGTCGTTCCTTTTCTGCATCTGTCGAAAGGCTTGAGCTCCAGCCGTTTCGTCAGGTATTTTTCATGAGACCTTCGGGCTTGGCGTCAGCCTCATGGCAATACAGAGCCATGTTCAGTGCGCCGGGCCCATGTCGACCTTATCCGGACAGAACGCTTCGTTGTTTATGCGGGATTCTTGCGCTTTTCGCTCCCAAACCAGTCCTCAGAATAGAAGTACCTTTCAGCAGTTTCCAGATACTTGTGGACCGGATCAGCGCCATCGGCCAGGTTCACCGCGGTAATGTTTTTCCGCCACTGGTAGTCCTCTTCATCCGGGCTGGGACCATATTGGGGCAGAAGAATCTTGACCTTTTTTCCGTCAAATCGCTGTTTCTCCTCGTACTTGTCCGCCATCGTGAGACTCCTCTCTTCGTCGCGATTATCTAGCGTCGCGGGCACTCACGTGCCTTTGTTTTTGCTCATGCATAATGGGACAGGGAACGCGATGGGTGAGCCGTACTATTATGAAGCACTGGACATCCGGTTTCAATATTTTTTTTGGATTTTTCCGTACATAGCACGATATCGAGAATGTATCGCGGATCGTGCTACAATACATAATGTCGGCGCGCGACCCATCCGGATATCAGTATACTAGATGATCATCGAACTAATCAAGAAGGTGGACCGCTTTCTCCCGCGCCACGCGGGCATTAGGATCAACGGATCGGTTACCAAATATTGTGTCCGTCTGGCCCTAATACTATATTACTGCGCGTTGGACGTGGGCTTTCTTGTGCCGCCCTTACGTCTCCCTCCCCTAACACCCAAAGGCGTTAAAATAGGGTCACGTTGCTTGACTGTAGCACGCCCCAAAGGGGCAACAGAAAGTAGCCCGGCGATTCATCGCCGGGAAAAGGCGCCAAAGTCAATTGTTTTGAGAGTCCCGCAGGGACGACAGAAAGCCACGAAAATGTGAGAGGATAGGGTGCATTCGCCAATAGCCCTGCCGTCCCTCCGGGACTCAGAAACACCATTCGTTGACGGTTCACCGTACCCGGCAATGAATTGCCGGCCTACTGTCTTGGCGTCCCTGTGGGACGACCAAGATTTGGCTGAATAATTGGAACGTTATTTTAACGCCTATGCCTCTATCCCCTCCCCCCACAAGAGAGGAATGCACCGGCAGAGACGCCGGCGCCTACCAAAGCTTTGACCCCTTCCTTGATGTGAGGGGACAGGAGAGGGTGACATCGGCTCGGTTTCAAAGTGTGGCTGTATAGTTCGCTTTCAAACGGTAACTTTGGTGCGAGGCCTCCCCGCCATGTAATGCAATCTGTTCAGCGCATTCACCATTGCCTTGGCAGACGCGACGATAATATCCTCGTGGCTGCCTTGGCCGTGCGCCACGTTCCCGTCCTCCTCAAGTTGGATGCTCACTTCGCCGAGTGCGTCAGTGCCGCCGGTAATAGCGCTGATCGAGAACCGACGCAACATAGGCTTCCGGCCTGTGAGCTTCATGATGGCGTTGTATGCCGCATCCACCGGGCCATTCCCCAGCTCCGCGCCGTGGTATTCGGCGCCCTCGATTTCCATGCGTACCGTGGCCGTGGGGACTACGTCTGAACCTGACATAACTGTAAGAGAAAGCAGCTTATACGTTTCTGCGATCCGGAGGACTTCATCCGCGATGATTGCTTCTATATCTTCATCGAAAACCGTCTTCTTGTTATCAGCCACATTCTTGAATCGTCTGAAAGCTAGGTCTATTTCACCATCCGAAAGGGTGTATCCCAGAGCTTTGACCCGTTCGCCAAAGGCGTGTCGTCCGGAATGCTTGCCCAGGACCAGGGACGACTTGCCCATGCCGATGGCTTCAGGATCCATGATCTCGTAGGTGCTCCGCTCTTGGATGATTCCGTGCTGATGAATGCCCGCTTCGTGTGCGAATGCATTGGAGCCCACAACGGCCTTGTTGGGCTGCACCGACACGCCCGTAATGGAACTAACCAGGCGGCTGGTATGGAAAATTTGCTTGGTGACTATTCCGGTATGAAAGGGGAGCGCTTCGTGCCGCGTCTTGAGGATCATGGCTATTTCCTCCAACGCGGCATTGCCTGCTCGCTCTCCAATGCCGTTAATGGTGCATTCCACCTGCCGAGCTCCCGCGCGAATCCCCGCGAGCGAGTTTGCCACCGCAAGGCCCAGGTCATTATGGCAATGTACGGATACGATCACGGTTTCGATTCCGCGGACATTCGCACGCACGTATTTGATAAGGTCGGCCATTTCGTCAGGGTGTGCATATCCTACGGTGTCCGGGATGTTAATCGTGCCCGCGCCCTCGTCCACTGCGGTCTGAATAACCTGAACCATGAATGCCGGATCGCTCCGGGTGGCGTCTTCGCAGGAAAACTCGACCCAGTCCGAATAAGATCGCGCCAGGCGTACCGCGTCACCCGCGAGGTCAATCACTTCTTGTGGTGACATTTGGAGTTTGTGCCTCATATGGATCTCGCTGGTCGCGAGAAAGGTATGGATGCCGGGTATTTCCGCGCGTTCCACCGCCTTCCACGCGGTGTCGATATCAAGCGCGTTTGAGCGGGCAAGACCGACGATACGAGCCTTCTTTATTTCTTTGGCAATGGCCGCCACTGATTCGCGGTCACCTTCCGAGCTCGCGGGGAAGCCCGCCTCTATTATGTCTACGCCTAGGCGTTCCAGTTGGCGGGCTATCTGCATTTTTTCCTGCTGGTTCATGCTCGCACCAGGGGACTGCTCCCCATCGCGGAGCGTGGTATCAAAGATCAGTACGCGTTCGGACATGATAAACTCCTACGTGATGCATCAAGCTGCGGCTTGGGACACGACATCTCCTCCCGCCTGCGACATCCGGAAAGGTGTCATAAATATGTGCATTCAAAGACGTGAAGCACTGGAGGAGCCAGGTGTCTCTGACACAAACGGATTAGCACTGCCAGAGCCCGTGGAGGCGTTGGGGGGTCACCCTCGGAAGTACGCGAGTCTTCGGGCGAAACAGGGATCACTGCATAGGGCAGGGCTTCAACATTCCTCTTTCAAGATCGGGCTTGTCTGATCGCTTATTCTTCGCTGGGCGTCTTGATCTGCTCAGGGCGCCTGGAGCGGATATACGTAACGAGCGTCAGCACAGGCCCGGAAATCACATAGCCGGCACAGAGTAAGAACGGCACCACAAACGGCTGCACCGCAATCAGTGCGAGGAGCAAGACAAAAGCCACCGTGGAGCTGAAGGGCTTTCGCTTGACCAGCGCAAGGTCCTTAAATGCATGATACTTAACGCCGCTCACCATCAGAAAGGAGAGTGCATAGACCAAGATCAGCAGCGGCACGCCAAAATCGGCCGGATCCAGACCCACCTTGTAAAAGAAGAAGACGGTGGTCGCAACCATGCCCGCGGCCGCGGGTATAGGCAGGCCGATAAAGCGTCGGGGATCGATGTTTCCGGTCTGAACATTGAACCGGGCCAACCGAAGTGCCCCGCACGCGACGAACACAAACGCGCTCACCCATCCCACGCGGGGCGATTGCACTAAGGCCCACAAATAAACGAGCAGCGCAGGCGCCACACCGAATGCGATTACGTCTGCAAGGGAATCCAGCTCTACCCCGAACCGTGTGGTTGTCTTGGTGAGGCGCGCAACCCGTCCGTCCAGCCCGTCGAAGAAGCCTGCAACGAGGATCAGACCCGCGGAAAGCACAAAAGCGCCCTTGATCGCGCAGACAATGCTGTAAAACGCGCAGAAAACGCTTGTCAGGGTAAGCAGGGACGGCAGGATGAAGATTCCTTTCTTCATCTGCCTCATGCGAGCGCCTCGCTCCCGAGGCTCATCGCCGCCTTCGCCTTTGCGGCGTCGCCTGAAAAAAGGCCGTCTTCGCGTGTTCTTATATGCCATAAATCACCGCCCGCGCCCAGTTGGCTCGAGGCCGCTCATACATATTTTAATTGTACAGCCTCCCAAAAGCTACATTCAAGAGAATTCGCAGCGGCAGGGTAACTATTTGCTTACGCACGACAGGACGAGGCCGCTAGTGGACCCCAGGGGGCAGAGGCGTTTGTGCCCCGCGTGCGTAAATAGGCGCTGATCAGAGCATCTTCCGCTTGACAGGTTCCACCGCTTTGGTAAAAGGAAATCATCCCACGCGTGCTTGAAACGAGTTTTTCATACAGTCATTGGGAATCACCTACGGTGTCTTCCCTTGTTCTCCAGGAGGGTATGGGATGCGTTACTTAGTGCTTTCCCTTGTGGGCATTCTTCTGTTTGCGTTGGTTCCAGGCCTGGTTGGCGCTCAAGGATTTCCTTCACCGGTGGGGATAGGGCTCCCTTCCCTGGGCCAATTATGGGCCGGTGGCGGACGCTCGCCCGTCTGCGATCCTCAGTCGAACGCTGGCTTGGCCTTTCATATTGGATACCTTACCACAGAGCGCAAAGTGGGGTTTGACCTGTCGGCTCAGCCACTGGTGGGGCCTGTAGTTTCGAGGGAGCACGAATACACGGTAAAGGGTCTTTGGCTGGCCGTTTCGGCAGATGTCCCGATCCGGAACGGCTTCGGCATTTGGGCGAGAGGTTCTTGGCTATTCCCATCGGCCGGACAAGCGTACAAGACCTTGCAGATGGCCGGCGGAACATTGGAACCCATAATCTGGCAGACAGACATCCAATGGTACAATGTGGACCTTGCCGGGACGTACTCCCCTTATGGGGCCCTGACCGTAATCGGCGGTTTTCGCTTTGATTCCTTTGCGACCAACTTCCATAGTCGCGAGTTTGTGGAACCCGAGGACCTTTCAACGGACGAGGCTGATGTGACAGTCTCATCCTATATTCCGTACGTGGGTATCATGTTGAATCAGGGCGGTGCCTTGAAGCTAGGTCTGGTTGGCTTCCCCTATGTGCCTGGTGATGTCGAGTACAGTCGGGTGTACGGCAGCCTCGTGATGAGGCAGGATGCGAAGGGCTCTCTTCGGTCGAGCTATTTCGTAGAGGCCTTCGGGGAGTACGGCCGCCAGCTCATGGGAGGATATGTCGGCGTATTCGGGATTTTTTCGTACCTCCACGCTAACGCTGTGCTGGACGTTACCCGGAGACTTGCCGGAGTGGAATCAACGTCAGGCGTGTACCACTTCAGTCTTGACCGTGCGAACTGGATTGTTGGCGGTACGCTCGGGATCGATTTCACGAGCCCTATCTGAGACATGACCGTACGGGAACTCTGAAACACGTGGAAATAAACTCAGAATAGTTTCTCCGAACCCATGACGGGCGCGCCGCGGCCTAGAGCACTCTTTTTTCCGCGATGACCGTTTCTCCGGCCCTGACGCGTTCTCGCAAAGCCACGCGTACCTCGAACTCCGGGCCAAGGTACACATCGAGCCGGGAGCCGAAGTGGATCAGACCGAACCGCTCGCCTCTGCGCAGTTCGTCGCCCTCGGAAACCCAGCACGCGATCCGCCGCGCCACTTTCCCAGCCACCTGGACCACTTCTATTGCGTCCTCACCTGCTCTCAGCACAAGCGAGTTTTGTTCGTTGACGCCGGACGCGTCCTTTTCTCGGGCATCGAGGAACTTGCCTTTGGAGTAAGTAATCTTCTCCACCCTGCCAGTGATGGGACTGCGATTCACGTGCACGTTGAACACGGACATGAAAATGCTGATCCGCGTCAGGGGGGCGCGGTCGAGGTTGTCGGAATGCACGTTTTCCGCAATCGCGACGACCACTCCGTCGGCAGGTGACAGCACGAGCTCGTCCCCTTCAGGGGCCATGCGCTCGGGATTCCGAAAAAAAAGGGCCACCCCGACGGTGGCCAGCACAAAGACGAGAGCAAGCCACGGAAAATCCCACCACCAGAGGAGCGCCGCTACCAAGGCTGGTGCGAGCATGTACGGGAAAGCTTCACGTGCCACTGGCTCTTTGTGGTTGATACCGGCTGCCATTGATATCCTTGTCGTATCGTCGTGGGCCGATAGCGAAATTTGCTCCGACGTATAAAGCGCCTACGTGCCCCACTATTGTTGACGAGTTAACTCTTGGGCGAGACACCCTGGGTTCGGATTTCCGCTAGGATGCGTTCGATCTGGTCACGGCCTTTGAGCTTCTTCTTCTGAAGGGTTTTTCGCTCGATCTCTTCGGCTGTGGAAAGATAGAGCCGTTTATTGTACAGATCGAGTTGTTCCTCGAGTTCCAGGTGCTCCTGCCAGAGCTTCTTTAATTCAGGAAGCTTCTCCTGCCACTCCTGTATGAGTTCAAGGTCTCTCTGTTCCATTCGGGCGCCCTCAACACGGTGTTTTCCTGCTTGTGCGACCAAATTTATACGGAGATGACGGGGAATTGTCAATAAAGGGCGACGTTGCATCCTCGGGTGAGAGAAGCCTTGTGTGGCAAAGGGTATGTATGGTATGAATGTACGGGTTGAGGTCTTGCCTGACGGAGATGACGTGTTGGGGCTTATGGAAGCTAGGGGTCGGGCAAGAGGAGAGGCGGACGCCTCCCGAGCACCCTCCATATCCAAAATAGCAGAAAAAGGGTTGCGTACGCGGATTCACTTCCCGTATGGTGCCAGGGTTGAGCAAGGAAGTGTGTCCGACGAGTCGATGCAGACTCCAGCCACTCGCCGGGGGTCAGGGACCTGGAAGGCGAGCGGTTCTGTTTTGTCCGGCCGAGAGGTCTACTAATCACGATACGAAGGAAGGTGGCGTATGGCTGCACTACCGCAGGTGAAGTACACGGGAAAAATAAGAGAAATCAAGTTCGGCAAGCCGGGTTCAGAAGTGGTTGTCGGCGGCGAGACCGGATATAACTTTTATTCCTTTGAAGGGAAGATGCCCCACGCGCCTGTTTTGGCACTGCAAATTCTTGACATAGAGCCGGAAGAGTGGGCAGCCGAGGCGCTCGAACCCTTCAAGGACGTGCTCAAGGACCCGGTTGCATGGGCAAAGAAGTGCGTAGAGGTATATAAGGCCGACGCAGTGTGCCTTTGGCTGACCGGAACCGATCCGAACGGCAAGAATCTTGGGGCAGATCACGCGGCAGAGGTTGCCAAGAAGGTAGCAGACGCAATCAATGTTCCACTCATCGTCTGGGGCGTGTCCAACGACGAGAGGAACACCGAGACGCTCAAAGCGATCTGCGAGGCTTGCGAGGGAAAGAATCTGGTCATAGGGCCGGTGACCGAGAACAACTACAAGCAGGTGGGTGCGGCGGCTATCGCTTACAAGCATGTGGTAGCAGCCAATACTCCCATCGACATCAACCTTGCCAAACAGCTCAATATCTTGCTGGAGAATCTGGGCGTGCCCAATGACAGGGTCCTCATCGATCCTACCACGGGCGGTGTGGGCTACGGCATGGAATACTGCTATTCGATCATGGAACGAATTCGGCAGGCGGCCCTTACGCAAAACGATGACAAGCTCCAGTACCCGATAGTCAATAACATCGCAGAGGAAGTGTGGAAGACCAAGGAAGCCAAGCTCCCAACCAACGAAGAACCCAAACTCGGGGACGCGGCCATTCGTGGAGTCAACTTGGAAGCCATTACTGCGATCAGCTCATTGCAGGCCGGTTCGGACGTGCTCATCCTTCGGCATCCCAAGTCTCTGGAGCACATTAGAAAATACCTCGGCGAAATAATGACGCCGGCAGACCTTGATTCCATGAAGGTGGATCTCTCGCTGATCGCAGAGGCCGCGAAGCCTGCGGCAGCGCCCGCTGCTGCCGCTGCAAAACCCGCGGCGGCTCCGAAGCCCGCAGCCGCTCCGAAAGCTGAAAAGCCTGCCCCGAAAATAGCAGCAGTTCCGAAGCCCGCGGAAAAGGTAGAGGAAGCGCCTAAGCCCAAGGTGGTACCCAAGAAAGAGGTACCCGCGGCCGCGGCTGAAGGGATTGAGCTGGAACTCACCGAAGAAGAAGTGCAGGCGCTGCGCGAAATGGTGGCCATGTTCAGGGCTGTCAAGAATATGTTTGGCGGTCTTGCCAAGCTAATTCAGAATCCCCCTAAATAAACGGGGGTATGGTAGCGGTCCTCTCTGGGGACCGCGAATATGGATTACGCTCCGGAGCCCGACGCGTCGGGATTCCGGGGCGTTTTTTTTGAATACGTTTTCTGATCAAGGCCGCTGTCATGAGTTACGCATGGGCGGATTTGCGCATGGGGCGGTTTGGAGGGGAGATCATGGGGATTGAAATAGGATTGGTCGCTGGCGCTGGGCATTCCCCCTTCCGTTCTTTGTGGGACGGCCTTTCCAGGCCGCCGGCAGGCTAGAAAGCCTGCCCCACATGGGGTGGCATCTCCGAGCCGAAGCCGCGGAGTGGTGACCGAAGCCGACCGCTTTCGGCATTAGTTGTACGTTCTTGGCTAATAGAGGTGATATCGCGGATCAAAAGAGTTGTTTACTCGCCAAGCGAAGTGGCCTATCATGAATTGTACGGTGTTGTTGCGAACATTGCGCTTTGACCCCTTTCACAGCTGTAGCGGCTTGCTACGTTACGAGGCGGAGTCGACCATGAGACCGCGCCCGCGCGACCAGGATTCGCCTTTCGGGCTTCCCTAATTCACGTCCCACGAGCCTTAACAAGGGAGGAAGGTCATGACGACATTGGACCGAAGAGAATTTATCAAGAGTGTGGTCATCGGTGGCGCAGTCCTGAGTGTCGAGGGCGCGCTTGTAGCCCCGCACCTGGATGCCGCCTCTCGGGACCTGAAGTCCATTGGCGAGTGCAAGAAGGTTGCTATCAAGTGCATCTCCGAGGTGGGCTGGTGGGACACGAAACTGCTCTTGGAAGAACTCAAGAAGGGCGGCGGTCCCCAGGAATGTGACCAATGGAACGCGGAATGGACGAACAAGAACGGCGCTGGGTTCTGCAGTCTGGTAGAAGTCGAGGCGTTGAACGGATCCAAAACCAAGTTTCTTATCGATACCGGCTGGAATGCGGAATACATCGACGAACGCCTGAAAGCGGAAGGAGTGGACGCGATGCTCAAGAATGGTGAGATCGCGTTTCTTTACATCACCCACGAACACTTGGACCATCTCTGGGGCTTGGAGGCAGTGCTCAAGTACAATCCTGAGATCAAAATACTGATCCCCGGCTCGTTTCACCAGCCGGGCGTTCGGTTCATCGAAGGCGCTGAATTCGCTAAGCCCGGGGTGAAGAATGCGATCAGGCACCGAGGCCAGGTGGTCAAATTGCAGGTAGGGGAGATGACCAAGCTTGCGGACGGCATGGTCTCTGTGAGTTTCGATATTCCGATTATCTTGAAGATCCGAGGCGAGCAGTCATTGTACTTCAACGTGAAGGACCTAGGGCTGGTGTTGTGCGCGGGCTGCTGTCACCAGAACGTGGTTACCTTGGCAGACTATGCTGTGCATAACCTCGGCGCGCAGGGCAAGCTGTACGGTATCTACGGCGGCTTGCACATCGCGCCCTTCGGTCCCCTCGGAGACAAAGAAAAGGGCTGGGTCGAGAAGATGGGAACGTACGGATTCAAGAAGATCGCAGCGAATCACTGCACCGGTTTACCCGCGGTCCAGAAGATGATCGAGTTGGGCTATCCCGTGGTAAAGGGATTGGGCAAGAAAGGATCGATCAGCGATCTGTACGTGGGGAACGGAGACTGGGTGGTCTTTGGGTGACAATCAAAGGGGGAATAACGTAATTGAAGTTGTTCACCGGTTGCCAAAAGTTTTGTCCGATTCGAGGCAACCTTGTTACGTCATTCCTGCGGAAGCAGGAATCCAGTCTTTTCAATATGATGTGGACCCCGGCGCCTGCCCCGGACTCCGATCCGGGGTTCACCGGGGTAACGCGCAATCAATCAGCCGTTGCTCTTGGCAAATGCTATAAGGCCCGATGTTTCACGTGAAACATCGGGCCGTTTCATTTCAGAATTACAATAGGTTACAGGGGCTTTACTTGTCGGAGCTTGGGGTCGGCGCAGTTTGCTGCGGCGCCTCAGCGGGCTTATCTGCTTGCGGCACAGCCGCTTTGCCCGGTTGTTCTCCGGGCGCTTGCCCAGGGGCCTCGGATTTTGTTTCGCCCGGGGGCATCCCCGGCGCCGTAGGACCGGTTGGAGCACCTGTGGCCCCTTCGCCGCTCATGATTGAGCGGTCAATCGGCACCGCCTTGCCTGAGAAGTAGGTCAACCCGATTGACGTCACCATAAAAATGGCCGCTGCGGCTATGGTGATCTTGTGTAGAAGCGTCGTCGCACCGGTTGTGCCGAAAAGGGTCTGGCTGGATCCTCCTCCGAACACCGCCCCGATATCGGCGCCCTTGCCGCTTTGCAGAAGAATCGTAAGCACCAACATCGTGCATACCAGCACGTGAACGATAATTACCAGCGTGATGAACATCCTCTATTACTCCTCCGGGCCTTAGGCCGACTCGGTGATTATACCCATGAAGTCGTCGATTTTCAACGATGCTCCGCCCACGAGGGCTCCGTCGATGTCAGGCTGATTCATAAGCCCTCGGGCGTTGTCCGGCTTGACACTTCCACCGTATAGTACCCGGAGCCCCTCGGACGATTCTCGACCGAACACCGCCTCAAGTCGTTTACGGATGAACGCGTGCACTTCCTGGGCCTGCTCCGGAGTGGCAGTCCTTCCGGTTCCTATGGCCCACACCGGCTCGTACGCAATCACAAGCCGATCAGGAGATTCGATCTGAACACCATCCAATCCTCGCCCCACCTGCCGTTGCACCACATCAAAGGTCTTGCCGGCTTCTCTCTCGCCCAAGGTCTCGCCAAGACAGAATATCGGTATCAGACCGTGCCGAAGCGCGGCTTTGATTTTGAGGTTCACACTTTCGTCGGTCTCCCCGAAATATTGCCGCCGCTCGGAGTGTCCCACGATCGTGTGACTGCAACCCGCATCCTTTAACATAGCCCCGGAAACTTCGCCAGTGTACGCGCCCTTATCCTCCCAATGAACATCCTGAGCGCTGACGTTGATCGCGGTGCCACGCGCAGCGTCAACCGCGGCTGAGATCGAGGTGAACGGTGGAGCGACGATCACTTCACAATCAGCCTCCTTGCAGCCCATCGCGTCCCATAATTCCCGGACGAACTCCCCCGTTTCCGACGAGGTCTTATACATCTTCCAGTTGCCCGCTATTATTCGTCGTCGCATGATTCCCTGCTCCAGCGCCCTTGTCGGTTCATGTGGCCATCTGCTCACATGGCATTTGTTGGGTCCCACAGGTGGGGGCGGGTTTGAAACCCGCCCCTACGGAGGGAAACCGAAGCCGCATCCCCCTCCAGCTCACGCCAACTCGAACATCTCCACCTGCCCTATTCTTCCAGCGCGGCCACCCCCGGAAGCGTCTTCCCTTCCATGAACTCCATGAACGCGCCGCCTCCCGTCGATATATACGAGATGCGGTCCGCAACGCCGAACTGTTCCACAGCCCGTATCGTGTCGCCCCCGCCTACAACCGAGAACCCCGGCGAAGCCGCCACTGCCCGCGATATCATGAGCGTGCCCATCTTGAAGGGTTCCATCTCGAAGACACCCATAGGGCCGTTCCAAACTATTGTTCCCGCCTTAGAAATCTCCGCGGAAAAGGCATCGACCGTTCGGATGCCTATGTCCAGCGCCATCTCACCACTCGGGATTAAAGAGACCTCACCGGTCCGCGTTCGCACTCCCGGTTCCATCTTTTCCGCGGTCACGACATCCGACGGCAACAGGAAGACCTTCCCTGCCTTTGCCGCGGCATCGAGTATTTCCCTCGCGGTCGGAAGCATTTCCTCCTCAATCTTGGACGCGCCCACGTCGATCCCTTGGGCTTTAAGGAAGGTGTTCGCCATACCGCCGCCGATCAAGATCGAATCCATCTCGCCGACCAAATGCTGCAAGACTCCAAGCTTGTCCGACACCTTAGCCCCACCGAAGAGCGCGACCACCGGTTTCCGCGGGTTAGCGAACGCCTTTGCAAGGTTTTCCAACTCCTCCTTCAACAGGAGCCCCGCGGCCTTCTCCTTCACGAATTCGGTGATCCCCGCTGTCGATGCGTGCGCACGGTGCGCCGTTCCAAACGCGTCGTTCACATACACATCCGCGAGGGATGCCAATTCCTGTGCGAAACCGCCGTCATTCTTGGTTTCACCGGCATGGAACCGCAGGTTTTCCAACACCAGCACGCCCCCCGGAGTCAGCGCTTCTACTGCACTTCGAGCTGTGGGCCCAATGCAATCTTCGGCAAAGGACACCGGCCCGCCCAGGAGCTCGCTTAATCGCGCTGCCACCGGCTTCAAGCTCATTTCGGGTTTTCGCTCGCCCTTGGGTCTTCCCAGATGGGACGCGAGGATTATCTTCGCACCCTGTTGGATCGCGTACCGTATGGTGGGAAGCGACCGGCGGATGCGCGTGTCGTCTCGCACCGCTCCCGCCTGATCGAGCGGCACATTGAAATCCACCCGGATGAAAACTCTTTTCCCCTTGATGTCCAGGTCCTTGATGCTCTTGATAGCCATCGGATTTCCTCCCGCAGCAAAGACAGCCCGCCTCAAACAACAGCTTCCCTGCAATCCATTTTCTTGTTGTTCCGGCGGCAAATGAGAGCAACGGTGTCAGCGATCAGACCAACTTCTCGCCGATATATACGGCCAGGTCCACCATCCGGGCGGAATAACCCGACTCGTTGTCGTACCAGGCTATCACCTTGACCAGGTTGTCTCCAATGCAAAACGTGGACGGGGCATCGAAGGTAGATGAGTAGGTGCTGTTGACGAAATCGATGCTCACGAGGGGCTCTTCGCTATATGCCAAAATCCCCTTCATCCTCCCCTCGGAGGCCTTTTTCATGGCTGCGTTCACCTCTTCTACCGTGACCTTTTTCCGCAGCAGCGCAGTCAGGTCCACGAGAGACACATTGGGTGTGGGGACTCGTATCGCCATCCCATCCAATTTTCCGGCGAGTTCCGGGATCACAAGGCCGACCGCAACCGCCGCGCCCGTGGTCGTGGGAATCATGTTCATGCCCGCGGCACGAGCTCGCCGATAATCCTTGTGCACCGTGTCCAAGAGACTCTGGTCCATAGTGTACGAGTGGATGGTGGTCATGAGGCCTTTTTCCACACCGAACTCATCGAACAGCACCTTGGCCACAGGAGCAAGACAGTTGGTCGTGCATGAAGCATTGGAGATCACGTTGTGGTTGAGCGGATCATAGGTCTCTTCATTGACCCCGATCACAAAGGTCCCGTCTACTTTCTTGCCGGGAGCTGAAACAATCACCTTCTTCGCCCCTGCCTGAAGATGCTTTCCAGCCTTTTCGCGATCTCGGAAGATACCCGTGCATTCCAGGATCACGTCCGCTTTCAGCTCAGCCCATGGAAGGTTAAGCAGGTCGTCGGTGATGTTCAGTGCTCGAATCGCCTTCCCGTCAACCACAAGGGTCTCCGGAGTGTACGACACGGTCCCGGGATACTTCCCATGAACCGAGTCGTGCTCGAAGAGAAAAGCCATGAGCTTGGAATCCATACGGTCGTTGATCGCGACCACTTCCACTTCCGGGTGTGCCATCGCGCTCCGCATGACGGTGCGTCCGATTCGCCCGAATCCGTTTATTGCTACCCTGATTGCCATAGTTAGCCTCCCACACGATTCCAAAGATGCAGCACCAATGTGGTTTTGTCCATGTCGATGCCGCGGTGAAGCATTTATTCTCTTGTATTTTCAAGCAATATCAGATATACCCTAACGCGCGTGGCGCACAAACTCGGCCTTGTTCGATGTCGCCGCGTCTTCACTTTTTCTAGCGGAGCTGTGCACAAGAGAGATCGGTCTCCCACCAGGCACGCCATCGCCCTACAAGGATCGCTTATGTCTCGGCCTGGCATCGTTCTGCTCGTCGCTCTGGTTGCCTTTGCCCTCGTGAGCCTTGTCTCTCTATCTTATTCGGTGGACGGCGGCCGCCTCCCCAGCCAATGGCAAGTAACGAGCGTCAAGGTGTGCCGGGACTGGCGCGGCAATCTTGACCCTCACCTTCTCGCTCCCGGCACCTATCCCGTGTACTCCTTTTTCATCCCGCGGCCCGTTTGGACCGTTAACGGCTCCGGCGTGGAGGCCCAGCCCGTCTATGAGCAAGGCCGCCTTACCGCGTACCGTCTGCTCTGGGCAGCTCGTCTGCTCAATTCCGGAACCAAAAATTCGGTGAAATTCTCCCTCCCGGACCAGAACGGCAGCAAGGTATTTCGATACGATCACGACAGAGTCAAACCGGGTGAGTGCTACGAGTTCTTCTGATCGACCCTGCCCTGCTCAGGCGCAAGCTGCCCCTGCCCTCCGTGTCTGGAACACCTCATCCTTGCCCCGGGAACTCCGTCGCCGTAAGAGGCGCCAAAGGCCTAAGGAGGGCACTTCGCGCAGATGGATTTGAATAGGGTCGTGCTCAGGTACCGATCGCCGCGGTCCGGCAATATCACCACAACGGTGCCCTTGCCAAGGTTTTTGGCTGCTTGAATTGCTCCGTACACCGCAGCGCCCGAGCTCATACCAACAAATATCCCTTGGCTGAGGGCAAGCCATCGAGCCGTATCATACGCCTGGTCGTCGTTCACCTGGATTATCTCATCAATTCGCGAGCGATCATAAATCTTGGGAACAATGGCCTCGTTCATATTCTTCAGGCCTTGTATCGCGTGGCCCTCTACCGGCTCCACCCCCACAATAACAGTCTTTGGGTTATGTTCCTTAAGGCGTCGTGAAATACCCATCAGAGTTCCTGTGGTTCCCATGCCTGCCACAAAAACATCCACATCGCCGTGTGTCTGCTCAAGGATCTCCACGCCCGTGGTCATATAGTGCGCTTCTGCGTTGTACATGTTCTCAAACTGATTGGGCATGAAGTACCGTTCGGGCGATGCATCGAAAATCTCGTGCGCTCTGCGGATCGCACCGTCCGTAGCCAATTCCGGCGCAGTGAGTTCCAGTTCCGCGCCGTACGCTTTCAGAGTATTCCGCCTTTCCACGCTCACGCACTCGGGCAGTGTCAGCAGGCAGCGGAACCCTTTGCACGCCGCCACCATGGAGAGCCCTATGCCCGTATTACCCGACGTGGGCTCCAGAATGATCTTGTCGGGGGAGAGCAGCCCTTCCTCTTCGGCCTTCTCGATCATGTAATAAGCGATCCGGTCTTTAACAGAGCCTCCGGGATTGCTGCCTTCCATTTTTCCGAGAATGCGGACTGCCCCATCTCCATTGGGGAAAGCTATGTTTACGAGTGGAGTGTTTCCGATCAGGTCCAGAATTCCCATCAACGCACCTCTAATTGAGCTGACTAAACTCTTTTTTTTACCACTTCCAGCCCATTCCGCGCAAGCCGTTCTTGCCTTGCCAACAAAGAATTCATACTCTGAAGACCAATCCCGATAGATCGCTGAGGATCTCACCGAACCCATGCGAGACTCTCAATACCCAGCTCCACTCCGAAACAATAGCGCTTCTCACAGCCTCCTCTGGCCGCCGCTGATCCAGGTGGCGGGCGTTTCTTCGCTGGAAGAGGCGCTCTTCTGCAGATCCGTGGGAGTAGATGCTCTCGGCTTCACCTTGGAACTCCCGACCGGCATCCACGACGGCCTTGATCGCGTGACTGCCTACACAATCATACAGGAGCTTCCATCCGACGTGCTCCCCGTCGTCATTACGTACCTAAACACCGCGCAGGATGCCGCGGACCTGGTGCGAGAGCTCGGCGCCAAGGCGATGCAGTTTCATGGTGGAATCATTGAAGAAGAGCTCAGGAAGTTCCGCAATGCTGCTCCTGCTATCAAGACTATAGGCCGCATCACCGTCACAGATCGCTCCGCGGTCGCTCTGGTGGATCTCTTTCTCCCTCCTCTTTGGGACACAGTTATTCTCGATTCCTACGACCCTGCCACCGGTCGACGTGGGGCCACCGGCCTCACACACGACTGGACCGTCAGCGCGGAGATTGTCAGAGCAGCGAAGGTGCCTGTCATTCTAGCGGGAGGTCTCACCCCAGAGAACGTGGCTCAGGCGATTCTCACAGTTCGGCCCGCGAGTGTGGATGTGCATTCAGGTGTGGAGAACAAGGACGGCACGAGGAATTTCGACAAGATCAGGGCCTTTGCACGCGCCGCACACGAAGCCTTTCGCCAAATCCGCTCAAGCTAGGTTCACGACGGAGGACAGATTTGAAAAAGCAGGTTTTCCAGGATGGTTCCGGGCGCGCTCCTGCTCAGCCGTGACGATTTGAAGCTTATGTCGGCTTCCAGAATCGCTTCCATGATCTTGATCAGTTTGTCTATGGGGAATTTCTGCGCGTCTCTCAGGTACAAATATAGCGGGTAATCTTTCAGCCCGAGCAGATCCAATTTCCCCTTGCTCTTTTTGGATGGCTGCTCGTCGCGTACCTGTCCAAGGACCTCCACAAAGCTCTCGTACCTCATTCCCGGCTTCCAATAAGGCCTGAACACGGTGAAGAGCAGTTCCCGAGCCGCGGTGAGGCGTCGGAATTCATTGGCGATTGCCGCCACTATTTGCAACGGATGAGCTCCACCACTCAGGTTTTCGTGCAGCGCAACCAGGCTCCGCGGCAAATCGCCTGCGCGAAGCGCGCCCGTAAGCTCGTAGAAAACCGATTCATGAAAATCAGTGAAGACCGCCTCAACATCAGCTCTCGTGACTTCCGCCCGCGATCCGAGGTATGCGACGAGCTTTTCCAGTTCACTGTGGAGCTGTCGCATGTCCTTGCCGCACCGAACATACATGGCCTCCAGAGCATCATGAGCGATCTTCTTGTTCGCCTTCCCCAGTTCTTCCCTGACGCGCTGGTCAAAGAAAGCTCTCTCCATACCCACTCCGCGTCGATCGCGGCTTACAGCGCATTCAACCAACCGGCCGTGCTTTTCCACCGCCTTGACGAGCTTCTTCCGTCGATCTATCGCTGCGGCTGTGAACACGAGCACTGTTCCTTCAGGAAACGTTCCGCTGAGCAGCTCCTCAACCGCGGCTTCGTCCGTGGAGACTTCCACGCGCCTGCCGGAATCGAGAAAAGCCTGCGCGACTTGCTGCAGTGCAGTCCTCTGTCCGGCGTCGAGCTTATCTCCTGCGAGCTCATTGACCCACTCCGGTTCGCCGCTCAAGGCCGTGCTCTCTATGCCGCTCAAAGCCATAACTTGCCCGAACCCGGTCAAAGCAGCCTCATGCCGTTCCTGAGCCCAAGCTGTGAGGAGATTGTCCAGCACTTTGCCGCGATCGACTTTGCCCATGAAGATTGGGGTCTGCTCTACCAGGATTACTCGCGGCCCGGCGAAAAGAGAGGGAGTCAGCACGTGGGACGCGAGATCTCCCACGCGAAGAGACCCACCCTCAAGCGTGATAAGGTTCGTGTTGCGCAGTTCAGGGTCGAGCGTCCGTGCGATAAGTCCCTGAACCGCCTCCTTCACAAGGAATTCATCCCCGTAGAAGAGGTACACGGACACCGGCTGCCCCGAATCGGATTTCTTCACATCAGCTTTGGGCATGGGACAAGGGTTGGCGCGCAGTGACAGGCGAGCTTCACGTCAGACCTGTCCGGTGAACGTAAAAAGGAGCGGATCACCGCTCCTCCGATATGACGACGAAAGGGATGATAACTGATAGCGACCATCAAGCGGTCCCGAGTTGGGACCAGAGTTGTTGTTAGCATGAACTGCGGAGAAACCCCGAGCCGGATACCGCTATGTTGCCAATCCGGCCGCGCTAGCTCTTGGTGGTTTCGCTTTTCTTCGGTTCGGCTTTCGCCTCTTTCGAGGTCCCTTCGGATCCTTCTTCCGACGATGTAGCGGACACATCTTCGCCGTCCATCGCCTTCTTGAAAGTTTTTATGCCTTTTCCGACGCCCCCCATAATCTCAGGGATGCGTTTTGCGCCGAAGAGCATGACTACTATTAGAAGAATAACGATTAATTCCCAGGGGCCTGGCCATCCCATGGGCACTCCTCCGAAGCCCCTAACGGGCTCCTCACTTTTAATGAACTTTCCGGTTACCTTGGGGTCATTATATGGGAGAAACATTGAGGCGTCAAACATAACCACCCGAGGGAGGACGCGCGAAAAGCGACGGACATGTCGGATTCCGCGCACTCCCTCCTTTCCCTGAGATGGCGAGCGATTACGCTCGATCTCGGGGCTGAGTATGTCCGATTTTGGACAGACCCGCGAGGCCGCCCGCATGGGGCAAAGGTCGTAAGGGCTTATTATTCTGAAGTATAGAGGGTTGCGCGTTCAGTTGGCACTGCGATTGCTTTAACCACGAGCATGAATATCAAAAAGGATGGTGACATGAGTCAAAATCCGGAAAAGCTCGAACCGATTGCCGACAGCCAAGAAGAAATCATTGCAACCCTGATCAATCCGATTCATGTGTTTTCCGGCGCGGTCTCTCCACGGGACTATATCAACGCGCAAAAACAGCTCATTCGGGACTTCGGCGAGGACATCTACTTCAACTGGCAGCTCGAGATTCTGCACGCGGAAATCGCGTCCTTGATTGAAGAAATCAAGCTCGAACAGTCTGGTCTTCGCCCCAACACCAACGTGGTGGGGCAAGCGTAATCGCCCCAAACGAGGTCCCGCGAGCATATAGGACGCTCCAGAGGAACCTTTAACCACATCCAACCAACCGCCTCTGTGGCACCATGGTCCTCCGTATGGAGGAAGAGATACATCAACCCCGGTCACGTGCCTTGCCGGCACGTGACCCCATACCCCTGCGCAAGTTCCGAGGACGCCTGCCATTCCGTCCTCGGTTTTTTTTGGGTAGCGCAATCGAGGCAGAATCTTTAATATCAAGAGCGTCGCGTCACCACACACCTTTTCGCTTCCTGCACAAAAGGATTGAACGTCATGTTCACCGTCTCCGACACATGGAAGAGCATGTATCCAGGGGCCCTGATGGGCGCCCTGGCCTTGGGCAACGTGACCAATCCGAAGTCGCACGCCGCGCTGGATAAACGAAAGAAGGAGCTGGAACAGGACCTCCGAAGCTTATTTCGCAGTCCCGAAGAGCTCAAGTCACTCCAGCCCATCGTGGCGTACCGGGACTATTACAAACGTTTCAAGAAGAGTTACCACGTGCTTCATCAGCTCGAGTCCGTTGTCTTCAAAGGGAAATCAATCCCCGCGGTGGCAGCCCTGGTTGAGGCGATGTTTATGGCAGAACTGAACAATATGCTCCTCACCGCAGGACACGACCTGGACGCGATCGCACCGCCTCTGACTCTCAGTGTGGCCACAGGCGATGAAACCTACGTAAAGCTCAACGGCGAGGAACAGATCACCAAGCCGGGAGACATGATTATTTCCGACGCGCAAGCAATCATATCCAGTGTCATCTACGGACCTGACCGTCGTACTAGAATCACCGAGAACACCCGCCGCGTCCTTTTCACCACGTACGGCGTGCCCGGAGTCGGTGACCAGGCGCTCCGCCAGCACTTGCAGGGCATTGAGTCGAATGTGCGGCTCGTTGCTCCGGATGCGGTGGTCGAACACGTCCAGATCTATCGAACAGACTGAAAGACCTTTGTACAGCGAACTACTTCATACAGGGGACAACCGGTAATGTTTGAAACACTGATGACCGAACAACAAAAATCGCTTCGCGAGGAAACGAGGAACTTCGCGAAAAGCGTGCCCAGGCAACTACTTCTCGACATGGACGCAAACAAGGTGCTCTTTCCGCGAGAGTACCTCGTGAACGCGGCAAGAGAGAATTTGCTCGGATTGCGATTTTCCCGTGATTACGGGGGCCGTGGCCTGCAATGGGTCGACGAGATCATCGCGCTCCAGGAAATCGCGGTCCTGGGCGCGTCGTTGAGCTGTCTCTACTCACTGGTCACCATCGTGGGCGAAGCGATCCACGTCTTTGGGACTGAAGAACAGAAAAAGAAATACCTTGAGCCGATACTCAAAGGTAAGGCGTACTGTGCTGAGGCGCTCACCGAGCCGCGAGGAGGTTCAGACTTCTTCGGAGCAACTACTACGGCCAAACGAGACGGAAATTATTACATCCTCAACGGACAGAAACGCTTCGTTGTAGGCGCGGAAGGCGCGGACATCTTTCTCGTGTACGCCAGGACCGGTGATGCATCGCAGAAGGATGCCATCAGCGCATTCATTGTGGAACGAGACATGGGCGTGGACGTGAAATACGTTTACGGCCTCATGGGCACGAGAGGCGGCGGCGCGGGCCGCATCGTGTTCAGGGACACGAAAGTGCCCGCGGAGAACCTTATTCTGGGCGAAAACCGCGGCGCAGATATCTTCCACCAGATGATGATCCCGGAACGCATGACTTCTGCGGCCGGCTCGATCGGCATTGCTCAGGCTGCGCTCGACATCGCGCTGAAATACAGCGATCGACGCAAAGCTTTTGGCAGGAAGATCCGCGATTACGAAGGGGTGAGCTTCAAGGTCGCGGACAGCATCACCAAGCTGGATGCAGCTCGTGCTCTGACTTATGCCACCGCGAACGCAGTCGACAACCTGGGCAGCACCCCTTACACGCGGCGCCTGGTATCCGAGTCAAAAAAATATGCCACTGAAGCGTGCTGGGAAGTCATTAATGATGCCATGCAAATCATGGGCGGCATCGGGTACACCACGGTCTATCCCATTGAGAAGTACCTGCGGGATGCCAGACTCATGATGATATGGACCGGCACCAGCGAAATCATGAATCTCATCATCCAGCACGAGTACTATCGGCAAGTTCTCGGACAGACTCCAACAATCCGTGACCTGGAAGGCGACGCGGAAGAAGCATTCGCGGAAGACGAAAAGATCTACGAATAGAGGGTCCGCAAAGACGACCTCGCGGGAACCTTTCCAGCGATCCAGGACGAAACATCCGAAAAGCTCTTTATTTGGCGCCTCTTCTCCGTCATTCCTGCGGAAGCAGGAATCCAGTCCCGCGCAGAACTCGGGATGGACCTCGGATCAAGTCCGCGGTGACGCCATCATTGCAGCCAGCGCGCCATAGAATTCGTCAATTGCGTTAGAAGATAGGCAGGCCAGACGTTTGGTGAATGCCCCCCCGAGAGGTGTCGGCCTATTTCCGCCCCTGGGAAGTGCATGCGTATGACTCACCGGACCACAGGGAGGCTCCGCTATTACACGAATCGCTAGGAATAGGGTCCAAGTTGCGGGGCATGTAGCGATTTGCCCGGTACGTTGTGCCGCGCCACTGGAGCGCGTCTCTACACAAGACCTTCTTCACGATCAGGGCCAACACGCACACGAGCATGAAATTCCCGATAAAAAGCAGGCCCGCGTACTTGCGAGGAACTCCAACCTGCAAATAGTACAGATGCGATACGACCGCTACTTCCAGCAATTGAACGACTGGCAGGATGAACCAGGTGTGCGGCCATGCTTTCCAAGCAAGCGGAACGTACACGCAAAGCGCAACTGCGACCACGGGCAGGCTGATCAGGAAATGCGCGGCCAAGTGCTTCAACACAGTGCCGACTTCATAGTTCATTGAAGCGGACAGAATGCGGGTCCAGCCCATCAGAATGTCCGAAAGCCCGGTATACATCCTGGTCTGCAAGACGTCCCTTCCGTTTGCGAAGAGCAGCCCGAGGCCCGCAGCTTTGACCCGCTTACCTATGCCAATGTCTTCTACTGCCAGGTCTCTCACGTCTTGATGGCCGCCGATCTTGTCGTACGCGTCTCTATGGATCAGATAGAACATGCCGTTCGCGGACGCGACCGGACTCGTGGGGTCATTCACCTTGTACAAGGGATAAAGGATGCAGGACATGCCGGCAAAGACGGGCTGGAGGGCTTTCTCCCAGAAACCTTTCAGGACAAATCGAGGACTGAGCGTTACCATGCTTGCAGAAGAGGCCACGGCCGCATGGTAGCACTGCCTGAGAGCCGAAGGGTTCAGGCGGCTGTCTGCGTCGAGGAATGCGAGCCACGATCCCGTGGCATGACGTACTCCCACATCCAGGGCATTGCACTTCCCGGTCCAGCCCTCACGCCTTTCTTTGAGAGATATGATCTTGAACTTGTCTCGGTCCTTACACAGCTCTCTTGCTATGGCCGCGGTGCGGTCTACGGATCTGTCGTCCACCAGGATAAGCTCGAAACATGGATAATCCTGAGCCAGCACAGATTCGAGGCACTCCCTTATGTGCCCCTGTTCATTGTGCGCGGGAACGATCACAGAGATGAGCGGAGCGCTCTCAGGCAGCGTAACCGTCTCATGCGGATCGATGACCGGGACCCTCCAGTAATTTTGGACCGCATCCCTGATCCTGAGCGCCCAAAAAACCACAGACCACATGAGTGCCACGGATGCAACGAGAAGCGCCATATCGTTCAATAGATGTTCCTTAAATCACGTATGATTTTTAATGTGGGGCGGTCTCCGGAAAACAAGTATACCAGAATAAGCCCTCGTGCGCATCCCCAGGAGGCCACGAACTTGCGGCATAGTCTCCACACCAGTTGTCAGCATGAGGTATCCTTGTTCGGGTCCACGTATGGGGTGGTTTGGAGGGGAGATGAGTCTCCCCTCCAAATTATTGCGCAACGATGCGCTCTTGATGCCTCTCTCCGAGGCGAAACCACGGAGCGCCAATCGAAGCCGAACACCTTCGTGATTCGTCATGTTTTGTCCACTACGGAAGTTGTTATAGTGCGCCCTTCAAATGCAACTTATCATTGAGTTTCAGAGCACGAGATGCTAACCACACTTTGTGGGAGCATGGATGGAAGTCACTATACTTGGAACTGGAACCGCGACGCCTATGCTGGAACGTAATGCCTCGGGCATTGCCGTTCGCGCGGCAGACCTGTTGATCGTAGTGGATATGGGCCCGGGAACAATACGTCGCATGTTGGAAGCGGGAATCGACACCAGGCTTGTAGACGTGATTCTGGTGACCCACTTCCACCCGGACCACGTTTCGGACATTGCGCCGTTTCTCTTTGCATCCAACTATGCGTTCGGGCCGGTGCGTGAAGATCCCTTCGAGCTCATCGGACCTGATGGCCTGGAACAATATTTCAGCGGCTTGGTCGCAGTGTACAACGAGTGGATTGTCCCTCGCGGAAATCGACTGATAAAGAGAGAGATGAGCTCCCGGAAGCTTGACAGTTTACGAATTGGGCGCGTTGATATTTATTCTGCCCCTTCGGTTCATACAGGAGCGTCGCTCCATTATCGGATCGATGCGGACGGGGCTTCCGTAACCGTTTCGGGTGATACGGACGTGTCCGAGGTACTGGTAGAGCTTGCAGCTGAATCGGATATTCTGATCTGTGAGTGCTCTCTCCCCGACGGACAGAAGATCCCGGGACATCTTGTTCCTTCCGAGGCAGGCCGAATCGCGGCGCGAGCCGGTGTCAAGAAGCTGGTGCTGACACATTTTTATCCTCCATGCGAAGAGGTGGATGTGGTCGCGCAAGCTGCGAAAACGTTTTCCGGGGAAATTGTGCGTGCCGAGGACCTCATGGTGATTCGGCCATAAGCAGAGAATGGCTTAGATGAGCAACCCTCTGAGATCAGTTTTGCCGAAGACACTGTGGAATCTTCTCTTCGTGATTCCTCTGGCTTTTGTGCTGATGATTCCCTTCTTTGTGGCAGGTGGTGTTCTCGGAACGTACCTGGTCTATTCCCACAAGCTCCCTGAAATCCCGGAGCTCGCAAACTACCAGCCTCGAACCGTCTCCACCTTTTTCGCGGAAGACGGCACAGTCATCGGCATCTTCTATAAGCAAAAACGCTTCGTTGTGGAGCTGCAGCAGATTCCGCCGCACGTTGTAAAAGCGTTTGTCGGCGTGGAAGACGCAAGGTTCTACGAGCATTCGGGAGTCGACTGGCTCGGGCTTGCCAGGGCTATGTGGAGAAATATCCAGGCAGGCCGAATCACTGAAGGTGGCAGCACCATCAGCATGCAGGTCACGAGGAATTTCTTACTCACCAGGGAAAAGCGGATCTCCCGCAAAATCAAGGAGATGATCCTTGCTCGGCGTTTGGAACAGATGTGGGGCAAGGAGAAGATACTGTACATCTATCTCAACGAGATCTACCTCGGGGAGGGATGTTACGGGGTAGAAGCTGCGGCACGGAATTACTTTGACAAGCCGGTGGAGCACCTTACGTTAGCGGAAGGCGCACTCCTTGCGGGGCTGGTCTCTTCCCCCTCCCGTTACAATCCCTTCAAGAGCGAAAAGTTGGCTTACCTCAAGCAAAAGATGGTTTTGGCCAACATGCTCAAGTACGGGTTCATCACGCAAGAAGAATTCGACCAAGCTACGTCCCAAGCTTTGCAGTTCAGGAAGGAGGTCCCGCGACCGTTCGATATTGTTCCGGACTACGCAGAGGCCGTCCGTCGATACATCGTGGCCAAGTACGGTGAGGACAAACTGTACAATGAAGGGTTGAAGGTCTTTACCGCGTGTCGTGTGGATTACCAGAAATACGCGGTCGAAGCCGCGCGAAGGGGAGTGGCCGAGATTAAGGGCCGGCACAAGCACTTTGCGATTATCCGAACTGTAGATCGGGGCCAAATTCCCGGACTTCTTGAGGAGCGGAGCACCCCAAAACTCAAAGAAGGCAAAATTTATCAAGGCGTGGTGACGCGAGTAACAGCCTCGAAGAGCGAGACTGTTCTTGATATCGCGTTGAGCAAGAAACTGGCGGGAAAGGCCTGGCTGGAAGGCAAGACGGACGACTTCAAGGTCGGGCACGTGCTGGCGGTGCGTTTCGAAGGTTTCAAAGACGAAGTCCCCTACTTCACCCCGGACGACGATCCGATCGTGCAGTCTGCGATGGTAGTGGTCGAGAACAGAACAGGATATGTGCGAGCCCTGGTCGGTGGGACGTCCGAGGAAAGGTTCAAGTTCCACCGTGCCATTCAGGCCAAACGTCAACCGGGGAGCGCTTTCAAGCCGTTCATTTACGCCACTGCCATAGAGCAAAAGAGCTATAGCCCTGCCACCATCATTGTGGATGAAGAGATTGAGGTCGATCTCGGTCGTGAAGATCGACTGTGGGTACCCAAGAATGCAGGCGGAAACGTGATGGGGCCGTTGAGCCTCCGCAGAGCGCTGGAGCTTTCCCGGAATATCTGCACCATCAAGATTGCTATGGACGTGGGTCTTGATCCGATTATTGAGACTGCGAGGAAGATGGGCGTCGCGTCGCGGCTCGGCCGAAACCTCGCGCTGAGCTTGGGGACTTCCGAGCTGACATTGCTGGAACTGACGTCCGCTTACACTGTTTTCCCCAACGGGGGGATACACGTCCAACCCACTCTGATCAAGCGTGTAGAAGATCGGTTCGGCAACGTGCTGGAAGACAACACCAAAATCCCGGTCCTGGACGAAGACCAGATCCCCCATCCAACTCCCAGAGAGGAGCTGAAAGAGGTCCAGCCAGACCCCAACTATCCGAGACCAACGGACGTGAACGAAGAGGAAATAGAAGACGACGAAGAAGAACCCGCGGAAGAAGAAGCTCCTTCAGTCGAATTCGATGAACCGGCTCGGCCGCAGCCCGTGGCAAAACCCGAGAAAGCTCCGGCAGGTCCTACCAGGGGTCATGATTCACGCGAGGCGGATAAGGCTCGGACTGTCACCGCAGCGCTTTCGCCACAAACAGCCTATATTATGACGGATCTTCTCATGGGAGGTGTCCGGTCCGGGACCGGTTCTCGCATGGGCCAGTATCTGAAGCGAAGGGACGTGGCCGGAAAGACCGGCACGACCAATAAGGCCGCGGACGCATGGTTTGTCGGCTTTAATCCCGAACTTACAGCGGGAGTATGGGTCGGTTTTGACGAGAAACGTCCATTGGGTCGCCGCGAAGAAGGCGCACGATCGGCGCTGCCCATCTGGGCTTATTTCATGAAGGAAGCGTTGGAGGGAAAGCCTGAACGGCAGTTCCCAGTCCCTCCGGACATCGTTTTCGCGGAGATGACAACCTACAGGGGCGGTTCCGGTCCCTCGGACGTCAGAGAGCCGATCTATAAACCATTTCTCGGACGCACCCTGGTCCTGTCACCCCTCGATCCGCCGGAAACCCTACGGTTGTACCACAGACCGATATTCCAAGATCCCACCCCCGGCGAAGTCGAGAGGGCTCCTGGCGCTCCTGCGCCGCCTCAAGTTCCAGTGCAGCAAGTGTACCCACGGACCCAGGGTCCCACAGGACCCGTACAGCCGCATGCCACACCGACTCAACCGCCCCAGATGGGCCCAGTCCGCCCTCCACAGCCTCAACCGTCACAGGATTATCGAGAGGTAGCCCCTGGCCGCGGCCCGTGGTATGGAGCCGGAAGCCCTGGCAGTACACAGTATCCTCCTCCCCAGGGGCCCCGCGGCCCAACGCAGGTGGGACCTTCGACCGCCGTCCAGAGCCGCTATCCCATCGCGCAGGAACCGAAGCAGCCGGCAGGGCCATACATTCCCCCTCGATTTGCCCCTCCTGCTCCGTACCAGCCGATGCCTGAAGAAGACGAGTAACCGTCCTGAAGAATTTTGAGTTTGTGTAGGATGCGCGCGCTGAAACCACGTCTGTTCGGCGATGTATTATATATAATAGGAAGCCAGCGCGTGTGAGGGAAGACAGTGTACGTGGCAGCTGCGATGAGCGGCGGAATGGACAGCACAGCATCAGCCTGGTTGCTCAAACAGCAAGGGCACGAAGTGGTGGGCTTACACATGCGCCTGCACCCGGGCTCACAGAGCTCATGGGAAAAGGCCAAGGCCGCGGCGGCCGAAATCGGGGTGCCGATCCACGAAGTGGATCTGTCCGACAGGTTTGACCGTCACGTCATCGAGCCGTTCGTGAACGAGTACCGCGCGGGCCGGACCCCGTCACCCTGTCCGCTCTGTAACCGATTCATCAAGATGACTGCGCTATGGGAAGCCGCGGCCGCGCTCAGTTGCGAGAAACTTGCCACCGGGCACTATGCTCGCATAGGAGGCACTCCCGAAGAGCCTCAGCTCTTGAAAAGCGCAGATAAGCGGAAAGACCAGTCCTACTTTCTCTTTATGTTGACCAGGGAGATGCTGGCCCGAGTGATCTTCCCGGTGGGCGCCACGACAAAGGCTAAGGTTCGCGAGCTGCTTCGGAATCAGCGCATCTCGGTTGTGGATACCGAAGAATCTCAGGAACTTTGCTTTATCCCCGGAGACGATTACCGCGCGTTTCTCACGGCGCACGGCGTCGAGGCTCGTCCCGGTTTCATTAAAGATCTCAACGGCAAAGTCGTGGGCCGACACGAGGGAGTTGCTCGTTTCACCGTTGGACAGCGGCGTGGATTGGGCATTTCAGCTCCGCGCGCTCTCTATGTGGTGCGGATCGATCCATCGGACAACACGGTGTACGTGGGTTCCAAGGAGGAGACCTACGTGCGTAACGTAATGATATCCGAGGCTAACTTCCTGGTTTCTCCCAAGCCGCCGAGCGGATCACGCTTTGAGGTGAAAGTGCGGTCTACTTCGCCGAGTGTTCCCTGCGAAGTGGTCGGGTACAAAGATGACAGTCTGGAATTGCAGCTGGACGCGCCTCAATCCGGTGTTGCGCCTGGGCAGGCCGCAGTGCTCTACTCCGGCGAACGTGTTGTGGGAGGCGGTTGGATATCGTAAAACGCGGCGGCACTTGCGCCCGCTTCTGCACCTGAGGAGGAAAGAAGGTGATGTCGTGAAGACAGCAGCGAGTTACGTCAGTGATCTTCAGGCAAAAGAGAACAGAATCCTCGAAATTATTCGAGAGGCTGCTCAAACAAATGGAGTTCTGGTCGGCTTTTCAGGAGGCATGGATTCGAGCCTTGTCCTCTGGGAGAGCGTTCAGGCCCTGGGGCCCGAACGGGTTATCGCGGTCACAGCGACCTCGCCCACGTCCTTTCCTGAAGAGCTGGATGCTGCCAAAGCGTTCGCGGAATCCTTAAAGGTCAAACACGTGGTCGTGCCTACCGGGGAATGCCAGGATCCGGCGTTCCTGGCCAATCCCGAGGAGCGATGTTACATCTGCAAACGTATTCGGTATGAAATGATGCGAGGTCTGGGTCAGGAACTCGGCATTTCTGTGGTCTTTGACGGGACTCAGGCGGATGACAAGCCTGAGGAGCGGCCTGGGATGAAGGCCATTGAGGAACTAGGCGTCCGCACCCCGCTGGCCGAAGCAGGCGTGGCAAAAGTTGAGGTTAAGGAACTGCTTCATGCCGCGGGTTTCCCGGCTCTTGCCCACAAGATCTCTCAATCATGCCTTGCGACACGGATACCGACCGGTTATCCCATCACACCCGCGGCACTGGAAAGGGTGCGCCACGGCGAAGCATTTTTGAGGGAGTGCGGGCTGACGGTCTTTCGCCTGAGAGATCACCACCCACTTACCCGGATTGCTACGAATCGGGAAGGCATGGAACTTCTCTTAGGGAACAAAGACGTGCGTTCCAGAGTTGTGCAGGGCTTGACGCAGCTTGGTTATCAGTACGTAACCTTGGATCTGGTCGAATATGGCTGAGAGGAAGCCACTCAACATTTAGTGGCGCGCTCTTTCTTGATCTCGATGACCCAAGCGGAATAGAATGCTTCATGGATGTCTAAATCGCGGGTCGGTCGGTGAATCGGAACTCAGCAGTCATGCCGCTTGATTGGGACCTCGTGCCGGAGTTGAGGAGTCCGTACCTGGTTCTCGGGTTCCACGGCTGGTCCGACGCGGGGAGTGTGGCAAGCGATACGCTTGAATACCTTATGGACGTGCTCCATCCCGAGGTGTTCGCCACGCTCAAGAATGAGCCCTTCATGCATTACACGCTGGATCGACCGGTGGGTCGGATTCAGGAGGGGATCATTCTTGACCTGGAATCCCCGATCACGCAGTTCCGATACTGGCAGAATCCTTCGGGCGAGCATGATCTGATCCTGGTGCTGGGAAAAGAGCCCCAACTGAATTGGCAGCTCTATTGCCGGGTCATCCTTGATCTGCTGGGACGTCTGGCAGTGAAGAAGGTTTTCACCATCGGCGGAGTTCAGGATACGATTTCCCATACAACTCCGCCCCAGATATCGATCGTGGGAACGTCGCACTCTGTTGTCGCAGATGCGCTCGCTATGGACCCCGCACTCCGGATGTCCGAGTACTACGGACCGGTGAGCATACACTCGTTTCTGCTGCACACATGCCGAAACAATGATATGGACGCAGTAAGCTTCTGGGGTCATTCACCGGCCTACCTACAGCGCAACCCTCGACTGGTTGCGAGAATTGTCACAGTCCTGAACTCAGCCATCGGGACCCAGTGTCCTGTCGAAGGCTTGTTGCAAAAATCGATCGAATTGGACAGAAAGATAAGTGAAGCCCTGGCCAAGGACCCCAGCCTACGAGAGTTTGTGGAATCCATAGAGAGTAAAGAGCGACCGAGATCTTCCTCCACCCAGGGGGAAAAAGTCATCCGAATCGACGAGTTTCTCAGACGCGATCCGACCAAAGATCCGGGAACATGAAAGGCCCTTCAACTACTGTGCACGGACTCGGCATCAGCCCGCTGGATACCGCCAGCCTGGCGATTCAGATCATTCCCGATCTGACCATTGACGAGAAGTACGCCTCCATCATTCAGGACGCGCAGGCACGGATCAAGTCTTTTACGGACAATGCTCTTCGCAATCAGCGCCTTCCCGAACTCTTCACGCTCCAAAAGACTGCCCTTACTCAACCGTTCGCGGAAAAGGTGCTCAGGGCCCCAGGCCGCATGGGCACAGCGTTTCAGTTTGAACCCCAGGCGCAAGGCTTGGAAGGAAACTTCCGCTGCTTTGTCTGGAAGACCCTTGAAGATGGCGCAAAATTCAAATTCTTCCTCGCTCCCAGCGTCCATGAAATCCTGCTGCAACTCATATCCCTTGAAGATCGCCGCACCATCGCGATCTTTTCCATGCTCAGCTCATCACTGGACACGGGCTATCGTATCCTCACCACGCTTTATGGCAATCAACTCCAAAGAATGATGGATCGCGCGCCCGATCTCATACGGGACGAGCTTAAGGCGAAATTGGAAAGACTGCTCTTGGCAAAGCCTTCGGAAGACCTGGATCCGTGGGAAGAGGAGAACCTTATCAGACGCGCGGCCGGTGCAGGCCAGACAAAGGACGGCCGTCGAGCATCCGAGGACAACATACTCAGTGTCATTGCGGACGAGGACACCTTCAGCGAAATCAATCAATACGTTGAACATATCGTGACCAGAAGGGAACGGATCAAGCAAAAACGAGAACAATTGGAAGCCAATCCCCATCTCTCACGGTCCGAGATGTATGAACAGATGATCCTGGAAGACCTCCACCAACTCGAGAACTGCTACGCTCGCATGCACATCTACCTGAAAGCCTTTTACAAAAACAAAGACAAGAGAAGCCCCACGAGAAACAGGATCCTCCGGCAGTTCTTCGCGGGAGAAATCGAGGCAATTACCGGAGAAACCGGCCTCCTGGAAGACCTCCTCTCCCTGAGCCAGGACGAATACTTCAAGAACATCGATCGCCACAAAGAGTTATAGCAGATAGTAGCGCCTCGACTGCTCCGTCGAAGCGAGACTCGCCATAAATAGCTCCCGCGGCAACTCTCCGGTTGCCGAATCCTTGTACACAGAGTGTTCATGCCAGGGAGACCGAGTGATGACGCCTCAAACTGCGGCGAGAGGACGTAAACGGCTCTGGGGCTCGGTTCTGCGTGCCTTCGCCCTGGTAATTCTTCTCGTAATGATTGCGATTTTCGGACTGCTCGTTTGGTTCACCGGATTCTCGGACTATGGGAAGTGTACAGATGAAGAAGGGTTTTTCGGGAAAGTGCTATGCAGTGTATCGGCGATGTATGAGGAAGGCGCGCCTTTTTTGAGGTTTCTGCCCACCGACGAATATATGATCCGACACTTCAGGAGGAATAGGGCGGATTTCGAACGATTGGTCCAGATCTACCGCGAAGATCCTTCGCCACCAGGCGAAGGGGGATTTTGGGTTCCGACAACTGAAGCGAGAGCCATTATGGCGCGCATTAATGTGGCATATGTCGTCAGAGACAGCTCGATATGGGTGCCGCCCGATCCATATTCGTACGATGCCCGAAAGGAGATTGAGCGATCGAAACTGATCAGACGAATTGATGAGGGTGATCCGCAGGCTCGCAAATTTACGGGCCTTTTCGTGAGGTATATCCATCCGCCGGTCATAAGATTGAACAGATATTTTTCAAAAGTTTCCAAGAGTTACTATTACACGCCCTTTGCTCCTAAAGTTGAAAATGGCTTGCTCAAGCTGGCGCCGGATGGTGGAAAATGGCTATTTCCAACCCTGAGCCAATATCCCCCGGACCTCGGATCTATGGACTGCGCCTATCGCCAGATCGAACCCCAGTGGTTTATCAGATTGTGTCAGGTAGATTTCTGACGCGAAGGAGAGAACGATGCCGTCCCACCCGAGACACCAGAGGTTGAACCTAAAGCCAAAATGGGCTCAAGTCGGCGCTTGACGCCAATTCCCTTTCAAATGGTGAAGATGGCGTTGGGCCAAAGGCTGCACTGACCTGGGCACCAGGTCAGTGGCACCCAAAACTCATTCAATATGGACTTGCGGGTGCCACGGACCTGCGCTTTGGCAGGTCCGTGTACGGTTTAGAGGGCTATTCATTGTTTGACCGCGCACTGGTAGGACTCATGCTGTCTGGGCGTGCGCATCGAAGGGAGGGACAAGAGAAAACACAGCACCAGTCTCTTCATGGGTGAAGGGGCAGCTTGGCGAAGGTCGAGTAAAAAATGCTTGCACGAACTTGATTTAGGGATGCGGGGTTATGGCGATTATGGTTATTTCGCCTTTTCCGGGGCCGTAGCACCAGAAAACGCGATATGCTCCGGGCGTTTCTTGCTGCGCGTATGCCACAAAGACCTTTTGATCCTTTGCGTACGGGTTGGGCATGGACTCGAATTCGCGCGTCTGCAAGCCCGGGGGCCTAGGATTCTGCTGAAGCAATTGTATACACTTGCGAACCTGCTTGAAGAGTCCCTCCACCTTTGACGATTTTCTCATCTTGGATTGTTTTCGCCCTGCTAACGCGGCTCTAGCGTCGAAGCTAAGCTTCTCATAGGTCTCTAGCGCGGCTGGGGTCCAGACGAGCTTGAACGTCATCGTCAACCCTCAAACTTGTCTGCCCATTCCGCATCCGCTTCAATATCCGGTGGGTTTTCCGCGAACTGCCTGGCTTTTGCTTGTTCAATGCCTCGAAAGACAAGTTCTCTGGCTTCGGGGTTTTGCCAGAGCCACATTTCCCGTTCGGGGATCACGCGGGCGAGCGAGATCTTCACCTCGGTGTCGCTCAGGTCTTCAATGATAACCGGCTTGTTGGCAAAGCGTTGTCCGAGGGTGATTCGACCTTTTGAATCAACCGTCTTAATCATGTTGTAGGTCCTCCCATTCATATTGATAGACCACATACCCGAAATGGTCAAGTCGGAAAGTGGGCTTTTCCCTTTCTTCCCAAAGCCTGTCGTCGCGAGCTAATGGCCTGACATCCCGTTATTTTCATCTCGTCCGAATCCAAAACGACTCTGTCGCATCGGAATAGAAAAGGCAGGTATGCCTTGAAACGGTAAGTTCTTTGATTTTCATTTCAAGAGGTAAAGCTGATGAGAACTGCAATAGCCTTGTCAGTAATCGCAATGAGCGCTTTTGCCGTGGGGCTGTTCGTGTCTGTTCCTGCGTATTCGGACCAGGCAATGGATACAGTCGTCTCACCTCTGCCCACTTCCGGTGACACGGATACAGCTTTCTCGCTATTGTCGACCTCGGTAGAGCCTGAGGTGATGCTGGTCCATAAGAAGGGCTACAGAGGCTATCGTTCCTTTTACGGTCCGGGGCTCCTTTTTTACGGAGGCCTGTACGGGTCCGGTTATCCCTGGTACGGGTCCAACTATTACCAGGGGCCAGGAACGTATCAGGAAGGCAATAAGGTCTGCGTCTGGAGCGGGTACGATTATAGCTGCTACGACAGCTTTTCGGGCAACAAGCTCAATTGATGCGGACGGCCCAAGTGGTCGATGGAGTCCACCTGAGAACGGTCGTGCGTTCCCCGGAAACGTCGGCCTCGCGGTCTCTATTTAGATGTATTTCGTCTCTGGCCGCCTCATCCCCATCATTTGGATCGCGCGGTCGAGGGTGTAGTTTAGCCCATTATACCAATGCATTTTAAAACGAGTAAGGCGGGGAGAGCGCCTTTTGTAAAAGGATTTCTCCCTGAAGCCCCTTTGCAGGAAGTTCTATGCGCTGCCGGCATCCCCGCTTCCTGCAGCAGGAAGCGGGGATGCCGGCAGAACATAGAGTTTCTTGAAAGGGGTCTGGGGGCATAGGCGCTAACTTAAGGGCTCGGCGTTTGTGATTTCACATAGTTGCGTAAGGGCAATTCCGTCATCCCGGACTTGATCCGGGATCCAGAACATATTGACAAAACTGGATTCCGGCTTTCGC
>JBFLZC010000004.1:0-176641 GCA_040756375.1 Thermodesulfobacteriota bacterium
GCCGGGTGAGGTGAACTGTCAACGAATAACATCTCTGAGTCCCAGAGGGACGGCAGAGCTTTTCAGGAATGCAGACCCTATCCACCGATATTATCCTGGTTTTCTGTCGTCCCTCTGGGACTCTCAATATCGGGGATGTTGGAGGCGGATTTACCCGGCGATGAATCGCCGGGCTACTTTCTATAGCCCCTCTGGGGCCTGCAAGGCCAAGTAGAGTGAACATATTTTAACGCCTATGATCTCTCCTCCAAACCACCCCATACGTAGACCCGAACAGCGTTGCCTTATGCCGACAACTTCGGTAAGGACTTGAAAGATGGGTAGTGCGGTCTCTTCCAAACAATTGTAGAAACCGGCCAACTTTGTCCTACCCCAGCGTCGTGATTCACCGCAGGGGAGCTTCTACTTCTTCAAGAGAAGATCGTGGTCCTTGAGCAGTTGCTGGCAGACTGCAATCTGTTCCGCGATGTACTTTTTTGACTGTTCGCTATTTAAGCCCATCGGCACAAAGCCTGCCGCGACGATTTTGGAACGATATCCTTCCGTATTAACCGTATCCAGCAAAGCCTTTTCCAGCCTAGCCGTGATTTCCGCGGGTGTGTCTTTCGGCACGGCTAAGCCTCGGTCGATGCGGGGAAGGAATTTCAACCCTTCTTCTTGAAACGTCGGCACGTTCGGAAGCTGCTCCATGCGCTTCTCCGCGCCGATTGCAAGGACCTTGATCTGAGACTGATGCGTCACCAGATCTGAGGAGTTTCCAAAGATAGCTTCCACGTGACCTCCGAGGAGGTTGGTTATCTGAGGGGCCGCGCCGGTGAAGGTCACCAGAGTGAGCTTGGTTCCAGTCATCTTCATGAACTGGAGCGCGGCCATGTGGTGGCCTGAAAACTTGCCGGACATGCCAATGGTAACCTTGCCGGGATTGGCTTTGGCAAATTCTATGAATTCCTTGACGTTTTTGATCGTGGACCCCTTCTTCACTGCCAGGCCGATGGGAGTGGATTCGAAGATGCAAACGGGTTTGAGGTCCTGGGTCTTGAAGGCAACATCGGTTTGGGAAAGGGGTTGAAGGATAATGTGTGGGATATTGATCCCGCAAACGGTATAGCCATCAGGTTTGGCCTGCGCGAACTTGGTCCAAGCCAGGCCTCCACCTGCGCCGGGCATATACGTGATTACAATGGGAACCCCCAGGTCTTTTTCCAGATACGGTTGTTGGAGGCGAGCCTCTACGTCCGATTGGCCTCCGGGATTAAAGGGAATGATGTAGGTGATGGGCCCTGTGGGGAATTTCTCGGCGCTGTATGCCGGTGCTGCCAGAGCAAAGAGAGCGACGACGATGAAGAGCAGTCTCAATCTTTTCATCTTTCTATCCTTTCTTGGTTAGACTTCCTCACCTTCAACTTTTTCTTGCAGTTGCTTGCGCTTGCCGCCGATCCAAGGGATTAGGGGCGAAATGAGTAGGAACAGAGAAAGAGCAATAAACGCCGCGGAAATAGGATGTTCAAGGAATATCCAAGGGCTACCCTGCGAGATCACCAGGGACAGCCGGAGGTTCTGCTCCATCATAGGACCGATCACCAACGCCAGCACGAGTGGGGCCATCTCCAGGCGGAATTTTCTGCCGATGTAACCCAGCACACCGAACCCGATCATCAAGCCCACTTCTACAAAGCTGTAATTCAAGCTGTACACGCCGACTACGCAGAAGACGAGAATGAGTGGGAAGAGGACAGGGTAGGGGACGCGTAACAGCTTCACCCAGAGGCCGATCAAAGGCAGGTTGAGTATGACGAGCATCATGTTGCCCACATACATGCTGATGACCGTTCCCCAGAAGATCTGGGGATGTTGTGAAATGAGCAGAGGGCCGGGCTGGATACCGTGAATCATGAACGCACCCAACAGGATCGCAATCACGGAGTTCGCTGGAATGCCCAGTGTAAACAGCGGAATAAAAGCGCCTCCGGTTGCGGAATTATTCGCGGCTTCGGGTCCCGCAACGCCCTCGATGACGCCGGTTCCGAACTTCTCCGGGTGCCTGGACAGCTTCTTTTCCAAGGCATAGGAGCTAAAGGCGGAAATCACGGGTGCAGGCCCGGGGAGGACCCCTATGAAGAATCCTAGGAAGCTCCCACGAACGATCGGCAAGAAGGAATCTTTCCAATCCCGCAGGGAAGGGAGCAGATCACGGACCTTTGAAGTGACAATCTCCTGCTTGATCGCTTGTTCGACGTTCGAAATGACTTCGGCTACCCCGAATAATCCCATAATCACGGGTATCAGTCCCACACCGTCGCTGAGTTCTACCATTCCGAAGGTCAGGCGCTGCGTTCCGGAAATGGAATCCATGCCGATGGTGCTGATCAGCAACCCCAGCACTGCCATCATGAGCGCCTTAAGAATAGAACCCGAGGCCAAATAGATCAGGATGAGGATACCCATCAGCATCAAGCTGAAGTATTCAGGAGGGCCGAATGCCAACGCAAACTGTGCCAGCGGCGGCGCTACCAACATGAGTCCCAGGACGGAGATAGTCCCGGCAATGAAGGACCCGAACGCGGCGATTCCCAACGCAGGCCCGGCCCGGCCTTTGAGGGCCATCTGGTAACCGTCCAAAGTTGTAACTACGGACGCGGCTTCTCCGGGAATGTTGACGAGGATGGATGTGGTGGAACCTCCGTACATGGCGCCATAGTAGATGCCTGCCAGCATTATGATTGCGCCCACGGGAGAGAGGTGAAAAGTGTTGGGCAGGAGCAACGCAATCGCTGCGGTTGGCCCAAGTCCGGGAAGCACGCCCACCAGAGTTCCCAGGAGCACGCCAAGGAAGCAGAGCAAAAGGTTTACAGGTGTGAAGACCACCTGAGCTCCCAAAGCCATATGGTTGAGTAGATCCATGGCGAACCTAAAACCCGAAAAATCCGTGTGGGAGCTGGGTTTTCAGTAGGTTAATGAAAAGAAGGCGCGCGCCCAGTGCACTAAGCACCGCCACAGCCACGGTCCGCGTCCAGGTTTGCGGGAAGATAAACTTCACCAGGAAGCCCACAAAGACAAACGTTGCAATCGTGAAGCCCAGCGGATTCATAATCTGCGCGTATACGACCATCGCGACAAATGTAGCCACAACCCGTTTCCAGGAATCGGCTTGAGGAAAGAACCGCGGAAGTACAGGCCCGGCCCGCCGCACACTGCCCACAAAGAGGCCCACAGCCATGACGCACAACGTGACTCCTGCCCAGAACGGCAAGAATCCGGGGCCGGGCTCGTTCCAGGTCCCAATTTCAACTCGACGAGCGTACAGGGCAAAGAACAAGCCCACACCAAAGAAGAAGAGGGCTGCAATCCGATCGTACCAGCTTTGTGTCTTTGGCATGGGCTCTCCGTCTCCGCACTACTGCGTCTACGCGCTGATGTATAGCTTGGTTAAAACGAATTCCCGGTGGCCTAAGGCTTCGGCCGCGGTCAGGCGACCATTGGCCGTGCGAGCGACCATCTCAAGGAGCTTATCGCCGGCCTGATCGAGAGTCATCTCACCCCTGAGTATGGCGGACACGTCCAGGTCGATATGCTCGCTCATTGTACGACAAGTCAGGGGATTGGCCGAAAGCTTGATGACCGGCAGTATGGGATTGCCGATGATGTTCCCTTGGCCGGTGGGGAACAGATGCACCACGGCTCCTGAAGCAGCCCACAAGGTTACCGCCTCGGCAGCCGCGGAAGAGGTATCCATGTACCACAATCCTTTGCCTTTGGGGGCCTCGGCCGGTTTGAGCACTCCCACGTATCGAGACTTCTTACCGATCTTTTGGAGATTCCCATAGGCTTTTTCCTCGATCGTGGTCAATCCGCCTCGTATATTGCCTTTCGTGGGCTGAGAACCGGAAAGATCGTCGGTCTTGAACTTCACGATGATGTCGTTGTACGCATTCCAGACGCGCATGAACTCTTCACCGATTTCCGGAGTGGCTGCTCGCTCCTTGCATACCACCTCCGCGCCGGTGATTTCGGAGGTCTCTCCAAAACAGGTGGTAGCGCCCATTTCCACCAATTTATCAATTGCGTTCCCCACCGTGGGGTTGGATGCCAGGCCGGACGTGGTATCGGATTCGCCACACTTAACCGATACGTACAGTTTGTCCATTGTGCATTCAGTCCTGGGGAGCTCGGTTGCCCACTGCACATATTCCAGAGCCTGGCGAGAAGCGGCAGCGACTGCATTGATGTCCCCGCTGCGCTCGATGGAGAAGCCCTTCACGGGCTTCCCGGTTTCCGCGATACCGCTGACGATCCGTTCGGTCCATTCCGGCTCGATGCCGATGACCACCACCGCGGCTACATTGGGATTTGCGCCCGTCCCGATGATAGTTCGGAAGAACAGCTCCAGGTCTTCGCCGAATTGCAGACGCCCGTAGGCGTGAGGAAGGGCCATCGTTCCTTTTATGTTGTTGGCAACCGCCTCACACGCGGCATTGGACAAGTCGTCCAAAGGCAAAATAACCACGTGATTCCGAACACCGACCCTTCCGTTTTCACGGCGATAACCGGTAAACTTAGGTATATTCATTGCTACCACCTCTTTGTCTTCAGGTTGTGAATGTGCACATGGGCCCCGGCCGCGGTGTCCGCAACAATTCGCCCGATGTCATGCCCGTACTTGATGACCGTGTCCCCGACCTTGAAATCGACGAGAGCGATCTTGTGGCCGAGCGGAATATCATTCAAGGCCTTCATGTCCATCTGCGCCTGGGTGTCCATAAACAACCCTTTCGCGGTCTCCCCCGCCTTGATGTCAACCGTGGCCACGCCCACATTGTCTGATTTTTCGTGAACCAGAAACTGTATCATGGTCTCTCCTTTCCGGATGCTGTGCTGGGAAGAGCTCCCGGCTGGTCATCGGGAGCTCGAACTATGTCGGTTCCACGATGAAAAATGTAGTGTTGGAATTAGGGATGACCGCCACCCGCGGTGTTCCCTCAAACTCTTCGATCCATTGACGGACCTGCGCTTCCGGCTCGACAGAACGCAAGAGGCACCGATTCAGGATTTCGCCTTCCAGTTCCGATGCGATCGCCACGTCGAAGCTGTCCAGGGTACGGCCGAACAGATAAGCCTTATGTGCGCCCATCTTGAATCCAAGTCGTCGGAAGTCTTCAAGAACCTCCTGCGGCGTCCGGAATCGGCCCACGTAATCGTAGTACACGTCGTCACCTACTCCTTGCGGACAAGCAGCAAGCAGGAGTATCTTGCCGCCTGGCTTGAGGGCTTGGGAGGCTAGATTCAGGCCTTTCTGCGCTTGATAGAGACAGATGTCTTTGGGGTGCCCTCCGCAAGACGCCACAACGACATCGAATCTTTTCGAGATTCTTACTCCGTAGACAGAGCGGCAGACGTCGGCTCCCTCTGCGAGTACGGCGTCGGGATCGCCGGCCAGAACGCTCACGGGTCGTTTGTCGGAATCCAGGACCACATCAATGGCAAGGTGGATGCCGACCATGCGGCCTGCTTCATTCATGTCCTCCCGAACCGGATTGCCCGTCAGTTTGCCGACCTGAGCGTTGGGATCGAACATGAGCCCGTGGTTGTGTTCAATGGTTTGCGCCGCGGCAAGACCGATCACAGCGCCCTTGGAACCTCCGGTGAATCCGACAAACTGGTGAGGGTCGATCTGCCCGATGACGATTCGCAGATCCGCTTCGGCAAAACGAGCGTTAATACGCAGCGGTGTGCCTCGGTTGGTGAGACCGAAATCAACCATTCGCGCTCTGCGGGCATCATGAGCCACTACCTTGCATCGTAACCCTATTTCGGCAGGGATAACCCGCCAGAGAGCCTGGTCCTCCAAGGGCGGGTGCAAGCCGCCTCCCACCACGACGGTCACTGCGGAAGAATCCAGACCCGGAGCAGATCTTTGTAGCGCTCTCAGGAGCACAGGCAAGATCGCACTGAGTGGCGCAGGCCGAGTCTCGTCAGGAACCGCGATAGCAACGGTCTTCGGGGCAATCTCCCGAACCATCTGGTCGAATGAAGGACGGTCGAGAGGCTTAGCCAGAGCGCGCTCCAGCGCAGCTGCCACATTTTCCACTGGCGGCATCGTGGCCGGCTGAAGGATTTCCACGTCCGCTTTCTCGGGAATCCGCAGCCGGTACTCTCCCTGACCGTATTTCAGAACCACATCCATAGTTTCTAGCCAACCGCCATGGCAAAAGAACTCTAACGAATCACGAGAGTTCCCGGTTTCGGCGCGCGCCGCCGCTTAAAACTGAATGCTAAGATACCGCATCCGAAGGTGCGGTCAGAGAAATCGCCGCCGGCGCGCTCTGGTCGGTGGCGCAGTCCTGAAGCGGCTATACTGCCGCGCCTTGAATCCGAGCCCTTTGTCCACGCCCAGCCTTCCCCCTCCCCTACACCCCTCCCGCCAGGGGAGGGGAATGAGTTCCCCCTCCCTTGATGGGAGGGGACAGGGGAGGGTGACATCGGGTCGATTTCAAGGAGTGACTGTATAGTCAGGAGCCGTGAATCGACGGCTCCCCACGACGACAGAATTGGAGCAAGCGGGCCCCTCGGCCACCTGCTCACAATCCGTTGATCATTTCTGTGATTTCTTCAGAAACGCATCCAGCTCGTTATTAAACCACTCCGCATCTTCGTAGAACAGCACGTGCCCTCCCTTTTCAGAAGCCGCAAGAGTTCCTTTGGGCACCTGGGATGCGATAAATTTCCCCATCGCAATGCCCTTCTTAAAGATGTTGGAGTCCGCCGCAAAAACGATTGTCGGGACGGTGATGGTTTTGAGCACGTCAGTATAGTCACGCATCAGGTAGTCGCTGTAGATGGCCGTCGCAACCGAAACAGGGGTCTTGAGATGTTCGGTTAGCATCCATTCCAGGTCTTCTTTGGGGGCCTGTGCGTTCTTGAACATGTTGTTTATGAACCCGGTCGCCACTTCTCGTCTTTTTTCGTTAAGACCGATGAACAAACCATTCATCCTGTCATAATTGTAATTCTTGAGTCCTTGCGCATTCCATTCCGCAGGCGAGAACGGGAACGGCGTCATGTCCACGAGCCCCAGTGCCTTCACTTTGTCCGAGCCAAATTGCTTCCAGTATTCCAGGACTACCGGCCCGCCGAGAGACCATCCCACAAGAGCGACATCTTTGAGCTTCAGCGCGTCAATGACAGAGCGAACATCCTTAGCATATTGAGAAATCAGATGTCCGGACAGGATCTTACTGCTGTTACCATGCCCACGCAGATCCATGACTACTACTTGATGGTCTTTTGCCAGCTTTTCGACCTGCTTCTGCCAGAATTTGCCGGTCATGGTCCAGCCGTGCACAAAGAGTATGGCAGGCCCCTGTCCTTTGGTTTCGTAATAGATAATCGCTCCATCAGGGGTGTCTACTGTTCCTGCCAAGGCCAGCGTGGCAGCGCAAAGAACAAACCAGCACGCCAAAAGCAGAGCCCTCATTCTCATGGTACACCTCCCTACTTGTTCGTATCCCACAGCGAATGCTTGGAGAAACAGGCAAAGATCGTGCCCGAAGAGCGGTTTATTGTAACATGCCGGGATAACTGACGATGTTCATTTCTTCCGTAACCGTGAAAACCGAGCCTCTGCCGAATAGTGGGCAGAAATGCCGAAAGGTGGTCTTGCCTTTCTCCTTCCCTCTGCTATGCTAACCCATAATACCGCAAGAAGGGCCTAAGCAAGCTCTCGAACACTGCGTCCCTCAAAGCCCTCTTATGCCCAACTGTGGGCGCAAGAGCTCGGACGCGAATACAATGGCAACCCACGACGAGGCCGATATGCACTGGAATCTCGAAACAAGGTACCGGATTCTTCTCTCAATCAATAATGCCATTATTACGCAAACCTCTCGAGCGAAACTCTTTCAAACGCTGGCCACGGAGCTCAGGAGGCATTTCCGCTACGATCGCCTGAGCATCAATTTGTACGATTCCGGGACCGAGTCTCTCAGTTACTTTGCAGCAGCCGACGGGATCGCGCCCGAGGGCATTTCCGTTAAAGGCAGCCGGCCCTTGGCAAAAGGGTCCATCGCCCAGATGGTCATAACCTCAAAACGACCTGTTATCATAGAGGATCTCAATCGGTACGAAGACTTGCCTTCGGTGCTCTCCATGCTGGATTCGGGGCTCACCGCGACCATGGCCTTTCCCCTCATGGTGCGTAACCGCCTACTCGGAACCATTCATTTCTCGTTCGGGAAGAAGCCTGAGGATATCCAAGATCTCGTGGAAGTCCTCACCGACGTCTCGAATCAGGTGGCCATAGCGGTTGACAACATGCTCAACTACGTGGAACTGGCAAGACTCAACGAGAATTTGGAGCGCCAGAAACGATATCTCATGGTCAATGCCGACGATGCGTATCATCAGGATCACTTCTTCTATGCGTCGCCTGCAATGGCCGAGATCATGAACCAAATCGAACTGGTCGCGGACACGGACGCTTCAGTGCTTGTAGCGGGTGAGACAGGCACAGGAAAAGATTACCTTGCACGCACCATCCACAATTTGAGTTCCCGCCGCAATCATCTTTTCGTGAAGATCAACTGCCCGGCCTTGACCTCGTCTCTGATCGAGAGCGAGCTTTTCGGGCACGGCAAAGGCGCGTTCACAGGAGCTCATGCCTTGCGAATCGGCCGATTCGAGATGGCTGACGGCGGTACGGTATTTCTCGACGAGGTGGGCGATCTCCCGGCGAATTTGCAGGCGAAATTGTTGCAAGTGATTCAAGATCGTGAGTTCGAGCGCGTGGGCGAGAGCAGGCCGATCAAAGTCAATATCCGCGTCATTTCCGCCACCAACCACGATCTTGAAAAGGCTATGCGAGAGGGGTCGTTCCGACGGGACCTCTATTATCGCCTGAACATGGTCACCATTCATACTCCGCGATTGAAAGATCGTCCCGAAGACATCTCCTTGCTTGTGGAACGCTTGACTGAGCTCCAGGCCAAGCAGATGAATCGACCTGCTCCAGAGTACACGGACTTGGCACTTGAGAGGCTCATTCATTACCATTGGCCGGGGAACGTTCGAGAGCTGAAGAATCTGGCTATACGGCTGGTCATCTTGAGGCCGGGTATGCGCATTACGGAAGCAGACATCGACAAGATATTGAACACTTTTCAGCCGGAGCATGAGATTTCCGTGAGTACCCTGGCGGCCGCGGAACGTGGCCACATTGAGAGAGCACTGATCAAATGCCGAGGTGTCCTGGGTGGCCCGCACGGCGCGGCCAAGGTCTTGGGGCTGCCCCGCTCAACCCTGCAATATCGTCTGAGGAAATTCGGCCTCAATGCAAGCGATTATACCGGTTGAAACAATTCCTGGCCTCTTGAAGAGCCCGCGCTTGCAGATGATCGGTAGGGGCCGGCGTCCCTGCCGGCCCGAGCTTCTTGACATTTCTAAGAAGAGTGTGCCGGCACGGAGGCCGGCACCTACCAATGCCTAAACGGCGATCGGACATTATTTCTGACACTTTTTATATATGAGAGCGGAGAGGATAGACTGATTCCGTTTGTTTCCGATGGGGAATTGAGAGGGGAAGATCCTAATCCGCTTCGTATCTATAGCCCACACCGTGAACGGTCTTGATAACTGACTGGTTGGATGTGTCCGGGCCGATTGTTAAGAGAATTGTAAAACGTCTGGGCCTCGATGGCGTGAACTTATGTGTAGCGCCCGATGACTATGGGACGCGTTGGGAAGGATCAAGGCTCATTTCTTCGGTTTCGATTGGTTCGGAGCGCAGCACTTGCGTGAAGCCGCTTGCGGTGAATGCTATTGAGCCGGTCGGCCAGTTGATCGGGATGCGCCAGTTAAAGCCGACGTTCGAGTGTTCGTGGGGTTCACGTTGGATGCCATCGATGGAAAAAGGCACGATCGCGGCCTGGGCCGTTGCGTAGTCTAGATCCATGACCAAGTCGTACACGTCGTGGAAGGTTAGGCTGGCAGGGGCCACTCGGAAACGAGCGGTCCCGTCAGGTCGGCAGAGCCATTCAACGATGTAGTCGATGTCGAGGACTAATTCGCCTGATCCATGCTTGCCTGCACGAATCGAGATGCCATGAACATGGACATCGTGCCAGCAGAGTTCATCGAAGTGGCTTTGGTCCCAGGAACGCATGGGTCATGCAAAACGCTGATACTCAGGGTAGTACATTGCCGCCTTGATCGCGGCCGGCAAATCTTCAGGTTCGGGTCTGGTCGCAAGGCCTCTTTTGTACGCGACTTCAGCCACTTTGACGGCAATGGCCGCGGAGACTTCTCTGATCTTGGGTAGAGACGGATACACTCGACCTTGAGCAAGGTCCGCGTAGGATACTTGCTGTGCCAGTGTCCGAGCTGAAACCAGGAACATTTCGTTGGTGACGAGCCGTGCCCCGGACACGATGACTCCCAGGCCCACACCAGGGAAGATATAGACGTTGTTCCCTTGCGCGGGAAAGAAAGTGTTCCCCCGGACCGTGACCTTATCAAAGGGGCTGCCGCTGGCAAAAATCGCGCGGCCGTCGGTCCACGTGTATGCCTCCTCCGCGGTGCATTCGGTCTTGGATGTGGGATTGGAGAGGGAAAAAACAATGGGCCTCTCGTTGAGCCTTGCCATAGCTCTGAGCACCGGCTCCGTGAACATCCGGCCCTTTCCGGAAACCCCGATGATTGCAGTGGGCTTGAGCACTTCAACGCAACCAAGAAAATCCGGGATAAATTCGTGATCGTGAGCATAGATCAGCTTACGATCTCTCAGGTCAGTACGGTTCTTTACTATCAAGCCTTTGGAATCCACAAACCAACAACGTTCGCGAGCTTCCGCCTCTGAAAGCCCCTCGTTCACCAAAGCCGAAACCGTCAAGTCCGCGGTGCCAAGCCCGGCTTCACCCGCGCCGAGAAGGAGGAATCTCTGGTCCTTCAGTTTTCCTCCGGTGATGTGCATGGCCGAATATATGCCGGCCAACGTCACGGCAGCCGTCCCCTGAATGTCATCATTGAAGCAGCAGATTTCGTTCTGATATTTCTGCAAAAGACGAAATGCATTGTGATTGGCAAAATCCTCGAATTGGATAAGAACTCCCGGAAAGACCTCCTGCGCGGCGCGGATGAATTCGTCAATCAACTCGTCGTAAGCTTCTCCTCGCAGGCGATGTTGTTTGAGGCCGATATAAAGCGCATCATCGAGCAGAGCTTCGTTTTCCGTGCCCACATCAATGGTCACCGGTAATGCCTGATATGGATCAATCCCGCCACAAGCGGTATAGAGTGCAAGTTTTCCCGACGGAATGCCCATGCCGTCGGCTCCGATGTCTCCAAGGCCCAGAATGCGCTCGCCGTCGGTCACCACGATAATGCGGATACCGTGAATGCGTGCGTTGCGCAGAAGAGTGATTACTCTCCCCTTGTCATTAGCCGAGATGAAAATGCCGTGGGGTCGCCGCAGAATATAGCTGTACTCGAGACAAGCTTGTCCGACCGTGGGCGTGTACACTATCGGCATCAGCTCTTCCAGGTTTTCAAGGAGGAGGCGATAGAACAGCGTCATGTTCCGGTCTTGAAGGCCCGCAAGAAAGATGTACTTTTCCAGATTGGTGGCTTTTCGCCTTACGTTTCCCAGAACCCTAATGAGCTGCTCTTCAACGGTATGAACTCGTGGCGGTAGAAGGCCCCTGAGGCCCAACGCATCCCGCTCTTCTCTGGTAAAGGCCGAGCCTTTGTTGAGAGCCGGATCTCTCAGTACCGCGACGCCCAGGGGGAGGCGTATCATGATGTCTTTCTTCTCTTTTCCCTGTGGGCGAGGTGAAGGTTTATCCTGGACCTTGGCCTCTTTCAGCCGGCCCGGCTTGCGGTTCTTCACACTCTTATCGCCCTCGTGCGCTCGCTTGCGCATGGCATTCTCCCGTTTTGTCTGTGGAACTCTGCGATTGGTAGGTTTGTGCCTTTGGTATCGTCAGGTCAGCTCCTGGAATGCGGCACATCCACTGCAATCAAGATACGAAAAAGCTTCACGAGAAGCCAACCTAAATCGTGCCTTGGCCCATCTCTCCATCCACTTCCGCGGGCTTCCCCAGATTTGATTGAATTTTCGGCGCGTGGTTAAAGGATCTTATACTTGTCGTTGATGAGTTTCAGGATGGCCACGTTGTCTGAATGGCCGGTTTGTTTGGCGATGACCCTGCCTCGAAGCGGGCGGCCAAGGAGATAGAAGTCCCCAATGATATCCAGTATCTTGTGACGCACAAATTCGTCCGGGAATCGAAGCGGCGGATTGACCACCTTCTCTTCGTCGAGCAGGACCACGTTCGAAAGCCTGCCCCCACCGGCCAGGCCCATCTCGTCCATCATCCTCATGTCTTTGACAAAGCCGAATGTTCTCGCCGGCGCGATGTTCTTCTTAAAATCTTCCGGGTCCGAGCACCGGTAGGTCATATGCATCTTGCCGATGGGTAGGGGATAGTCGAGAAAATACTCCACCTCAAAACAATCGCACGGCTCTACCCGGATGCTCTTGGAGCCATGTTCGTTCAACACAAGTTCTATAGGTTCGGCAATTACGATTTCTTCCACAACTTCGTCTTGACTGATAATTTGCGCGCTCTCGACCAGGTTGCAATATTCCAGCGCAGAACCGTCCATGATGGGCACTTCGTCGGAGATCTTCACCAGCACATTCGTCAGGCCGTACACGTGAAAAACAGCCATCAGGTGCTCGATGGTGCGTGCAGACGAACCGTTCGCTCGAAGGGACGTGGAGAATTCCGTGGATTCTACGTTGGTGAGCACCGCAGGAACGCTCTGCGCGGACGTGATCTGCCCGAATACAATGCCGCTCCCCACGGGAAGGGGCGACAAGGTCAGGCCGGTCTTTGTGCCTGAATGCAGGCCTTGACCATACGTTACCGCGCTGGCCCGCAAAGTCTTTTGATACCGTACGGCTCTTCCTAGCTCAATCCTACCGCGGCTAACGCGTGTTTCGGCGAGATCGCTTCCTGGAGCGGGGGGTTCCAGGGCGTCATCCGAGGCGTCCGCGCGAGCAAGGCCGGTTTCGCGGACTTCCGAAGGCGTCCTCTGGACCCCTGGTATGAGCAGGTCGCTTACGGTGATGGCCGGACCGGGCGCGGTCATGACCATATGCTCGATAAGGATTTTGAGCTCCTTCACATTGCCGGGCCACGAATATGAGAGAAGCCGGTTGATGGCGTCTTCATCCATGGCTTGGATGTCTCTGTCGAATTCTTCGGCCGCTTCAGCGAGAAAGTGCATTACGTAGAGCGGGATATCTTCCGGTCGCTCCGAAAGAGAGGGAAGTCGAATTACGCGGTCGGCCAAGAGCTCGGCCAGCTCCGGTGAGAACCCGTCGCTCCGCGCCAATGTCTGAGGATCAGCCGGCGCGGTGACAAAGATCCGAGTGCTGAAGCCGGTCAGATTGTTCGTGGACCGGTCCTGGGCCAACATCTCTGTCAGAGCTTGGGCCAGAGTGGGCCGAAGAGATTCAGCCAGTCTGTCGATCCCAATCAGTAAGAGTGTTCCGCCGTGAGCCTGGCCGAGCTTGCCCGGGCGCTGTTGCTGAGGGTCTGCGCCTTTGCCAAGCATGATCTCGTCAAAGTTCTCGTCGGTGAGGTCCGAACAACGGACCTTGAGTAAGTTTTCCCGATCCCTGCCCTGCAAATTATGAATCAGTCTGGCAGCGAACTCCTTGCCGGTTCCCTTTTCACCCGCTAGCCAGACCGAGCCATTTTCGCGCGAGGCGTTTTCAAGGGCCCGTCTCAGCCGCTGGGCCTTTTCGGAAGATCCAATCAAAGTGTTCGCAGCCAGGCCCGCTGTGGCGCCTTCTTTATGAGCCGGCACCCGACTGTCCAACGCCTTCTGGACCAAGTGAAGGACATCTTCCAGGTTGAGCGGCTTCTCCAAGTAATCGGCCGCTCCCAACTTGATCGCCTTGACAGCCGTCTCGATGGTTCCGTGACCGCTCATCATGATCACGGAACATTGTGGATCCAGGCGCTTGATGGCCTTGAGAGTCTGCAAGCCATCAATTCCGGGAATCCAGATGTCGAGGAAGACCACGGTAGGCGAGTCGCTCTGAACCAGGTGGAGCGCCTCCTGGCCGTCACGCGCCGTGATGACCTCGTGACCTTCATCCTGGAGGATTCCCCCTAGGGAGAGGAGAATTTCTTCCTGGTCGTCAACTATGAGAATTCGTGCCTTATTCATCGCCGCGGCATATTAGCGTCATTGGGATAAGAGAGCAATCCCCTGCAAATGAAAGAGTAAGGGCACGCAGATGCGTGCCCCACCACCATGACTATAAGCAACAGGAATGAAGAGTTCAAGCCAAATTGATTGTAGCCTATGGAGCGGAAGGCGCGGGCTTGCGAACCCGCGCCTTCGTATCAGCATTACTTAGCACCGGGTGTTGCCTGGGTCTGTGTCGCGGGAGGCTGTGCCTGGACCGGCCCGCCTTGGGCCGCGGGGACCTGCGTCCACGCGCCGGGCGTCCGGCCCGCGGGCGTGGCGCCCTTAACCGGCTGGGCCTGAACCGCTTGTCCGCTGGGCGCGGGATTCACAGACGGAGTCGGGGCCGGCTTGACGGTCGTGTTGGCCGCGGGTTTAGCAGTTACCGGCGAAACTGCGGGCGGAGAGGCTGGGGCGGGTGCAGAAGTTACCGGGGACGTTGCTTTCTCCTGCTGGGTGCTCTTCACGGGTTCGCGGTCGCAGCACGCGCAATCCTGTTGCCCGGGCGGGGGAACGTGAGCCGATGTGGTCTGAGATTTGGGATCCACTGCGCTCTGTGCGCCGGCCGTTGTCGACGGAGCCACAGGTGTCGCGGTCTTGCCGCCGGAAGCATGCTGCACGCCTACAGATCGAGCATCAGCGGCTGCTGCCGGCTTCACAGTCGGCATGGTCTGCTCCTTGCCCGCTGACTTCGAGGGGCCGCAGTCCATGCCCTGCGCCAGGCCACCCGGTCCGCAATGGGCCTTAGTCGGCTCGGATTGAGCCTGCTGCTGCGTGCTTGCTGGCGTGACTTGCGCGGTTGCACCGCCATTGGCGGCAACAGGCGCGGGTTTCGCGACTGCCGGCGGAATAGCGGCCTGGGTGGGGGCGGCTGAAGGTTGCGTCGATACCGCCGCGGGCTTTACAGCACTCTCGGTGGCGGATGGGGCGGCAGGAGTCTGAGCAAAGCAGGGCGGGCACGGCGGGCATCCCGGCCCCATTTTGTTGGATGGCCCCGGGGAGGCACTCGCCGGGTTCCCGGTAGCCTGCGCCGCTTGCACGGGTTGCTGGACCTGAGCACTAGGGGAAGGCGCCGGTTTAGCTGCGGCAGCCGCGGCAGGCGGGATGACTGCATTGGCGTTGGCTCCCGTAGGGCTCTGCGCACTGGTAATGGGAGCCACGGCCGGGGTCTGTGCGGGTTGCGCCCCAGCCGGCTGCTGCACACCTGCGGCAAAAGCCAATCCACATAGAGTGGCCACTGCCAGGAGGGATGCGGTTATGGTCATTATCGTTTTCATAAAAGGCTCCTTGGGGGTGAGGTAGAGGCCTGGTAGCCGACGCTCAGTTTCCGGGTTGTCTATATCATAATTATAAATAAATTACAAGATAATAGCTCTAAACGTTAAAGTATTGCATGAAATTTCGGTCGCGCCCGCGTTCCCTTGCCCAACGGCCAACCGCCTAATGCTGGCCAAAAACAGTGTTTTCACTTGCCAAGAAGGGTGCGTGAAGCTAATCTTGCTTGTTATTCGTGATCCTGAAAGGACGATCGCCTGCACAGAATCCAGGCATAGGCAAATGACGCCGAGCGGGGCGTTCGTGGGTGGAACGGGAGGTTGGAAAGTTTTGGAGGCGCAAAGTTCATGAATTTGCACGAATATCAGGCTAAGGACCTGCTGGCAGCCAGAGGAGTGACCATTCCGCGCGGGGCCGTGTGCTATGAGCCGCTGGAAGCAGTGATCACCGCGCGTCATCTCAAATCGGAAGTAGTGGTGCTCAAGGCCCAGGTGCACTCGGGCGGACGGGGGAAGGCAGGTGGTGTGGCCATTGTGTCACGTGAGGATGACATTCGAGCCCGAGCCACGGAGATCATCGGGAAGAGGCTGGTGACTCACCAGACTGGCTCCCAGGGGTTGCCGGTGAGCGCGATCCTCGTGGAAGAGGTGCTCCCCGTGGATCAGGAACTGTACCTGGGCGTTGTCCTCGACAGAAACACCGCGCGCGTGACTATCATGGCAAGCCCCGCGGGCGGGATGGAAATCGAAACCCTTGCAAAAGAGCATCCGGACAAGATCTTCACGCTCAGCGTCCATCCGTTCATAGGTTTGAAGCCCTATCAGGCCAGAGGGTTGGCTTATCGGCTGACGGATGACCGGAACATCGCGGGAGAGATCGTCAAGGTCATCACTGCGCTTTATGAGATCTTCGTGGGGTATGACTGTAGTTTGGCGGAAATAAACCCTCTGGTCATTTCCGGCGAACGACTGGTGGCGCTCGACGCGAAGATCAACTTGGATGACCATGCGCTCTTCAGGCATCCGGAGATGGGCCGTCTCCGCGACCGGACTCAAGAGGATCTTCTGGAGCTCTCGGCCCGCAAGGAGGGGTTGAGTTACATCAAGCTCGACGGCAATATCGGTTGCATCGTGAACGGCGCGGGCCTCGCTATGGCTACCTTGGACCTCATTGCTTTTCACGGTGGCGCGCCCGCGAACTTCCTGGATGTGGGGGGCGGAGCGAGCGAGCAGGCCATTGCGGACGCGATGAGCATTCTTCTCGAGGACAAAAGGGTTAAGGCGGTATTCATCAACATTTTTGGCGGTATATTGCGCTGCGACGTGTTGGCGCGGGGCGTGATCAAGGCATTGAACCGTTACGGCGTGCGGCTGCCGGTCATAGCCCGGATCGAAGGCACCAACATCGACATCGGCAAGCACCTTTTTGAAGAATCGGGCCTGCCCATTCAGATGATACCTTCGTTGGACGAAGCGGCCAAACTCGCTGTGGAAACTGCACGGGCCGCGTAGATTTCCGAGCAATTCACACGGAGACGTGAGATGGCAATCCTGGTGAACAAGGAGTCTCGAGTCATATGCCAGGGGATCACAGGGAAGAACGGTACGTTTCATTCTCTGGCCTGTCGAGACTACGGCACAAATATGGTTGGGGGGGTGACCCCAGGGAAGCAAGGAGAATCCGTTGACGGCATTCCGGTCTTCAATACGGTCTGGACTGCGGTCAAGGAGACGGGCGCCAACGTTTCGCTTATATTTGTCCCCGCGGCCCATGCCATGGATCCGATCCTGGAGGCTGTTGACGCGGGCATCGAAGTAATCGTCTGCATCACCGAGGGGATCCCTCCGCTTGACACGGCTTCTGCGCTCCACACGGTCAGAGAGGAAGGCCGGTACCTGATCGGGCCCAATACTCCCGGAGTGATCTCTCCACCTGAGCGTTGCAAGGTCGGAATCATGCCCGGGTACATTCACAAGCCGGGGCCAGTGGGAGTGATTTCTCGATCCGGGACGCTCACGTACGAAGTGGTGGATCAGCTCACCAAGGCAGGGGTGGGTCAGAGCACGTGTATCGGCCTTGGAGGCGACCCTGTGGTCGGGATGAGCTTCGTGGATGTGCTGAAGCTGTTCAAGGACGATCCCGATACCGAGGCGGTGGTGCTGATCGGCGAGATCGGCGGCACCGCGGAGGAGCGAGCCGCGGAATACATCGAGAAGGAATTTAACAAGCCTGTGGTGGCATACATCGCCGGTAGACTGGCTCCGCCGGGAAAGCGTATGGGGCACGCGGGCGCAATCATTTCCGGTGGGACAGGAACTGCTCAGGCGAAGATCACAGCGCTCAACCAAGCCGGGGCGACTGTGATCGACAATCTGACACAAGTGGGCGCAGTGATGCGAGAAATTCTGGGCTGAAAGGCGTTCCGGTTTTCTACAACCGTGTGGATATGAGGAGATAAACACATGGCGGTGCTTGAGGAGAAATATGAGGAACTGAAGCGGCGAATAGCCTTATCGGACGCGGCGGGAGGTCCGGACAAGGTCGCCAAGCAACATGAGGCAGGCAAAATGACCGCGCGAGAGCGCGTGCTTGACCTCCTGGATGAGGGATCTTTTGAAGAGATCGACAAGTTCGTGGTGCACCGATGCACCGATTTTGACATGGATAAGACCAAGATCCCCGGTGAGGGCGTGGTGAGCGGCTTCGGCCGCGTCAACGGCAGAGGAGTGTACGTATTCGCTCAAGATTTTACGGTATTTGGGGGAAGCCTCTCCTACACCCATGCGATGAAGATCTGCAAAGTCATGGACCTCGCGTACAGGAACGGATGTCCGCTTATCGGCATTAACGACTCCGGCGGAGCGCGCATTCAAGAGGGCGTAGAAAGCCTAGGCGGCTATGGTGAGGTTTTTTACCGGAACGTGAGAGCCTCGGGGGTTATCCCGCAGATTTCGGTGATCATGGGTCCGTGCGCAGGAGGCGCGGTCTATTCTCCGGCTGTGACTGACTTCATATTCATGACCGAGAAGACCAGCTACATGTTCATCACCGGACCCCAGGTAATCAAGCAGGTGACCAGCGAGGAGATAGACCCTGAGAGTCTCGGCGGCGCGAAAGTTCATGGGAGGGTTTCGGGGGTCTGTCATTTCCACTATAAGTCTGAGAAAGAAACCCTGGAGAGGGTGAGGGAGCTTCTTTCTCTGCTGCCTTCGAGCAACCGTGAGAATTCCCCTGTGGTTCCCTGCGATGATCCGCACGATCGGGCGAACCCCGAGCTGGACACGGTGATCCCGGACAGCCCTAGAAGACCCTACGACATGAAACAGATCATTGTGCCTGTGATGGACAACGGCCATTTCGTCGAGGTACACGAAAACTATGCGAAGAATCTGATCGTGGGGTTCGGGCGGCTCGGAGGCAAAACCGTTGGGGTTGTGGCGAACCAGCCCAAGTGGATGGCAGGTTGCCTCGACACGGAAGCTTCGGTGAAATGCGCCCGTTTCGTGCGCTTCTGCGATGCATTCAATATCCCGCTCTGGACGTTGCTCGATGTTCCCGGATACCTGCCCGGCACCCAGCAGGAGCACGGTGGAATCATCAAGCACGGCGCAAAGATACTCTATGCGTATGCGGAAGCCACGGTTCCCAAGGTGACTCTGATCACCCGTAAGGCATACGGCGGAGCATATGTGGTTATGTCCAGCAAGCATCTTCGCGCGGACATCAATCTCGCATACCCCACCGCAGAAATCGCGGTCATGGGTCCGGAAGGCGCGATCCAGATACTTTCTCGCAAAGAGATCGCCCAGGCATCCGATCCGGAGGCCCGGCGAAAGGAACTGATCGATCAGTACGTGGAGAAGTTCGCTAGTCCGTACCGGGCCGCGGAGCTCGGTTTTGTGGACCGCATCATTCTTCCGCGCGACACCAGGCAAGTGTTGATTCGAGCGTTTGCACAACTGGAGAAGAAGCTGGAAGAAAAGCCGAAACGCAAACACGGTAATATTCCGCTGTGAAATCGGGAGGTAGAAGTTCAAGGAAGCCGCCCTTCATAGCAGCCGGAACAGAAGAGAGGATCATAGATGGAGAAACGTATACGGGTCATCGTGGCCAAACCAGGACTGGACGGCCACGACCGAGGAGCAAAAGTGGTCGCGCGCGCGCTTCGGGACGCGGGGATGGAAGTCATATACACGGGCCTTCGGCAAACACCTGAGGCGATCTTTCAGACCGCGGTCCAGGAAGACGCGGACGTGGTATGCCTGAGCTCTCTCTCCGGCGCGCACGACTACCTGTTCCCGCGAGTAGCCAAGCTCTTTAAGGATAATGGAATAAGCGATGTGCTCATTCTTGGGGGAGGCATCGTTCCTGATGAAGACGTGCCGGCAATGAAAGAGAGCGGCATCGAGGAGATCTTTGGCCCGGGAACTCGGACCGAAGACATCGTCGCATACATTCGCACTCACCTGAAGAAATGATATTGCGTCCCATCTTTAGTCCTTGACGGCCACGGCAATTGTCCTTCACAATAGGCCCCTGAGTCTGGAGTCTTCACGGACCCGGAACTCGTGACGTTTTGTGCCCTAAATAGACCGCCTGGATCCTCGTGACCGGGACGGAAGGACCGAACAAAGGAGACTACGCGCGCCTTCCTCACGGAAGGCTTTTTTTGTTTGGGCTGTCTGTCTTGCTCTGTCGAGAGCCGTGAGGCTCCTTGGGCGAACAAATGCATGGAGGAAAGATGCCGAAAGTCACGATTCACACACTGAGGGAAAAGAAAGCCAAAGGTGAGCCGATCACGTTTCTCACCGCGTATGACTATCCTTTTGCGCTCCTCGAACAGAAGGCGGGCATCGATGTAATCCTCGTGGGGGATTCAATCGGGATGGTCGTCTATGGGTACAATTCCACGCTGCCCGTGACCATGGATCTGATGATGCCGTCCGTGAAGGCGGTTCGACTGGGCGCGCCGGACGTGTATCTGGTCGGAGATATGCCGTACATGAGTTACCAGCCGTCCATTTCTGAGGCTATCCGAAATGGCGGGAGATTCATGGCTGAAGGTGGATGCGACGCGGTCAAGCTGGAAGGCGGCCGAGAGGTTGCTGACATTGTAAGTGCTATGGCTAAGGCCACCATTCCGGTCATGGGGCATATCGGCCTGACGCCGCAAGCCGCGGCTCAACTTGGTGGATACAAGGCTCAAGGCAGAGACCTGGCCACAGCCGTCAGATTGATCGAAGACGCCAAAATCTTGGAAGACGCGGGTGCTTCGAGCGTCCTTATGGAGGCAGTTCCGGCCGAGGTAGCCGAGGTCATAACTCGGAGGGCTTCGGTGCCCACTTTCGGTATCGGCGCGGGACCGCACTGCGACGGTCAGGTCCTCGTAATTCACGACATGATCGGGATGTTCGACCGAAAGGTGGCCAAGTTCGTCAAGAAATATGCGGACGCGGGCGCGCAGATTGTGCAAGCGCTTGAGGATTTCAAGAAGGAAGTGGCGGAACGGAAATTCCCTGCTCCGGAACATTGCTATCCTATGCCGGAAGACGTGGCCGCAGAATTGAAGCAACGCTACCCTGGGTAGAAGTGGGTGAAGAAGGTAGGGGTTTATGGGAACGCTGCCGGGGAGGCCCTTTTTGCAAAAAGGGCCACCCCGGACCCCTCCCCAAAAACTCCTAATTTTTCACACCCTTCCAACGGAGTTGTGGTGACGCGGCGCAAGAGGGCAGCCTAGGGCAAAGATCCCACCTGTAGTTAACGCCACCGACGAGAGGGAGTTTTTGCGGTGCGTCATCCCACTATCTGAGAGCGCACGCGCTTATGATGTCGTGGAAGCGGATTATGAGGAAAAAGGGGATGGGAAGAACGAGGTAAGTACGATGAGAGTTGGCGTGGTAGGCGCGGGCGCGCTGGGATCGGTGCTGGGGGGCCTTTTGTTTGAGGCGGGCGTTGACGTGGTGCTCATCCGCCGCAACCGAGAGCAGGTGCGCCATATCCAAGATCACGGACTGTGGCTCGAAGGCGTGTCAGGGGACCGGCTCTTGCGGCCGCGGATCGTTGCGGACCCCGGTGAGGCCGGAAAAGTCGATCTCGCTTTGTTCCTCGTGAAATCCTATGACACCGCGGCCGCGCGCGATACAGCAGCGGCAGTGCTTGCCGACGACGGAGTGATCCTCACTCTTCAGAACGGGATCGGTAATTTCGAGAGCCTTCAAAGCGCGTTCCCCGGGCGGGTCATGCTCGGGATCACCACTATCGGCGCGCTCGCTCTCGAAAAAGGCAAGTTCCGGCACACAGGCTTTGGGCAGACCCACATAGGCGAGCCTGACGGATCCGTCACTCCGCGTGCTCAAGCAGTGGGTTCATTGATCGAGAAGATGGGTAGCGGTCCGGTGCATGTGACTGAAAATGCTCTGGGCAGTGTGTGGTCAAAGCTCGTGATCAATGCAGCTATCAACGCGCCGGCCACGCTTCTGAAGATACGCAACGGCGACCTGGTGAAGAATGACGCAGGACGAGAACTGATCCATTGCATCGTGCAAGAGTGCTTGGCAGTTGTCAGGGCAAAAGGAATCTCGCTGATCTTCGAGGATCCCGAGGCTCAGGTCGTCCAGGTGTGTGAGGCAACGGCAGGCAACCTCAACTCGATGCTGCAGGATATCCTTGCCGGACGGCGCACGGAGATCGACTTCATCAATGTCGCAGTGGCACGGGAAGGGGAAGCCCTGGGAATAGACGCGGCAGTGAATCGAACCCTGGGGCTGCTCATCAAATCACTCGAACTAACCGCGCAGCAGAGAATCTGACCCAATTCCTGACAGGCACTTTTAGGAGTTCGCTTCCGAACGGTGAAAATGGCCTCGAAGCAAGAGCAGCCGTAGGTCGGATTGAGTCCTGCGCTCTGCGCCGGACGAAATCCGACATCATGCCCGAAGCAATTTTTCGGGTTTCGCTGGGCTCAACCCGACCTGCTCCTATTCACAGTTTGATAGCGCACCGGTATTAGTTGGGGAAAAGCTAAAGCCCGCGCTCGGCAAAGAGCGCGGGCTTTACTTATAGATGAGGGGGGACCTCAGAAAAGGGAGCTGATGAAGGCAAAAGGCAAGCCGATTATGTCGGCAGCCGCGTTGAGCAGGTCAGACCCGGCAAATGAATCCTCTTTACCCTGATAAGTGGCCGGCATGGGCTGTGCGGGCTGCGGAGGCGCGGCGAGCTTAACCGTGACGCCATCTCTCACGTACGTGCGTTCCTGAGCCTGTGGGGCCTGCTGCTGAATTGGAGCTTGCTGAGGCGGATAGGTGATTCTGGTCACCGGGGAGACAGGGCAGGTCCGGGGCTTCGGCGAACCCGCGGGGGTGAGCCAGGGATTCGATGTCACAGGCCGCACCTTCTGGATGTTGCTCATGGATGTGGAAAATGGGCGCGTCTTTACGGGCGCGGCCTGCTTGACCTGGGGCGACACAACCGGCCGCTGAAGTTTCTTATCGGAGATTTTGTCCTCCCTCGGCACTGCCGGTGTTTCCACGGACGGCTTGGGGAGCACTTTTGGAGCCGGTTCAGTCTTTGCCGGCGGCGGGGAGATTACGAGGTCCTTTTCCAGATCCATTTCCAGGTCGTCGTTGGGATCCTTGGCCTGAGCTGCAATCCTGGCTCCCGGCTCGAGTCTGGGAGCAGGATCAGGAGGCGGCGCCATGGCCTTGGAACCTTTCTTCTTGAACGCGACGGCTGGCTTCGGGGCCACCTGTGGACGCGCGGGCCTGGCGTTTTCATCGGGGAACAAAGTGTCGGGCTCCAACGTCAAATCGGAACGCTCCCCCACCGAAGACTTGAACTCAGCCTTGACCACGGTACCAGGCTTTGCCAAGAGGGGCGCGGCATTTCGCACCGCAACCGAGTCGGCGAGCACTTCGAACGTCGCGGCGGAAGCCCAGGATGCACTCAGCAGCAGGAATGCCGCGATTACATAATAGATTCGTCCCATAATAGGTCTCCTTTCGGCAACCGTACCCCACAGGGGGCTATTCTTTCGTTTGCGGGGTGCATGGGGGCGGGTGAGCCATCCCTCCTTCCCTTACACGGGCGGGGAGATATCACACAAAAAAACTCATGTCAAACAGAATGTTACAAAAAAATATTAAAGTAATTTATTAAGAAAGATCCGCGGGTCCCCACCTTCCTCTCATGCCCTCTCGATGAACGGATTTCTCCGGTAGGCACAAAAGGATTGACAACGCCGCGGGGTGACACTACGATCCACACGCCAATCACACAGAGGTCAACGCTGATATCCACCCTGACGCTGTCTTTGTCGCGCTCCGCGCTGTTGTGGGGAAGAGGGGGAGAGATACTCCGTCTCGCACCTGACCACGAACCGGACGCCTCCTGGGGAATAGACTCAAGGAGAGAGGCATGACCAAACAGAAGAAAGCGAAACCGAAGGCGGCCGAACGTAAGGTCGTGGAGCAGGTGGAGGTCCGCGACGCGGAGGCTGCCGCGGTGGAACAGATCGGCAAGGATGAAGAAGCTGTCATTGCAACCGCGAGGGATATACAGCCGGCCAGCAAACGGCTTGCGGCTGCCCCCAAAGGTCCACTCGGCAGCCTCAAGATCTCGCTGCTCAAGGACGCGCCTGCCGGACTCTCTCTTGATGAGATCAAGAAGATGAGCAGCTCGGGGGAGATGCGGCCCCCGGTAATGAGCATCATCGAAGCGGTGCTCGCAGACGCGGGTGGCGCGATGGAGCTCAAGAAGCTTTGTGCCGAAGTGGAGAAGTATTGGAACAGGCCGTTCCCTTCAACTCCGTACTCCAAAGAGGAGTTCCTGTACGTCCTGGTGAGCAAGTCGGACAACGTTAGGTCGGGTTCCTAGATCTCCCGCGCGGAGCGCGCGGGGGGCCCGCGAGACCCACCGCGCGGGTCAGGTCGGCCGGGGAACGGGCCTCGTACCCTTGAAAAGTTTCGAAGATTTAGTGATAATATGCTGACATCATTTAGTAAAAAAAGTTCCTACGATATTTCAAACCCCTACCTGAACGGGAAAAAATCGCGCTTGACATACTACATCTTGTATGATTACAGGTCATCACCACAAGATGATCCGTCACCAGATGGACCATCCCCGCCGGCCGGAAGGCACTGACGGCAAATCGAGCGAACGACGCCGAGCCTTCGGTTGGCAAGTCCCAATGTAAAGCGCTCTCACAACAGGGGCCCATTGGAGGACCTCATGATTGGTCTGAACACTATTGGTGCGTCTTTGAGACCGAGCCGAAAACGAGGGCGCTCTCTATTGTTTTTGTCTCCTTACCTACCCGCGGGATATGCAAGGGGAGGATCGGTGCGGTTTGCAGCATGGTGGTCATCAGAGGAATAGCGCGCTCCTCGTGAATTGATCAAAACTATTAACATTTCACACCGCCCAGGAGGACTGCAATGGCTAGCGTAACTGAAATCAGCAAGTACAGAGAGAAAGAAGTCCTGGCATCCGAGACAACGGATATGGCCCTCTTTGTCAGGACTTCCAGCGAGGCCATGGACGGCTGGGATCGCGGCCGTATTGTGGACGCGCTGTTGAGGGAAACCTTTGTCGACGAAGGCACTGCCGAGGACATCAGCCTTGAGGTGGAAAACGACATCAAGCGCAGCGGTATCAAGGTCATCACAGCGCCTCTCGTCCGGGAGATGGTGAACGCCAAGCTCCTGGAGAGGGGCCTGGAAGCCGATCGGCGCTTGCACACGCGCCTCGGGGTCCCGCTGTACGACGTGGACCAATTGATCACCCGACCCAACAAGGAGAATGCCAATGTTCCCCACGGGCCGGAGGCCACAAACCTGACCCTCGCGGAGAACATCAAGAAGGAGTATGCGCTGCTCAATGTGTTCGACCAGAATGTGGCGGACGCGCATATGCGCGGTGACCTGCATCTCCACGATCTGGGGTTCATCGATCGGCCGTACTGTTCGGGCCAGTCACTGGAGTACATCAAGAAGTTCGGTTTGAATCTCCCCAATTCCCTTGCCATGGCCAAGCCGGCCAAGCATCCGGAGGTTCTGCTGGCCCACATGGTGAAATTCGCGGCCGCGCTCCAGAGCCACTTTGCAGGCGCGATCGGTTGGGATGCGGTGAACCTCTTTTTCGCCCCGTACCTCCGTGGACTGCCTCAGCGGGAAGTTCGTCAGCTCGCTCAGATGCTCATCTTCGAGTTCTCGCAGCAGGCTGTCGCGCGCGGCGGTCAGGCGATCTTTACGGACATCAACCTTTATTGGGAGATTCCGAAGCACTTCGAAGAAGTCCCGGCTATCGGGCCCGGTGGTGAATTTACCGGCCACACGTATTCCGATTATTTGCCCGAAGCTCAGAATTTCGTCTGGACACTCTTCGATATCTACCGTGAAGGAGACGGCGTGGGGAGACCATTCTTTTTCCCAAAACCGTTGGTCCACATCACGGAGAAGTTCTTCCAGACACCGGGGCATGAGAAGTTCCTACACCACATCTGCGACGTGGCGTCGGAGAAGGGGAACTCGTACTTCGTCTTCGACCGAGGAGAAACAGCTAAGATATCCGAATGTTGCAGGCTCGCATTCAAGCTCGACAAGAGTGACCTGGCCGACGCGGTGCGTCCCTGGAAGATGCGCTATTCAGCCATGCAAAACGTCACCGTCAACCTGCCACGAATTGCTTATGAGGCGGACGGAGACGACACGAAGCTCTTCTCCATCATCACGGACCGGATCAACCTTGCAGCCGAAGCCCATCTCCAGAAGAAGCAGTTCATCGAGCGCTTGTTGGCGCTGGGTGAGAGCGGGCCTCTGGCCTTGCTGACCATGGACAGGGACGGCGAAGCGTATCTGAGGATGCACCGGGTCACGTACCTTGTCGGCATGGTGGGCCTGAACGAGCTTGTCCAGTTTCACACCGGGCAGCAAATGCACGAGAGTCCGGAAGCGCTCAAGTTCGGCCTTAGGGTAATCGCGCACATGAACCTGGTCGCGGCCAGACTGGGGAAGAAGCACAACATGCGCTTCGTGCTGGAGCAGACACCGGCAGAGAGCACCGCGTACCGGTTCGCCAAGATGGACATGAAGCTCTTCCCGCAAACACAGCGCGTGGTAAAGGGCAACATCAACCAGGAAGAGATCTATTACACCAACTCAACCTTGTTCAATGTGGGTTCGCAGGTGGACGCGATCGAGCGGGTCAAGAAGGAAGGCCTGTTCCACCCACTCATCGAGGCCGGTTCACTAACGCATATCTGGCTCGGCGAAAGCAGACCCAGTGCGGAATCTCTCGCGAACTTCGTGGTCAAGACCTTTAAGCTGACCCAGAACGATCAGATTGCATTCTCCCCTGAACTGACCACATGCGTCGTGTGCGGGCGCACCACCAGGGGACTGCATGACGTATGTCTCTTCTGCGGATCCGATCGGGTCGAACAGATCACCAGGATCACAGGGTACTTCACCAAGGTCGCCAGTTGGAACAAAGGCAAGATCGGCGAGCTGAAAGACCGGTTCCGAAACCGGGCCATCGGCGCGGCATAACAACGCGGGCAAAGACGCCACGCACGCCCCCTCCCCCTCTCATCAAGGGAGGGGGACCTCCCTCTCCCCTGGTGGGAGAGGGCAGGGTGAGGGGGGATTCACGGATTCGATTTGCCTCGTAGAGCTTAAGTTGCTGAAACTGCATTTTCGAAGGTTATTCAGGTTTGGCATTCAATGGGAGGTTAGCTATGACGTATCTATTTACAAAACCGGGTTGCGGTAAGTGTGACTGGGTCAAGAGCCACGTAGAACTGGAAAAGAGGCCGGACGTGCACGTGCTCAGCCTTGACGGCGAAAATCCTGAAGCATTGGCTATGCTCGCCTATTTCGAGTGCGTGACCCTTGCGGAGAAGAAACTCCCTATTCTGGTATCCGACGCGGGCGAGGTCCTCACCGGCGCGCTCCAGATAAGGAACTACCTAGAGACTGCGGAGGGCTAATCCTCCGCGATAACAAATGCTTATCACCCTCCCCTTTTCCCCTCCCATCAAGGGAGGGGGTCGAAAACCCTCTCCCCTGGTGGGAGAGGGTAGGGTGAGGGGGAATTCCGACCTCCAGAGGCCGGCCCTATTTTAGGTCATATGGGGGATGCGGATTTGAAAGGCATCCCGAGAAACTTCTTGAAGATCACCTAAGGTCAATAGGGTCTTAGTTGGAGCACCAATGGCGCAGGATTTTCACATCAAGGGTTTCATACCGGTCTCGATGCTGGACTGGCCTGGTAAGGTCTGTTCCATTATCTTCCTGGCAGGGTGCAGTTTCCGCTGCCCCGCGTGCCATAACGCGGACCTGGTGATACGACACGGGTCGCTAAGCGACGAATCCCTTGCGGGAGTCCTGAGTCATCTGGATCGGCGCAGAAATTGGATCGACGGCGTTACGGTAACCGGCGGCGAGCCCACAATTCATGACACTTTGCCGCATCTCCTGCGAACCATAAGAGCACAGGGAGTACTGATTAAGCTCGACACCAACGGCTCGAATCCAAGGATGATCGAGGCGCTCCTCTCGGAGGGCCTGGTGGACGCGGTAGCAATGGACGTGAAAGCGCCATTCACGGAAGAGGAATACGCGAGAGTGGCTGGAGTTCAGGTGGATCTGGCCTGCATTCTCCGCAGTGTGGAGATCCTCAAGTCGTCCGGCCTGGAAGTGATCTTTCGCACTACGGTCATTCCCGGCATTGTTGAAGAATCTCAGCTCCGGCGGATCTGCCAGTCCCTCGGAGATGTCCAGCGCTTCACGATTCAAGGATTCCGAAATGTGCAGACACTGGATCCGGAATTTCGTCGGATACCGCAGTTCAACCCGGAAAGATTAGAACGGATGCGTCTTCTCTTTGAAACGCCCTCGCTGGACGCGGTAAGCCCTGGGCTGGTAGCCCATGCGGGATGAATATGAATAAACCCTAAAAGCCTGCCACGCTTCCGACCTGCATCGGCCCTTCAATCAGCTTTTCTGTAATTTGCAGTTCACCCTCTCTGTTATCAACGTTGACCCAAGGGCCCCCAGAGCGTTATTCTACGGCGTGGGGAAGGAGCTACCCACGTACACGCTGAGGACGGCTTTTGCGGTCTGTGCGGACGCAGTCCGAGTACATGACTCTTTTTGCGTCAGAGAGGTCGCTTAAGCCGCACCAGTGGATCAAGGACTGCGGGAACGGTAGATGAAATTGCAGTCGGACGACAAGGGGGGGCAGGGCAAGCGCACGTCCGATGCCCAGGCCATCGAATTGTATGCCGCACAGGTTCGGCAGCTCTATTCTCAGTCAGTGCCGGGGCTGATCGGGGCTCAGTTGAGCGCCTTGGTATTAGTCTTCGCTCTGTGGCGCACTGTGCCGCATTGGCAGCTCCTCGTTTGGCTGGCCGTCTATTTCGTCTTGCAAGTAATACGTAACCTGCTTGTACGACAGTTTCACCGCGTGTTCCCTTCCGGGGAAGAAGCGATTCAGTGGGGCCATCGCTTCGTATGGGTAACCGTTGCCAGCGGGCTGGTCTGGGGATTGTCCGGGGTCTTCCTCTTCCCTGAGAATTCGATCCTGCACCAGTTCATCCTCGCGCTTTTCCTCGCAGGCCTCTCCTCCGCTGCCGCGGTGGTTTACGCACCGTTAAAGGCCTGTAATTTGCCCACCGTCATAGCGGAAATTCTTCCCATTTCCCTCCGATGCTTCTACGAACTCGACTACGTGCACACAGTCATAGGAACCGTAATGATGGTGTTCGGGACCGTCCTTGTTTTCACGGGGAGGTACATCCATTCCATCAACGAGAATTCACTGAAATTGGGATTCGAAAAGAACGAGCTCCTGAAGTCCGTTTTGGAACAACAACGAGCATCAGATAAGCTCAATGAGGAGCTGAAATCGCAAATTGAAGAACGTAAGAAAGCGCAACAAGGATTGGTTGAGAGCGAAGCTCGTTTTCGAGAACTTGCGGAATTGCTGCCGCAACTTGCCTTTGAACTGGACTTGGACGGTAATTTCACATTCGTAAACCGAGCCGGCCTGGAAATGATGGGCCGCACATCGGATGACCTTGCTAGAGGCTTAGCTCCTGCCGAGGTCTGTTCTCCGGAGGACTGGGAGCGGGCGCAGCGGCAATTCGAAGAGGTATTCGACGGAAAGAGCCTGGTAGAAGCCGAGTATAACCTTACGAGAGGTGACGGATCGAGCGTTCCGGTTGTGGTCTATGCCAATCCTATTACCCGAGAAAGCAATATCGTCGGTGTTCGCGGGGTGGGAGTGGATGTATCGGACTTAAAGGCCGCTCAGAGACAATTGGCGACGTCGCTTCAGGAAAAGGAAGTGTTGCTGCGCGAAATACACCATCGCGTCAAGAACAATCTACAGGTCATTTGCAGCCTGCTCAGAGTCCAAAGGCGATCATTGGATAACGACCAATATGCGGAGTTGTTCCAAGAATCGGAAAACCGCATCAGATCCATGGCCACGGTTTACGAGAAGCTCTACCAGTCTCGTGACCTTTCCGAGCTCAACGCCCGCGACTACCTCAATTCGGTAGTGAGGCATATTCAGGCGACGTACGAAGCCATCGGAAAGGGGATAGAGGTAAGCACCGATCTGGAAGACCTGACGCTCAATACCGATTCCGCGATTTCATTAGGACTAATTATGACGGAGCTTGTTTCCAACTGCCTGAAGCACGCGTTCCCCAACGATGGAAAGGGCCGGATCCACATATGCCTTCGAGCTTTAGACAACGGACGCATTGAGCTGGGAGTGAGAGACAATGGTATAGGGCTGCCCCAACACGTAGATGCGACCGACCCCAATTCGCTGGGGCTCCGCCTGGTGCGCATCTTTGCAGAACAACTGGGAGGGGAACTCCACATCAGCGGTAATAATGGAACGTCGACGTTGATTGAATTCGAGAAGCCACACATCGAGTCCCCCGAGGAGGCTAATTATGTACGCAGCGCCTCGCGTTCTCGTAGTTGAAGATGAAATGATCGTATCGGAGGATCTGGCCGAAGGTCTGATGAGCTTGGGATATGAGATCTGTGGCGCGGTTTCGCGGGGAGAAGACGCAGTCAAATTGGCTGAAACGAGCGCGCCCGATCTCGTGCTTATGGACATAAAGCTCAAGGGTGAGATGGACGGAATTGAAGCCGCGCAGCTTATAAGGGCTCGTCTTGGTACTCCGATAATATTTCTCACCTCGTACGCAGATTCGGAGCTCGTGGAGCGAGCCAAGCTCTCGGAACCATCCGGGTACCTCATCAAGCCCTTCTCCGAGAGAGAACTACAGGTCACGATAGAAATGGCCCTGTACAGGGCCAAAATGGAGAGGCGCCTTAGGGAGAGTGAACAATTCAACAGGTTTCTCGTTGAGAATTCACCCTTGGGAATACTCGTCACCGATCGACACGGCCAAATACGATATGCCAACCCTGCAGCCGGCTCAATTCTAGGATATCCCGACGATAGCGTTTCCCAGATCCTGGGCAAGACCCTCCTCGAATTGCCCGGCACACGGGAAACGCCGGATTGCGCAGATGACCTCCAGCTGCTTCTTGCGGGACGTCCGCTGTCGGACGCGGAGCTTAGTTACTCTCAGCCGGGAAATCACCGCGAACAAACCCTCTACCTGAATGGCGCAGCTCAAATGGGTCCCGACGGAACCATCTCCGGCACCATACTCACGCTCTCCGACCTGACCGAGCGCCTGGAGGCTGAAGAAGAACTGCGCAGGAGTGAAGCCCGGCACCGTGCCTTGCTGGAAGCAATTCCGGACGCCGTGGTTGTGTACGACGCGGAAGGGAAGGTGACGTTCGTTAATGAAGGTTTTCGTGAAATGTACGGATGGTCGGGCGAAGAGCTCATGGGAGGAGGAATCGATTTTGTCCCGCTGGATGAGTCTGAAGCTACCGCAATGGCCTGGGAACGGGTTTCCCACGGTGAAGAGGTGGAGCTGGAAACCAAACGCCTGACAAAGGCGGGCGATGAACTCGACATTCAGCTCAGGGCGTCGATCCTGAGAGGTCGTGATGGCGAGCGCCTGGAATGCATAGTGGTCCACCGCGACATCACGCAGCGGAAGATGGCTGAGCGCGTTCTTAGCGACTCACGGAAACAATTGGAAGTGAGGGTTCAAGAGCGCACCGCCGAGTTGCTCGCGCTCAACGAAGAGCTCAAAGAGGAAATCAGACAGAGAAGGCTCGCGGAACAATCAGCCGTGAGAGAAAAGGAGAACCTCGAAAGGGTCTTCGAGGCCATGGCAGACGGGGTGCACATCGTCGATCAGAACTACGACATTCAGTATGTCAATCGCGCACTTGAGAATGACTTCGGGCCGACGCGAGGCCGCAAGTGTTATCAGTACTTTCACGACAGATCGGCGCCATGTCCCGAGTGCCATATGCAAAAGGTTTTCGAACGACCGTCCGTCCGGCAGGAGTGGCGCTCGTTCAAGACCGGGAAGACCTATGAGCTGGTCGACACCATAGTGAAGAACGCCGACGGCACACTCTCAAAGCTCGAGATATTCCGAGACATAAGTAGGCGAAAGAAGGCCGAAAAAGCTCTGAAAGAAAATGAGAAACGATACCGCGAATTGGTCGAAAACGCCGGCGACCTTGTTTTTCAGACCGACTCGAATGGATATCTGACCTTCGTAAACACTGCGGCCCAAAAGATTATAGGATATTCCGAGAACGAGCTTATAGGTAAACACTTCCAAGAATTCGTCGATCCTAACTGGCGGGAGGAAGTTGTTCGGTTCTACGGCAAACAATTCGTTAAAAAGGTTCCGGAAACGTACTACGAGTTTCCTGCCCAAACTAAGACAGGGAGGGCTCTTTGGCTTGGCCAAAAAGTCCATCTTCTTATCGAAGGTGATGAAATAAGGGGCATGCAGGCCATTGCGCGAGACATAACGGAAAGAAGAGAGGCCGAGCAAGCCCTGAGAGAGAGCGAAGAACGCTTCAGAGAGCTGGCCGACCTTTTACCCCAGTTTGTATATGAGATGAACACGGAAGGTAACTTGACCTTCTCGAACAAAGCTGGTCTGGAGGCCATCGGCTATACATGGGACGACATCCGCGCGGGAATGAACGGGATCGAAGTCTTCTCATCCGAAGATAGGCACAAGGCAATGAAATACTTTGCCAAAGTGATGCAGGGCGAACAAACGCATGGAATTGAATACCGATTACGGCGCAAAGACGGATCGCTCATTCCGGCGATTACGTATTCGAGTCCAATCCTCCGGGACGGCAAGGTAACAGGGATGCGGGGGGTGGCAATTGATTTGAGCCGACTGAAGGAGATGGAAGCTCAGCTTCGTCACGCGCAAAAGATGCAGGCGGTCGGGACTCTTGCCGGTGGAATAGCGCATGATTTCAACAACATGCTTAGCCCCATCATCATGGGCGCGGAAATGGCGCTTGACGAGGTAGAGCAAGGGTCCGAGGCTCGTTTCTATCTTGAAGAGATTAGGACAGCCGCTGAGCGAGCCGCAGACCTGGTTCGGCAAATCCTCATCATGAGCCGATATTCCGAGCCTGAAACCAAAATAGTCAGCTTGAGTTCCATTTTTGAAGAATTCATCCGGTTCTCGCGGGCCACGCTTCCTGCGACCATACAACTGCATTACAGCAACAACGCGGAAAGGGATACCATCGAGGCGGACCCCACTCAAATGCAACAGGTGTTGATGAACCTCGCAACCAATGCGGCTCACGCCATGGGCGCGGAAGGGGGCGTGCTGAAAATAGACGCGACAAATGTGGCGTTCAATCCTGATTCGCTTCGAGAAGGAAGCCCCGGTGAGCCGGCCACGCACATCAAGCTGACGGTGACGGATTCCGGATATGGAATGACACCTGAGGTGAGAGAGAGAATCTTTGAACCGTACTTCACCACCAAACAGGCGGGTGAGGGTTCCGGGTTGGGCTTGGCAGTGGTGCATGGGATTGTGCAACGGCACGGCGCGGCGATCAAGGTTGAAAGCACTCCCGGCGAAGGGTCCGTATTCAGCATTTATTTTCCACTGGTTGAGAGGCGACCGGGAGATGACGGATCGCCCTTGGAGGATGTTCGGAGAGGTTCGGAGCGTATTCTGTTAGTTGATGACGAGGCTGCTCTAGTTGATATGGCCCGAAAAGTGCTCACTTCGATGGGCTACGCAGTGACGAGCCTAACAAGTAGCCATGAGGCGCTGGAACTCTTCGGGAAAGCTCCCGACAGATTTGATCTGGTGATTACCGACATGGCCATGCCCCACTTGACGGGCAAGCGGCTGGCCAAGCTGCTCCTTGAGATTCGTCCCGATATTCCCATCATCCTGACAACCGGGTTCAGTGACCGAATCACGCTGGACGAGGCTCAAGAAACGGGGATTAGCACGATTATGCTCAAACCGATGGGCAGAAACGGGCTATCCAAGGCGATAAGAAAGGCCCTCGATGGAGATTAGGGAGGTTTGATCGGTGGCTCTGATTCTACTGATAGATGACGACGATCAGTTACGACGCATGGTGAAACGGGTGTTGGAAAAGGAAGGCCATGAGGTTCTTGAAGCTCCGGACGGCCGCGACATCAACGCCTTGTGTGGTGAGCATCCGGTGGATTTGATCATTACCGATGTTCTGATGCCCCACAAGGATGGCCTCGATATTCTTCTGGAGATTCGCCAGGCATTTCCGCGCATGAAAGTTGTGGTTATATCCGGAGGCGGCCCATCCATGCCGTCCGGCGGTTGTTTGCATCTTGCCGTGGATTTGGGCGCGGACGCGGTAATCGAGAAACCCATCTCAAAGAAACAATTGCTGGAGGTAGTGAACGGTCTCGTCGGTACGTGAATGGGCTTCTCCTGGAAATGAACACAAGCCTCTCTACCTTCAGCACCGATGGTCATAGGTGCCCACAGTAGGACCGCCATCTTGGCGGTCATCTGAGCCAGACCTCAGCCCTTTTCGTGATCACACGAGTTCTCGCGGCATGATTACTCGAAAAAGCAACCAGACACTGACCCAGCGAAGCGCCAGGTCAGTGGCACCCCAAGTTCCCACACATGTCGCTTGGTAGAGACCGTTGCTGGCGAACGGCCATAGTGCGGCGCGGTCCCGCGTGTCCGCCCTGGTTTGCTTCAGAACATGTGACCTGTGCACTAATCTCACCTCGATTCTTGATCCCATTTTATTGGGTCTCCATACACTTGACATACTACATATTGTGGTATACAAGGATTTGAGGTTTTTGGGCCGAGGTTCCCAAATGCGGAATTTTGACTTCTACGAATTTGCCGCCTTGATCGGGCCTGGAACCATCGTCTTGGCCTGTTTTTCGGTCCTGTATCCTTCGGTCAGCGAGCAACTTTTTGCCAAGAATCTCGGCGCTGGTAATCTTGGCGTCTTCCTCATTGTGGCCTATATGGCTGGCAGTCTGGTTCAGGCTGTTGGCAACTTCATAGAATGGGTTTGGTGGATACCCTGGGGAGGCAAGCCTACTGACTGGCTCCGTACACATCCCACGAAGCTCCTTGCTGTAACTCAAGAAAGCGAGATCGCAAAGCGGCTACCGGAGCTACTGGACCCAGGAACGCCCTTCAGTCTAGGGGAACTCAATCGCGCTGATTGGCACAGCATAACGAGACAAATCCAAGCTGAGGTGGCAAGACAGGGCCACTCGCAACGACTGGACGTCTTTACCGGGAGCTACGGACTCAACAGAGGCCTTGCTTCTTCTTTATTGATAGCGTGTGCCATAACTGCAATTAGTCAGTGGCCCAATATTTGGTGGCCACTACTGTTGTTGGCCCTGAGTTTGGTAGCCCTGTACCGCATGCACAGGTTTGGAACCCATTACGCAAGAGAGCTATTTGTGCAATTTCTTCAACTCCCGCCGAAAAATAGCAAAGTAGGTGCAACATGAGCTTTGATTTCTATCTATTCAATGTTGAGCACGGGCAGTGTGCCGGGGTTCGACTCCCCAACGGCCAGTGGTGTGTTTTCGATGTCGGTCAAAGTGTGACGTTTTCTCCAATCCGTTGGATAGAGTCAACGAGTGGCACTGCGATAAACCCATTGTGGCCTCCTTTCCTCTATGTCCCCCCGTTTAGCATCTACAAAGCCACAATCAGCCATCTACATGGAGACCACCTTCGAGGCCATTCTGAACTTTTCGACGCGAATCCCATGTTCTTGAGAGTAGGGGAGTTCGACGACGAGTATCTTGAAGATGTGGCCTCCTCAGTCAGGCCCGAAGGTCAGCGTCTGGTCCAGGGGTTTTTGCGTACCTATGAGGAACGATTCTCTAGCTCCTCGGCAATGCCGCATTACGGGCAAGCGACCATTACAGAACGGCATCTCGCTCCCGAGGAGGCTAGGCGCATCGGGGGACCTGCCAACAGCAGGGTCAACAACGCTAGCGTGGTCTCTAGGATTGAGTGCTATCGACGCGTTATCCTGCTATGTGGTGACATGGAGGCCGAGGGTTGGGAGTTTGCGTTGAATCATCCGTCTCCTTTCGAGCGATGGGCTTGGAGGGACCTGGTGTCAGGCGTAGATATTCTCGTCGCACCGCATCACGGTCAACCATCGGGGTTTTCCCCACCGTTACTTGAGCTGGCTGATCCGGCTCTCGTACTCGCCTCGGTCGCATCGAGGGACCCGTCGGTTGACGACCATTATTCCCGGGTTCGCGGCATTAACATCGGCGGTCGAGTGTGGACGTGTGTAAAGACTAGCGAGTGGGGAGATATTCGCCTGACCATTGATGCGTTGCCCTTGGCGGATTACTTGTTTCCCTCCGTTTCAAAAGGGCGCGTGCACCTCCGATGTTGCAACAGAGCAGTGGAGAACCCCGCTGGCGGCTCGGACTCGCACCACCGACAACATGTGCGGTCCATTTTCGACCCACTAAATCCCCTGGGCCATTCCGCCATTGGTGAACATCGGCGTATCCTCAAATAGTACCGCATTGTTAGCGGTCGTTTGAGCTGTACCCCAAGGTCCTTCGATAGCATTGGTGACGTTGCCGCGTGTTGGCACGGTAATCCGACCAGACACTGACCCAGCGAAGCGCCAGGTCAGTGGCACCCCAAGTTCCCACACATGTCGCTTGGTAGAGACCGTTGCTGGCGAACGGCCATAGTGCGGCGCGGTCCCGCGTGTCCGCCCTGGTTTGCTTTTCAACAGAGATGGGCCTGGGGGGTTGGTTTATACCGGTTGTCAAAATTCATGGCTTCTTGGACAGCCCGAGCTTGAAAGAAACCGGTAGGGGCCGGCGTCCCTGCCGGCCCGAGCTGGTTGATATTCTTAAGAAAAATGTGCCGGCACGGAGGCCGGCACCTACCAAAGCCCAAGCGGCAATCGGACATTATTGTTGAAACTTATTATAGGCGTGCAAGCACCGGCAGAGCCTGCCCCGGACATGATCCGGGGGACGCCGGCGCTACCGTAAGACCAAAGCGTGGGGGATGGGGTCCTCCCCTTATTCAGGGGAGAATCCGCATTACAAGTGGCTTCTTGGGGAGGCGGGGAGACACCTCCTGTCGAAAAGAGGGTTTCCCCGCAATAGGAACTGCAGACGAGAGATCGTATCAGATCCTCTCCGCTACGAGCTCGGAGAGCTCCTTAACGCTGAGCTCATCCTGTTTGCCGAGGACTTTCAGCGAGTCTTCCAGCATGGTGATGCAGTACGGGCACGCGGTCACAAGGGTCTTGGCGCCGGTTGCCACAGCATCGTTGATCCTCAGCTCAGCGAAGCGCTCGCCGGCCGCGGTTTCCATCCAGACTCTGCCTCCGCCGCCCTGGCAGCAGACGCTCTTATTCTTGGTTCGGGCCAATTCTTTCAGGTCCGCGCCGGGCAGGCTCTGAAGGAGCTGCCGCGGTGGGTCATACAGCTTGGTGTGGCGGCCCAGATAGCAGGGATCGTGAAACGTCACAGCTCCAGCGTCGCTCCCGGATAGCTTGAGCTTCCCCTCAGACACGGCCGATGCCAGGACTTCGCTGTAATGGAAGACTTCCCATTCGCCGCCAAGTTCAGGATACTCGTTCTTGAACGTATACAAGCAGTGAGGCGAGGTGACGATGATCTTCTTTACGCCCTTGCTGTTGTAAAGCTTTACGTTTGCTTGAGCCAGGTTCTGGAAAAGCTGCTCGTCGCCGACCTTGCGGATGGCCTCGCCGCAACAGCTTTCTTCATTGCCGATGATCCCGAAGCTGATCCCCGCTGCTGTCAGTGCTTTTGCTACGGAGCGGGCGATGTTCTGGCTCCTCGCGTCAAAGCAGGACGTGCAGCAGACGAAGAGGAAGTATTCGGTCTGCTCCGAAAAGGTTGGGACTTCCACGTCCTTGATCCAAGCAGTGCGCTGATCGCGCGGGCCGGACCAGGGATTACCCTGTGAATGCAGGCTGCCTGCGATGGTCTTGAGGCTGGGCGGGATGGTACCCACTTCGGCCAACATGCGGCGCATACCCATCACGTTGTTGATGATCTCCACCCCGCGGGGACACACGTCCACGCAAGCCCGACACGTGGTGCACGCAAAAAGACAATTCTCGGACTCAAAGCCTTCGAGTCCGAGCTGACCTAAGTGCTGCACCAGTCGTATATTGAATTCCTCGGACGCAGCTCCCGGGACCAGGCGGTATGGGCACGTCCCTGTGCACAGGCCGCACTGCATGCACCAGTACAGGGTTTCCGCGCCGGAATAGACAATGGCGTCGCTCACTTCCAGAAAAGGTATTCTCGCTTCCATATCGTTTCCTCTTATCTCGTCCTCTGCTATCAGAAGCCTTTGTACGGATTCGGGCCCAACTCCTGGAGCCTCGCACTAAACTCCTCGATGATCTTGGGGACCTTCTCGTAATCGTCGATAGCTAATTGTTCGAGCCGGATGCGGTCCGATTCGAGCATGAGCCGATCCAGGGTCTCCTGGATTTTCGTCATACGTGTGTTTGCCAATTCGCTGCCATGCACAAAGTGGCACTGATAATCATCGCCGTAACGGCAGCCGAACAGGAGGATTCCATCGATCCCTTTGGACAGGGCGTCGGCTATCCAGACCAGATTCACGGACCCAAGGCACCGCAACGGAATGAACCTGGCCCACGGCGCATACTGGAGCTTGTGGAGGCCGACCATATCCAAAACCGGATACGAGTCGTTCTCACAGATCAGCCCTACGATACGCGGCTTCTCATCATACTCATCCGGCACGTGAATGCCTTTGATCATGGAACCGATCATGTCCACGGAATAGTTGCTGAAGGAAATGATCCGCTCCGGGCACGACCCCATGCAGATTGCACACCGACGGCATCGGGTCGGATGGGGCAGGGGAGTTCCCTTCTCATCCTCATTATACATCCCGAAGGGGCATTCTTCAGTACAGCGCTTGCACTGAGTGCATCGCTGGACAAAGAGCTCCGGGTAGGAGAGGTCTCCGGCCCGGGGGTGCACTGCCTTGCCTTTTGCAGTGAGCTCCACCGCCTGAATGGCCTTGAGCGCCGCGCCTGTCCCGTCAGAGCTCGCCCTGCTGGACATCATGGGCTGTCTCACACAACCTGCGGTATAGATGCCTGTGCGTCTGGTCTCATATGGGAAGCAGACAAAATGGGAATCAGGGAAGCCGTACTTCAATTCAGGGAGAGCGGGACCCTGCCGATATTGAAGGTTGAGGATCGGGTCGTCCAAGACCGCGGGCTGCATGCCCACCGCAAGCACCACCAGATCAGCCTCCACGAGCACAGGCTCACCCATGAGCAGATCCGTAGCCTCGATGCTCAGCTTGCGCTCGGAACCTTGGCCAATGGTCATCTGTGCCGTGTCGGTCTTGATAAAGACCGTGCCGTCCTTTTGGACCTTCTTGTAGAACTCTTCGCTCTGCTCGGGAGTTCGCATATCTTTATAGAATACGAACACCTTATTCTCAGGATTCTGGTCTCTCACGTACACGGACTGCTTTAGCGAGGCCCGGCAACAAACCGCACTGCAATAAGGAAGGTGATTGGCATCCCTCGAACCTGCACACTGAATGAACGCAACAACTGAGGGCTCGGAGCCGTCCGAAGGGCAGGTGATCTTGCCGGCCTTGGCCATCTCCTCCATCTGCACGCTCGTGATCACGTCGGGGAATGCGCCGTATGAGAGGTGCTGCAACTTTGTTGCATCGTAAGGTTTCCAGCCCGCGGCCAGCACTACCGCGCCGACCCGATGCGTTCCCCCACCGTTGTTCAGGGTCACGTCAAACATACCCGGAGCGCCCGCGATCTTCTCAATGCTCGAAGACGTGAAGATCGTGATTCGCTCTTCGGCTTTCGCCTGTTCGATCAGCTCGTTGATCGTGATCTCTTCCAGTTCCTGATATGGCGGCTTGGTGGGCGAGGTCTTGTTCCACTTGGCCATATGGCCGCCCAGTTCGGGGTCCTTTTCCACCAACAGGACCGAATAACCTGCCGCGGCCGCGTCATTGGCCGCTTGTAATCCGGCAGCGCCTCCGCCGATTACCAGAATGTTCTTATTGATCTCTTCTTCATACGGCGAGGGAAGCTTGGTCTTCTGGGCCCTAATAATGCCCATGCGAAGATAATCTTCGGCCAGCATCCGAGTGTCGTCTTCTCCTGCAGGCTGGCACCAGGCCACATGCTCTCTGATGTTCACCCGTTCCAGGATCGTGGCCATGGGATCGAACGCGAACACATCGGTCTTCACTCGGCCCGAGCACGCGGCGATAACTACGGTATTCACATCGCCGGAATCAACGTCGCTCCGGATTAAGCCGGCGCCTTCTTCACCACAAAATGCGGAGTGGACCAGGCACTTTGCAGGCTGGAATTCGTCACTGGCAACAGCGGAGAGGGCCTCCACGTCGATGGAATCGCCGATTCCGCAACCCGAACAGATATATACTCCGATCTTCTGATCCATCTAAGCTTACCTCCCCACCGTGCGATGAATGGCTTTGAGAGCTGCGCCGGTGGCATCCTGAATCGAAGCGGCCACTTCCATGGGCGCCTTCACACAGCCGGCAGGAACAATACCGGACGCCTCGGGTGACGTGACAAAGCCAAATTCGTCGTAACCCATCTCCAGGTCCGGCTTGACTGAAGCAGTGCCGGGCACCATGCCTACGGCCAAAACCACCAGGTCCACCGCCTGCTTCACTTTAGCTCCTTGCGAGATATCTTCGCCCTCAACAACCATGCTTCCGGTTTCCGGATCCTTGGAAACACGAGCAATCTTGCTCTTGGTGAGGGTGATGCTCTCGTCCTGGTCGACCTTCGTGTAGAAGTCTTCGTACTTGCCCATCGCACGCACGTCGATGTAGTAGATGAAGGCCTTTGAGTCAGGATTCTGCTCTCGCACGTAAGTAGCCTGCTTCAACGAAGCGAGACAACAGATGCCGGAGCAATACGCGAGGTGATTCTGATCGCGTGAGCCTGCGCACTGGACAAAGGCCACGCTCTGGACTTCTCTTCCGTCCGAGGGCCTGAGGATCTTTCCATTGGTAGGTCCGGTTGGCGACGCGAGCCGTTCGAACATGACGCTGGTAACCACGTCCGGATAGGTGCCGAATCCCAAATAGTCCACTTTTGTCGCATCGTACGGATCCCAGCCCGTGGCCCAGACCACCGCTCCAACCTGGAGAGAAACGGTTGTCGGCTGCATATCCAGGTCAATGGCGTTGTACGGGCAGGCTTCCTTGCACTTCTGGGCATCGTCGGTGCCGATAATGGATGGGTCCAGCACATACTTGAACGGATAAGCCATGGGGTGGGGCAAGTACGCGGCTTTCACAGTATTCATGCCGAAATTGAGCGGGTCGGGAATCTCCGTCCGGCAAGCCTCCGCGCATTTGCCGCAACCGGTGCAGTTATCGTTCACATATCGCGGCTGCACGGTGATCGTAACGGCGTAGCTGCCCGGCGAACCCGCGATCGATGTCACCTGCGCAAGTGTGTACGCGGTCACGCCGGCCGACTGCTTGATGCGTCGGAAGTTGATCTCAAGTCCGCAGGTAGGAGGGCACAGCTTCGGGAAATACTGATTAAGCTGCACCACACGGCCGCCCAAGTACGGGTTTCGTTCGACTATGACGACTTCTGCGCCTGCCTCGGCAGCCTCGATGGCAGTGGTCATCCCACTGATGCCACCTCCGACCACGAGGACTTTGCGTTGCGCGTCACTCATGGACTACCTCCATTTGCTATCTGGTCTCAGTCAGGCCAAGATCAAGATTCGCGGAGAAACGCCTCTCTTGCTCAGTCCCAACATTGCCGTCAGCGCCAACATGGCGCGCGGCCCTGTTGCGAGGTCTCCGAACCAGGCCCGGGACCGGGCAAACGGCCCTGGAAAGGCGTGAACTACCTATGATGTCTTGCGATGTCTTGACAGGCGGAACAGCAATTGATTTTCGCTCACACGTCGGGCTTTGTCAACACCACTGCCCTCGCCACTCCCCGCTGAACAAAGGAGAAGCCCTGCCAACCCCAAGCCCTCGCGCGAGTTACATTTGCTGAAGATACGTCGTCAGGTTCTTCTTCTGCTTCTTCAGGCCCAGCTTTCTCCGAATGTTCTTCCGATGCACGATCACGGTCTGGTAAGCCAATCCCATGGCCTCGGCTATTGCTCGCGAATCTTTCCCTTCCCTGACCATCTGGCAGATCTGCACTTCACGAGGGCTCAGGTTGGATCCGTAACGTGAAATGTTGATCCCGAAGTACGAAGTTATGTTGCGCAAACCAAAGTCCAGGGTGTCCAGGAGATGTCTCTGCACATCGGGAAGGTTTGAAGCCCGGAGGTGCTCAACAATGGGCTCCACCGTCAGCCTGAAGTTGTTGACGATCCTATCCTCCAGGTCCTTCTTCTCCTCTTGGAACTGGGTCAAGAGCACCTTCATTGCGTCGTTGAGCCTCCGCACGCTTCTGGTGCTACGGGCTGACTCTGCTCTCGCCGCTTCCAGCTCTTCTTTTCCCTGGGCCAACTTCTTTTCCAAGAGCTTTGTGCGCGCGGTGAGCTTGTCCGTGGCAGCTCCGCTCTTAGCTTCATGCTTTCGTCGTTCCGTGACGTCGATAACCGTCAGCAGCATGAGCGGATTGCCGGCCGTGCCTTTATCCAGCACCGTACCGTTCACGAGAAGGGTTGCGTCTTTCCCTTTCTTTCCTTGCACCGCAACTTCATGAGCTATGAACGATTCCCCTGCACGGGTCCTTTTCCACGCGAGGGGTTTGCGAGCTTTCCACGTGTCCGGCATCAATGCCTTCCACACGGTTCCCGGGAGTGCCCGGCTCTTTGGGTAACCGAGAAGATCCTTGAATTTGGCGTTAGCTCGCATGAATTTGCCTCGGATGTCGAATATGCACATCCCGGTAGCTTGATTGTCGAAAAGCTTCTGATAAACTTGTTCGTCCATCTCTTTTTCCGTACCTCTTTTTGCCACGTCTCCACCCCTATGTTTTGATTTCATGGATTAACGCCACGGAGATCACTATCACGAAGCGATTACGCGCGTTGGAGCGCGCTGCGTCCCATAAATACGGTAATCTGCCGTTGGCTAGATCGAAGCACGACCAGCCCTGCGAACGAGCGCGCGCGACAAAACCGCCGCTAGGGCAGCGCCTCGGTCGCTTTGCCCCCTCCTGCGTGTGGTTTGGGGAGAGCACGAATTAGACGGGAAGAATGCTACCACAGGATTTCTTTGAGCACAAGTATTTCTACACCCTTAGGTCCGTCATGCTCGCGTTTCTGCCCATGAGTGATTAGGCAATAAGTGCTGCGGAAGCCGAAAAACCTTGTGAACGCCCGTGTAACAGTGCTATAATAATAACGAAAATGAATAATCCCTTATGGGAAAAATGACGTAACCTACGAGATGCCGATCGCGCCGTACCCGAGCAAGAACCTCTCCCATCGCCCACCATGTCGGAAATCCGCGGCTCCCGGTGCGCCGGCCGCAATGGAGCTAGAGGTACGAGACTCACCTCGTAGACCATCGAGGACATTCAAGACCTGCTTGATCGCCGGTGGATAAGTATTTCCACTTTTGGAAAGCTTGTGCCACCGGGGCTCGAGATAAGATCGGTCGATTTGAAGGACTCCCCGCGCAAAGAAGCACCGCTATGCAGGATCAGATCATACACGCAGCCCGCACGGGCAACATGAGCCTACTGAAGAACCTGCATCAGACAACGGGAGACGTAAACGTCTCCGACGGTGAGACCTTTCCCCTCATCGCCGCGTGCCGAAGCGGGAACCTGGAGGTGGTGCGGTTCCTCGTAGAACACGGAGCCCGAATCAACGTGAGGAACGCCCACGGCTGTACAGCCCTTATGCAAGCGGCCGGGGCAGGACACTACGAAGTCGCTGAACTGCTGTTGGAACGAGGCGCTGCGGTTGACGCCCGTGATATGGACGGAGACACGGCCCTCATCCATGCCACCATGTGGGGCTTTGCGCCGATTGCGGAACTCCTCTGTATCAACGGAGCAAATCCCAACACTCACGACAAGCAGGGCAATACCGCTCTCGAATGGGCGCTCCGTCAGGGTCATCAGGAGGTCGCCCGGGTGCTCCTCGATCTCGGCGCGATGCCCGCTCCATCCGACCCGCATCACGGCACTGCCCTGGCTCTTGCGGCTGCAGCCGGGCATCTGGACTTGGTGCAGACGCTCGTGGAGCGGGGTGCGGACGTGAATGCCCAAACCATAGAAAGTAAGACCTCGCTCTTGGCAGCCGCAGCAGCGGGCCGGCCGGCTGTGGTTGAATTCTTACTTCAGCAGGGGGCGGAGCCGAATGCAGTGGATTCTACCCACGGGAATACCGCACTCTCCTGGGCAGCCTTCCGCGGCCACGCGGATACATTGAGTTCTCTTTTATGGGGAGGAGCCGATGTTCATGCTCGCGATAACCGTGGGTGCACCGCGCTTCACTGGGCGTCGGTAAGAGGTCATGCGGATTGCGTAGCCGCTCTCTTGGACCGAGGCGCTGACCCCGATGCGGTCAACGCGTTCGGCAGAACACCTCTGATGCTCGCAGCGCGGTCAGGACACAGCCGTGTAGTGGAACTCCTTCTCGCACGTGGCAGTGACGTGAACGCTGTGGACCGAGAACGGAAACCTGCATTAACTCATGCTGCCAGCGGTGGGAACGTGCGCGTGGCAAAGATGCTTTTGGATGCAGGTGCGAATGTGAACGCAGCCAGCAGATCCGGCAACACAGCCCTGTTCTGGGCCGCAATCAAGGGCCATGCGTTAATGGCGCAACTGCTCCTCTCGCGCGGGGCTTCCAGCGATGCCCGCAACGTGGTGGGGCACACTCCGATATTCTGGGCTGCCCATGAAGGCCAGGACCAGCTCGTAGATGTCCTGGTGAGGCAGGGCGCGACGGTGGACGCGCAGGAACGCCGGTACGGAGCCACTGCCCTTTTCTGGGCTTGCTATCAGGGCCACGCATCCACCGTTGATGCCCTGCTGGCCGCGGGAGCCGACCCGAATGCTACGGATAGGTCGGGCAACACGCCCCTCCTGTGGGCAGCTCGCAAGGCACGATCCGCTCCAGTGGAACTGCTGCTGCGACACGGCGCGGATCCCAATGTGCAAAATCCGTACGGGACCACACCCTTGTACTGGGCCTGCAAAGAGGGTCAGACTCGTATTGCAGCCATGCTTCTCCGCGCGGGGGCAGACCCCAACCACACGATTCGAGGACAATTCAGCCCACTCCACTGGGCATCGTGGAACGGGCATCGAGGCGTTGTGCACGCTCTGCTCTCCCACGGAGCCGACAGTAACCCGCGCGATAGCCGAACGGGAGCAACGCCGCTCCATTTGGCTTGCCGACGGGGCCATACGAGCATCGCGGAACAGCTCATCGTGTGGGGAGCGGACGTAAACGTCCACGATAATGAAGGCAACACGCCGCTTATGGGCGCAGCGTTGTCGGGTCGCCAGGCGCTTGTGGAGCTTCTCCTCGATAAAGGGGCCGAGGTGGACGCGTCTGCGGGCGATGGTTACACCGCGCTTAGCCTGGCTCTGGATAAAGGCCACATCGACCTGGCAGAGTTTCTGTTGGCAAACGGCGCTCAGAAGCTCCCTGGGGACGTGGATCTCTCAAGCCTGCTCATTGAGGCCGCGATCAAGGGCCACGTTCGGCTTGTGAAGGCCCTGTGGAAGATAGGCTCGGATATCAATGTGAGAGATGCTCGATATCACAATACGCCTCTCGTTTGGGCCACATATTACAACCGAGTGGCCGTGGCGGAGTTCCTTCTCGGCGTGGGAGCGGATCTCCACCAACGGAACAGATTCGGTAACACAGCCTTGTTCTGGGCAGCTCGTGGCGGCAGCCGCAAGATAGCGGAAATGCTCCTATCGCATGGAGCTGAGGTAGACGCACGGGATCGCGAGGGAAAGACGCCTCTGATGGTGGCTGCCGGCGCAGGGCGAGTGGAGTTGGTCAAATTACTGGTCGAGAGAGGCGCGGACGTGAACGCCCGGAGCGCATTCGACTGGTCGGCAATCATGGAAGCCTACTTCGAGGGGCACGCCGACGTGGTGGCTTACCTCAAGGGCTCAGGTGCCTCCCTGACCGGCTTCATCAAGTATCGGCCTCGCTTGCCAAGAACCCGATAGACTCGCTTCACACGAACTTCCCTGGATTGAGTATCCCCAGTGGATCGAAGTAGTCCTTGATTCCCTTCATCACGTTCATCGCGACGGAGTCGAATTCCAAGTGCATGAAACGCGCCTTGGACAAGCCAATGCCGTGCTCACCGGAGAGGGTCCCGCCCAGTGCGAGCGCTTCTTCTACTATCTCGTCGAACGCGGCATCCACACGAGCCTGCTCGTCAGCATCCCGCTTGTCGAACATGACGCACGGATGGAGGTTGCCGTCTCCCGCATGTGCCAGGACCCCGACCGGCACACGGTGGCGTTCACATGTCTCAACAACCTTCTGTATCATGGGTGTGAGACTAGCCACCGGGACGGTCACATCTTCGGTAATTTTGGTGGGTGCCATCCGGACAAGCGCGGGCCCCGCAGCCCTGCGCACCGTCCACAGTTTCTCCGCCTCTGTCGCGTTGTCGGCTACCATAACATTTCGGGCATTCTTCGAGCGCACGATTGCTTCGATTTGCTTGACTTCAGCATCGAGCGTCACATCGTGACCATCGACCTGAATAAGGAGCAATCCCTCTATGTCAGTGGGCAGACCCAGCCCGAATTGAGTCTCCACGGCCTGGACAGCGAACCGATTCATAAGCTCCAGAGCCGCAGGAATAATGCCTGATGCCATAATGGCCGATACCGCGTCCGAGCAGTCCTCAAGCCGATCGAAATCTACCCGGAGAGTCCGACTGGCAGGAGGTCTAGGGATCAGACGCACAATGATTTCAGTTATCACCCCAAGGGTCCCCTCGGAACCGCAAAAGAGCGCGGTAAGATTGTACCCGCTCGAGTTCTTCAGGGTGCGGCTTCCCGTATGAAGTATGTCCCCGTTTGCGAGCACCACAGTGAGCCCCAGCAAGTAGTCCTTCGTTACCCCATATTTCAGCGTGCGCGGCCCTCCCGCGTTGGTTCCCACATTCCCGCCGATGGTCGCCACAGACCAGGACGCCGGGTCAGGCGGATACATCATGCCCTGCTTTTCCACTTCCTTTTGCAGGTCCAGGTTGATCACCCCGGGCTGCACGATCGCGTAAAGATTCCCCACATCCACCTTGATGATCTTGTCCATCGCGGTCATGCACAGGACGATTCCACCGCGAATCGGGACGCTCTCGCCCGCCAAATTGGTTCCCGCTCCGCGGGCCGTCACCGGGATTCTTTCTCGGTGAGCCACCTTCATGATGGCTGAGACCTCTTCGGTCGTCACTGGAAAGAGCACTAATTCGGGCAAATGCTCTTCCGTGTACGAATCGTAAGAATACGCAACCAGAGTCTCCGGAGAGTCGGCGAGCCGCTCTGTTCCCACGATCTTCGCCAGCTCCCGTTTGATTGCCGGGTCCATCCCATTGTCTCCCTATTGGTCAGTTGAACTTCTGGTGTTTCACGAAGCTAGCTGAGATACGGAAAGAGATTGCCGTCCCACTATCCGGCAACCTCTATCACGCGATTCTTCTTTTTGACACACGCCGATCTTAAATGCTCCAGATTCTGAGCAGGAAACGGCTCGGTCTCGATCATGCCCGCCTTCTCGGCGATGGCCACCAGGTCACGTCCCATGGGTGTTCTGACAATAAGGGTGTTCCATTTGGGCCGGCCTTCGAACATTCCAAGAGAAACGTCCGCGAATTCACTTACCATGTCGGAACACGAACCGCACGAGCGTTGGATGATCGGCCGCAGCTCGTCCAGGCTGATCGTTTCTACGCCCTGGTCGGTTTCGATCTCAAGGATATTGGCCGGGGGCGGCGGTATATCAAGCTTGCGAATCGTCCTGCCATTCGTGCGATTGCGAAGCACCGATGCGAATTCACGAGGATCGAACGCCCAGTTGCAGAAGAGCCCCACCACCAGAGTGATCCTTTCCCGGAGCCCCTCTTGTTTGAGGTCGTACATGGCCATCTTGCGGGCCGACCTCACCTGACAGGGCAGTCCCACTATGCCTATCTTCTTGAATCCTTGGTCGATCGCCAGGCGGAGCCCTTCAAGCGAATGCGCGCCCACGAATTTCGACCCCGAGCATTGTTGTATCTGTTCCTCGTTCACAGCCACGACACCGTAAGGAAAGCCGTCATCTCCAGCGGCAGCCGTCAGCACTGCGGAATCAATAAGACCTTGCCGTAATGCGGCCAATAAGAGCGTGGTAACCGTGCCTCCTCCTTGTCCCCTGCTCAGCACTTCGGGGAGAGAGGAGCGAGAAGCCTTAACCTCAATGAAAGAGCCAAGGCCGTTTCGATCGTGAGGCAGGCCGAAGATCTGCCGACTGACCGCCTCCTCGTCAAAAAAAGTCATGGGGCAGTACGCGTGACATCTCCCTTGCTCAACCTTGCAACTGTCCAGCTTCACCGTCCTGCCGTGGAACTTTACAAGATACGGGCACTTGCCCACACATGCGCCACATGCGGCGCAAAGTCCCTTGTCCAGCACACGTGATGCGAGCTCACTCAAGCCAAGAACCGTGGTCATATCTGCTCCTCGTCCATTCACATCCTGTTCCGAAGACGATTACCGCGTAGCAAAAAATCGCTCCGAGAAAGGGCCGATGATCCACTCCGCGTAGAATTCGCACGCCGGCCCGATGGAACCCAAGCCTAGCGCGAGAAATTACTGAGATCCCTGTAACGGCCTGCTCATTTCTTCCCGATCTCCTACTCTGACGGAAACCGCTCCGGAAATCAATGAGAATGAGGCCAACCGGCTCTTATTCCGTAAATGGCCGGCATAGAGGACGATCATCCGAAGTGAAGGTTAATCGCGCGAGGAGGGAATCGAGTGGTCTCGTGTCACCAAAGAGAGGGGAGTTAGGAAGTTGCTCTACCTAACAACGTTGGTCAAGTATTAAGTACTGCTATCAAAGGCTTGTCGACTTGCCTGAAACCGGCCGCGAAGACTACAACCGCTGTGGCGATGGCTTTGCCCAAAGTAATGGACAGCTTGCCACCTGACACCCCGACGAATCCCGGATCGAAGTCCGCGGCAGCCGCCAAGAACCGCGTTCGCGCGGAACGTGGAGTCGAAAGGGCTGGCCTCCGCCTTACGTCGACGACATCAGGCTCCCTTGGGTCGAACAATAAGATTGGCTACAGGTGAAAATCATACCTCTGCTGGTGGCAAGGCCAAAAAGAGCTTGAACTGAGTATTAGCAGTACTATATATATGGTAATAACCGTCAGTAACGCTAAGTTGGCCTCAAACCGCGCTTCCGCCCGTGCGTATTATATGAACGGGCTGTGCACCACCAGATTCATTTCAAGGAGGTTTTCTCATGTCTTTCAGCAGACCCAATCGAAGCTCCGCCACTAAGACCAAGAACCGTGTGGAACCTGCACCGGCATCGGGCATGTGCGTCACTTGTCTCGATGGGTGCCCTGGTCCGTGCGAAATCGGGCAGTCTGCCATAAAAGGCCGCGAGGTCATTTATCCTCAACCTTACGGCAAGATAACCGCGGGAGCGGACAAGGACTACCCTGTCGACTTCTCTCATTTCAACATCCAGGGCACGTGCGTGGGCGCAGTCGGTATAGCCGCGGACCCGGACAAGGCTCTGTTCCCCCTTGTGGACACGACCACGGAGCTGGGTTCGGACGGCAGCATAAAGCTCTCGTTTCCGGTCTTTACCGGCGCGGTGGGTTCCACATTTATCGCGCGGTCGAACTGGGAGGAGATGGCCATCGGCGCGGCAATATCCGGCATCCTGGTCATCGCAGGCGAGAACATCTGCGGCATGGACCGGGACGCGGAATTCAGGAACGGCCGGGTCGTGCGATCTCCCGAGATGGAGCGCCGCGTAAACACCTTTAGACAGTGGTTCGACGGCACCGGTGGCATCGTGGTTCAGGCAAATGTAGAGGACACCAATCTTGGTGTCCCGGAATACGTGATTCAAAAGCTCGGGGTGGAGATCTTCGAACTCAAGTGGGGCCAGGGAGCAAAGGATATCGGCGGCGAAGTCAAGTTGGGGAGCATCGACCGGGCAATGCAGCTCAAGGAGCGCGGGTACCTGGTGCTTCCTGATCCGATGACTGACACAGCGAGGAAGGCGTTCAAGGCTGGAGGAATCAAAGAATTTGAGCGCCACTCACGATTGGGAATGGTTGATGAGGATGGCTTTTATCGAGCGGTGGAGCACCTCCGGAAACTCGGCGCAAAATACGTAACGCTCAAAACAGGCGCGTACAGGCCCGCGGACCTGGCTCGTGCCATCAAGTTCTCATCTAATGCAAGAATTGACCTACTCACCATCGATGGAGCCGGCGGCGGCACCGGGATGAGTCCGTGGCGGATGATGAATGAGTGGGGAATTCCTACCGTGTATCTTGAATGCCTCGCGTACGACATGTGCGAGCGTCTTCGGCTCCAGGGCGCGTACGTGCCGCCCCTGGCAATCGCGGGCGGATTATCCCTGGAAGATCATCTCTTCAAAGCAATTGCACTGGGAGCCCCCTATGTGAAAGCGATCTGCCTTGGGCGTGCGCTCATGGCAGCGGCCATGGTCGGTAAGACTCAGGGAAACAAAGTTCGGGAAAGCGTCGGGAAAGAAGGCGTAGAGAGCGAAGTGTCCCAAGGGCTGGAAAGCGAATTGATCGGGACCTTTGCTGTAGGCGCGGAGCTCAAAGAGCGCTTTGGAGACCGGTTCAGCGAAATCCCACCTGGAGCGATCGGCATTTACTCGTACGTTAGCCGGCTCAAACAAGGCTTACAGCAGCTCATGGCCGGCGCGCGCAAGTTCGGGGTCAAACACATCGATCGGAACGATCTGGTTTCCCTTACCAGAGAAGCGGCTTCAATTTCAGGTATTCCATACGTAATGGATTCCGACAAGGAGGAGATCAACAATATCCTGGGTGAGATTCCGACAATGATGAGGAAAGCCATGCCCTGACGTACGTCGAAAGCCGCGGTCTTAGGGAGTAGGGTGATCGGCGGAGGTGATCATGCACGAACAGATGGTAGAAGATCATCTGCGGCATTTCATGGAAAGCTTTGAACAACAGGCGCGTCGTTATCTCGCGTTGTGCAACTCTCCCGTTGAGAAACTGCTCCTGCTGGAATTCATGAAGCTTCCCGGCGCCCAAATTACCTGGCAACGTCCGGACCCGAATGAGGTGAAAATCCGCGGCCAGAGCGGCGATACATTTGCGCGACCGCTCACCAAGTCAAGAGAGTCGCTCTCGCGGGACTTGAGACAGCCCATGGGACTGGTCTGGCTTGAGTGGTGGGCTCACGCTAAAGTTTTCGGTGCTGAGGCCGGACAATGCTGTCGATTAATCCCTCAGTTTCCGCTAGTAGACAAAGATTCAGGCGCAAAGGTCGGCTCCGTGGATTTGGCGCTCTTTTGGCCCAAGGCTCACGGGAACGGACATCATAAGATCGCCATTGACTGCAATTGCAGCCACGACGGAGGAGCCGGACTCCGAGAAGACGAGAAGACGAAACTGCTCCATAAACAGGGCTGGATCGTGATACCTCTTCCGGAGTCGGACATCCGCACCAAGCTGGACCATATCGTGGAGCAAATCCGCAGTGTAGCCCTGGAAGAGAACGTTCGCGGTATGAGAGAGCGCAGAAGCGGCCACTGACGAATGTGTACTGCGACCATGAGGACAGCTATTAGGATGTGGTGATCCCGCAAGACGCGGGGGAACCGCATCCTACCTGGATTTGCAGATTCAAGCCACCAGTACGCGGTCAAATTGTGAAGTCTGAACCGCTCCCCCCGCGATACATCCCGGCCATTCCAGATGTTCACCTCTTACTCCCGCGAACCGCCATGACTGACTACCCGGTCATAACGGAATATGGAAGTGCTGTAATGGAGTCTGGTGCCACGGATGAGCCGAAGGCTCATCCGTGCAGAGACTGGGGCACCGGCACGCTCCTAGCATCAGGTCTTGTTGCCGGAGAGGTTTGCATCGACCAACGGTCAGTAAACGAAAAGCACGGATGAGTTTCACCCTGTGGGACACATCCGTGGCACCAAAACATCTCTTACGCAAGCGGAAGGGGCACGTAGCTCTCCGTGAAAGCGGTGATCTAATAGGAGTTCAGCAGCAAGGCCCGCGATCTGGCGATATATCGACTACGGCACCGGTCATTGACTGAACGTGCCTTGCCGGGTTACGCTCCAGCAAGGGCAAGAAATGCCCGTACGAGAAGACATCGCTCCTGCAAACTTCCCTCAAGCATTGATTCAGGGTCTGAAGATCAAGGAAGCCGTTGTGCGGCTATGAGGAACACATGTCCGTGCTTTTCACTCCGTTCACCATTGGACCGGTTAAGATCAAGAATCGTTTCGTTGCGTCAGCTTGCGAAGACAACCTGGCCACCGAAGACGGAATGCTCACTGATGCGATCGTGCGCAAGTATCAGAGACTGGCAAAGGGGCAGGTCGGTTTGATCATATCAAGCCATCTCTCTGTCCACCCTTTGGGGCGCACGAGGAGATATCAGTTGGGGATTTACAGCGATTCCATGATCCTGGGGCTGCGCAACATCGTTGAGTCTGTCCACAAGGAATCGGGCAAGATCGTGTTCCAATTGGGTCATGCCGGCCTGAGTGCGACACGGGAAGTGATAGGCAGACCGCCCATGGGGCCCTCGACGGAAGAGTTCCCGATGGGAGACGACTCGATCGCCGAAGTGATAACCGCTTTTGGCCTGGCCGCGGAGCGTGCGGTTGAAGCAGGAGCGGATGGCATTCAGCTTCACGCGGCACATGGATATCTGATCAACGAATTCCTGTCGCCGTTCTTTAATCACCGCGACGATGCCTGGGGTGGCTCGGAAGAGAATCGCTTTCGCCTGATGAACGAGATCGTAACAGCGGTCAAGAAAGTGCTGCCGAAGAGAATGGCGCTGTTGGTCAAGCTCAACGCCCATGATCACACCAAGCAAGAAGGGATCACACCTGGTTTGGCCGTGAATTATGCTAAACGTCTGGCAAACTTAGAAATAGACGGATTAGAAGTGAGCTGTGGGACTTCTTCGCTCTCTCCCTGGAACATGTGTCGGGGGGACATCCCAGTGTCCGAAATACTGAAGAATGTCCCGGAGTCACGGAAGACCAAGGCGGAGCAATTCCTTGAAAAGATGAGAGAAAATTGCACATTCCGGGAAGGGTACAACGTGGAAGCCGCGGGGATGATGAGACCGGTGATGGGGGGACTTCCTCTATTCGCCGTAGGTGGATGGCGGCATCTTTCCGCGATGGAGCAAGCTATTGTTGCGGGAGACACGGATCTCATTCCTTTGTGCCGACCTCTCATCAGGGAACCGTCTCTTGTGAAAAGATTCAGAGAAGGGAAAACGAAATCCGCTTCCTGCACGAGCTGTAACAGATGCCTCGTTGCCGTAGGGAGCGATCTCCCCGTGCGCTGCTATTACAGAGGCCTACCAGCGTAGACGAAGCTCCGCTGGATTTCGGCGCTTTGAAAACCCTCCTGCATTCCCCTTTATCAAAGGGGGATACAGGGCTAGTTAACCCCTTTCGCAAAGGTGGGAGAGAGCTACATACTCCCTTTTCTAGAGGGGGCAAGGGGCATAGGCGTGTTAAGATAGCGCTCAACCTATTCTCTGAATTGCGGTGTCCCGCAGGGACTTCCAGATAGCAGCCCGGCAATTCATTGCCGGGTGAGGTGAACTGTCAACGAATAACATCTCTGAGTCCCAGAGGGACGGCAGAGCTTTTCAGGAACGCTGACGCTATCCACCGATATTGTCCTGGTTTTCTGTCGTCACTCTGGGACTCTCAAAATCGGCGGTGTTGGAGACGGATTCTCCCGGCGATGAATCGCCGGGCTATTTTCTGTAGCCCCTCTGGGGCCCACAAGGCCAAGTAGAGGGAAGTTATTTCAGCGCCTATGGGGGCCAAGGGGGGATTTTCCCTCGTACAACTGAAGAGATACTGTGCAAAGCATTTTCGACTATACGTAGTTGAGACTCTCTGTTGTAATAGAGCGGTCATCATATCTTGTCCGCGGGTGGAAGAATCGTCATGCCGCAAGCTCCGGAACTGGATATCATATCTGACCTGATGGTCCTGACCAGCCGCGCGAACACAAGGAACGCCGTTCTCATGGCAGCGGAAGGACACGGGTCGATTGACGTGGAGCTCTTTCGCACTGCCGTGCAACAGACCGCAGCAAAGTATCCCGCGGCCAAAAGCCTGCTGAAAGAAAGGCGAGAAGGCGTGAGGTTTTTTCTCGTTCGAGAGCATCATCCGGAGATCCAAATTCCGGTATTTTCCGGCGAGTTGAAAATCGAAGAATCCTCAAAATCCAGCTTCGAGCCACTTGTACAGCATTTGATTCCTCGTCTGGAACGTACGTGGGACCTCATGAGCGAGCCACCGATGGAATTCCATGTGCTGAAGACGGAGAAAGGCGCCATAGCGGCGGTTCTCTGGCATCATTCCGCGGGCGATGCGGCCATGACGCTTAGAGTATTCGGATCGACTCTGGCTCAATACGATGCGATCGTCACCGGCCGACGACCTGAGTGGATGGATGGCCCTTATTCCTTCAGCACAGGGAAGAAACGGGCGTCTGTTGCAGCAAAGGCGGGGTGGAAGGCCTTCCTTTCACAGTTGAAACGAGACCTCGCTCACCGCAAGGTCAAGCCCGCGCGACTCTACGGGCATGGCGAGAAGGAAGATCTGACTGAATGGCACAGGAAGCATGTGTTCTCGCCCGAAGAAAGCGACGTGATATTGCACGGCTTCCACGGGGAAGGGGTCCACGTGGTCGATCACCTGGTGGCCTGCGCAAACATTTCGATGGATAGCTGGAACCGTAATCACGGGCAGGCCACAGGCCTGATAAGCTCGGTAATCACGGTTAACATGAGAGAACGATTCGGCGGCTCCGAAGAGAAGAACTACAGCTCGACCATTTTCATTCGCTCAACCCCGGAGACACGCGTCGACTACGCGACCCTTGCTCGGTTCGTAGCTGACACGCGAGTGCAGCAGTTCGAAGCCCAGGTGGATCTCCATGTCCGCAAGTCACTGGAGCGAGGAGCCCGCTTTTTCTGTATGCTGCCATTTCCTTTGAGGAGACGTGTGGCGAGTTTCTTCATGAATCAACAGCAGTATTCCATGGCCGTGGGATTTCTCGGGCTTGTGTGGCCGAGGTACGAGAATGGACGCCCGACTGGGGATTCGGCCCTGGAGAAAAGCGGCGATCTGAATATATATGAAACTCACGGAACCGGGTACAAGCTAGCGGGAAACGCAGACATAAACCTTTACGTATATATATATCAGCGGCGGCTCAACCTTGTGCTCACGTCAACCGCCGACATACTCACGAGCGAGGAATGTACCGACTTCCTTGATCTCCTCGTCCAAACCATGCTCGCCGTAACTCCTTCTTCAAAGCCGCGATGAAGACCTGCGCTGGATTTATCGGACCCCTGAGACCTGCGCAACAGTGCTCAACGGTAGTCCCCGACAGAATTCAGGGTGCCACCGCTGGCTTGTCCAGCAGCCCGCAGGATGTGGCGAGTCCCGCGTTCCGCGCGCGGCGAAGGGCATCGCTCGAGGTTTTCCATGTTCTTGTAAGTGGGAGTATAGAAAACGACCCGGACGGTGTCGCAGGCGCGAAGACCTCGACCGATGCGGTTCATTTCATTCACCGCATCCTACGTGCTGGGGATTTGTAAAGAGTGCGGCCGAGAAACTCTTGTCAACCCCGGCTTTCCTCATTGCCTTCCACTCAGAAACGGAATATTTTTGTGGATGAAGCTGTATTCCGGGAACCCGAACAAGACCGCGAACAGGAGGGACTCCGTGAGTAAAAAACGTCCCGATATTCCAAAAGATTTGATTGAAGGCTTTTGCCGCAGGAACCATATAAGGAAACTATCCATCTTCGGGTCGTATCTGCGCGAGGATTTCGGCCCTGAAAGCGATATCGACTTCCTTGTGGAGTTCGATCCGGAGCACATTCCCGGTCTTATTAGATTTGCCGGGATGGAAATTGAACTCTCTGAACTCCTGGGAGGACAAAAGGTGGATCTGCGAACGCCGCACGAATTAAGCAGGTATTTCCGTGATGAGGTTTTGGCTGAGGCGGAGGTCAAGTATGCAGAAGGTTGACCTTGCTAGAGTGCAGCACATGATCGAGTTTGCCAAAGAGGCGCTGCGCTTTACCGAGCACAGGAGTCGCGAGGACCTCGGCCACGACCAAATGCTCACTTTGGCCCTCATGAAAGCAATTGAGACTGTCGGCGAGGCAGCTTCCAAGCTTTCTCCGGAGTTTCGCGATAGTCACCCAGAGCTTCCCTGGCCGAGCATTATGGGCATGTAGCATAAACTGGTTCACGCATACTTCGAGGTCGATCTGGACATGGTTTGGCATACGACGATGAACGAATTGCTCCCCTTGATTCAAGCCCTGGAGCGAATTATTGCATCTGAATCAAACCAGCAACCCAATCACCGCAAGTAAGAGGCAGTGACCAACGGGGACCGCATCGCTCGAGGTTTTACATGTTCTTGTATGTGCGAGAGCAGAGAACGGCCTACGCGCTGAGAAGGATTTGACTCGATCCACGTGCGCGGCGCGCGCCCCGCCGCCACATAACGCCCAAGTCATCGACCAAATTGAGACATGCATTCAGCTCTGTCCTCTGCCTCCCGCGAGTTTCAAACCGCGTCGCGATAGGCTCGGAATAAAGGGCTGGGACGATCGGCTGGAAAGTTTTCGGGATTCCGCCTTTTCACGGCTTTGAGTATATGGTAATATTTTTGGTATAAGTAATGACGAGCGCTGTTGCACTGCCCCGAAACTTCGTCTTATCAGCGATAAGACCCGGCGTTGGGAAGCGACGTGATGGGGCCAATCGACGATCATCACACCCTCAGTGATCTGATCCCACTCAGGTTGGGGACCGCGGAACGCTCGCACGCTCTGCGCCGCACGATCACTAATGATATCATGCTGTTACCCCCCCCGGAGCCCAGCGGGTGTTCTCCCCTGTCAATCGTGCCTTTCTGCATTCTCAGTCTGTCCGTCTGGTAGTCTCTCCAGCATAGGGGGTTGGGAGTCATGGGAGACGCAGACCAACACAGAAGGGGAGACACATCCAAGTCTGTTTTCCTCCACTCCTCTGGTTCGGTTGGCTGGACGCTCAAAGAGCGAGTCATGAAGATCTGGTGCAGGAGTACACGTCCGACGCAAAACAAGCCAATGAGAAAGGGAAAAGGAAACGATGAAAACGAGGGAAAAGCAAGAGAACCCGCGTCCGTCGATCAACCTCTCAGAGGACGAACAGCGCCATGCTTCGCAGTATGTGCGGAGCCTCATCGAAGCTTCTCTCGACCCTCTGGTAACCATCAGCATTGAGGGAAAAATTACCGACGTCAATGAAGCGACGGTGAAGGCGACTGGCATCCCCAGAAACAAGCTCATCGGCACGGACTTCTCCAACTATTTTACCGAACCGGACAAGGCGCGGGAAGGATACCAGCAGGTTTTCGCCAAAGGGGCCGTCATGGATTATCCACTGACCATTAGACATGAGAACGGCCAGCTCACGGACGTTCTCTATAACGCCTCGGTATACCGCAACGCCCAAGGCAATGTCCTCGGGGTGTTCGCCGCCGCACGGGACGTGACCGCGCAGCGCCAGGCGTCCCAGTACGCCAGGAGTTTGATCGAGGCTTCTCTCGACCCTCTGGTGACGATCAGTCCTGACGGCAAGATCACCGATGTCAACGAAGCGACCACGAAGGTAACGGGCTTGCCCAGAGAAGGTCTTATCGGCACGGACTTCTCTAACTATTTTACCGAACCGGATAAGGCCAGACAGGGATATCGGCAAGCATTCGAGAAAGGGTTTGTTACCGACTATGCACTCACCATCAGACATAAGGAAGGCAAGCTCACGCACGTCCTTTATAACGCGGCGCTCTATCGCGACGCGCGAGGCAACGTCTTGGGCTTGTTTGCGGCGGCGCGCGACGTCACTGAACAGAAGCAGGCTTCCCAGTATGCCCGAAGCCTGATCGAGGCTTCTCTCGACCCTCTGGTAACTATCAGTCCCGAAGGCAAAATCACGGACGTCAATGAAGCCACGGTCAAAGTGACCGGCCTCGCGAGGGAGGAGCTTATCGGCACGGATTTCTCCAACTATTTCACCGAGCCGGAAAAGGCACGGGAAGGATATCAGCAGGTGTTCGAGAAAGGCTTTGTCACCGATTATCCTCTCACCATACGGCGCAAGGACGGCAGCCAGATCGACGTCCTCTATAACGCATCCGTGTACAAGGATGTCACGGGCAAGGTCCTCGGGGTCTTCGCCGCCGCAAGAGACGTGACGGAATCCAAGGCCGTCATGCGGGAGTTCTCCGAGATGAAGAACTTTCTGGACAATATCCTGCAGAGCTCGACCAAATACTCGATCATCGGAAAGGACCTGGACCGCAAGATACTTTCCTGGAATGAGGGCGCCCGGCGCAACTACGGATATACCGCGGAAGAGATTATTGGGAAAGACTCGACAATTCTGCACACGCCTGAAGACATTCGGTCCGGGGCTGTCGATGCATTACTGAAGATGGCCTATGAAGAGGGACTGGCAGAAGGCGAGTTCATTCGTGTCCGGAAGGACGGCACCCGCTTTGTGGCAAGCGTCGTCGTAACACGCCGCAATGATTCTGATGGAAATCCCATCGGCTATCTGCTCATGAGCAATGACATCTCCGAAAAAAAGCTGGCGGATGAACAGTTGCGGCAGGCGTCCCAGTACGCCAGGAGCTTGATCGAGGCTTCTCTCGACCCTCTTGTAACGATCAGCCCGGAAGGCAAGATCACAGACGTCAATGACGCCACGATCAAGGTTACGGGTGTCCTGAAGGAGGAGCTTATCGGCACGGATTTCTCCAACTACTTCACCGAGCCGGACAAGGCTCGGGAGGGATATCAGCAGGTCTTTGCCAAGGGCTCTGTCACCGACTATCCTCTAACCATTAGACACGAGGACGGCCGTCTCACCAACGTTCTCTATAACGCATCGGTTTATCGAGACGCCGAAGGCAAGGTCCTCGGGGTGTTCGCGGCCGCACGGGACGTGACCGCGCAGCGCCAGGCGTCCCAGTACGCCAGAAGCCTGATCGAGTCCTCTCTCGATCCTCTGGTGACGATCAGTCCTGAAGGCAAGATCACCGACGTCAACGAGGCCACGATCAAAGTGACCGGCTTCCCGCGGGAGAAGCTCATCGGAACCGACTTTTCCAACTATTTCACCGAGCCGGAAAAGGCACGGGAAGGCTACCGCCTAGTCTTCTCGAAGGGGACGGTGACCGACTACCCTTTGACGATCCGCCACAGTGATGGAAGGCTCACGTACGTTTTGTACAACGCCTCCGTCTATAAGGACACAGGAGGCAACGTCATCGGCGTGTTCGCGGCTGCACGGGATATCACGGCACAGAGAAGGGCCGAGGCGGAGGTGGCGGAGCAAAGGACCAAGGAACTGGAGAGGCTGGCCGAGCTCGAAAGGTTCCAGAAATTGACCGTGGGCAGGGAACTGAAGATGATCGAGCTCAAAAAGGAAATCGAGGACCTCAGGAGAAAGCTGGGTGAGATGTCATGACCATGCCGCAGACGAACACCGTGGAAGGACTGGAAGAACAGAGGGCGTCACCGACTGAGCTCCGATTGGCCACCCTCAACATCCTCGAGGATTTCAACGCCGAGAAGGTGCGACTCGAAGGGACACAGCGGGCGGTCTTGAATATCCTGGAGGACTTCAGCAATGAGAAACGGCATCTCGAAGATATGCATAGGGCCACTCTTAACATCCTCGAGGATTTCAACGCCGAGAAGGCGCGGCTGGAAGAGACTCAGCGGGCGGTCTTGAATATCCTGGAGGACTTCGAGGTGGAGAAGACGAAAGTGGAGAAGACCAACCTCCTGCTGGAGAGAAAGTCAGAAGAGCTTAACCGGTCCAATGAGGAACTTCAGAAGGCCCATGCCGCCCTCGAACTGCGGGTCCATGAGCGGACCGCGGACCTGAGACGAACCAACCTTCAGCTCATGGCCGAGATGGAAGAGCGCAAGAAGGCCGAGGATGAGATCAGGAAGATGGTGACCGATCTGGAGCGCTCGAACGAGGAGCTCGAACAGTTCGCGTACGTGGCCTCTCACGATCTCCAGGAACCCCTGCGCATGGTGTCCAGCTACACTCAGCTTCTTGCCGAGCGCTTGGGGGAGCAACTCGACGAGAAGTCGAAGAAATTCATCAGCTATGCCGTGGATGGGGCGATGCGGATGCAGCAGCTTATCCAAGACCTGCTTTCATTCTCACGAGTAACCACTCGCGGCTCCGAATTCCGACCTGTTGACAGCCACAAGGCCCTGACGACGGCAATGGAGAATCTTCAAGGATCGATCCGTGAATGCGGAGCATTGATAACGAACGACGACCTGCCACCGGTGACAGCGGATCAGACGCAACTCGTTCAAGTCTTTCAGAACTTGATCAGCAACGCAATCAAATTCAGGAGGCAAGAGCAGCCCCGGGTACATATTGCCGCCCAAGAAGAAGATCACCATTGGCGCTTCTCAGTCACGGACAACGGCATCGGTATCGAACCACGACATAAGGATAAGGTGTTCGCCATCTTCCAGCGCCTCCACACACGAGAAGAATACCCCGGCACAGGGATAGGGCTTGCACTCTGCAAACGTATTGTTCAAAGACACGGAGGAGATATCTGGTTCGATTCAAGTCCTGGCAAAGGAACGACCTTTTACTTCACGTTCGCCAAACGAACAGAGAATGGAGGCGGTGATGGAGCATAGACGCAGCGTTCGACTGATAGAGATTCTCCTTGTCGAGGACAATCCGGGCGACGCTGATTTGGCTAGAGAGGCGCTCGGAAGTAACAAGATGTGCAACGAGCTGCACGTTGTTAGTGATGGTGAGGCTGCTATGGCCTTTTTGCGTCGCGAGGGTAAGTTCTCCAATGCCCCTCGACCTGACCTGATATTGCTCGATCTCAACCTGCCCAAAAAGGATGGCAGAGAAGTCCTGGCGGAGATCAAGACCGATGAAGACCTGAAGCGGATACCCGTGGTCATACTCACTATGTCGCAAAATGAGGAAGATATGCTGAAGACTTATAATCTGCACGCCAACTGTTACATTACCAAGCCCATCGACCTCAGCCAGTTCTTCAAGGTCATAAAAACCATCGAGGATTTCTGGCTAGGCATCGTGGCGCTGCCTCCCAACGGAGCCAAAAGATGAAAAGCAGCCTTAGGGTCCTGCTTGTTGAAGACAATGCCGGTGATGTTGATCTCGTAAACGAGTTTCTGTCCCAAGCTCGCCAAGTAGTATTCAAGGTGGAGTGCGTGCCGCGCCTGGAACAAGCGATTTCGATTCTGAAACGAGATCGAATCGACGTAGTCCTTCTGGATTTGGGACTTCCGGACAGCTCCGGCCTGGAGACTCTTTCTCGTGTTCTCAAAGCGGGAGGCCGATCCGCGACCGTTGTGTTGACTGGATTGAATGACGAACATATGGGGCTGGAAGCAGTAAGGATGGGGGCGCAAGACTATCTGCCGAAAGAAGATATAGGACCGCATGTGCTGATCCGAACCGTTCTCTACAGCGTTGAGAGAAAGAAGTTGCATGATCAACTGGGCGAGAGCGAGGGGCGGTACCGTACTCTCTTTGAGCAATCGAAAGATGCTGTGTTCATTACTTCTCGGGAGGGCAAATTACTTGATGCGAATCAAGCCTTCCTGACCCTCTTTCATCTCACGCGAGAAGAGGCTCGGAACCTCGATGTCCTCTGCCTATATAATGATCCTGCGGATCGGATGCGGTTTCAAGAAGAGATGGAGCGAACCGGGGCACTAGCCGAATATGAGACGACTTTCCGTCGCACAACCGGCGAGGAGTTAAATTGCCTCCTCGCCTCCACGTTCCGCCGTGACATAGATGGAACGATTCTGGGATACCAGGGGATCATACGCGATGTTACTGAACAGAAGCGCCTCCAGAAACAACTCGCTCAGTCTCAGAAGATGGAGGCAATCGGCACACTCGCCGGAGGCATTGCTCATGACTTCAACAACCTGCTCACTGTCATATCAGGGTATGCTGAAATTCTTCTCCAAAGCAAAGATAAGAGTGACCCCGATTATGGGGATCTTCAGAAAATACTTCACGCGTCCAAGCGCGGAGCCGAACTGGTTCGCAATCTCCTCATATTCAGCAGAAAATCAGATGCCAAGCCACGCCCGATAAACCTCAACCACGAAGTGGAGCAGGTCAAGAGCCTGCTGGACCGGACGATCCCCAAGATGATCGAGATTAGGCTCCATCGCGCTGGGGCTCTAAGAGCCGTCAACGCGGATTCGGGCCAGATCGAGCAGGTCCTGATGAACCTCGCAGTAAACGCGAAGGACGCTATGCCTGACGGAGGCACGCTCACCATCGAAACAGCAAACACCATCTTGGACGAAGCATATGCCAGATCACTGTTCCACGTGGAGCCGGGCGAATACGTGATTCTCCGCATCTCGGATACCGGGCATGGAATGGACAAGAAAACACTGGATCACATCTTTGAGCCTTTCTTCACAACCAAGGAAGCTGGAAAGGGGACGGGTTTGGGTCTTGCGACTGTCTACGGAATCATAAAGCAGCATCGCGGGCACATTTCCTGCTACAGCGAAGTGGGCAAAGGAACCACTTTCAATATCTATCTTCCCGCCATTCCGGATGAAACTGAGACACATGTAGAGAGTCCTGGTGAGCTGCCCGCGATGGGAACTGAAACTGTTCTGTTGGTGGACGACGAAGATTTGATCAGGGAATTGGGCGCACAGATTCTTACCAAGCATGGATACACGGTGCTCCAGGCGGTCAACGGCAGGGTAGGGCTTGATCTCTTCAAGCAGGAACGATCAAGGATATCGCTGGTCATTCTAGACCTCATCATGCCCGAGATGGGTGGCGGAGAATGCCTCAATGAGCTCATCAAAATTGATCCGAACGTGAAGGTGCTTATAGCCAGTGGGTATGCCGCGGATGCGTCAGTAGAGGAGACCGCTCAGATAGGTGCAAAGGGCTATGTTACTAAACCGTTTAGTGTCAACGAGCTCCTTCGAGATGTTCGCCGGGTCTTGGATCAAGAGTGAAAGCCCTGCGGATTAGGCCGTCCACTCGTTCACGGCATGTCGCATCCTGATCGCTACATCATGATTCCGGTAGGATATGCAATTTCACGGTCAAGGCGGATCCGACGGTCTTGGAAGCGAACGCGGTTGTCTTGTCAGAAAAAAATATCCGCCTCGTAGCCTCACGCTAACCAGGCGGCATCACTTAGTTTCTTCTGGTGGGCCGTCAGGGGATCGAACCCCGAACCTACTGATTAAGAGTCAGTTGCTCTACCAATTGAGCTAACGGCCCGGTCAAGACGGCACTTTAACCTCACCACTGCCGGGTTGTCAAGGCCCTACCCCTTGAACTGTGGCCGCCAGGCCGGTATGATATTTGCGCACGATACACGGACCTGGAGACCTGCCGTGGGCTCGGAGCACAAGAAGATCAAAGTAAATTCAACAGCGTTTCTCAACGATTTTGAGCTCGGGACTCCCGAAGAGGAGCTGAAGACGACGTACGGATTGGATCATTCTCAGCTTGTCCGAGTCGTGGGCCTGCTCAGGCAGGAAGGCAAGCTCACCGCGGAGACCATCGCACTACGCAACGAGAACATAAGGGTCCGCTTCGGAGAGCAGAAGACGGCCGCGTCACCGGCAGAAACAAAGGTCGCGGTGGACCTTGACACTGGCCTGGTGCTTCATTGCCCGTCGTGCGGCGCTACGGTGAAGCGCGGAGCGGAACAATGCGAATACTGCCGAGCCCACCTGGATTTTTCACTCAAAGGGAAGACCACTCACTGCCCGCACTGCTACCAGAGGATACCCGCGGAAAGCAGGTTTTGCGCGGTGTGTGCGCGGCCCATCCAGTCTCACGAGGCGGAAGCCGTGGCTCTGGCAAGCCATCGGTGCCCTCGCTGCGATCTGCCGATGCACGAGAAGAAGATAGGGGACTTCTCCGTGGTCACGTGCGATTCATGTGGCGGCCTCTTTATCCCTCACGAGACCTTCGAGACGATGCAGGACGCGTCCACGAGGGTGGTCGAGGCTCTCGGGGCCCCAAAGCAATCCCGGGGCGCGTATGAAACTAAGGTCCAGTACCTTCGCTGTCCGGTCTGCCGCACCATGATGAATCGCAAGAACTTCGTTCGTGTTTCGGGCGTGATCGTTGATGTGTGTCGGCCTCATGGCATCTGGTTCGATGCCGGCGAGATGGAAAAGATCATGGACTTCATCGCGCGGGGCGGCATGAGAGAGGCTCGGGAAGCTGAGCGAGAAATTGAAAAGGACGAAGAACTCCAGCGGAAGCTCCGGGGTGAGCGGATTTTGCACAAGGCGGGAGGGAACGCCCTATACTCTGATGGCGCAGCCTCAAGCGGCGTAACAATAGATCTGACGGATATGATCACCGGAATCGTTAGCCTCTTTAAGAAATGAAAGCCTAGAGCAGAATAGTATGAATGAGAAATCAATTGTTGCCGTGAAAGAAACAAAGCCGGAAACGGTCTTGGACGACATCAGAGCCGCGATGCATGACGCTCGTTTCACTGAATTCCTGGATCCGTCGGCCACGGTCATACTCAAAGACAATATCTCATGGCATTTCCCGTTTCTTGGCGCCAACACCACTCCCTGGCAGCTCGAAGGGGTCATCCTCGCACTGAAAGACGCGGGATATCATGACGTGGTTTGTGTTCAAAACGAGACTGTGGTCACGAACGCATACAAAGGGGAGCGCCTCAACAAATACGTCGCCATCTTTGAAAAGTACAAGATCCCGGTGCTGTACAATTTCAAGCCGGCTGACATCCGCTGGATACCGTACAGCCCCAAGACCAAAATGCGGGCACTGCATAAGGTCTTCCCGGATGGCATGAAGATCCCCGAGTACTTCATCGGCAAGAACATCGTGCATCTTCCCACGGTGAAATGCCACATCTACACAGGCACGACGGGCTCCATGAAGAACGCGTTCGGTGGACTGCTCACCACTCGCCGGCATTACACGCACTCCACCATCCACGAGACCTTGAACGATCTGCTGGACATCCAGAAAGAGATTCATGCGGGCATCTTCACGGTGATGGATGGGACGGTTTGTGGGAACGGCCCGGGACCGCGTACCATGATCCCGGTTGAGAAGGACCTGATTCTCGCTTCCGGGGACAGTGCGGCCATTGATGCTGTAGCGGCAAAAATGATGGGATTCGATCCCATGAGCATCAAGTATATCCGCATTGCTCACGAATCAGGCCTGGGCAAAGGCCGCATGGAAAACATCGAAGTGAAGGGTAAGGACATTTCCCACGAAAACTGGGGATTCACCGTGGGCAACAACACGGCCTCAGCCGTAGGAAAATTCATTTGGTTCGGGCCGCTCAGACCGCTGGAGAAGCTCTTCTTCCGAACCCCCCTGGTTTATTTGTTCGTCTTTGGGTCCTTTTTTTATCACGACTTCGTGTACTGGCCCCTCAAGGCAAAACCGCAAATAGAAGCCTTCAAGAAGACCAGCAAATGGGGAAGGCTCTTCGATCGGTATCCTGACTAGCGATTCATGCGGCCGGATCAGATGCCTTTGAACAACCTCTTCTTGAGGTGTTCATTCAGCTCTCTCCTGACCTGATTACGCACCGCGCGCACGTCCTTGCGCCACTGTTCAATCTTGCCCAGGGCTTCTTCTTCCCAGGGCAGGCGATTTTCAGGCATTTTGGCAAGGATGTCGCGCTCCAGCTCCCGCGGCACCGGTGGTTCAAGGAGCCTTTGGTATCGTGTTCGAATGCGTCTGAGGGTGTGGAGGAGCTTGATCAGGTCTTCGCGGGAGAGAGGTTTGGGCTTGCGCGGCGCCGCGTGCTTGTCAATGAGGTGGAGATCCTCAATGGGGGTGCCCTCTTTGAGCGCTCGATTGACCAATCTCTTCAAGTAACGATAGTTGCTGGGAAAATCTCCGGGAGGTTCGGAAACCGGTTTGGCCGGATCGGAAAACGGAAATAACATACCATACCTCCTGAACAAAATATGCAGTAGGAGAGGGGTCCGACATGCCCGCTCCCCGAAAACAACGGCGAGATACCACGGCCCTTTGGGCGAGTCAAGAAAAAGGTTGATAGTTTGTGTCTATCATACTGACGAAAGAGGCGAATACGCGCATGATGAATATGTCTAATTATCCCAGCTTGATAGCATGGTCCCCGCGGCCCTTTCCTTGCTTTTTATAGCCTTTGTCGACCCCTTTCCATTCAAGAAATTCGCTTATGCGCTCCCCGAATTGCACCACCGCGCGCGGTGGTGACGCGTACTACCAATGCGCTTTCAAAGAAGTAAAGCACGGTGGAAACTTCTTTGTGTAAGGAAGTTTCCTCCCCGTCTTACTTTCGTAAAGGCGCATCGGTATACATCGCGCAGCTTTGGCAAGAACGCTTGCGTTCGGCTGAGAAGATGGCAATCTACTCGGCAGGGGGGCCATCGAAACGGCCCAACCCTGGCGCGAGTCGGCCGACCTCCCGGCAGGAACATGAAGGTCAGTTCAAGGAAATCAAGTGGGTAGCAAAGAAATCATTATACGAGGCGCCAGAGAGCACAACCTCAAGGACATCAACCTCGACATACCGCGTGACAAGCTGGTGGTGATCACGGGCCTCTCCGGATCGGGGAAGTCGAGCCTTGCTTTTGACACGATCTACGCTGAGGGACAGCGACGGTACGTGGAGTCGCTCTCCGCGTACGCGCGACAGTTCCTGGAGATGATGGAAAAGCCGGATGTGGACCTCATCGAAGGGCTTTCGCCGGCCATCAGCATCGAGCAAAAGACCACCTCAAAGAACCCTCGTTCCACTGTCGGGACAGTCACAGAGATCTACGATTACCTGAGGCTCCTATACGCGCGGATCGGCATTCCGCATTGCTGGGAGTGCGGCAAGCCCATTAGCTCCATGACTATCCAGCAGATGGTAGACCAGGTGATGGAGCTTCCTGAAGGGACGCGCATTCTGCTGATGGCCCCCATCGTGATGGGGCGTAAGGGTGAGTATCAGAAAGAGCTCCAGCGACTGGCCAGAGATGGTTTTGTCCGGGTAAAGGTTGACGGTGAGATGCGAGATCTGTCCGAAGAGATCCGCCTGGACAAAAACAAGAAGCACACGATCCAAGTGGTGGTTGACCGGTTGGTGGTGAAATCCGGCCTGCAGAAGCGGCTCGCGGATTCCATGGAGACTTCGGTTCGTATGGGGGACGGAACCGCGATGGCGGAAGATCAGGATGGCCGGGTTTTCCTGTTCAGCGAGAAGTTCGCTTGTCCTGAGCATGGCATATCGTTCGGCGAAATTTCCCCGCGGCTTTTCTCGTTCAACAACCCGTTCGGAGCGTGCGAAACCTGTGGCGGCCTCGGGGTGCAGGTGCGCTTCGATCCGGATCTCATCGTGCCCGATCCGACTCTTTCCATTAGCGAAGGAGCTCTCGCGCCCTGGAGTAACCGAAATTCGGTCTTCCTGGACCAGATGATTGATGCTCTCACGAATCATTACGGGTTTGACGTAGAAACCCCGTTCCGAGACTTGCCGCAAAAGGTTCAGCAGGCCCTCCTGTACGGCTCAGGTTCTGAAGAGGTTAATTTCTATTTCGAGCGGCACGGCAGACGGCACTATTTCCGCAAGCCGTTTGAGGGGATTATTCCTAATCTGGAGCGACGATATAGAAATCCTGACCAGGAAGAGGTAACCGACGAGCTTGGACGTTTTATGAGCGCAATCCCGTGCCCGTCTTGCGGCGGTGCGCGACTCAAGCGCGAAGCTCGTCACGTGCTGGTCGGGGATCTTCCGGTCCACAAACTGACCGCGATGTCGGTGCGAGACGCATCCCGATTCATGCAAGAGCTTCGCCTGGACGAACGAAGGCTGGAGATCGGCCGCCGGGTGATTAAGGAGATCGGCGATCGTCTAGGTTTCTTGGAAAAAGTGGGCCTGGATTACCTCACCCTTGACCGAGCCTCCGCAACGCTGTCTGGTGGCGAGTCTCAACGAATACGCCTCGCGACGCAGGTCGGATCGTCTTTGGTCGGCGTGCTCTATATCCTCGACGAACCGAGCATCGGGCTTCATCAGAGAGATAACCAGCGACTCTTGGCGACATTGAAGGATCTCAGGGACCAGGGGAACACAGTCCTGGTGGTAGAACACGACCCGGAAACGATTCTCAGCGCGGATCATATCATCGACATGGGACCAGGGGCCGGGCGAATGGGGGGTGAGATCGTCTTCGAAGGCGCTCCCTCGGAATTGCTCCAATCGAAAGAATCGCTGACCGGCGCATTCCTGTCCGGGAAAGAGCATATCCCAGTGCCGGGGAAGCGCCGCAAGCCGGGCAAGAAGAGGCTCGTCATACGAGGCGCACGCGCTAACAACCTCAAAGGAATTGAAGTCGCCATTCCGTTGGGACTCTTCACATGCGTCACGGGAGTGTCCGGCTCTGGCAAGAGCAGCTTGATCGTGGATACGCTCCTGAGCGCTCTTGCTCAGCGTTTGTACGGGGGTCGGGCGAGGGCAGGGGAGTTCGACCAGATCGACGGGGTCGCATTCATCGACAAGGTTATCGACATAGACCAGAGCCCTATCGGACGCACCCCGCGATCGAATCCAGCCACTTACACGCAGGTTTTCACATTTATCCGAGATCTGTTCGCCAGTCTGCCTGAATCACGGATGCGTGGATACAAGCCGGGTCGATACAGCTTCAACGTGAAAGGAGGCCGCTGTGAAGCATGTTCCGGCGACGGCATCATCAAGATCGAGATGCACTTCCTTCCCGACGTTTATGTGAAGTGCGATGTGTGCCACGGCAGGCGATACAACCGTGAGACTCTGGACATCAGATACAAAGGCAAGACCATTGCGGACGTTTTGGACATGACGGTGAACCAGGCGGCTGAATTCATGGAAAACGTCCCGTCTATCGCGAACAAGCTACGGACACTCCAGCGGGTCGGCCTCGGTTATATCAAGCTCGGGCAGCCCGCGACCACACTCTCCGGAGGCGAAGCGCAGCGGATCAAGCTTTCCCGTGAGCTTTCAAAGCGAAGCACCGGTCGGACGCTCTACATACTCGACGAGCCGACCACCGGCCTCCACTTCGCGGATATACGCCAGCTCCTGGAAGTGCTACAAAGCCTCCTGGAGCAGGGCAACACTGTGGTGGTGATAGAGCACAACCTGGATGTAATTAAGGTGGCCGACCACATCATCGATCTCGGCCCTGAAGGAGGCGATGAAGGAGGCAGAGTTATCGCCACAGGCTCACCGGAAGAGATCGCTCGGAATCCTGGCTCGTACACAGGCCTTTACTTGAAGGAAGTACTCGGCGATTCGCGGGGCTATGCTCCATTCGACGTGGACACTTCCGCCACCCAGGCAATGTGGAAGCAAACACTCCAAGCTGGGGCGATCGCGCAAGCTCACCGAAGAACCTCGGACGTCACGGGAGACAGAAAGCACGTGAAGGGAAACCAGCGGAGAGTCGCAAGAAGGAGTGCCGGGGGTCGAAGAGGAGCAGCTGAGCGACAATGAGGTCATGAAGACGTCAAATGCTTTTCAATGCAATCGAAGCCTGACAGGACGGAGATTGGTCGGAGGGCTAGGGGCAGGAATCGTTCCGGGCACCTCTAGGGCACTCGCCGCTCTGCATGATAGGCAAACTGGCGATTCCACATGGAAATGTTAAGAACCACGGCATCTTGAACGTACTGGCGGACCCATCTCTTCTTACCTTCTTTGCGCAGGCGCTGCTTCAGCCGTTCCTGCAATCCCGTCAACACATCCGGCTTGTCCTTATTCTCATAGAGGCTGAGAAGAACCACGTAGACAAACGGTTTGCGGTTGTTTCCCATGAGGTGGAGGTAGGTATATGAGTCCCGGCACTTGGGAACAAGTGTCTCGTTTACGAACCGCTTCGATTTTATGTCTTGGACAAAATTCTGGCGCGCAGTTTCAGTGGTATGGGGGTCGGAAGGATCTTTGACCTCAATAAGAAGCGTGCGGTTCGGCTCTTCCACGACGAAATCAACGTTTTTCATCGTTTCAGGACAGCCTTCTTGATCCAAGCGTTTAGCGGAGATCGAGCCGGTGAAATCGAACACCAGATGTCCCTCGGTGAGTGTCATTTTCACTTACCACCTAGTGCTCGTTCCACGTCACGATCGTACAAATCGGCGAGCGTATCAACGATAAAATTCGGATCAACAGCGGCCAAGTCATCCTGAGAATCACACGCGATCTGTTCGGTCTCCGGTATCCTATAAAAGGAGTGATACCGGATCTTGTCTTTGGAGGTTCTACGAAGGTCAAGTTCTTTGAGCACGACATAATTGTGGGATGCAACAAATGCTTGCACGCCGAGTCTCTGCCATGCCAAGAGAACATCGATCACCACACCCATGAGTTTCGGGTTCAGGTTTGATTCAGGCTCGTCCCAGAACAGGATCGTGTCCCTTTTGATTGTGCCATTGGCAATGAGCAGCCAGAGCAGGCCGAGTTTCCTCATGCCTTCGGCCACGAGCGTGAATTCAAGATCTCCCCATTTATGTCGCAAGAACAGCTCCTTTCCTTCGATGGTTACTTCCCCGCGCAGTTCGCGGCGGATGACCTCGAGGAGTCGCTTTTCGTCTTGTCCCAATTTGTGGGGTCTGAATAAAGGTAGGGTGGCGCTTGCCATAATGGTGCGATAGGTCTCTTCCAATCGTATCTCCCGCTCATCGTACAAAGATACCAGGCCAGGTCCCATCTCTGTCATATCTTTCGCCGGGAGATATACCGCGTCGATTGGCGTGTCGTACCATGAATCCGGCCCTGCAGGTCGCGAGATCCGTGCAAGGTGCTTCTCTCTCTTGAAAGAAGCTGTTATCTGGCCACTGGTACTCTTCAGGTGGAGCTTCGCAGTACCAGCCTTAGCGTGCACCAATCTTCCCAGTACGTCCCGATGAGGACGAAAGATCGGTACCAGTCTTGCCTCCCAGGGCTCCTTGGTGAGGGTTGCGTCGCAGGCAGCATACATCAGCTTCAGCAGGTGCGTTTTGCCGGTGGAATTCTCCCCTATGAACACGTTGAGGCCTGCGGAAAATTCCAACTCCAATTTGGTGAAAGCTGTAAAGTCGGTTACGCTCAGCCGCGTCAGTTTGGTCCGCTTCATCTTCGCTCCTGCTTCACCGCCAAGAATCGGGGGTTATTCGCACTTTCTATGAACTGTGTTTTATCACTTGGCAGAACCACTAGTTATGAATAGGATCGAACAGAACGAATGTCTATAAGCAGCATAGTCCACGGCGAGCACGCGATGGTAAGCAAAGCTGTTCCCAACGGCGGCCACCTGCAAACCAATCGAAGGATAACCTGAAGTATTTGACTATGCAATACAAAGAGATTCTGAAGCAACTGGTGTCATGGGCCGATCCTGAGGCGGTCAAGGGCATGGCTCGTTACGGGATCAATAGCTCTTCGGCATATGGTGTGTCGATTCCAAAGCTCCGCAATCTGGCACGGCAGATTGGCAAGAACCACGAGCTAGCGCAGAGGCTCTGGACCTCGAATATCCATGAAGCGAGAATCCTCGCATCCATGATCGACGTGCCTGACCTGGTTACCGAAACCCAGATGGAGCGCTGGTCGCGGGACTTCAATTCATAGGATCTGTGCGATCAGTGCTGCAACAACCTGTTCCGCAAGACGCAGTTTGCTCGAAAGAAAGTCATGGAATGGAGCTTACGTCCCGAAGAATTCGTTAAAAGGGCGGCATTTACCCTTATTGCCTGCCTCGCAGTGCATGATAAGGCCGCTGAGGATGAAGATTTCAGGGAGTTCCTTCTGTCCATCCAGCGGGCCGCTTCGGATGAACGCAACTACGTGGCGAAGGCAGTGAACTGGGCACTGAGACAGATCGGGAAGCGAAACGCGAGGCTCAACGAACTGGCAGTGACAGCAGCGCATGAGATTGGCCGGATGGAATCAAAGTCCGCACGCTGGATCGCTGCGGATGCGCTGCGGGAGCTTACAGGCAAAGCGGTACAGGAGAGGTTGGCTGCCAGGAAGCAATAAGCTGCGGGACATGTCGGGTTGTCACAAGTCTTGGCGCCTTGCATAGCCCTCGCGCGAAGGAAGTCGGTAGGGGCCGGCGTCCCTGCCGGCCCGAGTTCGTTGATTTCTAAGTAAAATGTGCCGGCACGGAGGCCGGCACCTACCAATGTCCGAGCAGAAATCGGACATTATTCTTGACACTACCTATAGCTGACGCTTCTTGACGTCCGCGCGCGCGCCGCTATTCCGGACGCGGCTCTTTGAACTCATCAAACATGAATCGGACTTCCAGCACTCCGTCCACGTACTTGCGGTGAATTACGTAGGGCAATCCTTCGAGCAGCTTCACTGCCGGATCGTTCCACGGCAGCACATCCCCTTTGAAACCCGGAACACCTTGCTCAATGGCGATCTCGATCAAATGGCGGAGGAGGTGGCCGCCTACTCGGCGCTTCTGGAATTCCTCGTCCACCATGATGGCGCAATCCGGCAAAGGATCGTTGGGCACAAAGACATAGCGTGCCTCCCCGATCATCCGGCGATTTTCTCTTGGCCCGATGGTCGCTACTATGGACAAACCGTTGTCTCCAGCAAGATTGACATACTTGCGGAGGTTTTGGAGTGGCATGCTCCGTTTCTGACTGAAGTATCGGAAATATTTTGAGTTGTCCGAGAGATGGTAGAACAGGTCCCGCAACATGCCCTCATCCGTGGGTTTGATCGCTCGCATATGGAATTTCACGCCGTCCTTCAAGACGCGATCGGTCCGGATCCTGGCTCGCAGTCCAGGTGAAATTGCCTTGACGTAGAACTGGTCGGAATGGACAAATCCGAGTTGCTGGGCCTTGTTCATCAAGGATTCTCGGTGCTTCGGATGGGCAATTTCGATGAGCGCCAGGGCTCGCTCGCGGATTGACTTGCCGCCAAGGTATGCCACCCCGTACTCGGTCACCACATAATGTACGTCTCCGCGGTTCATGATCACAGCGGCTCTGGGGCCGAAGTGCGGAACTATAGTGGATTTGCCTCGCGCGTCTGTTGATCTGAGGCATACGATCGATCGTCCGCCGCGAGAAAGCCCCGCGCCTCTCATGAAGTCCTGGTCTCCACCAGAGCCTTCGAACGGGGTCCATTGTGGGCCGCCCTGCCGTATTTGACCTCTAAGATCCACCTGAACCGCTATGTTGATCGCAACCATGTTGGGTATGTTTGCGATGGCAAGCGAGTTGAGCGCCGCGTCCGTGGGCTGAAACTCAAAGAGGGGATTGCTGTCCACGTAATCGTACAGGCGTCTGGTCCCCATGCAAAAAGTGGTTACCGACTTGCCCGTATGCATGGGTTTGGTGGCATTGGTGACAACCCCGGCCTCGATCAGATCGATAATCGGGTCGGTAAACATCTCTGTGTGGACCCCCAGGTCTTTCCGGTCCATGATGAACTCGTTCAGACCGTGGGATATCGCGGCAAAACCGGCCTGGAGCACGGAGCCGTCCTCAATCAGTTCGCTGCAGAAACGCGAAATTGCCCGATCGGTTTCGGTCAGGCTGACATTTTCCAGTTCCGTCAGCTCTTGTTCTCCATCCACCAGGTAGTGAATGCGATCCACGGGGATGAAGGTGCTGCCCGACGTGCGGGGCATCCGCGGGTTTATCTGGGCTATGACTAGCCGCGCCGATTCCACCGCAGACCGGCTTATATCTACCGATATTCCGAGGCTCACCTGGCCGAAACGGTCAGGCTCGGAGACTTGGACGACGGCCACATCGATGGCGATCCTCCGGTTTTTGAAGAAGCGAGGGATTTCCGAATGAAACAGTGGCGCATAATCCGCCTGAGGTGACTCATTGGCGCTGTCTCCGCCTCGCCCCATGAAGAAGGTCCGGAGCCGAAAGCGGGGTTTGCGTTCCACAACGAGGCGGGAAGCCTCTTCGCCGGCCTTGAGCTGCACGAATTCCACGTCCTCCACGTAAGAACCCGACAGACCTCGTATGATGAGCTTAGGCTCCGCACACATGCTTCCCAGGAAGACTCGGTCGCCGTGCTTGATCTTGGCGGCAGCTTCTTCCGGGCTCAGCACACGTGATGCGTATTTTTCTTTCCAAGACACTGGTGTTTTTCGAGCCTCTTTCATTCCGCGCTATTTCACGTACAGGCGCAGTATCTCAGCCATGTCAGTCTTTGGCAAGCCTCAACAGGCCATAAGGTTTTCTCCCCAGTGCGTAGGATGTGGCGAGCCTGCGTTAAGCAGGGGAACCGCATCTGTCACGGTCTTCGGTAGGACCGGCCTCCGTGCCGGTCATTGGCGGACCGGCAGAGACGCCGGCCCTACCAAAGCCAATAATCCGCGTGGGACACATTGGTGAGCTCGAAGGATATGGTAAGCGTAGCGAACAGCATCGTACAAAGGCTGTTGTGCTGGCGTACGAACTCCATAAGACCACCGAACAAGCCTCTAGACAGCTTTCATAGCCGCTCGAGCAGGCCATAGGGTTTTCCCCGCAGAAACCGAGATCGTCCTGACCGAGGCGTGATATACTCGCCGTATGATCAGGAAGATTTTTCGAGAACTGGCTATTTTCCTAGCCTGCATGGCACTTCTGCCGGCCTTCGTCTTCGTGACCCTGCTCCAGAGAGGCATCCTGGACGAAGGTCTCAGGGCAATCGGGAAGGCGCTTGCCGGCGGAGGGTGGAGTCTCGACGTATCGATCATCGGGATTTTGGCCAGATGGGTGGCGCCGTATCTGATTGTTCAGTGCATCAGGGCGTACGTCTGGTCCAAGACCAGCCCCAGGGCTCGGAGTCTGGCAAACCTTTACTACTCGGTGATCTTGGCATCCCTGGCCGCGTGGTGTTTCTGGAAAGCATGGGACGTCTTCTACTACATGTACGCTCTTGGTGACATCCCGGGGCAAATCGCACAGTTCGTCGAAATCGAGTATCAAGATCTCCTCTTGTTCGTGGTTACCACAATCCTGTCGATCTATTGCTTCGCGATTTTCCTCGACCCGCGGCCGAAAAGGAACCTTAAGGACCGCGCCAAAGGTGGTTAGGATTGGCCAAAGTTATCAGCTTTATTAATTTCAAGGGCGGTGTGGGCAAGACTACCCTCGCAGTCAACATTGCCGCGTGCCTGGCTCGTGAATTCGCGAAGAAGGTACTTCTCGTTGACCTGGACGCGCAGGCCAACGCGAGCATCTGGCTCCTTGGAGCTGAACTTTGGCGCTCACTCGCGATCCGGACCGCCATGAACAAGACCGCGTTCGGACTGTTCTCTCTCAAATTCGACCCACACGATGTTCTCACCCCATTCGCGGAATCCTCGGACGAGAATCTGGACGGCTTCGGACTGATCCCGTCGAGCTACCATCTGATCGGATTGGAGGATCTGGTTGTTAGAAAGAAGACTGCCATGCGGTCAGATGGGTACTACTTAGAAGGGAGTGAATACCGGCTGCTTGGGAGAGGCATCGAGCCTTTTCTGCCTGCGTACGACTACGTGATACTAGACTCGCCGCCCAATCTTTATAACGTGACGAGGAACGGCATCTATTGCTCGGACTACATCGTCGTTCCATGCATCCCGGATACGTTGTCCATGTTCGGCCTGAAGCTCCTCTTGTTTCAGATCAACCGGCTCGTGAAGCGGGCCGAAGCAGCTCGCACGGCCGTGAACCCTGTGGTCCTGGGCGTGGTATTGAACAAGAAGCGCCCTGTTATTGAACACCAGCATGGAATCGATGAGATCAGCTCCATGGTCGATCAATTACGAGCCAGACCTGAGTTCCAGTGTGTAGACGCACGCACCGAGGTTCTTGATCAGTACCCCGTGCGGGACCTTATCGACCACGCCAAGGCAGTAAGCGCACACAAGCCGCTGTGTCTCTTTGCCCCGACCGTCGATGCGTACGAAGACATCAAAGCGGTCACGAAAGAGCTGCTCAAGGCGATGGAGGCCAGAGAATGACGGACTACACTCAGTTGGCCGCGGAAGCCAAGGAGCTGGCCACGCTGCTGAAGCCGAAACAGAAGCATGAAATCCCGAGTGAGCTGATCTTGGAGGCCCAACAAGCGGTCCAGGTTGTAATCGACCGGCTAACCCCTCTTCTGCCACCAACCCCTCGCCAGAAGAAGAGAGCCAAACAGGACCCGATTAGTTCGCAAATACACAGGTTCGTTGCCAGCGATTCAGCGAGGAAGAAGTTTTTCAATGTGGCTTACTTCCAGGAGCGGTTCCGAACGCTCCCGCAGGATCGCGAGCTCATCGCAGCGCAACCACCGACAACTCCGGCCGCGGCACGAGACGCTGTTATTCTGTACCACTACCGCGCCGGCAAGCTCGACGAGGGCCGCTCATTGAGTGCGCTCCAAACGTCCCTCGAACGGGATTATCTCACCAGGCCGGAGGTGCGGGAGCTGGAACGAAAACGAGCCTTATTTCGGAAGCTTATGGCAACAGCAGATCTGACAGTCGTGGCTCGGCGTTTGATGCACGAGTTCCCGGATGAAAGTTCCCTGCGGGATTTCGCCAAGGCAAACAAACTGAAGATACCCGCACAGAAACGAGGCAAGAAAGCCGTCATTGAATCAGCTCACGACAGACTGGCGAAGGCAATCCACGAACGTGGCGCGGTGGCTCGTTTGGAGCTGTAGCGCATCAACTTGTAATCATGGAGATCGGTTGCCTGGTTTGAGGGCTCGGAACACTGATATGGTGGTGGAACAGGCATCCCCGGATCAATAGAAGGCTGCGGTGAGATCTGCGCCTCTGAATTAAGCCGAAATCCCTGTCACCTTTAGTGCTTGTGGGGCGGCCTTTCCAGGCCGTCGGCAGGCTGGAAAGCCTGCCCCACAGGGGAGAGGGTTTTTTACCCTCTCTCTTGATGGGAGGGGGCAAGAGTGACCTCTGGCCCAAATCTCAATGCCGTACGGTTTAGAACGCCATCTTTTCCGGAGGTCTTCGTTCAGGCACGTACACGTGGAGGATTCTTTCTTCGTTCCATTCCGGGGATACGTAGAGGTTGCAGTAGCAGCTCCCGTATTCTTTAATGTCCGGCAGGCTGTACACGCAGGGGCAGATGATGTCCTTGTCCTTTTCCCGGTCGTTCGCGGAAAGCCGGCAGGGGCAGCACATGTATCCGTATCGCTGCCTGTTGAGGATGAGACCTTCCAGGAGTTCGAAAACCTTCTCTTTATCCTTATTAAAATAACGCCCTTTGGGTTCCTGCACCTTCCGCAGCATTTCATAGAGCTTTTCCACTTCGGCACGGTCGCTTGAGGTCATAATCCCAGCGCCTCCCTGATTTCCTGTTCTCGGAACCCAACAATAACCTTGTCTCCAATGACCACAGTGGGAAAAGAGCACCGCGCATTGAGCTTCTTGACGTCGTCCAGAATTGCTGCGACCTCATCCTTCGCGACCTTATCCAGGTCGGTGCATTCGAATTCTATCTCACAGTCGCTCAGGAGCTTCTTGGTGCACTTGCAGTGGTCACAGGTGCTCAGTGCATAGAGTTTGACACGGGGCTTGCCCATTTGGAGGACTCTTTCGCTCAACCTTCAATCCGCTTCACTATAGAAGAGCGAGGGCAGGTCTGCAATGCTCTCCAGGATGTGATCCGGTGCGTACGAGAAGTCCTTTAACGCATCGCGCGAGGTGGCTCCTGTCAAAACCAGAGCAGAGTCCATTTCCGCGTTGCGAGCGAACAGAATATCCGTTTCCATGCGGTCACCCACCACGAGACAGGATTCCGCAGGAAGCCCGAGCACCTCTAGAGCCATGTATGCCATGTCCGGGGAAGGCTTCCCAAAGACTCGATCCGGAGCCCGTCCGGCCGCGGTACCTATGGCAGCCACAATACTTCCCGCGCCCGGCAGAAGGCCGTCTTCTACAGGGAGCGCCGCGTCCGTGTTGGTAACCCAGAAGAGCGCGCCGCCGAGCAAGGCTTCTTGCGCCCTCTTGAGCTTGTCATATGTGAATTGCCGATCCATCGCGGCCACGACGATGTCAGCCTGTTGGGGATCTTCAGTGATCGTTACACCCCCGTTTGCCAAGCCGTTCACGAGCTTGGCTTCCCCAACCACCAGCACCTTTGACCCAGGACGTTCCGTGCGCACGCCGTGAATAAGCGCGAGCGCGGAATTCAGGATTTGATGCTCGGAAACAGGCAGTCCCAGGCGGTTGATTCCTTCGGTCAGGTCCGACGCCAACTTGGTGGCATTGTTGGAGAGAAAAATCCACGGGATTCCCCGTGACGACAGCTCCAGATACGTTTCTCTCGCACCTGGGAGCAACGTGCGGCCCCGGTTCATAGTCCCGTCCAGATCAGCCAGAATCGCCCGGTACTGCCGTCGGCTCATTTCACCGATTCCGTCTGCCGAGGTAGCGAAGCCTGACCTGCCGATTCCTCAATCTTTGCTCGAACCAGACTAAGGTTGTACCAGGCCATGTCGTAATGCGGGTCCAATTCTACGGCTTTGCTTAGGTCGCCCACCGCAGCTTTGTATTCTCCGGTTTTGTATAAGAAGAAGCCGCGATTGTTCCACACCGTAGCATCCTTTGGATCGGCCTTTATTGCTTGGTCCAAGTCGCGGCGCGCATCAGCAGGGACTCCGCGGTGAAAGTGTACGACACCTCGTAGGCTCAGCGCCCTGGCCGATTGAGAATTGGTTGCCAGGAGTGAATTCAGGTCCGCGAGCGCTGCATCCGGATCGTCCCTATGGAACTGCGCAGTTGCCCGATCATACAGAATGCGGGGATTCCCGGGGAGGGACTGAAGCGCCTGCGAAAAATCCGCAACCGCGGCGTCGAAGACCAGGCGTTTCATCTTTGCCAGCCCTCTCAGAGCGAAGATTTCCCCGTCTGAGGGGTCAAGATCCGCTGCCGACGTCAGATCGTCTATGGCTCGCGTAGGCTCATCCAGTTTCATGAAGACTCGCGCTCGCTCCTTGTACGCCTCTACCAAGGAAGGATTCAGCTCGACAGACCGATTGAGAGCTGCAAGTGCGTGGTCCCACTGTTGCCGACGCATGGCGATCACACCGAGATACAAATGTGCAGCCGCATCAACTGGGGCCATCGCGAGGACATCGGAGAGAAGACGCTCTGCCTGGGCCTCATTCTTGAGCAGAATATGGGCGCGAGCGCGAAGCACCAGCGCCTCGATGTCGCTGGGGTGGCGCACCAGATAGCCTTCGAGAGCTTGCAGAGCCTTTCGGGGCTGATCGGCCAGGAAGAAGACTTGCGCCTTCTCTTTGATGATTTCCTCGTCGCCTCCCATAAGGCTTTCCACCACGGCATAGTCTTCCAGCGCTGCCGCGTAGTCTTTGAGTTTCACATGGATACCGGCCCGCAGACGAAATATGTCATGCCGGTGCCGCTCGATACGACCCAGAATACTGATGTCGGCAAGCGCCTGCCTGGGCTTTCCGGAACGGAGCAATGCCTTTGCCCTCATTTCTAGGGCGAGGGGAGAGTGCGGATTGTAGTGGAGCGCGCGGGTGTACTCGTCTTCAGCCTTTGTGGGAAACCCTTGCTTTTCGTAAACAATGGCCTTGAGCACGTAGGAGCGTGCGATGCCGGGCTTTACGGAAAGCACCTTTTCCAGCACCTGCGATGCCTCGTCGAGCCGGTCAAGCTCGATAAGGCATTCGGCCTTTTCCAGAAGGGCCTGAATCATGCCGGGAGCGTGGGCCATACATACATTAAAGTCGTTGATCGCGGCCAAATAATCCTTCATTTCCTTGTGCGCCAGGCCGCGCTCAAAGTAGATATTCCCAAGAAGGCTCTTGCCTGAAGGTGGGGTTTTGAGGGCTTCGTCGAGTAGCTCCAGTTTTCGCGAAGCCTCATCAGTCTCCCTGGCCTGCTTCAAGAGTTCCGATGCGACCTTGGTCGAGGAAGAAGCGATAGCGGGCAAAGTTTCAAAGCAAAGAAAGGAAACGAGCAGGACAAGGAGGAGAGCCTTTTTCAGTGGCCCTAGCTGTCGTCGCACGACACAAAGAAAGGCTGGTTCACTGCAGCCTAATGAGAACTCCAGGTGGGATGTTCCCTTGATCAGGGACGCCTCCGTTTCAATTGTTCGGAAAGCTCCGCCAGAATGGCGTCGAATTGTTCCTGCATACGCATCATGTTTTCTCTCATTTCGAGGATAACTTCGCACCCTGCCAGATTTACGTCCAGATCGGTCATGAGGTTGTGTATAATGCGGATGCGTTCCATCTGATCGGCCATAAAGACGCGATCGCTGCCAGCTGGAGTTTCCACCGCGTGCACGAGGTCCTCGTCCTCCAATCGACTCAGGAACTCGTCGTCGCAGTCGAAGATCTCCAAGATCTCGTGTCTGTAATAATATTCCTGAACCATCGTCGTGTCAGGACCTTCTATAGCCTTATGTCTCGCCGGATATCATCCGAGTAGAATCGTTCCAGAGTTTCAGCTGCGCGAATGGCCTCCGGATCCTTGGTGGATGGGACCTGCACACGGATCGTCACATAGAGATCGCCACGCGCCTTGGTCTTGAGGTCAGGCACTCCTTTGCCTTTCAGGCGCAATACCTGACCCGACTTGGTTCCCTTGGGGATTTTGAGCTGCACCGAACCGCTGACCGTTGGAATCGCAATCTCCGCGCCGTTCAAAGCCTCGCTGACAGTGATGGGCAATTCCAGACGGAGAGATGTGCCGTCTCGCTTGAATACCGGGTGCGGTCGCACCTTCATAGTGATGAAGAGGTCACCGGGCGGCCCTCCTTCAAATCCCGGCTCACCTTTGCCCGCGAGTCTGATCCGGGATCCGTCATCAACGCCCGCTGGGACTTTCACGTCAATGGTCTCGGTCTTGGGGGGACCTCCTTCCGCGGAGTGCTTCTGCAGCGTGACCCTGGTGGTTCCACCTTGTATTGCGGTGAGGAAATCCACCTCCAGGTTGGCATCTACGTCCATTCCCTTGCGAGGGCCTCGCGAAGCGAAGGGTCTTCCAGCCGCGCCAGGGCCCGCACCAGCGCCAAATACGTCACGGAAAATCTCGTCCAGCCCTCCGTAACGGACCTGGCCGCCCTCAAAGGAAAAATCCCCATAGAATCCCGGTCCCGCGGTCCTCCTCCCACGCGATCCAAACTGCTGCCATTGGCGATATTGGCGGGCCTGCTCCGCATCGAAACCTGCACGCAGACCTTCGTCGCCGAATTCGTCGTATATCTTGCGTTTTTCGGGGTCAGAAAGCGCGTCGTGCGCCTCGGAAACTTCCTTGAACTTCTCTTCCGCGGCCTTGTCCCCCGGATTGACATCAGGATGATATTTTCTGGCGAGCTTGCGATACGCCTTCTTGATCTGCTCGGTTGATGCATCCTTGGCCACACCGAGAATCGAATAGTAGTCTTTACCCGCCATCTTGGGCTGCTCCTGTCTGACGACGGATTCGCCCTCCGAACCGGGTGGAAATGCCCGCCTTTCTACAGGGGCATTTCTTAAGCGATGAGACCCAGCGGTAACCACTGGAGTTTCTCGCGCCCTGCGTCACTGAACAAATACGCATTCCCCGCTCGATGCGAATCCGGTCGCGTTGCATCATTCAGAATCAAGGACTCTTTGTCAAGCCGCGCAGTAGAGGAGCCGGGTTTGGTCACGGCGGTGTTTTTTGTTGACAGAAATAATAAACTATGGAAGCATTGGAACCTGCCCTGCAATACCCCACACGTTAAGTCCCGACCAGTTCCCCGCCTGACTAGAACTGTGTCGGGCTTTTCTTTTTTCGGGTACCTATTCAGTTATCCGCGGCGAAAGATGGTCATTGCGAGCGAAGCGAAGCAATCTCAGCGTATTAGAAGATAGATTGCTTCGTCGTTTCACTCCCCGCAATGACAAAGAACGGCAAACTGCCGCACGTATCTGAGGCGTTACTTTTTCGGTTTCCGGTCGGTTTACACGCATCGCCTCCTGTGTTACTGATTTAGGGATTACTTGCCGGCCTCCTTCCCTATCTGCTTGGGACGTTAGGCTGAAATTGAGCGGTTAGTGTAAGTATGATCATCGACGGACACGTTCATCTGCTTCCCAGGAAAGTGAGGCGAAATCGAGCCCGGTATTGTGAGACGGATCGGGGTTTCGGCTCCGTGTACACCTCTGATAAGGCTCGACTGGCGTCAGAGACCGACATCATCAACTACCTGGATGAATCGAAGATCGATAAGGCAGTAGTTTTCGGCTTTCCCTGGGAGAAACGCGATCTGGTTCGGGAAAACAATGACGAAGTGTGGGACTTTCACGATCGCCACCCGGATCGGATTATCCCCTTTGCTGTGCTGCCGCCGCATCCCACCGAAGGGCCGTACCGCGAGGCTTCGAGAACTCTGGGGAAAGGGTTCGCGGGAATCGGCGAGCTCGCGATGTACCACGGTGGGTGGAGCTTGGCGGATTTCGAGGCTCTGCAACCCAGCCTGGAGCTGGCCGCAGTAAAGCAAGCCCCGGTTCTTATCCACGTGAACGAGCCTGTCGGACATCACTATCCCGGAAAACAGCCTGTAGACTTCCGAGGACTTCTCCATATCATCGAGAGCAATCCCAAGGTGGATTTCATCCTGGCTCATTGGGCGGGAGGGCTTTTCTTCTATGCCTTGATGCCGGAAGTCCGATCCATACTGGAACGAACTTACGTGGATACTGCCGCGTCGCCATATCTCTATTCGTCTGAAATCTTTCAGGTGGCCCGCATAATCCTGGGTCCCGACAGGATACTGTTCGGCAGCGACTATCCGCTCCTCCCATTCAAGCGGTATCTCAAGGAATTGCAGAAAGCAGGGGTTGAAGAGCAGACGAAGGAAAAGATCCTCGGCGGAAGCATGCAAAAGCTCTTGTTCCGCGCGGCCGAGGTCGGCGGCTCCTCATTGAACCTGCGAGGCGCCAAAGTATTGGAGAAAATCTGAATGGCAGAGCCAGAGACCAACCGAGCCGCCTCATCTGAGACCGGTGGCGTATTTGGTGAGACAATAGGGTTCTTCACGTCTGTGAAAACCACCATAGCCGTTCTCTTCCTTCTTGCTGCTGCTTCCGTCATAGGTACCCTGATTCCGCAGGAAGCGGGCCTCGCAGAACTAAAGGCCACTTCTTCCCCTTTCTTGTATCGACTCATTATCTTGCTGGACTTGCATCAGCTCTATAGGAGCTGGTGGTTCCTACTTCTGCTGGTGCTCCTCTCCATCAATCTGCTCGCGTGCTTGCTCAAGAAGGCTCGGAATATTCCAGCGGACTGGAAAGGTAAAGACAGTCAGGTGTCTTTTCGCATGAATATGGAGGATGGCCGGCCTCCGTCAGAGGTCAAGAAACTGCTCGCCGAGCAGCTCAATCCGTTCCTTGGGGGTAAGCCGAAGGAATCTTCATCGCGTGAAGCGATCTCCTTGACGTGGGTGAAGCACCGGGTGCATCTTCTGGGCTTCCCTCTGATTCATACTGCGATCATCGTCATACTCCTCGGGGGGCTCACAGGTATTGTCTATGGGTATCGGGGATACCTTTCGATCAAAGAGGGTGAGGAGGCCGACCGTTTTGTGATCAAATCCGGCGGAACCGGCACCCTTCCTTTCACCGTCGCGGTGGACGAATTCACCCTGACGCGATACCCTACAGGTGAACCCAAGGAGTACCGGAGCAACGTGCGGCTTCTGGAGGACGGAAGAGAAGTTCACAAAGGCCCGATTGTCGTGAATAGCCCCATGACTTATCGCAGTATTTCGCTCTACCAGTCGGATTACCGGGCCGTCGGCGTCAAATGGGTGAAACTTGCTCTGTCGGGCCCTGATGGTGTTGTGGAAGAATTCCTGATACGGCCGTTCCAAACGGTTCCGCTTCCCGGCACGTCCGAGCAGATTCGGCTGCACAGCCTGGATCCGGGGTCTTCAACCCGCGGCCAAGGGGTTGAAATGACTGCGACTGGACCGGACGGCGAATCCCGGCGGGTGGAAGTTTTCAAGAACGATCCGAACCCGACGGATGTTGGAGGCCGCAAATTAGGGTTCCTGGGATACCAGACTCTTTATGCCACCGGCCTTCAGGTGGGGTACGACCCTGGAACGCCGTTGGTATGGTGGGGCTCGGGCCTGCTCGTCGCGGGTTTTCTGCTCACTCTCTTCACTAATCATCGACGGCTCGCAGTGGAAATCAAAAAGGAGAAGGGGCGCACAACCGTGCAGATTAGCGGGCGGAGCCGGCGACTCCGACAGGAATTCCGCCAAGCCGTGCAAGAGAAGGTGCGGTTGGCTCTTGGCGAGTCAGGGAAAGGACCTCGTACCGGGCAGGGTTTGTGAGGCGCTCGATTTCACTCATTAATATTTGGATCGAAGCATGACCAGCCTTAGTCTCAATTCGTTCGTGACCTTTGGATACCTTGGGGTCTTTGTTGTGGCGCTGCTGGCCCAGGCCGTTGGAGGCGGAAACTTATGGTTGCGCCGTGTGGTATGGGCCGCGCTCATTTTGGTGTGGGGCGTGCATACGGCAAGCATAGGCTTGCGGTGGGTGGAAAGCTACCAAATGGGAATAGGCCACGCACCGCTCTCAAACCTGTATGAGTCGCTCGTCTTTTTCGCATGGGCCATAGGGTTGGCCCTGATCATTGCCCATTATCGTTTTCGAGCCGGTGTGATCCTGCTGTTGGGTTTGCCTATGACGGTCTTGGTCATGGCATACACTTCCTTACTGGACCCGGAGATCAAACCCTTGATTCCGGCCCTGCAATCGAATTGGCTGGTAGCTCACGTGATTACTTGCTTTCTTGGATACGCGGGTTTTGCCGTATCTTTTGTGGCCGCGATTCTGTTGCTTCTAGCTAATTCGTCCTCTTCCGCGGCAAAACATCTGCCCGCGACTCGAGTACTCGACGAGATCATATACAAATCTGTCCTCGTTGCCTTGCCCATGTTAACCCTGGGAATTGTGACCGGCGCCGCGTGGGCTGACTACGCCTGGGGAAGCTACTGGTCCTGGGATCCAAAAGAGACCTGGTCTCTGATCACGTGGCTGGTCTATTCCGCGTTCCTCCATGCGAGGCTGGCACGCGGTTGGTCCGGCTCCAGAGCCGCCATGCTTTCGGTGATCGGGTTTGGCGCGGTGATGTTTACCTACTTTGGGGTCAACTATCTGCCGGGACTCCACAGCTACTTCTAAAGCTCCGGCCTGCTCCGTAACCGGGCTGCTGCCACTTCTGTCAAGAGATCCCAATGGATGCACGCACCATCGGCAACCTCTTTGTGATCGGGTTTGACGGCACGCGTTTCGATAGGGAGTTAAGAGATCTCCTGTCAAACCTGAATCCAAGCGGGGTGGTTCTATTCTCGCGCAACATCGAGGACCCCGCACAGGTTGCACGGCTTAACTGCGACCTTCAGATGTTTGCGCAGAACACGCTCAAACAGCCTGGATTCTTCATCGGTGTGGATCAGGAAGGGGGAAGGGTCCGGCGACTCGTGGAACCGTTCTCGGTGTATCCATCCTCGCTGGAACTGGCTTCGTCCCAAGATCCGGAAGCCGCGGTGAGACAGTTCGCTCTGGGGACCGCTCGTGAACTGAGGTTGGCCGGCTTTAACCTGGATTTCGTGCCGGTCCTGGACGTCCTGGCTCAACTCGATGAAGTGGAGACTTCGGTGATAGGGGACCGTTCGTACGGCTCCGATCCGAGGATCGTAAGTGCCCTTGGAAGCATTGTGATCGAGGCTATGCGTTCGTGCGGGATAATTCCTTGCTGCAAGCACTTTCCCGGGCATGGCGGCACCCGCGTGGATTCGCACACCGAACTGCCCACAGACAGCCGCGACCTCACAACATTGGAACGATCGGATTTGGTCCCGTTTCAGGATGCGGTCAATCGTGGGATAGAAATGGTCATGACCGCCCACGTGGTCTACACCGCGCTGGATCGCCAACACCCCGGAACGCTCTCCACTGCGGTGATCGAAGGCCTGCTCAGGCAACAAATGGGATACGATGGCGCGGTCATTACCGACGATTTGGACATGGCCGCGGTTGCTGTTGATTATTCCGCAGAAGAGCGAGGCATGATGGCACTACAGGCCGGGGCTGACCTGCTGCTTGCGTGCAGACAGCCGTTTGCTGCTCTCGCGGCCCGATCTCGAATCATGGAGGCGGTCCAGGACGGAGAAATCGCGCGGGGGAGGATTGACAAGTCGTTGATGCGTGTGAAGAAACTCAAGAGCAAGTACGCTACTTCCATGCGCCCGTGTGACGAACGCCTCGTCCGCGAGCACTTCGGTCTCGCACGCGCGTAAGACAGTTCCAGAAACAGGAAGATTGTGAAGGAATTTCGTAGGATGCGGTGACTGAAGGGAACCGCATCCTACTGCAAGCGCTTTCAGTGCTTGGGAGATCGTGTGATCGCCAGACGCTGAACAATGATCGCTTGGATTGCTTCCTTCGCAGGGCCGGTGTCGAGGCCATAAGACCGCTTTTAGGAGCGATCTCAATAACGCGGAAAAACAGCACGCAGGAGAAAACATGACCAATGGATTTCCGCCACGCGGCTACGGTCCACGATTTGAAGGGAAGGTGGCCCTGGTCACCGGAGCAGGGCAAGGCATAGGAGAAGCGACTGCGTTCCGATTCAGCCAGGAAGGGGCTCGGGTGGGCGTTATGGACCGGAACGCGGAAACCGCGGCAAGAACCGTGGACAAGATATGTGAAACGGGCGCAGAGGCTTTGGAGCTTGTTGCGGACGTGGCAGATCCACAGAGTGTGGAAGCCGCGGTTCAGTCTCTGGCGAGCCGGTTCGGTTCTGTGGACATGCTGGTTAACAATGCAGGCTTTGACCGACCGGGAGCATTTCTCAAGATCGATCCCGATGACTTGCTGGCTGTCTGGGGGGTGCATCTCATGGGAGCTGCGAACTGCTGTCGAGCGTGCGCTCCCATGATGATTGAAAAGGGTGACGGACGCATTGTGAACGTCTCTTCAATCTATGCGAAGGTAGGCTCCAAAGCCGAATCTGCGTACTGTTCCGCGAAAGCAGGTTTGATTGGGTTGACCAAATGCCTTGCCCGAGAATGGGGCTCAAAAGGCGTGAGGGTGAATGCGGTTCTTCCTGGACTGACCGAAACCCCGACGATCAGGGATTTCATGGCCCCCAAATTCAAGGAAATAATGATAGCGGAAACGCCCCTTGGTCGCGCTGCCGACCCCTCCGAGATCGCAGCGGCCATTGCTTTCCTGGCTTCAGACGACGCGAGCTTCATTACCGGCGCTACCCTTGAAGTCACCGGCGGCTGGAATTTATAATCCCAAAGCGCTTTCAAAGAAGTAAGACGGGGAGAACCTTTTTGAAAAAAGGTTCCTCCCCGAACCCCTTTCCAAAAACTTCTATGCTTCTCCGGCATCCCGGCTTCCTGGACGGGAAGCCGGGATGCCGGAGTAACATAGACCTTCTTGAAGGCGGTCCGGAGAAAACTTCTTCACACAAGGAATCTTCTCCCGTGCTTTACTTCTCTGAAGGCGCATCGGGATTAGTACGCGGTGTTGGTTTTTGCTTCGGATCGTGAGCTGTCGAGTTGCCCCAGCCGGAAGTCAAGCCCGAAAGGACTTCTCCGATCCTTGACTTGCCTGCTTTGACGGCATCCGGAACAACCTTGCCGTGAGCAATGAACTGCTCGGCCGAATTCCAGGCGTCGGAGTTTATGACCATTTCAAGAAGGCCGGAATCGGTCGATTCGGAGGGAGTCGTCTTCGCGCCCCTCGCCGAAGGCGTGACGGGCTTGGCGGAAGACGGTACGTCGCGGCGACCTTCTTTAGCTTCCATAACGGCTTTGGCTGCACCGCACGTGGAATGCCGAGCAACGGCGATCAACGGGATATTGAATGCGAACAGACCATAGTCTAGCGAGCGCCTGTCCGCTGAAGCATCAACATTTCCCGTAATTCTGACCGACAAAAGGTCACCACCCGCACTCTGATCGGTAAGGATTTCCGGCCGCGATCCTGAGTCGGAACAGGAGAAGACGGCAGCGAACGATTTCTGCTTCGCTCGGCTAGTTTGTGTTTTCTTTGTTACCTTCTGCGAGGGCTCTTGGACCTCACGTACTATGGAACTCGCATTGCCTTTCTTCGGCGGATTCACGGCCCTTTCGGCTGTCACAGGGCTCTTCCGTAAGCCGGCTTCCGGGGAGGCGCCGGCCAACGCGGACCCGAGCGAAAGAAACAACCCATGAATTGCAAGCACAACGACCGTTCCAGCAACCAACCGGAATCTCAGGAATCTTTTTGGTAGGATTTCGGTCATTGTTCAGGTCTTTCTTTCTGCATTAAACCCCCCGCATGTTGTCCAGCTACCTGGAGCCAACCATGCTTCTAGCTTACAACTGCTGGGTGTTGATTGGTGGTGGGTGACTCCGGGCACACCAAAACACCTACCTGAACACACTCAGGTCTGCGTCACACAAAGAAAGCAGCGGTCGCCCCCCATGCTCTACGTACAGAAGGCGGCACTCTTATATTCGTCAGAACTACAAATTATTCGACGCGTGTCCTCTCTGTGACTCGATACCCAGCCGGACAGTTCATCGTCCGGCCATCCTTGCACAGATCGGCACACATCTATACCGGATGTGAACACATCCATTCTTTCCGGAATCTCTTTTTCGAAATCCTTTGTTCTCATGGCACGTACCTCCCCTTCGCCATGTTCCGCTACTATTTAGATGCAATTTTCATCGCAAGGGTTCGTCGCGGCGCGGAGGCACACCTAGCTCCTGAGCTGAGTTCAACTCTGTGAAGGGAAGCCGTCGCGGCCTACCGGCCTGGGCGAGATTCCAGCCGGCCTTGCCTCGTTTGAAATGGGACGCTCGCTTGAGCCCCTACAGCGATTTGAGGAACTCTTTCCACGGAGTCGCGGGGAGCGTCTCCGTTTCGCTCTTGCCGTACGCACGGATGATCATGGCGGCTCTTGCGACCTGTTTGGGATCGTCCGACTCCACGATGTCCACCACGTCAAAGTGCCCGAGGGTTGCAAAACTCTCCTTCCAGGTGACCTTCGGGCATTCTGCCTTGATCTTCTTGGAGACAATGGCCGCGATTTTCTTGAAATCCTTGGGGTTTTCGAATGCGAGCGGAGAAATACGGCTAAGGATAACGAATGTTGGCATCTGGCACCTCCTGTTGTTGGTTCAATTTCGGACTACTTCCGTTGCTTACCAAAAAGCGGACCGGCAGGCCCCCAATGCAGTACGCCCCGATGCCGACCGCGGAGGACACGCATTCGCCAAGAAATCCGGACACCCTGACTCGTGGGTGCTTATCAATAAGATGTTTCCAAAGGGAAGAAGTTCTGTCAATCGGAAAGGAAGACATGAGGCAAGCATTCAGTTGCACATTCACGCGGTCCGGTAATTCCAAGCCGGTTGCAAGACGGGATACTAGCCCGAGGAATCAAGGGCCGGTATAATTACGCCACGGTATATCCATATCGAGGTTTATGGAATGATCACGGCAGGCATCGACTGTGGGGCGAAGTACACCAAGGCAGTTATTTTGGAAGACGGCCAGATTGTATCAAGATCGTTGGCGCTGACAGGCTTCGATCAAAGTGAGGCCGTCAAGCAGGCACTGGCAGAGGCTCTGAAAAACGCGGGGATATCTCGGGACCAGATCACAGGTGTAGCTGGGACTGGTTCCGACATGAAGCAGATTTCCGACGCGGACGTGGAAGTGAATGACGTGAAGGCTATTGCGACAGCGGCCAATTTTTTCTTCCCCAACTCCCGCACCGTTGCAGACGTTGGCGCTGAGCACGGCCGTGCTGTGAAGGTGGATGATGCCGGCAACGTGGTGGACTTCGCGATCAACGAGAAATGCGCGGCCGGTACGGGCTCCTTCATCGAGGCTATGGCCCGCGCGCTGGAGACGCCTCTAGAGCAGATAGGTGCACTGGCTCTCACGTCGGACAAGAGCATACCCATGAATGCTCAGTGCACAATCTTCGCCGAGTCGGAAGTCGTGGGGCTCATTCATGCCGGAACCACTAAGGCCGACATCAGCAAAGCAATTCACGACGCCATCGCAAGCCGCATCGTTTCTCTGATCCGCCGTATAGGCGTCAACCAGGACGTCGTGATCGTAGGCGGCGTAGCGTACAATGCGGGATTCTTGGCCGCGGTCCAGCGGGAGCTAGGGGTCGGCCGACTCTACGTCCCCGATCAACCGGAGTATGCAGCCGCTGTGGGAGCTGCAGTTGTTGCCGCAAAGGAAGGCAAGTAATCTCGATCATTGAAGACCGTACCGGAGACCATACAACATGGCTGAAGAGAAACGAGAATTCTGGCGTTGGCAAGAGAGCAATTGGGTAAACCCCGAAATCGACTGGACAAAGGCCGAATTCATCACTGTCGGGATCGACGTGGGATCGGTGAGCTCTCAAGGGGTCATCATGGCCGACGGGGAAGTATATGCGTATGGAAACATGCGCACCGGGTCTGACAGCCCCTCCAGCGCGGAGAATGTGCTCAAATTCGCTCTGGATGTTGCCAGCAATATGCCGAAAGAGAGAATCGATTACGCAATCGGTACCGGATACGGCCGTGTCAATGTTCCTTTTGCGGACCGGACCGTTACGGAAATCGCGTGTCACGCGAGGGGCGCGCACTATATTTACGGAAATCAGGTTCGCACTGTGCTGGACGTGGGCGGTCAGGATATCAAGGTTATCAGGTGCGACGACAAGGGCAAGGTGACCAATTTCTTGATGAATGACAAGTGCGCGGCAGGCACAGGCCGGGGCATGGAGGTCTTCGCTGACCTGCTCTCCGTTCCCATTGGTGATGTGGGCGACCGGTCATTCCAGATTGACACAGAACCGAGGCCGGTCTCGAGCACGTGTGTAGTATATGCCAAGTCTGAAGCCACAAGCCTTTTGCGCAAAGGCTGGAAGGTAAACGAAGTGCTCGCGGCATACTGTTCCGCCATGTCAGAAAGGATCTACTTCCTCCTGCAGCGTGTGGGTGTCGAGGCAGAATTCGCGGTCACAGGCGGCATGGCGAAGAACCGCGGGGTAATCGATCGGCTCAAGAAACGCATCGGAATGGAGCCTATGAAGACCAAATGGGACACCCAGATTGCCGGTGCAGTCGGAGCGGCTCTGTTCGGCTACGCTCTGTGCCGGAAGGGCAAAGGCCGCCAGCGATAGTCGCCACTTAGTGAAGGCGTGACTGGAACCGTTTCACGAGCGCCAGTCGTCACAGAAAGCACTGCGGAAAGATACCATGCTTGCAAATTATGGGTACAGTGACGGATCGGGAAACTATTTCATCACCATTGACACGGACAAATGCAACGGATGCCGAGAGTGCGTGAATGCTTGTCCCGCCGAGGTCTTCGAAGTGCTGGAAGAAGACCCCAACGATCCGTTCCGGGACGAGCCCATTGCTGTGGTCCGACCTGGCAAGACCAAAAAGGTCAAATACGAATGCGGATCGTGCAAGCCTTCAACGGACAGGCATCCTTTGCCTTGCGTGACAGCTTGTACGTGTGGCGCCATCTCCCACTCCTGGTGATAAGTGATACCTTGTGAAAGACGGGCAAAGAGATTTGGGCCAGGATCGGCTTCGCCATCAACCGTGAAAACGACTTCTCGTTCTAGTAAGGATAGCGTTGCTCTGGACAGGGATCATCATGTTTGCTAAAAGGGGCTGCGTTCCATTTCGGGAGAGAAAGGAAAAACTTTTGGAAACTAAACTGGTTATGATGGTAGCGATCTTCAGTATGTCATTTGTTGCGGCAATGGCCCTTGCACAAGGCGGCAATGTTATTCAGACGCCCTCAGGTCTGAAAGTGGAAATACTCCAGGAAGGGAAGGGGCAACTTCCCCAGAAAGGCCAGACGGTTACCGTTCACTACACAGGGACCCTCGCGGACGGTAAGAAATTTGACAGCTCCAGGGATCGAGGCCAACCGTTCAGTTTCACGCTTGGCGCGGGTCAGGTTATCCGAGGCTGGGACGAAGGACTGGCATTAATGAAAGTCGGGACCCGGGCCAGGCTTGTCATCCCCCCGCAACTCGGATACGGCGCCCAGGGTGCTGGTAGAGGCTTGATACCACCCAACGCGACGCTGGTTTTCGACGTGGAGTTGCTGGACGCCAAGTAGAGTTATGGGCCCCCAAACAGCCATGATCCATCGGTCCCAACGGAATATGAAAACCCTGCAATCGAGTCTGGTGCCATCCCGCGAGACGCGGGATGTCCCGTCCCGCGGGACTCATCCGTGCTTGCGCGTTGTTGCCCGATGGCCTACGAGACCCTCGCCACCAGTTGACTCCTATGTCAAGGACGTTCTGACGGACCGGACATGCACGGATGAGCTACGCACATCCGTGGCACCAAGCAATGGCTGCCTCCCCAATTGAGAGCAGACCATTTTCAGGCAAAGGGGGAGAACCTTGAGTAGTCCCGCGTCCCGCGGGATGAAATCCGTGGAACCCGGCGGGCGCATCTTCTTGTAGGTAATTCCCATTCCCGGCAAAGTCTTGATTCATTCCATGTTCACAGGGTATTCCCGCGCGATTCGCACGTCTGATGAGAACCTTGCAATGATCTCAGGGGACAACTAGAATAGCGGCTCGCCGCGGGAGGGGTACCATGTTTGACGACGAAGAAATCAGCGTCACCGCCGACTTGAGCGAAGAATTCAAAGGTTTCGAGGAATTCTGCGTCGAGAACGCGGGCAGGGAGTCCGTCTATTTGCAGATGGTCGCGGAAAAGCCCCTGGAAATGGATTCCATTACCCTGGCGTTTAGCATGAGGCACCTGGTTCGGCTGTCAAAGGATCTCATGGAGATGCTGCTCAAGTCTACGGCAAGTGAAGATTCGCCGGATCTCGCAGCGCTCCTCGAGTCCAAAGGCATTCAGCTTGATAAGTCCAACGCGGAAGCCCTTCGGAAGGTCATCTTTGCGTTTAGAGATGCTCCCGATCAAGATACTAGCGGCACTTTGGTCCGCTCATTCCAATTGATGACCATGAGCAGGCAACGTCGACGCGTCAAACTGAGCTTGACTGAATCGTACTCTCCCGCGGAAGAAGGCTGGCTGGAAGAAGATTTCGGTGGTGATGATTCTCTGCTGGAGACGGTACGGGCTATTGAGACCCCGCACTGGGTGCAAACCGAGGAGACTTAATCACGATGCAGCGCGATGATTCTCTTGTTCCTATTTCAGATCAGGGCTGGCGTGTCTTGGATCTAGTGAAGAAAGACCCGAAGCAGGCATCGCAACTTATGGCCGCGCTTTCCGAGGAGGAGCGTGTTTCTCTGGTGAGCTACGAAGCTTCGAGGGACCCGCGGCGGGCGCAGGACCTGTTGTTTTTGCTCGATGACGATAAAGGTCAGCGAGTGGTCGATAACCTGGGCGATCGGTCGCTCTTCAGAATCATGAAGGCGCAGAGTTCCACGCATATCGGCGTGCTGTCGCTCGTGGATCCGGGACGGATGCAGTCCATCCTGGATTTGGACCAAGAGCTCTTCTCAGCGAAAGGAGTCACCGATCCGCAGATCGCGTACCATTGGATGGTCAGCTTTCTGGAAGAGGATGAAGAGCATTTTGGAGAGTTGCTGCGGTCCCTTGACATCAAGGTGGTGGCTTCTGCGTTTCAGGATAGGATCGTTAACCCGGGGGCTCTATCTGCGAACCATCCAGAGGAGGAAGAGGCGCACACATTCCCCGCGGATTTTCTCGTGAAGCTCGATCGCGGAGAACTCAAGCCCGATGACCTGGAAGTGACCGACGAGGAAGCTCGGGACATCCTCACCAGAGTTCACATTGTGAATGAAGCCTATTTTAACGAGTTGATCTCACTCATGGTCCGCGAGGAGGACCTCAAGGTCCGCACTGCAGAAGAAGCCTTCGATCGTATCCACAGCCAAGTGGGCGACATAAGCGAAGCCGTGGAAGAAGCCGAAGATATGTTCGTGCCATTGGAGGAATAGTCCCGATCTGATGCGCTGTGGCACAACCTGGCGAAAAGCCGTGAATCCAGGAGCGGTTCCATGAAATTGCAGGTCGTCATACACGAGGCTGAAGAAGAACGTATCGTAGCCGACGTGCCTTCCATCGCAGGGTGATACGAATACAACGGGCGTGATGAATCACGCCCCTACAGAGCCACGGCGTATTAATGGGGCGTTGACGTGCACCCTGACAGGGGGAGAAACAGCCGCCGTTCCATTCGAATGCGGGGTTTCGACTATTCCAGCTCCGGTTTCTATTTTGTAACAATTTGCACCCACAAGCGGCAGTGCATTCTGGGATATGAGGATTCTGGCCGTGTGGTCCTCAGCAAACCAGGTACGATAGTGCGATGTCACTGGGAGAATTTGTCGCAACGTTTTGCCGGCGTCCGTTCGGACTCATTCGTAGTGATGCCCAATCACGTCCACGGCATAATCGTCCTTACGGGAGACACCGAGCCGGTTAGCAAAGGAGCAGCGCGCGAGGCGTACGGGAATGACGCGGGAACCGCGTCGATCATCGAGCAGCGCTGTAGGGGCGCAATTCATTGCGCCCGTATTCAAGACAGGACGAATGCCCCAGTCACTCTGGGTCAAGTTGTAAGGGCACTAAAAGCTGCCTCGGGCAGAACGATACGTGCAGAGGGGATTGCAGGGCGCGTGTGGCAAAGAAACTACTATGAACACGTGATCAGGACAGAGCGGGCCCTCGAAGCAATCCGTCAGTACATAGAGTACAACCCGCTGCTCTGGGCTCTTGACCACGAGAATCCCCAAAGCGTCCTTGCCACAGAAGAGTATATTAAGAGGCGACTTCCAAGAAGCGTCGTACAAAACGAAGAAAAGCTCAACAGGCTCGCTAATCTCTTCTCCACACTCGGAAATGTGTAACCGCCCGGATGTAACTTCCCTGAGCGTGCTCAGGTCAGTGCCTAAAACCTTGGGACCAAGAGTCACGCGAACCCCGCTTGACGCAAGGTCCTCGTGCCTCCCACCTCCTAAGGAAGTCCAGCATTTCAGCCCTTCAGGCAGTACTTCTGGAATAGCTCGTCTACTTTCTTCCAGTTGATGATCTTCTGGAAGCTGTCCACGTATTCGTCTCGTCGATTCTGGTATTTCAGGTAGTATGCGTGTTCCCAGACATCGCAGACCATGATGGGCATCACGCCCCAACTGGTGAGGTTCTGATGTTTCTCTGCCTGCATGACTACCAGAGTCTTGCTAAAGGGCTCCCAGACCAGCACACCCCATCCGGACGCCTCGACAGCTTTGGACGCGGCGGAAAACAGCTTCCAAAAGGCTTCAAACGAACCGAAGTCTTTCGTGATCTGGTCGCCGATCTTCCCCGCGGGCGTTCCTCCTGCATTTGGACCGATGGTCTCGAAATAAATCCAGTGCAGAACTACCCCCGAGCCGTTAAAAGCCAGATCGCGGCTCAGTGCCTTGATTGCGGAGAAGTCACCACCTTCAAATGACTTCCGAGCTTTCTCGATGGTGGAGTTAAGCCCGTTCACGTACGCCGCGAAATGCTTTCCGTGGTGGATTTCAACCGTCTTCTTGTCGATGACCGGTTCCAATGCATCCGCGGGATACGGGAGCGGCGGTAGCTTATGGATGTACGGGCCTTTCGCGCCCTCCTGAGCCGCAGCAAATGCATCCTTTCCAAGCAATCCCCCGAGCAATCCGATTGCGGTGGCAGCCCCTGCTCCGACCATAATGTCACGTCTACTCAATTCCTCTGCCATCACGTGCCCCCCTTTCTGTTGGGTATCAAGATTTTGTGTTTGTAGGAACGCGGCAGTTCAAGCTCTACGCGAGAGTACTTTGTATCAGGATAATCGTGCCTAGCCTTAACGTCAACCGGCTGCAAATTAGGGGACGAAGTAATCCTGAGTAATGCTTGGTTCGAGCCCACCGCGCGGCAGATCGGGAATTACAATTCGTAGGGAATCCTTCTGTTCAGGCTTATGCAATGGAGGTCGAGCGTCACGTCGTAAGCGAGAACAGTCACGCCGTTCCGAACTGCTCGGCGCAATTCCTTGCCGTAAGCAGGATCGATATGGTCCGCAGGCCGAAACGTGTCCGCGTCCATGCGCTGGATGAGGAAGAAGATTGCAGCACGGTGGCCCTGACGCACCATGTTCTGGAGCTCCACAAGGTGTTTGAGACCTCTGGCGGTGACTGCGTCCGGGAAATAGGCCACACGATCTTCCACCAGAGTGCAATTCTTCACTTCCACGTAACAGCGGTCGGCGCTCTTGCTTGTTAGGAGAAGATCGATTCTGGAGTTAACGCCGTATGGCACCTCGGCCCGAACGCTCTCGTACCCGGCTAGGGCCGGTATGACATCCTGGACGATAGCCTCGCGCACGAGCCGATTGGGCACATTGGTATTGGTCCCCACGAGAGACCCGGGCATAGCGATCATTTCCCAGGTGTAACGGAGGCGCCGTCGAGGGTTGTTGCTTCGGGAGAGGTACACGGTTCTCCCGGGCTCCGAGCAGGTCTTCATGCTTCCGGAATTCGGACAATGCGCGGTGACCAGATGGCGGTTGCGGAGCTTCACGTCCGCCAGAAACCGTTTATACCGCTGGACGAGCGTTCCTGCTCTCAATTGAGGCCAGTTCAGTCGAGCCTTCGCGGTTGGGTTTTCCATGGCAGATCTTGTGAGAAGGCGGGAGCCACGAGAAAGACGTTACAGAGCTTGCTCGTGGCCGGCCGTAAGACTTTGGAGGGCTGCTTGCGCCGCTGCTTGAGCTGCTTCTTTCTTGCTCCGTCCGGTGCCGAGCCCCGCGATGAGGCTGCCCAGGAACACCGCCACTTTGAACGTCTTCTCGTGCTCTTCGCCCCACTCATCCATGACTTCGTAGTGGGGCGTGATTCCCAGGTCGGCCTGAACCCTTTCCTGGAACCGGCTTTTGTAGTCTTCAATTTCGGTTCGGGAAGGCATGGCTTCGATAAGCGGCGCGAAGAGCCTTGAAATAACCTTTCCCGCGGCATCGAATCCGCTGTCCAGATAAACTGCCGCTATCAGCGCCTCGAGGGTGTCCGCCAGGATCGAGTCGCGCTCGCGGCATCCGGACATTTCGTCCCCGCGACCCATCCTGATGAATCGAGCCAGATCAAGCTGTCGCATGCGTTGAGCCAAGGCACCGCGGTTGACCAGGCTGGCACGTCTCTTTTGGAGGTCGCCTTCCTCATCCTCGGGGAATTCTCTGTAGAGAATATCAGCCACTACCAGCCCCAGGATAGCGTCTCCCAGGAATTCCATTCGCTCGTTGTGTTCTTCGCAGACGTCCCGGTGTTCGTGCCAGAAGCTGCGACGAGTAAGCGCGCCCATAAGGAGCGCGGGGGTGCGGAATTCATGGCCCAGAGTGCTCTCCACTTGGGTCTGATTAAAATCAAAGCCGTTTTGGTTCACAGTTTCTCCAGAAGTCTGTCGAGCGCAGGCCGGCAGTTATGCGCGGTGAGGTCGTAGAACAGGGGCGTTATAGAGACATACCCTCTCTTGAGAGCGGTAATGTCAACCGTTTCGTCCTTTTCTTCAGGCGGGACTTCTCCGGAAAGCCAGTAGTAGATGTTTCCACGGGGGTCTTCGCGTTGTTCATAGCTGTCCCAATACGGTGCGAGACATTGGCGAGTCAAACGATATCCGCAAATCTCGTCGGGAGGGATTGCCGGAATGTTGACGTTGAGCGCGACCCCTCTGGGAAGGCCTTCTCTCAGTATCCAGCGAGCCAGGAGCGCCACGTGGGGCAGGGCGAACTCGAAGGGAGGGTCCTTCTTCTGAGCCAGAGAAACGGCCATAGCCGGAACTCCCAATATGGCGGCTTCCGTGGCTGCGGAGACCGTCCCGGAGTAGAGCACATTGAATCCCAAATTCGCGCCGTTATTTATTCCCGCTATAACTAAGTCGGGTCGACGCGGCAGAAGGGAGTTGACCGCAAGTTTCACTGCGTCGGCCGGTGTGCCCGCGACCGCATGGCCGTAGAATTCTCCGTTGCGAGTAACCTCATTAACTTTGATGGGATCGTAAAGGGTGATGGCGTGCCCAACCGCGCTCCGTTCCACGTCCGGCGCAACGATTGCAACGGTGCCGATGTCTCTCATGGCTCGCCTTAGGAGGCGCAATCCTTCCGCGTGGATCCCGTCGTCATTCGTCAGGAGAATGAAATAGTTCCGGTCTGTCATCCCAGTGCCCGGCAGGCCTCCCGAATTCGCTCCATACCCTTTCGAATGGTCTCCTCGCCCACGGCGAAGGAGAGCCGCACATGATCTTCCGAGCCGAACGGTCCTCCGGGAACACATGCCACGTTTTGGCTCTCCAGGAGGTACTGGGCCATAGTCGCGGAGTCGGAAATGCCCTTCTTGCCATAGAACTGCGATACGTTCAGAAACACGTAAAACGCACCGTCGGGTTTGACAGCGGACAGTCCTTCACTCCTGTCGATTTCGGACATTATGAGGTCGCGGCGCTTCTCGAAGATGGCCCGCATCCGCCCCACTTCGTCCTGTGGTCCGTTGAGGGCTTCTACCGCTGCAGCCTGCGCGGTCGACGTGGGGTTGGATGTTGACTGGCTCTGGATGTTTGCTGCGGCTTTAACCAGAGCAAGCTGTGGGGAAGCCAACCATCCTATGCGGAGGCCTGTCATGGCATACGTCTTAGAAGCGCCGTTGACCGTTACCGTTCGTTCCTTCATTCCCGGAAGCGTGGCAAAGGGCACAAATCGAAGCCCGTCGTACAGCAGCTTGTCATAGATCTCGTCGGAAATCACCAGCAGGTCGTGCTCTTCAGCCAGTTTCGCGAGCTCCTCCAGAACACCCCGCGGATACAGCACGCCCGATGGATTTGACGGCGAATTCAAAAGGATTGCCTTTGTGCGAGACGTTATGCTCGATTCTACACGACCCGGATCAGGCACAAAGCGATCGTTTTCATTTGTCTCCACGATGACGGGCTTGGCCCCAGCCAGTTCAACCATCTCCGGATACGAGACCCAGTAAGGCGCGAAAATGATCATTTCGTCGCCCTCTTCCAGGAGCGCACTGAAGAGGTTGTATAGAGAGTGCTTCGCGCCACAGGAGACCACAATCTCCTCCGGCTTGTATTCAAGCCCATAGTCGGCCAAGAACCTGGCCGCGATGGCCTTCCGGAGCCGCGGCGTGCCGGCGACGGGAGTGTAGAACGTCTCCCCGCGGTCCAGCGACTGTTTCGCAGCCTCGCGAATATGGGCCGGTGTGGGAAAGTCCGGTTCGCCCGCGCCAAAACCGACCACATCCACGCCCTGACTCTTCAGTTCAGAGGCTTTATTGGAAATGGCCAGCGTGGCGGACGGCTTCAGCTGTGCCGCTCTCCGAGATAGTAAGGATTTCATGGGCTAACTCGTTTCAACAGACTCGGAAGAGGCTCAGCCTCATTCCATATCGGGAAATCTCTTCTTCAGGAACTTCAGCACATATTCAGGAACCAGGTCCGTGGGCGAACCGCCTGCGAGCACAGTCGCCTTGATGATCCGAGAGCTCACGTACAGATAGCGGTGGGCGGTCATGAGAAAGAAGGTTTCAATATTGCGGCTGAGCTTCCTGTTCATGAGCGCAAGCTGGAATTCATATTCAAAGTCCGAGACTGCCCGAAGCCCCCTGATTATCGCTACTGCACCCTTCCTTTCAGCATACCGCACCAGAAGGCCCTCAAACGAGTCGCATTCAACCCGCGCATTGAGGTCCGCCACACTGTGTCTTATCATATCCAAACGCTCTTCCAGGGTGAAGAGGACCTCTTTTTCCGGGTTGACTCCCAGGGCCACGATGATCCGGTCAAAGGTGCCCAAGGCCCGTCGAATGATCTCCAGGTGTCCCATGTGAATGGGATCGAATGTGCCCGGTAAGATGGCGATTCTCTCTTTCATACCTATCCATGCCTCGCTCTTAGCGTATGTAAGAGACGCCCAACGATGCGCCTCCGATTATTCTCGTTCCAGCATCTCCACACGAGTTCCTCCGTATCGCCTGGAAAAGGTCTTCCGAAATCCTTTCAGGGGAGGAGACTCGGGACCTCGCGCATCTGATTCAATCACCACAATGCCCTCGTCCTGAAGCAGACCCACGAAGTCGTCACGAGCGCACACTTCCGCGATCCATTCGCTCTCGTACGGAGGATCCAGAAAGACTATCTCGAATCGATCTCCCTGAGCAGCGAGCCTAGCCACTGCTGCGACCGCGTCCATGTTCAATACGCGAATGGAGCGCTCCACTCCCAATGATTCTGCCGCTCTAATCAGAGATCGAGCTCTATCCGGCGCGTTTTCCACGAATACGACGGTTTCTGCCCCCCGGCTCAGCGCCTCGAAGCCGAACGCTCCCGTGCCTGCAAAGGGCTCAAGAACGCGGGCGCGAATCACCACAGCGCCCAGAGAGGAGAAAACAGCTTCCCGAACCCGCTCCGTGGTGGGCCGCAGGCCCTTGTCTCTGGATGTGGGGAGCCGCGCTCCTTTGAAACGACCGGCGACAATCCTCATGTTCCAAATCGATTCTTATACCGTCTTTTGCTGCCTGATTCAAGAGGATGACGGAACATGAGCACCTCGTGCGCCTTGCAGCGTGACAGCGGCTTTCAGAGCGGTATTCGGCCTGCGGTTCTTGACATAGACACCGGGAAAACGTATAAGTGATACCACGGTGCTGCCATGCGAGGTCCGCAAAGGCGCTCCAGATTTCAGCTTGCGGTTCAAGGCATGAAGAAGGCTCCAATCGTTTGGCTCTTGGTGGTTATATACGCTGCTTCCCCTTGCGTCGGGCTGCTGGAGGCCGGATGCTGCCTTGATGACCCTAACCACCACGAGCAGGGGACCGGCCCGCATCAGCAAGCGCTTTCTCCATTTCAGATTATAACCCATGCCCTCAAGCACGCCCAGAGGCAGGCGGGCGGAACCATACTCTCAGAGCCGCACTGTTGCTGTCTGGGAGCGCAGCCGGGAGACGTGGGTCAGGGACCCCATTCGTTGACGCGCGTGCGTACCCGTCCACCCGTGGCTCCGTTGCACAACCCGTCCGTCCTGGACGGGCCGGACGGGCTTCCCCCGATAAGGTCGAGGACTCATACCTATGCCTCGGCGGCGGATCCCATCAGCGATTTTGCCCTTCTGTCGATACAAGCCACCGTTCTCCTCATCTAATCTTTTCCCATCTATCCTCTGTTCTTTTGAAGCTGCAAGCTCCGCGGAGTTGTGTCTGGAAGCGGTGTGAAGCCTTATCGTAAGTGCGCTTCCAGTTCATTCAAGACTCACGCACTTCATCCGAGCGTTAGTCCGGTGTGTTTCCCGACAGCCAGGATCAGCGGCTGCTGAAGCGATGTGTGTGGGTTCTTGGGGAGGATCTCTCCAATCAAAAGGAGACGAAGCAATGAAGACCATTATTCCAGGACTGCTATTGCTTGCTTTGCTGATTCCCGCGCAGTGCGCGGGCGATAGCGGAAACAACGCGCTTGCAACGTTCCTTCAATGGCGTCGCCTTCAGGCGCAAGAAGCGCGACGGGACGCCAAATTCAACAGGATCGAGCGAGCCGCTGAAAAGCTGATTCAGCAGATGCGGAACAAAAACACCCCTGCCGGAAAAGCCAGGGACAAGGACGGCTCCGGCCGGTGATTCGCAGGGCGGCTGTCCTGTGACGGCCGTCTCGGAATAAATATTGCGAGAGCGAAACCATGAAAAAGGAACGCATTGGTATTGGGATTATCCTGGTGATAGGCGTCATAGCCGCTCTGATGCTGGGACTATCAGAGAAGAAGCTTTCGGGCTCAGTTCAAGATCATCACCACGGACATTCTCACGGCTCTGACGCACACGGCCACGACCATGCTTCAGATAAAGGCCCGAACGGGGGAAAGGTCCTCATGGAGGGCCGTTTCGAGCTTGAAGTGGCCATATTCCAACACGGCGGTCGCGCCCATTTCCGGGCATATCCGTCGCATAACCACAAACCCCTGGATCCACGTGACGTGAAGGTTTCCATAGAGTTGGAGCGGTTTGGCGACAAGCTCACCCACGTGGAATTCAAGCCGGCTTCCGGGTTTCTGTACAGCGAGCAGGAAATCGAAGAGCCTCACTCGTTCTTTCTCAAGGTGCTTGCAGAATGGAAAGGCGAGAAGTTCGACTGGGAATACTCGCAGTACGAGGGTCGCCTGACCTTGCCGCCCGAATTAGGCAAGCGCATGGGAATTGAGTCCGCTACCGCGGGCCCTGGAACTATCAATTCCTTTTTGGAACTTCCCGGCGAAATCGCGTTCGATCCGGACCGAGTTTCTCATGTGGTGGCACGGGTCTCCGGAGTGGTGCACAAGGGAATGAAGAACCTTGGAGATGAAGTGAAGCAAGGAGAAGTGATAGCGACCATCGACAGCCGTGAGTTGGGTGAAGCCAGGAGCAGATACCTTGCGGCGCTGGAACGTGAAAAGCTGGTCCGTTACAACTTCGAGCGACTTGAACGGCTGTGGGACAAGCAGGCCATAGCCGAGAAGGAATACATCACCGCGCAGAAGAACCTGAAGGAAGAGACCATAGAGCGAATCACCGCGGCTCGGAAGCTCATGACTATGGGCCTGACGGAGAATGAGGTCAAAGCGCTTACGGACGGCGCCCTAGACAATCTGACGCTTTGCACCCTTATGGCGCCTTTGGACGGGACTGTCATCAAGAAGCATCTTTCGCCCGGTGAATGGGTCAAAGAAGATGCGGAACTCTATGTCATTGCGGACACTTCCAAGGTGTGGGCCCATATCACAGTCTATCCGAAGGATTTGAACCACGTTCGGATCGGGCAGCGAGCAACCATCATATCCGAATCGTCCGGGGCTGAGACCACAGGCGTGGTTTCTTACGTGGCGCCTCAGGTCGCGGAAGAAAGCCGCACGGCTATTGCGCGAATTGAAATTCCCAATCCTGACGCACAATGGCGTCCGGGGCTTTTCGTGAAAGTTCGGCTGGTGCGCGAGGAAGTGTTGGTTCCAATGACTGTCCAAACCGAGGCCATCCAGAACCTGGGGGAAAAGGCAGGCGTCTTTGCACAGTTTGACGACCAATATGAATGGCAGCCACTGAAGCTGGGCCGGAAGGACGGTCGTTACACGGAGGTGCTCGCAGGGCTCTCAGCAGGCGATCGGTACGTGGTCCGGAACAGCTACATCCTGAAGAGTGAATTGGGCAAGAGCCGTATGTCCCATGAACACTAGGAAGCAGCGATGGTAGCTGAAATTCTGAAGTTTTCGATCCGGCAGCGCTGGAGCATGGTCGCCCTAACGCTGCTCATGGCGGCGCTGGGTATATACAACTTGAGCCGCGTCAACATAGACGCAGTCCCTGACATAACCAACATTCAGGTGCAGGTAACCGCGCAAGCTTCGGGGCTGTCCGCGTTAGAGATCGAGCAGAGAATTACCTATCCCATTGAAACCGGTATGGCCGGCTTGCCTGGATTGGTGAGGACGCGGTCCCTGTCGCAGTATGGTGTTGCGCTTATTACGATCATTTTCGACGACGCCACAGATATCTACTTCGCGAGACGCTTGGTCAGCGAACGTCTCCAGGAGGTCAAAGGGAAGCTCCCATCCGGCATCGAGCCTGTTATGGGACCGATCTCCACGGGTCTGGGTGAAATCTTCCTGTGGACCGTAGAAGCCTTACCCGGAGCCAAGAAGCCGGATGGCGAGCCCTACACGCTCACGGACCTGCGGACCATTCAGGAATGGATCATCAAGCCGCAATTGCGGAACACCCCGGGCGTCACTGAAGTAAATACGATAGGCGGTTACGAAAAGCAGTTCCATGTAAGCCCCGATCCATACAAGCTCATCTCTCACGGACTTACCTTCAGAGACGTGGTGTCCGCGCTCGAAGCCAACAACGCGAATGTTGGGGCAGGATACATCGAACGGAGCAGCGGCCAGTTCCTGGTCCGCAGTCCGGGCCAGGTCGCGGACCTGGAGGATATCGCAAGTATCATCGTCAAGAATGTGCGAGGCATTCCTCTTTTCATTCGGGATATCGCTTTGGTGCATTTCGGCAAAGAACTTCGGCTCGGCGCGGCCACCAAGAATGGTGACGAAACCGTGCTCGGAACCGTCTTCATGCTTATGGGCGAGAACACTCGTGTGGTGGCCCAAAGAGTGGCCAAGAAGCTGGAAGAGATCAATAGGAGCCTTCCTGAAGGGGTCGTGGCAAGGGCTGTCTATGATCGGACCAACCTGGTGGACAAGACTATTCATACGGTGAAAACGAACCTCACGGAAGGCGCGATACTGGTTGTCATTGTGCTTTTTCTCTTCCTGGGCAATGTGCGTGCCGCGTTTATCACCGCGCTTGTGATCCCGCTCTCGATGCTCTTTGCTGCCACCGGCATGGTCGTTGGCAAGTTGACCGCAAATTTGATGAGCCTGGGAGCCATTGACTTCGGCATTATCGTCGACGGCGCTGTGGTGATCGTAGAGAATTGCGCTCGCAAGCTGAGAGACGCTCAGGAAGGTCTGTCCAGGCCGCTGTCGCACGACGAACGGATCGACATCGTGTGGGAGGCTTCTCAGGAAGTCCGTAAACCCATGCTCTTTGGAGAGCTAATCATTATCATCGTCTATCTTCCCATTCTCACCCTGACGGGTGTCGAAGGGAAGATGTTCACTCCTATGGCCTTGACCGTGCTCCTGGCGCTGACCGGAGCGCTGGTGCTCTCTTTTACGTTTGTCCCATCAGCAGTGGCCTTGTTTCTTTCAGGCAAGATGTCCCATCACGAGAACTTCCTTACCGGGAAAGCGAAAAGCCTCTATTTTCCCGTCTTGAGATTCGCGCTCAAGTATCGAGCTTCCGTGGCGGTTGCAGCATTGGTGATCGTGGTGGTGAGCTTATTGGCGACTACCAAAATGGGCCGTGAATTTGTTCCCGCTCTGGACGAAGGTGACGTTGCAATCCATACGCTGAGAGTGCCCGAGACAAGCCTCTCGCAAGCCATAGAGCTTCAGGGCGTGCTCGAAAAGACTTTGAAGGAGAAATTCCCACAGATTGAAACCATCGTTGGTCGGTTGGGCACATCCGAGATAGCCACCGAACCTCATCCGCCCAGCGTTGGCGATAACACCATCGTTTTGAAGCCTCGGAACGCGTGGCCTGATCCATCCCTCCCCAAGGCAGAGCTGGTGAAGCAGGTCGAGGCTGAAGCCAATAAGCTCCTTGGCAGTAATTTCGAGTTCAGCCAGCCGATTCGCATGAGATTCAATCACCTGTTGGCAGGGGTCTTCAGTGACGTCGCGGTAAAGGTCTTCGGTGACGACATGGAGATCCTGCTGCAGAAGGCCGAAGAGGTTGCGGAAAAGATAGGTCGCATACCAGGAGCTTCTCACCTACGGGTCGAACAGATCACAGGACTGCCCATGCTTACGGTCCAATTGAAAAGGACGGAGATGGCTCGATACGGCCTGAATGCGGCCGATGTCCAAGAAGTAGTCGAAATAGCTGTGGGTGGCAAACCCGTGGGGAAAGTCTTCGAAGGAGACCGCCGCTTCGACATTGTTGTGCGGTTGCCCGAGGAGCAGCGGGTCGATACCGCGGCTCTGGAAAGGCTGCCTATCCCGCTGCCGCGACAACAGGGTGCTTCCGGTTCGCTGTTGGCATCGACCGTCCACGTTCAGGATCGCAAGGAAAGGCCTTATGTGACCTTGGGTTCTATCGCGGACTTGGCAGTCGTCATGGGACCGAATCAGATCAGCAGAGAAGACGGGAAGAGACGCCTGGTTGTCACCTGCAACGTCAGAGGCCGTGATCTCGGCTCATTTGTTGCTGAGGCTCAAAAGACTATATCTGAGAAGATCAAGCTCCCTCCAGGGTATTGGATCACGTGGGGCGGAGAGTACGAGCAGTTGATCTCCGCAGCCAAGCGCCTGCAAGTAGTGGTTCCGTTGGCTCTATTCCTGATTCTTGCTTTGTTGTTCGTCGCGTTTGGGTCACTCAAAGACGCTTTGCTGGTCTTTACGGGTGTTCCTCTAGCGCTCACCGGAGGTATCGCAGCGTTGTGGCTCCGTGATATGCCATTGTCCATTTCAGCCGCGGTGGGATTCATAGCCCTTTCCGGGGTTGCAGTCTTGAATGGCCTTGTGATGATCACCTTTATCAAGAAGGTCCGTGAAGAAGGCAAACCGCTTGACGAGGCGATAACTGAGGGGGCTATGACCAGATTGAGGCCGGTTCTCATGACCGCGCTGGTCGCGTCACTTGGGTTTGTTCCAATGGCTCTGGCCACAGGAACCGGGGCAGAAGTCCAAAGACCGCTTGCCACGGTAGTTATAGGCGGTCTAATATCCAGCACGTTGCTTACGCTGATGGTGCTCCCCGCGCTCTATTCGATCGTTGGCGGCTGGACATCACGACACCATGCGAGTGAGGAAAGGGGTTCTTAATGAGGAAAGTGTTTGTATTTCTTATGGTCCTGGCGTCTGGGATTTGTGTTTCCCTCACGGTTTTTGCGCATACGCCGGACCCTTCTAAACTGCCTCGCAAAGAGGATCGCGTGTATTGCTGCCACGGCAAAGGCAAATGCGACAATCTGCATACCAAGGCAGATTGCGAAAAAGAAGGCGGCAAGGTGGTCAAGAGCTGCAAGGAATGCAAATGACTCTGGTGCCGTGCTCCAAAAGAAAGGAATGCCCATGCTGGCGGAATTGAGTGTGTTTCCCTTGGACAAAGGAGCTGAGGGGCTCAGCGCCTTCGTCGCGGAGTCGATTAAGATCATCGAGGAAAGCGGCCTGGAATTCGAGGTTCATGCCCTGGGAACGTTGATTGAAGGTCCTGGGGACAAGGTCTTCGAGGTAATCCGCAAATGCCACGATTCCATGACTCGCGTGAGTAACCGGGTCGTTACCACGGTAAAGATCGACGACCGGAAGGGCGCTACGGGAAGAATTAAGGGAAAAGTGCAATCAGTGGAAGATAAGCTTGGGCGTAGCGTTCCCAAGGGGTAGTGGTTTCCACCGGGTGCCACTGCTAGCTTGCTAGCAGTGTTCTTCGGAAAGCACTGCTGGACAAGCCAGCAGTGGCACCCAATGAAGAGCCCTCATTTCGGCTTTCGCGGGAGTGACATCTGAGAACCCGCGACCGTATTTGTGAAGTTAAGTACTAAGGGATCGCAGTTTCGGCTGGAATCCGTGCGGCCTGCGGCGTTAGGAGTTTGACCGTCATGCGCGAAACGACCCCCGGCCCGGAACGAGAAATGCTCGAAGTGGTTGACGAGCGGGATCAGGTGATTGGTTCGGCTACAAGGGCGGAAATACATGCAAATCGCTGGATGCATAGGGCGGTCCATATCTTTGTTTTCAATTCTCATGGTCAAGTCTATGTCCAGAGACGGTCAGCCTTCAAAGACCGCTTTCCAGGGGTGCTTGATTCTTCAGCCGCGGGTCACGTGGACCCAGGCGAGGGATATGAGGAAACCGCGGCCCGTGAACTCCGCGAAGAGCTGGGAATCAATGCGCATATTGAGGAAGTGCTGCGAGTGACTGCATCAGAGATCACAGATTACGAGCATGTAGTCTTGTACCGAGCCGTCACGGGCGAAACTCCCGAGCCAAATCCTGACGAGATCCAATGGGGAAGCCACATGGCCCCCGAACATCTCACGCTGCTTATGGAGCAGAATCCGAATGACTTTGTCCCTGCCTTTATCTTTTTGTGGAAGGAATACCTAAGGCTGAAGAAGTGACACTATGCGGGCGTGCATCGGAAATGAGCCAGGTTTCAGTAGGGGCAGACCCGCGCGTCTGCCCAGCTCAGTCCAGGGCGCACGCGCAGGTGCGCCCCTACAGGAATTCGTGAATTCAATTGAGGCCAATTCCAATGCTTCAATATATAATGCGCATTCAAAGAGGCAGGATCGGAGAAATCTTCTGTGTGGGAGAGGTTCTCCCCGTCTTACTTTCTTGAAAGCGAAGCGGTATGAGAGCTGTTGTTCAGAGAGTTTCGCGCGCGAAGGTCTCCGTTGGCGGTCAGGTTGTGGGAGAGATAGGGCCTGGCTTGCTGGTCCTGCTCGCGGCTGCGGTTGGAGACGGGCCGGAGCAGGTGCGTTGGATGGCGGAGAAGATCTCAGGGCTCAGGATATTCTCCGATCAAGACGGCAAAATGAACCTCAGCCTCGCGCAGGTGCAAGGCGCGATGCTGGTAGTTTCGCAGTTCACACTCTATGGAGACTGCCGAAAGGGTAAACGGCCCTCATTCACAGGGTCGGCCCCGCCTGAACAAGCGGAGAAGCTGTACCGGGACTTTATCGACGCGGTGCGTGAGCAGAGAATTCCCACTGAAGAAGGCGTATTTGGCGCAATGATGGACGTTGAGCTGACCAATGACGGACCCGTCACCCTGATCGTAGACTCGCCTTAGGAGCCGTCGAAATTAGGTTGGTTGATCGACTATTCTGATGGGAAAATGCTTGCCCTTCAGACAAAGGCAATACGACTCGTCCCGTTTATTTTCTACGATATGCTCTGCCAGGCGGTAGTAGGCTGGGCGGGAAAACCGGGCGTGGAAAGCGCCCTTTCTTATTTTGGAATAGGGCACATTATCTCGGTTTATCCAGAACTGCTCAGGATCGAGTGGTTCCTCACTTCCGTCGTTGAGGTGAATAATCAGATCGCCGCTGGGATCAAGGCTGACCCCTACTACGATGAAAGGCGCATCCTCGACTTCGACACGGCAGATCTCCCGGTCCATGCGCACGAGATATCCGCCGTCCGAGGTCTTTTCCAACGCGTGGTAGAAGTGAGCGTAGATTTCTGGATGGATGATCTCCGCGCCGTTCTGGAACCACCTGCCTTCCTTATCGATGACAAGTTTCAGGTAGGGCGTTACGTCGAATAGCTCGTCCTGTGCAAAATCTTCAGAATTGTTCATCACCTATCTCGATAGCGACCTGGCGCACGGAACTCCACCCTCTTGTTTTCGGAAGTCAAGGTGGATCCGAATGAGAGCCACCCGCGACACGAATTGAGCCGTTGCCGGAGGCAACGGCCGAATAATGCGAGAGTTTTTGGGGATGGGGTGCGGGGAAACCCCTTTTTGCAAAAAGGGGTTTCCCCGCAAAATCACTTCCTCAAAAGCGCTCCCGCACTACCAGCGAGCCGCAAGATCGCTCTTTCTATACAATTCCTCGTATGCGGCGTAATTTGCAAGGACTTTCTTGACATATAGTCTCGTTTCCAGGAAGGGAATATTTTCTACGAACTCGTCCTGGTCCATGCGCTGGTTCCTCTGAACCCACTGCCGAACCTTTGCAATATCCGCATTGTACGACGCAATCGCGGGGATGAGCTTACCGTTGAAGCTCCTGAGGTTGCCTGAAAGGATGCGAATCCCCGCCGCGAGATTGCTCTCAGGATGGAGGAGTTGCCCTATCGTCTTCGCGGAGGTCTTGCCCTTCTCCTGCGGTAGTCCCGCGGACCGAGGCATGACCTGCATGAGCCCCAAAGCTCCGGCAGGTGAGACTGCGTCCGGATCGTATCGGCTCTCTTGTCGTATGAGGGCCCAGATCAGGTTCGGGTCCACCGAGTGCTTTTCCGCTGTGCGGACTGTATGCGCAAAGTGTACGCGGGGGTAGGCCATCTCGATGAAATCTTTGGGCGCATCCTGGGCCGGGTTTTCAATCTGATCGCCAAACCGGGACGCCAAGATGTCGAGAGCGTAGCCGTGCCTTCCCGCGCCGTAAGCGGCTCTGGCTCGTAGATAGACAATGGCTGCATCGGATTTCATCGAAGAAGGAAGGGCTTCCAGGTTGAGCAGAGCAAATTCGTGGAGACCCATGTCCATGAGCTTCTGCCCGTCAGCTACCAACCTGTGGGACTTCTGTTCATGGCTAAGTTCGACCCGAGGGAATGTGCGTGCACGCCGTTCGTCCGGGTTTGGCTTGTCCTTCAACTTGCCGAGCTGCTGCGTAGCTCGACGACCGTAGTAATCTAGGGGCGCCTGATTGGCCAGCTCTCGGAGGAGCGACGTAGCCTGCTGGGGTTGCCCGTTCAGGATCAGCGAACGTGCTTCCCAGTACCTGGCAGGGATCGACAGACCGCCGCCGGGAGAAGCCGCCGCCTGCCTAAAATGGCGGGCCGCATCCGCATATTTCTTCTTCCGGTATTGGATCCATGCGATCTTCCACCGTGCCAGAGCCGCGGTGGAATCGTTGGGATGCGCCTTGAGCAGCTCCGTGAAGCGCTCTTCGGCTTTGGTCAGGCGGCCGAGTTCAAGATCGTGCGCTGCCAGGTTGAACAGCGCCTTCTTTTTGTATTTGGGCGTCCCTGTCTCTAGAAGGATCTTGGTGCAATTCTGGAAGTCCGCTTCGCGATCGAGCCTCCAATACAACAGGCTGAGTAGATATAGGGCTTCCAGACGCTCGTTTCCGGTTAAGCCTTCCTTGATAAGCTGCTTTAGGAGAGCCAGCGCTTTGTCATTCTTGCGATCCTTGTACAGAGATTCTGCCAACTTAAGCGCGAGTTTCTTGTCTGACGGGCTCTTCCGCAGCAAAGTGTCGTACGCCTGCGCTGCCAGGTCAAAACGCCCGTGCTTGAAGAGGCGGCCGGCTCGTGCTCGTTGATCCGTGTCCGAGTATTCGGGTTTGGCTATGGTTCCGTGCATCACTAACCATGAGAGCTCTTCTGCGGCTTTGAGCCCCTCGGGCGCCGCGGGGTGCTCTAGGTAGAGCATGCGATAGTGCTTGACCGCGTCCGGATAACGCTTGAGCTCGCGTTCGAGCCGCGCAGCCTTGATGATGAGCGCAGGCTTTTCTTTGGGATCGGCCCTTCTGAGCAGGTCAGGGAGCAGTTCCAGGGCTTCTCGCGCTTTTTGTTGCGTGAAGACGCTCTCAAACAAGGTCGTACGCGCCACGTCGGCATATGGGCTCGAAGGATGCTTCCTGAGGAATTCTCGAAGCACTCGTTCGGTCTGAGCCTCTTCTCCAAGCCGGCGATAGGCTCTTGCGCTGAGAATCGAGATGATCGGACCGTAAAAGGAGTCAGACGGAATGTTCTTCCACACATTCACTGCCTGATCCGGCCTGCCGCCATCGTAGAGCTTTTTTCCCTGGAGGAAGAGGAATTCATGGATAGGGCTTGTGGCGAGACTTGATGCGCATGAGGGTTGCATCCAGAAGAGCGCCAACAGGAAGGCGAAGCACAACGCCGCGAAGGCGGCTTTAGAGCAAGAGGCAACCATACCGCACACTTCCGGACCTCGGGGGTGAATGCCGGAGGGCTCACCTAAACAATTCACTATTTTAGAGTGGTGAGTCCCGGAAATCAAGCACTACGTGATGAAATCGAAAAGTTACGACCTGATCTCTCTAAATATAACTGAATGTTATATCAATGAGCGGATATTTCACTTTACTTTATGTGCCGATTCATGGCATTTCTTGGCCTCGTAAGACTCGTGGACTCTGAGGTACCTCTGGATGCTCTTCAAAAGAATCGCTCCTGTTATGAGCTTCTGCCTCGTCATCGGACTCGTACCTGGGGCTCTGTTTGCAGAGAACGCCGGATCGGCTCCGGCTCCGGCGCCTGACTCACTGAAGACCGAAATCCTGAAAGCCGGTCCAATCTGGATCGTGGTGAACATGTTTACCGGTCCCACGTCCAAGCAGGCAAAACGCGTACGGGACCGCATGGAAGAGCTCGGTCCGGGTGGTCGTGGCATTGTCCTCCCATACCGTGAAATCACTGTGGAAAACATGCGGAAACTCAAGCCCGCCTTCCTTGTCTTGAGTCCCAACGGCGTCCCGTGGTGTCGCTATAGGGGCAAGAACGGAGAAGAATTGCAGGAATTCTTCAAGGCGCTCAAGACCATTGCGGAGGACCTTGCAGTCCCCGTGGTCGGTATCTGTGGAGGTCATCAGGCGCTGGCTCTGGCTTTTGGCGGCAAGGTCGCTGCCATTCGCGGAGATGAAGACGATTGCCTTCCCTACGGGAAGAATCCGACTGAACGGGGCCGCCAAGAGGTGCAAGTGCTCACGGATGATCCGATATTCCGAGGCATGGGCAAGACGCTCAATATGGTCCAAAACCACTTTGACGAAGTGAAACGCCTCCCGGACGGTTTCGTCTGGCTCGCAGGCAATAGTACAAGCCCGTATCAGATCATACGGCATCCGAGCCGGCCCGTGTATGGAATTCAGGCTCATTCGGAATACTTCTTCGGCGCTAAACCTGATGGAGGCCTGCTCTTGCGCAATTTCATCGAAATAGCCCAGGCCCATAACCGTATCGTACGTGGGTCTCCGCCGGCTGAGCCCATCCGGGACGTGCGGTCCGCGCGGAAAAGGAGCCGTTCGTAGCCAATGTCCTTCCGGCAAGTCACTTCGCTCAGAACTTCCTTGGAACGGAGAATGTGATCATGGTCTCGCCGTCGCGGCCCGGCCGAGTACTGATCATCGAAGACGACCCAATCAACGGGCCTTTCACCCAGGAGTTGCTGGAATCGGCCGGATTCCGGGCAGATCTGGCTGTTTCAGCCGAAGAAGGAATGACGATCCTGGAGCACGACCCGGACGACAAGCCCGATATGATCCTTCTCGACGTGAATCTTCCCCGTAAAAGCGGGCTGGAACTTGTTGGCGAACTTAAGGACGACCCGGAGCTCCAATATATTCCGGTGACGCTCTTCACTGTACAAGATTCCCTGGAGAGCAAGATCGAAGGTCTGAACCGAGGCGCGGACGATTACCTCACCAAACCGTACGAACCCGATGAATTGATCGCTCGAGTGAACGCGATGATGCGCATCAGGCGCCTTTATCGCAGTTTGCGGCACGAGAGACAGGAGAACCGCCGCCTTAGCAGTACCATGGATCGATCGGAAAGACTGATGAACCTCTTGGGACGGTCACGTCAGATGAGGCTCATTTGCGATCTGATCATGGACATCGCGGAGACCGATTCCCATGTGCTGATCCAGGGCGAGTCAGGGACCGGAAAGGAAGTCCTGGCTAGAGCCATCCATCAGGAGAGTCGGCGTAGTCAGGGCCCCTTTGTGGTAGTCAACTGCGCGGCGTATGCCGAGACACTGCTCCATTCGGAACTCTTTGGGCACGAGAAGGGAGCCTTCACCGGTGCAATCCGCAGAAAACCGGGCCGGTTCGAACAGGCCAACGGCGGAACTATCTTCTTGGATGAAATCGGCGAAATCAGCTTGCCGACCCAAGTGATCCTTTTGAGAGTGATTCAGGAGCGGCAGTTCGAGCGGGTAGGGGGGGAAGAGACTCTTACCACCGATGCCCGCGTTATTGCGGCTACGAACCGCGATCTGAAAAAGGCTATGGCCGGCGGCTCATTTCGGGAAGACCTGTATTGGCGCCTTAACGTGATTTCAATAAGCGTACCTCCGCTGAGGGAACGCAAAGAGGATATCCCTCAACTGGTAGCCAACTTCCTCGATAAATATTCTCGCAGCCTGGCAAAACGAATTCAATCCGTCTCGAACGAGGCTATGGATCTGATCTTCAGCCATCACTGGCCAGGGAATGTCCGTGAGCTGGAGAATGCGATCGAACGCTCCGTGATTCTCGCGAAACACACTTCAGTAGTACCTGAGGATCTCCCCCTCGAGCTGCAAGCACGTGATCTGAAACCGGATGGAGGAAACGGCGCCACGCAGCTCGACCGGGTCGAAAGAGACCATATGCTTGCGGTGCTGGAACAATGCGGCTGGAATAAATACAGGGCTGCTCACTTGATGGGAATTAGCCGCAGCACACTTTACAGCAAAATGAGGAAACACGGGCTTATCGAGATCACCTGAGCCGCGCTTGCTACCCGCCAATCACTATAGTCTTTCGCGCTGTATGTTGTGACAACTCAGAACAAACAATGCTCAACTGTGTCGTTGCGCTCTCCGGTAAATTATCTTCTTGCCGCAAGTCGGTGGGCCGTGCTTGGTGTGTCGGCGGAGGGTCTTGTTTTTACGAACGGCGGAGCGTGTCCCGGTTTCCTTGTCAACTCGCGATTCACCGGCTTAGTCATCACATTTGACCAGTAAGGCCATTATCATTTCTCGGCATTAAGAGCCTCGCGGGGTTGGAACCATTCCTTCCACATCATGGCTATGCTCACCGCGGATATTGGAGGCGGTTTCAGTCCTCCCTCTCGTTCCCAGAGCCTGTGAACGAGAGGGCAGGCGCTCATCCAGCGACCTGATACTCCTTATCTTCCTTCTTCTTGGCGGAATAGGCCTCCACCAGGTCTTTGAGTATCCCCAGAGGCAGAGGTTTTGAATCCATGAACGCGGAGTCAGGGCAATAATCAAGTTCTTCCGTCCATACAAGGCCTCCGAAGTCCTCCTGCACTCTTACCTTGGAGAACGCTTCCCAATCCCTCAGTTGTCCCCAGGTACCCTCGCCATTGATGCACGGCTTCATATCCAATATACGGAGGTCTCCGGATTCGAAAAGAAGGATCAGTGTGAAATCCTTCTGAGGAATAGCTTTGGTTATATAGCTAGTCTTCATGGCCTATTGCCTCCAAGTCGTTGCCTTTCTCTTGCCTCCCGCCAAAAAGCCATCAGTTGTTCTTGCTGTTGCTTCATCCACTCCGTTACTCGTTTGAGACAACCTGAAGGGAGTTTCTGATCGCTGATTACCTCCAAGCTTTCTATGGCAATAAGTCCCTTGTGTTCCTTATCGCACCACACATGCACATGAGACGGTCCGTGGCTCTCCCGTTCAAACATGTAGATTTTGATGTCACCAATCGAGTGCTTGAATGGCAACCCGCTCTACGAGAAATCTGTTCACCAGCATTCTGCCAGTGGCGATCCCACGTGTCAAATCTCTTGTTTTTCCGTCTCGTTCCCAGGCTCCTACCCGGGACTGCGTGTCTTCCGAGCCCCGCCCGGAGGTCCGCCGGGGCCATATTGGATATAATTGGGCGAGGCGGAGCCTCGCACTATGCGTTTCCAGGCAGGGCCTGGGAAGAGGAAAGAAGAATCCCCCTGTATCTTCCCCGGATCATGTCCGGGGCAGGCTCTTTAGAAAAGGGGGAGGGAAGAGGCACGTCGTCAGAAACCACTACATTCTTCACCTTGGATTCCGATCCGGGGGACGAAGCAATCTCCATGGTGGGACGGGCGTCTCGCCCGTCAGTCTCAATAGACAGGCTGGAAGCTTGTCCCACCCATCCACTCCTCGCGATGACACCATCACACATCCACCTGGAATGTTTCCAACCAGAGCGTGACACTGGCTATGCGGAAGAGGGTCAGGTCAGAGAATCCAGCGTCTCCGTTGCGGTAAGCGGCAAATGCGCGGGCAGCGACTTCTCCGTCCAAGATCGGGCGCAGGCGTTCGGAACCTCTGACGCGGGCTTCCAGCTCTTTCCCCAGAGGGCCTTTGAGCCAGGCCGCCAGGGGAGCCTCAAAACCCATCTTTGTTCTTCTGTTTCGCACTTCATCAGGCAGCGCATCTCCCAAAGCCTCCACAAGAAGCCTCTTGGTGCGGCCGCGCTTGAAGAAGACCGATTCGGGCAAGTTCACACAATGCTCCACAAATCGGTAGTCCACGAACGGCAGCCGTGTTTCAACACTGTGAGCCATGCTTGACCGATCCTCGTACCGAAGCAGCGGCGGCAGACTCCACGTAAGCAGGTCGGCTATCTGGTGATCGTGGAAAGCACTCACGTCCGCCATGCGCGTGCTCCAAACACGACGGGAGAGTTTCCTCCATTCAGGCTGGAGCCACGCATGGATGGAGTCCCGTTGGCCCCGCAGCCACGCGGGAAGGTAACGGTGCCCAGTGCGCCAATTAAACAGGCCGCGATCTCCGCGAGTAACAAGTCCGACTGCGTGCACAGCCGCGTCCACGTACCGATGTCGAGCAATAAGGTCACGGAAAAGGAAGAAGGCGTATTTCTTGTATCCGCAGAGGGTCTCGTCACCACCCTGACCGTCGAGAAGCACCGGCACGCCCGCTTGCCGAGCGGCTCGCATAACGCACCATTGGGCATACATGCTCAGCGTGCTGAAGGGCTCGTCCTGATGGTACACGAGCCTTTCGAGCTCCGAGAGCGCCTCTTCCTCGTTCGGGAAAACCTTCACCGGGTCCGAGCCGCAATGGGCGTTTACCGCGTCCATGTATAGCCGCTCATCGTAGCCCGGGTGATGAAAGCAGCTCGAAAAGGTTTTCACGCGCACGCCCAGGTCGCGGCTCACCACTCCCACGATGCTGGAAGAATCGATGCCTCCCGACAGGCACGTCCCCACAGGCACGTCCGAGCGAAGCCTGATCCGAACCGCATCCCGGAACAGCTCGCCCGTGGTCTGCACCGCATCGTGCCACGAAAGATTTTTCGGCTGGGTTGCCGGATTCCAGTAGCGTTGAGCGGCCTGCACACTTGGAGTCTCGTTGAGGCCCCACGAAAGCGTGTGTCCCGCGGGAATCGGGTGGACTCCTTCAAAGAAGCACAGATCCGGTTCATGCCCGGCCACGCCGTCGATGAGGAAATCGAGAACCTGCCGGCGATTTGCTTGGGCACGGAATCCGGGAAGATCGAGGAGCTGTTTCTGCTCAGATACCAGAGCCGCAAGATCCGGGCCTACCCAGAGGTACAGAGGTTTCACCCCAAGACGATCCCGAGCGGCAAACACGCGCTCACGGGCCAGATCCACAATTACAAACGCGAACATTCCGTTGAAGCGCTTGACGCACTCGGTTCCCCATTCCTGGTACGCGCCGAGCATCACCTCTGTGTCGGTTCCGCTGTGAAATGCATGTCCGAGAGACTCCAGTTCGGCACGCAATTCCAGGTAGTTGTAAACTTCACCATTGTAGGTGATCCAGCAGGTCCGGTCGGAGGAGGCCATGGGCTGCAAGCCCGCGGGGCTCAGATCGAGTATGGCCAGTCTGACATGCCCCAGGCCCCAAGAAGCGGTGTCCTCAGAATTGGCGTCAAGGAGCTGATTGCCGCGACCCAGGATGAGCCCTTGTCCGTCAGGGCCACGATGCGCGGCACGCCCCATGGATCGCAACACGAAAGATCTAAGCTCCGGGACAGGTCTTTTTGCAAACAGGCCTACAATTCCGCACATAGTTCATTCCAACTACCATAGCTAGAGAGCTACAACGAATCATGAAAGCGGTCGGCTTCGGCGAGCACTCCGTGGCTTCGCCTCGGAGAATGAGGGCAAGAGCGCATCGTTGCGCAATAATTTGGAGGGGAGACTCATCTCCCCTCCAAACCTCCCCATACGTAGACCCGAACTACGGCGCCTCATGCCGACAACTTTCATAGGATTTCGCGCAAAAGCCACACAAAGCCGGACCACTCGGACCCATGTCTCCGAAGCGAAGTTAGGTCCTGCCGTCCGAAGCGGAGGAGGCATGGATCCGAGATTACTACTAACACGAAAGCCTGTGTCTTTGCACGCGTCGGCGTTTCGCGTTTTGTGCGCGGCGGCTCTGGTGGGCGACCATTTGACAGTAGGCGAAAAAACGTTATCATAGGAGGGTCCGAGAGTCCGGGCAATGGAGCACTGTGATGAGATTCTGGCGTCTGCCGTTGGATGCTGAGCACCATTCGATCCCCAGGGGCGAAGTCCACATTATTGACAATCGATGTAAGGGTTGTGGATTTTGTATTGAATTCTGTCCCAACGGGTGCTTGAGGGAAAGTAAGCGATTCAATGTGAAGGGCTACCACCCGCCTGAAATGGTCTTTGGAGCGGAGGAAGACTGCGGAGACTGCGGCTTGTGCAGTTTGATATGCCCCGAATTCGCTATCTACACGCAATTGAAAGAAGCCAAGAAGATAACCGAAGACGATATCCAGAAGGTCACCACCCGCTATTCCCGGAAGGATAGGCGGTACGCGAAAAAGCGCTGAATCGCCGGGAACACGGGATCGGCAGGCCGGCCCGGCCCGCGCCTTGGACATGGGGCGCGTCCGGCGAGAGAACCGACCTGCTCCGGAGCCGCGCGGCCCGAAAGGGATTGCGCGCCTCCATTTGGAGGCCAACACATCAGGACGAATCATGGCGGATAAGGACCTGCTCACAGGCGAGCATTTCATTCATGGCGACGCGGCTTGCGCGGAGGGAGGCATCGCGGCGGGCTGCCGGTTCTTCGCGGGATACCCGATCACCCCGGCAACTGAAGTTGCCGAACGGATGGCAGTGCGACTGCCTCAGGTGGGCGGCATCTTCATCCAGATGGAAGACGAAATCGCGTCCATGGCCGCGATCCTCGGGGCGTCCTGGGGCGGAACAAAGTCCATGACATCCACATCCGGCCCGGGCTTCTCCCTCATGATGGAGAACGTGGGCTTGGGTATGATGACCGAAACGCCGTGCGTGGTGGTGGACATTCAACGTGCCGGGCCTTCCACGGGATTGCCCACGCTGGTGGGCCAGGCGGACGTGATGCAGGCCCGGTGGGGTTCTCACGGGGATTATGGCTGTATAGCTCTCGCGCCGTCGTCACCGCAGGAGTGTTTCGATTACACAGTGCTCGCATTCAATTACTCGGAAATATATCGCCAGCCTGTCTTTGTGCTCGCGGACGAGGTGGTAGGACACACCACGGAAAAGGTGGTCATTCCCAGCAGGGAAGATCTCCGGATCGTGGAACGGTCCGAGCCGCGGGCTCCCGCGCATGATTATCTCCCGTTTGACAGCTCAGGGCCTCTTCCTGCGCCTATGGCAATAGCCGGTGCGGGCTATCGAGTTCACGTAACAGGACTGACTCATGACGAACGAGGATACCCGGTGATCACCGACGCAGTCCAGGAGCGCAATGTCCGCCATCTGGTGGACAAGATCCGTAAGAATGCGGACAAGATCATCCGAGTGGAAGAAGTCCATCTGGAGGATGCGGAAGTCGTGGTAGTTGCTTACGGATGCACCGCGAGGGTGGCGCGACAGGCAGTGGAGGATCTGCGCGGGCGTGGCCGTCGAGTCGGATTGCTCAGGCTGATCACGCTTTGGCCTTTCCCATCGAAGGTCGTTCGTCGGCTCGCAACAAAGGTGAAAGCCTTTGTCGTACCAGAAGTCAACTACGGCCAAATGGCATACGAGGTGGAACGCACCGCAGGCGGTAAGGCGGAGATCGTACTGATGCCGCTGATGGGCGGGTCGATCCACACGCCCGAAGAGATTGAAGAAGCTGTCGGCGAGTATTTGTGATTTCCGATGCAAGTCGTCGTCGGCAGCACATGAGCCTAACCATCCGGGAGTTCACATGAAAGTCCGTTACAGACCTCTACAGCCCTTTGACAAAGCGGCTGAAGAGAGGCACATCCAGGAAGATCACGGGCTGCACCCGTATGACGAGTTCTTGAAGCCCGGACGCATCCCGCACATCTGGTGTCCGGGTTGCGGTCTGGGAATCGTTTTGACTGCTTTCATTGAAGCCATGAAGCAGAAAAGCATCCCGGTCGCGGAATCTGCTGTGGTCTCGGGGATCGGCTGCACGGGTCGTGTGGCCGGGTACCTGGACATGGATACGTACCATACCACTCACGGCCGCGCGATCCCGTTTGCCACAGGGCTGGCTCTTGCCCGGCCGGACCTGAATGTAGCAGTCTTTTCCGGAGACGGCGATTTATTCGCCATAGGCGGCAACCATTTGATTCATGCAGCCAGGCGCAATGTGAATCTGAAAGTTATCTGCGTAAACAATTTTAACTATGGAATGACCGGCGGCCAAGTTGCGCCTACCACTCCTGTTGACGCACGAACCTCCACCACGCCGTTCGGGAATGCGGAGCCTGCTTTCAATCTGCCTCATCTTGCCCACGCCGCTGGAGCCGTGTACGTTGCCCGCTGGACCACATACCATGCCAGACAGCTCGTGCATTCGATCTCCCAGACGTTCGACAAAAAGGGCTTCACGTTTGTGGAAGTCGTTACACCCTGTCCTACCGGGTTTGGGCGCCCAAACAAGCTCGGTTCAGGTCTGGACGAGATGCGTTACTACCGCGAAGTATGTGAGGTCCGGAACGGGGCTGACCCCAGTGAAGTGGAGATTCGTCTCAGAGAAAAGATCATTGTCGGGACCTTTGTCGATGTGGAGCGTCCTGATTTCATGCAGAATTATCAATCCCTTGTGGTGGCCCGCGCTCAGGCAAAAGCTAAGTCCAAAGGAAAGGGCAAGGCCGCATGACCGACAAACAAGAAGTGAGGTTGGCCGGGTTTGGCGGCCAGGGCATTGTCCTCGCGGGGCATATACTGGGCAAGTCAGCTGCCCTGTTTGAAAAGAAGAATGCTGTATTTACCCAGAGTTACGGGCCCGAAGCTCGGGGCGGGTCGTGCTCCGCGGACGTTGTAATCTCAGAGGACCCAATCCATTACCCGAAAGTCAGATGCCCGGACGTGCTGGTGCTCATGAGCCAGGGAGCGCTCGCGACCTATGGCGACGCGATTCGTCCCGGCGGGGTCCTGATCATCGACGAAGACCTCGTCAAGCTGAGCAAGGAGCCGGAAGGACTTACGCTTTACCGTGTGCCATGCACCCGCATCGCCGAGGAAATGGGCAAAAAAATCGTGGCAAACATCGTGATGTTGGGGGCTGTGGCTGCCCTTGCCGGCGTGTGTTCGTATGAAGCCATGAAGGAATCGGTTCTCTCTTCAATTCCTGCCGGCACTGAGGAACTGAATGTCTCAGCCTTCGACAAAGGCTATCAATATGCGCAGGGCCTGTTAAAGCCTTCAAAGGCGCCATCGGCCCGCCGAGGTCTGTGACCCCCTAAGCATAGGTAAGCCGGTCCCAAACTCGACTCGAGGTTGATGGCATCCGGAGGAACGGCACAATTGAGCGATAAGACGGAATCCACAGCAAAGCACTTGCCGCTCGACGGTCTGCGCATCGGCGTGTACGTGTGCCATTGCGGCAAGAACATCAACGGCACGGTCCGGTGCGAGGAAGTAGCCCAGTACGCCCAGGGTCTGCCTGGAGTGATTTTAGCGCGAGATTCGCTCTACACATGCTCTGAGCCCGGGCAGGAGCAGATAAAGGGCGACATCAAAGAGCATGATCTCAATCGCGTGGTGGTGGCTTCCTGCACTCCGAGGCTCCACGAACCTACCTTTAGAGCCGCCTGCGAGGCCGCAGGGCTCAACCCTTATCTCCTGGAAATGGCCAACATCCGAGAACATTGCTCTTGGGTGCATCTTCACGACAAAGATGCGGCTACTGAAAAGGCCAAGGATCTTGTTGCGATGGCTGTCTCGCGCGCGGCCCGGCTCGCTCCGCAGACAGAGGTAACGGTCCCGGTGATGCGCAAGGCGATGGTCATCGGAGGCGGAGTCGCGGGCATCCAGGCTGCTTTGGACCTCGCGGACGCGGGGTACAAGGTCTACCTCGTAGAACGTTCGGGAAGCATCGGCGGACGCATGGCCCAGATTGACAAGACGTTTCCCACTATGGACTGCTCGATCTGTATTCTCGCTCCCAAGATGAGCGAGGCGGGCCGCCATCCGAACATCGAATTGCTCACCCTCTCCGAAGTGATAGGAGTGCAGGGCCATATCGGCAATTTCCGTGTACGAGTCCACAAGAAAGCCCGATACGTCACCAATGAATGCACGTCATGTGGCGACTGCATATCGGTCTGTCCGCAGCTCGCTCCGGACGAGTTCAACGCGGGGTTGTCCATTCGCCGCGGTATCTACATCCCGTTTGCGCAGGCGGTCCCTTCCACGTTCATGATCGACATGAACATCTGCCTGAACAACCAAGGGATCGTCGCTTGCGACCGGTGCTTTCAGGCGTGTTCCAAGAAGTGCATCGATTTTGCGGACCGGGATCACGAACTGTTACTCGACGTCGGCACCATCGTGGTGGCTACCGGTGTGGATGTGTACGATCCCACATCCCTCACCGAGCTGGGTTACGGTAAATTCCCCAACGTTATTACAACATTGGAGTTCGAGCGACTCATCAATGCAGGCGGACCGTCATCGGGCGAACTCATCAGGCCTTCCGACCGCGAGAGACCGAAGCGCGTCGCTTTTCTCCAGTGCATTGGTTCGCGGAGCAAGCGGAGTAACCCGTACTGTAGCAATGTCTGCTGCATGAACACGATCAAGGATGCTCTGCTCATCAAGGAGCATTGGCCGGACACGGAAATCACGGTCTACTACATCGATATCCGTGCGTTCGGTAAAGGCTTTGAGGACCTCTTCCAGCGGGCTCGCAGGGAAGGGGTGACGTTCATCCGGGGTATTCCCGGGGAGATCATCGAAGATCTTGCGACGGACGACCTGACCCTGCTCGGAGAAAACACGCTCCTGGGCACGCAATACCGTTCCACTGTAGACATGGTGATCCTCTCGGTGGGAATCAAACCACGGCAAGACTCAGAGCTGCTCCAGCGACTGCTGAACCTCGCCACCGACACGGACGGGTTCTATATGGAAGCCCATCCGAAGCTGAAACCGGTGGACACCACCACGGGCGGAGTATTCATCGCTGGTGCGGCCGAAGGCCCCAAGGACATCAAGGATTCCGTTACGCAGGCCTCGGCCGCGGCATCACGCGCGAATATCTTGATGAGCAAGGGTGAGGTCAAGATCCCGGCAATCACCGCTCGGATCGATCCTGAGAAGTGTACTGCGTGCGGACTCTGTGCCCGCGTGTGCCCGTATCACGCGATCGTGGGCGGAAAAGAAGAAGGTAACTATCGCGTAATCGAAGCTGCATGTCAGGGATGCGGCGCGTGCGTGCCCGAATGTCGGTTCGGTGCGATCGATCAGACTCATTTCACAGAAAGCCAAATTGTCGAACAGATCGACGTGGCGCTGGCAAACGATCCACACCTAAAGATCCTGGCTTTTGCGTGCAACTGGTGCTCTTACGCAGGGGCGGATTTCGCCGGGGTCTCAAGGATCCAGTATCCGCACAATGTCAGGATCATTCGGACCATGTGTTCGGCACGGGTTTCTCCGGCGTGGATCGAGCGAGCATTTACAAAGGGCGCGGGAGCTGTCCTGGTATCCGGGTGCCATCCAGCGGATTGCCATTACAACAACGCGAACCAGAATACCGCGCGCAGGGTAGAGCGCTTCTGGAGACGCATGGAGAAGGTTGGTATCAACAAGGACCGCCTGAGGCTTGCATGGATCTCTGCTGCCGAAGGCGCGCAATTCGCCAAGGTGATCCGAGAGATGGAAGCAGGATTGAAGACTATCAAGCCCGCGGAGATCGAAAACGCGGCGAAGAAGCTGCTCCGAGAAGCAAAGAAGAAGAGCGACGTGACATGACCATCAAGATATGGAAATTCTTTGATCGGGAAGAGCTGTACGAGTGCTATCAGTGCGCTCGCTGCACCGGTTCATGTCCGGCAATGGAGGTCACCGCCGCACTTGGACCCCGGGGAACCATCCTCAAATGCCTGAATCTCGGTCATGAAGCGGTGGTCCAGGACGAAAAGGTGTGGTTCTGTTGCACGTGCAATGTCTGTGACGACCGATGTCCGCAAAAGATCCCCATTTCGGAACTCCTGGTGGCGCTGCGCAATTCCGCGGCTCGGAGAGGCAACGTTCCGAGCCGGCTCCTGCTGTCACTGGAGCTTTTGACCAAGACCGGCCGCACCATGATTGTTCACCAGCTTGATGAGATGCGGGCACATCATGGCCTGGCGCCGCTGCCGCCCGCTCCAGTGGATGAAGTCCGCGCAATTCTCAAGAAGACCGGTCTGGAGGAAGTCCTCGACTTCTGAGACGCATTGAAGCAGGCACAATAAGGACCTGAAAGGCTGTCATGAAATACGCGTTGTATCTGGGATGCGCTATCCCCATCAAATACCCCGGGTTTGAAGCCGCGACTCGTCTCGTGTGCGAGCGCCTGGGAATCGAACTGGTCGATGACTTCCCCTTCTCCTGCTGCCCTCCGCCCACGGGCCTCAAGATGGTCCATTATGACTCCTGGCTCGCGCTTGCCGCGCGCAACTTATGTCTTGCGGAAGAGGCGGGACTGGATCTGCTCACGTTGTGCTCCGGCTGCGTAAATACTCTCAAAGAAGCCAACCAGGTGCTCAAGCACAGCGACGCCAAGCGCCGCAAGGTCAATAAGATCCTCGAAGAGCACAATCGCAAATTCAATGGTACCATCGAGGTCACGCACATTCTGGATGTCTTGTATCAAGACAGCGTGGTGGACAAGCTCATCAAGCTGATGGAAAGGGAAATTCCAATCCGGGTGGGCTGTCATTATGGATGCCACTATTTCAGGCCGCCGCAGATGATGTATCCCAACGAGCTTTCCGAGGCCGAATCGTACGTTCCGGTGAGGATGGATCACCTGCTCTCGATCATCGGAGTGGAACCGACCGAATATTCCAGAAAGTTCCTTTGTTGCGGATCACCGTTGGGGGCCAACGTCGACTCGGACGCGGGTTACGCCATTGTTGGGCAGAAGCTCCAGTACATTCGGCAGCGTAATATTCAGGCGCTTTCCGTGATCTGCCCCGCGTGCTTCGAGCAATTCGACATGGGCCAGATTGCACTATCTCGCAAGCAAAAAGACCTGCACAAGATTCCCACCTTTTACCTGACCCAGCTCATCGGCCTCGCTCTTGGATTCAGCTCGAAAGAACTGGGCCTTGATGTGCACCGGGTCAAAGCTAAGAGACTTCTGGAAAGCATAGACGTGGCCTGATCCTTTTATTGTACGAATGAAGTGACATAGGATGCCGTGCTTCATGGCCTGCTTCAAGCCCATGAAACACCTTCCGGGCGCAAGCACCAGGTAGGCCGACAGCACTGGTGGGACGGGCATCTTGCCCGTCATTCATAGACAGGCGAGACGCCTGCCCCACCAAAGCCTCTTGCACGCTTTCTCCATTTAATCCGTCACCCGACTCAGGCAAATAAGTACGAAGAGCCTCTGACGCGGTGCGGCCACCCAGCGGCGGTAGGTCGGATTGAGTCCCCTGTTCTGATCGGGACGAAATCCGACATCATGTCCAAAGCAACCTGTCGGGTTTCGTCCCGCGGTTCGCGGGACTCAACCCGTCCTACCTTGATTCACCGTTTGTTAGGGCAGTGGTATAGGGGCTCAGAGCTTTGCGCGGCTCCACAAACGAAAAAGGGCGGCACTGTCCGCCCTTTGACTCCAGTTCAACCCGTGCCTCAGCCGACTATTTGCAGCGCCCGAACGTCGCGCAACGTGCGCCTGGAATGCCGATGTGATCGGGCGCGAAGACTTTCGCCGTGGCTCTCGTTTCTGAGAGCGCAACGTGCAAACGACGTTCATCCGTGCACACGCACTCGCTAAGATTTGCGTAAGCTTCCACGAAGTTTCCCTCTGCAAGCTTTACGATATCAGAACGTGTTGTCGATTCCATTTTCCGCCTCCAAAGGACATCACTCATGGGCCTGCTTGCGGCCCCTTGCCTTGAACTAAGCGTAAGCATCCGACGTGTCATGGGCAAGGAGACTCAAATGACCAAGAGTGTAGCAAGGCTCCGCGCAGCCCGTATGGATTCAGAGCTGAGTTCACGCATATTTGCACGGTATCCCCGTGTAGTAGCGGGATCACGGTTTGGTCGAGTATCGGAGAATCCGGCAAGAACTTTACTCAAATAGGCAAACATGCGAAGGGTCAGCCTGCTATCATTTTACCAATGTGGCCTCTTGTCTAAAGGAGAGAAAAACATGGAAAGGCAGATTTCGCGTCGCAGTTTTCTGAAGAAAAGTGCGATCGCGCTGGGTACTGTTGCCGTATGCGATTTCAAAGGCATGGGCAGCACTGTTGCCGCAGGACAGAATAGATCCCAAGTATTTTTTACGAAGGATATCAGTATCAACGGATTGCTGAAAATCTATTCCAAAATCAATCAAGGCATGACAGGCAAAATAGGCATCAAGTTACACAGCGGTGAGCCGGATGGGCCGAACCTGTTGCCTATAGAGCTCATCAAGGGCCTGCAGCCGCATATTCCGAACAGCACCATAGTGGAATGCAACGTTCTGTATCCGAGTCCGAGGAAAACCACAAAAGGCCACCTGGAAACTCTGAAGACCAATGGATTCCATTTTTGTCCGGTCGACATAATGGATGCGGACGGCGATGCCACGCTTCCCATACCGGGGATGCGTGAATTTCTTGATGCATGGTTGGACCCCACATTGACAGAGCGCCCCTTTACTCCTGGGGTGCATCTCACAGAGGTCGCCGTGGGAAAGAATCTTTTGAACTACGATTCGCTCTTGGTCTACACCCACTTCAAGGGCCATACGAGCGGCGGTTTTGGCGGATCGCTCAAAAACATCGCCATAGGTTGTGCGTCAGGGCAGGTGGGCAAACGGCAGATCCACGGCGAGGGTTGGCCTAAAGGGCCTCTCTTCCTGGAGCGCATGGTCGAGGCGGGCAAGGCGATCACCGGGCATTTCGGCCAGCATATCACGTATATCAATGTCCTGAAGAACATCTCCGTGGACTGCGACTGCAATGCGCATGGAGCAAAGCCTACCTGTGACGATATCGGAATACTCGGTTCAACGGATATTTTGGCCATAGACAAGGCTTCGGTCGACTTGGTGTATGCGATGCCGGAAGAGCAACGCCGCGATGTGGTGGAACGCATTGAGTCCCGAAGCGGGCCGCACCAGCTCGAATACATGAAGACGCTGAACATGGGAAATGATCAGTATGAGCTGGTCACGCTCTGAGGGAAAAAAGTATCCAGCGCTTGAGCGAGGGATACCTTAAGACCACGTTACCCAAGAACACGGGAATCGGATTCCAGGAAACCGTTTCCGACGTTGCCGTTCCAGTAACGTCCAAGAAAAGCAATCCTGGAAACAGAAAATTGGAGGAGCTATGTCTGTTCCGGTTTATCTGGCGGAACTCACTATCAAGAACCCATCGGATCATCGTCTAGCCAAGATCAAACGGCTTTGCGATGTGGTCGGCCTGGCGGAAAAGGTAAGGCCGCTCGGCAAGGGTGGCGAGGACGAGGTGGTTGCCATCAAGCTGCATTTCGGCGAGACGGGCAACGATACCTATTTGCACCCGACTTTCGCGCGGCAGGTCGTGGACTGTGTGAAAGCAGCGGGCGGCCGTCCCTTCCTTTCGGACACATGCACGCTTTACAAATCCACTCGACACAACGCCGTGGATCATCTGGAAACAGCCTACCGTCACGGCTTCACGCCCTACGTCGTGGACGCGCCCCTGATTATCGCCGATGGCGTGACGAGCAAGTGCTATGAGGAAGTCTCCGTCAATCTGAAGCACTTCGCCACGGTCAAGATCGCACAGGCCTTTCGCTCCGCTAACGCCATGGTGGTGCTCTCCCATTTCAAGGCTCACATGATGGGCGGCTTCGGAGGTGCACTCAAGAACCTCGCCATGGGCTGCGCTCCACAGGCGGGGAAAATCGACCAACACGGCCGAAATGTGGTGATATACCCCGGCTGCCTAGGCTGCGGGGAGTGCGTGAAGGTGTGCCCGCAGTCTGCGCTCTCGTTGGAAAAAGTCGGAAAACGCCGCCACGCCGTCATCGACAAATCCCGCTGCATCGGCTGCTACGAATGCGTGACCGTGTGCAAGCAAGGGGTGATCGGTATTGACGAACCCGGTGAATACACGTCCTTTGTCGAACGCATGGTGGAATACGCCTACGGCGCGGTGCAGAGCAAGGAAGGCCGCATCTGCTACTTGAATTTCCTAATGAACGTGACCACGCAGTGCGACTGCGCCGGGTGGTCGGAGCCGGCGCTCGTGCCGGATTTGGGCATACTCGCGTCAAGCGATCCCGTTGCTGTGGATACGGCCTGCTTCGATCTGGTGAATATGGCCCCCAACCTCATCCATTTGGAAGGGCACGATCTGCATTCTTGCGGTTACGACAAATTCGCGGCGCTCCGTCCGAACACCCGCGGCGAGCATCAAGTGGAGTATGCTGAAGCAATCGGCATGGGCTCACGCGAATATGAACTGATCAAGGTGTAAGACCCTTCGGAATTACAGAAGGTAAAATGGAAGAAAGGCGCAGTATCATGAACAGAGGACTCGCTGTAATCTTGGCAGACGTTCTTATCTTAGCGTTTATCATCGCAACCAGTTTGGAGGCGCAGACCATGAAAAGCGAAGGCTTGAACGCCAAACAGGCAACAATCGTCACCATTGCGGCCTTCACCGCAAACGGGGATCTGCAGAAACTGAAAACGGCCCTGAACGATGGCTTGGATGCCGGTTTGACTGTCAACGAAATCAAGGAAATCCTCGTGCAGATGTACGCCTATGCAGGATTTCCCCGCAGCCTGAATGGCATCTTTACGTTCATGGGCGTCATGGAAGAGCGAGAGCAGAAAGGCATCAAGGACGAGCCTGGCAAGGAGGCAAGCCCCCTGCCTGCCAACTTAGACAAGGACAAATACGGAGAAGAAGTTCTCAAAAGGCTTACCGGAACGCAGGTCGCACCGGTCAAGAGCGGGTACCAGTTATTCGTCCCCGCAATTGATACCTTCTTGAAGGAACACCTGTTCGCGGACATCTTCGGACGCGACAACCTGGATATTCAGAGAAGAGAGATCGCAACCATTTCGGCCCTGGCAAGCATGGAAGGAGTAAATCCCATGCTGCAGTTCCATCTTAACGCCGGGATGAATGTCGGGCTGACCGAATCTCAGCTCAGGAGTCTGATATCCGTGGTCGAATCCAGGGTTGGAAAGAAAGAGGCAGATAATGCGAACGAAATTCTGAGCAAGGTCTTAAGCAGCAGGGCAAACTAAAGCTCTGCGGCTGCAGATACACACGTTCAAAGGTAGAGAGCGGGAGCGAACGCCCTCAACAGTAATCTTGCAGAGCTATCAAGCAGAAGGAACCCTCATGAAAGCTATAGCCATAAACGGAAGCCCCAGACCTGGGGGCAATACGGAGATCATGCTCAAGAAAGTGCTCGAACCGCTGGAAGCAGCAGGCTGGAGCACCGGGTACCGGCAAATCGGCGGAAAACCTGTGCGGGGCTGCATGGCCTGCTTCAAGTGCTTCGAGAAGAAGAACGGGAGATGTGTCGTCGAGAAAGACCGTATGAACGATTACCTGGAACAGATCTACGCTGCTGATGCAGTTATCCTCGGTTCCCCGACCTATTTCGCAGATGTAACCTCCGAGATGAAGGCTCTGATCGATCGAGCCGGCTTTGTGGCACTGGCCAATGGCGGACTGCTGAGGGGAAAGATCGGCGCCGCAGTTGTGGCAGTCCGACGCGGCGGTGCGACCCACGTTTTCGACACCATCAATCACATGTTCCTCCTGTCTTCTATGATTGTGCCCGGATCCATCTATTGGAACCTTGGCATGGGCAGCGACAAAGGCGACGTGCTTGGCGACGAGGAAGCCATGCGGAATATGAACCATCTCGGGCAAGCCATCGGTTGGCTCGGGAAAGCCATAGCCTCCGTCCCCGATGCCTTTCCCATTCCCCCGTATAATGTTGAGTTGCCTCAGTTGCAGGAACAGGTTTCCGCTTGAGGATCAAGCGGCATTGAAGGGCCTCGCTACCTCGATGTGTACAGAAAGCAAGGATTTGTGGGAGCGGCAATAGCCAAGCTTAATGCCATCAAGAAGTTATGGGTGGCACAAGCCGCTAACGTACCACGAATCGGGCGCGGACGAGTTACAGAAGGAACCTGTCGAACAGGTCCCCTTTCATATGAGCGACCTACAATCCCAATTGGGTCAGTTCCTGAGTCGAGTACTCGCGCAACCTGGCGATGTCCCTAGTTGGAGCAGTCCCGAATAGGCGGCTGTATTCCCTGCTGAACTGCGAAGCGCTCACATACCCCACGTGCGAACTCGCGGTACTCGCGTCCATCATCTTGGACAACATAAGACGCCTCGCCTCTTGAAGGCGCAGCACCTTTTGGTACTGCAGGGGGCTCATTGAGGTGACGGACTTGAAGTGCTGGTGGAATGAGGAAACGCTCATGTGCGCCAACTCCGCCAAATCTTCGACTTTCATCTGTTGGGAGAAATTCGCACGCAACCAGGACACTGCTTTTGCGATTCCGTTTACATTGGATTCCGCAAGCCCGAGCTGTGCCACCCGGACACCGATGGGACTGCGCAATAGACGGATCAGAATCTCATCGATTACCAGGGGGGCGAGCAGTTCAGCGTCTCCGGGCTGTGCCATCAAATCGAGCAACCTTGTTGCTGCCTTGATGATGCTCACGTTGATCTGACCGACGTACAAACCTCGGCTCTCGTGAACTCGAGGCAGACCGTGCGGATACACCTTCAAGACCAGCTCGGCGATCTTGTGCGGATCGAGAACCAGCTTGAAACCGAGGAAAGGTTCGGAGTAGCTGGCTCGCGTGATCCGCCCCGTCACTGGCAGATCAACGGAGTAAACGAGCATACGTGACGCGTCATACTCATAGACCTCTTGCCCCAGCATGACGCTCTTTGATCCCTGCGCGACGATGCATAAGGCTGGTTGTGCCACGCCGTGCATCAACTCCGTGTTCGCTTGTGAGTGGCGAATGGCGTGCACCCCAGGGATGCGTAGTTCAAAGACACCGTCATGGGGGGCATAAGCCGCAATCAGACCGGCCAACCTGACCACGTCCGGTTCGCTTGACCTCACGACGGTGTGTGCTTGCGGTGAATGCGAGTTCTGGTCAATAGACTTCAATGGTAGTGCCTCCCCGGCACGGTCTGTCAGCTTGGGCGGACGCTGCTCCCCGATGCTCAGATCAGTAATTCATCTGCCCAGCCTAATTTGATAAGCTGAATACGGTTCAGGTCACTGGTCCCGATGTGATACGTTTTGTCAGCCGCCATAATATGTGTGGGTGGAACGTCCAGAGCCCGGTCTTCGCCGAAAAAGGCGATCCGCTTCGCCTGAAGCAGATGAGCGCCTACAGCATCCACTGCTACAGGATCGGTTCCCACGATAAGCCCGCCGTAGGGCCAGACGTATCTTCTGTCAAAGAAATTGGCTCCCCGTCCATAAAACTGGGGCGTGAGGGCACTGAGAATGTTCAGTCGGGTCTTTCCCTTCACGATGGGATAGGTCCATATTTTGCCTAGGGGCGAGCAACCCTCATCATGGTAGGAGGACGGATCGGGGACAAACATAATGTAATTCTTCAGACAGGTCCCCACACCGGACCAATGGTGGGTCCTCAACGGCCGCACATTGATGAGAGCGGTAGCTTTGAGGAAGACCGGGTTACGCAGGACACCCCGGTCGTCAATAGCTATATCTTTTTCTGCGACTCCCACATCCAATAGACGACGCCCAATGGCTGCTTCCAATTCCTTGGGAGTCGGCATCCGGGACCATGAGTTACTCTTAATGCCCACGATGTCCGAACTCTTGATGAGCTTCTGCCAGGCTTCCGCCGAGTCCTTTGTATCTAGAAGGCTCCTGACGGCTTCATCCAGCATGGATTGCAGAATCTCCCCTTGGACTTTGCCATCGCTTCCTACCACCTCGGCATTCCGGATGAGCACAACTCTTGCGGTTGGCTCCGCCTTAACCTCTTCCAGGATCCCTCCCCCAAGAGTAGCGGCCATTGCGGTTCCTGCGGCTACCCCTAGAAAATCCCTCCGGGTGATAATTCTTTCTTTCATCTGGCACAAACTCCCTTCTGTGTGGGTTTCAAATACCCGCAGAAAACATTTCCTCTCCCTAACGTTTTCTAAGAAGCTTCTGTTCTGTTGCTTTGACCAGCGCCTCGGCCTCGGCTGCCGCGGGAGCTTCAAAGACGACGACAACGACTTTATCCCGTTGCCGGGCCATGGTCCACTTCTGGTCTTCCGTCTTCACGAAATCTTTTCCCTCGGCATCAGGAAGGTACGCCGCGATGAAACTCTGATAGGCATCTCTTGCTTCCTTCGCGCTGGGATATCGGACAAGGAGCAGGTGGGCTTTCTGTCTTTCTCGAGTGTATTGCGCGAGTACAGCTTCCGTCCTCCGGCTCAGGTTCAGGATATTCTCATGAGCTACGAAGAACCGCAGGTTCAGGAGAACATGACTCCTGAGATAGCGAACACTCCGATCGTCCAGTCCAAGCTCCTTGCCGGGAATAAGCTCAACCAATTCGGGCTCCGGCCCCATCCCCTGGATTGAATCTGCCGTGGCTCTGCCCATTGTTAGAATAGCCGACTCGACCTCGGCGCCTCCTCCGTCCGCATAAATACTGACAAAATACTTTCCTTTCCAGAACCGGAGTAATCCGCCTCCAAACTCGGATCCCTGGCCGATCCCGACAGCTTCATCCTGGCGCTCAAAAGAGAAGACTCCATAAGCATCCTCTGAAGAGGCCATCTCATAGAGTTCCACGGTGATAGAGGGTTGATTCGACTTCTCAAACTTCCGAACTCTGACGCCCTGAAAGCCGTACGCCAGATAGAGTTCCGCCGCTCCATCGATATACTCGAAAACCGTTTTGGAATCGTACTTCGTCTCCTTCCCGTCCCACGTCCAGCCCGCTGCTTCAATTGGCAGAGAGATCTCCGGATTCATCTTTCCCTTTTGCTCCCCTTCGACGATTTCGGCCATCGTGAATGCCCAAACCATGATGACAAGACAAGCCCAAATCTTCGTATCGATTCCCTGGTGGGTGGCCCTCTTACTACGCCTTAGCATTTTGGTCCCTTGAAATGGAAAGTGATCACCCAAGATAGCCGCGTACATCGCGGGAATGTAGCTATTATACAACCGGCGCGGGGAAATGATTGCCTAAAGCTCCGAACTTCTGACACGATACTATTTATGTATGTAGGACGTCCCTGACTGTGGAATCTCGCTCAGAGATTAGCTGCAGAGTCTCGACAACCCGCGCCAAGCCTCGGGCATGGACGAAAAAACTCGTAGGTAAGGACGTGCTACTGGTCCAGTGGGGCCCGTTTGGTGACCGCTTCGGGGACTTTCAGATCCGGACAGAGGAGCTGCATGATCGCGACGTACGGTTTCGTGCGTTCCATGAGCACACGCAGGTCTCGTGCGGCTTCCGCACCAGTGTCACCTTTAGGCGACTGAGCCGAAGACTTGGCCTTGACCAGCGTTTGAGCGATTGATTCGATCAAGTCCTTGATGACCTTAGCCATCTCGGAATCTTGTCCAGCTCCTTTCAACATCTCCGTCATGGATTGCTTCCATGATTCGGAAAGTCTGGCCACTTTTTCCTGGTCACTCATAGTTTCCGAGCGGCTGATTGCTACGATTTCATCCAGTCGGCCCTGGAGCTGCGAGCAGACCGCAGGATCAATTGTCAGGCCCTGAATCTGAGCGAAGCAGGGTGCAAGCGTGCCGGAGAGTGCAAGAAGGCCGACCGATATCACAACATAGAGAAGGCGTCTTCGCGTGATCATGTGAACCACCTCCTATACGGGTTGTCAAAGAATGATGTTCGATTGGCCACCCGATGGAAATCCCAAGGCGCCCTAGCCACTGGGCCCTTGTTCGTCATTCCCGTGTACACGGGAATCCAGAAGCTCAACAAATTGATAGAGAACAGCATCTTGCCAAGCTCCCAAAACTGGATTCCTGCTTCCGCAGGAATGACGGGCTGCAGCCGTCGTCATCTGCTGCAAGGGGTCGGTTCCTCACCAGCGTTCAAGGTGTATGCGTTCTTTTCTAAAGCGCGCGGAAGGCTCCTTCTTTTCAATCGGCCGGCCCAATGAGACCATGCACAGAGGCACCACGTGGTCCGGAATACCCACGAGCTCTCTAAGCTTCTCCATTCGCTTTTCTTCAGGATATATCCCTACCCAACATGCTCCAAGGTCCAGGGCGTTTGCTGCAATGAGGATGTTCTCAGTGCACGCAGCGCAGTCCAGGATCCATCGACCTTTGAGGGCTTCGACCGTCGGGTCGCCGCACACCGCAATGGCCACTTGCGCCTGCTTGAGCATGTCAGCGTGAGGATGAACAGTGGTAACGGCCTGGAGAACATTGCGATCTCTGATCACCACGAAATGCCAGGGTTCGTTCCCGGCAGTGGGAGCGCTCATGGCTGCTTTCAAGAGATGGGTGATCGTCTCGTCCGAGACAGGGTCGCTAGTGTACTTCCTGATGCTCCGCCTGGTCAGAATGGCCTCTAGTGCCTCCATGGTCCTCTTCCCCCATGCGTATCCCGATCCCCCATCATACCTTATGTGCACATGCGCGCAATGTTAAATGACCGCAGCTCGTAGGGATTCGGCCAGGTAAGGGAGTGAAGCGTGTTTTACGTGTCATTGCGCGGAGTGAATGGTGGGACCGGCGTCTCGCCTGTCACCGAATGACGGGCAAGATGCCCGTCCCACCAGCAATCCCCTCCTTAGAGGTTGGGTGATTGCTTCTCCCGCTTTTCAGCGGAGTCGCGATGACACACTCTTCTGGCGGTCATCTTGTGGGCCTGCAAGGCGCCACAATCATGGTTGAGGTTGCAAGGCTGCGACGGGTTCCTGACCCGCGGCCTGACGAGCCACTCGTGCGGAGTTGATAAGGGCAGCCACAAGCGCTGCCAGGTAGGGCAACGATTGAACCACCAACAAGGCGGACCATACGAGCGCCGCGGGGAAGTAGCGTCCGTGGACAAAGATCACCGCAGCAGCCGCGGCCCACAGGACGAGCATGAGCACAACCTCGTCGCTCGCAGCGGCAAACGCGTCGAAGATATGCGGCCGGTTCTTGCACTTGGGCGTCCTGAAGAACGGTTTGCCACTGGTCACAAAGCCGGAAAGGACCGCCTTGGCTACCACGTGCGACAATGACGTTCCCGCGATGACCGATCCAAGGGTGTCCTTGAGCGGAAAGCCTATTTTGAACACGTAAAGGTAAAGGGTCTTGACCACCTTGAAGAAAAAGATCGCCGCAATAGGCAGAATCATGATCGCAGGCGGAGGTCCGAAGTGAACGGGCGCGACAACTATCGCCAGAGACCAGAGCACTGCGACAATGGTCCAAATGAGATTTGCGCCATCCGCGAGCCAGGGGAGCCATCCACCCAGGAAATGATACCGCTGGCCGACGGTTAGTTTCGTGGGCTCTAGGCCGAACAGTTGTCTGGCATGTCGCTTCATGATCTGGATCGATCCGTACGCCCATCGGTGACGCTGTTTCTTGTAGTCGATAAATCGATCGGGCAGCAATCCTCGGCCGTATGAGCGATTCACATATACCGCACGGTACCCCTGTTCCAATATTCGCAAGCCCAGTTCCGCGTCTTCGGTGATACACCATTCCGCCCAGCGGCCGACTTCCTCCAGCACCGATCTGCGGACCATCGTCATCGTCCCGTGCTGAATAATGGCATTACGCTCGTTTCGGGTGACCATGCCGATGTGGAAGAAGCCCTGGTACTCCGCGTAACACATGGACTTGAAGAGGTTGTCATTCTCCGGAACGTAATCTTGTGGGGCTTGCACACAAGCCACATCCTGCTCTTGGAACAGAGGCACGAGTTCTTTGAGCCACGCGGGATCGACCTGGTAGTCGCTGTCGATGACCGCAACAATTTCCGCATCGGCCGCGGTGTGTGCCAGTGCAAAGTTTAGAGCGCCGGCCTTGAATCCTCGCAGCGGATCAACATGGAAGAAACGGAACGGACCACCCAGGCGGGTGCATTCGGCTTCCACGGGCTTCCAGAGAGAAGGATCTTTGGTGTTGTTGTCGATGACTAGTACCTCGTAGTTCGGATAGTCAAGCCGCGTGAGCGCGTTCAAGGTATTGATCATCATCGCAGGGGGTTCCTGGTACGCGGGAACATGAATCGAAACCTTGGGCCATTCCTTCAGTTCCACCGCCTGAGGCCGGGCATTGGCTCGTTTGTGAGTCAGCCATGCGGCTTCGGCCATTTCATGGGACTCCACGAGAGTCAAGAGAGCCGCGATCACCAGCCCCACGGCAAGAATAATCCCCACCACGGTGGTGAGGACTGTCAGATACAATCCGGTATAGCTATATACGATCCAGAGGGCTACCGAAGCCGTGCACAGAGCCACCACCGCAAGGAAGACCCGGCCGTGCAACCCTAGTTTCTTGCTATCCAGCATGAGGAGCGCAAAGAGTGCGAGTGCGAGCAAGGCGGAAAAAGCAGCAAGGAAAGGCCACCCGGAAATCTGTGAAACGGAACCGGTAAAGGGAAACTTCGGGTTGCGTTCCGCATCGTAAATTCCCCAGTACGCGCCGATGGCTCCTTCGAAATTGGACTTCCACGGCTGATCGAAGGCTTCCAGCAGGTAGTAGTCCAGCCCCTCCTGCTCGGCGCGGTGCAGAAACGACCTGACAAAGGTCGCCTGATTCGACACGGACGGCGTGGCAGGATTCAAGAGGCACTGCAGGAAAGACGGCTTCCGAGAAGGCGCAGCAGCTCCCTTAGCCCCGGCCAAGGCCGCGTCGATCACGGCTGCTTCCGTGTCTCCCGACTTTGACATCGCCAAGCGCGTCAGACCATTACTCGGCCACCCCACCTCAGAAATCACTACGTGCTTTCCGGGGAATATCCTCTGAATGTCCTGGTGCCGGGCGAACACGAAATCCACTGCGCCATTGAGAGGTATCCCTTCCCACCACGGGAGCAGCTGAACAGCGATAAAGTCCACATGGTCGGCCAGTTCAGGCTCAACGAGCCACACATGCCAAGGTTCCGCCGTACTGACAGGAATACGAACCGCTTTTCTCACGCGATCCACATATTCAATGAGCTGCCACGTAGGAATCTGTTTGCGAAGGAGCGTCTCGTTCCCTACGATTACTCGAGCCACGTTGGGGCTTGCGTTCGCCAGGCGAATTACTTCCTGGATCTCTTTTTCATTTGCCTCGGCATCGTCGGTTATCCACGCTCCTAGGGTGATGTCGAAATCGAAATGCCGAGCGATTCCCGGGATGTCTCCCAGTGCGCCTCGCACCGAATACGTCCTGATTGACTTTACCTGCCCGGACAGGAGTTCCAGGTCGGCCTTGATTTCTTCCGACGTCGGCCAACGGTCCTTATTGGGGTTGTTGCCCACGCGCATGGGAGAGAAAGATATCCCTTTGATTTCGGAAGGGAAGGAGGGCACTAGATGGGGACTGGCAAGCAAAGCCCAGAGTATCCACGTTACCGCTGCAATGATAGATCCGATGACGAACAATGTGGATCGCAACTCCGCTTACTCCTGTAATGGCCGGGCGACCATAATAGTATGGCCCAGATTCCAGTATCGGATCTGGGCCGTTAATTGCCTGAGTTTATTGAGTTTTCGGTTATGAGTTTGTTAGGTGACTCCCGCGATTCTTACACGGAACCTGAAAACAAGTACTGAATCTCGCTTTCTCATATGGGGCGTCATTTGATCCCACTTGCGCTTCCGGTCGCGACCTGGATCTCGGCAAAATACCTCGTCCTCGATCGGGAGCAGACCTAAACTATAGACCAACGATTTAGGGCCAGGTTCCCGCGAACCTGACCCGGCATTATTCTAGATCAACCCCACGAGCTTTGCAATGTCCATCGCGAAAAATTTTTGTTAATCCCAACAGGGTTGCCCCGCTTGCTCCTTGGCTCCAAATTATGGAGCAGCTCATTTCCAGAGCGCCTTAAGCGAGTAATAGACCGGTCGGGGAGTGAGCAAATCCGGAGGGTAGGGCTCCGGGCTCTTGTCCGGTTCCCATGGGTGCAGTGGAGGACGGTCGGGATGGGGCGCGGTCGAGTTAATGCCGAAGCATTCGTCGTCCAGCCAACCGCCCGCAAGGAAATCCTGTTGGATGTTCCCGGGATCTTGAATGGCTGCGTGACCGTGCTGGTCGCGGGTCTTCCACCATTCGTCGGACCATGCAAAGACAAAGCCTCCTGATGTGATACCGTGGACTGGATCGCTCAAAACGGACCGATCTACAATCTGCTTCCACAAAGCGAGCACCCATTGAGCTTGAAGAGCAAGCGATTGCGCTGTCTCTTCGATACGGCCGTCATCAGTGTGTAGGCACGCGGGTGTGCCGAATTCGGTGACCAGTACCGGTTTGTTCAAACCGCGTTCCGCGGCCCAGGAATTATACAACTCCCAGAACTCGGAATTCTTCAAAGGCCCGTCGTAGAGATTCATGCCGATTACGTCGAAATGCTCGTCGAGGAGAAGGCGAGGGTATTTCAGGAAGTGCTCTTTGGGTTGAGGAAACCAAACCGAGGTGACCAGCTTGTGCGGCGCGTTGGCCTTCACGATGCGAGCCAACTTGTCTATTCTTTCCCAGAAGACAGGGCTCCCCGGAAGATCCAGCACATCATTGCACTCATTGCCGACGGAAAATCCTATCACCGCCGGGTGTGAGCCGTATTTACGAGCAGCCCATGCCGCGAGCTTTTCATAGAAGCGATAGACTCTTCGAGAGCCTTCTGATCTGGCTGGATCGTCGCCCTGATAGAAACCCCTGAGTTTATCCATCGGGATGGTAATGAGGACATACAATGGGTCTTGGCCGTTGTTCCATGCCTCGTTGAAAAAATCCGTGTGATCCGCGGCCTTGGGACTATCGAAATCCAGGTTATCGGCTATTTCGTAGTTGGCATCGGTCGGTGGCAACGCAAAGAGCGAATGAATTCGTATTGAATTCGCGCCCATCTCCCGGATCAACGGCAGGTCCCGTTCGTAGATCCCGCGCCAGTTGCGCGTGAACCAGTCGCCGAACGGGTCCCAATTGTACGATCCACCAACAGGCGTAGGCGAGTAGTTCACTCCTTTGGCGAAGAACGGCTTGCCATTGAGCAAGATCGTTCGTCCGGACACGCTCCAGACCGTGCGGTCTGCAGCTGCCGAAACATCGGCCTGCACGCTGCACAGACTGAAGATCACGACCCCAAGCACCAGGATGCCTATTACAACGATTCTCAAGAGTCCTCACGTCTTGCAGCCAGAATTCAATGAAAGCGGATTGCGTGTTGGGTGCTCCCGCGGGACGCGAGACTGGCTTGTCCAGCAGAGTGTTGGCGCGAGAAGCACTGCCTGGTGCCACGGATGTGTCCTGCGCTTCGCGGGACTCATCCGTGCACGGACGAGCCTAGCGGCACGTCCGTGGCACCAACAAGTGAATCCGCGCTCACTCTCGAAAACCGCTTCGATCTTCGCCGCAAAATTGAGTGTCATCCCGGAATTACTCGTAGACGTGGCACGCGCTTGCCCTAGTCGGAACTGAGCTACGAGCCTGACGCGCGGACATACCGTCCGTTGGATTGATTGAGCACGCCGTCACGCACCAGAAGCTCCAGGTTCTTCCCAATCATGTTGGCTTCGAACATGTGCTGCAAGCGTTTATCCGGCATAGCGTTTCCGTAGATCGGCGAAGCTGCCACGAGCTCCTCCAAGCTTATTGGAGACTCGCACAATTCCAGCACTTTGCTCCGGTGCCGATCGAAACCCGCGAGAAAGGCCTCAAAGTAGGCCGCGGCATCTCCCTCCTTCAGCGGCCGCCGATGAGACGAACAAACCCTTCGATAAGGGATCGCCATAAGCTTGCGAACGCCTGCTTGGAAAGTCTCGATGTCCGACTCAGGGTTGGCGTACCAGGGGCCGAACGAGGTGAAATCCACGTCCGTGGTGAGCAAGGTGCCTGATCCGCGCTCAAAGAAACAGTAGTGATCGTCAATATGTCCGCTTACCCGGATCGCTTCCAGTTCCGCGCTCCCGACCCGTAGCACATCACCGTCTCCGAATCGCCCGTCAGGTTCCCGAAGCGGATGGATATTCCACACTTCACGAACCACCTGAGCCCAGTAACGGCCTCGTTCGGGGCTCCCCGTAAACCTCTCGCCGAGGAGCTGCAAGTCTACCGCCGAGTCGGGTGTCTCAGCAGGCAAGAGCAGGCGGCGATCTGCGAGGAGATGCCAGGCCCGAATATGGTCCGGGTGCGAGTGGGTGATGATGAGGGTGTCTATGCGCTTGTTCCGGTCCAGTTCTTTGATGTTCTCTTCACCGATCCCCGCGTCGATGAGAACAGTTTCGGCGCCGGTAAAGAGAAAACCGTGTGACGATGGAAAGCGGCCTCCGTTTTCACCACGCACGAAATAGAAGTCATCGGCCAGCTTGATCAAATGGTCACTACCCAAAGGATTGCTCCGTGGCTTCCGCGGGCTCCTGGGCATCAACTCAACTGTTCCCCCATGCTGCAAAGCCCAAGCGGAAGGATCATGCAAACGGCATCCGGCACCAGAGTATAGCCGACTGAGGAAAAGGAGAAAAGCAGCAGAAAGCGGGAAAAGAAAGAGGCGGCCCTGTCAATGCGCAACAGGGCCGACCAGGAAGAAATGAGAGTGCCGTAGCCGTGGAAATTCCTGCGGCCGCGGTTCAGACCGGTCCGCTCAATGGAGCGGACCAGGTCCAGAGGTTATCGGAGAGTAGTGAAACCCTGCTTGCCGGAGGCTCTTGGCATGGGTGCCGCCTGCGCTCGCATTTCCTTGGAAGGTTTGCACTTTGTCGGCATGGGCGGGCACGGAGCCACGTAGCACGGAGGCGGACAGGGCTTCGGACAGCAGAGGCATTCCTTGGACGCGTGCACACGAATAGGCCTGCTGAGCCACTCAAACGGTATCGAGAGGATGGTCTTCAGCACGGACCCAAAGCCGCCGGCTCCACCGGTGCCGCATGGAGGCGGCCCACACATGGGCGGAGGACATCCAGGCGGCGGACAGGCCGGCGGAGGACAACCCGGAGGGGGACACGCCGCGGCCATAGTATACGGCTGAGGAGGTCCACATTTCACTGGCGGACAGCCCGCGGGAAGACATACCTGCTGACTCGGCCCGCATGTAACGGGCCCGCAGACAGGCGGCGGCGGACAGGGTTGCCGCGGAGGGCATTTCAGTATAGGGCCGCAGGGCGCAGGCGGGGCATATGCCGGAGGGCACACATAGGGCGGCGGCCCTTGGAACGCGATCGCGTCGGGAGATGATATGGAAACCATACCTATCATGAGGCAGAGCGCCACAATACTAAAGGAGATTCGAGCAGACATGACCTGTCTCCTTGAAAAAGATAACGAAATCCATAAGTTTATACACTTTTCACACCGATAATATCATAACGAGTTGAAATAGTCAATAGAATACTAATGAGAATAGTAAGATGGATGAATTGGGTGATTCAATGTATGAGGTTTGAGGAGGAAGAGGGAAGATTGCGCTTGGCCGCGGCGCGCTCCAGCACAATGGTTTGCCCATGCTGCAAGACACCGAAATCCCGCTCTGAGACCCCGTACTTCTGTCTAGCTTCTGCGAGCTTTCTTGGCGGCTCATCTAATGGTTCATCGCTCAGTATAAATGTGCCCCAATGAACGCCCACAGACCTTTTCGCTCCGACGTCTCGATGCACCTGCACCGCTTCCTCGGGGTCCATATGGTGAGATCGCATGAACCAGCGGGGCTCGTAAGCGCCGATGGGTATCGCGGCCAGGTCGAACGGCCCCAGTCTGCGACCGATCTCCTTAAAGATTTGCGTGTACCCGGAGTCGCCTGCAAAGAAGAAGCTGAAGTTCTCGGATCGGAGCACCCAGCCTGCCCAAAGTGTCTTGCTTCCGTCAAATAGACCTCTCTTGCTCCAGTGATGGACCGGAACAGCGACGATCTCCAGCCCCGACACGCGTTGTTTGTCCCACCAGTCCATTTCGATCACGTTGCGAATGCCAAGGGTCTCGAACCAGCTCTTGAGGCCCAAAGGAACGAAAAAGCGTGTTTCACGGCCGCCAGGACGCTCAAAGAGCTTCTTGAGAGTCGTCGTGTCCAGGGAATCGTAGTGGTTATGGGAAATCACGACCACATCTATTTCCGGAAGCTGTTCCAGCCGTAGCCCTGGTGGTACCACGCGTTTGGGCCCGATCCAAGAAAATGGAGACGCTCGGTCTGAGAACTGAGGATCGGTAAGGATATTCTTGCCGGCCATCTGCACCAGCAGCGTCGCGTGTCCGATCCATGTCACGGTGGTCACGCTCCGGTTGGATTTCAGAAATGCAGGGTCATTCTGCGCAAGGGGGAAATGGTAGGATTGAGGGGATGGCATGGACTGCCACAGCCGATCCCAGCGCCATTTCAGGAATGGGAGGAATCCTGAACTGCCTTCGGAATCAGGGTTCTTGAATCCACGTTCCGTGTGGTGCGATCTTGCAGGATCGGGAGGGTCCTGCGCACTCGCGACCGAAAGCAGAAAAGCAACGCTCGTTGCGATCACCAAGAGGCTGAAAGCTCCAGGAATATTTGTCGTCATGACGATCACCTCAGCCCATCCTTGGCCCCGTAGGATGCGGTGAGCACGGGTTCGCCGGGCGAACCGCATCGCTCGCGGTCTTTGCTGAAGCGATGCCGTTCTCTACGCCTACCGCGTCTTACCCGAACACGTTCCCCGATGGCTCTCTGTTCCCCTGAATCCGTCGCGTATAGTCGCTCCTCTAGGGGCGCACGGCCGTGCGCCCCTACGAATAACCCACGGCGGCTACTCTTTCAAAGCCCGCGGCAGATGGTTTCATTTCTTGATTCCCGTCTCGAACAGCTCTTTGAAAAAGGTCTTCATTGCTTTCCAGGACCGTCGGTCAGCCTTCTCGTTGTACGCATTGCCCTTGGACTTGTCCGAGCCGGCCGCCTGTTTCGTGAACGAATGCACCGCGTCGCCGTAGAAGACCATCTGCCAATCCACGCCGCCTTTTCGCATCTCTTCTTGAAACGCGGCCACTTCTGCGGCAGGCACGAAAGGATCGTCCGCGCCGTGCAACGCGAGTACTTTGGCCTTAGTGTTCTTGGCATCATCAGGCGTTGGAGTGCCGAGGCCTCCGTGGAAGCTTACCACACCCTTTATCGGCGCGCCGCTGCGGGCCAATTCAAGCACTGTGGTCCCTCCGAAGCAGTATCCGATAGCTGCGATGCGGTCCGGATCAACCACAGGACTCTTCTTCAAAGCCTCCAAGGCAGCTCCAGCCCGGGCTCGCATTGCCGGACGGTCGGATTTGTATTTGTTCGCCAGGGCTGCTGCTTCTTCCGTGTTGGCAGGCCGAACTCCTTTGCCGTAGATGTCCGCCACAAATGCCACATAACCAAGGCCGACGAGCTTGTCCGCGATGCCTTTGTAGTGGTCATGCACGCCCATCCAGTCCGGAACAAGCACCACTCCAGGCCGTTTGTCCTTGGAACTGTCATCGTACGCCAGATAACCTTCGAGCACTGTCCCGTTCTGTTTGTATTCCACTGTTTCTTTGTGCACTGCTGCCGCGGCCACCACAGGCACGAACGGAAGCAGCATAACCATGATCGCTAAGAACTTGTTCATGGGACCAACTCCTGAAAAAATGCAAGCATTATCGCTTGATGCATCATGCTTCAAGGGATGTCTCCTCTTGAGTGATGAGATGCTACCCGCAGCTGGAATGATTCAAACGGATTTTCCGCGAAGCGACATACGCCGGTTAGGGTGGCTGAAAGGTAACCGTTCGGTTACGCGGAGAAGGACTGTCATCGCGAGCGTAGCGAAAGGATCTCCTCGCTTTCAAGAGATCAGATTGCTGGTGGGACGGCCCCGCGCGCAACGCGGGGTTGCCGGTCATACTTTGACAGGCGGGACGCCTGTCGCACCGTCTAGTCCTCACAATGACTGCCGAGATACGCTTCTTGCCCGCACGTAACCAAATCTTTGGGTCGATGTTAGGCTAAGAAGCAACCGAGATGCTACCGAGATCGAGCAGAACAGAGCAGCAGTTGAGGATTCCTGGGGCCACCATACCCAATCTCCAGCCGTGAGAACGACTATGGTGGCCCCAGGTAGTGCGACGGCAAGTCTATGCGGCGTGTATTTCCTGGAAGAGGCGTGAACCCAGCTTTTCGAGCTCTTCCCTGGTCCCGAAGGGCGAAGCCTGTGCCATCTCGGCGACCTTCTCTTCGGTGGCTCCAAGCTCCTTGGCCACAAGGAACTCCTCGATCTCCTCTTCTTTCGAAGCCAAGCCGCACGCGGCAATCTGTCCCACCAGCTCGCGTCCGTTGAGGATGGGCACCACGAGTCGCAGCAATCCGGCTTCGCAGATGTCAACTTCAGGTCGAAGGGTCTTGCTCACCGCAGAAAGCATGGCTGTGTTCGTCTTCATGCAGATGGAGGTGAGGGCGCCCTGGTTTTCTCTGACGGCCTTGCATAAAGGAAACCTGTCCATACGGCAGAACAGCAGCTTCCCGCTCTCGTCCATCAGGCACGCGGTCATGTTAGCTTCTTTGGCGCAACGGTCCAGGATCGCTTCCCATTCTCCTTTGGTTTTCAGATCTAGCGGTGTCATCGTTCTCCTTCCATGACGGTTCGGAATCTACGAACAATGCCTCGGCTTGCAGCACGACCGTCATAGCGCAGCCGGCTTTTTGCAAGTATCTCAACATATCTCACCCTTGGCGTGCGCCTCAAGGATAATCTACAGTGCAGCGCGAGCCTTTGGATATGCGGGGGGAGGTCCTCTCCTCCCGGCGCGCAACACGCGAGATGCTCCGGCAGGGAGTTGACCGCGAGCCTACCGTGCGGTATGGTGAAAGGCTAGAGCCAACGCATTCTGCCGCAATCTGCCTGACTTTGACTCATTGGCGGATGTTGTCGGTGGGCAGGACAATAGCGACCGCTCATTCGATCAACCAGGTAGCGGTGTATCTCGGATTCGGGGCAGACCCGATTGGCTGTACGGCGTTAAATTCGGACGCGAAGATTTCAGAAAACGGAGCTCTGTGCTGATGTCTGAAGAACAGCCCCGTAAAGTCTGGACTTGGGCTTGGGCAGCTCTTGTGGCAGTGCTCGTGCCCATCGGTGCTCTGGTGGCCAAAGACATCTATGACTTCACCAAAGCTTATGTCGAACCCGCAAAACCGAAACCCACGGCTACAGGGGTGCCGGTGACACCCACACCCCAACAGGGTGTCCAAGGGCTCGGATCGGGGGCCTTGCTGGGGAAGCTGCAGACTCTGGTTCCGCAACCGGGCGAGGCCGCAGATAAGGCGAGTCTGAAGGAAGCTGCAATCAAGCTGCCTGTACCTCTAATAATGGCGTCTCGAAACGGCCAGATTAGGGTGGTCAGACTCCTCATAGACCGCGGCGCGGATGTGAACGCGCGGGAGAAAGAAACCGAGACCACCGCGCTCATCGCGGCCGCGCAGCAAGGCCATGCGGAGGTGGTGGCAGTGCTTCTCGATAGAGGCGCGGACGTTCATGCAAAGGACAAGGCAGGCAAGACCGCGCTGAGTGAAGCCAAACACTATAATCATGAACACGTTGCCAAATTGCTCCAAGAACGCGGGGCCGCAGAGTAAGAGCGGTGGCTGAACCCGCGACCGGCACCAAAAACTCCCACCTTGAGCAAGATCTTGGCGCATCTTCGTGACGCGCACCCCTGCTGAATCCTCCTAATGTTTCCTGCATCTAAATTGACGGATGAGGCGCTCCCGGTTCAAAGAACAAGGCTGGGACGTGAGACGTAGGTGAACTGGTTCAGGCGGACGGATATGGTTCGGAGGGGAAGCAATCGAGTGTCTTTGGAAAAGTGCTTCGTCTGCGTCAGGCCGCCGCAAAGACGGAGGAAGAGATCATGACCCGAGAAGAAATCTACCGAGAGATTGAGGATATGTTCGGGCTGGTGCCAAGCTTCATTAAGCTGGTTCCGGACTCCTCGCTTGAGCTGGAATGGAAGCTGCTGAAGCGCGTGCAATTCGATGAAGGCCCAATTCCGAACAAATACCGCGAACTGATCGGCCTTGCCATTTCAGCGGTCACGAAATGCCGATATTGCACTCTGTACCACACTGAGATGGCCAAGCTGAACGGCGCTACCGACGAGGAGATCGAGGACGCGGTGCATTATGCAAAATCCACTGCGGGGTGGAGCACCTATCTGAATGGTATGCAAGTGGATTACGACGAATTCAAGAAAGAGATGGAACAGGCCGGCGAACACGCGCGAACGGCCAAAGCAGCGTGATTTTGGTCCTGATTCCACCTGAAGCCGGCGCTTGGCGCCGGATGTGCCCTCTTGGCGTTCAGGCTTCTATATAGCTCCAGCAGTCCCAGAGTGGACGGGAGCTGCCTGGACCCAGGAGGTGCTTTATTGAAGGAATTGCAAAAGCTATGAGCTCTTGAAGAACTGGCCGGGGAGGCCGAACAAAAAGGACCTCCAAAAGCTCCTATCCTTCCGATTGGTTCCCGCTGTTCTCCGGAGGTAGTTGGATCAGAAGCAACAGAACACGGCACGTGCGAGCGCTGTCAGTGGCGCAATAGGAATGTGCTTTCTAGCCGTTGACACGAACGCGTTGTCCAAGAGTCGAAAGCAGGAATCTCTGTAGGGGCAGACCCGCGCGTCTGCCCACGCTATGGGCGCACACGCGGGTGCGCCCCTACCAGGACCACGTCACTTCTTTAAACGCCAAATCGTATGATGGGAGAATCTTGCGGGTTCTGTTATGGGTTGGCCGGTCCCCGCCCAGGCGTTATTACTCTGATGCCGTCCTTTTCGTATAGAGGAGGAAATTCTCTAGCATCCAATATGGCAAAGCGTGAAGCTGACCGAGTAAGCTCTCTCACAAACGTGTTGAACGGCTCGAAGTATATGGGTTCGCGCTGAAGGCGTTCCGCCGAGAAATCCTCGTCCCTGACGAGCAGATAGTCAATGCCGTATTCACGGCAGAACCTCCGAATCTCTTCCGGATCCTGAGCATAATAGGCCCGAAAGAAATCGTAAGTCCGTTTCTTGATCGTGGACCAGAAGGGCTCAATCCAGGTGTGGGAGAGCTCATAATTCACGAAAGCTTTGCGCCGGGCAAATGTTGGAATATTGTCCATGAGCTCCGGATGGCCTGCGATCAGAGCTGTCTTGGGCGTAGTGCGGAGGAACTGATAGAGGTCCGCGTGTCGGGAGAAGTCGTACAACTCCATATTGTGCGACCGCACAGCCCCGAATAGCACGAGAACTGTCACCAGAAACGGGAAGGCAAAGCGCCGTAAACCAAGGGATTCTATGGCCACTCTGAGAAACACTCCTGCAACCATGCAATAGAAGAGCAGCAGTGAATATTCAATGTATCTCCGGGGCACAAAGAGCTGGGCCAGAAAGATCCTTGCTGCCACATAGAGCAGCAGCGAAGCGGCAAACAGATAGCCAAAGATCTTCAAACCCGACAGATCGACCACCGGTTTCCAGTTCCGCACAGCATAGACCGCAAGTACGATGAGCAAAGCTGCTCCGATCCATCCCGCGGCAATCCCCCATTCACGAAAAGGGAGGCTGAAGATCCAGGGCCGGATCAGCTCGTACAAGAACGAGGGATCAGGGAGGAATTCGTACCGCCCGGCCGCGGTGTATTCGACCTTGCCTGCCATTTCCGCTCGTGTCACCAGATGACCGAACGCTGACGAACTGCTGAAAACATGCTTGAACAGCATGAAAGCGAAGGCGAGCAGTATGGGAGCGTTCCACAGAAGAAGCCGAGAAAGCGAGATCGTGTCGGCGTCCGGAGAGACTGGCACTGGATGCGTCTTCCCCAAACCGAGGAGTCGACGGGCCAGCTCCATCCAGAAATTCCAAGACAGGAAAACCGCGTGGGTCGTGAGACAGAGCAAGAAGACATAAGGATTGAACAGCGGCTGAATCATCAGCGTTAGGGCTGCCCATTGGATGTCACCACGGGAGAGAAAGAACAGGTACGCGAACAGCAGCGGCACGACAAAAGAGCGCGAGAGCCCGCCGGCCATCTTTGCCAGCAAGCCGGTCAGGATGAAGAACATACAGACCACCAAGAGCGCGGTAAGGCGGTCCCGCAAGCTCAGGCACAAGCCGAACAGCAGCCCGGCAGAAAGAACATAAAGAATTCCGGTCAACACATTGGTAAATCGCACAGGATTCATGAACAGAGAGCCTATACGATAGACCGCCCGTACCCCCCACGGAACATAGTCCCGCGCATACTCGGTGAGAAGGTCGTCTTGAAACAGGCCTGGTTCCATCCATTCCTGCATCCAGAAGATCTGCTGGCGAACGTCGTCGTTGATCAGATAGGGATTGGCGAACCCTTGCCAATTGCCCGCGCTGTAAACGAACGCTGCCGCAACCAACGCGCAAATAAGGTAAAAGGAATTATTACGAGCTTCCTTCATCATGGCCTCGAGGAATTGCGGAAGACCGGTCCGCTGCGACCGGCGGAGCGAAACGGCTCGGAAGTGAAGATATCAGGATTCGGGGGATTGCGCATGGCCTTTTCTTGTCTGGGTGCCCGACAGCGGCTCTATACGCGGGGTTTGCTTATTGACACGAGACGAGCAAAGCAGCTACCTTGATGCCTTGCGGGGAGCGGATCCGAAAGCGCCGGTCGCGGCAAACCCCGATCGAGATATCAACGGTGCTATTGTGTCACTCATGCGGTCCCAAGTCGGTCACATAAGATCCTCGTTGCTGCCTGCCATGTTACTCGGCTTACTGTGGCTTGGGATAATCTTGATCGTGAATCCCGTGGGCGAATTTATGGTCAATGACGATTGGAGCTTCGTACGTATGCTGGAGGCTCTCGTCAATGAAGGCACGATCATCGCGACAGGATGGGGCAAGGGAGGACCTTCTGCAATTGTCCATGTTCTGTGGGGAGGCGCCTTCACGTTCGTGGCCGGCTCTTCACTTACCATGCTCAGGGTGTCGGTGCTTTTCCTGGGCGTTTTGAGCTCATTTGTGCTTCTGATGCTGCTCCGGCGGTTGGGCGCGAACCCCTGGATGGCGCTATTCGGCGCAGTCGCCCTCGTAGTAAATCCCCTGTTCCTGTCGCAATGCTTCACATTCATGACGGATATCACCTTTGTGTGTGCTTCGATCCTCGCTATCTTCTTCATTCACCGGGGAATGGACACGGGAAGGCTCTCGCTTCTGAGCATCGGTTTTGTCTTTAGTTTGGCAGCGGTCCTGACCAGGCAGATCGGGATCGTGATTCCGCTCTCATTCTGTGTTCTGTGCCTGGTGCATCCGCGGGCGAGAGAACTTGGTAGACTGAAGCTGATCCTCGTGGCCGTCGGCATATCCTTGGTTCCCTGGCCGCTGTACGAGTGGTTTCTTCTTAGTGTCGGGAGTACACCGGTTACCGAACACGAGGTATTCCGAAACATACTTGGGCGGCCATTGGAGAAGGGTTTCCCCGACTATGCAGTTTTCATTTATTCCCAATTGGTTCATGCCGGCCTTGGTTACACGGCCTTCCTGCTCTCGCCTCTGCTCGCATGTCGATATTGGACGTACTTTAGGACGAGGCAGGATTTCCGCTGGTTTTTTGGAATACTTACCGTAGCGCTCATCTTCCTGGAAGCTGGGATGCTCCTTGGGCTGTTCACGCTCCCGGTTCAGTTCTACAGGAATGTGATTACCGAATTCGGCATCGGCCCCATACTGCTGAAGGACACCTATCTGCTGGGCATTCAGCGTACTGCTCCCTTGTCGGCTCCTGTCTTTTATTTCATGGTCTACTGGGCTGTCTTGGACGTCGGCGTGCTGCTGGGCCTGGGGTTCTCTTCGTTCAGGTCATTGGCGAGAATGGCTCGCAGCGGTACCGGCGAAATCCCGTTCGTGCCCGCGCTCTGTCTGGTCGCCGCAGTCATGTATCTGGGAATCATTACCTTTACGGACTTTCATGATCGATATTTGATCCCAGTCTGCGGGTTTCTCATCGTTTGGCTAGTGGGAATGCACTTCATCGGCAAATCCGATCAATCAAGACTCGCCATATTGCCTGGACTTGTCACGCTCTTAGTGCTCGGCGTCGTCTCGCCTCTCATTGTGCACGATTTCATGGAAATGAAACGAACTCTCACCAAAGCCCAGCAATATCTTGTGCGAGATCTCAAGGTCGACCCTTGCAGGTTTGACGGCGGGTTTGAATTCAACGGGTACCACTGCTATGAGAGGGATTTCCAAAGCGTCGCCGGCCTGAGCTGGTGGTGGGTTAAACATGAGGATTACCTCCTCACTCTGGGGGAACTGCCTGGGTACCGTGTGGTCCGCGTGTTTCCATTTCAGCGATACGTGGGACAATCCGGCGCTGTATACATACTGAAGTCGGCGGATCGCGCTGGAACCAAAGAACTGATCCCACGACCGACGAGCCGGAGCCTTGATCAGTCCCAGGGGCTCAGGCAGGTGGGTCGCGGGGCTCAGGGATTTGTAGGGTCTCATGATGGAGCTGGTTGATATTTCTCTGAGTGTTCAAGCCCAGGACGGGCATTGCTTTGATCTGCGCGTGCGGCGCGAGGTCACAGAGCATCCGGCGGCCGTAGTTCTCTGCTTGCCGGGTATGGGCGTCCCGGGGGCTTTTTATCAACCGCTCGCGAAGGCGCTGGGCTCTGAGGACGTTGCGGTGGCGCTGATGGATCTCCGTGGGGTAGGCAGTAGCTCGGTCCGAGCCTCTCGGAAGAGGGATTTCGGATATTATGAGATCATCGCATATGATATTCCGGGTGCTGTAGCTGAGTTACAACGACGATTCCCTTCGGCCGCGATCTTTTTGCTCGGCCACAGCATGGGCGGGCAACTGATCTGTCTTTCGGCCAGCAGCCGGCTCCCTGACATCGCGGGCATAATTCTGATGGCCAGCGGGACCGTGTACCACCGCGCGTGGGACTTCCCATACAACGTGGGCACGCACGTCTTTCAGCTGCTTATCCCCCTGGTGGCGCGGCTCTGGGGATACTTCCCGGGGGCACGGCTGGGCTTCGGTTGGAGAGAAGCTCGTCGACAGCTCCGGGACTGGTCTTATCAGGGCCGGACAGGGCGTTATAAGGTGGTCGGCTGCAATTGCGACTTGGAGCGACTCCTGTCCGCACTTGCTGTTCCAGTCTTGGCGATTTCGTTCACGCAGGATTTCTACGCGCCTCCGCGGTCCGTCGATCATTTATTGGGTAAGCTGAAAGCAGCGGAGATCACCCGGGAGCTGCTTGATCCTGCGGACTTGGGTTTGAAGCGAGATAGTCACTTTGGATGGGTAAAACGCGCGGAGCTGTTCAGTCCACGGATACGTGGGTGGGTGCGGAGTGTGCTGGCCGGGGAACGCACGCCGCGTGACGGCTCCCGCGCACCGGAAGAAGGAGCATGAACATGCGTGAAAGAACGCTCTTCGTATGTCTGGCAGCGATCTTAGCGGCTTTGACCTTGACGATCGCACCCGTGGCTTTTGCCGAGAATGCTCAAAAAGGGTCGCAACTGATGGCCTCGGACCCAGGCCCCGGGGATAAAGAGCGATCTGAAAGGCAAGATGCCCCCTCAGCCGCCGCGAAACCGGACGAGGTCGAGCAGCTCAAGCAGAAGATCCTCGATATGCAAAACAAGGGGAAGCTTGGGTTTCGAAAGGTGGTCCCATGCAGTTCGGTGGAAGGGTACGGGGTCTATGCCCCTCTCAAACCCGGAGAGCCTGTCACCAGAGTAATCTTCTACTTCGAGCCACAGAATGTCAGCACCTTGATAAGTGGAGACCGATACGTCATCGACCTTGCAGTGGACCTCTTTATTATGGACGCGACAGGAAAGGTGCTAGGCGGGAAAGAGAATATGCTGAAGCTTAGCCGAGTATCTCACTCTCCTGTTCTGGACGTGTTCTACAAAATGGACTTGAAAGTGAAAGAGCCCCTGAAGCAGGACTTGATGGTGAAAACGGTGCTCAGAGACAATATCAAGAACGAAACTGTCTCAGCGACCTATCGGTTGAACGTGGGTTCAAAGGGCCAGAAACTCCTTGACAGGATTTGACGAGGAAGGTACGCATTAATTTTGGCCTTTCAGTCCAAGTCGGAATCACTATTGCAATCATTTGATAGGACTGGACCTCAAATCCAAATCGCCGCGTAAACAGAGAAGAAATGTGGGGGAGGCTCAACGCCCTGGCCCCACGCAAGGAGAAATGACCGCTCATGAGAAACAAAGATTCGCAGCCGGCCGTGCCTCCGCCTCCACCGGGAGTGCCTGCAAGGGTTCTTTCCCCGCAAATGAGCATCTACTATGCGAATTGCGCAATGGTAGCAACCAGCCCCAGAGACGTGTCACTCTACTTTGGCAGATTGATGCCGACTCAGGATGAGCAGGGCGGGCAACGCCTGGCCGAGATGTACGAACGGCAGGTGTACATGACGATCGAGCAGGCGGAAGACCTGGCACGGATTTTGGCTCAGACAGTCGATCGCTTTCGTTCGATGAGAACCCCCAAAGAGCCTGATGCCTGATGCGTTCAGGGACCGGCAAGATGCCGGTCCTACTATCACTCGTGCCGGGCGTATCCATTCAGTTGCCGGCGGGAGCGCTCGCTTGACCGTGTCATCGCGAGGGGTGAATGGCGGGAGAGGCTTCCAGTCTGTCTATTGGGAGTGACCGGCAATCCCGCCATTCAGCGCGGAACGGCCCCAGCCGCAATTTCTTCTTGTACCGATGAAGGATTGCTTCGTCCGGCATCCTGCTGGACTCGCAATGACACATTCGGCTCGGACCCGCGGCCCCACGTGGCGGAATAGTCACTGCCGTGAACTTTTTCCTGTTTACTTCTCTCGCCTGGTGCTAGTATGGATGTGCGCTTTACGGCCAAGAAATAGGTAAGGGCCGCCTTTCATCACAACCTGGGGGGAATTCTTGAGACCTCAATCCAGTTTCTTCCTCTCAGTGTTCGAGAGGAAGGGGGGACGCTCCAGGGCACCGCACCACGGTTCGTTTCGTGAGTGCAACGCTCGTAGCTCGTTCCTTTCTCGAATGCCTTCTGGCTCGCTCCGGGTATTTCGGTGACGAAATGAGCCGGCGAAGCTCAATTATGTTGTTCTGTCAGCACTCAATCTGAGGGTTATGTCATGAATACCAGGCTGTTCGTCTACTGGCTGCTCGTTCTTGGGGTGGCTCTGTCCTTGCCTCTTAGCTCACTCCGGGTTGAAGCGGACGTCAAGGAAGCCCTCGCACTCAACCAAGAGGGCGAGAAATCGCTACAGCAGGGCAAGTACACGGAAGCCCTGGAGACGTTTCGCAAGATGTCTGAGCAGTGCGGTTCGCACCAGTATTGCAGAGGAGTGGCCGCTTTCTACCAGGGACGAACGCACGCGGAGCTTGCGAAGTATGACGACGCCCTGAAATTCTTTGATGAGGCCGAACAGATCTTCATCCAGCTTAATAAAGAGAACGAGAAGGCCATGGTCCTTGCAGGCCGGGGTAGTGTGCTTGCGGGCCGTGGGGATTACAAGGGGGCGAGGGATCTGTTTGCGAAAGCTGAGGCGACGTTCACGGAAAAGAAGAACTCGAAGGAGCTCTACTCCCTCTACAACAACATAGCTGTGGTCCTCGCGTACATGTGTGACTTCGATCAGGCACTTGCTTACTTGGAAAAGGCCCAAGAACTTGTCGCCGGATCTGATGACCCGAAGATTACCGGATCGCTCAACGTCAACCGCGGGCTGGTCTTCTCCAAGCGACAGGATTACGAGAAGGCCCTGGCGGCGTACGACCGGGCACTGAAGAGTTACCAGACCCTGGGCAACCTCAAGAGCTTGTCCATTCTTCTCAACAACGTGGGCTATATCCATGAAGCCCGTTCCGAATACGCCAAGGCTCTGGAGAAACACGAGGAATCACTGAAACTAGCCCGAGAGGTCAAGGACCCATGGTGCGAATCTCTCGCTTTGAACAACATCGGGTGCGTCCAGTTGAAAAGAGGGGACTACCAGGCGGCGAAACAGGCTTACGAAGGGGCCCTCAAGATCAGAAACGAGCTGGGCATAAAGCATTTTGCCGCGGAGAGTCTCAATAACTTGGGGCTGGTTTGGTTGGCGTATGCCGATTACCCGCGAGCATTCGCGTGTTTCGATCAATGCCGTGAAGCTTGTGACTTAATGGCTTCACCATCGGGCCGGGCGTGGGCGCTGCACAACATGGCCTTTCTCCTCAAGGACCAGGGGAAGTTCAAAGAATCCCTGACTTGCTCCGAGGACGCGGCCAGGATCGCACAGCAGATTGGCGATAAGAGGCTTGAGGCCACGGCGATCTTACGCCTAGGCAACCTTTACGAGTATCAGGGCTGGTTTGACAAGGCTCTGGAGAATTACCGGAAGGCCGCGGAGATCCAACAAACGATCGAGGACTGGAATTTCCGAAGTAATACCATTGCGGACGCGGCCAATATCTTGACCCGCAGCGGAGAGTTCGACGATGCCGAGGTCTACTTCCAGGAAGCCATCAAACTCAAGCGCAAGATCGGCGCACCTGCGGGTGAGCTCTTGTGCAAATTTGCGCTCTTCTATCTGGAAAAGGACCGATACGCGGGACTGCGACGCGAGAAAGGCGAGAAAGGAGATCAGCAGCGAGCCGCAGACCTGGCAAAGGCGTCGGAACAACTCAGCCTCGCCGAAAAGGAGATCAAACCCGATCAAAGGAACGATCTGATGCTTCTGACCTACGTCAAGGGCCGGTTCCTTCGGGAGAAGGACCTTCAGGGAGCGGTGAGCGAGTTCGCGAAATTGAAGGAGCAGGCGGAGCAAGCAGGGGTTCGCAAATTCTCTTTCCTGGCCGCGGTAGGAGCCGGTTTGGCCCATGAACAGCTCACAAATTGGCAAGAAGCCAAGAGTTCTTTCAAGCAAGCGGTGGAATACGCGGAATACATACGCAAGACCCTCGATGAGGATGCCAAGCTCGCTTTTCTCGACGGGGAAGAAATCCTGGGCGTAAAGCATATCCTACCATACGAAGGCCTGGCCAGGGTCTTGATGAAGAAAGGTGAGAATGCCGCGTCCTTTACTACTGCGGAGTACACCAAAGCACGAGCCTTTTCAGAGTCATTGGCCCGACGGTGGGAGAACCCCTCTTTCGATGTGCCGGTGGAGACTATCAAACGGGACGCGGATCTGAACAACAGGCTTGCGGCACTGATGAAAGGGCTGGACAAAGCCCATGAGGCTGGGGCTCAGGAGGCCGTCCAGTCGTTCAAGATAGAGATCGCGGCACTTGAGGGGCAGTTCTCTCGACATGTTGAAGAGCTCCGTCGAAGCTACCCGCTCTTCGCAGGATCGAAATATCCCGGTCCTCTCGAACTGGGGCACAGTGCGCTTCGGGATCAGGAGTGGATGCTGGCGTACGACGTTACCGAGACGGGCATATTGGTATATCTGAGTCAGGGAAAGCGCCTGGTCAAGAGTCTGTTCAAGCCCATATCCCGCGATGATCTTGATGCGCTGGTGCGCACATTTCGTGCTCCTTTGGAGATTCACCAGGGCGATGAAGATCCCATGGGAAAGCTAAAATCTTTTGACCTGGGCTCAGGAAAGACGCTCGCGGACATTGTGTTGGGCGAGATCCTCGTTGATCTGCCTGCCGGCATGCCGGTGATTGTGGTGCCGGATGACTCACTCGGGGTGGTACCCTTTGAAATGCTGGTGCTCAATGACACGGGCAAGTTGGTGGAAAAAGGCGAGATCCCGGTTGTTACGGGCGCTGAATTCTTTGGAGACCGTAATCCCATCTCCTACTATCAGTCGGTTACCGCACTCACTCTAAGCCGTACACTGGGCAAGAAGAAAGACCCTTCCGATCGGCTGCTCGTCGTGGCTGATCCGGTTTTCCAACAGCGTGACGCTCGCGCAGGCGCGCTTGGTCAGGACACACGCCTGGCCCAAGCGGACGCAGCGTTCAGCACAACGCTAATGACTGCCCTGGAGGGCGGCGAGCAGGGCTCGTTTTCGTTCAACAGGCTTCCGCTCACGGGTGAGCTGGCTGAAGGGCTTCAGGAGATGTTCCAGGGCAAGTCTGAGATGTACGTGGGACTCGATGCAAGCAAGAAGACATTCATCCAGGAGTTGGCGCCTGAACTGGATCGGTACGGCAGGATGGTCTTCGCGACTCACGGGTTTTTCAGCAGGCAGTGCCCTCATTTCCGTGAGCCGATCCTCGTTCTGACGCTGGTGCCCGTAGGCACGGACGGCTTCCTGCGGATGAGTGAAGTGATGGGCCTGAAGATCAATTCGGACGTGGTTGCGCTCACCGCGTGCCAGACGGGCCTGGGCAAGCACGTTTCCGGCGAAGGCACCATGGGCATGGGCAGGGCGTTCCAGTATGCGGGCGCTCGCGCGGTGCTCATGTCACTGTGGAGTGTGTCCGAGGAGGCATCGGTCCAGCTCGTGGAAACCTTCTTCACACACCTCAAAGAGGGTAAGAGCAAGCTCGATGCCATGAAGCTGGCAAGGGAGAAGGTTCGCAAGGACGGGTACGATCACCCGTTCTTCTGGGCTCCCTTCATCCTAGTGGGTGAAGTGAACTAGAGGCCACAGCAAGAGCTACGAGACCCATACAGACGTGAGAGAGAACTCTTTCCGTGATGCCCGAGGATTCCAAGAGGCCGGGTATCTGGGTTATGAAGTGAGGCTGTTTGTGCGACAACGCGCCCTGGCGCCGAAGGCGGCGAGGGTGCCACAGGACAGGAGTTTTTGGGGAAGGGGCCGGGAAACCCCTTTTTGCCAAAAAGGGGTTTCCCGGGATCCTCCATTCCGCCCTAAATGCCAATAACTCTACGGTATCAGGCGCCCTGGGTGCCGTTGGCTCCGCCGAGCAGTACCGCGCCGGACATGGTGAATCCCTCATCTTCTTGGGGTTCCGCGGAGCGGGTGCCGAAGAGCACGATGAACACGGAGGCCAGGAACGTTTTGGATATGAAGCGCAACCTGTCCATGTAGGCTTCACCGTGTCAGAAGAGATTGTTTCCCAACGCCTCTTCCAGCGCAGACGCGGGTAACACGGTGGATCTTAAGGACGCGTTGGTCCCATGTCAAGCGCTAAGAAGGCCGGATACACGCATTTGGTTTTGCGGAGGAGGAATCGCAGTCAATGGGCGGAAATCCGTCATTCCGGCGGAAGCCGGAATCCAGGTTCTTCAATATTTCCTGGACCCCGGCTTTCGCCGGGGTGACGGCATTGCCCCTTGGGATTTTCCTTCAGCCGAACGCATCGCTCGGCATAAGTGAAAGCATGTGACAGCAATCAAGGATTCAGTTACGCGGGGCAAAAGCAAAGCCCCACTATTCGGAGGGTGACAATGCGCGACCGCCTGAAGTTCATCGCATCAGCTTTGTTGGCCTACCCGCTTTTTCGGCTGAGTGGTGCATCTCCTGCGTGGGCGGGCAATTTGCCCCGTGCGCGTGAGCTTAACAAACGCGGCGAAAGACTCCTGGAAACAGGCCAATACACGGACGCGATCATCGTGTTCAATAACATGCGGGAAGCGTGCGCAGACAAGGCCTACTGCAAGGGTGTGGCCGCATACTATCTCGGACGGGCCAATCTCGAAATGGCCGAGTACGACAAAGCAGTCCAGCATTTCCGCGAAGCCGAAGCCGTCTTCGACAAACTCAAGAAGGACAACGAACGGGCCACCGTTGTCCAGGCGAGGGCAAGGATACTGGCCGAACAGAGCCAATATAAGGAATCGATGGATTTGTATGGCGACGCGGGGAGTGTATTCCTGAAGTTCAGGAATACAGGGGCGCTTTTCGAGATGTTCAACAGCACCGGCGCAATTCAAGCGTACAAGGGCCTTTACAACGAATGTCTGGAATGCCTTGGAGTAGCCAATCGGCTCTTGCCGCCAAAAGCTGACCCGCGGCAACTGGCTGTTTTGAACAACAACACCGGGCTCGCACACATGATGAAACAGGAATACGGCATAGCGGAGCAATCTTTCAAGAAGGCTCTGGAGCAATTCAACAAATATGGAGATCGAAAAGGTATTGCCACAGCATTAAACAACTTGGCGTTCATTTATGAGGCGCGATCAGAGTACCCAGCGGCGTTGAGAGCCCAGACCAAATCACTGGAAATAGCAAAAGAGATCAATGACGTACGCGGCCAGGCCCTTGCGCTGAATAACCTGGGCAACATCAAGCTTCGCACCGGGAATTACAAAGAGGCGCGCGAATCGTACCAGACATCTTTGGTAATTACCGAAGGCCGCGGGATGAAGCAGTTTGCGGCTGAAACGCTCAACAACTTGGGCCTGGTCAGCGTTGTGCGAGGCGAGTACGCCCGAGCGATCGAAACCTTCAAGCGATCCCATCACATGGCCACCGAAGTGGGTGCGCTTACGAGCCAGGCCTGGGCGCTGCACAACATGGGCTTCATCTTCAAAGACCAGGGAAACTTGAACGATTCACGCACATGCGCGGACAACGCGGTTCAAATCGGCGTCAAGACGGGAAATCGCAAGCTGGAAGCCGCTGCAGCCCAGAGGCGCGGAAACCTGAGAGAATATGTTGGCCAGTTCGACGATGCATCGACGGATTACAAGCTGGCCGCACGGCTGCAAAAGGTAACCCAGGACTCGTACTTCCGGAGCATCACCATGCTCGATCTTGCCAACGACCTTCTTCGCAAGGGCCACAGCGAGCCCGCGTTGAAATACTATCGTGATGCTCTCAGAATTCGGCGATCCATTGGCGCTCCATACGGCGAATTCGCGTGCAGAATGGTCATCTTCTATGTGGAAAGAGGAGGGTACTCACAGAAAGGATCTGCTCCAGACTCGGCAGAATCCCGCGCGGAGCGAAAGGAAGACCTGAACAGAGCTCGAAAGGCGCTCGAAGTGGCCACGAATCTAGTACCCGCGGACCAAGTGGCCGAGACGCTTTTGCTGACCTATGCCAGGGCCCGTCTTCTGCTGGAAGAGGAACCGGACAAGGCGGTGGCGGAGTTCACCAAGCTGGGATCTGCCGCGAAGTCAGCAGCAATCCCCAGGTACGAATACCTCGCGTCAGTAGGGCTGGGGCTCGCGTACGAAAAGCTCCAAAAGACCAGCCTCGCAAGGACATTCTTCCAGGCCGCGGCTGACTACGTGGATTCGATTTGGAAATCTCTTGACGAGAAGACCCGGCAGACTTTCCCGGAAGGGGAACAGATCCTGGGGATCAAGAACAAACTTGCCAAGGAACACCTGCAACGGATGGGGTCAGCCTAGAATAGACTGAGAGCAAGTCTAGAAATAGAGCGACATCCGGTTCCACCGGGAGACCAATCCCTCCTTGATCAGAGTCCACAAATTGGTGGCACTCGAATCAATCTTGCCTACGCCTTTCATGCCCACCTTGATGGATGCGGGAGCGTCAGTGAATTTGGCTCTAACACGGCACACATTTCCGAGCCTGGGCACCACCTCGGCCGACGGAGAAGGGTCATCGACAGAGAGCCGATACCCTTTGAGCGGATTGTTGTTCAAATACACATGCAAGGGTTGGCCTTTGTTCACAAGCGAAACCTTGTCTTCAGGCACCAGCACCTCGGCGGCCAAAAGGCCTGGGACGGCTATTTCACAGAAAGGCTCGCCTTCTTTCACTCTTTTTCCCGCTAATGTCTCCACATCACGGGTGAGCACGATCCCTTCGGCCGGCGCCTTGATATCCAGGAACTGAGACTGCCACTTGAGGTATTCGAATTCGTTGATGACCTTCTTCCGCTCCAGTTCCAATATCTTGCGCTCTCCAAGCTTGGAAGGGTCCGTATCCGATTCAAAGGCGAGCAACTCCATCTTCTTCTTCAGTATGGCTGCTTCCCGCTTAGCGCTCTCTATTTTGAATTCAAGCTCGGTCGGATCGAGCTTTGCTAGAACCTCATCCTTCGTAACTCTCGCCCCTTCTTGAGTCACGACCTTATCGATGAGACCACCCATCTTGCAGAAAGCCACGTGGCGATCCCACGGGACAATGGCAGCTTCACCGCCTACAGTGTAATCGATGGGATAGAAGAGGAGCGCAGCCAAGAGCACAGCAAGGCCCGCGGCCAGCGCGAATACGGATCTACGGTTGAGCCAGTGTGTTGTCGGTCGAGCGACTGATGCGGGCCCAAGCAGTTGAACTATCTCGGGTTTCTGCGCGAGGAGCCATTTCTCTGCAAGTATGGATCCGAACAACGGCGCCAACTGAAGCATCGCAGCGAGCTGGAGCTGCTCAGGAGGCTTGTCCTCCATGAACTCAAACATAAGATGAGCTATGGGAACCCGTTGAAAGGGCAGGGGCACGCATAAACAAAAGCGACATCCGGAAATCCTCAGGTAAGTCCGGAGCGCTGCTTTGAGCTCGGGACCTATCTCCAGTGAAGGCGAATCCAAATCATCCACCTTATCCGAGAGAAACAACCCTTTTTTCAGCTGGGCGAGACGCGGAGCCAGCTCATTCACGCCCGCAAACAGTCTGGATTTCGACTCCAGCAGAGGCTGGTTGTTGGCCGCCGCGAATCGTGAGATTCCTCGGAAATGAGTGATTAAGAAGCACCGATCGAATTCCAAGAGCACGTGGAGATCATTCACAAAGAAGAAATACAGGTCGTCCAAAGAATCGATCTCGGCCGCACGCTTGGACAGCTCAAGCGCGAGCGCCAATATGCGTTGCCTTGGGTCGGGCTGGTCCTGCCGCGCGGCTCGGGAGTCGATCCGTTGAACGATCTGTTCGTTGTTGACCCGATCCCGACGTTCCATGGAAGTGCCTGCTGCCTATAGGAGCGATTCGCGGTTAAAAGTCTGAATCGCTGCGCTAAACGCCCGTGAAAGTATGCTCTGTGGTGGAGAACCGATAGCGCATCGGCCTGTTACACCTAACGGCATGGCTGCGTTGCCCGAAAAGTTTGCGGAACAGACGTATTGCGCTTCTAGCGGTATATCCAACCGTTTGGAGTCGCGGGCTTCCGTAGCGATCTCGCCTCCAAAGCGGCTGGAAAAGGGCGAATCCGCAAGATCGCTTTCGTTGTAAGATTTGATTTCCGTAATTGCCCCGCTATACAAAACGCCCCTTGGCGTGGGAAACCAGACCTCCACCCGTTGACCTTCCCGGACTTTTTCCATGTCCTTTTCTGGGATCAGGATACGTACAACACGGTCCCCTTGGGACTTGAGCTCGCCCACGATGGATCCGTCTCCCGGCTGAAACCCGTCCTGGAGCCGGTGATCCATCCTAATAACGACCCCGGAAAAGGGCGCGGTGATGCCACCCTGGGCACGATGGAAATCCACGCGAAGGATGTCAATTTCGTGACCGATTTGGCTCAACTGAATGAGCAGCTCCCTACTTCGAGCCATCTTCTTGTCATCCAGAAGAGCTTGTTTGATCTTTTCCTTGATGATTTCCCGTTCGATCTCCTTTTTCCTGAGTGTCAACTTCAGGGGAGATGTGTCGAGAGTAAAAAGCAAGCTCCCCTCTTGCACCGCCATGCCGTCGCGGATCAGGACATCCTTTACCGCGGTCTTCAAAGGCACGGTCAGCTTCTGGATCTTCGCTGAATCCAGGAAGCAGGGATAGACGGATTTTGTAGAGATGGGGAAGCAGAGAATTCCGATGCCAACTGCGAGGATAAGTGCGAAAACGACCGCTCCTGCCGGCCGTGGATGCACTTCGGCTCTCTTCTGGTAAATGCTGCCGATCCCCTTCACCAGAGGACGCATCCCAAAGACGACAATTGCCAGGAACGCGAGCAGTACCGCGAGCAGCTTGTCGAATCGGTAGTACAGGCCTACTACGATGGCTGTATACAAAAATATGCGATAGAGAAATGCGCTTATCCCGTACGTGGTAAAGATAAACACTTCACGAGGATTCGCTGCCGGATTCGCTATGAGAGAGATGCCCAGGACGCGGTTCATGAAAAGATACTTCAGGTAACTCAAAGACTTGGTGGCGAGATTGGGCACGCGCAAGTAATCCATAAGGATGAAGTACCCGTCCCACTTGAGCAAGGGATTCCCATTGAAGAGCGCCGTGGAAACAAAGGAAACGGCCATTAAATAGAATGCGAGCGAATTGATTACTCCCGGTCTGGTGAAGTACCACACGTAGGCCGACAAGACCGCGACCATCCCTTCAGCGACAATGCCCGCGGCGCTGATAGCCATGCGTTGCTTGCGATCGGCAAGTTGCCACGCGTCAGTCGTATTGCAATACAAGCAGGGGAAAAAGATGAGGAACGCTATTCCCATCTGAGGCACGTGAAGCCCATAGCTCTTCGCGCTATATGCATGGGCGAATTCATGCACGAGCTTAGTAATCGCAATGGTGACCCACAAGTAGACGAGGTTTTCGAGATTGAAGAAGAACAGGAACTCGGTTTCAATGTGCGAGCTGCCCGCAATGATCAGAACAACCGCACCGAGTGCAAGAACACCCGCAGCTATGGCGGTCCATTTGTTTACCAGTTTCCGGTAGAACCACAGAGTTCGTTCCAGAAATCGGTCCGGATTTAGAATAGGAATGAACATGAAGTACAGGCTTGCGAGCACGCGCTCCTTCTTGGCCTTCATGATTCGGTCTCTCAAATGCCGTTGAAATTCTGCTGTGCCGAATCGTGTGCCCAGCAGCAAGCCGTATTCCGCGGCCTTGGCGACTATGAGCCGTGCGTCTTCCGGCGAATAGTAATAGCCCAGGTTCTTGAGCGCCTCCAGCGCTTCTTCGAGCGTTACCCGTCCATCGAGGGCCTTGAGAAGACGGTATTCGAAGGGGGTAACGCGATAGTACTGTTCAGTGACAGGGTCTTTCAGAAGAACGAACTTCTCCCCTCCCTCGTTTTGCTCGGAAGCTTGAATGTCCGGTCGGAATTTCGGACGAGCTTGCATTACTCCCCGTGGTAGATCGTGACTTGCGGATCTGAAACAGACTACAGACTATAAAGTATACCAGATGATGACGCTAAGAGGCGAAGACTATGTCTTTGATACCGCAGCCATTGATTTGCGTCAAGATGGCAAGCCGATCTGAACAGGTCATTGCGAGTTTCCCGGATCGAGTCCCATGTAGTGATTTCCAAAAGTTCTCGCGGAATGGGATCGCACTGCTGGACAAGCCGGCAGTGGCACTCACGATTGAATTCGTGATCATTTTCGAGAAAGGCTATGGGCGTTAAAATAGGATCACTATATTTGACCTTGGGTGGCCCCAGAGGGGCAACCGAAAGTAGCCCGGCGATTCATCGCCGGGAAAAGCCTCCGAAATCTCCGATACTTATAGTCCCAGAGGGACGGCAGAAAGCTTGCCCCGAACTTGAACCGGGGCCAGAATTGTGTAGGCGGATAGGGTAGAGTTCGCTCCGCAGTGGCTCTGTCGTCCCTCCGGGACTAAGAGATGTTATTCTTTGAGGGTTCACCTTACCCGGCAATGAATTGCCGGGCAACTATCTGTGTGTCCCTGCGGGACATGAAAATTCGGAGAACAAGTTGGACCTTGTTCTATACAGCCACGTATTGATTCCGACCCGATCTCGCCCTCCCCCTTGTGGGGCAGGCTTTCTAGCCTGCCGGCGGCCTGGAAAGGCCGCCCAACAAAGAGAAGGGGGCCGCGGGGATCAAACCCGTTGCCCGAAGTTAATGCATATACCCCTATGCCAAGGACGTTCCGACGGACCGGACCCGCACGGATGGGCCTTCGGCACATCCGTGGCACCACGCAAGAGTTGCCTTGTCCATCGAGAGTGGACCATTTTCAGGCAAAAAGCGGGAATCTAGGCATTTGAAAAGAGATTCGCTGGGGATGCTGGGATTCGGCGGTTCGGTAACCTTCTCGATTCCCGCGTCCGCTGGGGTGACGAACGACTAGGCAGCCATCGTTGGGAACCTTATTTCCGGGACACCACACCTAGTGCTTCTTCGCTGTAGGCGGAGGTTCGTTATAGTTGGTTCCGAGGGTGCTGAACAGCTCGGCCAGGGATGCCTGGGCTTCACCCACGGCCCGGACTCTTCGAATCAGGTCCTGGAGGAGATCCGCTTTGGCTTCATCCACCATGAGCCGTTCGAGCGTAGTCAAGGCGTGCCTGTCTTCGGCAACTCTGAGCAGGCTTCTGGAACTAGCCAGCGATTCATTGGAGCTCCTGAGCTCGTCGATCGCGTCGTAATACCTCAGCGCGGCGAGCCGGACCTGGGAAGTGATTCCCAAGGCGACTGTGCCGATCTCACGACGGGTCTTATCCGCGGTAACGGAAACGGCCGTGGATTCACTCAGATTAGCCAACCAATCCAGGAGGTCGAAATAGACGTGCATTCCGACGTCGTTCCAGTCTTTGTAGAAGATATACTTATCCTTGTCGTGGCTTGTTCTCCAGAAACCGCTGATGTTGGGGAAGTACTTCACGATGGTTCGCTTCAGATCGTTCTCGGAGTTAAGATAGTTCAGCCCGGCCTGGTACGCTTCCGGCCTGTTCTGTACCGCCTGCAGCTCAAGGTCGCACATCTTGGCGTCGTACAAGGGTTCCGTAAGGCGACCGACAAGCACAAACCCGCCGTCTACACAGTAATCGGGCGAGATGCCCAGCGCTGAAGCCAAAATGTTGCGCTGCCTTTCCAGTTCATTAGCAAGGCTGGCAAGCAGGCGACGAGCAGTGACGACTCGCTTCTTCGCTCGATGGTAGTCGTCGAGTGACTCCACGCGCTTTTCTACGCCCTTCTCCCTGCTCCGGGCCACGTCAGCCCGAACGTCTACGAGGCGTCGCGCCATGGGGATGCACTCTTGCAGACACAAAATCCGATAGAATGCGCCGTCTACCACACCGAGAAGCTTCTGTGCAACACGCACGCGCTGGTAATGCGCCTTTGCCGTGTCATTCACCGCGCTCCGGGTAAGGTAGTAGGCCAACGCTGCGTCGGTCGGGCTCCACCGGGTCTCAAGAATGTAGCGCCAGGTGCTCCTCTCATGACCGGTAGACCACACGTTCACACCGGTGCCGCCTCCTCCGGCTTCCGGAAATCCGCCTTCTCGCCCTGAGGGGTCTGAATAGGAATAGGGGACCTTATCTCGTTCGCTCAACTCTGCGGAGAAGATGAAATGAGGGAGGAGCTTCGTGCGGGAGCTGTATTCGACGGCCTTCTTCGTGATTTCTTCAAGACGGGCGACCTGAAGTTCCAGGTTGTTCTGGAGCGCCAACGTTCGGCATTCCTCCACCGCGAGCTCACGCTTCCCTAACACGGTGGTCGAAGGTCTGACCCGATGGTGTATCAAGGTAAGAGCTGTATCGGAACGGGTAACCCCGAGGTGATCTTGAGTAAACAAATGCAGGAACGGATCGTCGCCCTGTCGAACTTTTCCAATCCAGGGAGAGCGGCAAGAAGAAAGCAACACCACTAGACCGCAGCAAGCAAGGAGTAACGGAATGAATTTGAGGGCCTTTGGAGAACCACTGCGCATAGGATGGTCACTCCTCCAGCCCTATGGATCCTGTGGTACCGATTTGGAGTTCTCCTTTGGGGTTGTCGATAAGCACGTACACTTTGCGAGTGAGAGATTTCGGATCGGTAAGCGCTCCTACCTTCTCCACTGTGCCGACGAACTTGCCCCCTGAGATGTGCTCGAAAGCAGCTTTTGTGCCGGGCTTGAACTTTGCCAGCAATTTCTCGGGCACATTGGCAACTGCATACACTTTGGACCCATCGACAACGGCAAAGAGCTTGCCCAGACGCTCAATCGGCTCGAACGGCTCTTTGTACCGAACCGCAAGGTAACCAGCGAACGGCGACCTTACCGAACATGCCTCCAGATTGAGCGCGGCCAATCTCAGGTCTTCTCTGGCTTCGTTGAGTCGCTCGGTGCAGATTTCCGCATCAGCCCGGGACTTCAGCACATCCTGCAATTTCCCCGATCCCAAATTGAGTAGCTCTTCCTGAACCTTCAGATCTTCTCTTGCTCGTTGAAGAGCCTGCTCGGCTGCTTTGGCTTTGGCTTCCGCGCGTCGGCTATCGATAATGAATCGATCCTTGTTGATCTCGTACACCACGCCGTCCTTTTCGACGCGTTCTCCCTCTTCATACTTGACGGAGTCAATCACGCCACTCACTTCGGACCCGACGTTGGCCGTACGGTATGGGTGGATCACTGCGGCTTCGATTTTGTCTTCGGAGCCGAGGATACCTTCGAGATCGTCCAGCTCGGACTTGTCCCCTTTGGGAGCGGCCTTAGGTGGGGGAGCCGCCTGGGCCGTCTTGATTTCGTCTTGTGCCAAGCACATGATCGGACACAGAGTGTTCCAGGAGAAGACAAGGAAGAGAAGAAACAGGCAGGAAGCCACGCGCATAGTACCATACCCTCCACAGACGCCCGCCACTTCGGACAGGCGTCAATCACACACTACAATCCCCCCGTCACCAGCAGGTCAGGCTCTCGCGGACGGGACAAAGAAGTTGGTCAAAAGACCGAATAAAATCAAAATAATGTACCAGACTAAATCACTTTTGGCCGCATCTGTCAAGCGAAAACCCAGAGTCGGGCTGCGCACCGATCTTGACGGTCCGGCGATCTGTGCTAGAATAGCTCACCGCGAACGGGGTCGGGCGCGAGTGTGGGTCTTGAACCGGCCCTCTTCTTGGACGGGGTTCAGGGCAAACGACAGGAAGACGGGGCTATGGACGGAGGGTGGGGGTGCAGTCGTCCTGAATCCCTGCCTGAGCCAAAGAATTCTGCGCGAATCCAAAATATCCTGTTGCTGTCAAGCCATCAGTGGGGGGATCCGAATCGCGTAACCGAACAGGCATTGCTCGTTGCTGCACACGTTACGTCCTTCATCCTTTTCCGCTGCATAACAGAGGCCCCGGAGGTCACGATGGAAAGGCGTAGAAGCCGCATCAAGAAAGGCGCTATGTCGCAAGAGGACTTCGATTTCCTCATGAATACCGACCTGTTTCACGCTACTCCGGATGAGGCAAAGAGCCAACTGATCTTTGCCATGACTCCGATCCGGCTGGGGGCGGGCGAGCGACTGATAGCGCAGGGGGAGGATGGCGATCATTTCTATCTCATCCAAAGGGGAACCTGTATTGTCAGCGTGGAGCGGAATGGCGAGACACATATCATATCGCGACTCAAGCCCGGGGAACTCGTCGGCGAAATGGCTATCCTGACGGGCGAGAAGCGCACTGCCGATGTTCACGCGGAAGTCGACATGGTGCTGTGGGGCATCGGCCGCCTGGAATTCGAGGAGATGTGTCGCGCCCACCCTGACCTGCGTGAGTTCTTGACAGAAATCGTTACCCGACGCTTTTCTGCGCAAAAGCAGATGGCCGACAAAACCATCGGCAGGTACGTGATCAACGAGATCATCGGACAGGGCGGCTGGAGTATTGTGTACAAGGGAATGCATTCGTCCCTCCCCATGCCGGTTGCAATCAAAATGCTCAAACACGACATGGCCATGGACCCGGATTTCATGGAGCGGTTCCAGAATGAGGCCCACGTCATAGCCCGACTCAGTCACGAAAACCTTGTGCGTGTGTACGATATCGAGCACCTGTATCGCACGGTCTTCATTGTCATGGAGTATCTGGAAGGCTCTTCCCTCGAGGACATACTCGACAACCTACCGAGGTTGGAATTCAAGAGAGCGCTTAACCTTCTCGTTCAGGTCTGCAGAGGTCTCCGGTACGCCCACCGACAGGGGATTGTCCACCAGGATATCAAACCCGCGAATGTATTCGTTCAGAGACGAGATAGAGCCAAGATCGTCGATTTCGGCCTTGCCTGCCCAAAGGGCTGCGAAGACGTGATCGATTTCGCGGGGACTCCTTTCTACATGTCTCCCGAGCAAATCGAGTCCGAGCCCGTGGATGAGCGCACGGACATCTATTCCCTTGGAATTACGGCTTTCGAGATGACCACCGGTCGGCGCCCCTTCGATTACACTGATGTGGGGAAAGTGCTCGAAGCGCACCGGAGTGAAGCTTTCCCTGATCCGCGAACGATCAATCCCGACCTTCCACCCGAGTTCGCCGCGTTCATTGCAAAAGCGACACGGAAGGACCCTTCAGATCGGTACCGGAACATGGACGAGGTGCTGGAGGATCTCTTGCCCTTGGCCGAAAGAGCAGGAGTAGCCGTGGAAGCTGATTCAGCGCCGAAGCGGAACATGATGAGCCTGTTCATGTTCTACCACAAGGATCGTCAGCTCGAACTCAGCCAGCTGGTGGAGAATTTCAACCAGGAACTCAAGAAGATTGGCGCAGAGCTGCGGATGGCGGATTTCCCCGACCTTTAGAGTCCTGGTTAAGAAGAGACACGGGGGGTGCAGTCGTTAACAGGCGAGAATGACCGTAATGTCATCTTTTCCTTCCCGTTCGTGAACCAACCGAATGAGCGAGTCGCACGCATCCTGGGGATTCGCAGCGTCATTAACGGTCTTAAGAATATCCTTATCTTCAAGCGCGTCGTTGAGCCCGTCCGAACAGAGGCACAGGCACCAATCTCCGTCCCACTTGCATTCGGTGAGCGCGGGCTCGATATCTTCTTCTACGCCAAGGGCCATGTACAGGCCTCGCCTCGCTTCGTGCGTGCGAGCCTCCGCAGCGGTGATTAGGCCCTCTTTCACCCACTCCGCAACGAACGAATGATCTTGGGTCAGTTGTCGGATCGCGGCCTTGGAAATCATGTACGCACGACTGTCCCCTACGTGACAGATAATCAAGCGATTTCCCACGAGGAGAGCCGCGACCACAGTGGTCCCCATGTCGCTCCATTCCGGGTTGATCGCAGATCGCTCAAGGATAGCCGCGTTCGCTCGAAGCACAGCATCTTCAAGGAGTCTCTTCGGGTCTTGGCACGTGGAGAGTTCATTGCGTATGAACCCGGCGATCTCTTGCACAGCCAATTCGCTGGCCACTTCTCCGGCGTTATGTCCACCCATGCCGTCCGCCACGACGAAGAGCCCCAATTCCGGATCCGCCAAGAAACTGTCCTGGTTCTGATGCCTGGAACCACCCACGTCAGTCTTAAATCCGAATCTGAATTTCGGTTTAGAGGTATGGTGCATATCTGTTCTTATTACTCTGGGAATACCTGTCCGGAGGCCGATTCTGCCGGCCATTGACGGCAGGTTCGCTTTAGCTTTGGAATGAGGTGCGGAACATCCGAATGTAACCAGAATAGCATAATACCCAATGAAATGCTAACGGGCACTCACATCAATTGCTTTGGCCCAGAAGCTGCCACGAATCAGAAAGAAATCCCTTGAAAAGCAGACAACGCCTACGTATGATAAATGAAAATATGCCTTTCACGCCTCGCACGAACGAAGGGGGGAAATCATGAATATCTCTCTGGGACGTGTTTTCGTCGTCTATTCGCTGGTTGTCGGACTGCTGGCCTTTTGTCCCGTGGTGGGCCCTGCCGCGGCTGCGGATGACGCACATCCGGTACAGAAGTGGCTCTCGATCGGCCAGCCTGGGATCAAGGCCATTGAGCTTACTGTGTGGGCCGAAAGTCCCGAAGGGAAGGAGATTAAGGCCGGCGATCCTGTTGTCATTCATCTCAAGTCGGCCAAGAAAGGGTATGTGACCGCGCTGTACGTTTCGCCAATGGGCGACACGACCGTTCTCTTTCCCAATAAGGCCAACCCGAACAACCTTGTTGAACCGGGCAAGCAGTACACCTTGTTCAAACCGGATTCCGGCGTCAAACTCGCTCTGGGCGATCAGACCAAGGACGCGAGGATTGTCTTCTTCGCTTCGGACAAACCGCTGGATCTGGCCCCACTGAAGATTGCGGAGGGCGAGTCCTGGCTCAGCGTCCCGATGACCGCGAAGCAGGACATGGACGTCCTGGTGAAGAAGATCGAGGCCCTGACAAAGGATGAGGGATTCAACAAGCAGGTCTTGGCCCTCAAGTCCGGCGGCAAAAAGGGTGTCAGCCTGATGGGGCTTCCCGTAAACGTGAAGAGCAGCAAACCCGAAGGCATTGCAGGGGTGCAGGGCGCCAAGACCAAGGTGGGCGATTCGGGAAAAGAATAAGCGTCCGAGTCCAAGGGGCTTAGGTCTGGAAACGAGTAGGCATCTGGGTGAGTCCTTCCGAGCGGGGGAAGATCCGGAAGACCTCGATGTCCCGATCGATCCCCTTAACTCGGACAAAATCCGGGCCTTTGCAGTCTATTTCGTCTTTGATGAGCCCTCTTGTCCGAGCGGTCATGATGATGCCTCCCGGCGGGGCGAGAGACTGGAGGCGGCTGGCGATATTTACGGCAGACCCAAGGACTGTGTACTCCAAGCGTCGCGTGGAGCCGACGTTTCCCACGATGATATGACCGGTATTGATGCCGATTCGGATGCGGACGCCTTTTTCCAGTTCCGCAATTCCGGAAGCCGCATACTTGATATTGAGCTGGCGCATCTCTTCCTGCATGGCGAGCGAGGCTCGGACCGCGGCTAGGGCATGATTAGCCAGCGGCACCGGATCCCCGAAGAAGGCCAGCAGGCCGTCACCTAGGAACTTATCAACGGTCCCTTGGTGCTCGAAGATCGCCTGAGTCATCCGCTCGAAAAAGTCATTGAGGAATTGATTGATATATTCAACTTCTACCGTTTCAGAGATAGTCGAAAAGCCCTGAATGTCCACAAACACTACCGTCAGTTCAAGCCTTTTGGTGGAGAGATCGAGTTCCGCGCCGCTATCCACAATGCTGGAGAGAAGCTCCGGGGACAGGTATCGTTCCAACGCCTTAGATGTGCGGTAAGCCTGCAATTCCACGGAGCCGGCTCTTCCGACCAGGGAGATGGCGGCCGCGGGAGCAAAGACCACCAGGAACTCGAATGCAGGAACATCGTATCGCATGAACATGTAAGTCAACACGCAAAGCGCAACGAATCCCGCGCATACCACCACGCTTAAGATGATACCCAGACTGAGCCGCAACCGCGTCGAAGTAAGAGCGAACAGAATCCCCAAAATGCCGGCAATGATCACCAGGTATGGAAATGCACTCACGCTCACGATGAACTGTTCCATCATGATGGTGCTCAGGGCATTGGAATGAATCCGGCTGAGTGGGCTTTGAGCGCCCAGAGGCGTGACTCCGAAGTCGGTGCTTCCCGTCCCGGTTACGCCGACGATAACGATTTTTCCTTTGTAGCGGCTTGCTCTGGCTGGATCGTCGTCGTCGTCAAAAAGGTCCCTGGCGGACCATCTGGGGAACGCATCCCAGATGCCGGCCCAGTTGATCGTCATCATGCCCTGAGCGTCTACTGGTATCCTGATCGGCCTCCCTTCTCGAATGATTTCTATGGTTCCGCCGCGGCCGAGTCTGACGTCATCCAGCGAGAGTTTCCAGTGCACCCGGAGTGCAGCCATGCACAAGCTGGGCACCAGCCTGTCAAGGAGCTGTATGAAAAGGGGAACCTTCCTATGGACACCGTCGCTTTCCGGCGTGGCCGCAATATGACCTAGCGCGGCGGAATTGAGAATGATTGGTTCCAAAGGCACAAAAGTGCTTGTCAGCGTCTTTGCTTTCCAGAGATGATACCAACTAGGCACATGTACTTGCCATGCCTGGTGGTCATACAATGCGTTGTAACGCGGGTGATAACGTTTCTCATCCTTTTCTTCTCCCACCAGTGTAAGGGGCTCATCCTTTTGAGTTACGCCCATAGTCGCTGCGGATACAACCGTGCCGGCTCTTCTTATAGCCTCAAAGAACTGCTCATTGCCCTCCGGGCTGCGCCCGGGCGATGTGTACAAAATATCAAAGACCACTGCCTTTGCGCCGAATTCTGCCAGCCGTTCGACGATCTTGGCGCTCATCGCGCGGTCCCAGGGCCAGAGCCCATATTTGGCAATGGCCTTATCGTCCACATCCAAATGGACAATCTGTGGAGCAGGCTCGGGCCGCTGGCACATGCCTGTTTTCCAATCGTAGAATCTATTGTTTACCGCGTCGAAGGTGCCGGGAAAGATAAAGAGCAGAACCGCTGCGGCGACACACCAGGCGATGGACAACGCAGGTATGATGAATGACACCTGCTTCTTCTTGAGCTCAGTCTGCGAACCCATGACCACCACCACATTCCCTGCAAAGGGCACGATGGTCGGAAACCCCCTGCGCAGCTTCACAAGAGGGTCACGATTCCCCGTTGAGCGAAAGCATGTTCCAAATGACGGCCCGACGAGTCAATTCCGTGGCCTGAAGACACTCTTCTAACGAATAGACCAACTATGCATAGCAGAGAGCGCCTCTGTCAAGCGAATTCAGCCCTCGCAGCCTTTCACAGGCCCTTCACGCGGTAAACCAGCGCATTGTCAGGACCGCTGTGTTCCAGGTCTATTTCCGCTATCCCGGTTCTCGCCAGCTCTCGCACAACTTGATCGGCCTTGTCAAAAGAGATGTCCAATTCCTGAAGCAACCGAGACACGGTAAAGGGATTTCCGCGCTTGGTGGCCACGAGGAGAGCTCAAACGGTCTCTTGCATCCGAGATGCCTGCTGCTCGAGGGACACTCCTTTGCCCGCAAGAGCAATGAGAGCTGCCGGGCAGAACACTGCGAGGAATTCCATTACGGGGAGATCGAGCCTTAATGACACCCAGGCTAACAAGCAGACGACGATGAAGAGCGCAGGGATCCCGGCGCCCAGGATCATGCCGACACTGAACCGCAACTCCATGGACACAATCGCAAACAAAATGGCCAGGATAAGTGCGAGCATAACGGGGATCGGGAACGCTCGAACAGTTACGATAAACTCTTCCATTATGATAGTACTCAGGGCATTGGATTGAACCCGGCTGAGTGGGCTCTCAACTGCTAGTGGCGTCACCCCGAAGTCGGTGCTCCCTGTCCCGGTTACGCCGATGATGACGATCTTTCCCTTGTAGCGGGATGCCCTCGAAAAGTCAGGCTCTTCACTGAGAACGTCGTTCACTGTGTAGTGTTTGAACTCATCCCGGATGCCGGTCCAGTTGATCATCATCATGCCTTTGGAGTCCACAGGTATCTTGACCGTTCGGCCTTCGCGGAGGATCTGCACAGTGCCGTCGGGGCTGAATTTCACATCACGGGGCGAGAATTTCCAATATACCTGAAGTGCAGCCAGACTCAAGCTGGGAATCAGCTTGTCTTCCAACGTTACGAAGAGAGGAATTCTTCTGTGAACGCCGTCGGTATCCGGAGTCGCCTTGACATGGCCCAGAGAAGCTGAATTTCGTATGATGGGCTCTAAGGGCACGTAGGTCTCTCTCAACACCCTGGCTTTCAACAATTGGAACGATCGAGGAACATTCACGACCCAGGCCCGATACTGGTAAAGAGCGTCGAAACGTCCCTGATCTCCTTCCAGAGACCATTGCCTTTGTTGTTCGGCGGTCCCCATGGTCATCGCAGGTATGACCATGCCGGCGTTCTTTATGGCCTCAAAGAACCGCTCATTGCCCTCCGGGCTACGCCCAGCCGAGGTATACAAAATATCGAAGATCACCGCCCTCGCGCCAAATTCTGCCAGCCGATCGACGATCTTGGCGCTCAGCGCCCGGTCCCAAGGCCACTGGCCGTATTTGCTGATGGCTTCATCGTCCACGTCCACATGCACCACCTGCGGAGCAGCTTCGGGCCGTTGGCACAGGCTCGTTTTCCAATCATAAAATCTGTAATTTGCTTTGTCGAACGTGTCAGGAAAGACAAAGAGGAGAACCACGGAGGCCACGCACCAAGCGATGGACAACGCAGGTATGATGAATGACACCTGCTTCTTCTTGAGCTCAGTCTGCGAACCCATGACCATCACCATGGTCTCGGCAAAGGACAAGATGGCCGAGAATCCTCTTGCGCATCTCTACAAGAGGGTCACGATCCCCCACAGAGCGGAAGCATATTGCGATTCACGGCACGGCGATTCAATTCTGCCGCCCGATGGCACCTTTTCAGTGAATAGGCCCACTATGCATAGGGGGTACGGCTCCTGTCAAGCGAATTTGGCCCTCGCAGCTAAGCCTTCAGTTTCGCGAGGAAAAGAGGCCTGCAAGGTTGGCTCAAGAGAAATCCTCCGGTCTAATCTCGTCACCCCGGCGAAAGCCGGGGTCCAGGAAATATTTAAGAATCTGGATTCCTGCTTCCGCAGGAATGACGGATTGCTGCTCTTTGCTTGTTGCCTCCTCCGCGTAAGTGAAGCATAACCCTCGCAGCCTTTCACAGGCCCTTTACGCGGTACACCAGCGCATTGTCAGGACCGCTGTGTTCCAGGTCTATTTCCGCTATCCCGGTTTTCACCAGCTCTCGCACGATTTGCTCGGCCTTCTCAAAAGAGATGTCCAGTTCCAGGGCCAGCCGCGGTACCGTAAGCGTGTTCCCGTTCTTGAGCGCAACGAGAAGCGCCCGATTCGTCTGTTTCATCCCAGGCCGATGAAGGAAGAGGATGCCTCCAGCGATCAAAAGACTCAAACCTACGACGATTGTGTGTGGGCCGATGAGTGAGACCGCATAAAAAGGACATGATGTGACGATAGTTGCGATTCCGAGCAGTAAGAGGCCGCCGCCGGCCCACTTGAACTTGGACACTCTCTTCTTGTGTTCGCGCTCAAGTCTGTGCACCAGATCTTCTGCCCATCCGAGACGCTCCCCACTGAAGCGTTCCGCCAAATGACGGATGGAATCCACCAGGTCGAAGTCGGAAGCCTCTCGGGGCTTCTGATGTCGCTCCAATTCGGGTGTCCGGGTGCGTTCCATGCGTGGGCCTCTTAGATCAAGGGAATAGCTCTACTCAGGGGCCGGTAATTAATTTCAGTCTACTGTATCATAGCTGGGCTCCCAAGTCAGGATGCGAGCCTGACCGAACCATAATCGAACCGAAGCGGAGTCCAAATGTCTCAAGAGCATCATCGGGAATCGGCCATGCTATATGGCTGCGCACTGATGTTGAGGCTTTTGGGCCTTCCGCCAGAGGAGGGGGATGCACCGGCAGGGACGCCGGTGCCTACCGAAGCCTGAACCCCTCCCTTGATGGGAGGGGACAGGGGAGGGTGAGAGCGGGTCAGTTTCAATGCGCGGTTGTATAATATGTCGAGGCTCTTTCTGAGAGGAGGATAGTATGAGGATAGCGGTCTTTGGGGCCGGCGGTGTGGGTGCGTACTTTGGGTGGCGTCTTCTGCGTGCGGGCGAAGATGTGTTCTTCATTGCTCGTGGAGCGCACCTTAAGGTTCTGGCCACACGGGGCTTGAGAATGGACACGCCTGAGGGCGAGTCTGTGCTTGAACCGGTGCAGGCTACGGATGATCCGGCGAAGATTGGGCCGGTGGACGCGGTCCTGCTCGGGGTCAAGACATGGCAAGTGGTGGAAGCTGCACTGACAATGCGACCTTTGATCGGAGAAGACACATTCGTGGCGCCGCTCCTGAATGGGGTGGAAGCGCCGTCCGAGCTTGCAAAGGTGCTGGGGCCGGAGCATGTGTTCGGGGGGCTCTGTTACATTGTCAGTCTCTTGCTTGGCCCGGGGCACGTGAAGCACGCAGGCATGGAGCCGCGAATCAGGTTTGGTGAGCTGGACAACCGACGCAGCGAGCGAGCTGAGAAACTTCTGGAAGCGTTCACCCGAGGGGGCGTAAACGCTGAGATCCCGGACGATATTCACGCGGCCATGTGGGAAAAGTTCCTGTTCATTGCATCGTTGAGCGGTGTTGCCGCGGTGACCAGAACGCCGGCGGGAGTGCTGCGGACCGTCCCTGAAAGCCGAAGGATGCTGGAGGATTGCATCGCGGAGATCGCAAAGGTAGCTCAGGCTCGCGGAATTAGATTGAGAGACGATGCGGTTGCTACTACGCTAGATCTGATTGACAATCTGCCGGTTCAGGCAACTACATCCATGCAACGAGACATCTTGGCAGGGCGTCCGTCCGAGCTTGCAGCGCACAACGGTGCGGTAATGAGGATCGGTCTGGAAAAGGGCGTCGAGACTCCGATCAATACCTTTGTCTACAGTAGCTTGCTGCCGCTGGAGCTCAGAGCCAGAGGCGAAGTCGATTTCCCCTTTACTGTGGCCTGACGACAGCAGTGATACTGATTCGCTTTCAAGAAAGTAGGACGGGGAGACCCTTTTTACAAAGAAATTTCCCCCGTGCTTTACTTCTTTGAATGCGCATCGGTATGAAAGGTCTCCAAAGCGATGATGACGCCCGAAGAGTTCCGCAAGCACGTCGCCAAAGCGCTGGATGGTATGCCGCGTGAATTCCGGGAAAAGATGGAAAACGTGGAAGTGATCGTGGAAGATTTCCCGGATCGGGAAACGTTGAGGTCGGTCCGTGCTCGAACCCGATGGGACCTGCTGGGCCTGTATGTCGGCGTCCCGATCACCCATCGGAGCGTGTTTGACGCTACTTATCTGCCCGAACGGATATATCTTTATCGACGACCGATCGTGCGTGCGGCAGGAAGATCCGACCGACTAGTAGCCGCGATTCGAGATGTCCTGCTACACGAGGTCGGCCACCATTTCGGCTTCTCAGACGAAGAGCTCCACGCGATGGCGTCCGGATTAGAGTGAAGGCGGCTTCAAGAGCGAGGAGCTTTTGGGAGCGTTTCGGGGGGGGGGGGGGGGGGGGGGGGGGGGGGGGGGGGGGGGGGGGGGGGGGGGGGGGGGGGGGGGGGGGGGGGGGGGGGGGGGGGGGGGGGG
>JBFLZC010000004.1:176651-416044 GCA_040756375.1 Thermodesulfobacteriota bacterium
TGAGGCCCCTTTTTGCAAAAAGGGGCCTCCCCGGACCCCTCCACCAAAAACTCTCTGGCTTGCGCAAGCGCTTCCAGCACTTGCGAGATTTATTGCCCACAGCTTTGAGGTTCTGTAACGCAGTCAGATTACTCAACTATAAGATGCCGATACTTTTCCAAAAACCTGACAGGCTTCTTCAGGGCATCTCGGCGGAATGGTTCTGCTAGAACTTCCGCACTTCCGTCGATAACCGCGTCAATAACCGCGGGTTTGCCTGATTTGAGCGCGGCTTCCACCACATCTCGAACGTCTCCCGGATTCTCGACCCGGTACCCGTCGGCTCCCATATCCCTGGCAATTTGCGCAAAGTCAGGGTTCTTGAGGTTGGTCCCAACGAACCGATTGTCATAGTAGTCGATCTGGTTCTTCTTTTCCGCACCCCACTGATTGTTGTTGAAGACAACTGCGATAATGGGAATCTCTTCTCGCACCGCGGTCATCACTTCGGACAAGCCGCTGATGCCATAGGCTCCGTCACCTTGCAGGGCAAACACCGGTTTGTCCGGAGCGCCCATTTTGGCTCCCAGAGCAACGCCATAGGCTATGCCGCAATTGCCCCAGCTCAAGGGGGCTAGGTATTGTTTCGGGCCGGTCGGTCGAAAGTAGCTGTTGCACATGGAGCACGTGTTGCCCACATCCGTGGTCACGATGGCATTCTTGGGCACAGCCCTGGACAGCTCGGTGAGGAACTTTCTGGGATGCATGAGCTTTGACGGCGCCGCAGCCCATTGATCCAACTCTCGAGCCCAGGCTTCATTTTCTTTCTGTATTTCTGCCAGCCTGGCTGTGTCGGGCTCGCGGGTCTTGCCGTTATCGCGCAGTTTCAGCAGAACGCGAGCCGCGAACTCTTTCGCATCAGCAGCGATGGCCAGATTTACGGGTCGGCTCACCCCTAATTGACGGTGATCGGTATCGACTTGGATTATCTGAGCACTGGTTGGCCAGTAGTTCATTCCGTATTGCGGCAAGGTGCCGAACGGACCGAGACGCGTGCCAAGCGCCAGGACAACGTCGGCCTTGGCTAGGATTCGCATGGCGGCCTTGGACCCGCAATAGCCGATGGGGCCCACACTCAAAGGATGATTGGACGGGAAACTATCATTGTGGAGGTACGTGTTCGCCACCGGCGCAGTAAGATATTCCGCGAGGGCCTTGGTTTCAGGAATCGCATTTGACATGGTGACGCCGCCACCTGCCAGGATGACAGGGTAGGTGGCTCGTGCAAGGAGATCGGCCGCGCGGGCCACGTCAGCGTCAGGTCCCGCGCCTCTTTTCACGTCCTCTGTCTTGAATATTTCGCAGTCGATTTCGCCGTAGAAGTAATCCCGCGGAATATTGAGCTGGGTGGGGCCGCATTCTCCTTTCGCGATGTAGAAGCAGCGCCGCGCGAGCTCAGCCATGCGCTCAGGTCTGTTTACCCGAACCTGAAACTTCGTGCACGCTTGAAACCACGGCATCTGGTCGAGTTCCTGGAATCCACCCGTGCCGATTCCGCCGCTGCCGGTTTCAGGGGTTATGGCAACCACCGGAGAATGCGCCCAAAAAGCCGCGGTGATGGCTGAAACAAAATTGGCCGCGCCGGGACCGTTCTGCGCGATGCAGACCTGAGGCTTGCCCGTGACTCGGGCCATGCCGTCGGCAGCATGAGCCGCGGCTTGTTCGTGGGCCACGGAAACAAAGCGAATGCCTGCCGCAGGAAACAGGTCCAGAGCATCCATAAATGCGCTCCCAACAATACCGAAGACCACCTTGACTTCTTCTGCAACAAGGGTCTCCACAAGCGCTTCCGATGGTGTCATTCTTGCCATTTTACGTCCTCCGTCCCGCAGCTACCGTTTGAGTTCCGATGCGAGTGACCGTGCCATGAGCCGTTCGTATAAGGCTGGCGACAGTTTGTGCACGATTCTTGTCAGGCGGCCGACCGCGGAAAGTACCACGAGTCGTCCACCACCGCGACACGCTGCCTGAAACACGTCCTCAGCCACGTCATCCGGCTTCGAGATTCGGCCGAATGTTGACTGTGGGTGGGTGGTGACCTGACCGTCACCTCCGAGAGCTCTCGTTGCTATGCCCGTCGAAGTGAATCCCGGACACACAATGGTCACGTCCACACCTATGGGTTTCAGTTCTGTTCTGAGTGATTCAAAAAGGCCGTGCAGCGCGTGTTTGCTGGCTGAGTAGCCCGAACGCCCCAAGAGCGGCGAGAACCCTGCCACTGAACTGATTACGACGATCAGTCCTTTCCGTTCGATGAGGCTTTCAAGAGCCGCTTTGGTACAGTACAGAGAGCCAAAATAGTTGATGTTCATGACTCTCTGAAAAACCTCGATGTTTGTTTCTCTGAAGGCGCTTCGATGCGTTATGCCTGCATTATTGATCAGGGCATCGATGCCTCCGAAGCGCTGAATCACCCCAGTGATTGCACCTTGGCAATCATCTGCATTGGTGAGGTCACAAACCAATCCAATGCTTTTTATGCCTTGGTCTTCGAGTTCCCGGCATAGAGACTGAGTGCCTTCAGCACTCACGTCCAGCAAGCCGAGCTTGGCCCCTGCTTTGCCGAAACGACGGGCAAAGGCCGAACCCAACCCGCCGGCTGCTCCGGTTATGACTACGGTCTTTCCCTTGAAATCCCGGCTAGCAGCCACTTTTCCTAGTCCTCAGATAGTATTCGAATACTTCTTTCGATGTCTTTTGGGGCGTGTACCCGAACTCTTCCTTGAGCCTCTTGTTGCTCAGCACCGGTCGGTATCGCAAGAAATTCACCTGCTCGGGACCGTATTGAGTCAGTTCCAAGCGCTTGAGGAGCCACAAGGCTCCGGTGATGAGAGAGACTGGAATAGGTATGTACGGCTTGCGCATGAGCGCGGCGATTTCTCTCATAGTGAGCGCTCCGTCGCCTGCCATGTTGTAGATGCCGCAGCCGCCTTGCTGTATTCCTTTGATAATCGCGGCGACCACATCCTGGTCCCAAATAAAGACAAAAGGGCTTGCCGAGCCTCGCAATCCCATCACGTACGGTTTCTCGAACAGAGCGGTAATCTGATTGGAAGTAGTATCTCCAAGGATGGTCCCCGGCCGGAATATGAGCTGCTCCAGCTCCGGATGTTCGTTGCGCCACTGGGCCAGCATTTCTTCAACCTGGCGCTTGTGATCCGAATAGGCAAATTCCACGTTCCCCCGGATCCTGTCCGTTTCATCCAACCATTCCGGATTGTCAGCGTAATAGCCATAAGCCGCGCCGGAACTCGTGTAGATCAAGCGGCGGATTCCCGCGGCCAGACAACTCTCCAGGACGTTTCGTGTGCCCAGAACATCCACTGAATACTCGAAATCCCGGTCTGATTTCCGGCCTGGCGTGACCACCGCGGCAAGATGCACAACGAGTTCGGTCCTGAACTGCTTCAAGAGCGACGAAAGTTCGGAAGATCGAATGTCTGCGGTGACGTACTCGACTCCGGGAAGCTGCTCTTCTTCGGAAGGCCGTCGAATATCCGCGGCCACAATCGTTTGAATGTCTCGCGGATTCCGCGCAAGGGCATTCACCACTTGGCGGCCCAGATATCCGCCCGCGCCTGTTATGAACACTGATTTGACCACATTCAACTTATCGGGCATCGACGAATCTCTTCTCTGATATCTCGCATGATCTCATTGCTCAAAGACCAGGGTTACCCTTTCGACCTTCTCCAGATCTCTCCGATAGTAGAACGATCCGGCGAAATACAAGGCAGCAGCCATAACGAACGAGAAGGGAAGAATCAAGAACGCGGTGCGAATGCCGTAGTTATCGGAAACCACGCCCACAAACACCGGTCCCAACGCGGTGCCAAGTATCTGTTGTACGATCACGCACAAGCTGTACGATACGGCCCGCAATCCTGGATGAACCACGTCCTGAGTAACCGCTGCCGCGGCCGGAACAAAGGCCGCGGCCATGATGCCGCCAAGGCACATGATGGGAAACGCCAAAGCGTGCTCCGGCATTGCAAACGCAGTGAAGAAAGCAACAAAGGCAAGGAAAGACGCAAGCGACGCAAACCGAAGGCGTCCACGGCGGTCGGCCTGATACCACTTATCGGCAAGAAAGCCCCCAAGTGGCGCACCCACGATAGCCATGATCATAACCAGGCCGCCTTTAGTCCCGGCCTCGCTTACGGAGAGCCCATACATCCTGTGGAAATAGGTTGGCAGCCAGGCCAACAGAGCAGCTGTGGCGAAGAGATTGCCTGCAAATGCCAGGTACGTCAGGATGAGCGATCGCGTTTGAAGGATTTCTCTGGCAATATCCGCCAACCGCATGGAAGTTTTGGCTTCGGGTCTGCCCGTTAAGCCGGAAGTCTTGACCAGGTCCACGCTTTTGTAATCTTTGACCCAGAAGAAAAGGATCGCAACCACGAAGCCCGGCAATGCCACGAGGCCGAATGCGTGCCGCCACCCGAAGCGTTCCGCGATGATTCCGCCCAGGGCTACTCCCATAGCCGCTCCAAGAGGAATGGATGCATTCCAAATGCCCATAACCTTGGCGCGTTTCTCTTCAGGGAATAGGGCGGAAATCATGGCAGTGCCGCCAGGCGCGTACCCCGCTTCGCCAAGTCCTATGAACACACGGGCAACAAGGAGCTGAAAGAAATTCGTGGTGAACGCACAAGCAGCCGTGGCCAAGCTCCATAGAACAGCCATGATGCCGATGCATTTCTTTCGGCTCCACCTATCTACCGCCACCGAAACCGGAAACGTGAAGGCCACGATGGACCACGAAATCGCCGCGACGAGCAGGCCGCATTGGGTATCGGTCAGCCCCCAGTCGGACTTTAAGAATGGGAAGAGTGAGGCGATCACCATGCGATCGATGTAGTCGAACATGTAGAGCAGAAACAGCAGTCCAAAGACGTAGTAAGAATACTTCTTGGATATGTGGTATCCGCTCTCAGCAGGCTCGCTATTCATGGCTTCACCTCTCGAAAGGCGCTCCATGCCGCCTTGTTTTATCAATGCGCGCTCAAGAAAGTAAGACGGGGAGAACCTTTTTGAAAAAAGGTTCCTCTCCGAACCCCTTTCCAAAAACTTCTATGTGCCTCTGTCATTTCGCCTTCCTGTCCAGGAAGGCGAAATGACAGAGGAATATAGAGTTTCTTGAAGGGGGCTTTGGGGGAAACTTCTTTACACAAAGAAGTTTCCCCCACGCTTTACTTCTTTGAAAGCGCATCGGCCTTACTTCCCTTTGGGTTCCTGGTGCATGGCCTTGAAGTGCATAAGTCCAGGTGCCCACATGTGCTTGGTCGGATCCACATCCACGTGGATCAACGAGCACTTGCCCGCAGCAAGGCAGCGTTCCAGCGCGGGTTTGAGATCCGAAGGATTGGCTACTCGCTCTCCGTGAGCTCCCATAGCTTGTGCAACCTTGTCGAACTGTATCTCCCTCAATTCCGTGTTTATGGTCTCTTCCGGGCCAAGGGACTTCATGATGAGCGTTTTGAGCGGCTTCAGGGCAAAGCTCATGCTCATCTTCACCATTCCCCACTGCTTATCGCAGCAGACAATGTAGATTACCTTCAGGTTGTTGCGGACCGCAGTCTCTATTTCCTGGACGTTGAACCCCATTGCTCCGTCACCCGCAATGCAGCAGATCTGCCGGTCAGGGAACGCCGCGGCCGCGCCCAGCGCCTGGCCCACGCCGGCTCCAAGGTGACCGAAATGATTGGTGGACAACTGCGTGTTCGGTTTGCGCAGCTCACAGAAGAAGTGACCCCATACGGCCGTATTTCCACCATCGAAAATCAGCACAGCATCATCATTGAGGACCTGCCGACAGATAGATCCCACATGGGCCGTCACCATGGGAGTGGACAGATCGGAGAGCTTCTCATTAAGCTTTGCTCGGTCTTTTTCGATCTCTTTGCGAAGTCCCGCAGTCGCTATCTTCCGGTCGCTGATCGGCATTCTGTCAGCAGCGACCCGAAGCTTTTCAATGAGCTGCCGCATGAACACCTTGACGTCCGCCATGATGCCCAGGTCAACGGGTCTGTTCCGGCCGATGATATCTTCGTCCAGGTCAACTTGTATCCATTTCTGGTCTGCGGGCAGGGCCCAGTACGGAGCCTTGCCCCACCAGTCGGTCTCGCCGACATCTGCTCCCAGGCAGAGCACCACATCGGCCCGGTTTCTGACCTGGTTCACCGCCTTCACGTGGATCATGGGCCAGGCAAGCTCAGACGTTTCCCGCAGCGCGCCGCGAGCACTCCAGGACGTGGTAACAGGCGAGTGCAGCAGCGTTGCAAGTTCATCCAATTCATCGAAAGCTTGAGCGTGGATTACGCCGCTACCCACATGAATCAGGGGCAGTCGCGCGGACACGAGCATTTCCGCGGCCTTTTCGACTTGAGCCGAAGTAGGCGGGATCGGATCCACTCGACGATACTGGAACGGTTTCAAGATAGGAACCGGCTTTCGTTCGCCATTGACCAGGTTCTCAGGCACATCCAGGTGCACCACTCCGGGCCGTCCCTCGTAGCACTTGCGGAATGCCTTGCGTAGCAGCTCCGGGATCCTGTCCGATGTAGGAGCGCAGACCGACCATTTGGACATAGGTCGAATGACCGCGACCTGATCGAAGCACTGATACGCTCCGCCGCGATCGGGATAGGTGATGGCCGACCGTCGAGAGCTGGTGATGAGCAGTACTCGGTTCCCTTCGGCATTTTCCACTGCCACACCCGAAAGCATATTGGCAACTCCGGGGCCGTTGCTTGCAATGCATACTCCGAGCTTGCCTGTCAGCCGAGCATAGGCTCCGGCCATGTGAGCCGCGATGGTCTCATGCCGGGGAGTGATCAGCTCCATGCCAAGATCCCGAGCGCCTTTGAGCAGTTGAAGGTACGTGCCGTCAACGATGCCGAAGATCTTTTCGACCCCTTCTTCTTTCAGCATCTCGGCTATTATGCGTCCGCCGGTTGTTGTGGCCATGTCAGCCTCCGTATCAGGGATTGGATCTGTTCGTGTTCATGGGGGTAGCGGTTTGGTGCTCCGTTGGCGCAGGTTTGAGAAACCGCTCAATCGTCAAAATAACCTTTTCCAGTTGCTCTGTTGCGGATCGAGCGTCGATTCGGCCCGCAATCTCCAGGTATTCCTTCATCCTGATCTGGTAGTGACGGGAAACCAATGACGCCAGAAAGACAATGTAGATGCTGTTGATGAGAAACGCTGCCAGGTTCACGTCCACGTCGCTGCGCACGATCCCGTCTTGGATACCTTGCCGGAGCAGAGCTTTGAGGTGGTCCGCAGTGTAACCTTCAACCTCGTGTGTGAGCTTGTCTGCATACTGCTCCATGCCTGAGGCCGAGACGTTCAGGTACATGCGGATGTATTCGGGATTGGCTCGAGCGAATGCAGCGCCTTTGCGGAAAATATGATCGACTTGGCGATAGATGTCCCAGTCAGGCTTGATGCCGCCGTAGACGGCTCTACGAGATCGTGCGAGCGCATCGCGACACACGGAAAGGTACAGATCTTCCTTGCTCTCGAAATAGTCGTACAACGAGCCCTTTGACACCGCGGCTCGAGCCGCGAGTTCCGCCATGTCCGTTTCTGCGAATCCCCTGGTCGCAAAGAGGCGAGCCGCTTCTTTCAGGACTCGTTCCCGTTTTTCCGGCGCGATATTTGAGAAGGTTGGTTTGGGCACGTGCGTATCCAAAATGACCGACCGTCCAGTCGGAATTTCGCACACAACTTCCCACCCTGTCAAGGATTTTCGCGCGGATATCTGGTGCATTCGGGTATCTCAGGCGAAATGCTCTTTTCGGATAAGGCGTGGCAAATGAACCCTTCCCCCGTCGAAGAAAGGGGCTCCTAATACCCTCTCCCCTGTGGGGCGGCCTTTCCAGGCCGCCGGTAGGCTGGAATCCCGCGAGGCCGCGGGACTGCCTCACAAGAGGGGATATCCAGCACCAGAGGCCAGCCCGATTCTAATGCCTATGCGGATACACGGGAGATTCCGCATCCTCCCCCTTTCTTAAAGGGACACAGGGGCATTTCCATCACAGATTTCGTGGCCAGCGGTAATGGCTCATCGTGATTGGTCGCCAGTGCGCTGAAAAGTGCCGCCATCAACTGGAAGAAGCGTCGACAAACGAGAAGGGCTGGCGCGGACGGGAGACTTTGCAATGGGGCCGGAGCGGCGCAAGACAAAGGTGGCTTTATTGCGTTGGGGAGATATTCTCCTCGGTGGAGGGACTTCTTTCTGGGTGACCCTCAAATATCTCGCTGGCGGTCCGCAACAGTACAACCAGACAAAGAAAGCTCAGCTCTTGAGCAGTTCCTGAATTATTTGCTCACTCTTCATCTTAGCCATAATCGTAGACTTACATGCGGGGTGAGACAATACTCTTATTTTCCCTACCCATTTATCGAACTCCTTACTTTCCATGGGGCTTTTCGAGTCCACCACTTGCCCTTTCCAAAACAAATCCACTTCCCGTAAGCCCAACTTGTCTTCAGGGACATAATAGATGGCTTCTTTGGTCGTGCGGGTCCGCAGAGCCTTTAAGGGCACGTCAAACAATACTATTGGGACGGACCCGTGCTTTTCGCGAAATGCGTTCTCATTGAACTCGGAACCACAGGCAGCTACAAGCGCCTTTTCCAAATTACTGCGTCGCTCTTCTTGTTGTTCCGGATGATTCCTAATGCGCTCTTGCCTAAAAGCATCATATATAGCGTCGTAATCAAGGCTGGCCCGTTCATGGGATAGGACCGCAATTCTCTTATAGAGTTGCCGTGCTCGAATCATTTCAAGCAAAGCCCTCCCCTGTGCATCAGCATGAGGCCACAAGAATGAAATCACGCTTTCATCGCTCGGAGTCAAATGGGAATAGGGAACGCACGCGGACTCATCAACGCCGAAACTTGACATCGCGTCCAGCGAGGATGGTTGAACGCCGAACGGTGTCAGGTCTTCGCGATTCCCGTGGTCGATCCGACCCAGCCCAAGTGGATAAACGCAGAAGTTATTGAAGCTACGTATGAAATCGTCGAGTCGATCGTTGGACGATAGATCGATTACTATACGTCTAACTACAAACGTCAGCATTGCCTTTAGGGTCCGTACGGTATGATGCCAATATACTTGTCGAAACATCTCCTGCCGGGCCCGCCAAATGCTGTCAGCTACGGCAAGCGCTTTTTCTGTCACGCCAATCTCAGCCACCTCCAGCTCTTCGTCGGGGTCGTCCTTATTCTTGATTCGAAAACAAACCGTGAGATTGCGGAGCAAACGGCCCCTGTCAATGTTCCGAGCGAAAGTAACGCCAGTGTGAAGTGAATCGCGCTCCAAGTAATCGATCTTGTCAACATCCAGCGGACCGCTAATAATTGATTTTAATATCCTGTCCCTGAAGGGCGATTTCTCGTCTGCATTCATAATAGCGAGTACTGTACTTAGGTCCGTGTCCCATTCTGCACGGATGACATCTTTCAGGCTTCTTCCCGAATAGCAATCCCAGCGCGTCAGCATATCCTCAGCATACCGATCATGTGCGAAACGATCATACGCCTCGGCCAAGTCATGTGCCATCGGGTAGTGCCCTATGTCGTGTAGCAGACTCGCAAGCAGGAGTGCCTCTATGCTTGATGTAGACATAATAGAGCGAAAGACGCAGCTATTTTCGTCATACCAGAGTGCGCGAACCATCTCACAGCATTTTTCGAATGCTCCCAAAGAATGCACTGCGCGAGTATGGGTTGCCCCAGGATAAACCAGAGAGACAAAACCCAATTGGGACACTTGCGTCAAGCGAACAAAAGAAGGGTGGTTGATCACTGCCTTAACCCGTGGCGACAGGGGAACCCGCCCCCCGGGGATCTGAATGTATTTGCTCAACGTCGATTTCAGTTCCGGGATCTCCCCCTCGAGATCGTATAAATTCAAGAGCTTTTCGAAATCTTCGAGGGCTTCGTCGGCTGATTCATATTTCAGCTCTTGCATTCTCGCCAGCGAAAGCCCGGGAAAGACGTCAACTCTCAACGCTCCATCGGTGTGTTCAACTCTTTGTCCATCCAAGAGTCTCACTGCAATTAGCGTCAAATACCGCCACTGGTAAGGAGTAAAGACCGAATCGCGATTTTCCTTTTGTTCCTTTTCTCTAATTTTGCCGAGGACCGTTTGGATTGTTCTCCCAAATGAAAAGAGGTCAAAGACCTTGCTCAACTCCTTCCATTCTATTACAGCAGCGTTGCCACCAGAATCCGATGAATGCACCATCTTCTCTTTCAGACGCGGGTGAGCATATTCGGGAGTATAATACACAGTAGTTTCATCATCTTCGCTCTTTCCGGGTCTTGCGAAATGCTTTGCGTAGCCGAGGTCGGCTACTAGAGCTGGTGACTTGTGAGCAATAAACACATTCCCCGGTTTGATGTCACAGTGGACTATTCCACTTGCGTGCAAGAAACTCAAACCCAACGCGACGTCTCTAAGATACGTGACGATAGCATCTCCGTTTAGGGAATCCAAATTGGAAACGATATATTTGTCAAAATCTTCAATGCCATCCAGAAATTCCATCAAAAAGTAAGGGAGCACGTACCGCTGATCTTCTATGATTGTCTCAATTTGATCAGAGAGATAGATCTTTATGATATTGTGGTGCGTAAGACTTGCCAACTTGTCGCTCTCGGCGGTGAATACACGTATGATTTTGTCCAGTTTGCCATAGCGCGGTCTGGGTAGCTTTAGCGCTCGACTTTGATTCAATTTCTGGTCTTTTACTTCCCAGACAGTAGCCGTGCTCCCCAGCCCAACAGCTCTCAACAGCACAAGCGGCCGCAGCTTCTCACTGATTTGCGGGATAAGTTGCGCAAAGACAGGCCGCTCTGTAGTGAAATCAAGAGCCTTGCGTTTGTCCGAGTAAACCTCCTCAAGGCTCTTCAACAGTTCCTCATTTGCGTGTGAAAGTTCCGAATTCGGCGAGTCAGGCATTGAACGGGTGTTCCATACACTTAGGACTTTGGTGTTGGGGAGGGAGGGCTAGTCAAGCACAATCCCTAGCTCCAGGAGTCTTGTAGTCATTGCTTCAACGGAAACGTCAAAGAACGTGACCAGTGATGGTCCGGTTGCCTCTGATTGATATGTCGCGATGGTTCTGGCTAACGACCCTCTGCTCAAAGGTTCCGAGATGCGGCCAGGATGGCCAATGCTGCATATCTGGTTGGCCCGGTTTGAAACAACCGTGATCTCATTGCATTGAAGAAATTCCCGGAACTTAATCTTCACAGCCTTACTGGGCATGAGGAGCTCTGCAGCGAATCGATCGGCTTCCACGTCGAGGGGGTCACGTTGCATGATGCCAGTGTGCTTCCTGCGCATAGAGCGGGTTCTCAAGAGCGTTCTCTGACCCTCTTTGCCATGAAGGACGATGTGACCAAGCTCATGGGCCAGTGTCCAATTCGTCCTGCCTTTTGGCACGTTTCCGCGAGCCTCGATGGTAATGGTCATTTCATCGAAGTCTACCTTGCCGTCCGCGGGTAGGAAATCCTCAGTGTGTCCCACCATAGGGACTCGCTCTATGTGCCAGCCCATCTCGTATAGAATGTCTTCCACGTTTACGGGATAAAACTCATCAACAGTAGGTTGTCGGTCTAGACCCATCTCCCTGCGGCGACGTTCTAATAAGCCCATAAGCACCTTTTGTGCCTCAATGACAGGCCGAGACACAGTCGTATTCATCTTTTCCTCCGGTAAGCCACATTTGTGCAATCACTTTGCGTTTGGAAGATTTCCTCCATGTCATTGCCTGTTGGATCGTGCACCGCAGCCCGATGGGGTCTTACCCATGAATTCGCACGAGTCGTCAGCGAGCTTGGGTGCTTATCTTATCCGGTTTCGCAGTATACGTCGGGCACATTTCTGCGTCAAACACAATCTTCGTCTTGGCGCTCATCGACATGCCACTGGCGCACACTGAGCACCTAGGCCCACCAATAGAGTCCTCGTATGACTGCTATTGAAGTGGTGCCCAAGTCGTTCCAATATGGCCTTGAGCCTCCTGTCGCTCCGCATCTCACACTTCATATGAAACACCACGCAACTTAGTCCATTTCCATACCCGGACCGACGGCCTTCATGCTAAACTGCGGTGGCAGATTTTCGTGCCAGAGCCTTCTCTTGCCCTCAACACTGGATACTTGGGCGGGCGGGGCAGGCTAACACAGCAGGTTCCATTGCGCGCCACAGGTGTTCAATGAGCGTGAGGATTTATGCGATACCTCTGGGTTCGAGCCAGTGCTATCTGATTCAGGATCGGGGTACCATCCTGGTGGATGTAGGGCCGCCCAAGAAGCTCAGATTGTTCATGCGGGCCCTGAAGGATATTCCCATAGATCCGAGCCGGATCGGGCTTATTGTCATCACTCATGCGCATTGGGACCACATAGGGTCCGCGAACGAGATCAAGGAACTCACAGCGGCTCCCCTGGCCGTGCATCAGGCGGAAAGACGCTGCGTAGAAGAGGCTCTGAATCTTCTGCCTCCAGGAGTCACTCGCTGGGCGCGCGTCGTGGGGAAAGTCATGGCCGTTGCCGCGCCCTTGATCAGGATTCATGCAGCCACGGTTGACCTGGAAATCGGCAGCGCTGGAATGCCGCTTGATGATTTCGGGGTGGCGGGCAGAATCGTCCACACCCCGGGGCATTCTTCAGGGTCTGTGAGTGTGCTGCTGGATACCGGCGACGCGTTTGTGGGTGACCTGGCCATGAACCGGTTCCCGCTCCGATTGGGCCCGGGTTTTCCTGTTTTTGCAGAAGATCCGGTCCAGGTGAAAGAAAGCTGGAAACTGCTCTTGGAACGAGGAGTCAAAAGAATCTACCCCGGGCACGGACCACCTTTCACGGCTGACAAGATCCGACGGGCTGTGGAGCTCTGATACCGCCGTGGTTTGAAGAAGATAAGAATCGGGGAGGACCTTCTTGTAAGAAGGTCCTCCCCGACCCCCTCCCCAAGAACTTCCACCATGTTTCGGAATGCCCATTTCTCCAGCGGAGAAATGGGCGTTCCGAAACCCGTGACAATTTCTTGCCTGAGCCGTGGAGGTACCTCTCTCACAAAGAAGATTTCCCCGATCTTGCTTCTTTGAATGCGCATCAGCTCGCGTAGGATGTGGTGACCCCGGACTCGATCCGGGGGAACCGCATCAATCGAGCCAAGACCGCGACCGATGCGGTTCCCCGGCTAGACGCGGGATCACCGCATCCTACGATCTGTGCGAGGAAATGAGCATTCCGAAAATCGTGGCAATTTCTTGCCTGAGCCGCGGAGGCACCTCCTTCACAAAGAAGATGTCCCCGATCTTGCTTCATTTGACTGCGCATCAGATTCAGGCAACTGAATTGAGAATAGCGAGACCTGTTCAGCCAGGCTCAGGATGGAAACACTGTAGCTTAGCTCGCGTAGGATGTGGTGACCCGGATCCGATCCGGGGGAACCGCATCAATCGAGCCAAGACCGCGACCCATGCGGTTCCCCGGCTAGACGCGGGATCACCGCATCCTACGACCTCAGTTTCCTCGCGAGCGGCGGGTACGAGAGAGAGTTTGCCTTTCCTTGGTTCCCGTCACGTTAAGAGAACATATGGAGACCATGAAGCTCTTATGATAAGAGAAGATTGTGCGGCAAGCTGTCGCGGTCATGAGTACGAGGGTTTTTCAGAGGGCTGTCGGTGCCGCTGCTGGCCGAGCTGAAAGGAACGAAGGTCAGGATGTGGCCGTTCGATCATAAGCCGCCGCACATTCATGTGAAGCACGCGGAGCACCTGGCCAGGATAGAGATTATGACGGGAAGCCTCATAGACGGATATTTGCCTCCTCGTGTTCGTCGGAGAATCGTAGACTGGCTGGACAGATGCAGGAAAGAGATCCTTTTACGGTGGCAACTTGCTTCGCGAGGAGAGGGATTCGGCCCGATCGGAGAGGATTGCGCTGAAAAAGGCGGCTAGCCATGAGACAGATTAAAAAGGTGGTGCCCAGGCGGAACTTCTTCCTGGTGCTGGAATTCGATAACGGCGAAGTGCGTCTGTTCGACGTCAAGCCCTATTTGAGGGGCACCTTGTTTGAGCCACTGAAGGACGAAGGTCTGTTCAGGCAGGTTGAGGTCGAGAAGGACTTCGGAGGGCTGGTGTGGCCCAACGGAGCCGACCTCTGCGCGGACATGGTGTACATGCACGCGGAACCTGTAGACGTCGGTGCAGTGGCGTGAACCGGTCGCATCTAACAAGAAGTTCCTTCCCAGACTACTGATGCCCAGCGCGGCCGTTGATAGATACTGTTCAACCATCATCATTCACAGAGGGGAGGGCTGTCATGTCCGCGTTGAGACTGTTGTTCCGCATGTTATTGGGGAAGCGACGTCCGACCGTCTCAGGCACCTTGTCTGTGCCTGGTCTCAACCACCCTGTGACCGTGCGCCGCGACAAGCACGGAATCCCGCACATAAATGCGAGCAATGATGAAGATGCTCTCTTCGGCCTGGGATTCTGCCAGGGGCAGGATCGGTCTTTTCAATTGGAAATGATCCAGCGAGTGGTAAGAGGCACACTCGCGGAACTGGTAGGTCAGGATGCTCTTCCAATGGATCGCCTTTCCCGGCGAATTGGGTTCCATCGTTCCGCGGAAATGCAACTCGCAGCTTTGAATCAGGAAACACGGGCGATCCTGGAAGCGTTTGCCAAAGGTGTAAACGCGGGTCGCAGCCGCGGATGCAAGCGCCGAGCGCATGAATTCTCGATCCTGCGGGCTCGTCCCGGAACCTACGCAGCCGTCGATGTCATCGCGATGCTCAAGCTGATGGCTTTCACCCTGCCTGCAAACTGGGACATGGAACTTATTCGCCTGAAGATGCTGCTGGAGGACGGCGCGGAAGCCGTGCACGTCCTGGAACCATCCTATCCTCAATGGCAACCTGTTTCATCGCCGCCGGGAGTCTCCGCGGGCCAGGCCCTGGAGAAGCTGGCCGAAGATATCCAGCACCTGAGCCGGGTGGCTCCGCTTGGTGGCGGCTCAAACAACTGGGCTGTTGCAGGGTCTCGCACCCAAACCGGGCGACCCATTCTTGCCAATGACCCTCATTTGCCGCCGTTTGTGCCGCCACACTGGTACTTGGCGCATGTGCGCACTCCGGAATGGGGATTGGTGGGAGCTTCTTTGGTTGGGACGCCGGCATTCGGCGCAGGACACAATGGCACTATCGCGTGGGGTGTGACTGCGGGATTCGTGGACAATACCGACCTGTTTATCGAGGAAATTGGGCCGGATGGCGCCAGTGTCCGAGAGGGAGATCGATTTGTCCCCTGCACGGTCAGGGTGGAGAAGATAAAGGTAAAAGGGAAGCCCGACGTGGAAGAGCGGGTGATCGAGACCGCGAGAGGTCCGATCATCAGCCCTGCGCTGGAAGGCGAGCTGGGAGCGATTTCGCTGCGTGCCACCTGGCTCGATACGTGGCCCAATAGCGATTTCCTGGGGCTTTACAGGGCCAGGGATTTTGAGGAATTCCGAAGCGCATTCAAGGACTGGTTCAGTCTGTCGCAAAATATGGTCTTCGCAGACGCAACGGGAGACGTGGGCTGGCAGTTGGTGGGCATCTCTCCTCGACGCAAGAAAGGGTGCGGCACGATCCCTCTGCCCGGGTGGGACCCCGACTGCGGCTGGCATGAGGATCCGGTTCCGTTTGAGAATATGCCCTATTGCCTGAATCCGGAGATGGGCTTTATCGGCACTGCCAACACGCAACCAGTGCCGTCCGGACAAGGGCCCTTCCTGGGAATCGATTGGCTGGACGGATACAGATTGTCCCGAATAGATGCCCTTCTTTCCAGCCGCAATGACTGGGATCTGAAAAGCACACGGAACATGCAAATGGACGCGGAATCGGTCCCGTGGGCTGAGCTGCGAGATATCGTCCTCGGCATTCCTGCGAAGAGCGCTGAAGCACGGCAAGCCCTCGATCTTCTGAAGGGCTGGGACGGCATCTTGTCGGCAGACTCGGTCCCTGCCACGGTCTTTGAGTTTTTTGTGTGCGAAATGATTGACCGGGTTGTTCGTGCCAAGGCCCCCCGTGCCGCAGATTGGGCCATGGGCAAGACTTTCGCGACTCTAGCGGGATCTTCCATGATTGCGTTCCGCCGCGTGGGCCATCTGGTGCGCCTGGTCAGGGAACAGCCGGATGGATGGTTCAAACGCTCTTGGCCCGAAGAGATGGAGGACGCCCTGGCCACCGCCACGAAGCGGTTGAGAGAACGCTTCGGGAGCGCAAGCTCAGGTTGGGCCTGGGGCCAAGTGAGGCGGCTGACGCTCAAGCACGCATTTGGCGATCAACGGCCGCTTGACAAGATCTTCAACCTGGGGCCATTTCCCTGGGGTGGAGATGCCAACACCGTGAGCAATGCATCAGCCCCGATTTTGGAGCCCACAGTTAACCCCATCGTGATAGCTTCGCTGCGAATGGTGCTTGACGTGGGAAACTGGGACGAGAATTCGTTCTCTTTGCCTGGCGGTCAGTCAGGGAACCCCTTGTCCCCGCACTATGCAGACCTGTTGGCGTACTGGAAACGGGGAGAAGGTGTGCCCATACCGTGGTCCGCGGATGCGGTGACCCGTGCCACAGAATCGACCCTGCGGCTAGAGCCCGCCAGGTCTGCATGACCTGGCCAGCTGGATTGCGTGCGACGCATCAGGGTGCGGCCGCAATCCCCCTCACCCTGCCCTCTTTGTGGGGCGGCCTTTCCAGGCCGCCGGCAGGCTGGAAAGCCTGCCCCACAAGGGGAGAGGATTTTTGAAATCCCCTCCCTCGATGGGAGGGGGTAGGGGGAGGGTGAGCTTTGGCGTAACGTGAAGTGCCGTACGCTACAAATAGCTATACAAATCGTTAGAGGAGAAACCAGTGTCCAAACTGCTCTGGCTGGCAATCGTAGTGGTGGGAATCGCAATCCTTTTGCTCGTGCCATACTGGCTGGCTCAGCGAGACCTAAAAGAGCTGACTCCGGAAACCCGTGCGAAACTTCCGGGGTCATTCGTGAAGCTGACGGAGGGTCATGCCTGCTGCGAATCACGGGGCCCGGCAGACGGCCGAGTCGTGGTTCTGGTGCATGGGGCTACCATCGCAAAATACGTGTGGGACAGGAACGTTGATGCGCTTGCAGCCGCAGGTTTACGCGTAATTCGCTATGACAACTTCGGCCGCGGGTATTCCGATCGTCCGCACACAACCTATGGAGTGGATCTTTATGATCGTCAGCTCCTAGAGCTACTCGATGGACTCAAAGTAAACGGGCCGGTGGACCTGGTAGGGCTATCACAGGGTGGAGCCATTTCAGTCGTGTTTGCGGCTCGGCACCCGGAACGAGTGCGCAAGCTCGTGCTTGTGGCTCCGGCAGGCACTCCGGTGCATCTCCCCTTTACCGCGAAGCTTGTTCGTGCGCCGCTGATCGGCGATTGGATCATGACGGTTTTTGGCAAGCGAGTGCTTTTGTCCGAATCGCGGCAAGCAGTCAAGGACCCTGCGATGATCAAGGAGCTGGAACAAAAGCTTCTGGATCAGCTCAGCTATGCCGGATATCTGCCCGCGCTCTCGTCAATGCTGCGAAACTACCCGCTCCAGGATCTTAGCGCTGAATATCAGAGCGTTGGACAGCGCCGAACTCCGACGCTGCTAATCTGGGGCAGCGCGGACAAGACCATCCCCATAGAAAACTCGAAGCGAGTCCAGGCAGCGATGCCTGCCGCTACTTTGAAAACGGTTCAGGATGCCGGCCACGGCGTGGTGTTCGAAAAGCCTGAAGAAGTTAACAAGCTGATAGTGGATTTCCTTACGCGATGAGCCCTTGATGGGCGCAATGAATTGCTCCACTACGACTTGTGGTGGGCCATACGCGACGAGTTGCTGAATGTATCCGTTCAGTTACGTGAGGCTCGATGCAACAGGCAGAAGGTCTCTCTCCGTCATTCCGGCGGAAGCCGGAATCCAGAATCTCTAATCCTGCGTTCCGCGCCAGACTGGCCCCCGGCTTTCGCCGGAGTGACGAGGTTGGTTTATGGCATTTACCTCAAGCCCAACCGTTTTCAGCCTCTTCTGCCCATGTAACTGAGGGCTAATTGGTGCAAAGTCCTGGCTCTTGACAGCGCTTTGTGCCGGAATTACGCTTGCTTCTGATGATCCACACCATGAGATGCATTTACTTCGGAGTCGAAAACCCAGCAGGAGTTTTCCATGCTCGTTAGTGTTGTGATTCCGGTTTACAACGGCGCGAAAAGCATCGGTCGTCTCGTGGACAGACTCATAGCCGAACTGACCGATACCGATCTCCAGATTGTGCTGGTCAACGACGGCAGTCCGGACAATAGCCATGAAATCTGCCGTGAGATCTTCCGAAAGTACCCGGATAAGGTGCGATACGTGAATCTGGCACGCAACTTCGGGGAGCACAACGCGGTGATGGCAGGGCTGACCCATTGCGACGGCGATTACGCAGTAATCATGGACGACGATTTCCAGAATCCGCCGGAGGAGGTCATGCGCCTCGTACAGGAGGCCGAACAAGGCGGATTTGACGTGGTTTACAGCTATTACGAGGCAAAAAGACATCACTGGCTACGGAACTTGGGCAGCCAGTTGAACGGCTGGATGGCCAATTTTATGCTCGATAAGCCTAGAGACCTTTATCTTTCGAGCTTCAAATGCCTGAACCGATTCCTGATTAATGAAATCATCAAGTACCAAGGGCCGTCGCCGTACATCGACGGGCTTGTGCTCCGATGCACGGACAGGATAGGGAAAGTGCTGGTCCGGCACGAGATGCGGCGGGAAGGCAGATCTGGATACACGGTACGGAAACTGATTCGGCTTTGGTTAAGCATGTTCGTGAACTTTTCGGTGATGCCGTTGCGGGTCAGTTTTTTGCTGGGAGTGGCGGTGAGCTTGGTTGCGGCCATCACAGCGGTTCTCGTCGTGGTGGAAAAGCTCCTCCAACCTGACCTGAGTGCTGGGTGGGCGTCACTGGCCCTTCTGATCCTGCTGTTCTCCGGTCTCCAGTTGTGCATCCTGGGATTGATGGGCGAGTACATCGGTCGAACGCTGCTGAATGCCAATCGGCAGCCTCAATTCGTGGTTCGGAGCGTGCTCGATCGGGACGACGCGAAACAGGAGCAGCATGGAGCAACATGAATATGAAACCATGTACCACGTGGAAGGTCGGTACTGGTGGTACGTGGGTCTCCATAGGCTCGTGTTGAAAGTCCTGGCTAGGCATGTGCCCGCGAATCGTCCTGCGAAGATCCTGGACGCGGGATGTGGGACGGGTGGGTTTTTGCACCAATTGTTTGAACGGCCCGGTCACGTGGTGGGGATCGATCTCTCATCCGAAGCGGTGAACTGGTGCAGAGTTCGAGGTTTTGCCAGTTTGGCCCAAGCATCGATCTGTGAGATCCCCTTTCAGAGCCACACGTTCGACGCGATCACTTCACTGGACGTGGCCTATTGCCTGGACCCGGATGACGCGTTTGCTTCGTTCGGCGAGATGTACCGGGTCTTGAAGCCCGGAGGGGTGCTTATTCTCAACCTTCCCGCGTACAACTTCCTTCGCAGCACTCACGATATTGCGATTCACACGCGACACCGGTTTCGCCTCTCGGAGCTGCGTTCCATGCTCGAAAAGAAGGGTTTTGCTATCGTTTTAGGCACGTACCGGAATACGGCTCTCTTTCCTGCCGCGGCCGCGGTGCGAATCCTGAAGCGTTTGCTCCCCAGCCGGAACGCAGAGATCCGTTCAGACGTGCAACCCCTACCGGGGCCGATCAATTCAGCACTGACCTCCATCCTCATCGCGGAGAACGCGCTCATCCAGCGCGGCTTCAGACTGCCCTTCGGCCTCTCCATTTTCTGCGTAGCAAGAAAGCCCGCTTGAAAATTGCATAAGCGGTCGCGATCGGCCTCCCAAAAGGCTCGGGGAGGTACCCATTTTCGTCTTTGACCCTGACGGGCCTTGTGTTAGATTCCCGTTAAGAAACCCCTGCATCACGTCACTGCATGGTCTACCGTTTCCGGCTCCGAGAGCCGTCAAGAGGAAACTCCTGCGAGCAAAGACCAGTCCCCTTTCCGGTGCAGAGTGGCTTTACAAGGAGGGTTCCAGGTTATTCATGTGCCCTCCCCAGTGGGCTCGTGAAGAATCTTGCTTTGCGTGTGATCTATGACTCCTGAATTAACCTTACTCATTCTGAGTGTAGTTGCCGGGGCCTACATGGCCTGGAACATCGGGGCCAATGATTGCTCCAACGCGATGGCGTCGGCCGTGGGCGCCAAGGTCCTCACGCTGAAGCAGGCTTTGGTATTGGCAACGATTTTGACGTTTCTGGGAGCCACATTTGTGGGTTCCCACGTGTCCCAGACGATTCGCAAAGGCATCATCGACGCAGGCGCCATATCAGACCCCAAGCTCATCTGGATGGGCCTGCTGTCGGCCCTGCTCGCCGCGGCCCTTTGGGTGTGCCTTTCCACGTACAGGAATCTGCCGGTATCCACAACCCATTCCATAGTTGGAGCCATGATAGGCGTTGGTTTGGTCGCTGGTGGCCCCAAGGTCGTTCATTGGGGTCAGGTTGTGTCCATCTTCATATCCTGGACCCTTACCCCGATCTTGAGTGGTCTAGCCGCCTTCTTCATCTTCAAATTCATCGATCGTACTATCTTATCTAGAATGGATTCGGCGCAAGGTACCGCCATCACGAGCCCTTTCTTGGTCGCGGCAACCGTGTTCATCGTGACACTCTCTCTTTTCCTGGAAACTCCTCTTGGTCACAAGCTCGGCATTAAGGGCGTGGAAGCCGCGATCATTCCGGGTATTGCTGCGCTGGCCGGCTACGTGATTTGCCGGGGAATCCTCAAATCCAAGCTGCGCAAGGGAGAATTTTCGGTCCCTGAGCAGGTCTTCCGGTACTTGCAAGTTATGACATCATGTTACGTCTCTTTCGGGACCGGAGCGAACGACGTGGCGAATGCCATGGGACCTCTGGCAGGGATATATTTCATCTATTCCACGGGCTCGATGGCTGAGCAAGCGCCAGTACCGGTTGCGTTACTCGCATTTGGCGGCATGATGATTTGCGTGGGAATAGTGACCTGGGGTTACCGGGTGATTGAGACTATGGGATCCAAGATCACCGAATTGACTAGTGTGCGCGGCTTCACGGTTGAGTTCTCGGCCGCTACTGTCATTCTGGTGGCTTCGATGATGGGGCTCCCAGTCTCCACTACCCATGCAGCGGTGGGAGCGTTCGTAGGGGTGGGATTGGCCCGAGGGCTCCAGGGCCTGCTGGATGTGGGGACCTTGGTGCACATCTTCGTCTATTGGCTTATCACCGTTCCGGTCGCTGCCGCGACTTCGGCGGTCATTTACCTTGCGTTGATTGCGTTATTGAGCTGAATCCCATAGGGTGGTGTATCATGAGATTTGTACTGAGCAGTCTGTTTCGGCGATCTCCTCTGCAGAACACCTTCAAACATGCGGTGAAGGTAGCGCAATGTGGTCCGATATTTGTGAAAGCGGTCGAAGACTATTTTGAAGGCGACCGGGTTGAGTTCGAGCTTCTCAAAGAGGAGATTCGGGATATTGAGGCGGATGCAGACAAGATCAAGCGCAACATACGCGCGCACCTCCCGGCATCCATAATCATGCCCACGGACAAGTTCGTGTTCTTCTCTTTCCTCCGAGAAGCAGACAAGGTGGTGGATTGTGTGAAGAACGCGCTCTACTGGATGTCGTACTATTCGTTTTGTCTACCCGAAGGTATCCAGCGCGACTACATGGTTCTGGTCAAGGAAGTGGGGGATTATCTCGGCCTACTCCCGGAAATGGTCCTTCGCGGCCACAAATACTTTGAGAGTCGTCTCGAAGAGGACAGGCAGGCAGTCAAAGATATCATCCGGGAGATACGCTTCCGAGAAAAAGAGTCGGACGAATTGGAACGGACCATCTACATCCGACTCTGCGCAGACGAAGGACTACCGCCTAAGACCTTCTTTCTCATGATGCGCCTGGTTGAAACTACAGGCGATATCGCAGATCATCTCGAGAATGCAGCGGACATGATGAGGGCTATGATTGCCCGGTAGTAAAGAAGGATCGAGGATTGAAGAGACAGCCCAAGCTGCTGTGGCGGCTTTTTCCCTATTACTTGGCTGTCATCCTGATCTCTGTCTCTGCCATGTGGTGGTACGTCACCCACGAGCTTGAAGACCTGGTCTTTCAGCAGACGGTGGCGCAGCTCAAATCTCAATCGACCCTAGTCTCCGAACTGATCGGACCGTCCCTCCGCTCCGGAGATAATGCTACCATTGATTCGCTCTGCAAGCAGGTCGGCAAACAAATCGAAACCCGAATAACGGTGATTTCTCCTGCCGGCAAAGTGCTGGCCGATTCTGAGGATGACCCTAACCGAATGGAAGATCACTCGGCCAGGTCCGAAGTGATAGAAGCCACGAGCGGCAAAACGGGTGTCTCCTCACGATACAGCTTCACCCTGAACCAGACTATGATCTACGTAGCTACGCCGCTTTCTCAGCAGGGGCGTTTGCTTGGCATCGTACGCGTTTCCAAAGCCGTGAAGGGACTGGCTGGAAGCCTGAGACCGGCTTATATCAACGTAACCGTGGTGGGGCTGATTGTCGCACTGCTCGCCGCGGCGATTGCATTCCAGGTATCCCGCAGCATCAATCGGCCGATCTCAAGAATGAAGGAAGGGGCTCAACTCTTTGCCGCAGGCGATCTGGAATATCGGCTGAACGCGTCCGGAGACGACGAGCTTGCGGACCTGGCAGATGCTCTCAACAGCATGGCGGCTCAGTTGCATGATCGCGTGACCCTTCTAACCGAGCAGAGGAACGAACTGGAAGCAGTTCTGGGCGCCATGGTGGAGGCAGTGCTGTTAGTCGATCCCGACGAGCGAATTCTCCGGGCCAACAGAGCGGCGGAGCGCTTGTTCGGGATAGAGACGGCTAAAGTTGTTGGTCGGCGCCTCGGTGAAGTGATCCGTATTCGGAGCCTGGGCCAATTTGTGGAGAAAGCCCTCGTAGCCGGACAGCACGTGGAGGATGAACTAACCATCGTCAAGGGCGCGGGGCTGGTGCTCCAGGCGAACGGAACCCCGTTGCGAGGCGTTGGCGACCAACAGATCGGGATGCTTATTGTCCTAAACGACGTAACTAACATCAAGAAGTTGGAGCGGATACGCAGAGATTTCGTGGCCAATGTCTCGCGTGAGCTGCGAAGGCCGATAATTCTCATCCAGGGCTTCCTGGACAAGCTCAAGGAGGGCTCTATTCGTGATCCGGAGAGCGCAACCCAGTTGCTGGACACCGTTATCACTCAAACGGACCGCCTCAATGTCATCATAGAGGACCTGCTCACCCTCGCGAGGATTGAGCGAGACACAGAAAAAGGCGAAGTGGAGCTGCATCGCGGGGAGGTCGGCAAGGTGGTCGAATCCGCGGTTCGTGTTTGTCGGGGGCAAGCATCGGAAAGAGGAATCGGGCTCAATGTCGAATGCGAGGAAGGCCTCATTGCCGCGATCAATGCGTCCTTGCTCGAACAGGCGGCAATGCACCTGGTGGATAACGCGATCAGGTTCAGTGAAAAAGGCTCATCAGTAACGATCCGTGCACGCCGCCAAAACGGTGAGACCGCCATCACGGTTTCGGATCAAGGATGTGGCATCCCCAGAGAGCACCTGGAGCGAATATTCGAGCGATTCTACCAGGTCGAGGAGCCGCACCGTCAAGCCAAGCCGGGGAGCGGCCTGGGGCTCGCCATTGTGCGGCATGTGGTCAATGCGCATCACGGTCGCATTGAGGTTACCAGTTCCCCCGGAAAAGGAAGCACCTTCACCATGTTCCTTCCCTCCGCCTGACACTCGCATCCTCACAAGTTTCTTCTCGCGGGAATATGTCCGCTCATTTTATAGCAAGTGCCAAAACAATGTCCGATTGCCGCTTGGGCTTTGGTAGGTGCCGGCCTCCGTGCGGGCACATTTTTCTTAAAAATATCAACCAGCTCGGGCCGGCAGCGCCTGCCCCGGACCTGATCCGGGGGACGCCGGCCCCTACCGGTTTCCTTCAAGCGCGGGCTGTCCGAGAAGCCATGAATTTTGCCAACCGGTATAGTGTTCTCGATGGTGATCCTAACCCGGCTCTGGTGGGACAGGCATCCTGCCTGTCATGCTTACGCGAGCAGCACTGCGGTCCAAATAGACAGGCGGGACGCCTGTCCCACCGAAATCAGGTTCAACAACCTCCCAGCCTGTTGATCTATTCCAGCGTGCAGTGAGTAGAATACGATTCCAGCGCGGCACGCGAGGCCACTGCATCCTACTAATTGGTCCAGGACGGATCCATTCATTCAGGACGAATTGACTCGACCACCGCCAGCAAGAACCCATCGCAGCCGTGAGCTGCTACGAGTGACAGCCCTACTGGTATTCCATTCACGTCTGCGAGTGGCAGTGAAACCTGCGGCAGACGGCAGATTCCTGCCACTGCCGTCAACGAAAGTGCTCGAGGGTAGTAATCCCCCGTCGTACGATCATGCCCCACAGACCCTTTCAACGGGGCAGGGGTAGGAGCGGTGGGCAGGCACAACAGATCCGCGGGTCCCAGGAATTCCCTCAGAGCCTGATAGTAACGCTCACGCCGCCGGATGGCCTCCTCCAGGCCTTTTCGGTCGTAATTCTTCACAAGCTCGAAGCTCTTGGCGATCGTGGGCCCGAATTGGGGTTTTGCCGATTCTACCCACGATCCCAGGCAGCTCCAGATTTCGGCCCACTGAATCGCTCCATACGTTTCGTACCAGTTCCTAAGTCCTCTACCAGCGCCTTCTTGCACGATTTCTTCCAGGCGGGCAGTCTGCACGCGACTTGGGAAAAGCCCCTCCATAAGTCTGAGCGGCCGCGAAAGAGCCTCTCTCACATCGGGATCGATTATGGAGAATGCGTCTTCAAGCAGATGGATCGTACCCACATCCACTCGCGCCGGAACATCGCACCCCACGAGGACCGACGCGGCCCGAGCGAGCACGTCCGGGCTTTGTGCCAGCACCCCAACAGTATCGAAGCCAGGCGCAAATGGATTGACTCCGGCAACTGAGATCGCGCCATGAGTCGGGCGGTACCCGAAGATCCCGCAGTTGCTCGCAGGCACCCGCACGGAACCGCCTGTATCCGTACCGAGCGCGAAGTCGACCAGGCCACAAGCTACCGCAGAGGCAGAACCGCTGGACGAGCCTCCGGGGACACGATCGGGAGCCTTAGGGTTCAGGGGCGTTCCGTAGAAAAAGTTTTCCCCGATCAGTGCAAACGCGAGCTCGTCCGTCACGGTCTTCCCAGCACATGTCACGCCCGCGAAGAGCAACTGGTCTACGCAGACTGCATTGACAACCGCTTCAGGATGCGTGTCTCGCCAGGTGGGGTTTCCGCATGAGGTCTTGTGACCGGCAATGTCGATCAAGTCCTTCGCGGCGAAACGCAGCCCTGAGAGAATGCCTTCGCTCTTGGGCTCGAGTACGAACGTTTCCACAAACGCCCCTGATTCATCCATGTAAGTTTCCTCCCGACGAGACAGTTTTCGCTCGGAGAGTCCCTAGTGTCGCGTCCCGCAAATAGCCATCACAACCCTGGCGCCACACGATGTCATTGCGAGGAGTGAAGCGACGAAGCAATCTCAGGCACTTATGGTGCAACCAATTGAGATTGCTTCGTTTCGCTCGCAATGACAAATTCGGTGCTCCTCCGGCCGATCATAACTCTCGGATGGACCCTCGCGGCCGGTTACGGAGGTTATTTGCGGGACCACATACTAGAAGGTCGCTCAGCACCTTGCTATCAGACGTCACACTCCTGGGTCAAGGTGCGCATAAGTGAGCCTAATCGACCTTGAGACCTGACCGAATCCTAGGGCGCGTGGCAGCTTTAGCCGAAAGGGGCACATGGCCGTGGGAGTGGCCCGAAGCGGCCTGGAGAAGTTCCTCCTTAACTTCTGCCGAGAAAGGGTTCATAATCCGTTCCGAGCGTGTCGAGAGCGGTCAGCAGCGACGCGGTTTGTGCCGATTGTCGGTTAGACCTCCGAGGAGATCATGGACGCGAAGAAAGGTCTCAGAGGTATTTTTCGTCGATTTCTCGACGTTTCGGACGAGGAGCCGTCTCCCGCGCGATACCGCGCGCTGCGCACAGACATTACTGTCCTGATGCTGCTCATAACTATAATTCCACTGTGTCTTATGGCGCTTATTAATTATCACCAATATCAGTCGGCACTGAAAAGTGAAATCGTCTCGCCCATGAAGGCGCTGGTGAACAAGACCAAGCACTCATTTGAGCTCTTTCTGGCCGGGCGTTTATCAACGGTGCGGTTCGTGGCGTCCGCGTATTCGTACGAAGACCTGGCGGACGAGAACAAGTTGAATCGAATATTCCGTGTCCTTAAGCAAGAATTTCGCGGGTTCGTCGATCTGGGGGTTATCGATTCCAACGGATTACAGGTAAGCTATGCTGGACCGTACGAACTCAAAGGCAAGGACTATTCGGAACAAGATTGGTTTCAGCACCTGAAGGTCTCGGATGTCTATATCAGCGACGTGTTTCTTGGATATCGACGGTTCCCGCACATCGTAATCGCGGTGAAGCATATCGAGCCGTCTTCCGGCAGAAGTTGGATTGTACGAGCGACCATAGACACAGGACGATTCGACGATCTCATTGCGTCCATGGGCCTGGATCCGCAGAGCGACGCTTTTCTCATAAACCCTCAGGGAGTGCTTCAAACAAACTCGAAGTTCTATGGCAAAGTGCTGGACTCATTCCCAGGTGTAGTACCACCATTGAGCCACGAATCGAATGTGATCGATGAGACGGATGCTAAAGGGCGGGACGTACTGATTGCATATACGTACTTTGCCCAATCAAATTTTGTTCTCATGGTGGTCAAGCCCAAGGCGGAAGTGCTTAGAGCCTGGTATACGCTCAAGAGCGAACTCCTAATCGTCTTCCTGATAAGTGTAGTTGTCATTGTGGGGGTCATTCTCAGGCTTACCAGAATGCTGGTGGATCGGCTGGAGGAGAGCGATCGCAAGAGGGAGCTTGCTTTGCGAGAAATGCAACACTCCCACAAGCTCAGTTCCATCGGGAGATTGGCCGCGGGTGTGGCGCATGAGGTGAACAACCCCATGGCAGTGATCAATGAGAAAGCCGGCCTTATGAAAGATCTTATAGAGTTCACCCAGAATTTCCCTGACAAAGAGAAGTTTCTCAGCCAGGTGGAGGCCATTATCCAGGCCGTGGAGCGGTGTCGTGCAATCACACACCGTCTGCTGGGGTTTGCCAAAAGGATGGATGTGGAGATCGAGATATTGGACCTCAACCAAGTGGTGAAGGAGACCGCCGGTTTCCTCGAAAAAGAAGCGCTCTATCGAAACATTCGGCTCGAGCTGGACCTGGCAGCGCATCTTCCACGCATTGCATCCGATCGAGGTCAGTTGCAGCAGGTCTTCTTGAATATACTCAACAACTCGTTCGCTGCGGTGGATGATGGAGGGCGGGTTGGGATTGCGACTTGGGAAAAGGACATTGACACCGTCGGCGTGACATTCATCGACAACGGATGCGGTATGTCGGAAGAGACGCTCAAACACATCTACGAACCGTTCTATACCACAAAGAAGGGCGCGGGGAGCGGTCTCGGCCTGTCCATAACGTACGGGATCGTGAAAAAGCTTGGGGGAGATATTGAAGTCCAGAGCAAAGTAGGGCAGGGCACTCGATTCATGGTGTACTTGCCGAAGAAGCCCCGGGAGAGATCGGAGAAATAGGATGGAAGGCCTCAAAGTGCTCCTGGTGGACGACGAAGAGGAATTCGTGTCCACGCTTGCGGAAAGGCTCCGTATGAGAGGCATCGAGACCGGCACGGCCGGCGATGGTGAACAAGCCCTGAAATCGATTAGCGAGGATCCGCCTCAATTGGTCGTTCTGGACGTGATGATGCCCGGCCTCAGCGGCTTGGAGGTGTTGCGTCGCGTCAGAAGCGAGCATCCGCATATTCCTGTGATTCTCTTAACCGGCATTGGCGGGACGCGGGAAGGTATTGAGGGGATGCGGCTGGGTGCCTTCGATTATCTTATGAAGCCGCTGGCCATAGAAGATCTGATTAGCCGGATGCGAGCTGCTCTGGCAGCTTCGCGGGGAGGCGCGTAATGGCCCCAATGGAGATGCGAGAAACGGCGTTCATGGGCCGCATCACGGCAAATGCGACTCACGAAATGAAGAACGTCCTCGCGATCATCAAGGAATACGTGGGACTGATCCAGGACATTCTTGCCCGCTTGGACAAGGATTCCATTCCGTCTTCGGAGAAGATGTTTCGATCTCTCGAAAGCATACGTGACCAGGTGCAGCGTGGGGTCGACCTGAGCGAATACCTCAATCGGTTCGCCCACAGCCCGGATGAGACAATCGGAACATTTGAGCTTAACCTAACCGTATCTCAGATCGTGTATCTTAGCCGGCGTCTTGCCAAGTTAAAGGAAATCTCGCTCGAAGCTGCCCAGCAGAATCAGACCATTACCATTGTTAGTGATCCCCTGAAGGCCCAGATGCTGATATTTCAGTGCATCGATGTCCTTCTGGATGTGCTGGAATCAGGAGCCACTATGCGGCTGGAGGCGCTTCAGTTGGACCCGGGAACTGCCGCGGTTGAATTCTCGACCGACAAGGTCTCGGCCGAAGCACGCCAAAGATTGAAAGACGCCTCGGGAGCGCCTCAATGGTCGAGCCTGAAGGAACTGGCCGGAACCCTGGGAGGCAGCATACTATTGGGCCAGGAGGATCCGCTCATACGCTTGGTGCTGCCTGTGGATGCAGAACATAAGATGTAGAGCCGCTTGCCGGCTTCACAGGACTATGCGGCGCCTGCGCTTGCCTTCGTGGCGCTCCTGTCGGATAATTAAGTGAGAGTTCTTGCACAGAAACACACAACTAGACGATGTCTCTACCGTAGGGCTTCTTATCGAATGAAGGAGCAAACCATGACGTCATGGCTGAGAAAACTCGAATACTGGTTTGCGGCCGTGGCTTTTGCCGAAGCCGGTGAAAGGGAAACCGCGCTGGCACTGGTGGGGTTGAAGCCGCGAGAGGCACGGCAACGTGTCGGTTTGATGGAGACTCTGAACCGCACCTTTGCTGCCGCGGCCTTTGCCGAAGCTGATTGTCACGAAGCTGCCCGCGAGATCCTCGAGCCAGCGCCGCGAGAAGAATCCTTTCTCGCCAAGGTCGGTCTTAAAGGTATCCGAGTCTACTACGGCGTCGCGCCGGTGGCAGAGCCGTCCTTCCTGGAGGTCGTGGGGCTGGTGGGTGCTCCGGCCCGATTGGGAGTTGTACGCCTCTAAGGGTGGAAATGAACGAAACAGTAGTTCGGAAATGTGGCTACGAAGTCAGGCTGGCAAGCGCGTGGCCGGAGCGTCGCTCTGGCCGGCAACGATGCCTGTTCCGGGCAAGACCTTGACCGCTTACGTGCGTATCTGATACATTGCGCCCGGATCACCCCGACTCTGGAACAAACAGGAATACCATCATAGACCACCGGAGAATCATTTTTGCTTCCCGGCGGTGCCGCGCAAGGCGCCGAGGAGTGGGTGGGACCCCCCTCACTGGAGGAGACAATGCAGGAATTCAAAGTATTGATGGTGGACGACGAAGAAGACTTCGTCAAAACCTTGGCCGAGCGCATGAAAATGCGCGATCTCGACACCGATGTGGCTCTCAATGGGGAGCAGGCCCTGCAGTTCGTCAAGGACGATGTCCCGGATGTTATGGTCCTGGACCTCAAGATGCCGGGCATAGACGGCATGGAGGTCCTCAAGCGGGTCCGGAAGGCCTATCCGCAGGTGCAGGTGATTATCCTTACCGGCCATGGTTCGGAGAAGGACGAGGCGGAAGCTCGACGACTCGGCGCATTCGCATACCTCCAGAAGCCGGTGGACATCGAAAAGCTCATTAGGACGCTCAAGGACGCTTATAAGAAGAAGATGCAGGATGCCATGGTGGCTGCCACGTTTGCGGAAGAGGGCGATTTCCGAACCGCGCAAGAAATCATGGACGAAGAGAAAAAAAACAAGTGATTCCGTGGAGCAAAGCCTATGAACGTGAAAGTGCTGCTGGTGGACGATGAGGCCCAATTCGTAGAGCCGTTGGCTGAACGCCTGGAAACACGCGGGTTTGCGGTCACCAAGGCATTCAGCGGAGACGAAGCCCTAGCCAAGATAAAGGAGCAGGAGCCGGACGTGGTAATCCTGGACGTGCTCATGCCCGGCAAAGACGGCATCGCGACACTGCGTGAGATCAAGCAGATTAATCCTCTCATAGAAGTGATGATGCTGACGGGCCATGCGACCATCGACACGGCCATCAACGGGCTGAAGCTCGGAGCATACGACTATCTGAAGAAACCGACCGAGACCGAAGAATTAACCGGCAAGATTCTGAGAGCATACGCCAGGAAGGCCGAACAGGAAGAGCGCATCAGGCGCGCTGAAATCGACAAAATCATCGCGACCAAAGGGTGGTAGCCCAATCTTTCGTGGGGCTTTGCCTTCGCTCTAGGCCGTACGGCCGTAGCATCGACTTGTTGCTGCCCGCAGCCTGATCAAGGGCCTGCGTTGAAGAGGCAAGCCTGCGCGAATGAGCTCACTCGGGGCGAGATGTAGTGGGCTCCGTCAGCCTGAGGGCAACCAGGCGCCGATGGCGGATGATGGGCTGATAATGAGGTGTAAGGGTATGGGTAGATGGGTTATTGTTGCATGGATCGGATTGATCGCTCTCCTGCTGCTGGCAGACCCCGGACTCACTGCTGAGGCCACGCCTGCCGAGGCTTCCAGTACGACTCCGTGGTGGCTATGGCCGATATTGCTTCTTGCCGTAACTTTTGTGATGGGTGTGGCTGCGGTCCTCGGAGGTGTAGGGGGCGGCGTCCTGTTCGTGCCTATTATCAGCGGTTTCTTCCCATTCCATCTTGATTTTGTACGAGGATGCGGCCTGTTGGTTGCCCTTGCCGGCGCCCTGGCAGCCGGACCCGGACTCCTCAAGCTCAATCTGGCCAGTCTGCGATTGGCCGTCCCGGTCGCGCTCATTGCATCCACCTTTTCCATCGTTGGCGCCATGATCGGCCTGGCGCTCCCCACGACATATGTACAGATAGCGCTCGGCGTCACCATCATCGGCATCTGTATCTTGATGCTCACCGCGAAGAAATCCGAGGTGCCAGATGTGCCGCACGCGGATCGGCTGTCCTCCGCGCTGCGTATCTATGGTGTGTACCAGGAAGCGAGCAGCGGCCAAGTCATTGACTGGAAGATCCATCGGACTCCACAGGGATTGCTACTATTTATCGTTATCGGAGTTATGGCGGGCATGTTCGGTCTGGGCGCCGGATGGGCGAACGTGCCTGTGCTCAACCTGCTCATGGGTGCCCCGCTCAAGATCAGCGTGGCCACAAGTAAGTTCCTTTTGTCGATTACCGATACGTCCGCGGCCTGGATCTACATGAACAATGGATGCGTCATTCCCCTCATGGTCGTGCCGTCCGTGATCGGGATCATGCTGGGGTCCTTTGTGGGTGTGCGGCTTCTCCAGCTCGCCAAACCTGGCGTGGTTCGGTGGATCGTGATCGGGATGCTGGGGTTTGCGGGAATCAGAGCTCTGATGAAGGGACTTGGCATTTAGTGTGCTGCGACCTCTCAGCAGCAGCTCTGAGGTAAGCGGAGGTTCGATCTAATGACTGACGACTTTGAAAAATCACTTCAGGCTGGGCCCGAACAACTGATGTACGCCAAGATCCTGGAAAAAGGGATGTACTTCGGCCTGCTCATACTGATCCTCACGTACCTGCTGTACGTGCTGGGAATTTGGAAAACGTACCTCCCCGTGAGCGATGTGCCGAAACTGTGGACGCTGAGCGTTTCCGAGTACTTGCGCACGGCAAATGTGCCCCACGGATGGGCCTGGCTAAAGCTGGTCGGCTACTCTGACTTCCTGAACTTCGTGCCGATTGCTATGCTGGCGGGCGTTACCATCGTGTGCTTTCTGTCCATAGTGCCCACGCTCTGGAAGCAGAACGATAGGCTTTACGCGGTCCTTGCACTGGTCGAAGCTGTTATTCTGGGAGTGGCAGCCAGTGGCATTCTTGGAGCAGGAGGCCATTGAGATCCCGCGGCTTGCGCAGGCTTTGGCCCGTCCAAATCCTCGACAAAACCGCCAAGCGTGACGAACGGGGGCTTTCCAAATTGATACATTTCCGGAGGGAGGGATTCTACCATGCCTATTGCAAAGAAAGTGCGTGATCTGATTGTTCCCATCGAAGAGTATGCGGTCGCCGCGCCGGGCAATACTCTTAGAGAAGCTGTTCCCACCCTACGGAAACTGTACTGTGAGATAGAGTACGGGAAGTGCACGGAGGCGGGTCACCGAAGCATCCTCGTGCTGGACCACGATGGCACGCTGGTTGGCATCCTCGATTTCAAGAGCATATTGACAGTCCTCATTCCGGAGATTGCTGGAGGTATCACCGCCAAGCTCGAAGCTCTCGGTGTTTCCATGACCTTTGCTCAGGCAGGAGCCGCGGATCTGGACGAGGCCAGACTCGGTTTCCGGGCTCGGGTCATCAAGAATGCGGAAACCAAGGTTGAGGACGTAATGCTCAAGATCAGGGGTACCATCAATGCCGATGCGGACCTCATGGAAGCGCTCAAGCTGATGTACAAGAACAAGATTACCGTTATACCGGTATATGAAGGAGACCGGGTCATCGGCGTGCTCCGTGAATCGGATCTTTTCTTGGCGGTTGCTGAGATACTGATGGAATAGGCACAGAGATTTAATCGGACAAGCAATCGCTCACGCGGTGTTGGCATGCCTAGAAGCGGTCTGTAAACCACTTCCTGAAAATCCTATACCGCTTAATCGGGTTCGCGCCGCAATCCTGAAGCAGACTATTGATCGCCTCGTTATCTTCAAGGGTCCATCCCAATTCCAGATAATCATAACCGCTTTGAGCCAAGCTCTTCCATGAGTGGTCCAGAGCGACGAAAGGGAAGCCCATCTTTCTGTACTTGGGTTTTATGCCCAGGAGAAGGCCGCGGACCCCGACCACCTCCCTTCGAAACAGAAGTATCTTCAGCATTCCCACGAGACCGATCTTACCGTTTAGACGTTTCAAAAGAGGATTTATGTCAGGAACCATCACGGCAACGGCCACCGGTTCGTCGGCCCAGTACACAAAGAAGATCAAATTCGCGTCCGCAATCTTCTTCAGATTCTGGCCCACCTCGCGCAACTCATCGGACCTCATGGGCACAAAGCCCCAATTGTCCCACCAGCACGCGTCGTAAAGTTCCTTCACGATGTGGAGTTCTTCTTCGACACGCTTCAAGTCGATCGTTCTGATTTTGGTCCGCGGATCGTTGAGGAGACGGTCGCCTATCTTCTTGATCCACTCGGGGGGTCGGTATCCGTCTCTGTGCCCTATGAAGGAGAGCAGATCTTTTTCCTTGCGAAATCCCGACCGCTGCACAAGCTCAACATAATACGGCGGGTTGTACGGCATCTGAAACCCGGGCGTTTGATCGAAGCCCTCGACCAGCATCCCGACTTCGTAATTGGTGGAGGGGTTGAGTGGACCGCGAAAGACAGTCATCCCCTTGCCGAGCACCCATTGCTCGACCGCGTCAAATAGAGCTTTGGCCACTTCAAGGTCTTCGACACACTCGAAGAAACCCCACGCACCCATCCGGGTATGGTGGAATTCGTTGAAGGTGTCGTCGATGATTCCAACGATTCTGCCCAAAGGTTCGGAACCGCGTCGAGCAAGAAAGAGGATTCCTTCCGCCGTGCGCCAGAAAGGGTGTTCCTTTCTATCCAGGAGGTGTAGGAGGTCTTTCTTGAGCGGCGGAACCCAGAGGGGATAATCCTTGTAGATTCTCCACGGGAGTTCCACAAAGGCCGTCAGATCGGCCTTGCGCTCCACAGGAATGATCTCCAAGGAGGATGATGCCACTGGTTCCCTTACCCAAACTGCCGAAGGGTGGTGGCGGCGGTGACGCAGCCGCCGGGAGTCGGATTTCAGCCCGGTCTCAGAGCCCTGTTGTCGAGGTCAGAGACCGCTTCAGTGTACGTGCGAGCGTGCCAAAAAGTCAACCCTGATCAGGCCGTGTTTGGCTCTTACGAATCTCGGCTCAGGCGCGTCTGGTCAACAGGCGTTGCGCGTGGTAACATGGCGCCGTCGTAGATGGGATGAATCCACACACATTCTTGCTGAGTTCTGTGTACGGAGGACGTCATGGGCCTGTACGACTGCTCTTTCTACGGTCTAATTCGACGAAACGGGAGGGTTTACCGCGAGCAAAATGCTCTGACCAGCGGAGAGCAGAGACTCACCCACAGAGGATTGCTCGAGAACGTGGACCGTCTCTCGGCCGGACTCAAAGCGCTCGGTATCAAGAAGGGCGACCGACTGGGCATCCTGGGTAAGAACAGCTTCGAATATGTTTATCTCTACGGTGCGGCTGCACGCCTGGGAGCCGTTCTCGTGCTCGTCAACTGGCGTCTCAAGCCCGAAGAGATCGCGTATGTGATCTCAGACACATCACCCGCGATGCTGCTCGCGGACCCCGAATTCCAGCCCGTGGCCGGTGAGCTCCTCTCGGCCGCAGGATCTCCCAGCATTCCGATCAGCATGGGCCCAGCCGGTGGTCCCTTCCGGTCCTTCGCGGATCTCATGACGCAGGAATGGTCGGGGCCGGATACCGATGTCTCCAGCGATGACGATTATGTCATTATCCACACTGCTGCTGTACATGGTAAGCCTCGCGGCGCGGTCCTCAGTCAACGCAACCTCCTCATTACCGGGCTCCAATTGGCCTGGAGGTGGGGGCTCAACGAGCAGGACGTGAACCTGGTGGCACTGCCCCTCTTCCACGTGGCAGGCGCTCTCCTCATGGTTGCCGCGTTTACCGCGGGCGGTTCAAATGTGCTATTGCCCAGCTTCGACGTGCAGACAGCTCTGGATCACATTGCGAAGGACAAGGTGACGATGTTCGGGGAATTTCCTCCCATGCTCAAGAGCCTTGTAGAAAAGGCCGCGGATAGAGGCGAGACCATGTCCAGCTTTCGACACGTACTTGGGCTGGATCAGCCGGACACGGTCAAGGCCTTTCAGCATATGACCGGTGCCACATTCTGGGCAATTTACGGCCAGACGGAGACCGGAGGCCTGGTTACCACCGCTCCGTACACAGAGCGCTTGGGCGCAGCGGGAAAGGCGTTTCCCCTGGCAGAGGTGGCAATCGAAGACGATCAGGGAAACATTCTGCCTCCTGGGAAGTCAGGCGAAATAGTTGTGCAGGGGCCCATGGTTTTTAGGGGCTACTGGAACCTGCCGGTGGACACGCAACACACGTTTCGGCACGACCGGCACCACACAGGAGACAAAGGTCGATTTGATGAAGACGGTTATTTATGGTTCGAGGGCCGGGCGCCTGAGAAGGAGCTGATCAAGCCGGGAGGAGAGAACGTGTACCCGGCTGAAGTCGAGAGCGCCATTCTGGAGCACGCGGCGGTCAAGGAAGCCTGCGTGATCGGCGTGCCTGATTCCCATTGGGGAGAAGCCATCAAGGCGGTCTGCGCGCTTAAGCCGGATGCTGCCCTCGAAGCAGCCGAGCTGACGGAATTCGTCGCGTCCCGAATCGCACGATTCAAAAAGCCCAAACATGTGGTCTTTGTTCCTGAACTGCCCAAGAAGCCGGATGGTTCCGTGGATCGGGAAAAGGTGAAGGCCGAGCACGGCAAGGCATAACCGGCAAAAGCGATATCAAGACGCTTTCCGTCGGAGATGCCGGGCTCTCGACGTGGAGACCGGCTTCCATACATGGCGCCACGGATGAGCCCCGCCCCCCACGGGATTCGTCCGTGCTTGCAGAACCTTCGCGGCGCAAGGGCCACGTCCATGAGACCGACTATGCGGATACATTTTCCCATCTCAGTGTGCCGCGATTCTCAATGCGCTTCGATACAACCTTGTGGAGATGACTATTGTTCTTACTCTCGTTGCCTGCGCTCGCCAAGATACTGCTTACTTTCGCATTGATACTGCTGCTAAGTCGATTCTTGCCCCTTTTCGCATGTCTTTTTATCGGGAGCGTGGCAATCGGGCTCTGGATGGGCGCGACGCCGTGGATGATTCTGGGCACTATCTGGAACAACGTGACCGACAGTCAGACGCTCTCGCTCGTAACAGTAATTATCCTGATCATGGTGTTCAGCGCGCTTCTAGAGAAGAGTGGGCAACTGAAAAGGATTGTGTCCTCTTTTCAAGCTGTGTCCCCAGGCCCACGCTTCACAATGGCCGCTATGCCTGCTTTGATCGGGTTACTTCCTATGCCCGGTGGTGCGCTCTTTTCAGCCCCGATGGTGGAAGCCGCCACGGAAAAGAGAAATGTCGGGCCCGAGGTTAAGGTGGCCATCAATTACTGGTTTCGACACGTGTGGGAATACTGGTGGCCGCTGTACCCTGGAATCATCTTGGCAGCATCCCTGTTCGCGCCTGAAGGCTGGAAAGTGATTGCGGCCCAATCCCTGCTCAGCATCGGTGCGCTGGCTGGTGGGGTCCTGTTTATCCTGTCGGGCGTCCCTAAGCTTGCTGCCGAGCCTGAAGGTGTTCCGCGGTCAGGAGGATGGTCGGCATTCGCGGCTGAGATCACGCCCATAGCCGTAGTGATTCTCATATTCGGCGGCCTTCAGGCCCTAGTGGAAGGCGCTCGGCTGCTGATCGGGTTCGCGGGTCAATGGCCCTCCTATAACAGTCTGTTCTTGGGATTAGTGGCAGCGATCGGCCTGGTGATGCACCGTGGCAGCTTAGGATATGCGAACCTTCGCGACACCGTACTCAACTCGGGAATATCCTCCATAGTGATGATTGTTTTCGCGGTGATGGCATTCAAGGGAATGCTCATCGAGAGCAAAGCAATCGAGCAAGTGAGGTGGGACCTTGCTCAGTACCACATCCCTCCGGTTGTGATGATGGCTTTGCTCCCCTTTGTGGCCGGCATGGTAGTCGGACTGGCAGTCGGATTTGTGGGGTCTTCATTTCCGCTGGTGGTCGCGCTCATTCCTCCAGGCGAGTCCGCCATTCCTTATGGGATACTTGCGTTCGGATTCGGGTTCACTGGCATGATGCTCTCGCCGGTGCATCTCTGCATGTTGGTCTCCCGGCAGTATTTCTGCGCTGACTTTCTCCTGAGTTATCGTTTTCTGTGGAAGCCCGTGCTGCTAGGCATTTCCTGGACGATCTTCCTCTATCTCCTGTTCAAGGCAATTATGAGCTGACTAGATGTTCGGAACGTTCCCCGCGTGGCGCCGCGGCGGTTTCGCGGGCATTATCGGCTCATGCCTAAAGTCACCGCGAACATGGCCAAAGCAGCGAAAGTGCCGGTCCAGTACACCCAATCCATGCCCGCTTCAGCGAAGACCAGCCCCATGAGGACCGGTCCTATGGTCTGACCGAGACGGAGTAACATGCTATTGACGGACATGATTGCGCCTCTGCTGTCCATGGGTGAAAGCTCCGCAAGAAGGGCAATTCGCACCGGCGCTCCCAGCCCCATAGAAGCGCCCAGAAGGGCAACGGGCAAAGCGAACGCCCACAGGCTGGAGAGGAAGGGGACAACGGCCATGGAAAGGAAGAGCAATACGGACGAAGCGCACAAGAGAGCGATGCTGCGGAACCGGCCTGCCAGGCGGCCCACCTGAGAAGACGCGAGCGCGGTGAAAACAGAAGCGATGGAACTGATCAGGCCGATATACGCAGGAGACAGCAGGAAACGCTCTTCCAGTAGGATAGGCAAGTAGGTGACGTACGGCCCGTACAGGATGATGTGTGTGAGCAGGGTGATGACGAAGAGCGCCACCATGGTCCTTGCCGCCATGGCAGAAAACGTGCCCTTCATGTACTCTTTCAATGTCACGGTGGCACGGGGCTCAGGGTTGTCCAGGAAGAGCTGAACCAGGATTGCCAGCGCAAGCGAAGACAGCGGCAGCAAAAACGCGTACTGCCAGCCCCACAACGCGAGGAAGCCGCCGAGCGCTGGTAACGAGGCTGTGCCTACGCTCAGCACTATGGCGCTAAAGCCCATAGCTCTGACCCGGTCTTCGCCTTCATAAAGGTCTCCGATCACCGTGGTATTGAGAACTCCGATGGGCGCGACTCCGATGCCTTGAAGAAACCTTAGGTAGAGTAGGGTCTCAAAATCCGGCGCCAACGAGCACGCGGCCCCGAAAACGCCGAAGACGACCAGTGACCCGACCAGAATCCGCTTTCTTCCCAACCTGTCCGCCAGCACGCCCGCGACGGGTGACAGAATCACCCCCGGAAGCGTAAAGGCGGTGATTATCAGACCTATGGAGCCAGGCGAAACACTCAGTTCGCGCATGAGAGTGGGCAACACAGGCATAATGCTGGACACCCCCATGATCACCATGAGAGTGACCCCACCCATGAGCTGCAGGTTGGTGTCGAGGTAGAGCTTCTTCAAAATGTGCGGTTACTTGCCCGTGATCTCTCTGACCTTCTCCTCAGCCTGGGATGAAACCCGATGCATTTCAGCCTCGATCCGTAGCCGATACTCTTCGTACGCTTCGGGTTCCAGACCGTCAGGGACCTCAGTGGGCTTGCCGAAGGCCATCACGATGGTGCTGAAGGGGAGGGGAAGGATCATCCGATCCCAGGAGTTGAACTGAAACTGGCGAGTCGCCCAGCTCACGAGGGGCACAACAGGCTGCCCGGTTCGCTTGGCGATCATGACGATGCCCATTTTCACCTGCCGAGAAGGCCCACGGGGCGCATCTACAGCCAACCCGGAGCAGTAGTTCCTTTCTAGCAGCAGGTCGATAAGCTCATCAAGGGCTACCTTGCCTCCCTGCGAAGACGAGCCTCTGGTAGTGTCGTATCCCATGTAACGAAGGCAGCGATCGATCAGCTCACCGTCCCAGGAACGGCTTACCATGACCGCACCGGGGTAGCGCCGACAGTAATACACAGGGAAGAGCATGGTTCCATGAAAGCAGGCGCAAGCAAACGGTCTCTTCTTGCACACCGCTTCTTCGTATTCTTGATTCAACAGGATTTTCTTGCACGTGATATCCAGTAGACGGAAGTATCCGCTGACCAGCCGAGGCGCAAGAAATAGCAGAGCCCTGAACCACAGACGTTTGCCCTTTTCAGTCTTCGCCTTTTCCTCAGACACGCTGCTGTCCCCAACCGAATGATTGCGGCTCCAAGCGCACGTTCGTCGCAGAGCCGACGATCGTGATCTTGAATGAAAAGCCTCACTTCGTCAACAGGAGAGGCACTGGATCGGCTCTACGCGGAGCGTTGGCGCTTCGTAAACAGATTGACAGGAGCCCTTTACACACCCTACAGTCTGGTGAACTCGGTAGATGCACATAGCGATTGCCGAAACAAGTGTCCGAGAAGGCGCATGATTCTGGTGGGACAGGCGTCCCGCCTGTCCAGCAATGACAGGCAAAGCCTGCCCCGGACTTGATCCGGGGATACCGGTCCCACGAATGCTGATTCCGGGCTTGTTGCTCCATTGCCCGGCGATACCGCCAACAAGCGGTCTGGATGATACGGAGAGCTTCATGAGTGAGAACGAGTGGAAATTTGACACAAAGGTGATTCACGCGTGCCAATCACCCAAGGATTGGCATGGCGCAACCCTGCCGCCCATATACCAGACTGCGGCCCACAGATTCGATACCGCGGAAGAGCTTAGTGAGGTTTTCTCGGGAAAGGAACCCGGATTTATCTATCAACGTCTACGCAACCCAACCAACCAGGTGATCGAGCAGAAGATCGCTGAGCTTGAGAACGGCGTGGGTGCAGTCGCGACGAGCTCCGGCATGGCCGCGGTAGCAAACAGCGTGTTGGCCATTGCCGATTCAGGCGATGAGATCGTCTCGGGCAACAGCCTCTTCATGTCCACATATATTCTCTTTTCGAATGTATTGCCGCGGTTCGGCATAAAGACCAAATTCGTGGAATCGATCGACCTGGCCCAGTATGAGCAAGCCATCACCGAGAAGACGAAATTGATCTTTGTTGAAACCATCGGGAATCCCAAAATGGACGTTCCCGATATCGCTGAACTGGCCAAGGTCGCGCATCGGCATTCCGTGCCGCTTATTGTGGACAATACCCTTCCTACTCCCTATCTGTTCAGGCCCGTTGAGCACGGGGCAGACATCGTAGTCCATTCCTTGACGAAGTTTTTCAACGGACACGGCACCGCGATTGGCGGCGCCATCGTGGACTCGGGAAAGTTTCCCTGGCCGCTGGACAAATTCGCGGGTTTCAAGCTGTCGAAAGAGAGACGGCCGAATGCTCCGTTTCTCGACAAAGTATGGCGAGAAATCCAGATCAATTTCGGGACCACGCTGGCTCCTATGCACGCATTCCTCACGTTGATCGGGCTTGATACCCTTGTTCTGCGCATGGAACGCCACGTGGCGAATGCGCAGAAGCTGGCAGAGTATCTCTCCAACCACAAGAAAGTGAAGTGGGTCAATTATCCGGGACTGGCTTCGAGTCCGTCGCACGAGACAGCCAGGCGTCAGTTTTCCGGTCTAGGCTTTGGCGGGCTGCTCACCTTTGAGCTCGAGACTCAGAAAGCCTGTTTCAGTCTCATCAGGAATCTTAAGCTCGTCTATCATCTTGCGAATCTCGGGGACAGCAAGACTCTCGCGATACATCCATACTCTTCTCAGTACATTTCCTTCACTGACGAAGCTCGTCAGAAGCTCTCCATACACCCGGAGATGATTCGAGTGTCGGTAGGCATCGAGCATATCGACGACATCATTGCAGACTTTGAGCAGGCCCTGGCAAAAGTCTAGCAAGAGCCTGGAGTTTGAGAGCCCGCATGAGTATTGCGGAAAGGCATGCTGATCACCGACGTGCGATAAGCAGTTGGGGGGAACGGGGGGGCGATCTTGGTGGAGCGCCACGAAATGTCCAGCCGACAATGTGGATTCTACGGTTGACAGTATCCACAACTTCTCGATAAGATTACTATAGTATTGAATGTCTGTGAGCCTTCGCACAGAGGCAAGAGGAGGAGAATCGCTGCTGCGGGGCAGCGTCACGGACGAGCGTCCAGTTCTCTGGAAGGCATCGTCCCCACACAACTGAACTTTGTGCCCGATCTTTCAGTCCGAGCGACCGAACAATTGCTGACGGGGGAGGTATCGCATGAAACGAGGGTTAGTTGCGTTCATCCTCGCGGTTGCTGCGATTGCCGGGATCGTCGTCCTGACCGTCTGGACCGGGACGAAAAGACCGACCGATCAGAAGATTGCCGAGCCTCCGAATCTACACACCAGCTATACTAAGTATCAATTTGACCACTCCGGCCGAACTGTTCACTTCGGGATTCAACCCTTGTGGATGCCTGCTGGAAACATTGCGGAGGTCATGAGCCGCGATGCTATCCTTACTCAAGAGCTCGGTAAGCTTGGGCTAAGCATCCGTTTCCATGCATTTCTCAAAGGAGACGACATCACCTTCTTCGTCAAGAAGGGGGACCTTCAGGGAGGGATGGTCGGCGACGTGCCCGCACTCCTAGCCGCGGCCGTGTTGGACATCCTCATACCTGCAGCCACCCATCAGGGATTCGATCATATCGTGGCAAGTAGAGAGCTTTTGATAAGGGATCTCAAAGGAAAGCGAATCGGTTACCCGTACGGGTCCGTCTCGCATCGCACTCTACTGGAAGCCCTGGCTTCCGACGGGGTAACTGAAGACCAGGTTTCCTTGATACCTCAAGAAGTTACCGACCTCCCGGACGCTCTTGCCGGAGGATTCATTGATGCCTTTGCAGCGTGGGAACCTGCCACGATGGCAGCCTTGAGCAAGGCGCCGACAGCATCGGCTATTCATCGCAGCCGGCATCTGGGGTTGGTCTATTTCACGAGAGAATTCGCGACTAATCATTCAGAAGCCATGCACCGAATCTTGGCGGCCGAAATCAGGGCGGTAAGATGGCTGACAGCGGACAGGAATAACCTGGCTCGATCCTGTAAATGGGTAGCCGAGAGAAGCCTAGGGCGAGGTACCGAGAACCTTGTCATGTCGCCGGACAAATGCTCCGCAGCAATCGCAGAACTCGGTCAAATGCAGTTTGTATTGGTGATTCCCGAACGGGACTTGCGTGCGGGCGGATATCTCGAGAGGGAGTTTGAATTCCTAAAGTCTTTGGGGAACATATCTTCGACGGTCGTGTGGACGGACGTCAGAAAAAAGCTCGACCGTTCCATCATGACCGAGATTCTAGCCAGTCCGCTGAAATACCGCGTTGACGAATTCAGGTACGAGCTGGGGGACGACTGATGAGAAGGAATATGTCGGTCGGTTCTCGGCAGTCGCCTCCGCGCGGCGCGTTGCGCTTGCGTTGGAAGCTTGTGATTGGCTTCGGATTGGTTTTCGGAATTACGTTGGTGCTTCTGTTCGCGGCGACAATGTGGGGCATTCCGTTCACTCGCTATTCGGGCACGTACGCTGCCGACCGATCTGAGGCGATCAAGGACCTTAGCCTCGTGGCGGACCTCAAGAAAGAGGGCCTCCTCCGTTGGCTCGAAGAGCGCAAAAATAATGTGCGGCGTTTGTCCAACGACGAGTTCGTGCGGTCATCCGTCGGACAGCTCGCGCAGTCGGTTCAAGAAAAGACAAAGCGTGGGGAGTCGGCAGAAGAGATCCGGCAGGACTTGCTTCGGGACGCCACCGCGGATGCGCTTTGCAGGCACCTGAACCTGGTCATGAAGATTCACAAGGTGTTCCGAAAGATAGAGGCCACCGACGCGGCTACAGGCCTGATTTTGGCCTCAACCGAGGAAGCCGCTCTGGGAACTCTCTCTCCAGAGCGGTCCTTTGTAGAACGCATGGTCGGATCGGGTCAGGATCTGGCTATGGAAGTCAAGAAAGACACCGTGACGGGGGCAGCCAACCTGGTGACGTCGCACACGGTAATTGCTCCTGAAGCAGACACAATGAAGGAGCCACGAGCATCGGGAGCGATAACACTGTATATCGGTGTCGATGCTTTTCTCGGCCCCTTGTTTCAGACCGGCGCTGGGCTGGGACAGAGCGGCGAAATGGTGTTGGTCAACCATGACGGGACGATCCTCATGTCTCTGAAGCATCGACCGTTCGGAGCGGCCGAAGCCCAGATTTCGGAGCACCGCATTACGGCAAAACCCGCGGCATTGGCAGCGCGGGGAAAAGAGGGCATCGTATTGGCCCCGGATTATCGCGGGGTGCCGGTCGTGGCTGCTTATCGGTACGTGCCGGTGACCCCGGAAGAAGGTTGGGGCCTGGTCGTAAAGATGGATGAAGACGAGGTATTCGCTCGTCTGTGGAACCACATCTTTTACCTGACTCTGATCGGCTTTGTGGGTCTCATCGGCACGGGGATCGCCGCGACCTGGATGGCGGGCAAGGTGGCCAGGCCCGTAGAGAACCTCTCCTCTGCGGCTCAAGAGGTGACCCAAGGGAACTTCGACGTGCGGGCACAAACTGGCGGATCACGGGAACTCGAAGTCCTCTCGCAGGCGTTCAACTCCATGGTCCAACGGATTGGGGACTGGCATACAAATCTCACCGAAGAGGTCCAAGCTCGGACACAGGCGCTTCAAGAGAGCGAAGAGAGGCTTGGTCTTGCTTTGAAAGGGGCTCAATTGGGGCTTTGGGATTACAGTCCTCAGACCGGCGAAGTAGTCCGCGATCAACGGGCGGCGGAAATATATGGATATGGCATCGATGAAGTGAAGCCCACAATCGAACTATGGGAAAAGAGCATCCATCCTGCGGACCGGCTCAGAGTCACCAAGGCTTTTCGAGAACATTTGGAGGGCGTTACTCCTTCTTATGAAGAAGAGTACAGGATCGTCACCAAATCCGGACAAGAGAAGTGGGTCATGTCTCGAGGCAAGGTCGTTACCAGGGATGAGGACGGTAGTCCTACAAGAGTCGCGGGCACACTCGTGGATATTACCGCTCGTAAGATAGCTGAAGAGGAGGTCATCAGGGCGAGGGACGAATGGCAGCGGACTTTTGACGCGGTGCCGGAATTAATCATGATTCTAGATTCGCAACGGCGTGTACTAAGGGCGAATAAGGCTACCGCCGAGATATTGGGAATAAGCCCCGAGGAACTTGCAGGCGGACAATGCTTTCAATCGCTCCACTGCAAGCAAGCGCCTCCGGAGTTCTGTCCCTTTACAAAAATGCTTGCCGATGGGAAAGGTCATTCGTCCGAGTGCTTTGAAGAGAAACTGGGAGGGTTCTTTGAAATTACGGTATGGCCGCTGAAGGATTCCAATGACAACATCGTGGGAGCGGTGCAGATTGCTCGCGACATTACGAAGTCAAAAAGCCTTCAAGAACAGCTCGTCCGGGCTCAAAAGATGGAGGCGGTCGGCAACTTGGCCGGAGGCATCGCGCACGACTTCAACAATATCCTTCAGGTGGTGATGGGCTACACCGAGCTGTTGCAGGCCGACAAGATAGAAGATAATCCCGACCTTGCTGATCTTGGAAGAATCAGAGATGCCGCGAAGAGAGGAGCAGATCTCGTCAAGAGACTCTTGACCGTCAGCCGGAAGGTGGAACCTGAATTCAGGCCTACAAGTTTGAACCATCTCGTGGATAATCTGGAGAAATTGCTGACCCGTACCATCCCGAGGACAATTACTATTCAGCACCGTCTGCAAGACGGGCTGCGGCCCGTGAACGCGGATCCCGCTCAGATCGAACAAGTCCTTCTCAATCTTGCCATCAACGCCAGAGACGCCATGCCTGACGGGGGCACGTTGACTATTGAGACCGCCAATGTGGAGCTGGATCAGGAGTACTGCGATACGCATCTGGAAGTGACTCCAGGGCAATATGTGCTCCTTACGGTGTCAGACTCAGGCCTCGGCATCGACAAGCAAACTTTGGTACGCATCTTCGAACCGTTTTTCACCACCAAGAAAGCCGGCGAAGGAACCGGCCTGGGACTCGCCATGGTGTATGGCATCGTAAAGCAGCATGGAGGGCAGATCACCTGTTACAGCGAGTCGGGGAGGGGCACGACGTTTAAGATCTATCTCCCCGCGATAGAGACAAAGACCGAGCTGTCGGCTCCCGAGAAGTCTGTAGCGCCTCCACGGGGCACGGAGACTATCCTACTGGTGGACGATGAGGAGCATATCCGGGAACTGGGGGCGAGGATTCTTGCCCGAGCCGGGTACACGGTTCTGACGGCATCCTCAGGAAAACAGGCATTGGAGCTGTACGAGAAGGACGAGACGATCTCTCTAACCGTTATCGACTTGATAATGCCTGTAATGGACGGAAGGCAGTGTCTCAGAGAGATTCTTGAGCTCAATCCAGCGGCTCGTGTGCTCATAGCCAGCGGGCATTCGTTAACTGCTCACGAAATCGATGCTATGGGGCAGGGTGCAAAGGGATTCGTCACCAAGCCTTATGACGCGAGACATTTGCTTCAGGCTGTTCGTGAAGTATTGGATAAGGGCTGAAGTCAATCCATGTAGGGTATATTAAGTTCTGTTTTTAGTAAGCTAAAATTCGACGGAAGCTGTTATATTAATTACCAACGTGTTGGTTCGACGTGCAGGTATGGCCACTGGAGGCCGGCCGTCCTAGGCCTGACCCGCAGCCCGACTCGTGGCGAAATGGACGTCCATGTCGGCAGACATGTGTTCGTCCTAAGCCCTCAAAGAAGGCTCAGATCAACTGGAAGCGCATGTGGATGAACCGACATTGGAGTTGGTGGAAGTGAACGAACAATTGGAACGGGAAATCGGCGAACGTGAAGAACTCCAGCGGCTCCTGCAAAAGGAGAGGGACGCGTTCAGGCGTTATCTCGATGTTGCGGGAGTAATAATTGTGGCTCTGGATAAGGCAGGTTGTGTGAACCTGATCAACAAGAAGGGCTGCGAAATACTGGGCTATCCGTGTGAAGAGATTCTGGGCAAGAATTGGTTCGAGAATTTCGTTCCTCAACGTGAACGAAAACAAGTCCACACGGTCTTCCTGCAAATAATTGGAGGGCACGCGGACCCTGTGGAATACTATGAAAACCCGGTATTGACTAAGTCCGGAGAAGAACGGCTCATAGCCTGGCACAACACATGGCTGACCGACGAAGCAGGCGGGATTATTGAGTCACTGAGCTCGGGCGAGGACATCACTGAGAAGAGGCAGGCGGAAGAACGTGCCAAACAGACTCAGGAGCGACTGGAACTCGCCCTCGAAGGGTCGGAGCTCGGCTTGTGGGATTGGAGCGTCCCCACCGGAAGAGCGGTTTGGAGCGGCCAAACATGGCAAATGCTTGGATACGCTCATGGAGAGGTCCAAGAGGACCTTCGCCACTGGAGGTCATTGGTTCATCCCGATGATTGGCCACAGGTGGCCGAGGCTTTCAATGGGCATCTTCAGGGGCGGCTGGATGCATACGCGTGCGATTATCGTATGAAGGCCAAGTCCGGAGAATGGAGATGGGTCCAGTCGAGAGGAAGAGTTGTCCAATTCGATAGCGAAGGCAAACCCTTGCGGTTCGTGGGCACAAATCTCGACGTAACAGATCGCAAACGCGCAGAGCATGAGCTGAAGGAGCAGACCCGGCTGAGCCAAGTTCTTCTGGACGCGTTCCCCTGTGTCGCTTTGCTTCTGAGACCGCACACTCGTGAGATAGTTGCTTCCAACAAGGCCGCGAAAGAAGTTGGGGCGGTTCCTGGCGCGTGCTGCTACGCCACCTGGGGGCAGCGCGGGGATCCCTGTCCGTGGTGCCTGGCGCCGGAAGTATGGGCGACCGGACAGGCCCGGCAGCTGGAAGTGGAATCCCAGGGAATCGCCTGGGATGCACATTGGATTCCGGTAGATGAGGACCTGTACATGCACTTCGCGTTCGACATCACCGAACGAAAGCGTGCAGACCAGGAACGGGACGACTTGAGAGCCCAACTTCTTCAGGCGCAGAAGATGGAAGCCATCGGAACGCTGACCGGAGGCATTGCGCATGATTTCAACAACTTGCTCACCATCATTAACGGCTATGCCGAGATGCTGCTCCTGGACAAGACTGAGGACGATCCGAGCTACGAGGACCTCCAGAAGATAATTCAAACCGGCCGCAAAGGGGCCGAAATGGTTCAAAGGCTTCTCGCATTCAGCAGACAAGGCGAGATCAACCCTCAGCCCATGGATGTGGGTGGCCTAGTACACGAGACGGAGAAGCTACTGAAAAGAACACTCCCCAAGATGATCGAGATCGAGACAATCGTGGCGGAAGAGGTGGGAATTATCAATGCTGATGCCGGACAAATTGAGCAGGTGATCATGAACCTGTGTATGAATGCAAAAGAAGCAATGCCAGAGGGCGGCAGGCTGACGATTGAAGTGAGAAATTCAACTCTTGAGGAGGACTACTGTCGATCGTACCTCGGAATCAAACCCGGAGACTATGTACTCCTCGCGGTTTCGGACACGGGCAAAGGCATGGATCAAGAGACGATGCGTCGGATCTTCGATCCATTCTTCACAACCAGAGGATGGGATTCACGTAAGGGAACGGGTCTTGGGCTTTCGCTGACCAAAGGGCTGGTGGAACAACATGGTGGTTGGATCACGTGCTACAGCGAGCCCGGGTTGGGCACCACTTTCAAGGTTTACCTTCCGGTAATGAAAGTGTCGGAGCAGCCCGAAGAGCTCGAACAAGCTGCTGTCCCCGCGGTCGGTTCCGAAACCATCCTCTTGGTAGACGACGAAGAGCATGTACGCGACCTCGGTTCCAGGCTTCTTGCCCGCTCCGGTTACACCGTGATTACTGCGAGAAACGGCAGGGAAGCGCTGGAAATCTACGCCAATGAGCAGGGGAGCATTTCTTTAGTCATCCTGGATCTAATCATGCCTGAAATGGGGGGAAGCAAGTGCCTTGAGGAGCTTCTCAAGATCAATCCTAAGGTTAAGGTGATCATCTCCAGTGGCTATTCGCTGGGCACTCAGGAGCGAAGCACCGTTGCCGCCACGGCCAAAGCCTTTGTCGATAAGCCCTACGAAATGCAGCAACTCCTGACCGCGGTGCGCAAAGTCCTGGATGCGCCGTAAGCCGCGGCTGGTAGGATGCGGTGACCTCGCGTCTCGCGGGGAACCGCATCGTTCGAGGTTTTCGGGGCCATCGATGTGGTGAGTCCCGCGCAGAACGCGTGACTCACCACATCCTACAATAGCTGCAACGGCTTTGGTGGGACAGGCATCCCCGGATCGGCGTCCGGAGCCGGCTTGCCCGTCATGCCTGCGACAGCAGCGCCTCGGCCGCAATAGAGAGGCGGGACGCCTGTCCCACCAAAAACAGGCGCGCCTCCTGCTTCAATGTTGATTGATAGCAGTTCCGGAACGTGATGACGGGTTTAGTTGTAGCACCCGAACAAGGCGGCAAGAAGACTTGACTTTGCAGGTCCGCATATCCCGCTCGATCTAGCCCACAGGGCGGTCACGTCACGAGATCGATATCAATAGATCGACTTGGGGCCGGTTCGCAGAATTGACTTGAAATCAGGCTCCACACCTGACATGTGGCACGCGTGGGAGATACGCCTGCACTCCGGGCAGAGCTTCTGGTCGAACTCGTACCCCGGGACCGCAATGCTTTTGCCCACATGCTTAATGAAAATTCTCGGGAGGAAATAAACGCCGCAACCTTCACACTGCTCCATCTTGATGCGATTGATGGTGGTTCCACACATCAGGAGCAGACGCTCGTCTCCCAAGTCCTCCAGTTGCAGAGCGCCCGTTGGACAGATATTGACGCACGCGCCGCATCCGATGCAATGCGGCAAGCCATGCACATAGTCTTTGAGCACTAGTGAACTCTCGCCCGCGTGGTAGAATCTTATCGCGGACACTCCGAGTTTCTCGGTGCAGACTTCCACGCATTTGCCGCATCGCTCGCATATGTCGCAACGCAGGCAACGCCGCGCTTCTTCCTGAGCTGCCTTTTCGTCCAGCCCAAGCTCAACCTGCGCGAAGGTGGTCGTCCGCTTCTTCAAATCGATGAGCGGTATTTCCTGACGCTGAATAAACGCCTTTTCACGGTAGTTCATACGGATCGGTTTCACCATACGTCGCGGGCGAGGTACCTTACGAATTTCCAAAGGCTCGCCTCTCAAGTACGCGTGGATTCCCCACGCGGCTTTCTTTCCTGCGCCGATGGCCGCAACGACCGTTGCAGGTCCGCTCACCGCATCGCCACCGGCGAACACGTCGGAGATGTTCGTCTGGCAACTGATCGGCAGTGCTTCTATGGTCCCTTTGCGTGAAAGCCCGATCTCGCCGAATCCGGGGTAATCCTGCACGTGAGGAATCTGGCCGATGGCCGCGATCACCGCGCCCACAGGCATCCTGTATTCAGACCCTTCAATGGGGATTGGCCGACGCCGGCCGCTGTCGTCAGGTTCACCAAGGGTGGCCATAACGCATTCGATTGCTTCGAGCTTGTTCCTCTTCCCGTGGATAGCGACCGGGATCGTCAACTGATGGAAATGCACTCCTTCTTCTGCAGCTTGGATGATCTCTTCGAAATGTGCAGGCATCTCCGAGCGAGTGCGACGGTAGAGAATGCTGACAGTTCGGCATCCCAGACGTACGCAAGTTCTCGCCGCGTCGATGGCAGCGTTGCCTCCTCCCACAATCGCCACGTTATCCGCCGGCTTCTTCCTCTTGCCGAAAGAGACTTCTTTCAGGAATGTCAGGACATCGATTACCTGTGGAAAATCGGTTTCTCCGGGAATAGCGAGTCGGCCGCTCTTCCACGCGCCGATGCCCAGGAAAAAGGCCTTGTAACCGTCCTTTCTCAAATCGTTCAGGGTAAGGTCCTGGCCTACCGGCGTGTTCACCTTTATGTCCACACCCATTGCCGCAATCGCGTCGACTTCCCTGCGGACAAAGTCTCTTGGGAGACGGTATTCGGGAATCCCGGTCACCAGCATACCGCCCGGTTCGTTGAAAGCTTCAAACACCGTAACCTTGTATCCTTCCCACGCAAGGAAGTAGGCGGCAGTCAGGCCCGCGGGACCGGAGCCGATCACCGCGACTTTCTCCTTGAGATCAGCCTTCGGTGTGGGAATGGTGTAGCCTGTCCCGTGCTCCATCACCACTTTTGCTGCGAGCCCTTTGAGGTCCTTTACGCAGAGCGCCTTATCCAAGTACCGGCGCTGACACCAGGATTCACAAGGGTTCGGGCACACCAGCCCGCAGACCCAGGGAAAGGGATTGTCTTCGCGGATGAGTTCTACCGCTTCGTCGTAACGACCCTGACCAATGAGCGCAATGTAGGACGGGACATCAATTCCGGCAGGGCAATTGAGTTGACAGGGCGCGGAAGATTCTCTTTTGAGCCCGTCCGCGTCATACACAATATGACTGCTGTCAGCGGCCGGGCCGGGCGGAAACAATAAGTTGTCGTTCATATTCGGCTCCGAAGCAGGAAATATTTCAAATCACAAATTGAGGTCACAGCGGGTCACTGCCTATGGGGCTTTGCGGTTGGTAGGATGGGCGTCTTTCCAGGTGTGGCCCGCTGTTGACCTACCGGTGATCGGCCTGATCGTAAGTGCAAGGTGCCTTCAGGCCGTCTAATCACAAAGATCTTGTTACCCTGCCGGTTGCTCTTCCGGTCATTTCCAAAGATTCCGCGTACCTTTTTCGCAGGAGGTCTGAAGCCTGGTGCACAGGGCCGAAATGTAGGCACTGGGTCAGGCATCCGGTAACGCACGCCGGCTTGAGGCCGCGATCCACGCGATCCATGCAGTAATCGCACTTGACGACCTTGCCGGTTTCGGGGTTCCACTGGGGCACTCCCCACGGACACGCGGCTATGCAGCACTTACAACCGATGCACAAGCTCTGGTCCACGAAGACAATGCCGTCCTTGGCCCGTTTCTGAATCGCTCCGGTAGGGCAAACGTGCGCGCAGAACGGATTCTCGCAATGGAAACAGGGCAGGAAATGGTAGTCCATCCGAAGAGTGCTGCTCCTTACCCGGGGACCGATCTCGATGATTCTGCACAATCTCGGGCCGATGGGCAGGTTGTTCTTCATCTTGCAATGAAGTTCGCAGCTGTAGCAGCCGATACAGCGTTCTGAATCGTGGTACAGGTGCAGGCGATTCAAATCTCCTTCTTCCATAGGAATCAGATGTGGGGATACCGACATAATTGCCTCCGTTTATCTAGGGCACGCCCCGCATTTGGTACTCGCTGCGGTGCGATTGCTGACCGTTTGAACCCGTCCCATGAAACCTCGCCGAGGCTGCGGTCGTTCCGCCAGCGTATGCGCCGCCGGCAGTAGGCCAAGCATGGGCACTCGGGGTTTTGGTTATTTCGTTACCTTCTCCACGGTAACGAAGCACTCCTGCATAGCCGCGCTGCCGCCCACGTAGTCGGTTGCAAAATTCTGCAACTCCGAATCGCTCAGGCCGACCGCGTAGGCGTACCGCTGGGCCTTCGCCCGCTTGCCGAATGCGTGCGGCAAGTACGCGGCTTCAGGGTGAATCGCGTCCGTGGTATAGGCAATGGCTGTACCCGAGCCCGTGTCGCTGGAGACCAGGACGAGGTCTCCGTCTTTGATGCTCAGAAATTCCGCGACCTTCTTATTGATCCAGATGGGATGGTCGGGCAGCACCTCTTTCACGTACTTGTTGTTGCTCAACGAGCCCTGAGTGTACAGCGCGTTTCTGCCAATGATGAGCCGAAGCTTGCCTTCGGGTACCTGGATCGGCTCGTAGGGCGGCAGCGACGGCAGCCCTGCTTCTTCCATCTTGGCGGAAATCACTTCGATCTTTTTGGATGGCGTCTTGATCTTGAGGCCCGTATCGCGGTCGTACCAAATCTTTTCTTTCGCCAGGTTGACCACTCCGGTCTTGCCGAACTGAGACAGTTCGATTCCGGCTTCGGAAAGCTTCCACTGGTTGTATTCATCAATATCTTTGTAGAAGAACTTCTCGCCGAACCCTAGGCGATCGGCCAGCTCTTTGAAAATCTGCCACGCGGGCTGCGTATCAAACCGGGGTGGCACCACGGTGCGCCTCAGGGCAAGGATCGGCTTGAGCCCTTTGCGTTCTTGGATTGGATCCCCACGCTCCAGAAAATGGGATTCGGGCAAAACCACGTCCGCAAACCATGCGGTATTGCTCCAATTCACATCGATGGCCACAACCAACTCGAACTTGTTCAGCGCCTTGATCAATGCATTGGTGTCGGGAGTTGAATACATCGGGTCGAATCGATAGATAATCAGAGCCTTCACCGGATAAGGTTGCTCGGTTTCCGCGGCTTCCACGAGCATGTGGGCAATGCCCTGACTCTTGTCTACGATGGGGAACTTCTTGCCCGGGCCAATACCGTCAAACCGATCTCCCTTGGGTGCTTCTATTGTGGATGGAAGCTCTTTCAGTCCTTTCTTACCGACATCCGTGAGGCCCTTCTTAAAGAACAGTCCACCCTCAACTTCGTAACTCCCCATCAGGGCGTTCAAGAAGAGAATGGAGCGCCTCATGTGGAATTCGCTCACGTAGCGGGCTGCAAACCATCCGATGTGGAAGATCACCTTGGGCTTGGCTTCGCCAAACTCTCGGGCAAGCCGTCGAATGGTAGCAGCTTCCACGTCGGTTTCTTTTTCCGCCCATTCCGGAGTGTAAGGCTCCACATAATTGCGCAGCGCATCAAAATCCTTTACCCACGTCTGCACGAAATGCTCGTCGTACAGGTTGCTCTTGATGATCTCGTTCATGAGTGCCAGGTTGAAGGCCCAGTCCCCACCCGGCCTGATCTTGACCCAGTAGTACGACCTGACCGCGGTTTTAGACGCTCGAGGGTCAACGGTGACGATCTTGACTCCATTGTCCATTGCGGCCATCAACTGGTTTACTTCTGCTACAGTCAGGGATTCATAGATGTTTCGACCGTAAAGAACCACGTATTCCGCATTCTCGATATCGAAACCGAGCGCCTTGCGTCCCACTCCTAAGGTCGCCTGACACGCAGTGTGCAAGGAAAGCGGGCATACGCTGTTATGAGTAAAGTCGTTGGGAGTGCCCAGACCGCGGGCGAATGACTTGACGAACTCGTTATTGAGGCTGCCGCGATAGCCGACCAGGATGCTCTGGGGACCCCATTTCTCGGCAATGGCCTTCAGTTTGTCCGCGACATAGGCGTACGCCTCGTTCCAGCTCGCGTCGCGCCACTGCCCTTCTCCACGTGGCCCAACTCGAATCTGGGGGCGCGTGGGCTTCTCCGAGTCGCTGAGGAACCACTTTGCCGCAGCGCCCTTTGCGCAGAGCCGCGTTCCTATGGAGCCAACGGCCGGGTTGCCGAATATAGTCGAGACGACTCCGTCGTCTAGGACCACTTCTATGGGACAGCGTGCAGAACACATCTCACACTGGCTGTATGCTTTTGTTTCCATTGTCGAAACACCTCACCGCATCTCAAGGGGTTAATAACGAACGCCTGCTATTGTGAAACTCCTACTGGAGCATTCTCTGGTCGTGAATGCCTCACTCCCCATTCAGGCTAAGGGTAATGATTGCCAAGTCCGATGCCTGTCCCACCAAAACCATGGGTTCGCGACCGTATTCATGAAACCTGGGTTGTCTCGTCATTTGCCGGACAGGTCCCGCTCTCCTTCCGTTGGGGCTAAGTCCGCAAGGGTCTTCGCCCTCCGAGGCCGTAGGTCGTACGAATCGAGGATCGCCTTTATCCTCTTGAAGTAGGGGATCCTGTACTTGATTCGCCGGAATATGAGATACGCGGCCGCGTACAGCGCGATGAAGACCGCGGGGAAACCGAGTGAGTATTCGGAGAAAAGGAGTGGGAACTCCACGTCTGCAAATCGATACTGCATCCACACCAACGCGAAGGGAATGGGCCAGAGAAATGCCCCGGAAAGCGCAATCTGCATGAAAAAGGACCTTCCGAACGCATCGTTGGCCAGCTTGTTCGCGGCATCGTACGCTGCCTTTTCGCCGGCTTCCAGCGCATCCATCGACAAGTTCTGATAACGAATGACTTCGTCGGTGACTTTGTCGATGCGCTTCCTGGTGATGAGGAAGACCACGGAAATGGTGAGTTCTCCCATTATGAGCGCGATGGAGGCCAGGAGAAAAGTTCCCAGCATAAAATCCGCAAAAGCGTACCCTGTGATCCGGTACATCCAGATCAGGTAAGGATCCACAGCAAGGTACGCGGGGTGCATTTCCATGATGATTTTCACGCAGTCAGTGACGGGGCCGGTTCACCCCGGCCCCAGTCCTAAAACGCTATCACCCAAGCATGTTTTCGATTACATGCCGGGGAAGATCGAATAACCGAGAAAACCCTTTGTCGTATATCCGACACCCACGTAAACAGCCAGAACCACAAAGATCCGCTTTAACCAGATGTCCGGAATATATTTGGACGTCATGGGGCCCACGATGGAACCGACAAAGATCCCTATAAGTTCCACGCCGATAAAGAACAGGTCCACGGGAACTCCCTTGACGAACATGTACGAAAAGATCGACGTGATCATACTGACCAACACGCCCATGGCCGACGTTCCGGCCACAACGTACATGGGCAGACCCGCGACCGATGTCAGGAAAGGCACGTATAAGAAACCGCCTCCCACACCGATAAAGGAAGAAATAGCCGCAATCACAAAGCCCCCGATAATCGGCCAAATGGGGTTGAAGGAGAATTCCACTCCGTAGAACGTGAATTTAATTCGGGAAGCAGCCCATTGGGTCACGTGCACGCCGCGGGCCATCTCTTCAGCCTTTTCCCCGGGAGCTTTCTTAATGTGATCGCGCTCAAATGCTGCGGCCGCCTCTTTTGCAGCTTTCTTGCTCCTTTGTCCCCGTTCGGTGCTCTCGTAAAAGAGGAAACCTCCGATAACCAATACGATTATGCCAAAGTAGCCGATATACGCGCTCAGATTGATTTTGCCCGCGGTCAAGACCGGAATGAGATACGCTCCGGCAATCCCACCGCCGGCCAGGAAGAGGCCCAGCGGCAAAACCAATCGGCCCATCCGATAATAGGTGAGCGAGGAGATCAATGCCGACAATCCAACGAGATACTGGTTGCTTGTGCGGATCGAGTCGGTCAGCAGCTTGTTGAGTACCGGACTCGTGTCCTTGAACGTTCGCCCGTAATCGGCAAGCCCGAATACTGTGATATGGCCCACCCCGGCCATGATGCCGCCGAAAGCGCCCACCGTTGAAAAGATCCATCCCGTCCAAATGCCCCAGAGTATACCGAGCAAGAGGTTGGGCTTGGGAGCGCCCGGAATTCCCATGAATCCCGGGGCAGCCTTCGAGTCAATCTGGCCTTTCCCAGTGCCCGCGGGTGTCTTTGCGATTGCGTCCTCCAGTTTACCCGCCTGTACCGGAGAAGCCATCATTGTCGTGGCGAAGGCCGCTAAGAGGGCCACTGCCAACACAAGCATCCAACGTCCGTTCATTCTCTCTCTCCTTCCGATTCGGGACCGCCTCTGCAGCGGTCCATCAAGCATAATAAGAGCCCTGCTCCACGTCGGGAAACGCTTCCTCACCTGATCGCCCGTTACACTAGCCCGACGACGAGGCCGCGTTTCCAAAGATCCGTCCTTTGCTTCAACAATACCTGCTCAGCTTTCGGCGATGGCGCGGTTCCGTGAAGAATCACACGGGCTGATGCGCCGCCCGCGAATTGGGACGGGCGAAACCGCGTGGACCTGTCACCCCCTACCCACGGCCCCTCTATTTCCTACTCACTACTAGGCCGACCGCGCTCTCCCGTTGTTCGCATGTCCGATCAAGAATAAGCAGGCTAACAGAGGCCGTGGGGGAAACCTAATTCGTTAAGTTAACCCAACCGGCAAAGAAAGTCTACCAATTTCTGCCTACCCCATCAATTTCCTCCCACAATCCCTTCACCGCCCTATCCACGCAGACTTCCACTTCTCCTCCGAGAAAACGAGCATAATTGCCAAGGTCAGAGACGATCCCACGCAAAAGGTCAGCCTGGAGCCTCACCCATGCGCACCGATGTGGTTGCGAATGTGCCGGACCCTACAGCCACCAACGTTCCGTCAGGCGCTCGTACTTCAACCTCACACATGGCGATCTTGGAACCCGCGCGCAGAAGCTTCCCCGTGGCGTACAGGTCGGTTTCGTGAGCCGGTTGCAAGAGCCTGACCTGGTATTCAGCCGTGGCAATCCAGTGATCATAGAAAGGCGCGGCAGCCCACCATCCTGCCATATCCACGAGCGTGCCGATAATTCCCCCGTGAACCCCACCCACGCTGTTGCTGAGAGACGGGTTGTAAGGCAGGTGAAAGACAGGATTTCCCTCAGGATCGTATTCTAGCTTCATTCCGAAGGTCTTTCTCAAAGGAGCCGTGGCGAAACGCTTTTGCAGTTCTTGTTTTCGTCGTTGGATCGTTTTTGGACTGGGTTTCACGTCTGTCTCTCCATTTCCCGTAGTGGTCGAGTACAATGCAGCGCCAAGACCTCTGAGCAATAAGCTGGGCTTAAGTGCTCGAGAATACGGTCTCGCGGAAGGGAGCCGACGGAGATTATACGCCGAATAGAAGCGCAAGGGGCACAAATACAACTGGTCGTAGCGCGCTTTACGCGACAGTCCCTGACCAGCCCGGGAGATCCAAGACAACTCTAAGGATTGACAATGCGATCACTGGCAGGAAAAGGAAGGAGAGATACGGAGCTTGAACTCTCGCGTCTAGAGGTAGGGGAGCCGTCGTCGTCCGAGATTCCATCGGCCGCTGGCGGCTCGCCCAAGCACGGTCAGCAGATTAAATCATCGAATAAAGGGGACGGCAGAGTTACTTCTTGCACTTTTTGCAGTCCGTGACCACCTTGCCTTTGGCTTTCGTGCACTCGGCCTTGGTCATCTCCTTGCAATCGCCCTTGATGCAGCACTTCACCTTGTCGGTGGCCGCGGCTTTCTTCTCGGCAGCCATAGTCATGGGGACCGCAAGCACAAACGCCAGTAGCATGACCAGCACTAGGATCTTCTTCATCACATGCCTCCTCAGTCGAGGGACAACTAACCATGCCCTAACTCGAAGTTAGGGAGGTGTCATAAGCGCGAATCCTACTGCCGCGTCTTGTCCCGACGCAAGTTCTTTTTCTTAGGACTCACTTGCCCATAGTCGCTGATGTACTCGGCAACTCTGCCCGTCTCTACGGGGGGTCTGCTTTCGACACTTCAAAACCCACTGCTGAGAACATGGACCTGAGTCTCGCCAGGTGCGGTACACCCACAAAGGCCACCGCGTCTCCGCCGTCCATGTGACCGAGCATTCGCTCAAAGAGTATGGTGTCACGTCGGTCCATTATCCCGGGTTCACGGGTAGGAAAGCCGTATGGGTTCGAGAAGATCTTGTCCACGTCACCTGCCAGATACCATTTCAGGAAGCGTCGGGTATACGAGTCCCACTGGTTTATCCGGGAGATGAAGTCGACAATCTTTTTCTGGGAAAGGCTCTCCAGGAATTGTACCTGTTCCTCTATGGTTTCCAGGAACACGATCGGCTTGTCGTTTTCTTGGGCGATACGGTACGCCTCCAGGTCAACTGAGGACTTCCACCCGTTCTTTCGTAGGAATCCCGAATAGAGCGCGAAGAAAGCCATCCACGGCTTCATATCTTTCATGGCCGAGCAAACCGTGTCTCTGGGCGCCGGTGTGAAGAACTGAAGCTCAATATCAGATCTTCGCTGACTCGCATCCGGGGCAAGGACATCAGCTATTCGGCGTATTGTGAGGTCATCAAGCTGTGCCAAGAGTTCTTCCAAATTTCCGGATCCAACCCCTGCTGCGCGCACCCTTTCCATGTTTCCTTCATCGAGCGGCCCCTCGAATAATGCGACCTGGGCGTGTTCCAAGAGCCGTGACAGCGACGTTCGAAAACTGTACGGAAAGAAATGGGCTGTTCCCACGACGAAAGACGTGCGGCCGTTCTTTTCAAAACGCCACACCATTCTCAGTTCGTGTTCCCACAATCTCCTGAGGAACTGCATTGACATGTTCCACTCTAAGCCTAACGGACAGTGTACCCGACTATGGAGTCCAGAAGGGAAGGTTTCCTTACCGCGATCTCGCACATTTCATACTTTATGGAAGGGACGCCGCCCCACTTTTCCTTGAAGCGGCGAATGCCCGGGTTCACTCCGAGCCCCAGGTGAATGTAGTTCTTTCCGCGGTCAACGCTCAGGCGGATCATCTCGGAAGCCAAAAAATCTGAAGCGCCGGACACGTAATTTTTCTTTGAATAGCACCCGATCACGTACGTGGAGAAGAGAGTGGTTGAGAAATCCACCACGTAAAATGCCGCCAATTTCTCATCCCGATCCCAAGCGCTCAACACGATCGAATCTTCGGTAGCGCCGACGTAATCCCACATCTTGAATAGCAATGCCTTTACGCGGGAGGGCGGATTTAGGAGGCCCACAAATTCTCGTGCAAGCTCTTCGTGAGCTTCACTGAGTGCATTTCCGTGCTCGATGCGCAGATTTCGAGCGGCCTTTGCGATCGTACGGCGCAACCCGGGCGGCACCGTCAGGCTACTCAGATCCAGAGTGTAGTACTGGTCGATTTCCCGTTCCACACAGGAATTTGTCAGAGAGCTCGGCACTTCAGGCGCTGCCAACGAGAGTCGCTTGGGTCTGAAGCGCTGTATCATTCGGTTCAGAGCCATTTCCAGTGCATTGGAGTCGAACTCACGGCCTAGAGGGTATCCCACCACGATGAGCACATCGCCCGTGAGACAACAGAAATAGTCATCGAAGAGAAACGGCTCCCCGCCTGAAACGCGGGTCATGAGGTCCACGCAGTGCTCAGGAACATAGGCTTGAGCGTTAATCCATTCGTGCTGCTCAGATGTGATCATGGCACAGCCCGTATAAATGGCAAAAGATTCCGGGCGCCCAAATTGCGATCCTACGGCTATTCAGACCTGCGAAAGCATCCCGATGCGAGCATAACACATTGAATGAAGGCTCGGAAGTGTGCGCCAGATCGTCTTACTGCCGGTTGACCCCGAGTTGACACCCACAGGGCCCAAGAATAAGATGATCAGAGGTAGCCCAGGCCGGAAGGGCGAGTTTTGTTCGTCGTTACTGATGCGGAACTGAGCGTGCGAGGACGGCAACGTCATGCCTGTGGCGAATCTTAAACTAGTTGCAGCACCCCTGATTTAGCTTGGTGCCCGTTTCATGCTGAGCCAGGAAGAACAGAAAATTGTGTACCAAAAAGCTTATGTCGCGGAACATCTCGTCCATTACGTACAGTCTATATCAGGAGCAGAGCCGTACCTCCACAAAGGTTATCTTTGCTTCCTGAAAGCAGACCACCTGATATTCATCGGCTATGCTCTTCAAGATCCCGCGGTGGAAGCCGAGGAGGCTTACGATAGTGCATGCAGATCTTACCAACCGGCCTCCGTCGCAATCATTGCCCCAAAGATCTGGCTCTCTGACACGGCTGGAGTAGAGCCGACGCACGATATGTACTACCGATTGACGCTCCCGTTAGGAGAGGTCAAGCCCGACCTGGCGTACATGATTCGACGGGCAGAGCGGGAGATCAGGGTAGGCCAGGGCACATTCGGCCCCGACCATGTGAAGCTCACAGAGGCCTTTGTCACCGAGCGACAGATTGTGGCAAGCTATGAGGAGATCCTCCAGCGGCTCCCCGAGTATTTGGATCGCTCCCCGAGCGCACGAGTGCTGGAGGCGAGGAGAGGAGAAGAATTGGTCGCGTTCAACGTAGTCGATCTTGGTTCGGCCTCTTATCTCTTCCACCTATTTAACTTTCGCGCCACGGAAACGTATGTGCCGGGAGCTTCCGATCTACTCTTCTTTGAGATGGTCAAGATGGCGGAATCTGAAGGCAAGAGTGCGGTCAATCTGGGGCTGGGCATAAATAGTGGCGTGCGGCGTTTCAAAGAAAAGTGGGGAGGCGAGCCTTTTTTGCCCTATACAGCGCTTCAGATACGACGGAAACCCATAGGTCTGTTTAGCGCACTCAGACGACTGCTGTAATTGCCAATAAACGACGGAATCGACTTGTTTCGGAGGCCATATGGCAGCAGAGGAGGCCCGTGGAGGTTTGTGGTCGGCCCTGTCACGTAGGCTGGGCCTGACACCCCAGACAAAAAAGGCGGTGGAGCAAACGCTCGCGAAGAAGCGGCGGTGGAGACTTGTGCAGGTCGAGTCGTCGATGGCCTGTAATCTCCGATGCGTCATGTGCCCCTGGAAGGCCTTCAGGGAGGAGGTGTGCAATCAGGGACTCATGTCCCAAGAGATCTGGGAGGGTGTGCGTCCGCACTTGCCGGAAATTGCGTCTGTGGACTTTACCGGTGGTGGAGAGCCACTCATGCAGCCAAGACTCGTTGATTGGGTATCTGAGGCCCATGCAGCGGGTTGCGAAACGGGAATCCTCAGCAATGGCCTGCTTCTGAGGAAAGAGCTTGCCGCAAGATTGATCGAGGCAGGTCTCGACTGGCTCTGCGTGAGTATGGACGGGGCAGACAAAGAGCTGTACGAACAGATACGGCCCGGGTCCAATTTCGAGCGAGTCTGCGAGAATTTGGGCAACATTGCCGAGCTACGATCCAAAAGTATTCCGAAAACCATGATCAACTTCGTCATGATGCGTCTGAATTTTCATCAAGTCGAGGACATGGTCAAACTCGCGGCTCGTTTGGGCGTCGATCAGATCAATTTCAGGCAATGCGAGGTAATACGTGGAGAGCACGGGAAGGGCTTCGGGCTCTTTTGGTCCGAGGAAACCGAGCAAATTCGCCACTATAAGAAGGAGCTTTCAAAGGCTGTGAGCTTGGCTGGGAAATTAGGAGTCGAAGCCATAACGTTTTCGTTCACTCCGCGTGAACGCCCTGTGTGCGAGCAGGATCCCCGAGATGAGCTCTTCATCCGGTACGACGGTCAGGTCGCGCCGTGCATAAATCTTGCGATGGGAGGCCCGACTATGCTTATTGACCGCGAAGTAGTCTTGCCAACGGTCCATTACGGTCGCATTCCGGAACGTGATCTCCTGGAATTGTGGGAGACTGAGACATGCCGGTATTACCGGGAGATTTTTGAGAGCAGGGCCAGGGTGTACGAACAAACGTTCATGGCCGGGATGATGGGCGATTCTCGGAAGACCGCGGACAAGCTCCATGAGGAGGCCGTCAAGAGAATGCCTCAAGCCGCGGAAGGTTGCAGGATATGTCATTATCTCTATGATGTATAGGATCCAAAGCCGAGGGAGGTTTGTATGAAGATCACGTCTGTCTTAGGTAGTCCAAGGGTCAAGAAAGGCAATACCGCCAAGGTGCTCGGTTGGGTTGAGGAAGAGTTGGCGGCGAACGGCCACCAGGTGGGGAGAATCAATGTTGTAGACCGCAAGCTAAAAGGCTGCATCGAGTGCTATACGTGCCAGGGTATTCCTGACGAGCCTGGATGTCCTCAGAAGGATGATGCGGTAGCCATATTCGAGCAGTTTCGCGCGTCCGATGTAATTCTCTATGCTTCGCCGCTCTTCTGCTGGGGTTTTTCCGCCCAGATCAAGCCGCTGATCGACCGGCACTTTTGCCTGATCACGGGATATGGGACCCGGAAATGGAAGTCGCTTCTTGCAGGGAAGAAAGTAGGTCTTCTGGTCACGTGCGGAGGACCGGTGAAAGGGAACGCGGAGCTTCTCGTGGAGATGTTCCAACGGCTCATGCATTACAGCAAGTGCAATGTAGCCGGTACTTTGGTGATCCCCAATGCGACCACCGCGGAAGCTATGGGAGAAAGCATAAGAAAGAAAGCCGTGAAGTTTGCCCAAACCCTTGCAGGGAAACCGTGAGGTTTCGTGGCCGCGGGATAGCGCTTCGCATCAAAGGAGCCGCTCCCGCGATCCATTCCGCGGTTTGGAAGCCGTGGGATCTCTTCTTATGCCACTTCGCTTCCGAACGGTGAAGATGGCGTTGAAGCAAGAGCGACCGTAGGTCGGATTGAGTCCCGCTTTCTGGGCGGGACGAAATCCGACATCATGTCCAAAGCAACTTGTCGGGTTTCGCTGGGCTCAACCCGACCTACCTTGATTCACCGTTTGATAGCGCAGTGGTATTACGAGCTGCGTTTGAACATGTCTTGCCTCCGGCTCCGTAAGTGACAACTTATGATTACGTTGCGTGACGGGAGGAGGTTCGACATGGGTAACGTAAGAGTTGATCCGATTCTGCTTATTGTTATAGCGGTGGTCGCGGGAATGGTGTTTTTGTTCTTCGGTCTCCAGGAAGGCTCAGCCGCGGCTCGGAGCAGTAAGCAACAACCTGCCGGCCAAACGGTGGCCCCGACGAGTCCCTCGACGCCGACCTCGGGCGGTACGTCCGGAGGGCCGCGAAGTCTGAATCGTCCGGCAGCAATAGACTTTTCATGCACCGGTAATTGCTCAAGCAGCAAGAGCGCGTGCTATGGTCAGTGTGGGCCGGGTTCAGATCCACTTTGCGGGCCCAGATGTGACAAGCTGTATAATCACTGCATGTACCAATGCAGGAACATGCAAAGGATACGATAAAGAGATCGAGACGTTCTTACAACGACAATATTTCTGCCCGCCTGGCAAGCGCGGGAGACTCCAGATTGATCCCGACTCTGATGGCTCTGAGGCCTTGCACGCCCGGCATGTCAGCCAGCTCAAGGGATTCCATGTCGGAGTGAAGCATCCCCTCGCTCTGCAGGAACGCGACATGCCCGCGGATTTCCTTGGCTTCATCCGGCCTTGAATAGATAAGCGCCACCTTGTCGGGTTGGGTGAGCCTCTCTTCGCCTCCTCGTATCATGGCCTTGTCGATGCGCGACCTGACGATCTCATGAGCCACGTCATAGACTCCATCAACGTCGAATCGCTTTTCGTCAAAGCGGAAGCGAACTGACAACGGGTTGTGGTTTACGAGGATTAGATGCGTGATGCTGAGGGGGACCTTCAGTTGTGGCTTGATTTGATGAGTGTGCCACGCAATTCCGCAAGCCACGATAATCTGCCAGAGCCTGAGGTTTCTCGTGTAGAGTTCGCTAAAGAGATTCTTTTCCACCATGGATTCCCCCACGTAAATCAGGTAGTCCACACCGTCGGTCTGGTGCTTGCTGAAGTAGTGAGGGAAGATGCCCTGGGCTTGTGCTTCTTCTCGATCCAGGTAACGACTGATACGCTCATTGAATGCCGAAACGCTCTGCTCGTATTCTTTGCGCATACGATACACGGTCCTCATATTCGGGTCGATCCGGGCCGCATAAGCGTTGATCGCTTCCTCGGTGCCGGCACTGTAACCCTTCATGAGAGGAAAAAGAGGCTCAACCTCGCTGCCGATGAAATTGATGACAGAGGTATCGTCTCCGCTTAACAACCCCGCTCCTATAGTTTCGATGCGCTGTCCGATCTGGTGGCCCAATTCATGAAGGATGGGCATTGGCTTGGCTTCTGCGGCCGACTGGACCACGGTGAGGGCCAGCCGCAAATGTTCGGTCAAATCTGCGCTGACCGCTTGGTTGCGTGCCTCTGAAGAACCGCGAATATCCGAAGCCGCATACAGAGCATTTACCTTATTGAAAACAATCGGCTCCAGTTCCGCCGCTTCGCCTTTGTTGGTCCTCTCCAAATAGTTGAGAACGGCTTGGCGGAAACGCCATTCCACCGATGGATGCACTGGGGTGCATCGCTCCTGAATGATGGCTTGTATGTTCTTGTCCAGGTCGTCCAGGGATCTCTTGAGCGCCATGGAAAAGAGCGGGAGGATTTCGCCGGTCAGCATGGCTTCTCGAGGGCCGAGGTCCCCCGGATGAGGCGATCCGACCTTCATGGCGCCGATCAGTTGGCCCTGATACAAGAGCGGGGCAACGAGAACGGACCGTATCCCGGCCTGGATCACCTCTTGATCGATGGGATGGGTGTAATCTCCTTCGAGCATGTCTCTGATGCGGAGCATCTCGCCCTGTTCCGCGGCCCGATGGAAGATAGACCCAATTGTTTCTTCGAGCGGAATGTGGATGGATTCCGAGAAGATGCAGTTGGAATTCATCTCGCATCCCGTGGCCAAGACGAGGACTTGGTCGCCTTGAAGCGCTGAGACTCCAACTGACACGTCCGGTCGGCCGAGGAGCGTCCTTATGCGGTCCTGCAGCCTGGCAAAGCCGCTCTGAGAGATGACGGAACCTTGTTCGGCGAGGTCTCTTTCCAGGCCCGTGAGCACTTCGGATAGGGTCACATCCATGGCTCGAAGGACCCCGAATCCCTGGAATTCGAATTGGTGCGCAGGAATGTACTTGCTGAGGACACCCGGCTCGGTGAGGTTCTCCATAATGGTGATGCGATCTTGCTCAGAAAGGGGCGGAAGATCCCCATTGACCTTTACTTCCACAAAACGGAGATCCGGTCTGAATCCGAAGTAGCGTTCCAGTCCGGTGTCCGGGTCAGTAACGATCCGAACCAGGGGGTAATCCAGGTCCTGCTCTATGCCGTAGACCCGCCGCAAGATGAGAAGAAAGAACCTGAGGAGCCTGCCCTTTGCGAATGCCTCCCACGGGACATTCCATCTGCCCTTGAAGCTCCCGTCCTCGTTGACCAACAGCCGCTCAAAAGGCGGCGAAACAAATGCGGGCTGAAGCGTGAATGGCACCATAGCGGCCGCAACCTCTGTATCCCAGAAAGCAGGAGGGAAGACAGCGGTCATGAGAGTCCGGATCAGACCATCATGGCGCTTCAGGACAGAGAGATCCTCAATGGGTTCCAGCAATTCAGGCGAGCGTGTCAATCCCGCCTCAATTTCGCCACTAAGCGGGCCCCATCCATTTCCACTGGAGGAGACCCGTTCTCTCCAGAAATCAACAAGTGGTCTTAGACTGAAAACGCACCGAGAAGGCGGCTCTTGAACTATGGGGTTCATGAGAGGACTCCCTTGCGCGGCAAGGTGCCGGACGATTCGATACACGTTGTCCTTTGAATGGAATATCGGCCAATTAGGTCTATTATAATACCGCGGGGTGAGAATGTAACCCCCTGACCGCTGCAAAGCTTCTCCAGAAGCGCCAATATGCCTCAATGGCACGCCATTCTTGCGATCGCGCGCCGGGAATGGAGTCATCTGCACAGTTTCGGTCAATAGGAACCGGCTTGCTACCTTGGATTCAGCTTCGGGAGAGAAGTTGTTGCGCAAATCATGATTGACCCAGGGACCGATGGTGAAGTACATTTTGCAATCCGCGACACGGCAGTCCTCGACAATCGTTCACGCCTCGTGTTGGGACTGCAACCGATTCAACCAGAGAAAGGAGTCAACATGTTCAGGAAGGCTGTGATAGTGCTCATTGCGGCCATAGCGCTTGTTCTTTCGTTTCAGATGCAGGTGCAGGCCCAGACCGTTTTGCGTTTCCAGTGTGCGTACCCGGAAAAGGCTCACAGTGGGCAGACCACGCTCTTCTTTGCAGATGAAGTGGCCAAGCTCACGAACAACCAAGTGCAGGTGAAGGTGTTGTGGCCGGGCAAGGACGTCAAAATGGGTGAGGCTTTTGACGCAGTCTGCCAGGGCGACCTCGACGGGTACTCCGGCTCCCTTCTCTACTTTGCCGCAAAAGTGCCCGAGGTGAATTGCCAGTGGCTCCCCTTCAACTGGGCTAACGCGGCCGATGCCAAGAACGTGCTCCTGAACAAGGGTTACATGCAGGTCATGGCAGAGGCAGTCGCCGGGCACGGCGCGACCTACTTGGGCGCCTTGTCTGTGTGCAGCATGGGTTTCTTGACCAAGTTCCCGGTGGAAAAACTCGCGGACCTGAAGGGGAAGAAGATTCGGGCCGTGGGCATGGAAGCTAAGATCGTTGGGGCACTCGGGGCTACGGCCGTGGACACTCCCCCACCGGATCAGCACGCAGCTCTAAAAGAGGGCAGGGTGGATGGTACCGACTTTCCCTGGTACACCATCGAGCAGTATAAGTTTTACGAAGTGCTGAATTACGTCGTAAAGCCCGCGTTGCACACCCCTGGGATTGTGGAGCTCATTATCAGCACCAAGTCGCTGAAAGCTCTCACCCCTCAGCAGCAACAAGCCATCCAGCAAGCTGCTCGAAACGCAATGGAACGCAGCTTCGCTCAATCCGATCAATTGGACACAGAGGCCTTGCGGAAGGCCGAGGAACGCGGCGTGAAAGCGTCTACCATATCCGAGTTCCAGCTCGTGAAGTTTCGGGCGGCTATGAGACCCTTGTGGCAAGCGGAGGCAAAGAAATCGGAATATTCAGCTAAGCTGGTGCAAATCCTGCGCGACCACCTGAGAAGCTCCCTGGGCATAGAACAATAAGAGCCTAACCATATTGGAGAAACCAAGCCTTCAGCGGCACTGAGGGTTTGGTTTCTCCCTCCAGCTTTGAACAGTCAATCCTCTATTGGGTTTGCTGTGCGGAGAAATCCGCAAAGCCTTGCACGCACGGGCCCGCGGTGTTGGCATTCCAGTAGAGATGAAACGCGACAGATATGGGATAGAGTGATTCTCTCGAAACCCCTCCCGCCAATTGATAAGGCTGGGAATCCGCATCCTTCTTGATCTTGAGGATCTTTACCCCTCGCTCGTCCAACTTGTCAAAAAACACGGTCGTCGTGGGAATATAGCCTATCCCGAACGATCTCGAGCAAACCGTGACCGTGGTGCTGTACGTGCTCATAACCGCGGCGTCTTTAGCGTACGGGGCTCCCTTCAAAACCTTGTCCTGGAAGAGGACACCAGCGCCGGTCTCCGGCACAGCCCTCATGGTGACCCTTATCGGTTCATTCGGACCGCCGACCTGGCTCCAGTTTGTGATTTCGCCTTTGAAGATCTTCGCTAGCTGCTCCATCGTGAGCTCGTTCACCGTATTCCTGGAATTAGTGATGACTGCGAGAGCGATCTGCCCTATGTACTTGGAACCGAGCACTATGCCCTTGGAAGCCGCGTTCTTCGCCTCTTCTTCTGTTATCTTCCTCGTCACCATTGCAAGGTCCGCATCTCCTGCAATCAACCTCTGGAGCCCAATCCCGGTGGTGGCTCCGTGGATGACGAAGGAACAGTTCGGAGCTTCCTGTGTATACTGCGCAGCATTCATGTCCACCACATCCGACAAGAGACCCGCGCCGCTGATCCTTATTGTAGCCTTGTCTTGAGCAACGACCTGATGGTTCGGAATCAAGCACAGAAGACTCAGGCAAATGCCTGCGATTATGAAAACTGGTGTGTATCCTTTCATCCCAATTGCCTCCTCTCAGCAAATGCACCGGTCCACTGCGTAGTCCTCTCCTGCGATGCCTGAGCCGGACATTTGCTGGCTTCTATCTTGGCGTCTAAAGATTTTTAGTGTTCAGATAGTGCTGCTGCCCTGAAATCAGCCCCCACACACGCTGAGCGGCAAATCATCGTAGTGAACATACGGCTTTTCCGTCCGCGCGGTCAAGACTATTTTCCCCAGAGTCGCAGTCGGTCGAGTCTCGTTGAGCGGCTAACCCAAGAGAATCCGAGCAAGGGAGGCACTTATTGGAGCAAGGCTGTTATGCGAAACGTTGGAACCAAGAACGCACCGGGAGGACATATAATTCAATCTTATGGTTTTGCAGCATCGGGGAATCTGCGGTCGTCTGAGCACGCGCCCGGTCATCCACGTCGGGCGTCTATCAAAGTCTCCTCGTCGGCAGCGAAGGGGTGAAAGGTGTACACGGGCTGCGACCCGGCCTTGGCCTTGATGAGCATGTCCAGGAAGGCTTTGTCGGCCTGCGATAAGGTCTTGTTTCTGTCATACACGATGTCCACTGCCAGAAGAAATGGGCCTTCCTTGATTGGAATTGCCCTGAGCTCACCCTTGTTCACTTCGTGATCCACCCCCATGCGTGCGAGAAGAGTGATCCCATTGCCCGCAGCGACCATCTCCTTGATGAAGTCCACATTTCCCGTTTCGATGGATCCTCGCGTTGAGATCCCGCGTTCCCGGAAAACGCCGTCAACCAGTTGACGAGTCCCCGAACCCTTTTCACGCAGTATGAGGTTCTCGCCCGCTAGCTCCTCCAGCGAGACCGCTTCTCGTTCAGCCAGACGATGTGTCGGTGAAGTCAGGACGACCAGGGCGTCTTCGATGAATGGGATCACCTCCAGATTCTCTTGATATGGGAGTCGCCCCACGATGGCGATATCGTTTCGATTCTCCCGTATGTTGGCCAGCATTTCCTCAGAGGAACCTTCACTGATCTGGATCCGGACGCGAGGAAATGCTGTTCGAAAGGCCGAAATGTAGCGTGAGAGCAAATGGCGTACAAGCTGCTTGGAACTCCCGATCCGCAGCACTTCTTCAGCAAAATCGTGGGCCTGGTCGAGCACTCGTTCCGCGTCTTCTACCAGGCCGAAGATCTTCTCCGCAACCTGGTACAGGAGCTTCCCGGATGGCGTCAATTCCAACTTCTTCTTTCGCCGAATAAAGAGCTGCACGCTGTGACGATCTTCCAGCGCTCTAATCTGGAGGCTGACCGCAGGTTGGGTAATGAAGAGCTTCTCAGCGGCGCGGGTGATGCTTCCGCAACTTGCAGCATAGTAGAAGGCCTTCAACTGATTGAGGTTGAGCTCTGAGGGCATGAGAGTACGGAAAAATAAGTTTTCCTTATGACATCATAAAAATTCCTGCTTTGACATGTCAACACAAATCCTGTCACCGTAGTAACAACGGCAGACCGAGCATTTCGCACGAACCGATTTTACTTCCCCTTCTCGTACGTGAACATTGTCACCTGCTGGGCGCCAGCCCGACTTCCTTTGGCCGTAACAGTAGCAAGGAGAAAGCGGATGACTCAGGAATACGACGGCATCATCATCGGCGCCGGCCCTAATGGACTGACCTTGGCCGCATATCTTGCAAAGGCTGGGCTCAAAATACTGCTTCTGGAGCGCCGTTTCGAGGCGGGTGGCGGACTGGCGACTGAGCAGGTGACCCTTCCGGGTTTTCTCCATAATACGCACGCGGTCTACATGCCTATGGTGGATTACGCGCCGCCTCTCGTGGATTTCAATGACTACTTGACCAAAGACTATGACCTGGAATTCGCGTTCCCGTCTCCGGTTATGGCTATGCCCTTTGAGGACGGCACATCGCTGTGCCTTTACCAAGATACGGAAAAGACCTGCGAATCGATTGCACGCTTCTCCAAGAAAGATGCCGAAACGTACAGGGGAATTGCGGAACGCTATCGCGTCCTGACCGAAGACTTCTTGGGACCGGCTACGTACGAACGGGCCAAGCCTGCATTCGAGCAGCTCGTGACGCTTCAAGCCACCGACGTGGGCCGCGAGATTAGCGAGATCACGGAAAAGACTCCGCTCGACATCGTCAACGGTCTCTTTGAAAACGACCGGGTCAGGTGCCTGTTTCTGTATCTGAGCTGCATGTGGGGGCTCCATCACGATTTGGAAGGCGTGAGCTACCTGGTGCCTCTGCTCATCAATAGGGCGGTGAACTACCGATTGGTGAAGGGCGGATCGCACCACCTGGCGCATCTGTTCACCAAGGTGCTCTACAGACACGGCGGCATGATCATTTCGCCGGTGAAGGTGAAACGGATCGTTATCGAAGGTGGAAAAGCGACTGGCGTCGAGCTTGAAGACGGCACGCTGTACAAAGCCAGCAAGTTTGTGGCGAGCAGCCTGGATCCGTATCAAACGTTCCTGCAACTGGTCGGCCCGCAAAACCTGGAAGAACGGTTCGTCACGAGGACAAATGATTGGAAATGGGAGATTACGAGCCTCTTCCACGTGCACCTTGCGCTTGATGAAGCCCCACAATTCGACGCGGCAAAATCCAATCCTAACCTGAACAATGCCCTGATCACTGTGCTTGGGTATGAGACTGAGGAGAGTCTTGTCCGTCACTATGAGGCAATCCACCGTGGTGAGCTCTATCCGGGAGGATTCAACTGCTGCTTCCCCTCGTTGCACGATCCGAAACAGGCCCCTCCGGGCAAGCATACCGCTCTGATTTCGCTCCATGCACCGCATGACCTCAAAGACGGTGGGCCTGAGCGCTGGTATCGCATTCGAGAGCAAGAGGCCGGGCGCTGCATAGAATTGCTCAAGAAATACGTCCCCAATATTACAGATGAAAAGATCCTTTGGCACTACATTACCACGCCGTTGGATATCGGAAACAAGTTCGCGGACATGGTGAAAGGCTCTTACAAGCAGGGCCAGTACCATCCGCTTCAGATGGGTTACCTGCGGCCGAATGAGGACTGCTCTCACTATGCCACGCCGATTGAAAGACTCTATGTGTGTGGGGCGAGCACGTTTCCCGGCGGGCTGATCACCTTTGGCCCGGGGTACAACGCGGCCAACAAGATCGCGGAGGACCTGGGGATCGAGCGCTGGTGGGCTGAACCAGAGTGCGTGCGCAAGGCCAAGGCCAAAGGGACGTTGTAGGAGGCGATCGATGAAAGTGAACTCCACCGGACTGGGAAAGACCATAATGGTCGCTCACTTTGCCGATCTCGTTGCCGTGGAAGATGGCGGCACACCTGCCATGAGACTCAACATAGAAGCAACCGAACCGGTCCATTGGTCGATCAAGGCCACTGTGGGAGGAGAAGATCTAAGAACATTCGCTCGGCTCTTTCTGCGACCCGCGAATTTCTTCTATGTGCTGAAGCTGCTCATTGCCGGGTCAAAGCTCGACCATCCGGAATCTCGGTAAAAGCCGCGAGCATTCCCGGTCAACCTGCTGCAGATAAGGAGGTCTCTCCATGGCAGATAGGACGTACGACGCAATCGTGGTTGGTGGCGGTCACCAGGGCACGATTATCGCCTGTTACTTGCAGCACGCGGGTATGCAGACAGTTGTCTTCGAGAGACAGCACGAACTGGGCGGTGGCGCATGTGGCGAATCGCTTCCGCTCCCTGGTTTTCTGCAGAATCCCTGCGCTCACTTTACCCGGTTCTACGGACATCCCGCTTATGATGACTTCAAACTCAGGGAGAAGGGTCTGGCGTACGTCTATCCGGATCACAGCGAAGGTATGATTTACGACGACGGGGTGAGCTTCCTTGGTTTCACCGCTTGGAAAGTAGTTGACCCAAACACTGGAAAGGCCCAATTTGACGAAACAAACGCACAAAAGACCGTCGATCAGATTGCCCGGTTCTCCAAGCGGGACGCGGACGTGGCCTACGATCTGCTGGAAAAGTACCGGAAGAAGTGGCGGGCCGCGTTTCATGAGTGGCGATACAATCCGCCAACGCCATGGGGCGTTCCGGACGCATTCGAGCGGCTCATCAACGACCCTGAAGCGCCTATCCCTCCTGAGTATCAATTCTACACTTCACAGCAGGTTGCGTATGACCTTTTTGAGACGGACTACCTTCGCACGCTCTTCATGCGTTCTTGCATGACATCCAGCGGGGTCTTCCCCAACGATTGCATAGGGATCTACAAGACCCTGCATACCCTCGGCCTCATACTCTCGTGGGAACCCGCGTCCATAGCGGTTGGCGGCACCCACGCGATAACCCATGCGCTCCAGAGGGCCTTTAGCTCTATGGGCGGAGAGTTCGTGGTCGAAACGCCGGTGGAGTGCGCCGTCATTGAAAATGGCAAGGCAGTGGGTGTCAGACTGCAAGACGGCCGAGAGATCGCTGCCCGCCACGTGGTGGTGAGCGATTTGAACACGCCGCAGACAGTCCTCCAGCTTATCGGCGAACAGAACGTTGACCCAAAGATTGCGCACCGGGCCAAGAATACACTCAAGGATCGGGCGCAGCTTTTCTGGGGGAATTTTGCACTCCATGAGCTCCCTGCTTACACCGCGGCCAAAGATAACCCGGAAATCGGCATGTGCCCTAGGCTGAACTGGGGCCCGAAAGATGCGGACTATTTCGCAACTCGGCACCAGGCTGAGCTTTTCGTAAAGGGGATCCCGGAGAAACTCGTTTGTATTGTCGCTCCGGACAGCATCTGGGACAGGACCCGCGCGCCCGGAGACAAGCACACAATCCTCATCGAGCAGTTCACGGCGCCGTATCGTTTTTTCAGCGACCGGGAATGGCTCCGCATGAAAAAGGACATTGTAGAAATCGTACGCGAGCAATGGTCCTGGTACGCTCCGAACATGACCCCGGACAACCTCATTGCGGCGCACATTACCACTCCCATGGACGTGAAGATGCGCAACATCAACATGCCCCAAGGAGGCTGGACCGGTGAGGATATGATCGCCTCGCAGATGGGCCGCATGAGGCCTTTCCCGGAATTGGCCTTTTATCGTATGCCCGTGAAAAACCTCTATCTGTGCTCCGCGGCCGCACACTCAGGCCCTGGAATCGGAAGGGGCAGCGCTTACAACTGCTTCAAGGTGATCGCAGAAGACTATGGACTACCCAAAATCTGGGAACAGAAGGGCAGACCGTACTGATCCGGGAGGTTTGAATGCCTCGACTTGAAGGTCGAGTGGCTCTGGTCACGGGCGCGGGCAAAGGGCTCGGGCGTGCCTTCTGCGTGAAACTGGCTGAAGAAGGGGCTCACATTGCGGCCGTGACACGAGCGGACATGCAGGGCCTGGAACAGACCGCTAAGCAGGTGCGACAACTGGGCGGGGAGGCCTTCGTGAGTCAGGTTGATGTCTCGGACGAAGGTCAGGTCAACCGGATGGCGCAGGAGGTCTTCGACAGATTCGGTCGCGTAGACGTGCTGGTGAACAACGCTGCCTATTATTACGGCGTGAAGCGGAAGGCCTTCACGGAGATCACCACAGAAGAGTGGGACCGGATGATGGGTGTCAACGTGAAAGGGCCCTGGTTATGCGCCAGGGCAGTGTTTCCGTTCATGAAGGCCCAGGGGAAAGGAAAGATAGTCAACCTGGCTTCAGAGGTCTTTTTCACAGGCTCGCACGGCTTCGTACATTATGTTGCCTCTAAAGGGGGAGTCGTGGGCTTGACGAGAGCGCTTGCGGTAGAACTCGGTCAATACGGCATTTGCGTAAATGCGGTTGCGCCGGGGTTCACCGACACAGAAGCCAGCCGCACCGTGGCTGACGTAGAGAAATACGACACGAGCCGCACGCCGCTTAAACGATTGCAGAAACCCGACGACCTGGTGGGCGTGGTAGCCTTCCTCGCGTCGGACGAGAGCGATTTTATTACGGGTCAAACCATCCTGGTGGATGGGGGGAGGGCGATGCACTGATTTAGCCATAACGTCGCACACCAAGTCGAAAGCAGCGAAACTTCATTCTGCGTTTCCTGTGAGAGCCCCCGGCCGGACTCCGGCGGCTCCTTTATGAGCTTTGTGCACGCACATGCGGCGATTCCTTCCTGAGATTGTTCAACTGCTCCAGTCACGCGGCTTTCGACCTGAGACCACTATACATAAGGGTACTTTTCAGGCTGCGCACTCAACCATCTTTCCACCAAATCTAAGGGCGGAGGAAACCATGAAAGTATACGATGTGGTCCCAGGACTGGAGTTTGACCCTGAGCGGGATTTAGCCCAATCACCTGCCTGGTTTCTTGACGGCACCCATTCTGTGCCCCCCTGGACACCCATGTTCGGCTGGTTCTGGATCAACTTCTGCCGGCACGGAATGCAATGGGGCGCGGAGAAACTGAGCCTGCCCACTGTCAAGGGATGGGATTGGCGTTTCATGAACGGGGGAGGGTATCTCACGCTGCTCCTGGTCAACAGCGAAGAAGAAAAACAGCGGAGGGAAGGAGAGTTCCGCAAAGCTATCCTTCCGTTTATTCAAGACTACGACGGGCTCTGGGGAGGCTTTGTAAAGGAGATCCTGTCGCGTTACGGCACGCTCAAGAAGCTGGATCTCGACAAGGCGAGCAATATCGAGTTGCTGGACAACTTCGAGGAGACCATCGATACCTGTCGTCGCATGTGGGAGATCCACATGTACATGATGTACGGAACGTACACGGCTTACATCCTCTTCGAAAACATGTGTCGCGACCTGGCTGGGATCGACGACACCTCGCCGACGTTTCACCGGGTAGTTTCCGGTTTTGACAACAAGGTTTTCCAGGTGGACCGGCGCCTCTGGGAGTTTGCGCAGCGCGCGATGAAGGACGGCCTGGCAGATACCATCTCAAAAACCGACCCACCGGAAATCCGCCAAGAGTTGGAAAAGACGGACAAAGGTCGAGCCTACATGAAGGACTTCATGGCGTTCATGAACGAGGACGGCTGGCGGATGCAGCGAATGTCCGAAATGAATTTGCCTACGTGGGTCGAGGACCCTGCTCCCGCTCTAGGCATGGTCAAGCAGTTCATTGCCAAAGGCGGCGGCTTCAATCTTGACGAAGAGCGCACAAAGATAGCGAAGGAGCGTCAGGAAGCGGAAAAGGAGCTCATGGGCAAGGTGCCGGCAGAGCAGCGGGGCTGGTTCGAGCAGTTGATGCGGCTGGCACAGAAGAGCGGGATCTTCAGCGAGGAGCATGACCATTATCTTGACCTGTATACTCACGCGATGATGAGACGTAGCGCTCTCGGATTGGGGCGGCGCTTTGTCAAATTGGGCGCCCTGGACGATCCTGAGGACATGTTCTTCTTGATCCCGGATGAGGTTCGCCGCGCGGGCATTAATCCGGACCAGTTCGATCTACGCTACATCGTGGGGAGGCGGAAAGCTGACTGGCAAGAATGGCAGAAGACTCCCAATCCACCCGCGGTGCTGGCTCCCGGATTCGACCTCGATCAAGCTATGGGCGTGCTGGTCAAATCCAATGACCCGATTGCCCTGAAAGTAGTGGTTGGCTCCATGCCGCAGGTGCGTCCTGAGCTCAAGGCTGACCTGTACGGCACATGCGGTTCCCCGGGCGTGGCGGAAGGACCTGCTCGGGTAATCATGAACGAAGACGAGCTCCACCTGGTCAAGGAAGGAGACATTCTCGTTGCCGCGAGCACATCTCCGAGCTGGACTCCGGTATTCTCAATGATCAAGGGCGTGGTGGTGGACCGTGGTGCGAGTCTTTCCCATGCGGCCATTGTGGGACGTGAGTACGGCATCCCGGTGGTTATGAATGTGTTTGAAGGCACCGGCAAGATCAGATCGGGGCAGCGTATCAAGGTGGATGCAAACCTCGGCACCGTCTATATCCTGGATAAGTAGCGGCGCCGTTATTGGAGCGGTCATGACGGGCGAAGGGGCCGACCGTCGGCCGTTCGCCCCTTCTCGACCTGGAAAGGGCGGCCAGGTATGTCCGAGAAATGGATCTACTGGTTTGAAGAGCTCTCCACCGCAGACAATGACTTGGTTGGAAAGAAATGTGCGAACCTTGGCGAAATGTCACGGCTTGGGCTCAAGGTGCCTCCCGGATTTGCCGTTTCTGTGAACGGATATGAACGATTTATGGCTGAGAGCGGCGCAGGAGAGCAGATCCGACGATATGTGACTGAGAATAGACACCTTTTGGACAAGGTTGAATTCCAGGTGCAGGCCGGCCGCCAGATCCGCGAGTTTATCGAGTCCAAAGAGATGCCCAAGGCCATGCGAGAAGAGCTCCAGGATCGCTATACGGACCTATGCGCGCGGTTGGGTATGGAGGATGTGCCGGTCGCTGTCAGGTCAAGCGGCGCGGTGAGCATGCCGGGGCAGATGGAGACTTATCTCAATGTGGTAGGCCGACGCGAGGTGACCAGGATGGTAATCCGCGTCTGGGGGAGCGCCTTCACAACGCGCGCGATTGCGTTCCGGCTTGAACAGGGCATGGAAATGGAAAAGGCTCCCATAGGCGTCGCAGTCCTGAAAATGGTCAATGCCAAATGCGCGGGCGTTTGTCTCACGGTGCTGCCCACTATCGGCGACACTTCCAAGGTCGTGGTGGAAGGCAACTGGGGTCTGGGCGAGAGCGTGGTAAGCGGCGAAATTACGCCGGATCAGTTCATCGTGGACAAAGAACAGGGAGAGTACGAGTGCGTGCTCGGAGACAAGACCAAGATGGTCTGTTATCACCCGGGAGGCGTGTGTTTCTCCGAAGTCCCGCATGAGAAACGATGCATTCCGTGCCTTGAGGAGCCTGAACTGAAGGAGATCGTCAGGGTTGCCAAGGATGTGGAGGCTCACTTCAAGGTCCCACAGGACATGGAGTGGGTCATCGACAGCGACCTCTCATTCCCGGAGAACGTCTTCTGGGTGCAAACTCGCCCCGCGAAGTACGTGAAGAAAAAAGAGAATAACTCCGAGTACCTGGCGGAACTCATGTCGCGCGTATTCAAGATGTGATGGAGGAACTCGGGAGGGGCCCATGACCATTCTTTTCACCCAGTATTGGGATGTGATTCCGGGAAAGCTGGATCAGTACTCGGAATTCGTCATGAACGAGTACAATCCCGCGTTGACCAAGATGGGTTTGAAGCTTCTGGGCGGGTATTATGTGATCGTGGGACAGGGGCCGCATATCATAGCGGTAGCGACCATAGAGGAGCAGGATTACCTGCGCAAGATTCTTTCAACCGAGGAATACAGACTCATCTCAGGTAAGCTCCTCACTTTGGTAAACAATTACGGAAGTAGGCTCTGGGTCAGCAGCGGACGGGTCACCGAAGGGCCGTACAAAATCCAGATGGGCGCGTGGAAGTTCAACCAGTACTACAATGTAGTGCCTGGGGTGGAAGAAGATCACTATCGCTTCGTAAAAGATGAATGCATACCTGGCATGAAGGAACTCCGTGTTCCCATCACCGGGGCTTGGAGACTCGTAATCGGCGAAGGGCCGAAACTTCTGGCCGAGTGCACAGCGCGCAATCTCGATGACATTGCCAAGGCTGTGGACACTTCGCTCTTCAGGCGGCTCGTCCGCAAGCTTAACAGGGCTTTCGCCACGGATTACAGCAGCCGCATCCTTGCTCCGACCGGCCGCATCGAAGTGCCCGCTCTGGTTGGCGAGATGATGAAAGGCTTCTAGCGCGGGAAAGGAGATCGCAATGTATGTTCGCATGACGTTCTTCAAGGTTCAGCCAAGGAAAATGGATGAACTGCGGGATCTGTACAATCGTGAGGTGATTCCCGCGCACAAGAGCCACAAAGGAATTCGGTTTGTTCACTTGCTGGAACGGCTGGATAATCCTGACGAAGCGATCTCAATCACCGCGTGGGATACCCGTGCGGATGTTGAGGCTTATGAGAAAAGCGGCGACTACGAAAGACTCATAGGGCTCTTTAAGGAAATGTACAGCGGCGACCCAAACCTCCGCTCGTACGAAGTGACAGCCAGCTCAGAGCCTATTCTGCTGAGGATTTTTTGAGGACAGGCAGCCTGTTGGCGAAAAGCAAGCGCTGAAAGCGCTGGCAGAATGATAGAAGTTTTTGGGGAGGGGGCGGGGAGGCCCTTCTTTCAAAAAGGGCCTCCCCGCAACGTCTTCAGCAACTTCTATTATTCGCAAGCGAGGAAAGGCATGGCGACGTATACTGGTCGGCTTCTCAGGATAGACTTGTCATCGGGTTTAATAAGAGAGGAGCTGATTTCGAGTGACGTGCAGCGAAAGTTCATCGGCGGCCGCGGTTTCGGCATCCACTACCTATTCCAGGAAAACCGACCTGGGATAGATCCTCTGGGCGACGAGAACAGGCTGATCTTTATGCCGGGGCTCCTTGCGGGCAGTCCCGCGCAAGGGTTCGGCCGATGGATTGTCATGACAAAAAGCCCGCTTACCGGCGGTCTTGCGCGGTCCGTAGGCGGAGGCAATTTCGCGGCATTCATCAAGTTTGCGGGGTACGATCTCATCATTCTGGAAGGATCGTCAACAAAGCCGGCGTATGTGCTCATTCACGAAGATGGAGTGGAATTCAGGGACGCGGGAGAGCTGTGGGGTCTTGATACATCCGCGACCCAGAAAGCGCTAGCAGATAAGCACGGCAGCCGGACTCAAACAGCTTGTATTGGCCCCGCGGGAGAGAGGCTCGTACGCTTTGCCACCATCACTCACGGGACCAGGACCGCGTCCCGGTGCGGTGTCGGGACGGTAATGGGGGCCAAGAAACTCAAAGCGATATCGATTGTGTCAAAGGCGAAACCGCTGGCAGGCGAAGATCAGGAACAGTTTCGCGAGCTGCTCCGAGAGCACGGAGATCTGTTGAAGAGCCACAAACGCCGGGTGAAAATGCATACATTCGGTACCACGTTCCTGGCTCAGATGACTCACGAGATGGGCATCCTTCCTGTCAGAAATTTCCAGATGGGGGATATGGAGGGCATAGAGAGTGTTTTCACCGAAGCCTATACTCGGATGAGAACCGGTACTCACGGTTGCTTCAACTGCATGACCCGTTGTGGGCAGGTTCATGTTGTCCAGGACGGACCTTACGCGGGTTCACAGAGCGAAGGACCAGAATACGAAACCATCTGGGCCTTTGGGCCTCAGGTCGGGAACACCGACGCGGGTGCAACCGTCGAAGGCGACCGACTCTGCGATTTGCTGGGGCTTGATACTATCAGCACCGGAAGTGTGATCGGTTTTGCGATGGAGCTCTTCCAGAGAGGAATCATCGACAATAGCGACACGGACGGTCTGGAGCTCAACTGGGGCGATTCGCGGGTGATAGTACAGCTTATCAAGAAGATCGCGACTCGCGAAGGGTTCGGTCGAATCCTTGGTGAAGGGACCAGACGAGCCGCAGAACAACTGGGGAAGGGCGCGGAGAAGTACGCAATACATGCGAAAGGACTGGAACTCCCTGCGTACGAACCTAGAGCTGCAAAGATCCACGGCTTGAGCATGGCTACATCAAACATTGGCGCAAGCCATATGTACGGGTACGCGCGCCAGGAAATATCAGGCAAAGGCGGCCCACGGCCTGTGGACCGGTTCGCGGACCAAGGTAACGGCGACATCGCGGCGTACAACCAGATAGGCAAAGCCCTGGAAGAGACCGGCATCCTCTGCAACTTTGCGGATTCAGGCATGACCCACGAGCTCCTTGGCAAGCTCTATGCAGCCGCGGCAGGCTTCCCGGAATTTGCGGACCCAAGCTACTTGAACCTGGTGGGCGAACGCATCGTCACGCTCGAACGATGCTTCAATGTTAGAGAGGGCTTCTCCAGGAAAGATGATACATTGCCGGAACGCATGACGACCGAACCGCTTCAGAATGCAGGTCCGGCAACCGGGCAAGTGGTTAGAAACCTGGATGCGCTGCTTGATGAGTACTACGCCGCTTTAGGATACAGTAAAGACGGCATTCCCACGAAAGAAACTCTGCATCGACTCGGACTGGACAACGTATCGCTCTAAAGACTATCTTCCGACTAAGGAAATACGCCTAATCCCCATTGCGTAATACGGTCTGCACTGGCCAAAATCATGAAGACCTACTTGGAATGCCTGCCCTGTGTGATGCGCCAGGCCCTGGAAGGCGCACGGCACGTGGTCGCGGATTCGGCCATCGCGGAAGAAGCGCTGCGGCGGGCCGCGCACGCTGTGAGTGCGGCTGATCTAAACGTCCCATCACCTGTGCTAATCGGTACCGTCCACCAAATGATTCGTGAGCTCGTTGGAGAGGACGATCCGTACAAGGCCGCCAAAGAGATCTGCAACCGGACTGCGCTCAATCTGTACCCTGTGCTAAAGCGAGTTATTGAGACCTCGACCAATCCCCTGGAAACAGCTATCCGGATTGCGATTGCGGGCAATGCCATTGATTTTGTGGTGGATCCCGACGCGGATCAATCGGACCTCATGCGACTCGTGGAACAAGCGCGGGCTGCTCCTCTGCCGAAGCAAACAGTAGCAGCGTTTGCAAGAGCCGTGGAGCGGGGCGGCTCCATACTCTACGTGGGCGACAATGCGGGGGAAATAGTCTTTGACCGGCTGCTCATCGAGCAATTACCGGCTTACAAAATCGCCTACGTGGTGAGAGGCCGCCCAGTGATCAATGATGTGACCATGATCGATGCACAGACTACCGGGGTATCGGACGTGGTCGAGGTGATTTCGAGCGGTTCGGACCTGCCTGGGACAGTGTTGTCACGCTGTTCCGAGGAGTTCCGTATCCGTTTCAATCGTGCGGACCTCATTATTTCAAAGGGGCAGGGGAACTTCGAAACCCTTGACGATACCGGTAAGGAAACCTTCTTCCTCTTCAAGGCCAAGTGCGTGGTGATGCAATTGCATATCGGCTGCAGTATCGGCGACTTGATGTTCCTGCACAAGAGAAGCGCATAATCCACGATTCTGCTGCAACTGCAAGACCATTGCGCATTGCTCGTCCGAGTAACCGCTGGTATCATACCTAATACGACCCTGGTCGGACTTATTTGTGTCCCTCCTCGACCACAGGCCACGTATTGTATTTAAGCCTTCTTGAAATGGGGAATGGGGGGCAGCGAATGTTTACGTTGACTCCAGCGGTCGCGATGAGATCGGGTGTAATAATTGTATTCCTGCGATAAGCGCGGATTCGGTCATCTCTTTATGTGAATGATATTAGTAAGTTTTCACGAAACACAAATCAAATTTTCGCTATCTGTCACCATTAGCCGAGAGGAGGGGGAATTGATGAAGGAGAAGACAGGTCGAGAAGGTTTTAGTACGTTCACACTTAACGTCAACCGAAAAGACTACAAGGTTGCCGCACTGCCGGATACTCCACTCCTGTGGGTGATCCGAGAGGACCTTGGTCTCACAGGCACGAAATTTGGTTGCGGCCTCACAGTCTGTGGTGCTTGCACAGTACTCGTCGATGGTGACCCCGTTCGTTCTTGCGGCAGTTCAGTGTCGGAAATGGAAGGAAAAGAGATCATCACCATCGAGGGGCTTACTCCCGACGGGATGCACCCGGTGCAGAAGGCCTGGATCGAGGATGAGGTACCTCAGTGCGGTTACTGTCATTCGGGCCAGATCATGTCTGCCGTCGCGCTGTTGGCCGAGAATCCCAACCCTACCGATGCCGACATTGACGAAATGATGTCTGACAACCTTTGTCGCTGCGGCACATATCAACGCATTCGCCGAGCCATCCGTCGAGCAGCCAAGATGATGGCTGAGGGAGGGAAAAAATGAGCCAGGTTATAAACGTGAGCCGTCGCGATTTTCTCAAGACCGGCGTGGCAGTGGGCGGAGGCTTGATACTCGGGTGTTCCTTGCCTCTGGGCGACGCGGCCAGCCAGTCCGCGACTCAGCCGGCCACGGGCACGGCCATCAACGCGTTTGTCCGCATTGGAACTGACGACGTGGTCACCATTATCGTCAACCACTCCGAAATGGGGCAGGGCGTCTACACGTCGATGCCAATGCTGGTGGCCGAGGAATTGGAAATCAACTTGTCCAAGGTGCGTGTCGAGGCCGCGCCTGTGGATCCCGCGTACAACCATACTGCATTTGGAATTCAAGTCACTGGCGGCAGCACCAGTGTGGCCAGCGAGTGGGAGCGGTTGCGCACGGTGGGCGCGAGTGCCCGAGAAATGCTGATAGCGGCTGCGGCCGACTCGTGGAAAGTCGACAAGGCAACCTGCCGTGCGGAGAACGGAGCAGTAATCCACTCGAGCGGCAAGAGAGTCACGTACGGCCAGATCGCGGACAAAGCTGCGAAAATGCCAGTCCCGAAGGAAGTAGCCCTCAAAGATCCTTCCCAATTTAAAACCATCGGTAAACCGATGAAGCGGCTTGACACTCCGGAAAAGACGAATGGCAAGGGCATCTTCGGAATTGACGTCAAGGTCCCCGACATGCTCGTCGCGCTGGTCGCCCGACCGCCGGTGTTTGGCGGCAAGGTGAAAAGCTTCAAGGCTGATAGGGCCAAGGCGGTCCCAGGTGTCAAGCAGGTGGTTCAGATCCCGGCCGGAGTGGCGGTGGTTGCCACCGGTTTCTGGCCCGCAAAAGTCGCGCGGGACGCGCTGGAAATCGAATGGGATGATGGGCCCAACGCAAATCTTTCGTCGGAGACGTTACTTGAACAATACGCCAAGCTGGCCAAGACCTTGGGAAAAGTCGCACGGAAGGATGGTGATCCTCAACGGGCGCTCACCAGAGCGGCCAAAACCATCGAGGCAGAGTTTGCGGTGCCCTTTCTTGCCCATGCCACGATGGAGCCTTTGAACTGTGTGGTCGATCTCCGGTCGGACCGTTGCGAAATCTGGACCGGTACCCAGTTTCAGACTGTGGATCGGATGGAGGCTGCTAAGGTCGCGGGACTTAGGCCCGAGCAGGTAGAGATCCATACCACGCTGCTGGGTGGCGGTTTCGGGCGCCGCGCCAATCCGCATTCGGACTTTGTCGTGCTGGCGGTTCAGGTGGCCAAGGAGGTCAAGCAGCCAGTCAAGGTTATGTGGAGCCGCGAAGACGACACGCGAGGCGGGTACTACCGCCCGTTGTGGTACGACCGCATCGCGGGAGGTCTCGACGCCACCGGCAAACCCGTGGCCTGGCAGCATACCATCGTGGGACAGTCGATCTTGACCGGCACTCCCTTTGAAGCGGCCATGGTCAAGGACGGAGTGGATGAAACATCGGTCGAGGGCGCCAAAGATATCCCTTACAACATTCCCAATGTCCTGGTGGACCTGCACAGCCCGAAGATTGGAGTGCCTGTCCAATGGTGGCGATCTGTGGGTCATTCACACACTGCCTTTGTCGTGGAATCTTTCATGGATGAGTTAGCCCATGCGGCGGGCAAAGACCCGTACGAGTTTCGCCGCAGGCTGCTTGCCAACCAGCCTCGTCACAAAGGCGTATTGGAACTGGCTGCGCAGAAAGCAGGTTGGGGGACACAGTTGCCGGCCGGCCAAGGAAGGGGAATCGCGCTGCACAAGTCCTTTGGAAGTCATATTGCTCAAGTCGCGGAAGTCTCGGTGTCCGACCGGGGCACCGTTAAGGTGCATCGAGTGGTGTGTGCTGTGGACTGCGGCAGAGTCGTTAATCCAAACACAATCGAGGCCCAAATGGAGTCTGGAATCGCATTCGGTCTATCCGCGATCCTGTATGGCGCGATCACCTTGAAGAACGGCCGCGTTGAGCAATCCAGTTTTAAAAACTACCCGATAGTGACGATGAGGTCGATGCCCCAAGTGGAAGTTCACATTGTCCCAAGCCAAGAGCCACCCACGGGCGTGGGAGAGCCGGGGGTGCCGCCCATTGCTCCGGCAGTGGCAAATGCCGTCTTCGCGGCAACAGGGAAGCGAATCAGGAGTTTGCCCATAAGGGCCGAGGAACTGAAAAAAGCTTGAAGACTTCCCTATCAGAGTTGCCGGCTTAAGGCACCCGTTATCGGGTCTACGTTTGGGGAGGATTGGAGGGGAGATCATAGGCGTTAAGATAAGATCACTATATTTGGCCTTGGGTGGCCCCAGAGGGGCAACCGAAAATAGCCCGGCGATTCATCCCGGGAAAAGACGCCGCAATCTCCGGTACTTATAGTCCCAGAGGGACGACAGAAAGCTTGCCCCGGGCTTGCCCCGGGGCCGGAATTACGTCGTCGGATAGGGTACGGGTTCCGAAGCAACTCTGCCGTCCCTCCGGGACTAAGAGGTGTTATTCTTTGACGATTCGCCTCACCCTGCAATGAATTGCCGGGCTACTATCTGTGTGTCCCTGCGGGACTCCAGAATTCAGAGAATAAGTTGGGCCTTATTTTAGCGCCAATGGGAGGGGAGATGAGTCTCCCCTCCAAGTTATTGCGCAATGATGCGCTCTTGCAGCGGATCTCCGAGGCGAAGCCCCGGAGTGTTCGCCGAAGCCGAGGGCTTTCATGATTCGTTGTAGCTCTTTAGCTATGGGAGTTGGTACGCGTTCTTTACTCTGCGTCTAGGTGGATGCCGGCCTCTGCAAGCATGGCCACGATCCGTTTCTTAGTGGGCGCGCTGCCGGCCGGAAACACCTTGCCGTTTATGACCAGTGCGGGAGGTTTGACAAAGCCGTACGAAGCAATTTCGGGCAGGTCTCTGATGTGTTCGACGGACGCGGGTAGCTTGAGTTCCGCCATGTATTGAATGACTCGTTCCAGGAGCTGGTCGCATTGGGAACACCCCGGTCCGAGCACCTTGACGGAGAGCCCCGCGTCACGTTCTTCTTCGTAAGACTGGCCCAGGAACTTGCGAAATTCTCGAACGAGGGCTTCGCTGTATTGGTCTTGAGCGGAACCGGGAATGTAGTTCTGCTTCTTCACGCGTTCGAGCAGTGCAAGGCCGACCTCTTGATCGGGCTTATCCGCAAGAGTTTCTTTCACTTCGTCGAACAGGTCCGCGAGACCTACGATCCCCACTTCGCCATCACCAAGCCGAATGCGGGTATAATCCGAGCCGGACATACGTTATCCACCATTCACTTGACGAATAGACAGCCACACTCAGCAGGGCAGGCAGCTTGCCCGCATAGCCCAAGAGTCTCCGTCATCTCGTCAGGGCTCCGGATATGGAAGGCGCTCGAACGACCGGTATACGAGTAAACGATTCCCGGGAAAGATCAGCACGTTCCCGAGAGGCAGGCCAGTGATATGACCACGATGAGTGCCGCTGACAAGATAAGAAGTTCCACAATATTTGATGTCACGTTATGAGTCATTGAATCCTCTCTATCATTCGAACTCCGCACGCGCCGGCATCCCTTTACAATATCCTAGAGTACGCGCTCATGCGGCGAACAGCGCCGTCACCGCGCCAAGACCGAGCGCTGCTCTTCCAATTTTCCCAGAACTACTCCCTCCACGCAGGTAAGAAAGTCTACCGAACAGGGCATGGAGAGCCGATACATCATCTTGAGCCCATCTCGCCGGTCCGTCACGATGCCTGCTTTCTTCAGTATTGCCAGGTGCTTGGACACGTTGGGCATGCCGGTTCCCACATGCTCGACGATTTCGCAGACGCACCGTTCGCCTTGGTGGAGGAACTCGATCACGCCCAGCCGGAGCGGGTGTCCCATTGCCTTGAATACTTCCGCTTTCAGGCGCAATCTCTGTTCTTCTTTCTCATCCATGGGGCTCTCCGGTAAACCATTTTCCCAAATGGTAAACCAGATCCTGCCCGTCGTCAAGCCTGTTCGCCTACAAAAAACCTCTTCCCGGGGCCCGCTCTACGCGAGAACTGCGAAACCGCCTAGAGAAGTGGCTCTTATACATCCTGGTTTTTGAGAGGTCAACCCCCTATTGATGCGATTGGTGCAAACGCTGGACTGAGAGCCGCGAGCGAGATGCCGTCGAAGGCGATCTTCACTAATCGCGTGCACTGAGGCCGGAGCCCTCAACAGCCGAGCCCTCTTTAGCGGGAGCAAGTTGATTCTGCACGAGAGGAGGAGGATCATGTAAGGTCGGCTCATAGGCCAGACTCCTTGTCAAGACGCGCACTCATTGATAAAATAGTAGCCACGCCAAAAGGCTCTCAGGGCCGTGGTCGCGGCACGGCCCGCATTTGGAGCATGTTAGAGCGATAGGGCCTAATTAAGCGTCCACAGGTCCTGCCGGAGCGGGATGTACCGTTCCGTGCAAGGCGCTGCCGCCTTGCTGCGGCACGCTTCATGGGTCCAACAGGTCGCTGCGCGGTGTGCATGTCTCGCGCGAGGCGAGGTCTGCGCGGGATGGCCCCGTAAAGTTTGTAAAACCTATGAGATATCCATTCGCGGCGAGGGCGGAGCCGAAGAAAAAAGCCCGGTGCTTTAGTCAAGAATTCCTTTTCTCGCACCATGCATCCTGATCTGAAACCTTCTTTGGGAAAACTCGCAAGTCTTCTTACTGTTTCGGTGAAGTACGTCAGGTTTACTCACGTTCTCTTCGTCGCGGTGCTGGTGTTCTCGGGCTTGAGCTTTTGGCTTTCGTACGAATTCCGGTTCGACTTCCAGGTGCCAAGGGCGTTTGTCAGAGAGCGCTTCTTTCTCTTGCCGTATGTGGCTCTGTTCAAGCTCCTGCTGTTCTATGTGCTGAAAGGTCACTCCGCGAACTGGCGCTATGTGGGGATACGCGAACTCCCCGGACTGTTTGCCCACTGCTTCTTGGGTAGCGCGGGCTTGTACATCTTTTCCACGTTGGATACCCCGTTCATCGTCCCTAAGGGCGTGATACTGATTGATTTCTTCTTGAGCCTTGTCTTCATTGGCGGCGCCAGACTGGGAATGAGGCTGATCCGAGAGAGGGCTCTGGTCTACCTGCAACAGTCTCGCGCGCCTCGCCGGAGGCCGGCGCTTGTAATCGGCGCGGGTGACGCGGGCGAGATGATCATCAGGGAGATATCCCGCAATCCTCGAACGGGCCTGCATGTTAAGGCAATCTTCGATGACGACAAAGACAAGCGAGGTCTTTCGGTTCACGGCGTCCGGGTTGAGGGCGGGGTGGAAGACGTTCCATCCTACGTGGTCGCGAACCTGATCGAAACCGCTATCATTGCCATACCATCGGCAAACAAGACCGAGATGAAGCGCATTTACGATCTTCTGAAAGGCCTGGACGTCTCGGTCAAGACACTTCCCGCACTCTACGAACTGATCGAAGGTTCATCGACCCTTACCCAGTTGCGAGACATCGACATCACGGACCTCCTCGGTAGAGAAGAGATACAGATAGATAGCGGGCAGGTTGAGAGCCTGATCAGAGGCAAAGTGGTGGTGGTAACGGGAGCGGGAGGTAGCATCGGATCAGAACTATGCCGCCAGGTGCTCAAACGTGGGCCCAAAACATTGATTCTGATCGAGCGGTCAGAGAACAGCCTGTTCCATATACACAGGCAGCTCCAGGCCCTGAGTCCCAGAGGAACCGGTACGTCGCTGGTTCCGCTTCTCTGCGACGTGTGCGATCAAGTTCGGCTCGATTACGAATTTCAACGGTTCAGGCCGGAGCTGGTTTTTCATGCCGCTGCATACAAGCACGTGCCGATGCAGGAAATCAATCCTCTCGAATGCTTCCGAAATAACGTGGGCGGCATCCAGTCTCTCGCTAGAGCTTCGGATCGTGCAGGTGTCTCCCGCTTCCTGCTCATTTCGACCGACAAGGCCGTGAAACCTACCAGCGTGATGGGTGCCACGAAAAGAATTTGCGAGATCTACTGCGGGGCGTACGGCAGCCTGAGTAAGACCAAGTTCATGTCGGTCCGATTCGGAAACGTGCTCGCGTCAGAGGGCAGCGTTGTGCCGATATTTGTCGAGCAGATCGCGAAAGGTGGGCCGGTCACTGTGACCCACCCGGAGATGCGGCGGTACTTTATGACCATTCCCGAAGCGGTCACGCTGGTGCTCCAGGCAACGGCTCTGGGCGAATCTGGGCAATTGATGGTTCTGGATATGGGCGAGCCGATCAGGATCGTGGACATGGCCCAGCAATTGATGCAGCTCTTGGGGCGAGATCCTGACGAAATCCCTATTCAGTTTGTGGGCCTACGACCTGGCGAAAAGCTGTGCGAAGAGATCACGTGCGAAGGCGAAGTCTGCCGAAATACAACCCACGGTAAGATCAAAGTCTTCGACCAGAATGGGCACCCGTCACGGGAATTAGTCGATCGGATCGATGCGCTCGTTTCGGATCTCTCCTGGGCCGCCACGCCAGAAGATTTCCAGCGCATGGTGAAGCAGATCGTGCCTGAATACAATCCGCCGAAGTAGCAATAACCAACAATATTGAAGCCCCTGATCCTTCAAAGATATTCGATTCCCGTTATCCTCCGTGAGGCCGCTCGACATAACTATGTCGGCCCTATTTGGCCCACAGATAATGCGGGAGAAGCGTTTGGCTGGAAGTCGCTGTTCAACGTGGACTATCTTCGATCAGTCCAACAAAGCATCCGGTCTCAATCCCGATTATCAGCCCTATCCTTCTCAAGCTCTTCCCAGGCATCGGGCGAGACCGAACCGGGGCGAATCAGCTGGAGTAGATGATTTCCCGAATCTCTCTTTCGCTTACCCTTGAGATACTCCTCCAGAGCCTTGGCAGTAAAAGCGGACACGGACATCCCTTCCTTGCTGGCTGCTTGTTTCAACCTTGGCCCGAGGTTATTAGGGATATGGATGGTGATGCGCATTTGAGGCCTCGCTGGGAATATATGCGTGTATGAGCATGACATTTCTGACCAACCAAGGCAACCGCGATTGGCTCCGGTCCGTAATCTATCGGTTATGTGCCGCGAAAGATTGTCACTCCGCGTCCAGCGGGACGCGGGGCGAAGCAATCTCCAGCGCCGGCAAAGCTGAGATTGCTTCGTCCCCCGGATCGAGTCCGGGGTCCTCGCAATGACACAGAAATGCCTATTTTCCCCAACAACGAGGACCGATCCCGGTTCTTAAGAGGCACGATTCAACTTTGACGTTCATGGATAGAAAAGAAACCCATCTTCTCCGGGCAATATAACTCATGGACGACTCCTCGACTGATTCCATTCCCGTTACTCGGCCGACTCTGCCGGATCTCGCTCGTGTACAAGCCACTGTCGCGGAGTCGTACCGGGCAGGTATGGTAACTACGGGGGCAGTGGTCGAACTCTTCGAGGAAGAGATTCACCGTTTCACCGGCGCGAAACATGCGGTTGCCGTATCTGATTGCACTTCAGGACTTATCCTCGCGTTCGCGGCTCATTCGTTTCCCACGGACGCTGAAGTCATTGTGCCTTCATTCACGTTTGCGGCGACGGTTCAGGCGCTGATATGGAACCGCTTGACTCCGGTGTATGTGGATTGCCTGTCCGGATCGATGACCATGGACCCTGAAGAGGTACTGAAGGCTATCGGGCCGAAAACCGCGGCTATTTATCCCGCGGCGGTCTTTGGTCTGCCTCCTGATTATGATGCTCTAACCGAGATCTCGGAGCGGCACGGGATTCCTCTGCTATTCGATTCAGCCCAAGGGCTGGGTTCCACGTACAAGGAACACCGTGCGGGCACGTTTGGGAGCTGCGAGGTATTCTCGCTCAGTCCGACCAAGGTGGTCACCGCGATAGAAGGCGGCCTAGTTACTACGAATGATTCAGAATTGGCTGAAAAGCTCAGGGCCATGCGGGATTACGGGAAAGGCCCGGATGGCGAAGATATGCTCTACAACGGGCTTTCCGCTCGGATGAGTGAGCTTCATGCTGCGGTGGGCTTGCTGAGCCTGCAAGACGCGGATTCCTTGATCGGCTCAAGGCATCGCCTGATAGGCAGATACACCGAGGTCGCGAGTCGGTTTCGCGGCTGTCGAGTGCAGGAACTCCCTTCAGACCGGACTTCGACGGGGAACTACTTCAGTCTCCGAATCGGACCCGATGCTCTTACTGACCGGGATGGCGTCGTACAGGCTCTTGCAGCTCACCACATGCAGAGCAAACGATACTATGCGATACCGGTGCACATGCAGACAGCGTTTCGCGATAAGCGTCACCGAGTCGTTGGTGACTTGGCGAACACCCTCGCGGCGGCCAGGGAATCCCTTGTCTTGCCGCTTTTCTCTCATATGACCGACGAGCAGCAAGATCGAGTATGTTCGGTCCTGGCATCTGTACTAGCCAAAGCATGACACCCGCTCGTCAACCGCTCAAATGCCGACAGTGGCTCTTGCACAATACCTGACATGAAAACGCGTATCGATGATTTAGCTCTACTGGGCGGCTCTCCTGCGTTCGAGGATCATCTCCACGTGGGGCGTCCCAATATTGGTGATCGGGGGCGTTTCTTGGAGCGCATGAACGACATCCTCGACCGAAGATGGCTCACCAACCAGGGCGCGTACGTCCAGGAGTTCGAGAGCCGTGTTGCGGAGTTCCTGGGTGTTCGACACTGCATAGCCATGTGCAACGGCACAGTGGGCCTCGAAATAGCGATTCGGGCTCTGGGTCTGACCGGCGAAGTGATTTTGCCCTCCTTCACGTTTGTTGCTACGGCCCATGCGTTGCAATGGCAGGAGATAACGCCCGTATTCTGCGATATAGAGCTGGCCCGTCATGGCATCGACCCGCTTCGTGTGGAAGGAATGATTACCCCCAGGACTTCCGGCATTATCGGAGTCCATCTCTGGGGGAGCCCGTGTAGGATCGAAGAGCTCTCCGAGATTGCACGTCAACGCAAGCTGAAACTGCTCTTCGACGCGTCCCATGCCTTTGGCTGCTCCCATCGAGGCAAGATGATAGGAAGTTTCGGGGATTGCGAGGTCTTCAGCTTCCACGCGACCAAATGCGTGAACACGTTCGAGGGCGGAGCTGTGGTGACCGATGACGACAACCTGGCCGCGAAGATCAGGCTTATGAAGAACTTCGGCTTCCAGGGCTATGACAATGTGGTCTACATCGGCACTAATGGAAAGATGGACGAGGCTAGTGCGGCCATGGGATTGACTTCCCTGGAGAGCATGGAAGAGTTCATAGCTGCCAACAAACGCAATTTCGAAGAATACGAACGCAGGCTGGCCGGAATCCAAGGCGTCAGGCTGTTGGCCTACGATCGCGAGGAATTAAGGAATTACCAATATGTTGTTCTTGAAATAGATGAGAAGATCGCAGGGCTGAATCGGGACGAACTTTTGGCTGTCCTTCACGCGGAACGAGTACTGGCCAGGCGCTATTTCTATCCCGGGTGCCATCGCATGGAGCCATACCGGTCGTACTTTCCGCACGCAGGGCTCCTGCTCCCCACAACTGAAAAGGTCTGCCGCGAAGTGGTCTCTTTGCCGACAGGAGAGGCAGTGGGTCCCGAAGAAATAGCGATCATATGTGACATTGTCCGTTTGGCACTGAGCCACGCCGCGAAAGTGCGTAGACGACTGAAAACGAATTCGCCGCATATGGAACAGGTGTGGAACGGGAAGTGATCGATACACATAATCTAGAGCCGAAAGTAAGCGTCCTCATGATCACGTATAATCATGAGGCGTTCATTGCTCAGGCGGTGGAAAGCGCACTGAACCAGGACACTGACTTTCCCTATGAGATCGTTGTCGGAGAAGACAAGTCAACTGATGGTACGAGAGAGATCCTCCTTAGCTACCAAGCGAAGTTTCCTGAGAAAATACGGCTGCTGTTGCACGAGACAAACTTGGGGCAGGGCGGGAAGGCGAACTTTGCCGAGACGCTCTGGGAGTGCCGCGGGCAGTACATTGCGCTACTTGAAGGGGACGATTATTGGATTTCACCACTCAAGCTTGAGAAGCAAGTAGACTTCCTGGAGGCACACCCCGAATGTGCAAGCTGCTTCCATCCCGCGCAATTCGTGGATGAGCAGGGAACTGAGCTCCCCCAAGTTGCAGGGTCCAATCAGTTGCAGCGGATCTCCACTGTCGAAGATCTCCTCATTACCAATTTCATGCCCACCGCGTCCGTGATGTTCCGTGCGAACACGCTGCGCAGGCTCCCGGACTGGTTCTTCACGTGCTTGCGAGGCGACTGGGCGATTCATGTTCTGGCTGCAAAGCACGGGAATATCGGACGTCTCGATGAGATCATGGCCGCTTATAGATTTCATCAGAGCGGCTTCTGGTCGTCAGTGAACTCAGAAATACAGATCCTCGACACCATACGAGAGTATCGCTTCTTTGATGAGTACCTCAATTTCCGGCACAGCCGTTTCATCAAGGAGTTGATTTCCCGCGAATACTGCATCCTTGGCGGTGTGCATTTGCTGAAGCACGAATGGCTCCGGGCCGCGAAGTGCCTGGCCCGAAGCTTCGTCATGTCCCCCTTCAATCGCCGTATCCCTCGGATCCAACTCCTATCCAAGCTCGTCAAGAAACGGTCCGCAGTGGGAAGGACGCTGTTGTCCAGCCGAGAAGCATACTAAGACCCGAGAACCCATGAGCGATCCCCAGGCCGCATCCAAGGTCAGCGTCAACATAGTCGCCAATTTCGGCGGGCAACTTTGGACCGCGCTGATGGGCTTCATCTTTGTGCCCCTATACATAAAGTTCATGGGAATCGAGTCCTATGGCCTAGTGGGCTTCTGTGCGTCGTTGATGGCGCTCTTCACGATACTGGACCTGGGCCTGAGCACAACCATGGTGCGTGAGACTGCACGACTCGCCGCAGCACCGGGCAAGGAGCAGGCTCTTCGGGATCTCCTAAGAACGCTGGAGCTTGTTTTCTGGGCCACAGCTCTTGCGATGGCAGTCATAGTGGCTGCTGTTGCCCCTTGGATTGCGCATCACTGGATCAGGCCGGAGAAGCTTTCCGTATCGCAAGTGCAGCACGCTGTAATCGTTATGGGTGTCTCTCTGGCGTGCCGATGGCCTTCCGCTCTGTACTCGGGCGGATTAAGGGGACTTCAACGGCAAGTGCTGCTCAACTGGATAGCAGGTGTCGCGGCCACAGCGCGGGGCTTAGGAGCCGTGCTGATCCTGTGGCTCGTGTCGCCCACCATAATTGCATTCCTCTTGTGGCAAATCGTCACAGATACGCTTCAGTCAGTGGTTTCAGGACTCGTCCTATGGCGGTCCTTGCCCCCAGCATCTGCGAAGGCCACATTCCGGACTGAGATCCTGAAGGGCCTCTGGCGATTCACGATTGGACTGTCGGGATCGAGTATTTTGTACCTGCTTGTCACTCAGGCGGACAAAGTGATTTTGAGCAAAATGTTAACCTTGGAGATGTTCGGGTACTATTCCCTGGCTACAGTAACGGCAACCGCGTTACTCAAATTGGTGGCCCCTGTACAAGCAGCGCTCTTTCCTCGATTGTCCGAGTTGGTCTCCTTGGGCGACCACAAAGCCCTCACCGCGCTGTACCACCGCAGTTGTCAGTTGGCCACCGTCTCGATCGTGCCCGCGGCGATTGTGCTGGCGCTATTCTCAAAGCAAATCCTTCTTGCATGGACCGGCGATCCCGTCACGTCTGAGCACACGGCTTTGATACTGAGCATTCTTTCGATCGGGACCGCTCTGAACGGGGTCATGTTCTTGCCGTATGCGACGCAGGTTGCCTATGGTTGGGTGTCGCTCAGTCTGATCTCCAACGCGGTTTGCCTTGCCGTTGTGGTGCCGCTCGTCATCCTCTTGACCGGATGGTACGGAGCTTCCGGTGCGGCCTTGGCCTGGGTCCTGATCAACCTGGGTGGTCTTTTGATCATCATCCAGGTCATGCACCGGGAGATACTCAAAGGCCAACAGTGGCGATGGTATTCGCTCGATGTGGGGCTGCCGTCCCTGGCAGCCCTGGCCATTGCTCTTGCGGCAAGGCAGGCGATGCCCGATGACGTGCCTCGGCTGCTTTGCATCGCCGTGGTGGGTGTGATCTGGCTTGGCTCAGCGGCCGGTTCCCTGGTGGCTGCTCCGACTTTGCGAGCCACGATTACAGACAAGATCGGCCGGTTCCGGGCTAACGTGCGCCGGCGCCGCATCCCCCGAAGCAATGAAATGAGCCATGAATAGGGCAATTTTCCGCATCCTGAGAGACAGCGTAAGAGAGCGAGGGTTGGCGCAGACGGCGCATCGGGCTGTTCGTCGCCTGTTGCAGCACGGCCGGTGGAGCGTGCCCGCACTGTGGCAGGTCGCGGTAGAAGTCACCACTCACTGCAACCTGAGTTGCCCAGGCTGCCTGCGGACAGTCAAGTGTGCGGAGCAAAGCTGGGACAGCCGCCACATGGCCCTCAGCGATTACCGGAAGATCGTGCACGACCTACCAAAGGCGCAGACGTTCGCGTCCGGTGGAATAGGAGAGCCGACGCTGCATCCCCAACTGCCGGAGCTGATCCGAATAGCTGCTTCCACAGGGAAGTTCCGGGCCGTCTGTTTCACCAGCAACGGAATGGCACGGTCGCCGGAGTATTACGATGAGCTGTTTGAGGCCGGCCTCTGTCGCGTCGATATCTCTGTTGATACATTGGACCAAGAACTTGCCGATCATCTACGCGAAGGCACTTCCACTGAGAAGCTCAGGAAATGCCTCCAGTACCTGGCCCACCGTCATCCTGGACAGGTCGGCGCTCGAACGGTGATCAGGTCAGAAAATGTAGACGAGATACCGAGACTGCTCTCCCAACTGAACGACTTGGGACCGCTCAATGTGTCTTTGCAGTACTTCATAGACATGGGAAATCCGGACGGCGTGGTTCCTCTTCCCGAACGAAACGATCTTGTACGGCGTCTCCCCGCCATCGCATCCCGCTACCCCAATCTCCGCATCAAAGTACCTGAATTTATCGAACCCAGCCCCCAAGTCTGTATCTATCCGTGGTGGGGGCCTGCGGTAACGGTGGATGGATACGTGATGGTCTGCTGCAACATGATGGAGAAGGATCGATTTAACCTGGGCAATGCACTGGAGAGGCAATTTGATGAGGTGTGGAACGCGCGGTCAACGCAGGAATTCAGGCGGGAATTTACTTTGCGGTCCCCCGGCTTCTGCGCGGAATGTCCTTACTACCTGATGCGAGCTTAGAAGCTGTTCTCGAAAGTAATGCCAGATCGGATTCCGGGTGCCACTGCTGGCTTGTCCAGCAGTGTTTTCGGCGCAGGCACTGCTGGACAAGCCAGCAGTGGCACCCACAAGGTAATCCTGGCCTAATGAATGAACAAGAGACAAGGACAAAGCTTCTGGGAACGCTTATAGAAGCAGCGGGATACAATTTCACGTGGTAGATGCGGCCGGATGAAGCTTGCCATTGTCATTGCTGGCCTCGCAGCAGGCGGCGCGGCTCGTGTGGTCACTTCGCTTGCGAATCATTGGGCCGACGCTGGCTGGGAGATCACGTTTATCACGTACGGTGACGAATCCGAGCTTCCGTTCTTCTCGCTCCACCCTGGGACCAAGATCGTGGCCATGGACTTGGCCCAACCGTACGGCGGGCTCTTCTCTGCCGTCGGGAGAAACTTCCGCAGAATTGCTCGATTGCGCAGTGCCATAGCGAGTACCAAACCCGATTGCGTCATCGCGGTAGGCGAGACCAACGGTGTGAGGGCGATCATTGCCTGCCGGGGCATGGATGTCCCGGTCATCGTTTCGGAACACACGGATGCATCGGATGTGTTGAGCCAGAAACATGGGATGGTCTGGAATCTCCTGAGATCGCGCATCTATCCCAAGGCGGCCGCGGTTGTGGTGCCCAACGGCCGAATGAAGGAACAATTCAGAGGACGGATACAGAAGCTCACGAGGATTATTCCCAATCCGCTGCCTTCGGACCTACCCGCCACTTTCCAGGAGTTCGAGATGACGGTAACTTTGCCGGCCAACACTATCGCGGCCATGGGCCGTCTGGTGAGGCAAAAGAGATTCGACCTCTTGCTCCAGGCTTTCGCGATAGTGGCCGCACAGCGAGACTGCCATCTGATCATCGCAGGTGATGGGCCGCTCCGCAGCGAACTGGAAAGCCTCAGAGACCGCTTGGGCTTGTCGTCCCGGGTCTCCATGCCGGGGACTCTTCCGGACCCGTGGCCTCTCTTGCGTCAAGCAAAGATTTTTGTCGTGTCCTCTGAGGTGGAGAGTTTCGGGATAGCGCTTTGTGAAGCCATGGCCTGCGGTCTGCCCGTGGTAAGTTTCGATTCTCCCACCGGCCCGCGGGATATCATTCGAGACGGTGTTGATGGGGTCCTGGTCCCACCTCTTGATGTGAATGCCCTCGCCCAAGCAATGGAACGGCTCCTGGATGATGAAGCGGAAGTGGCCCGTTTGAGCGCCCGTGCGATCGAGGTGAGGCAAAGGTTTGGACTGGAAAAGATCTCGGCACAATGGGAGGATGTCTTGAGTAGAGCGCTTGGAATTGGTTCGAGAACACCAGGATTTGAAATGGCCCATGGGGATAGATCGCGCGGCAACGGCTGATCATGGGAAATGCGACCTACTATGTAACGGAATCAGCCAAGCGGTTCCTTCGACGCTTTGGGATTGAAGTGCGGAGGCTTCCGGCTAGCGGCCTTCCGTTGAGAGACCGGCTTCACAGAGCAGTGGAAGGCTTCGGATTCCGGATCGTCCGCTTTCCTAGCGCGACGCTCCTGTCAAACGATGAAGATGCTGTTGAAGCTCAATTGATTGAGCAGTACTTGAGCGGCGGTAGGATCCCGTACAGTGCCGGCTATGATCAATACCGAAGGCAATACCTTTCCAAGGTCTTATCGAATGTGGAACAGGTGTCGAAGTTTGGGACCCGAGCCCAATTGCCCGATGGATACGGGCACGGCCTGGACGAGCGCTGCGTGGAATACCCCTGGTTCTTCAGTAAAGCATCTAGTGAGGCTCACAGGTATCTTGACGCGGGCTCCGCGATGAATCATGCCTACATCTTAAGCCAACAATTCTGGCGGGACAAAGAGCTGACCATTGTTACGCTCAAGCCCGAAAGGCAGTCCTATTGGGATCACGGGATTTCTTATCAGTTTGCGGATTTGCGGGAACTTCCGTTCCGCGACTCCTGGTTTGACGAAGTTGCCTGCCTGTCTACCCTGGAACATGTGGGTATGGATGCATCTGTATTTACTCACGACACGTCCCATCGCGAACACAACCGGGACGACTTTGCGACCGCCCTCTTAGAGCTGCGCAGAGTATTGAAACCCGGCGGAGTCTTGCTGTTTTCCGTGCCGTTTGGGAAGTATCAGGACCTGGGTTGGTTGCAGCAATTCGATGCGGCACTCCTGGAGCACTGTTCCGAGGTGTTCCAACCGGCTGAGAGAGACGATTACTTCTTCCGGTATTACTCCAGCGGGTGGCAAGTGGCAAATCAGGACGAGTGCCGTGATTGCGTGTATGAAGAGTGGTCTCCGGATCTTGCAAAACATCCCTCGGAAGATTTGGCCGCAAACGCCCGAGCAGTGGCCTGTTGTGCTTGGAGTAAAGGTGACGCCTGATCTTCACGCGATTTATTGGGGCATGGCGAGCTGAGGCCGGTATAAGGGATGAAGGTTCTCCACGTTACCGTGTGGCCGGGGCCGCCTTTTTCCGGCGCGAATGTGAATTGCTACAATTTCCTGAAACGACTTGCTCCCCATCATGCAGCACGGTTCATCGTGGTTACTGACACAGTGACTACAGCAGCGATGACGGGAGAGAAGCTCACGGCGCTGGGAATGCCGAACGAAGGCACGGATATCCTGGCGCATCCTTCCGTATCGTGGTCGGACATGTTGCGCGGGTGTGTGTTGAGCGGCCTGCCGCCGTACATTGCTTTCCTGGAGCGAGTCGTCGGAGCCAGGCTTCGTCAGACTGCGGAACGAGTGATCGCTTCTTGGAACCCTGACTTGCTCATGGTCTGGTGGGCCGGCTTTGCGTCCCTGGTGTTGCCGCTACCAAGGGTGCCGCGTGTCTTGTACGCTTGCGACAGCTTGAGCTTCGCTGCCCAAAATGCCACGATTCATGCGCAAAATCCATGGAGAAGAGCGTACCACCGCCTCGTGGCACGTCGTTCTCGCACTTATGAACAATCGGTTTATCCACAATTTGACGAGGTCGTATTTATCTCGCAGCGTGACGCGCACCACGCCGCGCTCCCAAATCTGACTCGTGTTGCCGTGATACCCAACGGTGTGGATGCCGAGAATCTTAGGCCACTGGAACTCCCAGGTGCGCGATCTCGGCCACCGGTTATCGCTTTTCACGGCAGGCTTGCGTTTCCGCCTAACGCTGAATGCGTGAGGTTCCTAGTGGATGAGCTCGGAAGCCGACTCCAGGAGAAGCTGAAGCCCGGCGGATTTGAATTGAGGGTGATCGGAGGAGACGCGGACTCTGATCTCGTCGAGCTTCAACGAGGAAGGAGCTGGTTCAATCTCACTGGGTACGTGGACGATTTGCGTGAGTCGCTGGCCTCCGCAACCGTCTACGTTGCGCCGATCCAGTCAGGAGCGGGCATCAAGAACAAGGTTCTCGACGCAATGGCGTGCGGGCTGCCTGTGGTGGGAACCGATGAAGCATTCTCCGGCCTGGATGTGATTCCCGGGGTTCATTGTGTGGTATGCAGCAGGGCCCAAATGTCTGAGGCTGTGATCGATCTGTTGCAGGATCCGAAGCGGAGACAGTCTCTCGGGGCCGCTGCCCGCGAGTGGGTGATGAAGAACGCGAACTGGGATACGCTGGCGGATCGATTCGACGAGGTCTTGCGACGCGCGTCCGGAAAGGCCGCGGCATGACAAGCCAACGGATCCTGGCCCAACCCTTCCTTTACCTGGTGCTACAAGCGGTCGTTGTATTCGTCTTGCTGTTCACACTGGGCCGCGGTGAGGTTCATGAGACCCCTGATTCGGTAGGTTATCTCCAGTTCCAGATGAACAGCGTGGCTGAAGCCCTCGCGCAGATGCGATCCGTTGGCTATCCCCTGTTTGTGAAAGGGCTGAAGGCACTCTCGCCGAGTCTGTCCGCGCTGCCATACGTTCAGGTCCTTCTCTTTTTCGCTGCTGCTCTGCTGTTTTATAAGGCACTGGTGATGTACGGTCTTTCAGGATGGATGGCGTTCGCGGCGATCAGTCCGCTCTTCTATGAGCGCCTTGCATGGCACTACGGCTCTTTTGTCATGGCTGATCTACCGGCCGCCGCGTTGGCTTCGATGGCGATTTCATGCATCTTCTTTGTCGTGTCTCGCACTGGGAGCCCAATCGCATGGATAGGCTTCACACTCTGCGTATTTCTGGCCTATCAGGTGCGACCTGCGTACGTCTTCCTGGTTCCTCTCGCTCCAGTACTGGTATACGTGCTGATGAAAATCCGGCAATCAACGCTTCGTGGAGCAAACAGAACTCGAAATGTGATTGCTGCTACGGTTCTGGCAACCTTCTTGCCGCTCTTAGCCTTTTGCGGGTTGCGTTATGTGACGGTGGGCCATTTTGGTCTCGTTTCATTCGCGGGTGTGGAACAGGTAGGAATAACCACTCAGTTCCTCACCAAGGGGATGGTCGAACGCTTTGACCCTGAGCTGAGGCCATTGGCCACGGCAGTCCTCGAAGCTCGGGATCGGGACCAGCTCAGTGTGCCGGATGGAATGTCCATGTTCCCCATGCCGCAATTCATGCACTACTATATGGCTCACCAACGACTTGTTTGTGACACCATTCGGGCGATCGGGTTGCAGCGGGTGAAGCCTGAGGCGAGCCACAGTTTCTCGCCACAGTACAACGGCCCTGACGATCAAGCCGAAGTGGACAGGTGGGCTCAACGTTTGGCGTGGGCCACATTTCGAGCAAGGCCGGACATTCATGCGCTCTATTACATTAAGGCGGTCTTCTACTCTGTTAGTTTCAGCCTCTATGCTGAAGGGCTCACTACAGTTCTTCTGTTAATCCTTTTTGGGACCTTTCTGTTCCAGATCATATGGGGATTGCCAAGAAGACTTCGCTCGAAGGAGCCTGACCACTCGCCGCTCACCACGACGCAACAACTCGCTGCGCTCGTATGCTTGGCGGGCCTCTTCTATCTTTCCAAGATCCTTCTAGCGACTGCTGTGGTCGCGCCGGCGGGCCGGGTTCTCATAGCAGCTTCCATGTTTATTCCTTGCGCTCTGGGGGCTGGGATTCTTGTAAGATTGCGAGCTGGATTTCGTGTCGAGGAACGCAAATCGAATGCATAAGCCTCGCCGCCGTGGGCATGACGCGATTCGCGCTCAGGGACGAGTTACTTGGTAAACGTATGCTCTTTCCTTTTTCTCGATGGTGCGTTCGAATGCCGCGATCTGGTGAATTGACATAAGCGAGGTCCGGCAATTGAAAGGTTTGTTGGATATCAGCCACAACTTCTTGGCGTCTCGCCGGCGCATTTCAGCGTCGAGCCTTTGGATCAGCGTTCTGCAATCCGCCTCGGAATAGAAGCGATCGTCATAGATCCCGAATGTTCCTATTCTGTTTGCGATAGGAAAAAAGACCGGCTCGTAGAGGTACCCTGGAGCTGAATGGAAATAGTTGGGAAGGACGGCAATGATGTCGCCTTTGGCCGCCTTCGCCTTCACAACCTCTGTCGCCCGCTTCGCTGCAGAGAAATCGTGTTTGAATTCCATTGCCAAGGCGTAAACGCCTGCGACCACCTGAGCGACAAGAATGATACCAATAACCACTTTGCCTACAGACGCTGAGAAGTCGAGGACACGACAAAATATATGATCAGAGACCTGAACAGGCTGGTAGTAAGTCGACAGCCACAAACACATGGTCGCCAGTATGAACAAATGACCGTGATGCCGTAGATAACCGACATACACAGTATATGAAAACAAAAGAAGCCCGCACAAACCGGCAACATAGGCGAAAAGAACTACAGGCTTGCGGGCGAAGTATAGACAACCGAGCAAGAGGAGCGCTCCGCCCAAGACCGCTCTCAGCTCCTGATGAGGCACGATGTTGCTGTTCCAGAATTCAATGCGAAACAGATCTGGAACAGGGAAATAGGCTTTCCAGAGGCCACTGAGCGCGATACCGCCGCGATCGATACTGAGGGAAAAATGCCAGGGCACGGGATCCACATCCGGAACCATCGAGCGCAAAGCAAATGCGAGTCCCCCGGTAAGTATGCAGGCACCCAACACAATCCGGAGAAGAGGCAAGCGCCGAAGTTCATCTCGATGGAGAAAGGCTCCATCGATCAAGAAAACCGACAGACAGATCACCGCGAGAATAGCCCCATACACACTGGTATTCGCCAAGAGAGCCAAGACAAAGGCAAGAAAGACAAGAGAGCGGTATCTGACCGGATAGTAGGCGCAATATGTCCAGCAACAAAGTGCACCCAACCCATAGGCCCTGCTGATAATCGCGTACTCATACGACATGAAATAACCGAAACAAAACAAGAGGCGATACAGGTACGGGAATGGGGCGAATCTAAGAAAGAAGAATGCCGAGCACATAGCAATGCCGAGGTGAAGCAACTGCATTGCAAGCGGATTCTGCGTGAATCGACTGACCCCAAACAGGATCAGGTGCCATGCTGCGGGATGGCCTTCCTGACGAAGGTTGCGAACGAGATCTGTCAGTTCGGTGCTGTCTCGGGCTAACAACCAGTGTTCGAGCTCATCCCGCCACATTTCGTGATGCAAAATGCCCGTAAGCGCCACGATTGCGTAAACCAGGATGGGAACCCACAACTTGAAAGAGAATGGGAGAGGGCTTGGGGACGCTTGCTGCATGAAGGGAATACTCTTTCGGTTTGAATGAAGAGTTTTACTGTGCTCTCCAAATTCAGCCGGCCTTTCGGTCGCCGAAGCGTCATAGGTTTGCTTGGACCAAACATCCGACAGGCTGGCAGATATCGCACTTTTCGCACTCGAAGCTTTGACGTAGGTTTTCGAGCATACCTTAGCGCACAGCCTCGGTCAACATTTCTTCCGGAGGTCGTGGTTCCACCAAGTCGGGAATGACCACAAAGAAACACGCACTCTTGATCGTCGTTGTGTGTATTCTGGCCGCGACTCCGCATCTCTATCGTCTGACGGCGTCTCCAAGCCGATTCCTGCACGACGACGCATATTATTACTTCAAGACCGCTCATAATATTGTACAAGGACATGGTTCCACATTTGACACGTTCAATCAGACCAACGGCTATCATCCATTGTGGATGGGGGTTTGTATTTTAGCGGGCCTGGTCACGCTCAATTCCAGCGGGTACGTCTTTGTGATTCTCGCATTCAACCTGCTTTTCATCTTACTGCTGTCCTGGCAGGTTCTCAGGATGTTTAGCTCGTCTTTAGGTTTTGCGTTTTCGGCAGGGCTGGTTTTTCTGATCAACTGGAATTTGTACACCGGTCTCAACCTTCTTTCGGGAATGGAGACCAGCCTCCATTTATGGTTGATCTTGGTCGTGGTCGACTACGCGAACAGGATATCCTGGAAGCAAAGGCGTGACCTGATCCTGCTCGGTGCGCTCCTCGGGTTGACATTCCTTTCCAGGACGTCATTTGTGCTTTTCCTTCCCGTGCTTGCGTTCTACGTACTCTCACGGCCTGAATTGCGCACCCCGGGTGTGCTCTTGAGGATCGGGTTTTTGGTTGTCGCTCCGTTCGCGTTGATCGTTGCACCGTATCTAGCGTGGAACTACCATACAACGGGGCATCTTCAGCAGATCAGCGGCTTGGTAAAGGACTTCTGGCCTACAGCACTCTCAGCATGGGAAAAGGCCCAACTGGCGCTCACCAGTATCCTCAAACCAGTGCTGTTGCGACCATTGTGGCTCAACGGGCTGCTCCTGGCCTCTGTGGGAGGACTTGCACTCATTTGCATCAGGCAGAAGGAACGCTTCGGCTTTCTGCAGGATGCCAGGCTAGCCATGCTGGTGGGCTTTTCTCTACTTCTGCTTGCATACTACGTGACCAATTATGGAGAAAACACCCGCGCGTGGCACTACATGGTTCCGTGGATTACGGCTCAGATACTATTCGTGCACGGTCTTAAGGTGCTGTACGATGCGATGGAATCATCACAGGTGGCGCGAGTCGGCCTGTCCGTGCTGCTCGTCGGAATATTGATCGACTATTTTGTGCAAATTCCGACCTACATATACAAGGGACTCAAGGTCCATCCCTATTACCAGAGTCCGGTCGATTACAGCGAGGAAATGGCCCGGTGGATGAAAGAGCACTTGCCGAAAGACGCAAGAATAGGCGTATTCAACGCGGGGTATATAGGCTATTTTTCGGAGCGCAATGTCGTTAATCTGGACGGACTCATCAATGGCGTTGAATTCTACCAGTATCTGAAGGATGGACGAGGTGTTTGGAAGTACGTGCTGGATCAGAAGCTCGATTACATCGCAGACTATTTCTTCGGACCTCCCGGTCCCGCCTTGGCCGGCATAGAATCACGGCTGACGCTTATCCACAACGTTGGACCTACGAATGTGAGCATACGCGGCAAGGCGTCGTACGTTGATGCTTACATCTGGAAGGTTGAAAGCCAGCATGAACGGCACACCACGAAATGACCGGACGCCGCGGTCCGTGCACCGACGTATAAGCTGATATCGAGGCATCTTGGCTGAGATCGAACGAAGGAAGACTTCCCCTCGACTCCTGTTCTGGATAGGACTGGCGGCCATCGTTGTCCTCATGACCTTGCCTCGCCTCGTTCTCAATCCCGGGTTGGATGGTGACGCGTTCCGCGGCATGATAGCAGCCGAGTCTCTAGCTCGGGAAGGTGTCTATCATCCCTCCCGTCTGCCGGGAAACCCGCTATTCGAGTACCTTCTCGCGATTTTGGCTCCAGCTGGGGGCCACATTCTCTCTAACCTCGTGGTTCTTAGCTTCTATTTTGCCTGCATCGTGGCTTTCTCCCTTATTGTTCGGGAACGGAGAGACAGCCTTCTGTTGGTTGGGCTTTTCGCACTGACGCCTTTGCTGCTGGTGAATGCGGCAACCACCATGGACTACATACCGGGCCTGGCCATGATTCTTTGGAGTTATGTCATGGCCGGAAAGACCCGTTTTGTGGCGGCATTCGTGCTCGCCGGGTTGGCCATTGGTTTCCGGTTATCGAATGCCGTGTTCTTAGTGCCTTTGGGTCTGTTCACGATCATGGCGGGGAAGGGGATCGCCCTGGTCTCCCTTTACAGCTTGCTGGGAGTAAGTCTCGGACTGGCTTTTTACCTTCCCATCTTCACTGAGTTCGGCTTGAGGATGATTCAATCGCCTCCACATGCATTCCACGGCTTTTCCTACATTCTCTTCACCGGCTATAAACTCCTGATGGTATTGGGACCGATTGCCGCGGTGGGTATTGCTGTCTTGCTGGTCTTGGCAAGGAGAGACGTGGCCGGCCGTACTGTGCAGGCATTTCGGGACAGGGACCGCTCATTCATGCTGGAGATCTCTTCAGTCATGTTCTTCTTTCTGGTGTTCCTTTTTCACTCGGACGAATCGGAGTATCTCATCCCCGCGATCCCGTTCTCCTACCTTCTCCTTGGACGATGGTTGGACCGGCGCGGCCTAATCATCACGACGGCTCTGGTGGTGTCTTTTGCTTTCGTTTCGGTGGAACTTAAAGGAGGCGAGTCCGGCCGCAGGAACCCAACGATCCGACCGGCCCAGGGAATTGTCTTGAAGGACTATCAGGAAAGAAGAGAGCTGGAGGTACTCCGTCGTGGGGTGAGCCGTTTCGCAGAGGCTGACCGGGCTGTAATCATTCACGGGTACGGGCCGGTGCTCGGTTACAAGAACCCGGAGCTCGTCCCAGCCCAGTACGCCGAGATATCTCCCGAGTTGGATGTGTCCGGGATATCTGAGTGGTCACAGATCCATCGGCTGCCTGGGCGACAGGTCTTCCTGGTGAGCGGTATATCCAGGGCAAACGCGGAGCTGCTCATGAGAGACGGGTATCGGCTCTTCTGCTTTTCCGAGTCCGCTCCCAGCCATCTGATGCGGTCATGGGGCTATGATCCCTATGAGCTTGGCATTGCTCGGCTTGAAATCCTGAATGACAAGGCATTCTACAAGCGTGATCGGAGACAAAGCGTGGCGCCGTCCCACTCCGGCGATTCTCAGCGCACCGAGATGCCCAAAGAAGGATCGGCGTGATCAAGGTACTGCACGTATTGAACGGGTTTCAAGCCGGCGGAGTGGAAACTCAGCTGATCCGGGTCCTTCAAGGATACGACCGCGGAAAGTTCCACATGGACGCGTGCCTTGTGGGTGGCGCAGTAGGAGAACTGGCGGAAGAAGCTAGACAATCCGGGGCAGAGCTCCTGCTGTGTCTCAAATCGCCTAATCTGGGATCGTTCTCGCGTAGAATGGCCGCGGTTCTTGAAAACAAGAGCTACCATATTGTACACTCTCATTTTGAAGGCTGGAGCGGTGCGATCCTACGGGGAGCCCACAAAGCCGGGGTCCCGGTGAGGATTGCTCAGGTGCACGGATTCAGAGCCTGGCCTGCCGAAGCACATGATGCGCTTGGACTCCGAGCCGCGCGGGTTGTGGTCACGCTTTGGGGTCGCTATTGGCTTCGGCGCTACGCGACCCACATTCTCGCAGTGTCTCGGGCAGTCGCGCGGAGTCGACAGCTGGACGGCTCGGGCAGCCCACCGGTTCTGTCGTGGACCGGCGGAGTGGACACAGAGTCTTTTTCTCCGGATGACAGACCTGCACCTGGTCAGCCTGCAAGGCCGGTCATGCTCTGGGTCGGCGCCTTGCGTGAAGTAAAGAGAGTAGATTTGCACCTCCAGATCTTGCAGTCCGTGAGAAGAGAGATTCCCCAAGCGCGACTGGTTTTGGCAGGGACTGGGTCTCAGGAAGCTGCGCTACGCAACATGGCGGAAGAGCTGAGAATATCGGACGCGGTGGATTTCCTTGGGCTGAGACGGGATGTTCCCCGTCTGCTCAGGAGCGCGACGGTCTTTCTTTCCTGCTCTGAGGCCGAAGGTTTACCGACGGCGCTTCTGGAAGCCCAGGCAGCGGGAGTGCCTGTGGTAGCGTCGGACATCGATGCTCATCGAGAGGCCCTCTCAGAGGTTTTGCACCCCTATCTCTTCAGGCATGACGACATTCAGACCGCCGCGCGGAATGTGATTCAGTTGCTGAATAACCCAGATTTGAGATCCCGACTCGGCCGGGAGTCCAGGACTTTCATAGAGGATCGGTACAGCTTTCATCGTCAACTGGAGCTGCTGCAGACCTATTATGAAGAGTGGGTCGCCGCGGCAAAGGAGCATCAGGTATGTTAGACCTTGCGATGTTAGACATCCTGGTGTTGAGTGCCTTGGTTCTCTCCTTGCCCTGGCTGGTGAATCACTACCTTAAGACGAACTATTTCCCCGCTGAACTCCAACTCTTCGTAATACTTGGAGGCATCGCCTGGCTTATCTTTTCCATTTATTGTGAAGAGTTATCTGGGCATGTCTTGGAGGTCTGGATCTACGACGCGGGAGGCCACGAAACATGGGGCGAGCGGTTGGCTCAAAGCATGTCTGCGGGCGACTGGCGTCCGTTTCTTGAGCACTTCCGACTGGGGAACCACGCGTACCATTGCTATGTGGCTCTTCTGCTCTGGCTTGGAGCTTCAGTCCACACGGTGACGATGATAAACGCGTGGGTTTGTTTCTGGGCCGGACTGATCCTGGTGCAATCCTTCAATTCAGTCGCCCCACACCCCAGTCAGGCCAAAGGGTGGGTGCTCCTCACGATCTTCTTCCCTTCCGTGATCTTCTGGGGAACCATGAACCTCAAGGAAGGGTGGATGTACTGGTCTGTATGCAATGTGCTGGCCGCGGCCTTCCATGATCCTCGCGACACCTTCTTCCGCAAAACCCCGTGGATATTTCCCGCAATTGTGGTCGGATCGTTGTTCAGAGCGCATGTTATCCTCGGATGGGTGATCGCGGTGGTAGCGGTGAATGTATTTCAGACCGGGAAACGGTCGGTGGCTCTCCTCTTGATCTTAACGCTGCCGTTCATGTTCTGGGCCCTCAAGGAGAAGACCGGCATTGACCTCTCCACCGAATCCGCCATGGACACTCTTGATCAAAGGTTTGCCGTTCTCTATCGTTCCGGACAGCAGGGGTCACGCATCGAATATATGGCCGGAAAGCCTATCTTCTTTATCTCGGGGGCCATCTCAGCATTTTTCCGGCCCTTTCCGTGGCAAGTTAACTCCTTGCGCACCCTGGTCAGTTGTTTGGAAACGTGGGTGGTGACTCTGTCATTGCTCGTTGTGTGGGCGAGGTTTGGGACAAGCTACGGTCGCATGGCATTGCGCCTTCCCTCCATACGGGCGTCGATCCTCGCAAGTATCTGGGTCTGTATTCTCCTCTCCTACTTCCCGAATGAAGGATTGGTGGTCCGCCAGAAGATTCAGATGGTCCCGGGCCTGCTTGCGCTGGCCATTGTGCCGCTGCGAGTTCGAGAAGACCTGCGGCTCAAGTTCTTCATGAGGAGAACCACGCTTCCGAGGTGGCTGTCGCCTGCCAGAGAAGCTCCTCCAGGCTGACCTTGTCTCCGGGCTACTCGTGACGAGTGTTCTCCGCTCACAACTTGCCTTGGTGGCGAGCACTCCACCGGTCATGCTCCAATAACAAAGTAGTGCCTCAAGAAGCATCCATCCGCATTCAGTGGTTAGGCGACATCGCGTTAACCGCACAGTTCCTCCACCCCGCGAATCATAACCTCCTCGAGGCGAATTGTGCGCTTCTGGCGAAGGGACTCGAACCGTCGGATCTGCGCATCGCAAACTGGGAAGCACCACTGATCGGCGAAGATGGCGTGACCCAGGCCAAGCGGATGGCGCTCTATACCGACGAGGAAACAGCCCGGAAGGTCCTAGGCATCAAGCTCGACGTTGCGATCCTGGCTAATAATCATGCGTTTGACTGCTTCGAGTCGGGATTCCGGCGAACAGCCAACTTCCTGCAGCAGTCCGGAATCCGCGTGGTGGGCGCAGGCCTCTCTCCTGAAGAGGCTGCCGCCCCGATCTCCCTCCAAGTCAACGGAACCCCAATCACGCTTCTGGCCTATGTGGACGAGGATACTAATCCGCAGGTTCCTCCACAGACGTCCATGTATCTGAACATGCTCCACCGAGACCACGTACTGAGAGACGTGGCGCGATGGGCCCGCGAAGACCGGGTCGTCATCGTCCATTTCCATATGGGCCACGATTTCATGCCGATTCCTTCTCCTCGCCAAAGAAGGCTGGCTCGAGACGTGAGCGAGGCCGGCGCCAAGGTCGTCGTCTGTTATCACCCTCACCGAATTCAAGGTTACGAGAAACATCAGAACGGGCACATAATCTATAGCCTGGGAAATGCGCTGGTAGGGACCATCTACCCTTGGCCCAGAATCACTGAGCCGACCTTGGCGATCACATGCGAGCTTACCGGCCGTGAAGTGACTCGAGTCAGTGTCCAGCCGTTCCTTCTGCGAAACGGGCGTCTGAGGGTTGATAGTGGCAATCGGGTAGTGAGAGAGCTGGAGCAGCGCCAGAAAATCTATTCCGCAACCGAGGTTGACTACGATCGCATTTGGGCAAAAGCCCTCGCAAAAGATCTCTTTCTCACCCGGCCGGTCCACTTTCTCAGGCGGAACAGAAACCCTTGGCGTGCTTTTGGGTCGCTCCGGACAAGACATCTTCACGAATATGCTCGCTTGCTGCGGGAAATCGCCAAGCGCATACTCGGCAAACGCCCTGTGCAACCGGGTTGAGAATCCGAATGGGTCTCGCCAAGATCATATATGGCTGGTCGCCGGTTTGGCTTCAGAATGTAATGGTGACTGCACAAGGTCTTATGTTCAATCACCGCAGAATGGATGTGAAGCTGGCCCGGAGACTTTTGGCCGAATTAAGAGAGAGCCAGTGGTGGGATGAGGAGCGGTTTCGGCGTTATCAAGATTTCAGACTGAGGGAACATATACAATTCGCGGCTACGCACGTCCCGTACTATAAGGAATTATTCAACCGCCGCGGGATGGACCCATCGAATGTGCGCACGGTAGAGGATCTGACACTGCTTCCACTTCTGGAAAAGAGCGCTATCCGCAAGTCACCCGATGCTTTCTTGCGGGGGGGTAAACGGAGTCGGTCGTGGAACAAGCTCTTCACCAGTGGGACCACGGGGTCCCCAATGGATTTGTTCAGCTCACGTGAGAGCTTCACGCGCACGTGGAGCTTTGTATTTCGACTCAGGGAGTGGGCCGGCTTTCATGATCCGATATTGCCCAGGCGCGTGCAGTTTACGGGCCGGAATATCGTCCCGGATAGACACACCACGGCTGACGGCACGTTTTGGCGACGCAACCTTTTCGGGAATGCGCTCCTCATGTCCACCACGCACCTCTCGCAAGATACGATTGAAGCGTACATAGAAGCAATGGGGCGCTTTTCCCCGGAACTCATCGACGGGTATCCATCCGCGATTCAGACTGTTGCTCGCTTTGCCCAGGCGCGTGGTTTGAGACTGCCGTCTCCCGGGGCCATTATCACCAGTGCAGAAACGCTCTTGCCCGATGATCGCGCGGTTATGGAATCCGCGTTTGGCTGCAAAGTGTTCAATCAGTATGCCTCAAGTGACACTGGGGCATTCATATGCGACTGCGAAGAGGGAAATCTTCATCTGAATCCGGAATTCGGTATCTGCGAAATCCTCACCCCTGACGGGAGACCGGCCCGGCCGGGCGAAGAGGGGGAGATTGTCACCACCTCATTCTGCAACACAGAACAGGTCTTCATCCGCTACCGTATCGGCGATCTGGCTGTTCAGGGACCCGATGAAAGATGCCCTTGCGGCAGGATGATGCCTCGAATTCAGGCTGTAACCGGGCGAGTGGACGACATCTTGTTTGTTCCGGGGCGAGGTTATGTCGGTCGCTTGGATCCGATCTTTAAGTCTTTGAGCGGCATTTGGGAAGCCCAGATCGTCCAGGAGTCGTTGGAAAGACTCAGGGTCAAGGTTGTTCCGGACTCGGGTTACGACGGCGCGTCCAGGGCCGCTCTTGAAGCAAACCTCCGCGAAAAGGTCGGACCTGACGTCGATGTGGTTATAGACGAGGTTGGAGAAATCCCTCGAGGCCCAAATGGCAAGTTCCAATCTGTGAGAAGCCTTTGCAAAGACCATTACCCGGAGATCCAAGGGGAGAAATCATCGTCTGTGCCCGGCGTAGAGCTGCCGAGGTTCGGGGAGAATAGAGGCACGTGAAGCTTATCGTCGTTACAACCATCCCCATGACTTTGGAGCTCTTTCTTCAGGGCCAGATCTCCTATTTGAAGGAAAACGGCTTTGACGTTGTGGCGGTATCGTCACCAGGACCCGCGCTGGACCGGGTGGCGCAACAAGACAACATCGCTGTCCATGCAATCCCCATGAATCGCGGGATTGCTCCTTTCAGGGATGCTAGGGCTCTCTATCGGCTTTGGAAGCTTTTCCGAAGACTTAGACCCGCAATTGTTCATGCTTCCACAGGCAAGGCGGGTCCTCTTGCGATCCTCGCTGCGACGCTCGCCGGTGTGCCTGTGCGGGTGTACTCGCTCCGTGGCTTCATGATCGACAGGGGGAGGGCGGGTGGTCGGGCGATCCTCAGGGCAATGGAGTGGTTGACCTGCCGGTGCGCTCACCGGGTAATTGCGGTCAGCCGCTCGCTGGCCGCACTCGTTATTACCGAGCGGCTTTGCCGGCCCGAGAAGTTGGCGGTGTTCGCTCACGGAAGCAGCAACGGAGTGGACGCGAAGGGACGTTTCAATCCGGAGCGTCTCACCGGGCGAGCCGTGCAGGAGTTTCAAGCGGCATGGCGCATTCCCGAAGGCGCCACTGTGATCAGTTTCATCGGCAGACTGGTGGCCGGCAAAGGGATCGCTGAACTCGCCCGTGCATGGCAGAGCATCAGGACGGTACATGAGACAGCGTATCTCGTGATTGCCGGGACTCCCGAAGAACACGATCCGGTGGACCGCTCGGTTCTTCAAAGCCTCAGCGCGGACGAGCGCGTGATTATGATTGATTCAGTGCCTCATACGCAGATGCCCGCGTTGTATGCCATCAGCGACCTTATCGTGCTGCCCACCTATTCGGAGGGCCTGCCGAACGTGGCACTGGAAGCTGCTGCTATGGCCAAACCTGTGGTGGCCACGCGAGTCACAGGATGCGTGGACGTGGTGGAAGACGGCGTCACGGGCACGCTCGTCGCCCCGCGCGATTCTGAGGCGTTGGAAGAAGCAATGGCTCGGTACCTGAATAACCCTTCGCTGCGAAAGCGTCACGGGATAGCAGCGAGAGAGTTGGTGTTAGCGAAATTCGCGCCCGAACCCATTTGGGAGGCGCTCCAGATAGAGTACCTCCGTCTGCTCTCGGAAAGGGGTCTCATCACCTTGAATCAGGAAGGCCCTGAACGAAGCTCCGTGCTTACAGCTCAGGGCAAGCCTTGATCCGCTGCAACCAATCCCTCCGACACCGTACTATGGAAACCGATCACTCCCATCACATTGAGGCGATTTCCATTCCGGCTCATGAGAACATCATGTCCGTGGACGTGGAGTGCTGGGATCAGATAATCTGCCGTAACTTGACAAGAGAGCTGATCCATCCGACACAGTCTTGCCTTGAAAGCACTCGATCTTTGCTCGACCTGTTTAAGAAGCGAGGCGTGAAGGCTACTTTCTTTGTCCTCGGGTACGTCGCGGAGACGTTCCCGGACTTGATTCGCCGGATCGACGCGGAGGGCCACGAAGTGGCTGCCCACGGCTATACTCATACGCCTCTGCGAGATCTCACGCCGGCCGGATTCAGGGAAGAGGTAGACAGGACGGCAAGCCTGCTCACCGGGATCGTTCGGAAGCGTATACATGGCTTTCGAGCGCCGGAATTCAGTGTCACGAAAAATACGCTGTGGGCGCTGGAAACGCTGGTTGAGTATGGGTTCACTTACGACAGCAGCATCATGCCCCTAGCGAGTTCTCGATACGGGATCGACGGCTTTCCGTTTGGACCGGCTCGCGTTCGCGTTGGCGAGCGGTCCATCGTTGAAGTTCCACCATCGACTGTGCACCTGTTAGGAAGAAGGATTCCTGCGGCCGGCGGCCGATACCTTCGCCTGCTGCCTTATCAAGCGATTCGCGGCGCGGTACGCCAGGTCAACAGGGAAGTAGGTCCTTACGTTTTGTATCTCCATCCGTACGAATTGTCCACCGAACGGCTCACGTGTGGCGCTTTTCCTGGTAGAGTCCCGTCAGCGCAGGTCTGGAAGACCGAGTTTCTGTGGAACTGGCGCAGAGAAAGCATACGGGGTAAGCTACTGAAGCTCCTTGATGAATTTCGTTTTACGTCCGCAAGTGAGGTGCTGACTCGTGCCATCGGGAATTGACGGGACGCGGAGATATTTCGATCGCATCCCAAAGCAGTGGCACGCGCGATACGCTGGTGCGAGCCGTCTGCGTTCAATTCTGAACCGCTTCTGGCGGAGTGCCCTGTACGAGCGTCATCGCCTGACCTTTGAGCACTGCGGGCCGATAGGGGGCGCCACGGTGCTCGATATCGGCTGTGGAACGGGCGAGTATTCGCTGGAATTCGCTGCAAGGGGCGCACTTCAGGTCGTGGGAGTGGATATCGCGCCCGCCATGGTTGAATTTTCAGAACGGCTGACACACGAGCGAGGGCTGTCCCAGCGTTGCCGCTTTATCTGCGCGGATTTCCTCGACTATCAATTCAGCGAGCAGTTCGATATTGTGCTCGCGATGGGACTCTTCGATTATGTCGCGGATCCGAGACCGGTCCTCAAAGCGATAGCAAGGTTGACGCGAGGTCGCTTTCTTGCTTCGTATCCGTGTAACGAAGGAATCTGGGCGTTTCAACGCAAGGTTCGGTACCGTTGGATGAAAAGAGTGCCGGTGTTTGACTACACGCGGAATCGACTGGAGACTCTTTACAAAGAGTCTGGATTCGAGTCCCTGCAGATCGTCGAAATGAAGAGAGGCCTTCTTGTGGTGGCCTGGAATGAACCCACATCCACTTCCCATCAATAGTGCGTTGAAGCGGCTGATCGATATAGCGGTGTCCGGAGCGGGACTGATCGTGCTTTCACCTGTGATCCTAGCAGTGGGTTTGTTGGTTCGGTGCACCCTGGGATCGCCTGTTTTCTTTAGGCAACAGCGGCCTGGACTTCGGGGCGCGCCATTCGAGCTGGTAAAATTCCGAACCATGACCTTCGAACGCGCGGCAACAGGCGAGCTGGTCCCAGACGCTGCGCGTCTCACCCGAAGCGGAAAGCTGTTGAGACGGACCAGCCTCGATGAGCTGCCAGAGCTCTGGAACGTGTTGGTCGGGGACATGAGTCTTGTGGGACCGCGGCCGCTGCTCATGGAGTACTTGGATCGATATACCGCGGAGCAGATGCGCCGACATGAAGCAAAGCCCGGAATAACAGGTTGGGCACAGGTGAACGGCAGGAATGCCATGACCTGGGAACAGAAGTTCGCATTTGATGTTTGGTACGTGGATAACTGGTCGGTGGGCCTCGATCTGAAAATCCTCCTCATGACGCTCGGCACTGTGTTGACCGGTAGAGGTGTATCACAGGAGGGATCGGCAACAAGCGAGCCGTTTCTTGGGCGGTAACAACACCATGGAAAGAATCTTCCTGTTCGGAGCAGGCGGCCACGCGAAGGTGGTGATCTCGGTAATCGAGGAAGAAGGCCTGTATGAGCCGGCTCTTCTCGCTGACGACGATCCCCGGCTCAATTCTCGGAGAGTGCACGGTTATCCCGTGGTAAGTGGCAGAGAAGAGCTTCTTCGGGCTGCTCGCTCACAGGGTATTACGAAAGGCATTGTGGCCATCGGCGACAATCGCCATCGACCTTTGGTAGCACGGTGGCTCCGTGAACAAGGATTTCAGCTCGTCAGAGCCGTCCATCCCACGGCGTACGTCGCCCGTCGGGTCGCAATAGGAGACGGTTCTGTGATCATGGCAGGTGTGGTGATCAATCCCGATACCAGTATCGGGGCATGCGCAATCATCAATACCAGCGCCACAGTTGACCACGACTGCACAGTCGCGGACGGAGTTCACATAGCGCCCGGATGCAGGATCTGCGGAGGTGTGACCATCGGTCAAGGCGCATTTATTGGCGCGGGCGCCACGGTTGTTCCGGGCAGGGCGATCGGTCGGAACGCGGTGGTGGGGGCGGGCTCCGTGGTGATCAAGGATATAGGAGATGATGTTCGAGCTGCGGGGAATCCTTGCCGGCTCCTCGATGGCTGATGGAGGCTCTGCAATGCTCAAGACGGGGCGCTATCCTGGGGCGAAGCAAACCGTAGTCGGCTGTCGATACAAACCCCTTGAAGAAAATACCTGTAATGGTTAAGATAGTTTTTTGAAGGCAAGACCTATACTGCCCGGATGCCGTCTCCATATATGCCTAAATTGCTGATGAATTGACGATCTAACAAGCCTGCGGCCGCAATTAATTGCTAATATTGGGTTTCTTGGGCTGCAGTGAATGGACCCCTATTACCGAAGGATCCAGACGGAGCCACCCATGAGAGAAAAGAGCCATGATACCGACGCCGGAAGCAATCGCAGAGTGGAGCGAACTCCAGCCGGTGATCGAGTAGTCTGGCCCGAGTTTTTCCAAGACGAGGCGCGGGGAGGTCTGTACGGTCTGGCGCCGGAAGCGCCCAAGTCCGCAATGGACTACATCCGCAATGTTGTAAACCGCAAATGGACGGTGGCTGCTGTCGTGGTTGCAGGGATTTCGATAGCCGCGTTTCACGCGTTCACCGCCACTCCAGTCTATGTCTCAAGGGCCGCTGTTCAAGTCGAGAAGCTTCAACCAAAACTAGGGCAGATGGATGACCTTCTCAATGCGTTCGGCCAGTACGACGTGTACTACCAAACGCAGATCGAAGCCTTGAGAAGCAGAGACCTGGCGGCTGCTTTTCTCGACCGTATGGCTGGAGCAAAGAGCAAGCAACGCGGGACGGAGAGCAATCGAAGTGCCGAGGATCAAAAGCCTGCGCCTGAGTCATCGCCGACGAGCACCAAGGCAGCCTCGCATTGGGGAAAGGAAACCGAGGAAGCTCTCGCACAGGAGAGGCAACGCATTGCGGATGTTCAGGCGGCTTTGTCCCGGATCACGGTCCAGGGCGTGCCTGGCACTCAGTTGATCAGCGTGGAGATGTCTTCCGACAACCCTGCCGAAGCTAAACGTATGCTTCAGGTATATCTCGAAGCTTACCTCGACGAAAGTTTCCGCATCCGCAGCCAGGTGAACAGCAGGGTAAAGTCTTGGCTGGATACGGAGCTGGAAGAATCAAAGAAACTGCTCATGCAGTCGCAGGATGAGCTGCTGGAGTTCACTAAGAAACACGGAATAGTGGACCTCGAAGGTAAACCGCAGGAGGTGGTTTCCGCGTTCGAAAGGGCCAGCGACAGTTTCGTGAAGTCCAAGGTCGATCGGTTCAACCTCGAGACCATGATGCAGACCAAGGAAGAGGGCTTGCCCGCGGATACTACCGAGAATTACCTACAAAGCTTGAAGGGTCAGCTCAACAACCTGAGAGCTAAGTATGCTGAGATGCAGCCGATCTATGACCCGAATTATTTCAAGATGAACTTCATTCGGAATAAGATCAAGGCTACGGAAGACGCGATCACTGAGATAGAAAAAGGCAATCTGGCTTCTGCCCTGGATGCGGCAAAGAAGAAGGAGACCCTATCGGAGAAGGTTTACGAGAAGACGAAGGAAGAAGCTATTAATAGTAACTCCTTCAAGGTCCAGTACGACATATTAAGAAAAGCCCTGGAGGCCAACCGGCAGCTCCACTTTATGATCCGGCAGAGGTCCAAGCAAGCCGAGCTCGATCACGGTATGATGGGTCACAACGTGGTGATCAGTAGCGCTCCGACTCTTCCCATCTCGCCGGTCTACCCCAAGAAAGACCGGATACTCCTCATCGGTGCACTGCTGGGATTGTTGGGTGGAATTGCCGCCGCAATATGCTTGGAGTACCTCGACGATACGGTGAAATCGACCCAGGAGATAGAACAGCGGCTCAGTCTTCCAATCCTGGGCGCGGTGCCGAAACTCAGCAACAGGACAGGTCCTCTGGGCTTACGGTCCGGTCCTCGCGTCGAGTTCCTGGCTCACCACGATCCGCTCTCACCTTTTGCCGATGCGGCCAGGATAGTTCAGAACTCCGCGGTGTCGCTCCTTCCAGCGAAGTCCGCGCACGCTGTGTGTATTTCCAGCGCTCTCCCGATGGAAGGCAAGACTTTTCTCGCGGTCCTTATGTCTACAGTGACCGCGTCGGAAAACAAGAAGGTGCTCCTCATTGACGGAGATCTCCGAAAGCCACGCGTACACAGGATTTTTGAAATTGGTGGGGCTTACACGGGCCTGAGCGACGTTATTAGCGGCAAGTGCGCCAGACTCACCGAAGCGGTCAGGGAGTCCCACATACCGAACCTGTATTATCTTCCAGCAGGAACGGTACCGGATAACCCTGTGGCTCTCTTGAAGACCGGCCTCATGAGGGACGTTCTCGAAGCATGTCGCAAAGCCTTTGACCTCGTCGTTATCGACGCTCCACCGGTTCTTGGCGTAGTGGATGCTCGGATCCTGGCTGGATACACCGACGGCGCAATCATGGTAACGAGGGCGCGTCATACCCCCGTCGACGTTCTGCGGCAGGCAAAAGACGCCATGGTACAAGCCCAGGTCCGTTTGCTGGGCATGGTCCTTAACATGGCCGATAGCAGGTCCGACCGGTACAACTACTATTACTATCGGTACTATTACCACAAGAAAGGACGCCCCAGCCGGCGCCCGTAGCGGCATAGTTGATTGAGCCCGGAAGGAGGACGCGCGAATTAGCCACTCGTGTCCGGCTTTTCGCCGTCAGGACTCAGCTCAGACCCCTAGCTCTTCCCCCTTGACTCCAATACGTTCGTCGCCCCCCTTGTTGATCCCTCTCCATCGGTTTGTCCGCCCCTCATTCCCTCTTTTTCACTAAGAACTCAAGTCGGCAGTTTCCACACGTAGCTTGACTCTCCGAACGAGTTGCTCCAGAATGCGTCTGGGGGAGCCACCCGTAAGGGATGGTCAGCCCTGGTGCCCGGCGCATTTCTTCGCGCCGGCGAAAAGATCGTTCTGGTAGGCTGATCTCCGGCACATACCGGAGAGGGCGAGGTGCCTTACGTGATTTATCGATTATGCGCTGCAGTCTGTTGCCTTATGGCCTTGAGCGTTATCGGCCCTGGGCCCGCGTCCGCATACATTGACCCAGGGGCCGGTAGCTACGCGCTCCAGGTGCTAATCGCTTTTCTGGTCGGTGCGCTCTTCGCGATTAAGGTTTATTGGAACAAACTCAAGGATTTCATAAAACAGATTCGCGGTCATGGATCCCACCGAGATTCGTGACCCTCTTTATCCTCTCGCAAGCCACGCCGCACCTGTCTTGTGCGCCGTGACCTACGCCAGGTAGAATGCGGGCATGTCCACCCAGGACAGAGAGAACGCAAGGAGTCGCTTCGGAGATGTGGTTATCGCCTGGCTGCCCGCGCTGGGGCTTTTCATACTGAATCCGTTAGCCATCTACCTGCCCAACCAGCGAGAATACGATTACACACTTCTCCCCTTAGTCCCTTTCTTCTTGGCCGCGCTTATTTCGTTTGTGGTCCTTCTGGGCCTACTTCTGATCAAATCCCGCGCCGGCTCGATTATTGCGGTCACGCTCTTCTACTTAGGTGTCTTCCTTATACTCTCGGACATTCTCGCTCCCGTTCCTCTGGGCCTGTTGGAAGACTTCTCCGAACTGAATCGCGTTGAGGAGCCTCTCCGCCTCAATATCATCCAGTTGCTCATTGCCGTAGGCGTAATCCTGTGTGCAATCAAAGTCCCGGTTCGAGTAGTGAGAGACGTGGGCCCTTTCGTGGTAGCGGCCTTGGCGATTGTGGAAGTGGTTGTGGTGGTCGCGAGCCTTTCTTCCCACACGAGGCTCTTTGTCCGGCTTCCCGAATTCGAGGCAGTCCCCGGAAAAGAGGCTCCCGCGAATCGGCCGAATGTGTACCAGATCGTGTTTGACGGCTATACTAGCTGTGTGTTTGCGGAACGAGCGAGCGACCTGTCCGAGCGCTTCAAAGGGTTCACTTTTTTCCGAGAAAACCGGTCTAATTATATCTACACGCCGCTTTCCTACACCAGCTATATGACCGGAACGCTGTTCGACGGCCGTTCGCTTGGAGACTGGCAAGAGGACGGATTGAGGGGCGGCCTCATTGAACATCTGTACCAGGCTGGATATTCGATTTCTTATTATCCCTTGGAGCTGCGACTAGTCCACCAAAGAGCTTCTCACGTCAGGCTGGAGAAGGAAATATCGTGGTTTAACACGAACTTAATGCGTATATGGCTGGTTCGGGTCGCGCCCAATGCGCTGCGGCAAGAATTCAACAGCGTAGCGCGCCGGCTGGGGCGTATGTGGCGTGACGCATCAACTCGTAGCGTCAAGAACGCCCACGCAGAGAATGACCCGTCGAACAAACCTGCTTCAGAGGCAGATTGCTCACGTCTTATGCGGCTCTTTCTCCAGGAGGAAGCGCGACGGCCTTCCCGCGGGCAGTACGTGTACGTTCACATCAACATTCCTCATCCCCCTTTCTGGTGGGATTGCTCGTGCCGCTTTGTGGAAAGATCCACCTATGAGGGGAACGCCTGCTGTGCAGACAGCCTGATGCGTCTCGTGATCAAACGACTTCAAGAGCTAGGCAAGTATGACGAGTCCCTGATAATCTTTCAATCGGATCACGGGTGGCCGATTCAAGGAAGGATCTGCGGTGACAAGCCCAAGCCGTTTATTCCACCGGAAGTAAGCGAGACTGTGGTGCGATCGACCAACGGTGAGATGACCGGGGAGCAGTTTGTCGATCGGACAAGGGCTCTCTTCCTGATCAAGCCTCCAGGAGCGCCAGAGCAACCGCTTCAGGTTTCGGATGCTCCCACCATGCTCTTGGATCTCCCCGCGACAATTTGCCGACTCGCCGGGCTAGAAGGATGCGCGGGAATGGGAGCCACGGTCTTCGAATTGGATCCGGCGAAACCGCGAGAGATCCACTTCTACTCGGGGTACAAGCGGGCAGGAACCAAAAAGGGCGTGCTCGTCCTGGGAAAGCACCTGCGCTCTACTGAGATGGGGCATTTCTCTTTCACGAACGGCCAGGGTTGGAGAGTGTACGAGCCTTTTCGGGCCGATGCCGGAGGACGCCGCTTCCTGCCTTGATTCCCCGTCCTTCGGGTACTGGGAATCGCGTTGCGGTTATTGTCCAAACTTGATAGAATCGCTCAAATTCCCCTCACTATCTCAAGGATAAAATCATGACGCGATGGTGGAGTAGTCTGCGCTTCAGACTTGCGTGTCTCGTCGCTCTCGGTCTGGTACCCGCCACGATACTGGTGATTCATGGCTATGTGGAGCATTCGGAGTTGAGCGGATCCCTGGCGCAGGAAAAGGCATTCCTGACAGCAGGCCAGGTCGGGGTGGGGATGGCCAACCTCGTCGAAACGACCCGCCACCTGCTCACGTCTCTGGCCAAAGAGCCTGCCATACGAAATCTCGACTTTGCCGCATGTAGGAAACTCGTCGAACAATGCTATGGGGAGAAGCCCATCCCGTTTTACACGAATATTGGAATGATTGACTCTGGAGGGACCCTGGTCTGCAGCGCCATCCCCTATTCAGACACCGTAACCCTCTCGCATCGTTATTATTTCAGGCAAACCCTCTTGACCCGCGATTTCTCGATAGGCCACTTCCAGGTAGGCGGCATCAGCGGAAAGTCCGTCATTGTTTTTGGCTATCCGGTCATCGACGATTCGGGGCAGGCGCGCGCGGTCCTTTTTGCGGCTTTAGATCTCTCGTGGTTCAATAAACTGGTTTCGGCTGTGGACCTTCCTGAGGGTTCCACGCTGACCGTGATTGATCAAGAGGGCACAGTCCTGAGTCGGAACATCGACCCTGAAAAGTGGGTTGGCAAGTCAGCGCCGGAGGTCGAGATCGTCCAAGCTTGCTTGAGTCACCGTCAGGGAATGATTGACGCCAAGGGGATTGACGGAGTTCGCAAGCTGTACGGATTTAGGCCGTTGGGCCACTTCCCTCAGGCGGGATACGTCTATGTGGGCGTTCCGGCAGAGACGCTCCTGGCTAAATCCAGGGAGTCGCTCCTTAGACATCTGATCTGGCTCGGTGTATCTGTCGGCCTGGGCTTGTTCGCGGTCTGGTTCTTTGGCTACGTCTTTGTGGCTCGAAAGACAGCCGCGATAACACATGCGGCCCGAAGTTTGGCTAAAGGTGATCTCACAGCGCGAACCCGTCTCTCCCATGGAGACGGTGAAATAGGAGAGCTGGGGGTGACCTTCGATCGGATGGCAGAAAACCTGAGTGAGCGTCAGGCTGAAAGAGATCAAGCCCTGGCCGGTTTGCTGAGAGAGAAACAGCTTTCAGACGCGATTATAGACAGTATAGCAGGCACGTTCTATCTCTTCGATCATACGGGACGAATGAAGCGATGGAATAGCAATCTGGAACACTTGTCAGGGTTTTCGCACCAAGAAGTCGCGCTCATGAGTCCAGTGGACTTTTTCCCCGACGAAGAGAAGGAGGTCTTAAGAAAGGCAATTGAAACGGCTCTTGTTAAGGGCGAGGTAATAGTGGAAGCCGCGTGGGTTTCCAGGCACGGCACGAAGTATCCGTATTTGTTCACGGCAAAGAGAATGAACATCGACGGGGTGGATCACGTAGTCGGTATGGGGATCGACATCAGCGCCCGAAAGGTCGCAGAGGACGCACTGAGAGAATCGGAGGAAAAGTATCGTATCCTGGTAGAGAAGGCCAGCGAGCTAATTTGTGTGCTTCAGGATGATAGGTTTGTCTTTGCAAATCCGCGGGCTCTCGCATCGTCCGGGTACTCCCTGGACGAGTTGCTTTCAAAGCCGTTTCTTGAAGTTGTCTATCCCGAGGACAGGGATATACCGTTGAGGCTCTATCAACAGGCGATGAGCGGGCAGGAAGTGGGCGATGTTTCCGTGTTCAGGGCGATCGACAAGAGCGGACGTACTAGATGGGCCCAGGTGAGCGTTGTCCGCATACAGTGGGAGGGAAGACCTGCCGTCTTGGTTCTGGGAACCGATATTACCGAGCTGAAGGAAGCGGAACAAATCCTCCGAAGCAGCGAAGCGAAGTTCCGCGGACTCTTTGAAAATTCCATAGACGGCATTTACATCACTACATCTGAGGGAGTGATGATTGATGCCAATCAATCGTTCTTGGATCTGTTCGGCTACACAAGAGAGGAGATGGTGGGCAAGAGTGTTTTGAAGACGTACCTTGACCGGGCGGATCGTGAGCGATTTCGCCTTGAAATACAGAAGCGAGGGTCGGTCAAAGATTATCCGCTAAGATTGCGAAAAAAGGACGGCACGGAGATGCACGGCCTTTTGACTACCAGCGCTCAACGATTGCATGACCCTGGGGTCGTGTGGTACCAGGGCATCCTCCGGGATGTCACTCATCAAAAACTCCTGGAGAGGCAACTTCTGCAAGCCCAAAAGATGGAAGCAATAGGCACGCTGGCCGGCGGTATTGCGCACGACTTCAACAACCTGTTGACTGTGATCAACGGATATTCGGAGCTGCTCCTGGCAGATAAGAACGCCGACGACACGGATTACGAAGACTTGAGGAAAATCCATCTCGCGGGGCGGCGAGGCGCCGATCTGGTCCAAAGACTTCTTACGCTGAGCAGAAGGGCCGAAAGCAAGCCGAAGATATTGAATCTCAACCGCGAAATCGAAAACGTCAGAAAGCTCCTTGAACGAACGATACCCAAGATGATCACTATCGAGCTCGACCTGGCTGACGACTTGGCTGCGATACAAGCGGATCCGACGCAAGTCGAGCAGATTCTTATGAATCTTGCTATCAATGCCAGGGACGCAATGCCGCAGGGAGGGAGGCTGACTGTCGAAACAAAGAACGTAGTCCTCGACGAGGAGTACGCCAGAACTCACCTGGAAGCGAGGCCCGGCCCTTATGTCATGCTCTGTCTGTCAGACACCGGCAAAGGCATGGATGAGGAAACACAACACCACATCTTTGAGCCGTTCTTCACTACCAAGGAAACCGGCAAAGGGACCGGCCTCGGACTGGCTATGGTATACGGGATCGTAAAACAGCATGGCGGTCATATTACGTGCTATAGCGAACCCGGCCTGGGAACGACCTTTCGAGTGTATTTCCCAGTATTGGACTTGGAGCTTGACGAAAGAACGGCAGAGAATTTGTCGTTGCCTCCGGGAGGAACCGAGACAGTCCTGCTTGTGGATGATGAGGAGCTCATACGAGATTTCGGAGAGAAACTAATGAAGCACGCCGGGTACACCGTGCTGACAGCAGCAAATGGCCGAGAAGCACTGGAGGTCTATGAAAAGGAACAAGCCAACATTTCTCTCGTTCTGCTTGACGTTATCATGCCGAAAATGGGAGGGAAAGAATGCTTTGAGGAACTACTCAAGGTCAACCCGCGGATCAAGGTCCTAATCGCTAGCGGTTATGCCTCGGGTGGAACCGCGAAATTGGCTGAAGAACTCGGTGCAAAGGGATTTGTCTCCAAGCCCTATGAGATGAGAAAGCTGCTTCAAGCGGTGCGGGAGGCGATCGACGCGGAGTGAGTTCCTCTGCTTCCTTAATGAGGCGGTACGCTCCTTTCATACAGCAACCATTTGCCAGCCGATCTGACGAGGCGGTACAGCTTCTGACCGCTCGCTGAAAGATCGTTCGGATTGCCCCTGACCAGCAAGTAGTCCACATCCAAACGAGCCGGGTCAAACGACCGTGAGGCCCAGGCCCACTCGGGCAGGTCGGATATGGAACGGCCGCCTTCCTTCCTTCTCACTGGCGGCGCGAAGTCCACGAAATCTACGATGCGAAAGGTCGCGACGCCCTGAGTCCATACAATGTAATAACTCGGGCAATGCACGTAGATAGGTTTCCCTCGAAAATCAAGGTCGTACACAAGCCCGCCCAGGGTCTTTCGGTTGGAGTCAGCCGGAAAGAAGCTCCGAGTGAACTGTGCGTTTTCTTTCTGGAAGTCTCGGAAGTAGTCGGCCCATAGCACCAGATGTGCAATGCATACGAGGCAGATGATCGCGATTCGCAAGTCTACGCGCCGGGCTGAATGAATTATGCTGCCTGTCACAATTACCAACGCAAGGAAGACCACGGAAAAACGCGGATAGAGTATCTGGAAGTTGAACACCTGATCGGGAAGTACGAGAAAACAGAACTGTGTCCATCCCAAGAGAACGAGCAAGGGCACGGGATCGGGCTTTCCCGGCTCTCTGAGCACGCCGAGGGTGGCCTTGGGGGCCTTCAGGAGCGGCACGAGCAGCAATATGATCACGTGGAAGAAAATCAGCGCGATCGCTTTTCCCGGGAGACCATCGTAGAGGAAGTAGTTGTCAAAAAGCGCTAACCGTATTCGTCCGGGCAACGAGTGCAGATACGAATCGCGGTAGTAGTCCACAAGTGAATTCACGAATCCCGGCCCTGCGTAGGGTGAGACTTCCCGTTGGTTCCACCACACAATCATCACCACGATGATCGGGATCACTACGGCAACGCAACTCAGGAGGGTCCGAGGTGAATTACCCCGGCGTATCAGGCAACATAACGCAAACGCGGAAATCGCAAACGCGACCATGAGCGCATGGACGAAAAAGAGGAAAACGAACGCGGCTGCCAAGACAGAAGCGATCCGGACGTTCGGCCGCTCCAGATACCTGATGAACAGATAACTCACGAGAAGAAAGAGCGGGATGGAGATGGTGAAGCCCGCGAATCCCCAACTCACGCTCAGGTTGTACATGAGGAGAAACGAGAGCAGCGAATACCAGGGATTGCCGTGGAATGTCCTGATCAAGAGCAGAACAGAAAGCGGTAGGAGAATCACGTAGATCGAGTAAAAGATCTTATTGGCAAATTCCACGGACGGAAACAGACTGCTGCTGCAAAACAGTATATGGAAGAGATTCGGCTTCCAGAAGAACGAACCGATTGAATAGTACTCTGCTAACTGGTTTGTGGGCTCTCCATAGTGCCTGAGTATCGTGGCTGTAGCGAGGTGATCGGGCAGGTCGATAAATGGGAGCAGGCGCGAGCTCCAGAGCAACCAGAGATGAGCGGCCAGGAGCCCGAGAAATAAGAGCAGGAAAGCCAAATAGTTTCCGCGGCCATGGGACCTCAGTTTGTGAGTGCTCGCCAATAGACCCATCCTATAAGTCGGCCTTTTCTGAACGGAGATCGAACGAAAGAATAGCGTAGCAGGTCACAAAAATAAATCTGAAACTCCTCGCGTCAATTCTGCGATCTCGCGCCTGGACGGAGCGTCTTCGCCGATATGATGTAACACATCAAGTTATTGAAACAAGGCTTTGATATTGAATATTAATCTTGACAGATATGTGCGAAACATGATACGGTACTCGCCTGAGGGAATGCGTGGAGAAGGCTCCCGCCTGACCTCAAATGGATGGCTCTTGGAGCCCGGCACGCTGCTCGGCTTCAAGTCTCCCGGTGGAGGACGTAAGATGCTGCGCTTTTCGACACGATCCCTTTTCGTTGCTTTGAGCTTGCTGCTGACGGCCGCTGTGTCGACGCCGGTTTTGGCCACGACAACGGGAAGTATCGAAGCCATCCACGTCGCTCCGGATATGAGCAGTCTGACGATCAAATGTCAGGGTTATGTTGGAGAGCATACAGCAGCAGTCATTGGCAACCCATACCGGCTGGTTATGGACTTCAAGAATGCCCGAATGAGCGAAAAGCTCCCCGGCCGGGCGCGGTACGACACGTCTCAGATCAAGGAAGTACGAGTAGGTCGGTATCACGCTGGGGTGAGAGTGGTCGCGGATTTTGGCGGGCACCCTGTACCACGGTACACGATTCTCAAGAACGGCAACGATTTGATGGTAAAATTTGGTGAAGCACGAGTGCTCTCTGCCGGAATAGAACCGCCGAAAGCGCCTGCCGTGAACGCCAAGAAGCCCTCCGTTATCGCCAAACCCACGGCCGCGCCTACGCAGGTGCAAACAAAAGGAAAATCGAGACTTGCAGTGCGAGCCGTGGAACTGGATCACGAACTCGTATCGCTCGATATCTCCGATACACGGAATCCGTCGCGTAAGTGCCGCCTGGTGCTCGAACTTGACATGGACCAACTCAAGGTTCGCCGTGCCTCGGTGAGTGACGACCGCGGCAAGCTTACGACGGTAAATCTTTCTGATGCCTCTCAGTCTTGGAAAGGGGTTGCGCAGGCCAAACGAGGACCAACGAGAGGTCCTGTTGCCCCGCCTGCCGTAGGCCCCAGAGCCAGAACGCCGAAATGGGATCTTCCAGCGGGTGGCGTCCGGCAACGGACAACGGGAATGAAAGCCACGCCTAAGCCGGTGTCCGTGGGTGGGATTCCGGTATGGGGAACAGGTCCTGTCGACGACGATTGAAGCTGCCAAATCGAGGAGGGGGATCCAAGGCGCGAGCGCAGCCCCGAGCCCCATGCGTAGCGAAGCAACTAAGTTCAGGTTCGGCCGTGTGAAATCCATTTTAGCCGATCTTTTCACTCCGCGTGATATTGGGCTTGACTTGGCATAGGGGAATCTTAAGATTTGAAGTGGTGGGATTACGCACGCACTTTCCAACATCTGCAGGAGGTACGGTCATGCCTCACTCCGTCCCAGTCTCGGAAGTCATGATTCACCGCAACGAATGGCCTCAGTTCAGGGCAAGCACGTCGGTGAAAGATGCGATCAAGATTCTGCGCATTCTCACGGAAGACGAGAAATTGACGCACGGACACTCAACGCCACTCGTCTTGGATGACGACTACAACCTCCTGGGGCTGATCAGGCTCACAGACCTGCTCAAAAGCGTGCGTCACCTGTGTGGTCCGGCGGGTGAACCTTGCGAACTCGGGGAAGCTGCAAAGCCTGTGTCGGAGCTCGTCATACCTTTCCCGGCTACCGTGAGCCCTGATGACAGCATCCTGAAAGCGCTGGACATCATGATGGATCACGGGGTTTCTCTGGTGCCGGTCATGAAGGATGGCAAGTTGCAGGGAATGATAAAGCTCTCCGATATCTTTAACACCGTGGCGGCGCTTCTGTTCGACGAAGAAGAACCAGAGGGCCGGAGTTGGATTTCAGAGCATTTGCACCTGTAGCGCTATTTGTTGCCGTCATTCAGCCCTTATCTGTAGACTCCGGCCTCGTCGCAGGCGCGTAAGTCCCGCCTGCTGTAAGTGTGCCCAGCGAAGCCCTTTCGCCAGAGCCTCTTCGACCGTTGCAGGCCGAAAAGCGTTGCCCCAATACCACAATGGCTTCGTTTGTTCACCTGGGGGAGCTACCAATATTTTTTTGCCGAAACTCCGCGAGAATATGAATGAACCGTTGGTATAACAAAACGGGCTGTGGCGAGTCTTATATTTAGAGGCCGTGGCCGCGTTTTGTGTTATGGCTCGAGATCGACCTCAGATTGCGACATAGCCCCTGTGCCGGCTTCGTGCAGGATAGAGGCGGGAACAGCAGCTCAGGCCCAAGATCAAGATATTCAGCCGGAAAGCGTCATGAAACTAGGAAAGAGCAAACATATCATCATCGGACTGTGCGTCATCGCAGGAGTTGCCTCAGTGGGAATGTACTCAATGGGGAGTGTATTCCCTGGGAAGGCTCGTGTGGAATATCCAACTTCCAAAGTGGTCCGAAGAGACTTGGGCGCCACCGTTCAGGCCACTGGCGTGGTCAAACCGCAAGTAGGCGCGGAAGTGAAGGTCGGATCCCGCTTGCCCGGGAAAGTGGTTGAGCTACCCATTAATGTGGGTGATCGCGTTGCGAACGCGCAAATCATAGCCCGACTGGAGCAGGACGACCTAGTTGCGAAAGTGAAGCTGCAAGAGGCCATCCTCGATGAAAACAGAGCTGAACTGGAGCGCTTGGATAGGGACTACGTCCGTGACAAGCAACTTGTGGAAACGAAGTCCATTTCAGACCAGAAGTTCGACCAGACGCATTTCTTGCGAGAGATGTCCAAGGCCAGAGTGAAGAAGGCAGAAGCCGAACTTGATCATGCCAGAACGCAGCTTTCTTACGCCAACATCTCTGCTCCTATCAAGGGTACCGTGGCAGATGTGGCCACGATTCAGGGAGAAACGGTCACCACCGGTCTTAATGCGCCTACTTTCATCAAGATCATCGACCTGGAGCGGCTCGAGGTGCGGGCCTACGTCGATGAGAACGACATCGGCAGGGTCAGGGTAGGACAAGAGGCAATCTTCACGGTTGCATCCTACCCGGGAACGGAATTCAAAGGCACAGTCACGTCGATCTATCCGTCAGCCACCATACAAGACAACGTGGTGTACTACATCACTACCGTAAGCGTGGACAACCGGGAGGAAAAACTCAAGCCCGACATGACCGCCAACGTCCTGATATTCCTGGATCAACGAAAAGGGGTTTTGACGGTCCCAAACAAAGCTGTGCAGCGTGAAGGAAACAGTAAATACGTACACGTGATTGAGGGCGGCGTCCCGCAAAGACGCCCGGTAGGTACCGGCTGGAAAGATACCTCGTACACGGAGATTCTCGACGGACTGCGGGAGGGAGAATCCGTGGTCGTGGGGGCACTTGCTCGAAAGTAGACTGCTCGCGGAGGCACATGATGATCGAAGTCAGGAACCTTGCAAAGGTTTTTCAGAAGGATCATTCCGAGGTCCGAGTTCTTGAGGACATTTCTCTGACAATAGATGAGGGCGAATTTGTATCCATAATGGCGCCATCAGGAATGGGAAAGAGCACGTTTCTTAATATTCTCGGCTGCTTGGATAGGCCTTCCTCTGGGACTTACATCCTCGACAATGTTCCGGTCCATGAGATGAACGACGATGAGTTGTCCCACATCAGGAACAAGAAGCTGGGATTTGTCTTCCAATCGTTCCATCTCCTCCCTCGGATGACCGCGTGGGAAAATGTGACTCTTCCCCTTATCTACAGTGAGGCTGACGCCAATATGAAAGCGAAGGCCGTCCAGGTCCTGGAAGCCGTCGGGCTGGGAGACCGGGTGGATCATCTCCCAAGAGAGCTTTCCGGCGGACAACAGCAAAGGGTCGCGATTGCGAGGGCTCTGGTCAACGATCCCAGAATCATCCTAGCCGACGAGCCTACCGGTAATCTGGACAGCAAATCCGGCCACGAGATCATGGGCATCTTCAAGAAATTGCACTCCGAAGGCCGAACGCTCATTGTGGTTACCCATGACCGAGAGGTAGCGCTCCAGTCCGACAGAATAATCGAGATGAAGGACGGGAGGATTTCCAGCGATAGGCCGACAACTCAGGCTTCGGCGGAGGTGGCGCTATGAGGGCGTTACGCATGGCACGTCAGGCACTGAGTGCAGTTTCTGAGAACAAGACCCGCACATTTCTCATGATGTTGGGTGTGATCATTGGTGTCGCTACCCTCACGATCATCGCGTCCTCGGTGCTCGGGGCCAGAGGCGCGGTCATGGAAAAAGTGGAGAAGTTCGGCCTGGATCAGATCATGATCATGGCGGGAGCGGGAAGAAAACCCGGCGTTCCACAGCCGACGCCCACAACCCTGAGAGTGGAAGACGCTCAGGCCATGGAATCGGAAGTGCCCAACATCAAAGAGAGCTCTCCACAAATCAACCGCCGGGATTACCTGGTGAAGTACGGCAACAAGAGCTCTTATGCTGTGCTGATTGCGGCAAATCCTAACTGGTCAGCCGTTTGGAACACCGCGGCTGAGACCGGAAGATTCCTCTCGGAAGAGGACAGGGCCCGCCTGGCGCGCGTGGTAGTCATCGGCAAGACGGTCGTAAGGGATTTGTTCGAGGATGAAGACCCCATTGGAAAACAGATCCTCCTGGGTAACAACCCGTTCGAAGTAATCGGCGTCATGGAAGCTCGGGGCACGTCAGCTACTGGCCTTGACATGGACAGCAGGGTAGTGATCCCGCTCTCGACGGGTCAGAAGCGGGTGTTCAACCAGGAGTACCTTTTCATGATCAAGGTGGTTCTCCAGGATCCCTCAAAGATGGATCAGACAGTGGCTGACGTGAGAGCGCTGCTCCGGGAGCGGCACAATCTGCCGCAAGGAGTGGAAGACGATTTCACGATAGTAACGCCAACTCAAGTGATGTCCCTGGCGTCCAAGGTATCGACTACGTTCTCGCTCTTCCTGGTGTTGGTCTCCGCGATCTCGCTGATCGTCGGCGCGGTCGTAATTGCAAATATCATGTTCATCGCGGTGAATGAGAGAAAAGGAGAGATCGGAATACGGCGGGCGGTTGGAGCTACGAAACGGGACATACTCTCACAGTTCCTCTTTGAAGCGGTAACCATCGCGCTGCTCGGCGGAATAATCGGAGCTGCACTGGGTCTGACGGGCTTGAAGGGGCTGGCCTTCTTCATGCAACTGCCCATGGCTACCATGTGGCAACCGATTGCGCTGGCCCTGCTCAGCGCTGTGCTCGTAGGGCTCGCTGCGGGCATACAACCAGCGCGGGCTGCAGCCAATCTCAATCCTATTGAAGCTCTGAGGTAGACTTCCCTGTGCACGTAAGGCCCTTTCGAGGGATACATATAGCGCTGAAATCGCTCACAGCTCACCGATTGCGAGTGGCGTTGGCTTTGTTCGCGATCGTTATCGGGGTCGCTTCGGTGACGCTCATGGTGGGGATCGGCAAAGGAGCCGAGACAGAAGTCCAGCGCAAGATCGAGGGCATGGGCACGAACCTACTGGTGGTGAGCGCAGCCCAATCCAGAGCGGTGAAAGGCCAAGTCGGCGCGCTGGGCATCATGACCACTTTGACAGTCAAAGACGCCACTGCAGTGGCTGAGGAATGCCCGGCGGTGAAAATCGCCGCTCCCGCTTACTCGAAGAAGCTGTTGGCAAAGCATGAAAGTGCCAGCTATTCCACCAAAGTGGTAGGTGCGGTGCCGGACATCCAGCAGGTGCGCAACATCTCCGTGGAATCGGGCAACTTCTTTGATGATGACGACAACAAGGTCATGGCGCAGGTGGCGGTGGTAGGCCCCACCGTGGTCCAGAACCTCTTCTTGGGCAAGAATCCTGTGGGAGAGTCGTTCCGAATCGGCAAAGTGCTTTTTCGAGTGATCGGAGTCACGGTGCCGAAAGGAAACGTTTCCGGCGAAGATGAGGACGATCAGATATTCATCCCTTTGCGCACCGCCATGAACAAGCTGGTGAACGTAACGTACTTGTCCAATATCTTCATAGAGGCGGCCGATTTCGAGAGTGTGCATCGGGCCGAAGCACAGATCCGGGCCCTTTTGAGAGACCGCCACCGTTTGAGAGAAGGCAAGGCGGATGACTTCACGATCCAGAATCAGGCTGATGTTATAGAAGCCGCGGTCTCAGTTGCACGAACCTTCAGTCTCCTAATCGCGAGTATTGCTGCGGTTTCACTGCTCATAGGCGGCGTAGGAATACTGGGGGTGATGCTGCTCTCCATACGAGAGCGGGTGGGGGAAATAGGGATCAGGCGGGCCGTGGGCGCGAGAAAGAAGGACATACTCACTCAATTTCTCGTTGAATCCGCGTTCCTGGGGATCGTGGGAGGGCTTCTCGGAGTGATTGTGGGTATTGCGGGCTCCGAAATGGTGAAGATTTTTTCCGGTATGCCCATTCTGCTTGCTCCGGGATACGTGATGCTCTCGCTTGCCTTTTCCGTAATCATCGGACTCGTCTTCGGCATCTATCCGTCATGGAAAGCCGCAAATCTTGATCCTATCCAAGCGTTACACAGTTCCGGATGACCGCGCGGCCAGCCGGCTGTCCCACCAATGACACCGTAGGATGCGGTGAATGAGGTGAACCGCATCGGTCGCGGTCCTGCCTGAATCGAAGCGGTCTTCGCGCGGTACGGGGAGTGCCGCGTCCGACAGTGACATGCGTGGCCGGGTTGTGGAAAGCATCTCGACAGATGCGGTTCCCCCGCGTTCCGCGGGGTCACCACATCCTACACGCCTTTGTCCGCGATCTGTCCACTTGTGGTTGACCGTCCAAGCTGACCAAAGTATATAGTGATTGCCGAGAAACCTGTCCGATTCGCTTAGGCTGCTCCTCGTCATTCCCGCGAAAGCGGGAATCCAGTCTTGGGGGCGTGATATTAAGGCTTGCCACTGATCGTTAGGCTCAAAGGGCCGCGACCAGGCGCGGGCTTGAACAAATTGTCGGAGGAAATTAAGTATATCTGCTTCATATGAGGGGAGAATTAATATGAGGCGCACCTTCGCGCTGGTCTTGGCATTCACCGCGCTTTTCGTGCTTGTTACTGACGGCCTGGCTAAGACTGACTTATCAGCCGATGCGATACTACTGATCCAGGGAGAGGTCCGGGACGCCACGGGCAAACCTGTAGCAGATGCTCATGTGGTGCCCTATCTGAATGGCACACGGTACGAGTCGGAAGATGCTTCCGGGCACAAAGAACAAACGCGTCTGGTGATGATCACAGGACAGAACGGGCTGTTCCTTGGGCGGATTTATGCTCCCTTGGAGCTCATCAAGTCCGGTCAATGGGCAATTGAAGTCAGCAAACCCGGTTTCAAATCATCGGAGCCGGTTCCATTGGTAGCGCTCCAAGACAAGGGAACCAACGCGGAAGGTGCGCGGAATTTGGCCGCCACGGTGGAAACAACGCTCCAGAGAGTACAAGGTCCTGCCTTCTGGATCGCGCTCCTTGTGCTCGTAGGGATTTACGCACTGATTGCCTTCGAGTTGATGCATCGAACCCTCGCAGCAATGCTGGGGGCTGCTGTGATCCTCGGGATCACCCACACGTTTGGCCATTTCAACCCAGCTTACAGCGTACTGACCTTTGAACAATCAATGAGAGCGGTTGACTGGAATGTCATCTTCCTTCTCATGGGAATGATGATCATCGTCGGGGTGCTCAAGGAGTCCGGGGTCTTTCAGTGGCTCGCCTATAAGTCGTTCGCGCTCACCGGGGGCAGGATTTTTCTCCTGTCCGCGGCTCTGTGCATTGTGACGGCCATCTTGAGCGCGTTTCTGGATAACGTGACTACCATGCTCTTGCTCACTCCGGTTACTATCGAGATAGCGCTTGTTCTCGGCGTATCCCCCTTTGCGTTTCTCATGCCTGAGATCATGGCTTCCAATTTCGGAGGCACCGCGACGCTTATCGGAGATCCGCCCAATATTATGATTGGGTCGTACGCGGGGCTCACGTTTAATGATTTCGTGATAACCCTGACACCGGTAGTCATCATCACCATGATCGTTCAGATCGTGTACACCAAATTCTACTATGGAAAAGACTATCACGAGGCTCGAGTGGAAGATGTGCAGGAAATGATTGAGTTCCTGCAAGAGAAGTATCAGATTGTCCAGCCCCGGGTGCTTTATGTGGGCGGAACGGTTCTTATCGGAGTGGTGATGCTGTTCATTCTCCACGGGTTCTTCCACATGGCAGTTAGCGTGGCGGCACTCTTGGGTGCCGCGCTCATTCTTGTCCTGAACAAAGGGGATATCCAGCAGGTTGTGGAACACGATATCGAATGGTCGTCGCTCATCTTCTTCATCATGCTGTTCATCATTGTGGGGGCGGCGGAAGAGACCGGCATACTCCAGTTCATTGCCGAGTGGATCATGAACGTGTGTCACGGAAACTTGGTTTTGGCAATCCTTCTCATCCTTTGGTCTGCCGCTGTCCTTTCTGCGATTGTGGACAATATCCCTTTTACAGCCACCATGCTGCCTGTGGTGGCGCTCCTCTCAAAAACCATACCTGGAGCTGGCGAAAATCACGTGCTTTGGTGGGCGCTTGCTCTAGGAGCATGTTTTGGAGGCAACGCCACGATCATTGGGGCTTCCGCGAACGTGATAACAACCGGGATCGCAGAAAGATCAGGCCATCACATCTCGTTTTTCGATTTTGTGAAGCATGGAACCCCAATCACTATCATCAGTCTGATCATCTCTTCGGTCTTCCTGCTGCTCATTTACCGCTGATCTGACTTCAGCAATTCCGCTTGCCGGTCCCGAACACCAGGGATCGCACCGCGTCTGCGTACACATCGCCGATTCGATTCCAGGAGAAGCACTCTTCGGCCATGTGTCGCGCTCGATTGCCCATTTCTTGAAGAGCTTCCGCAGGAGTGGTCGCGGCTTGCATCATAGCCTGAGCCATGCCCTCCGGGGAGGGCTCAGCGACGAAGCCGCACTCATAGTTCCTTACGAATTCAGCGGTCTCATCCACGTCATTCACGAGAATAGGGCGGCCGAGAGCGGCATATTCCGCGAACTTCGTTGGGAATGCGTGTTTGATGGCCCGATGCGCCTTGCGTGGAATCACGAGCACCGTAGCGGATCGGAGGATGTCGATCAGCCGTTGCTGGTCCACTTTGTCGATCAACTCTACCGCTGGGCCGAAACGGTCGAGCAACTCCCGTTTCAGGCTACTGTCCTGCGCTTGGAAGCCAACCATAAGCAGCCGGGCCGAAGAGTGGTCTATCCGCGCGAAGGCTTCGATAAGATAGTCGATCCCCTGCCATGTTTGGAAACCACCTGCGTACGCAAATCGAACCGGGGCCGCTCGGGCGACGGGTGTGTCCCGGAATAGGTCGAGATCCACACCGTTCCTCACAAGAGTGATGCGATCTTTGGCAATGCCTTCCTCGATCAGTTCCTCTGTTTGGAGAGAGGAAACGGTGAGGAGATGATCCGCGGATCTCACGGCCATCCAGTAGAAAAGCCGCACGAGAGGTGACGCGACGGAACGCCTCCCGCTGGTGCGGACTTCTTCCGCAAGCGCAGACTGCGCGATTACGTCGCCGTGAATATCAAGGATTATGGGCGCGTTCACGAGGTGTCGGCACAAGAAAAGGGCTTGCCCGGCTTCCGCGTCGCCGCAGTGAATGAAGTCGTATCGTCTCAGTTTTCCGCAGTGCTGTAGGAAAAAGAGCGAAGCAGTGGAGCTCTTTCGTAGAAAAGGGGTATCTTCCATGCACAGGAAGTCGTATCCTATGCCTCTTTCTTCAAGGCACTGGGCGAGCTTGGTCAACCGATGAGTGTAAGCGGATCGGTCCGCTCGCGGGTGGATTGATATGAATAGGCCCCGAAGATTCATCATTGGCTGCCGCAGGACAGTTCGGCCCGTACATCGGCGTTTCGCCTCGTAAGCACACGAGGCTCGATCCAGGTCTTAACACATCACCATATGGTTGCGAGTGGGCTATTGCAACGAAATAGTTGTTCTGAAGCTGAGATCAGCCCCACAAGCAAACGCGTTATGGCAACTTGCCAGGATTGTTGGTATAATTAAGGCATTGTACAACGCGGTTTGAGTTGAGGTGGTGCGTCAAATGGAGCTCCGAGAAATGCTGCGCACATTGTTTCTGATCTTCATGATGGCCCTCCTGGCATCTCTATATCAGGCGACCACAGTTCAAGCGTTCACCGTGGACACGCGGTTTCAGGAGTTGGAAAGCGGCCAATGGAGGCTGACCCGAAAAATGAATTACGAGGACGTGTTCGACATCGTGAAGATTAAGACCAACAAGCCTGTTGGGTTCGCCCGATGGGACCCGTTACAGCGACGCTTCACCATGTTCGACAACGCCGGAAGATATTACGGATACTTGCAACCAACCATTGAAACGGTTCCGACGGCCGATTTCTACAGGGAGCAGCTTTACTACGGCCAAGGGAACCGGTACAAAGGGGTCTTCATTCGTGCGCTGGGTGGTTGGCCACAGACAGAAGAGGCGCCGTACAGTGAGCTGGGGGGGGACTTTATGTATTATCCTCATGGGAGCATTCGCCCCACGTATCCAAGGACCCGCATTCACACTTTACCCTCCGTTGTAGAAGATGCTCTAGAGGCTGAACGGTAGGCAGATCCGCTCGCAGGAGCTGGCGTGAGCGCCGTGCCAAACCGCTGCTCTGGCATAATACGAACCCTTTGCGTGGTAGCGCAGGCAGAAGCCGTCTGATTCCAGCCTCCTCAAGTCCGAGCGAGAGAGAACCGACGCATGGCGAAGTGGACCAGCATAGCGAAAAACGCTTTTGCGCTCGTAATAACAAACATTATCAATCCCGTGGTTTCTTTCGTGCTGGTCCTACTTATTTCCCGGTACCTTGGCGTTAAGGGCCTGGGCGAGTACTCTCTCGTTTTCTCTTACATCGGGATATTCGGGACGCTGGCCTCACTGGGGCTGGGTAGCTTCCTTACTCGAGAGGTCGCGCGGTACCCTGGAGAAGTTCACGATTACGTCCTGAATGCGGCTGCATTTGGCGCGGCAGCTTCAGGGGTAGCCGTTCTTGCAATGGATGGCCTCATGGTGCTCATGGGATACGAGACAGACGTCCTGAGCGCCGCATTCATCTATTCTTTTTCGATGGTGGTGTCCACAGGGATCTATTATCTGGACGCGGTGTTGCGCGCGGCAGAGAAATCAGAATTCATAGCCTTGACCTATTTGCCGGAAAACTGCCTGAGAGTGGCGCTTTGTGTTTTCCTGCTTATTCAAGGATATGGGATCGTCAGTCTTTTCATCGCCATTCTCGCGACGCGACTCCTGGCTCTTGTTCTCATGTCTTTCTTCTACGTTCGAACCGCGGGGCGTCCCGCGTGGCGGTTCAGGCCGGACCTCTGGCGCAAATTAGCCAAGGAGGCGCCCACATTCACCAGCATCGTGATCTTTTCGTCGCTCTATAACAGCGTTGACCAGATCATGCTCTCAAAGCTGGCAAGTATCGATGCGGTGGGCCTCTATAGCGCCTCGAACAGACTGGTAGAAGTTTGGAGAACCGTGCCCATAGCTTTTGCAGGGGCTCTCCTGCCGTTCCTTACGACTGAGTTTGCCAAGGGTCGGGAAGAGCTCGCGAGGCTCTGCACCAGGTCACTCAGATATGTGTTTATTGGATCACTTCCTATAGCAATCGGCACAACCATCCTTGCGGATCAGATTATCGTTCTCATTTATGGTGAGAAGTTCGCAAGCGCTTCCGCGCTCTTGGCCGTCCAAATATTCGCACTCATCCCGTACAGCATGGTACTCGTCCTCGCCACGGTGCTGATCGCTACGGACAATCAGCGGATAGACCTGACGATAAACATGGTTTCGGCCGGGCTCAATTTTCTGCTCAATTTCCTTCTCATCCCGGTATTCGCTGAAATGGGAGCGGTCCTGGCGACACTTATTACAATCATCATCTTCAATCAGTTGCAGTATATGTACATTCGAAGGAATTTGTTCTCTATACCGTTTCTCCGGATGATCCCGCGGCCGGCGCTGGCTGCTATGGGCATGGGTCTCGTGACCTATTTGCTGCGCGATTTGAATGTCTTTGCCAACGTGATAACATCCGCGGTAGTATACATTGGCCTTCTTGTGGCTCTGGGCGGACTTTCCCGCGAGGAACTCGGGTTTGTTCTGGGGTTGATCCGACGAAGCAAACGGGGGCCGAAGCCTTGATTTCAGTTGCCCGCTACATGATCAACAGGCTGCCGGCGTCGGTCCAGGAAACGGCCCGAATTGTCGGAGATCTGATACCGGAGTCTTTGAAATACGGCAAACCCTATCGAGATGCGATACAACTCCTTGCCCAAAGCAAGTACTGGGACCTTCAGCAGCTCCAGGAGTACCAGGACAATCTGCTCCGCCAACTGATCAAGCACTGTTTTGCTCATGTGCCGTACTATCGGTCTCTATTCAGAGAACTTGGCTTAGGTCCCGAGGACATCAGGACCCAGGCAGATTTGAAGAAACTGCCGTTCCTCACCCGCGAAATTGTACGAAACCGGCCCCACGAATTGAAAGCCGACAACATCTCCCGATGGGACACGCTGGACTCACATACGGGCGGCAGTACCGGGACACCGCTCGATTTCTCGGTTAGCAGATCGCTTCACGCCCTGGATCGAGCACTTGTTAAGGACCATTTTCGTTCTCTCGGCTGGATGCCGCGTGACAGGATCGCCGTGCTCAGGGGGGACTCATTTGCGGATCCAGGGAGGAGGAGTCGGTACCTCCCTGGGTCTCGGCAGCTGGTCTTTTCCTTCAGGAATGTGGACGACCGTGCTCTTGCGGAAATCGTGGACACCCTTGCAGAATTTGAACCTGATTTCATTGTCGGCTTCCCCAGCATTCTCAAGATCCTCTGCGGATGGATGCAGCGCCACGAAAAGGAGATCAAAGCCCCGAAATCAATAGTCACCTCGTCAGAGACCCTGCAATGCGCACTGAAGGAGATGCTGGAAGATGTGCTGAAGGCGCCGGTTATCGACTTCTACGGTCACAATGAATTAACAGTGGCTGCGGTCCAATACGGATGTCGAGACATGTACCACGTCCGAGGAGAACTGGGCATCATGGAACTCGATCCCGTCGAAGGTGGGCAGTACGAAATGGTCGGCACCAGTCTGCATAATTATGCAATGCCCTTCATCAGGTACCGGACAGGAGACCTAGCGATGAAACTCAAGGAGCGGTGCCGCTGTGGATTGGACCACTCCGTGCTGTCCGCGGTTTCCGGAAGATTGGGCGACATCATCATCACACCGGAAAGCAAGTATGTTTCCCCGTCGATTATCGATTACTGCTTCAACAATCTGGATGAGATCAAAGAAGGCCAGATCGTTCAGGAAGATATGGATCGGTTGAGAGTAAAGATCGTTCCCTGGGACGGTATTTCCGATGAGACGAAAGCCAAGCTACTGGCAGATATAGATGCGTCACTTCAATCCCCGCGCATGGTGGTGTCTATTGATGTGGTCGATGAAATCCCACGAACCCCGGGAGGGAAGCGACTTATGGTGGTTTCTAATCTGAAGAATGACGATTTGTTCGGGGATTCGTGATGGACAGCCTGAGCAGGGGAGCACGCTGAGTTCAGGTTCCGGCCTGTCTTTCAAGCCAGCACACAAGTGCAACGATGGTCCAGATTTCCCGGTTCCGATCCCGCACCCCCTTCAGGTGTTCTCGAAGAATGCCCTGACAGTATTCCGCGTTGAGCAGCCCTGTATCCGTGAGCCTTCTTTCCGAAAAGACGTCTTCGATGAACTCTCTGAGCTCATGCTGGATCCAGTAGGGTAGGGGAGGGGTGAACCCCTTCTTCTTGCTTTTCCTGATCTCCGGAGGAAGTAGGCCCTTGGCGGCTTTCCTCAAGAGCCGCTTGGTCTGCAGCCCACGCACCTTTAGCTCAGGGCTGATAAGGGCCGTCCTTTCCACCACCTCGTGATCCAGGAGAGGGACGCGGGCCTCCAAGGAATTGGCCATGGTCATCCGATCGACCTTGGTCAAATTGTCGTCCAGGAGGAAAGTCTTCGCGTCTACGTATAGGAGCTGATTCAATGGATGCGAAGCCCGGGCGATGTCGAAGTACTTGCCGAAGACCTCGAATGTGTCACGAAATCCTATCTTCAGCAAATCTGCACTCAAAAGCCGCTGCTTCTCTTCTTCAGAGAAGATCACCTTCCACCAGTAATGGCCTTGTTCCAACGGCAAGTCCGCGCCTGTCACGAATCGCTTTGCCCGATAATCAAAACTGATCCTTTCCAAGGAGGTGGGGAGTAGCATAACCAGAGGGTCAATAAGGTACCTTCTGAGCGTCTGAGGAATCATCCGGTAAAGCGCCGCCACCTTGTACGCCACGTGGGTGGGATATCCCGCGAAGATCTCGTCGCCTCCATCGCCGGTAAGTACCACCTTTACCTTCTGTGCAGCCAGACGAGAAACCAGGTACGTCGGGATGGCTGAGTAATCCGCGAAGGGCTCATCAAAGGACGCGAGCAGGTCAGGTATGGACTCGATCATTCCCGGTTGAACCACCTGCGCAAGGTGTTCCGTTTCAAGGGCTTGAGCTACCACGCGTGCATCCTGCGATTCGTCGTACGACGGCCGATCGAACCCTATCGTGAAGGTCTTGACCGGAGCCCCGAGCTTAGCCCGCATGATGGCTGTAACTATGGTGGAATCGAGGCCGCTGCTGAGCAAGGCGCCCACCGGAACGTCCGCGATCATGTGGCGCTGCACGGCCCTTTGTAAGAGCTCCTGCAACTCCTCCTCGGAAGTGCGGGCATAAATACCCTCTTCGCCCGCAGGCGGTAGAGGAATATCCCAGTACGTACGTATGGTTACGCCGTTGGCCGAGCAGGTGAGTGTGGAAGCGGGTGGGAGCTTGCGTATGGCCCGATAGGCGGTGGCCGGTGTCGGCACATACAGGAGCGAGAGATAGTCGTACAAAGCCTGATAATCCAGGTCTCGGCTTATACCTGCCGGCATGATGGCCTTGATTTCGCTTCCAAAGACCAGCCTCCGGCCCGGGTCCAACGCATAGAAGAGAGGCTTGATCCCCATCCTGTCACGCGCCAGAAATATCTTCTGTTGCCGCTCGTCCCAGAGGGCAAACGAAAACATCCCGTTGAGTCGTTTGACACAGTCCTCCCCCAATTCTTCGTATAGGTGCACGATCACCTCAGTGTCTGAGGTGGTCTGAAAGGTGTGACCTCGATGGATCAGGTCCGCCCGCAGCTCGGGGTAGTTGTAGATTTCACCGTTGTATACGACCTGAAGTGAGCCGTCCTCGTTTGCGATGGGCTGGTGGCCGCTTTGGAGGTCAATAATACTCAACCGCCGCATGGCAAGGCCCACCTGTCCGTGAACGTACATGCCTTGGTCGTCAGGACCGCGGTGAGTCATAGTCCGGTTCATCCGTTGGAGAACCGAAGGGTCAATCTGTGCAGTTTGGTCGAAGAGGAAGATGCCGCAGATGCCGCACATTGGCAGTTGTCTCCGGGGCCGCGGCTAGTCCCGCTCCTGAAGGCGGATGGAAGCGAATTGGTCCAGGACCAAGCCGAAAAACATAATGTTGATGCCTCCTGCAAGGAAGAGCACCACGCCTTCCGAGAACTGATGGAAGAGAATGAGATTGCGGATGGTAAGCCCAATGCCGATCAGCACGAGGGTGAGACCGGTAGGGAAGAAGATCTTGTTCGGATTCGCCATCGTGATGATTCGAAGGATCAATTGAATAAAGCGGAAACCGTCATGGAAAGGACGCAGCTTACTCTGCGTATGCGCAGGCCGTGGATTGCCGGTTATAGGAACAAAGTCGACACTGTACCCCGCACCGATGAAACTCAACGTGGACGTAGATGGGAACGAGAACCCATTCGGATAAATGTGCAGAAACCTGCACGCAATATTGTGGTGAAACACCCTGAGTCCCGACGTGAGATCCTGGACGTTCTGCTCGGATAGGAATGACGCGAGCCGTCGCAGAAAGAGGTTCCCGACTTTGCGAAGTCGGCCGCCTTCCTCGGGAGTGAATGCCCTCGCTCCAACCACCAGGTCGTAGCTATCCAAGCGATCAAGTAGACGAGGCAGATCCGCTGGATTGTGCTGACCGTCACCGTCGATAATGGCTACTCTTCCGCCGGAAATGGCTCTGAGCGCTGTCTTGACCGCGGCGCCATTGCCTTTTTGGAGTGGGTGGGAAATCACTTCCGCGCCTGCTTCCATAGCAACTCGAGCTGTGGCGTCCACGGACCCGTCGTTAACAACCAAAATTCTTGCCTCAGGTACATGCAGCTTCACGCCTTGGATTACGTCGCGGATCGTCTTTTCCTCGTTGTGCGCGGGAATCACGACCGTGACATCGTCTTTGACGGCCTGAGACTTGTGCACAGCGTGGATCTGTTCAGCGCTCATGGTTGCTCGCTCAATGGCACGTAACTGCCGGATTCCCGCCTAGCCGCTCCAGCCCGAGAGAATCACGGCTTGAACGTAGTCCGACAAGCAGGAATGCGCAATCAAATAGCATTATCGGCGTGAGGTGTCAATTTCAGCAAAGAAGGATAGAGCAGAGATGCCGCTCTCGCCGTTTGCCCGCAGTGTCGGTGAAGACGAACTCCTTTGCATTGACGCTACGCTGGTCGGCCAGGTAGACTGTCCACCCCTCAGCACGCCAACCCAGCCTTCATCGACGGGGCAGGAGCAAGAGGGCGAGCTTGCGGAATTTGTGCTCGTTTTCTAGGTGACTTTCCCGTGACCCTAGGGGAACAGCATGATTAGAGGGCCAGGGATGCAATACCTGGGCCCTAGTCCAAGAAAACCTTCTTGTCTGTTGCCCCACCAGCCTTGTGCTATAATGTAATTGAAGCGACGAGGAGGGATTGAACATGCCCGGAAAGAGCGCACATCAAGAAGACTACGCCGCGATGATCGAACGGGCGTCGGTTAAGAAGAAAAGAACCAAGGTCGTTGATCGCGAAGGCCGAGAGATCGCCGCAGTGATACCTATTGAAGATCTGGAATTCCTAGAGAAATTGGAGGACCAGATTGACCTGCTGGAAGCATTGGAAGCGGTCGAAGAGGCGCGCCGCGAAGGCGGCATCATTCGATGGGACGACTTCCTGTCTCAACTGAAAGCGGCTCGACCGTGAGCTATGAGCTGTTTATCCTGCCCAAAGCCCAACGCCAAATCAATGCGCTCCCCAACAAGGACCGGCAGCGCATAATTGAAAAGATCAACTCCCTTCGCCAAAATCCCCGTCCTTCCGGCTCGCGCAAGTTGGTAGACACCGACGAATTCTACAGGGTGCGCGTGGGGCAATATCGTATCATCTATGCTCCATTTGACCAGCTTCTCTTCCTGCTGGTAGTCACGGTGGGGCGGCGTCGGGACGTTTACGAAAGGCTGAGGAAGAAATTCAGTAGAGAAAGACTGTTGGCCATAATTGCCGACCGTGAGCTCTGAGCGTCCCGGCGCTCGTACCCCCTGGGACCAGCAAATATCCACGTGCAGAGCGCGGGGTATTTGTTCTACAGTCTCGATGAGGAGAAATACCGGAAATGCGCAGAATGGGCCGACAAAATGCATCTGGGTACCTTGAAGGACCAGCTCAAGCGTGAACAAGGATTCGGAAACGAGTCCGAAGTCGAGCGCTACCGCACGCTGGTCAAGAAATACGAGGCAGAGATGAAGAGGAAGAGACACCCACGGAAGCCGGTGGATTAGGGGGGTGGCAGTTCTTGTGGTGTTACGGGTTCAGTGGGACTGAGCCTGACAGAGACAGTTGCTGGCTCGCTCAAGCGCCGGAGTGTAGAGAGCGCCGCGCATTCCTGACCCCAATGAGTACTCCCACGAAAGGGATAAGGTACAATAGGCTGAAGGGGGCTAAGACACAGAAAAGTATCGTCAACCACAGGGGTTGCCGCAGGTATCTAGATAACCGGAACACGAGATAAATGAAGATTCCCTTTATGAACAAGGTGAGTATCACGGCCAAGCCTACAAGGTCTTCCTGGGTCTCCTCCCCGGCTAGCACGCCGATCAGTCGAAAGCTGAAACTGACTCCCACAAGCGTAAAGAATCCGACAAGGAAGAAGTTTCTCTCCTTGCTGAGAGCTCTATTGCTGGCCCACTGTTTGGCAGCCGGAGACTCCGAGATGACCCGAGCGCGGTCAAAATCATAACCACAATTGCAGAGTTTGGCTGTTTCGGGATTTACCAATCCACAGTTCGGACAAGTAGTCATCCCGTCCCTCTGACGCGAACTGGCGCCTAGCCGTGCGCGACTTCTACGATTGGTTGATTCTCTCCTTGGATCTTTCCCGTGGTCTACGAGCTGAAGTGCTGGTTGCGTGTCGCTTGAATCATGCTGATTGGGTAGGAAACACGGCCACCGCGCAGGCAAGAACGGGCATCCCGCGAATCTCTTCCTCCCCAAAAAGCGACTCTACAAATCGAATGTACCTTTCTGTCAGCCACAGGTCAACGGTAATTCCCTGATCATCGAATAATTTGCAGACACTTTGCAGACACTTTTGGCGAGGTATGTTTTTAATGATATCAAGCAGATAGGTGGTGGCGGTGCAGGGATTTGAACCCCGGACACTGCGGATATGAGCCGCATGCTCTAACCGACTGAGCTACACCGCCGAAGATACAAATTGAATACCATTCAGAAGTGGAGCCTGTCAAGATGCCCCCGCCGCCTAGCAGTGGGCTTACGAGTGCCTGTGGAGCCAAAACTGGCTGGACACAGGTGATAGGCAAGGAATTGTGTGGTCGCTACCGGCTACTAGCATAGGCACTGCTGCGGATTGAACTTGCCTGAGATCGCCGCGGTGCCTTAGCTCACTTGAGGAGACCAATCTTGCGGTTCAGGGAATCGATCTTCTGAATCAACGCGGCTTTCTTTTTCTCTAGAGCGCTGATCGTCTTATCGCGTAATGCTATTTCTCTCTTCAGCTGTTGGATATCCTTCTCCGCTTCCACCTGGGGTCTTCTTCCTTGCCGGACGTCTTCCCGCAGCGCCTCTTGACGTATCCGGAGCTGGTCGATTTCAGCTTGATACACCCCGATATCGGCCTCTGTTCCCTTCAGATCTTCCTGCGCGAGCTTAAGAACTCGCTCTAGGTCAGACCTGCTTTCTAGCGGTACGGGTCTCACGAACGGTTTAGCTTCCGGCTTGGGAGGCGGCACCGGCCTCGGAGGGGCTTCTCGTTTCACTTCGGCAGGCTCGGGTCGCTTCTCTGGCATCCTTTGGAGCTGCTGGATGTCCCGCTCATAAAGGATCTCAGGCGGTACTTGAGCGTCCACATATTCGGAGATTCCGAGCGCCATGGCAAAGTGAGCGACGAAGAACCCTATAACCACAGCCTTTCCTGCGTGGAACCTTTTCTTCTCGGCATTATGGCTAGCATTCATAGAAGTAAATCCTCTCAAGCCCGTCATCTGAATAACGCGTCGGCGTTTCTCTCGACTTTTTGAGGACCTCCGTAAACGAGGCGCTATCCTCTTCTGGATGCCGTACTGGGAGGCTCTACCGCGTACGACCTCTCCGACTGGCCTGCGTTCCCCGGGGCTTCGCTTTTCCGGGGTCGCTATGCTTCAGCAATTCCCTGAATTGCAGGTTCATCACGAGGACGGAGCCATCAATTTCTCACAACGCGTCGACATCAGGCCGGGGATTCCGTGTCCCTGACCTAGAACTCTGCGGCCAGTCCGGCCAGCACTGAGATAACGGGGTCTACCGTTCGCGCCGGATTGACCCCGAAGTTGTTCGCGGAACTGGGAAGATCCCAATTCGGTACGGATTTATCAATGCACGCATAACTGAACCATCGGCCCGGCTTCCAGAAGGCGATTGATACGGAGAGATCCCAATCCCAGAGGAGCCGCCATCTGATGCCTGCATCGACTTCCCACCCGAGGTCGTTGTACGGTATTGTAGGGGCAGGATCAGTGAAGCTCCCCCTTACTCCGTACGACACGGAACCGAATGCCAATGGCGGTGTCCTGCCTTCAGCAACAGATGCGGCAATATCCGCGGCCGTGCTGGGTCTCACAAATCCCCAACCGTAACCATGGGAATTCCGTATTGCAGTCAGGACACTTGCGTTAACAACCAGATTGGCCGCGACCATGTATTCAATGACTACGCCGAAAGAGGATGCACCGGGTATGTCGCCGAACCCGCCGACTCCCCCTGAGAAGGAGTTTGCCAATAGGCTGCTGTAAGTGCGGAACAAACTAGGGGCTGCGTACCTGAATTCCTGAAGAAACGGTTGTCGATCAATGAGCACACCATGTCGCCTGTCCGGTCCGGGCATCCAAGCGTATAAGAGGCGAATTTGCCACATATAATGGGAAAAGCCCAGTTCCATCTTGAAACGCCAAGATTGGTAGTAGTCGGGGGCAAACAGGCTTCCACTCCCATCCATATTATCAGGCCGTCCATTGAACGTGCCGTCCAGGGAGCGCTGATATCGAACCGTCCTGTAGTACCAGTCCAATTCGGTGTCAAGAAGCAATCGCCCGTTATTGAATTCGAAGGCAAGATGCCCTTCGAAGATGTCGGTATCCGCGGGAGGAAACGAGCGCCTTCGTGCCGCTGTATCTTGAGATTCAGGGCCTTCGCGATACTTGGACCAGATGGGCATGAATGTAGCGTTCCACCATTGGCTGGAGTACTGCACATAACACATGGTATTCAAGATCACATCCGCATTGAGATCTTGTTCGTTCCAGTAGTTTACTACCGTACGGCCGGCGCGGGGGAAATTGGTCTGGCCCCTGCGCCAAGGATAGAACCCCAGCCTAACCTCCAATTGCGGCATAGGGCCATGGCCCCAGAACGAGCTATAGTACTTCCCCAGCTCTCTCTTCTCCTCTTTGTACTCTCTCGGCGGCTCCGGTCTTGGTATAGGCACTTGCATTATTTGCACTTGCTTCGGCTGCACCGCATCCTTCGGTTCCGTCACAGGGTCGAACTCCGGTATGACCGGCTTGAATTTGTGCATGAGCATAAAGTACTCTTCTGTCCGTCGGGCTCTATCGTACTGAAGCCCCCGAGTCGAGCCGAAGAAAGCCTTGCCGTAGTAGAACTCCCCCAGCGGAGTCGTGGCAGAGATAACCCAGAGGCGCCAATCCCCAGTGGAAATGGAGGTAGCCGGGCCGGGTCGCGTATCAGTTAAGTAAGGCCCTATACCGTACCATGCCTTTATGTATATGGCTTTGTTAATAGTCAGTTCAGGCCTAATAAGGGTGTTCAGCAGTGAGTAACCCGCGTCGGAGCCCGAAACCATGGTTCCGCCCAGCCAGCCGTTGAGAGGCGCAAAGTCCGAACCTGTGGAGCTGTTGTCAACGTTGTACGGCCCGAAAAACCCTCGCGTCCCGAGCTGCACTGCGTAAGAGTAGGTCCAGCTCGTACTCGCTCTTGCTGTCAGCTCGACTGCGGACGCGTGTCGATCGCAATCCCCCGCGTAGACAATTACTGACGCAAGCATCAGTGCTGCGGCACTACGTCCCCATGCTTCCAGTCTCGTGGCCATGCAATCCCTCCCCCTCTTGAGAGCCGTTTCCACGAGGCACGCGCATTTGTCTAGTTTGAGACTAGGGCTATCGAAAGGTATCCTAGTTTCCTATATCACATCCTTCGTGGGCAGGAAAAGCAAAAACCATAGACGCAGACCTAGAAAATTGCGGGAAGAGTAAACCACTGGGCAACATATATGGGCCACCTCCTACCGTGACACACGATTTTCGCTTCGATCTTGTCGGATCGACGAAGGCCGAAACACCGTTGGCATGTTTTTGACTCGATCTGCGGTTTGGTGTAAGCTTCGCCCATCAGGTGTGGGCTATTTCTGGTTCTCCGTGTCGCTGGATTGTGTAGGATTTCTGGAGTGTCGTCTTACAGGCCGCGGAGAATTGGAATACGCCCTGAGAAGTACCCGTCAACGTTCCAAACGCTTCGTCACGCTGAAGACACATCATTGCTTTCTCGCGGTTCTGGCCGACTTACGCCAGGGTCGTGGGTAAGGTGATTCGTACAGGTCATGGCAGAGCAACGCGGCAAGATTCCCATTTCTAAACTCGTCGATGAGCTCATACAGGTTGGGTTGTACGACAGACATACGCAGGCTCGGCTGACGATTCTTGCATCAACGTACCGGGAAGCCGGCGACATCAGCCGGAAAGAACGCATCCTCATTGAGCGAATCTTCGCCCGTCACATTGAAGACATAAAGAAGACCGGACAGATTCGTCTGTTGTCAATGGCAGGCGTGGACAAGAGCCAATTCAGCGGCGAAATCACCTGCGCGGTCAAGGAATTCCTCGGGTTCGGCAATCAGGGGCCGGTCTATTCGGTTACGCTGAATAACCAACCGTTCGCGCTCAAACTCTACTCTGCTCGTGAACTCAAAGATGTCATCCTGGCTCATGGACCTTTCGGTCTCGGGGGAATCCTCCACGAAGTGGAAAACCGTGGAGAACATACTGTGCTGACCAATCTGGGCCAGAAGGTCCTGGCTCGCAAAGCCAAAGGCGTGTACGCACGCTGCAAGAAGATGGTCAGAATCCACAGCATCGGAGTGGAAGACGACTTCATGTACGTGCTGATGGATTTGCTCGCAGTGGACCCAATCCATAAACTGGATCCGGCAAAAATCGGGGGCGATCCCGTGGATATGGCCTCCTGGAGCGCGGATTGCGTTATCGGACTGTGTCAGCTCCATGTGGAGGAGAAACGCCTGCACCTGAATATTCGGCCGGAAGCCTTTATAAGGAAGAACGTGGACAAAGCCGACCGACTGCCCAAGTATACTTTCTTCCACTATCCCCAGATGTACAATCGGAGACCCGACAGTCTGTGTTTGACCACCGAATTCGTCATGGTGGATCATTTGGACAATTCCGTGGAAATAGCAGACAAGGGCCTCAAGGGTCTCGGAACTGTTGGGAGCTGGCTGTACATCCCTCCCGAGACCATACTCCAGTTGCTGAAGACATTGAGGGATGATTACGAAACTTATGTAGAGAAAAGACAGCCGTTCGACGAGGTACGCTCCATCAAACTGAAAAGAACTCAAATGGACGATCTCTGGGCCCTGGGGTTGACGCTGTACGAATTCCTCAGCGGCGGCAAGAAGCCGTATGGGGAGCCCCAAAGCCTTACGGACATGGTTAATTCCATACTGCTGACCAAGTTCGACTTCTCACCAATTCATCCGGTCTTCCGTGATCTTCTTTACGCAATCCTGGAAAAGGAGCCAAGAAGACGCTTCCAACGAATTATGGATGGATGTCCGGAGAAGATCGTCTCCAGAAAGGTCCTTGCCGAAGCGGTCCTCTACAAGCTGGAGAAGATCGGCCTGGAATGCGGGACGTAGAGGTAGTCTGCCTAAGGTATTCAACGGTGGGGTTAGTGGTCGTTTCGTAGGCGCGGGCGGTTTATTTCTTGATAGGCGTCTCCTGTACCGGGGCTTTCTCTTTGATCGTGGCCTTTACCTGAGCAACCGATGTCTCACCAAGCTTCTGTCTGTCAAGGCCGAAGGCTGTCAGCACGCTCCCCGGCCAACCGTGCTCCTTCCGCTTCTTGAAGCTCACCGAAGACGCAATCCGGCTCGCTATCCTGGCCTTGTTTGACCTCAGAACTTTGACCCCCTTCCACAGCACGCCGTTGGACACGAGACCGTCGTTGGCTCGAAGTCTGTCCAGAAAAGCCACTCTCGAACCACTGCGTTTCAAAACAAGCAGCTTGTCGTGAGGCAATGGCCGATTCAGTGCGACTCCCCGTGAGACAAACCCTTCGCGCGAGACCACGGCCTGCTGACATAGATGATTGGGCTGTTTCCACGCACAGGGGTACAGGTAGAACGCTCCGACCGATCGATCTTCATACACCATGCGCATGAGCTCCCTGAGCCCTCCCCATCCTCTGAATATCGGCGCATGGCGATGAAACGCGTTAAACCCGAGGAGAACGAGATTGGTGTCAGCTCTTAGTCCAGGAACTTGCTTGACAAGACTGTCAAGGATCTGGTTCCTCTGACGAGCGGCTTCCTTCCAGTCAGCGCTTAGGCCCGAGTGGAAGACGGCCATGAGCGCTACCACGCACACGATCCCGATGCGCAATACCAACTGCAGCTTGCCCCGCGGCCATCCGGTCGCGAGCGCAGCCAGTATGATCGCGAGTCCGGGCGAAGCGGCCGAATATACACGGCTGGACCAATTGAAATTGAACCACGCTGTATGCCCGTCAGGTAACCTTCCCCACATCGCCAGGACCGTGTCCACAATCGTGGGAGGCGTGGAGCCATATCCGGCCAACTGATAGGGTACCATGCCCAGCAAGAGGATCGCAGCCCCCATCAGGATCGCATAACCCAAACCAAAGTCACCTTGCAGGTCCGGTTCGCTCCCGACCGTTCTGTTTTCCCTTCCATCACGGAACAAGAGGAAGCATCCCCAGATCGCCACAGCAATGCCCAGTATCCAAGCCCAGAAGTAGGTGCTCAATTCCAGGAACGGGGCTGCCACGTAGTGAGGCAACAAAGCAATATAGGACCAGACAAGATCCAACGGCGGGAAGAGGTTGGAGTAGCGCTTTTCGCCCCCGCCCAGGATAAGGAATCTGCTGAGGATCCCCAGGCCGAAAGTGAAGCCGACCGTGGCGAATAAGCGAAGGTGGAAAGATCGGGCCGACAGTCCTTCCGGGAGCCTTTTCCACAACGGGATCACAAAGAACGGAACGGTGAAGATGAGGAAACTTGGCGCCTCATACGTGAAGAAAGACATCGCGTACAACAGGATGGGCAGTCCAAGGGCATTCCATGAGCAGGATTTCTCAACCCAACGCTGGAAAGCCAAGACGCAACCCCAGAAAAGGACCATGCTGAGACGCGAATTGTCCGTGGCAAGAACATAAGTTAGACACGAGACCGTAGGCATGAAGAAGGCTAGGAGCACCGAAGCGGTGACGAAGGTTCTGTCGCGAGGGAATGCTTTGGAAAGACAGGCACCCATGAGCACACAGGCAGCCGCTGCCAGCAACAAAGAGAGCAGATGGAAGGGGATCCGGTTGAAGCCGAAAACTTCAAAGAGGCTTATCCAGTAGACGGCTTCAAGTGGACGGAGAAAATGACGGGTAAACTCAACAACGGCCGTTGAAAAGTTGTGCCAGTACGGATAGCTGAAGATCCACCAGTCATCCCCCTCAAATCCGAAGTCCCCCGACAAGATCGTTAGAGCAACCGAATACAGGAGAAGGCCCGCGGCCAGAAGAACGAGGGTGTATCTGTCCTTATTCAATTCGTGAGTGAGTGCTCTCTGGTTTTCTTCTGACTGGCAAGGCTCAGAAGACACGGGTCCCTCCCTTCATCGCGGACTCCAATCCGCGCTGAGGTGCCTCAGCTCGCAGCCTCGGCCACAATAGCAGCGCGCTCTTCATGATGGCCTTTGCTCGCGATCATGCCGTCGACGGCACACCAATCCAAAACGTCAAGCAACTCGATTCGCCTATAATCAAGTGATATATCTCGCTAATTGTCACCTTGTCAACAATATGTTTCCGGCCTGAGCCAGAGAGGCACCGGATCCGATTCAGACACCTTTGCAAACCTGCCTAACGAGGTTATATTAGAATCAATATTCGTGCTCGTGCGTGAGAGCAGCCGCGGATTGCTGGCCGCGGACGCCGCTCGTTGCTAGCGCCGAGGGAGATCGACCGGACGGAGCGACAATTATTGGGAAGTGATGCTATGCCTTTGATGACACCTGTGTTGTTGGAAGTTATTACGCCCACTCTCGTGAGCCTCAAACTCGATTGTCGAGCGTGTGGGGTCATCTTTTCCCAGGCAGGGGTCCATCAGGCCAGTCATGCTGCCAGCTGCGATGAATATCCGGAAGAGTGGCGCGAAGCAATCATGCGGCTGACGGATGCTCTAGAGGAGATCTCCCGACTGTATCGCCATCGTGTCCGCATCAGGTTCATTGACGCCCAGTCTCCCCTCGGACTGTGGAAGCAGCTTCGCCACAGGATAAGGCAGGTGCCGGCGTTCATCGTGGACGGCAAGAACGCGTGCGCGGGATGGGACACAGGGCGCCTGGAGTCCCTCATTGACGCGCGGCTTAGGGAAGCTCCGGTTTAGGTCGCGAAGGCTGTCGCTCTCAAGCTGCACGAATCATTGTGAAACAAAAGGTAGGTCGGGTTGAGCTCAGCGAAACCCGACAGGTTGTTTTGGGTATGATGTCGGATTTCGTCCTGCGCAGAACGCGGCACTCAATCCGACCTACGGCTCCGGTCTAGGCAGCGGAAGCCAGTGTTCGCAAGCCACGAGAGCCTTTGTAGAACAAGCCCGGGGAGATCTCCTGGTTCTCTGGGAGTCTCCCCGGTTGTTGTTCAGAGGGGACACGACGGTTCGTAACGATCAAACGATCCGTCTTATTTGAAGAGTTGGGTAACCAAGCGGTTAAGCATGGCTTCGCCCTTCACTTCGGTCTCAAAAAGCGGAACGATTGCTCGTACTCTTTCCTGGAATATCTTCCAGATTTCCTCCATGTGTTCATCCTGCATTTTGACCCGATTCTGGACGAACTCGGCTGCGTCGCCCCCGACTTGTTCCTTCGGGATGAGGCCATTCACAACCACACCGCCCACGGGAATGCCGAATTCATAGAACCAATTGATGAACCGGGTGATCACCGCGATAGGCAAGCTTTCCGGCAGCGTGACAAAAAAGAAAGCGGTGAGCGCATCATCGGTCAGAAGCTCTTTCGCGTGCCCCATGCGGTCCTTGAAACTGAGCAGATAGTCTAGGAGCGGATCTTTCTCCTCTTTCTTGGAGAACGAGAGCATCTGTCGAAGCGATTTGGCTTCCTCTCTGCTCTTGAGCATCTTTTCTACCCACAGCCCGTAGACCTTGGACATGCCTAAGAGGCGCCTCGCGTTCGCGGTCGGGGCAGTGTCAAACACGTAGAAATCGTATTCGTCCTTGAACATGAGCTCCATCATGTTCTCGAACATGGCCGATTCCTCGAACGCGGGGTTCATCGTTGCGGATTCGACGAATTCATCAGCCTTCGTGGTGATGTCCGCGAATTTGAGAAACCAGTTGATCTTCTCTCGGATCTCTTTTTTGGAACGCTCGATGGTGTCACGAGTGTCGATCTCGAATGCGTAGCAATTCGCTTCGTCGCACACGACTACCGGTTTCCCGAACACATCCTGCTCGAACATATTGGAAAGGCTATGAACCGGGTTCGTGGAGGCGAGCAACGTTTTCCGGCCCTGTTTGGCGGACCAGAGCGCGGCCGCGCCTGCCATAACTGTCTTGCCGACTCCGCCCTTGCCCCCGAAGAAGATGTACTTGAGCTTAGGATGCTCAGTCATGAACTTGGTCATACTTGTTGCGATCTGGTTCACTGGATACCCCCTGCCGGCTCAGAAATCACCGAACATGGTCTTGGCTAGTTTCTCAATCATGGGCAAGCCTGTTATGTCTCGCTCCATCTCAGGAACCGAAGCCAGAATCTCTCCGGCAAACTGTTGGTCGATTTCTTTGAGGTAATGATCCTGCATTTCCAAGCGGTGCGTGAGATAATCAGGGATATTCTGGCCCTTGAGCTCATCCGGTAGAACACGATTGATGATATACCCGCTCAACGGGACATCGAACTTCGCAAAGAGCTGCGCAGCTTTCTGCGTGTCTTTGATGATCATCTTTTCCGCTGTCAGGACAAAGAAGAAGGCGGTCTTCTGCTTGTCGGTGAGGATACTAGAAGACTTGTTGATTCTGTCTTTGATGTACAGCAGCTCTTTGAGGATTGCGTCCTCATCGAGTTCCTTCTGACGCTGCATCACCGCAGCGACCTGGTCATATTCACGCATCTGTTCCCGCAGCCCGGTGATCTTGCCTATCCAAGCGTCATAGACCGAGGCCATGCTGAGATAGTAAAGCGCGTGTCCCAGGGGGACTAAGTCGTAGATATAGTAGTCGTAATCCGCCTTGACCACTATATCGACCACTTCGTCGAAGATCGCGCTCTCCTCCATAGCTGGTTCTGCCGCGGCTGCCTGGATGTAGCTTTCGATCTCTTCCGGGATCTCTTCCATCCCGTACATGTCCCGGATCTTCTGCCGAATCTCGTCCTGATACGCTTTGACTCGACGGTCAGCGTCGATCTCTTGGGCATAGAGGTTCGGCATTATCTCTGTTGGGCCCTTTCCAAAGATGTCCCGCTGGAAGATGTCGGTCAGGGACGCCTGCGGGTCCACGGAGAAAACCAGGACCTTATAGCCTTTTTTTGCCAAGTAGTAGGAGGTTGCGGCCGAGAAGGTGGTCTTGCCCAGCCCGCCCTTGCCTCCGAACATGATGTATCGACGGTTCGGATACTGCTCAAAAATTTTCGATAATGACATGCAGGTTAGCCCCCTGTCTTCGTATCGTTTTCGTGCGTGGAAACACGGCCGGAAACAAGTTGGTTCCCCAGGCACTCGGCCGCTTTTCCGAGACGTACAACAGCGCTCGCGCTGCGTAGCCTCTACGCGAGTGCGTCGGTCAAATCTTTCTCTCTGAGCATCCTGCGCTTCCAGGTCGAGATCTGGGGCACCACGTACGGCAGGAGCCGCAGCGAATAGTACGGTGGAAGAATCGGCACCCCGAGCATGTCACCCATTGTTATGAGGATAAATAGATGCTCCATGCTCGCCCTTGTCTTAAGGGCAAATCGGGCTGAATCGTGAGCCGCAACACCGTATACGAATTCCTTTACCGCCTGGAAGAAACCGGTCTTCTTTCCTTCGTCTTCCGCCATAGATCTACTCCCTCTTCTATATTGGTCAATCTTTACTATTCTACCCGAAATCAGCCTTGTCCGTCAGGTCTTTTTCCCTAAGTATATAACGTTTCCATCCGGCAAGCCGCGGAACCGCATAAGGAAGAAGCCTTAGCGTGTAATAATGCGGCACGATCGGCACGCCCAGCAAGTTCCCCATAGTGATCAACATGAAGAGGTGCTCGAAGTGGGCCTTCTTCTGGATAGCCACGAGAGCGGCTTCATGCATTGCCATCCCGTACAAAAACTCTCGCAGCTTCTGCCAGAGGCTCTTCTTCTTCTCCTCATGCTTGCTCGACATGTCGGTCGTCCGACGCCGTTGGATTGCTCTTCCTATAGTATGCTCATCGATAGGCACGGGGCAGACACATGGTCTGCCCCGTACAATCTCATGAGCTCAAACCAGTCAGAATCAGGACGTCGTCGGCACTAAGCTTTCGAAGGAGCTGCTTCCGCCCTCACAGCCCGGAAGCGTCGGAACGCTTTGTACCCTTCCCAGGCCAAAACAAGCGCAGCGACCACCAGGAAGAGAGCCACTACTCCCATGAGCGTATTTCCGATAAGAGCCTCGCCCTTCACCGCGCCCGAAAGCACCTTGACGACCAACAGGTTGTACGACGTGTAGAGCAAGGCAGCGATCGTGGTCACGAACATGAATAGCATGGGATAGAAGGCCCAGGCAACCGGACGCCCCTCAGACACCATCCAGGCTGAGATGAGCAGGAGCGCCAGAGATGCCATAAGCTGGTTCGCACCGCCGAACAGGACCCACAGATACTGCCACCAGCCCGTCATGACCAGAAGTAAGCCCAAGATGCTCGCGATTATGGTACCCACATGAGCATTCCTGAATACCGGGCTTACGTCACTCAGCAACTCCGAAGTAGCTACCCTCATGAACCGGATTACCAACTGCATGATGGTGATCGCGAGGAAGATCATCATGACGCTACCGTACGACGTAGCCACATTTAACGGAAGTCCTAGAACATTGAGGAACTGCCCCACGCCTGTGGCAAACACCTTAGCAGGGCCAAGCTTGATCGCTGCCGCGTAATCGGTTGCTGAGGTGAAAATGGTCCCCGCGATGATCAGTGCGAAGATGGCCAACATCATTTCGAGGAACATGACCCCCGCGCCGACGGGGCGGGCATCGACTTCGCTCTCAAGCTGACGAGCGGTTCCGGAACTCGAAACGATGCTGTGCCAGCCGGAGATCGCTCCACATGCGATGGTCACGAACATGATCGGCCATAGGGGCCCGATAGGAATCGAAAAGCTCGTGACCGCAGGAAGCGTGAAATTGGGGGCCTTCAAGATGATGCCGATGATCCCGAAAAAAAGCCCGAAGAACACGATGTACGCGGCGACGTAGTTGATGGGCAACGCAAACCGCCAAATGGGCAAAACCGCGGCAAAATAGCAGAACACGAATGCACAGATCGCCCAGATCCATCTGCTATTAGCCAATGATTCGCCCAGGATTGCGTTCGACGGCACCCAGCTGCCGAGAACAATGCCGAACAGAGAGATGGCCACCGTAACGACCGTGGTCAGAATGATGTCCTGCTTCCACCGGTAAATCATCTGTCCGGCCAATACTCCGGCGATGGTCAAAAGAAGCCATGCCATGGGAGACGCTTTCAGAGCGATCGCCGTGCTGACCACCACGTTCCCGAACGCGCCTGCTATGAGCAGAAGATAGAAGTAGATGAAAGACAGCAGGATGATTCGCGCTCGGGGTGATATGAGTTTGTGGCTCAGTCCGCCGAAGGACGCTCCTTCATGCCTCATCGCGATCATGGCGCTCGCGTAGTCATGAACCCAGCCGATGAAGAATGCGCCGAGCAATATCCAGAGCAATGCCGGTAACCATCCCCACTGTATGGCAATAATCGGGCCGATGATCGGACCCGCGCCGGCTATGGACTTGAACTGATAGCCATAGAGGATGTTCCGGCTCGTGGGCATGAATTCCACGCCGTCCATGTACATCTTGGCCGGCGTAGCCTTCTTCGCATCGGCCTTGATGACGTTCATGTCGATGTACCTGGCATAGAACCGGTAGCCTATGAAGGCCACCACGAAGCCGAGAATCAAGACAACAATGGCATTCATTCCCGCACCTCCTGCTTGCGGTAATCCATCATCTTTAAGGCCTCGGCGGATGTATTATCCACCCGAGAGCCGTTGGTCCTAATTCACACATTCTATGCGCGAAGCAGAACGCCTCGTGGCTTTTTTGCTGATCTACATCGGTCGTGGCTGATGGGGCGTTTGCGGATCCGGGCTCAAAACCCATAAGCCGGATCGTCCAACCCTCTCAGTGTTCAGGAAAGTGGGAAAGCCGCTACCTCGCCCACTTGACAATAGTGCAGGCCCCAGGTGAGGTCAAGTACTATTTTCCTCGTGCCGCGCTTGGGATTCCGTTGTACGTGACAAGTTATAAGGCTCACCTTTTTCATGGAGTCGTTTGACCGCGGGGTTTCTCGGTACGAATATATGGTTAAACGATCGATATGGAGTGCGAGCTTTCTTGGCTGTGTATTACCGCGACGAGAAAGGAAACCGTAATGGATGAGCGCATTCTTGGAATACACCATGTCACCGCAATAGCGGGCGATCCTCAGCGCAACCTGGATTTCTACGGTGGCATCTTGGGCTTGCGGCTCGTGAAACTCACGGTGAATTTTGACGATCCGGGCACCTATCATTTCTATTTTGGAGATGAAACCGGCCACCCGGGCAGCATCATCACTTTCTTCCCGTGGCCTCGGGCTCCACGTGGGAGAAGAGGCGCGGGGCAGGCCACTGCGGTGGCTTTTGCGATTCCTGACGGTTCACTGTCGTTCTGGATGGAACGTCTGAGACGCCATGGTGTGGCGTTTTCCGGACCTGCACATCGTTTCGGACGGGAACTCCTAGTCCTCGCAGACCCGGACGGATTGGTTCTGGAGTTGGTTCCAAGTGAAAGCGGAACGGAATTCAATCCGGCAACACATGGGCCGGTGAGCGCCGATCACGCCATCCGAGGCTTACACTCGGTGACGCTGATGGAATCCCAATGGGACGCGACCTTATCGCTTCTCGAAGGAACGCTGGGCTTCGGATTTGAGGCCTCAGACGAGAACTGGTTCCGATTTAGACTTGGCTCAGGCGGTTCCGGCACGATAGTCGAAGTGTTGCGTGCGCCTGGAGAGGCTCCTGGAGTCGTGGCTGTAGGCACTGTTCACCACGTGGCTTGGCGAGTTGCGGACGGCGCAACTCAGAAGACCTGGCGCGCGAAAATTGTGGATCATGGCGTGGCAGCTACCAACGTGCTGGACAGGAAATATTTTACCTCCATCTACTTCCGCGAGCCGGGCGGAATCCTCTTTGAGATCGCCACTGACCCGCCTGGATTTGCGATCGACGAATCACTGGAAGAATTAGGGACCAGCCTTATGCTTCCTCCGTGGCTCGAGTCACGGCGTAGATCGCTTGAATCAACCCTTCCGCGGGTGACCGCGCCCAGGTTCGCCCGTGCCGCGTAATACGAGTCCGTGGGCAGGCAATCAATAGTCGTCTGAATCAGACACGGACCGGCCAAGGCACAGGTCCGTGGCAGCCCCAGACCGATATTGATTGGGTCTTGGGTGCCACTGACCTGGGGCACCAGGTCAGTGCGGCCCTTCGGCCCAATGCTATTTTCGCCGTTTGAAAGCGAAGTGGTGCAGCTCGCCGGATTGCTCATCACATATGTGTCTTGTAGCGTCCCGCGTAACACCGGAATCGGCACCACTTCTAGGGATTGGATTGCGAATAGGTGGGGTAAGAGAGGGAGGTCCGCCTTGCGGCAAGCCTCCCATCTTGAGCTTCTGAGTGTGAGAGCAAATGATCTACGCCTAAGGTCACCGGATTGGCAGGCTGGGCAGCGCCGGCCCCTGCTGCCGTCGTTTGGCTTCTTCTTCCTGCTGCGCCTTACCGGGCGGGGTAGGCTGCGGTCCGGTGATACGCGGTTGCGGCTGAGAAGGCTTCTGTTGCAGCGCTTGCGTCTGCTGGCGCATGAGCTGCTGTCGAGCCTGGTCTTGCTGAATACGTATTTGCTGTTGTTTCAGTTGTTCCTGTTGCCTACGTACCTCTCCTTGTGCCTGCTGCTGTTGCTGCTGCATCACTTTTCGCCGGCTTTGTTCTTCGGCTTTCAGTTGTTGCTGACGTTGCCGGTCAAGCTTTAGACTTTCCTGTTGCTGGAGCGCCTGTTGCTTTTTTTGCTCTTGTTTGGCCTGCTCCAAGCGCCTGGTTTCCGCCTGTTTCTTTATCGCTTCTTGTTGCTGTCGAGCTTGCTCGAGGCGTTTGATTTCCACCTGCTTTTTCAGCTCAAGCTCCTGCTTACGCTTGAGATCGGCCTGTTTCTTGAGCTCTTCTGCTTTCTGCCGTTTGACGTCAGCCTGTTTCTTGATCTCTTCCTGTTGCTGTCGTGCCTGCTCCAGGCGTTTGATCTCAGCCTGTTTTTTGAGCTCTTGCTCTTGTTGCCGCTTCAGGGCAGCTTCCTTTTTGCTTTGTTCCTGAAGTTGCCGTTGAAGATCTGCTTTTTTCTGAGCGTCCTTTTCATCAGCCAACTGCTTTTGAAGTCGGCTCTTTTCGTCGAGTGGTTGCTTTGAGGCTTCCGGACCTCGTGCTACACCGGTGCCCGCGGCCGTGAGTTGCCTCATCTCTTTGAGGAGTTCTCCGCGCTTGTGAGCATCTCGCTCCTTCGCTGCAAGGTCGCCGAGTTTCTGGATTCGCTGAGCTTGTTGGAGCTTCTCGGCTTCGAGCTTCTTCCGTTCCGCGAAGGACTGTTCGAGCTGCGTAAATTTCTTTTCCAATTGATTACGCGTTTCCGGAGCGCGTGTACCGGCCACACTTTGTTTTACGAGTTTGAGTTTGTCCTGCGTCAGCAGATCGGGCGCGCGTCCTGCCTTGATGGTCCTCTGCATTTCTCCGGCAAGCTGTTCTTGCAGCTTGAGTCGATCGGTAGGATCTTTGGCTTTGTTTAGCCGTTCGACAAGGTTCTGGATTTGAGGCTGTTGAGAGGGCACCATGAGCTTGCCTTGCTTCAACTGGTTTCCGATACCGGCCAGTTGACCGCGCATTTCCATTCGTCGTCGCGGGTTCTGTTCCCCGGCGACCTTGGAACGCAACGCTCGCAACTCTTGACTCGTTGCAGATGCCAGCTGGAAGTCCGTATTGAGCCTCGTTTTGACGGAATCTTCGAACTTCTTAACTGCCTTACGGTTTTTGGGCGAGGAGAAGGAGGCAACAATCGAGTCGGAAATGTTGGCCCTCGGCGGAAATCGTGCTAGGAGCGATCGCTGCTCGGTCCCCAGCGCCCTGATGCTTGTTTCCAGGTTGCCGGTCCGTCGTGAAGCCCAGTTCGCCTGGAGAGTGAGGTAATCAAGCTGCCGCTGAGCGTCTGCCAGAAGGACCGTATTCCCTGAGATACCGGCGAGATAGATCACGTTGTAGATCTGCGAGCGCCGCCAGTTCAGGTCGTCATAGTACAGCCTGTCATAGTACAAGGCCCGCTCCATAAATGCGTGTCTTACAAGCACCTCATACAGATAAGGGTCTTCAGGCCAGCCTGATTCAAGGGTAATGAAGAATTCCCCGATTCCCGGGATGAATACCACAATGCCTTCTCGGTATGCCGGAGATCGCACGACCCTGATGCCGTCCCAGGGATAATCGGTCACGAGCTCCCAGTCTTGAAACGAGTAATCCGGAAGCAAAGCATAGGGCGTTGCCGGTTCTACCGGCCTTTCAGCCCTTGGTGGCCCGGCCGGCACCGTAGGACACGCGAAATTGGTCGGCATGGTTCCCAGAATTGTGGTCTTGTCAATAAGGCTGGTCACGTCTTCCACAGACATAGCAAGCTTATCAAGCTCGGATCGGTCTTCCTTAATGTAGACCGTGTTACATGCCGGAACTACTTCCTCCCTAAGGTGGGCGCCCTTAAGCTTCTTGATTGCCAAGTTCCCGGATATGACCGTGACGGACGTGCTTCTGGGTTCATAGGATTCAACCACGAAGTCAACCGGCTCGGCCGGATTTTGTGGTTGAATTAAGAGAATCGGCGTGGTCACGTAAAACGGCTGGCCGTTCTTGGCTGTTTGAGCCTCGCTTGCCACTCGAAGGAGACCGTCCAACAAGCTGATGTTGAGCGGTGCGGAATCCGTATCCCCCACCGTCGAAGGGACCACGAGGCTAAGTTCAGCCGTCGAAGCGAGCAAGCCTTGATCCCAACGCAAGAGCACTTTGCTCTTCTCGTCAGTATGCACCGGCTCCAAGGCCTTGACCCTCATGCCTGTTTGCAGCGGCCTGGTGGCGGTGGGGTCCTGCCCCATGATTTCGGCTTTGCCCTCAACCGCTCTGACCAGAGCCCCAGAAGAATCTTTGGCCCATGCCACTGAGGCGTTGAGGTGTAACCATCCTGCGAAAAGGAACAAGAAGACGGTTGAGGCAGCCATCAACTTGCTCAATGTGAACTTATTCTGATGCCTCATCATTTTCACTCCTCTACTTGTCAGCCCTGCTATGACTCAGTGAACACGATGAATTTCCCATGCCCCCTCTGCAAGTGGGCCGGACTCAGAGCCAAAATGCTCGACTACTGGATCGTGCATCCTCTGGGTTCCGGCCACTCTGGTGCATGCGCCTGGCTGTGCCGACAGCATCAATTATGAACACTAGCCCAGCTCTTTCTCCTTGTAATACCCGGATGTTCCATTTCAATTATGAGGTATTCCCTCGTTGGGCGTCTGGCTTATTGCATTACTAACCATTTGAGATGCATGAGAGAGAGATTGGATTCATCGAAGCAGAATTGACATACCTTTACTCGTGTATTTAGGGAATTAGGAGCAATTATAGAATCACAACCAACAGAATTAACTCGTACTTAGCTAAATTGCCGGGCATTTATCTCCAATTACTGGAATTGTGGAGAAGACTTCTGTGAGGATTGCCGGAGTTTCCCCGGCAAGAAAGAACCGATCTTTTTCTGTTGTAGAAGTTGTACTGTTCCGAATTGTACTGATAGAGGCGATACCACGCGAGGTGCGATAGCCGGCGAAGGAAACAACCTTCTGGCTGCGGAAATGGTTTTTCGTTTTTCTTGATGGATATGCTAGACTTACGGATATATCCGCCGGAAAACTACCCTCAGTGGTGGTGGCCTCATGCAGCCCAACGAACGCCTCAGGGAACGCCTTCTGGTCGAGGAATGTATCGCAGGATCAAGGGCGGCCTGGGATGAGTTTTATGGCCGATATCTTCTGCTCGTCAGAAAGGTCATTTACACGCACATGCGCTGCGGGGAGTCCGACATGCAGGACATGGTCCAAAATGTTTTTCTGGCTCTTCTGACCTCATTGCCTAGCTACGATCATCAGTATTCCCTCTCCAAATTCGTCTGGGTCGTGGGCGAACGCGTGTGCATAGACGAATACCGGAAGAGCATCGCGAGCAAACGCGACGGAGAAACTGTTCCGGTGAATCACCATGATCACGGGGATGAGGGAGCCACAATGGTGCCGTCGACCTTTGAGCCGCAAGAAGACCGGATGGCAGCGGCGGAGATGGTTGAGCTTCTCCGCCTCGCGTTCAAGCGACTAGGTCATAAGTGCCGAGAACTGTTGAAGCTGCGGTACCTTCAGGAGCTTCCTTTTAAGGAGATTGTTTTGCTGCTGGGAGGCAAAGAAAAGTCGCTCGCCGTGCAGGCAGGGCGCTGTCTGGACGAGCTGAAGGCCCATTATGATCGGGGCCCTGAAGGGGGTGAAGCTCGTGAGCAATGAACACTCCGACAATCACATGGATGACCTTCGTCTGCCGTACTTGGAAGGTTTATTGAGTCCTGAAGAGAGATCGAGATTTGAGGCCCACGTGGCTGAATGCCCGGCCTGCACGTCAAACCTCGAGGACATGGGTCGATGGCTGTCGGTCCTGAAGGCGCACGGAAGGGATTTGTGCCCTGAGCCTTGGGAGTTGTTCGATTATATTCGCAGCGGAAAGGATGTCTTGGGCACGGTTGCTTCACACCTGAAAGAATGCCCTTCGTGCCGCGCGGACGCCGAATCTCTGCAAGTGAGCACCTCCAGACAGCGCGTACCGGCTGATCTCTGGGCCGAGATATCGAGCCGTTCCGAGAAGCCCGCAGCGGACCGCCTCCCAGGCGGTCTTTATCAGAGCCTCACGGACATTTTTGAGAGGGTCCTGGATCTGTTCCGACCGGTGGTGTTGGCGCCTGTGGCCGTGGCTGCCGTGGTGCTGATAGTTGTCTTGTTGTATCCAACTGGCCCGGCGCCCAGAGTGGTAGCGCTCAGCTCAGTAAGCTGGACACCGGATGCTGCGGAGTTGGGCCTCATGGGCAAAGACCGAGCTCCCCGTCTACCGCATGAGGCAAAGAAGGACCGCCTCGGGGTCGTGATTCTGTTTAAGGACTTCAAGCGCCTGCCGGATCAGGAGCGAATAGATTCTCTTTACCGAGCGCTGGAACCTTCAAAGGAAGTTCGGGACGAGTATGATGTGCTGGCTCCGGCAGAATTCAGTCGATTGGCCGGTCAGGAGGTCTTGAAAGCTCCGGACGACAAAGCCCTAGTCACGGAGATGCGTTCGAAGCTCCAGATTTCGAAGGCGTTTGTGGTTGAAATTGTGCCTCAGGGGGACAGATTCGAGGTTTTGACCCGCCTCATAGACACGGCGACAGGAGAGATTATCAGGAAGCGAGATTTCCGCGATCTGACCGAGGCCGAGCTTAACTCTGCGCTGGACGATGCAATTCATTCCACCTTACACCCAACCCCAAACAAGGAAGGGTAGCCATGCATTCCGTCTTGATTGACAAGGCCCACCGAAGAAATAGACGAAGGTCCATCGCCCTATTGCTATTGGGTGTTATGGTGACAGCCGTTTGGCTGGTCTACCCGGCCGCAGCACCGGCCCAGAGTAGTAGTGGCGGAGGCGGAGGCGGAGGCTTTAGGTTCGGAATCGGAATCCAGTTGTTCCCGAGGCTGCCGGTGCAGCAAGAACCTACGATCCAGGAGCCTCAAATTGAAGTCCAAGAGCCTGAAGACGATACCGAACCCTCGCGAGAACCTCGCGCTCAGAGAAGCCAGGCGCCGCAGCAACAACAAGTTATGCGGAAGCTGGCAAAGCCTCGTGTTCCCTTTCTGAACGAGCTTGCCGTTGAAATTGAGAGGTCCCTCATTGACATGGTCCGACAGCGGCCCGCGTCAGCAATCGAATTGTACAAGGGCATCCTCGCCGCTTCCGAGCGGACCGGAGACGTGCCAAGACAAAAAGAAGCTTGGACTCACCTCGGGCACGTGTACTACCTCATGGGCCTATTTCCGGAAGCGGTGCAGAATTACTCTAAGTCTCTGAGCATAGCCGCAAAGACCGGAGACAAAACCGGTGAAGCCGTTGCTCTTCGCAATATGGCTGCCGCGCTTACCGCAGCCGGCGATTTCCGGGAGGCGGAAGAACACAACAGGAATGCCTTGAAGTTCTTCCAGGTTGCCGGAAATCAGAAAGACTGGCAGATGGCACTCAACAACATGGGGGTCCTGGAGAAGAACCGGGCGCGATATTCCGAAGCCCTTACTTGGTACGAAACCGCGCTGGAAATTCGCCAGCAAGCCGATCACATCACGGCTCTGATACGTCGTAATCTGGGGAATTTCTTCAGATTATGGGGAGAATACCAGAAAGCGGTTCAGAATTATGAAGCATCTGCCGCGCAATCAGCTCAGTTGGGTGATGCCAGCGCGACTGGCGACGCCATGTTGGAGGCGGGTCAGGTGTACGCTCAAGCAGGCGACACTATGCGCGCCGTATCAAGCACTCAGGCGGCTTTGCAGATCTTCACCGATAACGGGCTGCCAACGGACTGGGGCAAGAAGCTGATGGGAGAGCTTCTCCTGGACGCGGGCCGATTGGGCGAAGCCGAGCAATACCTAAGAGAAGCCGACTACGATTCATCGTTGGGTCAGCTGTATCTGGCGCGATCTGAACCTGAGGCCGCGAAGAAACACTACCAGCAGCTCCTGCAAGCATCTCAAAAGGAAGGAAATCTCGACGAACAGTTTGCAGCGCACACAGGATTGGGTCGAGCTTTCGAGGCGATGAAAAACCTTGGAACCGCCGAACAACATTACACAAAGGGATCGGAAATTGCCGAGAATATACGCTCTACGCTGCTGGTCTCGGAACGAAAAAACTTCTATGCTGCCAAGATCAGTGGCTTCCTTCGATCGGAACCCGCAAAAAACTTGGTGAGGATAAGCCTGAAGCAAAAGAAGCCTGAACGGAGCATCCATCCAAGCGAAGTCATCAGAGCTCGTGACTTTGCCGACAATCTCTCCCATAAAGCAGACGGACGTCATTTCAATGTACCCGCAGAACTTATGGAACAAGAGGTCATCCTGACTAACCGGCTCGCTTCCCTGAAGACAGTGCTACCGCTCGTGCCCAAGTCCTTGGACGAACAACGCTACGCCACCCTGAGCCATCGGATAAAACAGGCGGAGTCGGAACGTAACGGTTTCATCAGAAAGATGTGCGAAAGCCACAAGGAATATTGTGCGGTTAAATACCCTTCGCCGGTTAGTCTGGAACGGGCGGATATTCGGCCGGACGAGCATGTAGTTATTTTCGATCTCCTGCGTGATGGTGTGGCCGTCAGGCTTCTTAAAGGAAAGAAGATTGTCAAGGCGTCCTATGTGGAGTGGAACTCGCAGGAACTGAACGCTTACATACGAAGGTTCAGGGAGCCTTTCGAGAGGGTTCAGTTAAGCAAAATGCCGCTTGACGTCGCGGCATTGCTTCATCAGCGACTAACCGCACCTATAATGGAATCCGTGCCTGCGGGCACTTCCATTATCGTGATTCCGGATGGCGTGCTCGCGTTATTGCCTTTCGAGACCTTGGTGACAGGCGGCGTCCCTACTTGGAAAACCGGTAAATATGGGGATTTCCCTCAAGGCATCAATTACCTGGGAGACCGGAATCCAATAGTCTATTCTCAGTCTCTTACGACCATGACGCTCGTTCGTCGGCTCGCGAAAGTGGAACGGGCCGGTAATGCCCTCCTCGTTATGGCTGATCCGGTTTACGGAATGGCTGACGAGAGGGTGAGCGGCGCGGGCGTTTCGAAACCGCCCGCGCAGTTCAATGGCCATTGTTCACGTGTGATGGCTGGAATGCAGGAGGCGCCCGCTGGAACGTTCAACTTCCGACGTCTCAAGGAGAGCAGTGAACTGGGCCACAGCCTGAACCAGATGTACGGGAACTTGTGCGAAGTCTATACGGACTTTGGCTGCACCAAGAATACCTTTCTTGACAGAGTTTCCAAGCGCCCTAACCCTTACGGAAGCATCGTTTTCGGAACTCACGGGTTTGCCGCTGACGATTTGCCCGGCCTGATGGAACCGGTCCTGGCACTGACCATGGTCCCCGATGGCACTGACGGATTCTTGACCATGACTGACATAGCAGGGTTGAGGCTGAATGCGGAAGTAGCCGCTCTCACTGCGTGCAAGACCGGTGTCGGCGCGAGATTGGAAGGCGAAGGGGTTATGAGCATGGGGAGAAGCTTTCAAAGCGCAGGGGCCAGATCGGTCATAATGAGCCTATGGGCGGTCGCGGAAAAGCCGTCGGTTCTCTTAATAGAGGAATTCTTTCGGGGCAGGAGACAGGGGCTTAGCAAGCTCCAGGCATGGACTCGCAGCAGAGCCGTTTTGAGAGAGCAGGGGTTCGAACATCCCTTTTTCTGGGGATCGTTTATTCTAGTGGGCGAAAAGGATTGAACTTCAGAGCCGCAACAATCCTGCCTGCTCCACTTTGAACGAAGCCGTACAGGAGAGCGCTGCCATATCCGCCTCGATCAGCTCTCTCGCTCTTGGGGCAACGATGCATCGTGATTACCTGAGCGTCATCAAACTTTCTGTGTCGCTATCTGAGCCAGCCAGTCCCTCACATAATGTGCGACTTCTTGCCAGCCCGGCTCCGCCAGAACCCAGTGAGCGTGGTTTTCGAATTCCTTATACGTTGCAACGGTTCTGTATTTCTTGGCCACTTTTCGAACAACCGAAGCAGGCGTAATCCGGTCTTGAGCGCCGGCAACGACCAAGACAGGGCAAGTGACTTTTGATTCGTCCACTTTACATGCTTTTTTTGAGTCGAAGAGCCAGTAGCCTATCTCATAGGCAGCCCGTCCCGACTCATAAACGAACTTGTCGTACGCTTCCTTTTGTTCCACAGGCGAGAGTAAGTGCATCATTGAGTACACAGCTTCGTCGAAGGTCTGGCGCATAGGCTTTCTCCAAAAGGCCCATGTGGTTTGCACGCTCCAGAAGCTTTTTATGACGGAGGGCCGCAGAGCCAGAATCCCGGCCGGCGATGCAGGAGTCAGCAGAACGAGCGCTTTGCCTAAGCCTCGGCTACCCAACATCTGCGCGAGCAGTCCGCCCATTGAATGGCCGACGATGATGGGTCTTACGTCGAGCTGCCGGATTTCTCGTTCCAGGTCCGCGGCATAGTCCAGCAGGCTGGTTGTTCCAAGCCGGGCATCGGGAGCGTCTTTCGGGTCCACATCGTGGAATCGCAGTGTGGTCGTGACGCATCGGTAGCCTTCCTTCTCAAAGACGCCCTTATAGTTCTCCCAATGCCAAGGTCCGCCCCACATGCCGTGAATCATGAAGATGGTTTCAGTCATTGTTCCCTCCCTGTTGATTCAACGCATCCTGGGCGGCGTCGGCCCGTCCCCGGGACGTTACGCCCAATGTTTCACAGGGACAAGGAGTTTTTCGCCCACTGCTTGCAGCATTCGGTCACCGCTATCTATGCAAGTATCCTTTACTGCCCGCAACACCCTCGCGGCGACGGTTTGTTGCCAAAACCAGTCCGCAAGCTCGTCACTGCTCAGAGTTGATTCTCCGGGTTGAGCAATTGCCGCCTCAAAGTAATAAGTCTTGAGATCATCGGCAGCCAACTTCAATACGAGGCCAAAAGGAGATCCTTCGCGTGGGTTGACAGGAACGCTGCCGTCCAGAAATCCGATAACGAAATCCCTGATCGCTTCAGGATCAAGGCCGCTTACTCCATACGTTGTTCGCCCACGCTGTTTAACTCCAATCTCATACCAAGAGCGTATCCTCGCTATCTCTTGCTCAAAGGCTTGTACCAACGCTTCCTTATCCGTGAGTCTGTCCGTTTCAGATGCCAGGTTTATTGGGCATGCCCATCCCATATCTGAATGCTTGAACGCTGGCATCTCCTCGGGGAAATCTTCAAGAATAGGTCCCGCTGGCGCCTCCAGGAGTTTGAGTGCTGCCAGCAACACCCTTGTCTGAAACACGGAATCGTTGGGAACCCCCAGAGGGCGTCCCATTTCAAACGGAACCCATAGGGCTCGCGGAGGACGTATCTTCACAGTATGTTCTCGAATTAGGCTGATCTGAGTGGTGGCTATTCCTTGTTCCTCAAAGAAGTGAGCAAGCCCGCCCACGGCGCGCGTGCAAAAAGGTCAAACCGGTACGAGGAGCACACCATCTACGCGATCCTTCTCAAGCACTACTGCCAGATCACGTGCGGCAGCCTCCATAATCCTCGGGTCCGCTGCCCCCATGAATGAATAGTGAAAATCTGCTACCGAGCCTATGACTGCCCGTTCGGCCAGTTCGCGAAGTCGGTCCAAGGGGAAGACCACATTCCAATCCTGCTGGAATCCGGTGCGGTCAAAATTCGTCGATATGTGACTCATCACTAGATCATTTGCGGCGACTTCACCTGGAATGATCCGATACTCGCCGGACATAAATAGGAAAGGCCGATCATCGCGGCGATGAAGGCCGGCTGTGGAGACTAGTGCTATGCGCCGCTGGTCCAGTGGTGGCCCTTCAACCCAGGGAGTGGTTGGGAAGGTCGGACATTCAAGCCCGGCGACCCAAGAGCGCATGGTCTTCGGAAGCTTATCGAGTCGTGCCATTGGTAACCTCCTGCTACCTCTTTTTATGAAATTCGCGAGTCTTCCTTGCGATTAGCATCTGCGGGCCAGACTGCTAATCGTTTCCATTCCCATGATCGTACGAATGGAGTTCAAGCAGTATCTAAGATCATCATCATCTTTGCTCAGCATCGACATCATGATGCCACCTTCAATGGTGGCGACAATGTGCCTCGCGAATGCTTCAGATGAAACCTGTAGGGCAAGATCTTGAGGTGGGCCCCTGTATTGTCCTCCTACTTGGGCGGTGGGATAGGACCAACGAGATTCTCCAGCGCCAGACCAATCGCGAGCAGCTTGCGGTCAGTGCCCCTCGGACCGTCGAGCTCCAGGCCAACGGGCAGTCCGTCTTTCGTCATGCCCATGGGTACAGTCAACCCCGGAACGCCGGCGTTGCTTCCCGGATCAGTATTGCGCATGAAGGTCCCAACCGTAGGCACCTTCTTGCCGTCGAGCATTGTTTCCTGATCATCGCCCATTGGCGCCGCGGGCAGTGGTACCGTCGGAAAAACCATCGCCACGACCTTGTTCTGAGAAAAGTAGTCCGCGTAGGCCTTCACTAGCGCCGGGCGGTGCACCTTGATCGCCTCTTCGTAAACATTCCTCGGAATCGAAGGCGGCTCGCCCTTGACCAGAGCGCCGAACACTCCCTTCACGTCCGGGCCGGCGGCTTTGTCCGCATACCCCTTGAGGTCCAGTTTGATCCCGTGGTTCTTCGCGTACGCGGGCAGATCGATCGTCACCTCGTAGAGCAATATCGGAAAGCTCAACTTGTTGTTCAATTCCATTAGGTTGGGAATGTCAGCTTCGACCAGCTCGACCCCGGCTGCCTTAAGTTTGGCAAGCGTAGCGGTCATCAGACGGTCGGTTTCCGCTTCAACTCCTTCATTGAGCGACTTGGGTACTCCGATGCGCAAGCCCTTGAGTTCCGCCGGGACGACCGCGTCCTTCGCGTCGGTAATAACAGAGTCAAGCAATACCAAGTCCGCGACCGAGCGCGCCATGGGGCCTGCGGTGTCACGCGTGTGGGAGAGTGGGGTGATTCCCTGCTGCGGGTAACGTCCGATTGTCGGGCGCAAGCCGGAGACTCCATTCACCGCAGACGGTATGCGCACGGAGCCACCCGTGTCAGTACCAAGGCCGGCGGGTGCCAAGCGCGCGGCGATTGCAGCACCGTTTCCGCCCGAGGAGCCGCCGGCGATGCGCTTCGGATCGTAGGGATTTCCGACGGCTCCGAACGCGGCATTATTGCTGGTGATGCCGAAGGCCAGTTCATGCATGTTGGTCTTGCCGAGGACTACGGCACCCGCTGCAACCAGTTTCTTCACCACCGGAGCGTGCTCTGTCGGCACGAAGTCCTTCATGCCCGGGGTGCCCGCAGTACTAGGTAATCCGGCAACGTGAATGTTGTCCTTGATAACGAGCGGCACCCCATGCAAAGAGCCTTTCCATTTCTTTGCTTTCCCCCCGGCATCGGCTGCTCTCGCCGCCTTGAGTGCACCCGCCTCATCGAGTGTTATGAAGGCGTTCAGCGACTTGCCGGCTTTCGCCTTGTCGATGAGCGCTTTGGCGATCGCTTCGCTCGTGATCTCGCTTTTACGGATTTTCGCCGCGGCCTCGCTCGCAGAGAGCGCTGTCAGATCCTGGGCGACGGAGGTCACGGGAAACACAAGTGCGATGGACAACGCAATGATTGCCGTCTTCATGACCCATCCTTTCATGCGAGGTTATGTTTGGGTACTTCCATTATGGGTGTTTTCAAGACGCTGCCGGTTCAGGGGGCGGTCGCGCGTCTTTCACTTCAGCCGCGATTCACTCCTTTCGATCAAGATGACCGAGCTGCTTTCTAAATAGAGCCCGGAATCTTAGAAAGGGAATCGCCCGTTTGGGGGATGCAGCAAAATGGTGCGTCAGATTATTCCGAGTCGTGCCGCGAGAACCGCTGCTCGGGTTCGATCAGTAACTCCAATTTTGTCAAATACATGCATGATATGAGTCTTGACCGTATGAGTACTTATCGACAATTCTTTGGAAATCTCGATATTGGAAAACCCTTGGGACATCAACCGCAGAACCTGGATTTCGCGTTTGCTGAGGCCGAATCCGTTCTCCTTTTCCGGAGGAACCCCCGAGGCCGACGTAGGATCTTTGATCAGTTCCCGGAGAGAGGTTTCCAACCTTTCCACGTATTGGCTGGTTTTCTCACCCGCAAGTCGTCGTCTCGTGACGTCGAATCCCATTTTGATCGCATACGCAGGGATACCACCCCTGTCCCAGACAGGGTAAACCCTTATCTCGAAATACCTTTCTGAGCCATTAGGCAGCGAAAACCATCTCTCTATCATTTGTGGCTTAAGAGAATCGAAAGCCCGTCTCACTGGGCAGTCTTGGCAGGGTGCATTTCTACCAAGGTGTACTTCGAAGCAGTGTCTCCCTCTGATTTCGGCCAAGTTGCCGCCGCTGCCTCTTAGGCCCGCGGCGTTGGCCCACTGAATTTTCAAGTTCCTGTCTATGAGGTGCAGATTAGCCCTTAGGCTTTGCAGTATGGTGAGATAGACATCGTGTTGAGGATTTCGGTGATCGTGGCTCGCTGATTCTTGTTCCTTTCTCATGCGCCGCGTCCATCCTCGAGCGAGAATTCGTTTCCTGCAAGAGGCAAGAGGACGGCAAAGCCGTCGTCACGTTACTGAGAAAAAAGGCCCCTTTTATCGACTTTTTTTGAGCCTAGCTCTCCGTATGCCCCTCCGTCAACCAGAATGTCCTCATCGTCCTTTCCCGAAAACAGGTTTGTATTGCCCAGCCAAGGGGCAGTGGGATTGCTTACGCGAAAAGGTGGGTTTTAAAAAATGAAGCTTGCTTTGCCACGATTTCTGAGAACAGCTCGCCGAAATAGACCTCAAAATGGCCCGCGTTATATTCAACCACTTCAGAGCGATGCATCCTATGAGCCGCATCCATGACTGAATCGGGACTGATCAGTGAATCTCGCGTACCATAGATAATCAAAGCAGGACAGGCCACCTTCGCCGACACAGACAAAGGGCGGTACAGTGTGAAAGTGAGAAGGATGCGGGCTGCGCACTCATTTGCCCACTCGTATCCCTCCGGTATCAGATCCAAATATTGCCTGGTCTCATGAGTAGCCAACACCGCGAATTCAGTCTCGTCTCCGACTGTTTTAATGTAGTACGGCTTTCGGAACGTGATCATTCGGGCGAGATCACGAAGAGCATGCGGTGTAGCCCGCAGAAGAAATCTCAACCCCAGCATCTTGAGTGTGGAGAATGGATCGACAAAGGGAACTTGTGCCGCTATCGCAGTTATGTCTCGAATACGTGCAGCGGTGGCAATGACGTGGCCGCCGCTGAAAGAACTGCCCCAGAGCCCTATTCTCGTGGGATTGATACGCGGCAAGGAGCGCACGTGTGCGATGGCTGCCCGCCAATCTTCCAGGTGACGTTTAGGTGAGACCAGGTGCCTGACTTCACCGTCGCTGTCTCCAAAACCTCGATAGTCAAACACATAAGAGGCAATGCCGGTTTTGACGAAGTATTCAGCATAATTAGATAATCCAAAGGCTCGATCTGCGCCCAAGCCGTGGGCTAGAATGACGGCAGGCGGATTCTCCACGCCTTCGGGAATGTACAAATCTCCGCTGCATCTGACGCCGGAGCTGACGAAATCCGATCGGGTCTTGGAAAATGGGAGCGCATGATCCGAGCCTGATGGTGCCATCTCTGCAAACTCCTTCCAGACGCGAGGTCTCTTTTCAGCGCGGCCGTACCGGTCAGATGCTAGGACTTTACCCCGATATGCCGCGGACTTGCCATGTTGACCGTTTCGTGACTCTTGAGTGGTCCAGGGATAGCGTCGCTGACCCCGAACAAGTCTCTGGGTGGAATCCGACATTACCGGGCGCAGGCAAAACCTTCGTCATGTTCGTGATAAAGTCCCTATTTTTCCCGTTTTTGAGCGTACCTCACCGTCCGCCCCTTCGTCAACCAACATTCGGTTGGCCCTCATCCGAACACACCACAATAATGTCAAGCCGAAGGAAACGTCGACGCCACATGGACATGCCACATCCGACCATGATACGCGACCTCCGCTCGCACCTTAATCAGATGCTTCATAAGCCACTCCATTGACCGCTTGACTTCTTCGCCCACCAAATAGAATTGCCTGAGCATATGGAGGAGGTGGTAAGCAAACATTCCCATGAGCAAGCGGGCGTTCCTCTCATCACAAGACCCGCGGCCTCGTGGCTTATGCCGCCTTGGACCCGCATGAATTCGTTGATCTTTCCATGAGCCGCTCTTCAAGCTCATAGATCCTGACCACCAGTTGGAACAACTCGGCCAATTCCTTTTCTCCCATGGCCTCCATTTGGCGTCCTCTCTTTTCTGCCCAGGCTTTCATAACAGCCACCTCCTCGAATTTCTGTCTCTGACCGTACAGTTCGCAAGGCGGAGGCAATTACTACAGGGTTGCTGCGTCAGTCGTTCAGTTAGCTCCCAGACCGGCGTTAGTTGACTCTTCAGGAAATCAGCTGTGTGAGGTGTAGTAGATTTCCGGCTTTTCCGAATGGTGTACCAAGCACACAGAATCCGCAGTGCAGGAGGGCCGGACAATGAAACGAAGTATTCTAGGGAACCTGGGAGCCAGAAGCCTGAGCCTGACGCTCGGGATTCTGATTAGTCTGTGTCTGGGGTGTTTGCCTGGGAATCGAATTGCCTGGGCTGCTTCAGACCAATCGAAGGCAGAGCCAGTTGGTGAAGTCAGACAGATCCAAGCAGCCGCAGGTGTGATACGCGGCGGCGAAGATGGTTCAAAGGCGCTCGGCGCGTTGGACAGGGTCTATGTTCAGGATGCAATCCTCACTGGATCCAAGAGTAAGCTCTGGCTCAATCTTGACAGGACCGCGACGGACGAGGGGGATGCATCCCTGGGAGCGAATTCCTCGCTCAAGTTCTTTGCCTCGCACGTTCAAGGAGCGTCTTCTTCTCTCGTTGCGGGTATCGACCACGGAGCCGTGCGATTTATCAAGAAGCTTTCCGACACTACTCCAGTGTCCGCTTTTGTCGTCGCAACACCAACAGCTTTGGTGCGGGTGGTGCCGACCCAGGAGCCCGCAGATTTCGTGATCGAGGCAATCGATTCTCGCAGAACCAGAGTCACAGTCCTGTGGGGCAAGGTGGTAGTCAAAAACATTGCCGACGAGCTGCCGCGGGCGAGACTGCTTACATCCTGTCGCTCCGTCCTGGTAGAACAAGACCGGGAACCCTCGCCGACCATGGGAGTTTCCAATGGTTTGCTCATCGCCCTGGCATCAATGACCACAATGCCAGGGACGCTGCCGGTTGCTGTTCCTTCGTGCCGAAATCCTGTTGTTCGCGAGGAACCTATTCCCCCTGTCTCGATGCCGGATGTTGCTTTGCCCGCGATGGGTTTGACACCGCCTGCGATTCTGGCCGAATTGGCCGACATTGCCGGTCAGGTTCTCGCGAATCTTCCACTTGGTGGAGCGGACAATCAAGCGCCACAACCCAATCCGGGTCCACAACCCAATCCGGGGCCTCAACCTAATCCAGGGCCTCAACCCAATCCGGGACCTCAACCCAATCCAGGGCCTCAGCCTGGAACTAACAAAACCGAAACGTTGGACCCCTCTAAATTACCCAAGGATTCAGCTAAAGGACCTGATAAGTGGAAAGGCCCATTCGAGCCGCCAGCGCCGAACGGAGGAGGCACCTGGGGCATCGCGCCGTGCGGCCCGTGTGACAAGAAAAACGCTGACGGGACCTGTACCAAAGTGGAGATAAAATGCCTCGCGGGCTGGGAGCCTGATTACGAAAAATGCACGTGCAAGAAACCCAACCAGCCGAATACTGCTACGCATCCGAATTGCAGTAGTAACAGCGATTGCCCCAAAGACTGGATCTGCAATGGATTCCAGTGCCTTCCGCCGCAGTGCAAGTCAAACAACGAATGCCCTAAAGGCTATGCCTGCGTTCAGGGATGGTGCATGACCGCGGCACCAAAACCCTGTAAGTCAAGCGGTGATTGTCCTCAAGGCTTTGCCTGCGAGGGCGGGCAGTGCGTTAAGGTCAAAGTGACCGATGCGGTGCCAAAAAGCTGTAAGTCAAGCGGTGATTGTCCTCAAGGGTTTGTCTGCGAGGGCGGGCAGTGCGTTAAGAAGAAGCCGGTCTCGTGCGGCCCGTGTGATAAGAAGAACTCCGACGGAACTTGTACGAAATGGCAGCCACAATGTGACGAAAAGAATGGTTGGCATGCTAATCCTACCACCTGCCTATGTGAAAAATGGTTCAAAGACCCCCCGGGCAGTTTTACTACAGGGGCGGAGGGGGGCCACATGGCGACCTACATGACCGGTTGCAGTGCCGACAATCATTGTCCCAAAGACATGGTCTGCCTGTGGGGCCAGTGTGTTCCGCAGTACGCCAAACAGTCTAATTCCCCTGGGAGTCAATCTTCTTCACTAACGGATACCGGAAAGAAGGACGACGATCCAAGTATAGGAAGTAAGAGCTCTCCCATGAAGCAGTCCGGCGATCCTTACGTGAAAACATTCACTCGGATTCCCTCGTTACCGCCGACGCCTTCCGGTAACAACTGGGATACGGCCCCCAAGGTTTCTCAACCGGCTTCGCTTCCAATGACAGGCGCGACGCAACCTGCCACTCAGCAGCCGCCTGACAGAAAGCCGGGCGAAGACCCCGATGCGGGCACTAAGAAATTCCCAGTGGCGGCCGTTCCCGGTCCTTCGGTCAAACCGGACGCCTCCTTGGCCAAACAAGTCGGTCTGAGCCCCGCAAAACCCGGAGGTTCCATCGAGCAAAATCCCGGATCGTCAAACGCCAAAGCCCAGAAGTCATGGGAGCATCTTGTGACGAGCAAGATAGTCCCCGCGGTCGTTCCCGCCCAAACAAAGCCGCCTCTTAAGGACCCCGATGCTCCCTATGCAGGTTCAAAGAAGCCGCCGGAAACAGCTGCTGTGAAATCCTCGGCAAAGCCCGACGCTTCCTTGGCCGCACGGCCCGGTCTGAAAACGCAAAAAGCTGGAGGATCGATTGAGCAAGATCCTGGATCATCAAGCGGCAAAGCCTCGTCCTCCGGCACTTCCAGCCAGACCACCAGCTCTTCGTCCGGTCAGGGATCCAAACAACTGAAAAGGATAACCGAAGATGTCGGCCAGAAGAGCCAACGTATCCAGGGGGCGCCCCAGACGTTACGCGCAGATCAGCCCAAGTTGTTCCCCATCCAAACGGCGCCCGTCAAGGTTTCTAACCCGGTTCAGCAGAAACCGGTGCTCCAGTCAATGCCTGTGCGCCAGGTATCACCCGTCAAGGTTTCAAATCCGGTTCGGCAGCCCGCCGCGGTGAAGACGATGCCTACACAGGTTATGCGTAGGAAGTAGTTCCTGACTCTCCTGCTATCCGGCAGCGGGCGGCCAAAGCCGCCCCCTGTCGGACCTATCATTTGCACTTGAAGAAAACAAGATCGGCCGGCAGCCTAGCAATGCAATTCAGCGCCTGGGAGCGCTGGCTGCCGGTGACTATGCCTCGGCAGGTTTGTCCATAGGCGTGTCGAGGTTGAGGCGTTCCTCTGCGGCTCTTATAATGGCTTCAAGCATTTGAGGGTAGCTCATGCCGGAAAAGGCCGCCATTTTGGCCAGATGGCCGTCCCAGCACCATCCCGGATTCGGATTTACTTCCAAGAGCTTGGGATTCTCGTCAGCATCCAGCCGCCAATCAAACCGGGTATAATCCCGACATTCGAGGCGTTCCGAAAGCACTGTGCACCATTCGATCAGGGCCTTCTGTGTCTCATCAGGCAAATCCACGGGCGCGGATTTGATCTTCCAGTAGGGAGAATCCGGGCACCACTTTGCTTCATATCCGCAGATACGAGGAAGGTGCGGCGGAAGCGCGGAATAGTCCTCTTCGGTAATTGGGAGCACCGCGTAAGAACTGGGCGGGTTCCCCACAATTCCCACCGTGAGGTCCTTGCCCGTGAGGAGTTCTTCCACCAGGATGGGCTTCTCATACCCAAGATCTCGGCGGATCTCCAGGATCGCGTTGATAAGTCCTTCTGCGTCGTAAGCTACGCTCCGGGACGTGATTCCGAAGCTGGAGTCGCCGAAGTTAGGTTTGACCAACACAGGGAAATCAATGGGGAGTTCGTACGTGGAGTCCTCGGGCTTAATGAAGTAAGCCTGTGGCACAGGGATTCCCATTTCCTTGGCAATTCCTCGCACCAGGGATTTGTCATAACAGAATGCCAGGCACTGTGGCCCCGCGCCTGTGTAGGGAAACCCAAACGTCTCGAGTAGCGCGGGCACGTGGAGCTCACTCCTGGGATCATTCCTGAAGCCTTCGTCGCAGAGATTCACAACCAGGTCCACTTTGCCGGCCAATTTGAAGAGATCGCGCACAAGCGTGTCATGGTTGGTGAGATAAGTGAACCGGTAGCCTCTGATCTCCTCAAAGGCCGCCTTCATCCGATCAATTGTGTAGAAGTCGTCATCGTCAAAGACGGACAAGGGCTTGAGCGGATCAGGCTTCCGGGGATCCCCCAGCACTACCGCGACATGCTTCTCGCCCTTGGCCGATCGCTTACGTGAAGGCACCCACTGCTTGCGGACCTGCGCCGTGGCAATAAGCCTGCGCTCCATCATGCCCAGATCCTGCGCCCTTCGAGAAGCGGGCGAGATCTGCGCAGGAAAGGAGATCTCCATGAACCCGGCCTCTTGCAGGAGCTTTCCGAGACTTTCTCTGCAATAGAGCCTCTCTGCATAGAACTGGTCGGCTATCACGCCCCGCGCCACGTGGGTCACCACTTCGCGGGAGACAAGGCGTTCCGCGTCTGAAGAAAGCGAACGCTCCCTGCATACGAAGAGGTTCTTGTCTATCCATTCCCATGATCGGCTCTGGTAGTTGCTCCTCAGGTAGTCACCGTCTGCGATGTCGATAAGAAGCTTGCCCCAGGGCTTGAGGACTCGCAGGACCTCTCGCAGGACTCGCAGGTCGTCGTGAACCGTTTCAAAGTACCCGAAGCTATTCCCCATGATGAGGACCGCGTCGAACTGGTCGACCTTATACGGAAGTTTGCGCGCATCACCTTCTCGGAACTTGACAGCCAGGGCCTCCTGCTTGGCGCGCTCTCGTGCCCTCTGAATCAAGTAGTGGGATCTATCCAGACCTTCTGCGCATCGGAAGCCGCGGCGGGTGAGTTCCAGAGCGTGACGCCCCTGGCCGCAACAGAGGTCCAGAATGCGGTCCTGAATGCCCAAATCCAGCGCCTCCACCACCAGGTCTATCTCGGCCGCGGTGATGCGCGAATCATCCACCACATCGCCGTCAGTCTTCAGATAGAGCCTGTTAAAGATGCGGTACCACCAGTCGGGCGGGACGTGCTCTTCCAGGTTTCCCACCGGTCCGAGAGTTCTCGGCTTGTTGCGCGGTTTGCCGTTCCTTTGGGGAACGCTCGCAAGACTCATCCGTTTGCTCATGCCTTTCAACCTTCTTGGCAAGGATGTTTGATCATTGGGTCCATTTACACAAATCGGATCGGTTGTCTATGAGAAATGATCCCGCGGACGAAAAAAATTGTCACGCCCGGGACGTCAGGAAGACCAGGCCGGCCCTTGGTTATGAGACAGACGCAATCCTGACGCTCCGCGCCCGGATCTTTTGTGCTACAATCATAACTGTCCCGTGCTGACGATGCCAAATGCCGCGAATACTTTTTCGGCACGGAAACTAATGTGTAGGGCGCTCCCCGCGCCCGGGAAGAGGGGGTCGGTCGTTTGAGCGAAGCTCTTTGGCCGTTTTTGCTCTATTTCTTCCTGGTGATCGGCTTGGCGACCGTGATGCTCCTGACGTTTCTGCTCGGCGAAAGACACAGAGAGAGGGCCACGGGTGAGCCGTACGAGTCCGGGATGGTCATTACGGGGTCTGCGCGACTCCGATTTAATGTGCAATTCTACTTGATCGCAGTATTTTTCGTGATATTCGATCTCGAAGCGCTCTTTATCTTTGCATGGGCTGTAGGGCTCAGGGAATTGGGATGGGCTGGCTATATTGAAATAGCCGTCTTCATCGGTCTTCTCTTCGTGGCTCTGATCTATCTTTGGCGGGTGGGAGGCCTGGAATTAACAACTCGAAGGACCGCGACCCAACGCGGTGAACGCGGGAATTACTGATCCCAGCGGCGGGGGTTCTCAGCACGATGCAGTGGACACTCAGTGGGGCGGATGCGCGTCTCGAATCGAAAGGCGACTCTCAGGCTGATGCAATCCGGCGAAACATAATCTTGAGCAGGTTGCAAGACTTGATCGCGTGGGGACGCAGGAACTCGATCTGGCCGTTCAATTTTGGCCTCTCGTGCTGTTACGTGGAAATGGCGGCCAGCATCACGAGCAAGTACGACATTGCGCGATTCGGCTCGGAGGTTATCCGAGGGACGCCCCGAGAATCCGACCTCATGGTGATCGCGGGCACGCCCTTCATTAAGATGGCGCCTGTCATCCGGCGATTGTACCACCAGATGATGGAGCCTCGATGGGTGATCTCCATGGGCTCGTGCGCCAATTCCGGCGGCATGTATGACATCTACAGCGTAGTGCAGGGCGTCGACACGTTTCTTCCGGTGGATGTGTACGTGCCCGGTTGCCCTCCTCGTCCAGAGTCGTTCATGGAGGGCCTTCTACTCCTGCAAAACGCTGTGGGGAACGAGCGTCGTCCGTTGAGCTGGGTGGTGGGGAGTCAAGAGGTCCTGAGGGCGCCCATGCCCTCTATGCGGGATCTGAAACGGGATCAACGACGAAAAACAACCGAATTGAGGGGCCCGGACGAGCTTTAGACCGATCCGGCTTTGATTCGGTTCGTCGATATTTCGGCGAATTCCGTCGCACGTGTGACGGTCAGCGGAATAGAGGAAGCTTTCCTGCATGGTAGAAGCCCCCGGCATACAAACGGAGCTGGAAAACAGATTCGGGGCAGGTGTTGTGTCGCCACAGGAGACTCGCGACGACATCTCGACCTTTTGGGTTCCGAAGGACCGGATACTGGAAGTGCTCCGGTATCTTAAGCGAGAAATTCCCAGCCCGTTTGCCATGCTCTACGACTTGACCGCAATAGACGAGCGCCTCAGGAACCATAGGATCGGGCAGCCTGAAAGCGACTTTTCCGTCGTGTACCATCTCATCTCGTTCGACCGAAACCAGGACGTGCGCCTCAAAGTAGCCCTCAAAGGCGATGGACCCAGCCTACCCTCCTCGGTTTCGGTATGGCCGTGTGCAAACTGGTACGAACGTGAAGTCTATGACATGTTCGGGATCACGTTCGACGGACACCCGAACCTGAGGCGGATTCTCATGCCGCCGACCTGGCAAGGGCGCCCGCTGCGCAAGGAGCATCCTGCAAGAGCCACTGAAATGGGGATCTTTCAGCTTCCCGAAGAAAAGGCTGTGGCAGAAGAGGCCGCGGCCCGGTTCCGACCCGAAGAATGGGGCATGAAGGCTCCGGCGGAGGATGTTGACTATATGTTTCTGAACATGGGCCCTCAGCATCCTTCAACTCATGGCGTGCTCAGGATCATGCTGGCGCTGGACGGCGAACAGATCGCGGACGCGGCATTGGACATCGGGTACCACCACCGCGGCGCGGAAAAGATGGCCGAACGCCAGTCATGGCACACCTTCATCCCGTACACCGACAGGATCGACTACCTGGGCGGGGTTATGAACAACCTGCCGTACGTGCTGGCTGTGGAAAAGCTGGCGGGGATTGGTGTACCCGACAAGGTAAAGGTCATCCGAGTCATGATGAGCGAGTTCTTCCGTATCGCCAGCCACCTGGTCTTCTACGGCACGTTTGGACAAGACCTGGGGGCCCTTTCGCCGGTGTTTTTCACTTTCAACGACCGCGAACGGGTGTTCGACGTAGTCGAGGCCGTCACAGGCGGCCGTATGCATCCCATGTGGTTTAGGATAGGAGGGGTGGCTCAGGATCTGCCCAAAGGTTGGGATAGGCTGGTAAAGGAGTTCATCGATTACTTTCCGCCTCGGCTGGCGGAATATGACAAGCTCCTCATGCAGAGTCCTATCCTGAAAGCCCGCGCGAAGGGAGTCGGCAGCTATACCCGCGAAGAGGCCATCGAGTGGGGTGTAACCGGCCCGGGACTTCGCGCGAGCGGCTTCGATTGGGACTTCCGCAAGAAGCGGCCCTATTCAGGGTACGAACAATTCCAGTTCGATATCCCGATCGGTGAAAACGGGGATTGCTACGATCGAGCGGCTGTGCGTGTGGAAGAGATGCGTCAGAGCTTGCGAATCATCGAGCAGTGTCTCAAGAATATGCCCGAAGGCCCGCATATGGCCGATCATCCGCTCGCGACGCCTCCTTTGAAGAAACACACCATGCATGACATTGAGACCCTCATCACGCATTTTCTCAGCGTGAGCTGGGGACCGGTGATTCCTCCGGGGGAAGCCTTCTGCGGCATTGAAGCCACCAAAGGGAACAACGGTTACTACCTGATTAGTGATGGGAATACCATGGCATATCGAGCACGTATCCGGACCCCTTCCTTCGCGCACTTGCAGATGATCCCGTATATCAGCAGAGGCTTGCTGGTCCCGGATTTGGTGGCCATTCTGGGCAGTATCGATTACGTGCTTGCGGATGTGGATCGATGATGTTGAGGCCGGAAGAGCAGAGCAGATCGGTGCTCACTGAAGAGGTCAGGAGCGAAATACTCGCTGCTATTTCAGCTTGCGAGCAAAAAAAAAGCGCGGCGTTGGACGTGCTCCTCATAGCGAAACGCCATTATGGGTGGATTCCCGACGAGATGCTCAACGAGCTTGCCGCCATATTGGAGATGAGCACCTCGGAGTTGGACAGTACAGCGACTTTCTACAACCAGATCTACCGTAAGCCAATTGGCAGGCACGTCATCCTCGTGTGCGACAGCGTGAGCTGCTGGATCATGGGATACGATCTTGTAAGAGAGCACTTGATCGCTCGACTGGGGATTGACCTGGGACAAACAACTGCTGACGGACGATTCACCCTTCTGCCGATTCAGTGCCTTGGCGCGTGCGATCAAGCGCCGGCCATGATGGTAGACGGGGAACTGTTCGACAATCTGGATGCAACGACCATAGATGAGATCCTTCAGCAATACCCGTAAGAGCTGACGATGGAAAGACCGCTCACCGGAAGAATGCGACCCGGGGAAGGCCCGGTCGACCTGACCGCGTACGAGAACGCGGGTGGCTATGGTGCGCTCAAGAAGGCCCTTCACCAAATGGCGCCTCAAGAGGTCATTCAGCTGGTGAAGGACGCGAACCTTCGCGGCAGGGGCGGTGCGGGCTTCCCAGCCGGGATCAAGTGGAGCTCGGTGCCGAGCGGCAATGACAGCCCGCGACCCAAGTACGTGGTTGCTGACGCAGACGAGATGGAACCCGGGACTTTTAAGGATCGCTTCTTGATGGAAGGCGATCCCCATCAGCTTATCGAAGGCGTGATTCTCACGTCGTACGCGATTCAGGCCGAGATCGCATACGTGTTCATAAGGTGGGAATACACTCGTGCGCGGCGCCTGCTGGAGCAAGCGATTGCGGAAGCGTACCAGAGAAACTACGTGGGCTCCCACATTCTCGGAACCGCATACAGTCTTGAGCTGAAGCTCCACGTGAGCGCAGGCCGGTACATCACCGGGGAAGCTTCGTCAATGCTCAATTCCCTGGAAGGCCGCCGCGCGGTCCCGCGTCCGCGCGATCCGCTGCCAACCCTTTCAGGGCTCTGGGGAAAGCCCACAGTGACCCACAACGTGGAAACGCTCTGCAACGTGCCTCATATCGTGAACAACGGCGCGGAGTGGTTCAAGAGCCTCGGGCGCACGCAGGACGCGGGCACCAAGATCTATGGGGTGAGCGGCAAGGTGAATACCCCTGGCTGCTGGGAGCTTCCCATGGGAGTGACGGTCAGGGAAATCCTCGAAGGACATGCGGGCGGAATGCGCGATGGGCTCACACTCAGGGGATTTTTGCCTGGAGGCGCATCGACGGATTTCTTGACGGATCAACATCTAGACTTGCCGATGGACTTTGAGTCGATTCAGAAGGCCGGCAGCAGGCTGGGGACAGGCGGGATCGTGGTGCTCGACGATCAGACATGCCCTGTCGGCATGGTTTACAATCTGATCGCGTTCTTCGCCAGGGAATCATGCGGCTGGTGCACACCTTGCCGCGAAGGGCTCCCGTGGTTGGCGGAGATGCTCGCAGCCATTGAAAAAGGGGAGGGCAGGCCCCAGTATTTGGAGATCCTTGCCGACCAGTGCCGCCTGCTCGGGCCCGGGAATACATTTTGTCCGTTGGCTTCCGGCGCGGTGGAGCCTTTGCAGAGCGCTCTGAAATACTTCCGGGAAGACTTCGAGCGCCACATCCGAGAAAAGCGGTGCCCGTGGAGATAAGTCGTGGTCACGATCTACGTTGACAACATGTCCTACGAAGTCAGAGAAGGCCAAAACCTGCTCGGGGCATGTCTGTCACTAGGGTTCGACATCCCGCATTTTTGCTGGCATCCAGCCCTGCATTCCGTGGGATCGTGCCGCCTCTGCGCTGTGAAGATCTTTAGAGACGAAAACGATACCCGCGGCCGCATATTCATGTCGTGCATGACACCTGCGACCGATGGCGTCCGTATCTCCATAAACGACGCGGAGGTCAGGCACTTTCGAGCAAGCGTGATCGAGTGGCTCATGCTCAACCACCCACACGATTGCCCGGTCTGCGACGAAGGAGGCGAATGCCACCTTCAAGACATGACGGTAATGACCGGCCACGCGTATCGGAGAACCCACAAGAAAAAGCGCACCTATCCGAACCAGAATTTGGGGCCATTTATCAATCACGAAATGAATCGCTGTATCCAGTGCTACCGCTGCGTCCGCTTCTATCGGGATTACGCGGGAGGTCGAGACCTGGATGCCTTCGGTGTTCACTCGCGGATGTACTTCGGTAGATTTAAGGAAGGGACGCTGGAAAACGAATTCAGCGGCAACCTGGTGGAGATCTGCCCGACAGGGGTCTTCACGGATAAGACCCTCAAGAAGCACTACACGCGCAAATGGGATCTACAGACAGCTCCGTCCATCTGCGTGCACTGCGGGCTGGGCTGCAATATTATCGCAGGTGAGCGTTACAGCACGCTCCGACGCATCCTCAATCGATACAACGGGCAGGTGAACGGATATTTCCTCTGTGACCGCGGCCGATTCGGCTATGAATTTGTCAACAGAGATCGCCGCATCCGTGAGCCATTGGCTAGAACCGGCCAGGGTGAGAGCGCTCTGCAGCCGATTACCCCTGACGAAGCACTGAATCGGTTGGCAGACCTTATTCGGAGCAGCTCCTGCATGATCGGCATCGGATCGCCTCGCGCTTCTTTAGAAGCCAATTTCGCATTGAGAGCCCTCGTGGGCGAAGAGAACTTCTCCACGGGCATGGCTCAAGCCGAGCAGGACCGTGTTTCTCTTATTGCAGATGTGCTGAGAGACAGCCCAGTGCGTTCCGCCTCTCTCCTAGCATTGGAATCCGCGGATGCCGCTTTGGTCCTGGGCGAGGACGTGACGAATACCGCGCCAATGATGGCGCTGTATTTGCGCCAGTCGGTACGCCAGAAGCCCATGGCAATTGCCGATAGACTGAAGATTCCAAGGTGGTTGGATGCCGCGGTGCGCGGCGCGGTGCAAGAAGAAAAAGGGCCCCTGTTCATCGCCACACCTGCGGCCACAGGTTTGGATGATGTTGCAGCCGAGACTCTCCGCGCAGCGCCTGACGACATAGCGCGGCTCGGACTTGCAGTCGCGCATGAACTGGACAATCATGCTCCGCGTGTCGCAGACCTTTCCGCGGAGCAACACGCGCTTGCAGCCACAATAGCCAAAGCGCTTCGAGAGGCAGAACGACCTGTCGTGGTTTCCGGAACGAGCTCCATGAGTCCTGCAATCATACAGGCCGCAGCCAATGTGGCGCGGGCTCTGCACGCTCATGGCCTAGATGTCCGCCTCTCCTTTGTTGTGCCTGAATGCAACAGCATGGGCGCGGTTCTTATGAGCGGCTTCTCCATTGAAGAAGCGGTCGAAAGAGCCGAAACCGGTCCGATTGACGCGGTCATTCTGCTGGAGAACGATCTTTGCACAAGGGCGCCAAGGGAACTTCTCAGCAAATTGAGGGCCTCGTGCAAGAACCTTGTGGTCATTGACCATTGCCTCACCGAATCCGCGGCGGACGCAGACTTGGTCCTACCTGCGGGCACGTTCGCGGAATCCCAAGGCACTCTCGTTAACAACGAGGGTCGGGCCCAGCGTTACTATGCCGTCTTTCCGCCGCATGAACCGATTCGGGAGAGCCGGCACTGGCTCAGAGAGGCCATGATCGCTGCCGGTCGCATGAAATCCGAACAATGGGAGTCATTCGACGATCTCGTGACTCAATTGGCCCGGACGTTGCCTGTATTCGAAGCTGTTTCAAATATAGCTCCGCCTGCGGGCTTTAGAATTGTGGGCCGGAAGGTCGCGCGACAGCCACATCGATACAGCGGCCGCACAGCGATGCTTGCCAATGTGGCGGTCGAGGAGCCTCCGCCTCCTCTTGATCGGGATTCCGCACTCTCGTTCTCAATGGAAGGGTTCCAGGGCATCTCTCCCCCTGCATTGACTCCCCGGTACTGGGCGCCTGGCTGGAATTCCGTGCAGGCCCTGAACAAGTTCCAGGAGGAGATCGCGGGCCCGCTCAGAGGTGGAGATCCAGGACGACGGCTGATTGAACCAAGCGACAAGGCGAGCCGGAATTACTTCGACCAAATTCCAAACGCGTTTCTGCCTCACGATGGCGAATGGCTCATTCTGCCCGCGTATCACATATTCGGGTCGGAAGAGCTCAGCGTGTTGTCGCCGGCCATAGCGGAACGCGCCCCGATCGCGTATCTCGCTCTGAACGCTGAAGATGCGAAGTCACTTGGTGTTTCAGAAGAAGTGCTCGCAGGCGTGGAATTCGCGGGCATATGGGTATCGCTACCGGTGCAAATTATCGTGGGCCTTCCACAGGGAATAGCGCTCGTTCCAAAGGGCTTGGAAAGACTGAAAGGGATTGCACTTCCGGTGCGCACACGCATCAGGAAGGCTGAAACAGGCGAGCAGCGCTGACATGTACGAGGCGATCAGCTCCGTTCTCATTGTGGTTGGAGTTCTCGCGGTAGCGACCTGCATAGCTGCGGCCCTCATTTGGGTCGAACGCAGGCTGCTCGCTCTGTGGCAGGACCGGTACGGCCCGAACCGCGTGGGACCGTTCGGACTGCTCCAAGTGCTTGCGGACATGATCAAGATCATGACCAAAGAAGACTGGGTTCCTCCGTTTGCGGATCGGCCGGTCTTTGTACTTGCCCCGGGCATCATCCTGGTCACGGTTCTCCTATCCTTCGCAATCATTCCTTTTGCGCCCGGCATTGGCATAGTGGATCTCAATGTGGGGATTCTGTTCTTCCTGGCGATGTCTTCTTTAGGCGTTTACAGTGTGGCGTTTGCTGGATGGGCTTCTGGTAACAAGTACTCACTCCTCGGAGGATTGCGAGCGGCCGCGCAGATGCTCAGCTACGAAGTATTCATGGGCCTGTCGCTCATGGGTGTGGTGATGCTCGCGGGATCGTTTAATCTTCGGGCGATTGTGGAAGCCCAAGAAGAAGTGTGGTTCTGCATCCCGCAGTTTCTCGGCCTGGTGATCTTTCTGACGGCTGGAGTTGCGGAAACACACCGGTTGCCGTTCGATCTCCCTGAAGCTGAGACAGAGCTGGTGGCTGGTTATCACACTGAGTATTCCGGTATGAAATTCGGCATGTTTTTTGTCGGAGAATACATCGGCATCACGCTCATCTCAGCGCTCATCGTGACTCTGTTTTTCGGAGGCTGGTCCGGTCCGATTCTGCCGCCGATTGTCTGGTTTTTCTTGAAAACGGGCCTATTCATTAGTCTGTTCATCCTGCTAAGGGCAACGTTCCCGCGGCCACGTTTCGACCAGCTCCTCGGGTTCGGCTGGAAGGTGATGTTACCGGTGTCATTGGCGAATCTGTTGGTTACCGGCGCGGTGGTGCTCGCGAAAGGCTGATGGGAAAATCGATGCTATCTCTGATCAAAGCAGCCTGGACGATGTTGACCCACACGTTCCGGAAACGGGTCACGGTCCAGTATCCTGATGAGAAGATCAGATACTTCCCGCGAGCAAAGGGACGAATCATCCTGTCTCGAGATCCGGACGGCGGCGAGCGCTGCGTAGCCTGTTATCTCTGCGCGGTTGCATGTCCTGTGGACTGCATCTCGCTGCAGGCCACCGAAGACAAGCATGGGAGGCGCTATCCTGAGTTCTTCCGCATCAATTTCTCCCGGTGCATTCTATGCGGATTCTGCGAGGAGGCGTGCCCGACCTGCGCGATACAACTCACGCCTGACTTCGAGATGTGCGAATACACTCGTTCCTCGCTGGTTTACGAAAAGGAAGACCTGCTGATAAGCGGCCCGGGGAAATATCCCGGTTACAACTTCTACAAGGTCGCAGGGTTGGCCATTGCAGGGAAAGGCAAGGGTGAGGCTGAAAACGAAGAACCTCCCGTGGACGTGCGCAGCCTGATGCCTTAAGTGGGCTGCACTTACAGGGGCTTTTCCATTAAGAAGTGACTATGAATGCTGTTTTCTACATATCGTCAATAATAGCTGTTGTTGCCACAGCTATGGTTGTTACTCGGGTCAATGTGGTTCATGCGCTCCTCTATCTGATTGTGTCTCTTCTGGCGGTAGCTTTGATCTTCTTCGTCCTGGGAGCGCCTTTCGTCGCGGCTCTGGAGGTGCTGATCTACGCAGGCGCGATCATGGTGCTCTTCGTGTTCGTAATCATGATGCTGAATCTGGGAGCGAGAGGTGAAGCGCACCAAAAGGCTTTGCTTAGCCCCGCGATCTGGATAGGCCCGGGAATACTCGCGATTGTCCTACTAGGAGAGCTCATCTATGTCTTACTGGGGCAGGATCTGCCGCGGACCAGCGGAGGCGAGGTGTCTCCCAAGGAGGTGAGCCTGGCCCTCTTCGGGCCCTATGTCCTGGGCGTCGAGCTCGCATCTGTGCTGCTCTTGGCCGGCCTTGTGGGAGCGTACCATCTGGGGCGACGAGTGGTCGCACCGAGAAAGGAAGGCTCGTGATGGCGCAGGTTCCTATGGAACACGGGCTATATGTGGCTGGACTCCTTTTCTGCTTGGGGCTGCTGGGAGTGCTGGTGCGCCGCGACCTCCTCTTCGTGCTCATGTCCATTGAAATCATGCTCAACGCGGCCGGAATGGCTTTTGTAGTCGCGGGGGCAGGGTGGCAGCAACCGGACGGTCAGATCATGTTCATTTTCATTCTCACGATGGCAGCCGCGGAGGTGGCGATCGGACTGGCGCTGATAGTCCAGTTCCATCACCATTTCAAGACGTTGGACGCGGACGCCGCACGGCGGATGCGAGGCTGACATGTTTGAGCTTCTCTGGCTCATTCCCGCGTTGCCTTTAGCTGGATTCATCGTGCTCGCGCTGTTGGGTGGGGTGCTCGCAAAGCGAGCAGTTGCGTTGGTCGGTGCGGGATCGGTGGGGGCGGCTGCGATCGTGTCAATGGGAGCCGCTGTTGAGTTCATATCAGCGCCTCCTCCGGCGAATTCCGTTACGCAGGTGCTGTGGGCCTGGATGGAAGTGGGATTGCTCAGGCCACATGTTGCTCTGTACCTCGACGCGCTTTCAGTGACGATAGTCCTCGTAGTTACTGTCGTGGGCTTTCTGATCCTTCTTTACTCCGCAGAGTTCATGGGAGACGACGAGAGCTACGCGCGGTTCTTTGCGTACATGGATCTCTTTGTAGGTTCCATGCTTATCCTGGTGCTCGCGGACAACCTCCTCTTTTTGTACCTAGGTTGGGAAGGGGTAGGGCTGTGCAGCTATCTGCTCATCGGCTTCTGGTACAAGGAACGGGAGAATTCCCGAGCCGCGATGAAAGCGTTCATCGTTACTCGCGTGGGCGACGTGGGCTTGGCAGTGGGCCTGTTCTTTATCTTTAGCAGTCTGGGAACGCTCCACATTCAGGATGTGATGCACCGTGCAGCTCAAGAGTGGGCCGTGGGCTCTACGGCAGCAATGCTCGCGGCTGCTCTGCTGCTCTGCGGCGCGGTCGGTAAGTCTGCGCAGGTTCCGCTTCAGACCTGGTTGCCTGACGCAATGGCGGGACCCACGCCGGTAAGCGCCCTTATCCACGCGGCAACCATGGTGACCGCGGGCGTATACTTGATTGCCCGAACCAATGGCCTCTTTTCGCTGGCGCCGGCGGTGCAGTCCGTAGTTGCCCTTATTGGAGTCGCGACTCTACTCCTGGGTGGGCTGAGTGCTCTGGCCCAGCGGGACATCAAGAGAGTCCTCGCTTATTCCACCATGAGTCAAATCGGTTACATGTTTTTAGCTCTGGGAGTAGGAGCGTGGTCCGCAGCGATCTTTCACTTCGCTACCCATGCGTTTTTCAAGGCATTGCTCTTTCTTGGGGCTGGATCGGTCCTCCTGGCCACCGACGAACAAAGGGACATGACCAAACTGGGCGGACTCCGCGCGGATATGCCGTACACGTTCTGGACGTTCGTGGTGGGAGCGTCCTCCCTTGCTGCTTTGCCGCTCGTCACTGCCGGTTTCTACAGTAAAGACATGATGTTGTGGAATGCTTGGACTTCTCCGATGGGATCACCGTGGCTGTGGCTAGGAGGAGCACTCGGAGCCCTGATAACCGGTTTGTACGCGTTTCGAATGGTCTTTCTCACTTTTCTCGGGGAGCGCAAGACTGCGGTAATTCGACGGCCTGGCTTGGTTATGTACGTTCCCATGGGGATTCTGGCCGCCTTGTCTATCTTCTCAGGATTCCTCGAAACTCCAGGTTGGCTCGGGGGAATGGACTACCTTTCGCCGTTCCTCGGTACAGCGCTTCCCGGCCTTCCGCATCCGAGTATGCAGCCTGCGATGGAGTTCTTCCTACAAGGCCTTACCAGCCTGTTGTGCGTTTCGGGAGTGCTCGCGGCCTACTTTCTCTTCGTGTCCCGTCCCGATGTCCCGGAGAGGATCGCGGCGAGCAAGAGCGGCGCGTGGTTCCGCGAGTTCTGGTTCTTCGGTTGGGGATTTGACCGAGCATACGAGCTGATCGTTGTGAAGCCGTTCGTCTGGATTGCGCTTGTGAACAGAGACGATGTTGTGGACAGCGTTTTCACGGAGCTCGCGCGTGTCAATGAGGCATTGTATAGCGATTTGAGCGAGACTCAGACAGGAAAGCTGCGGAACTACGCGTTCGGCATGGCAGCGGGCGCGGCGCTGGCGATTGGGATCATGGTGCTCCTATGATACTGGTCTGGATGATTGCGCTTCCTTTGCTTGTGGGAATCGTTGCCTGGATCGCTGCACGAAAGAGTGACGGACTCTCGCGATGGATCGCACTGGCAGGCCTGCTGGTGGAGTTTGCCATCGTGCTGCGACTATGGGTGGACCACCCCATCCGAATGCTCACCCCAGGGCACTCAAGTTGGCTCGTGGAGTTGAAACTCGCATGGATTCCGCAGCTAGGGATCAGCTTTCATCTGGCTCTGGACGGCCTGAGCCTTCTCCTTGTCGCTCTGGCCGTGTTTCTCGCAATTGCCTGCGTTTTGTGTTCCTGGACCGAAATTCAAGAACGAGTCGGTTTCTTCCACTTCATACTTCTCGCAACCCTGGCCGGCATCATCGGGATTTTCCTGGCCATGGATCTGATCCTCTTCTTCGTCTTCTGGGAAGCCATGCTCGTCCCCATGTACGTAATGATCGCGATTTGGGGACATGAGAATAAATACTACGCTGCATTGAAGTTCTTCCTTTTCACGCAGGCAGGCGGCCTGCTCATGCTTGCTGCTATCCTCGGACTCTACTTTGTTCATGGCAAAGCAACGGGGACCTACACCTTTGACTACGAGCAACTCATGGCCGCGTCCATACCGGCTCGAACTGCGATGTGGCTCATGCTGGGATTCTTTGCCGCATTCGCGGTGAAGCTTCCCGCGGTGCCGTTCCACACCTGGTTACCGGACGCGCATACCGAAGCACCCACAGCAGGAAGCGTGATACTGGCAGGGCTGTTGCTTAAGACAGGAGGTTACGGCCTGATTCGGTTCCTGTGGCCGCTTTTTCCCGGCGCGACTGCGGCCTTCGCCCCTGTCGCGATGACGTTGGGAGTGATCGGGATTTTCTACGGCGCACTTCTTGCGTTCGCCCAGACCGATCTCAAGCGGCTTGTGGCGTATTCGAGCATCAGTCACATGGGGTTCGTTCTGCTGGGAGTGTTCGCGTGGAATGAATTGGCTATGCAAGGCGCGGTGGTGCAGATGCTGTGTCACGGAGTCAGCACAGGAGCGCTCTTCATCATTGTGGGCCAGTTGCATGAAAGGATTCATACTCGACAGTTGCCGCGTATGAGAGGCTTCTGGGAAACCGCGCCCCGCATGGGCGCGATCGCGCTCTTCTTTGCCCTGGCCTCCCTGGGATTGCCGGGCCTGGGCAACTTCGTGGGGGAGTTCCTCGTCCTGTTCGGGGCCTATGCCGCGGCCCCCGGTATGGCGATTGCTGCCGCGATTGGGATCATTTTTGCCACAGTTTATTCTCTTTGGTTGATGTACCGGGCTTTCTTCGGACCGCGCAATGACGTGGTGCAGTTCGCGGATCTGGACTTGCGGGAGAGCATACTTCTCGCCGCGATGATTGCCGTGATCGTGTGGGTCGGGCTCTTCCCTCAGAGAGCGTTGGACACTGCCGGGCCGACCTTGAGAGCGCTGGAGCCTCATGCTGTGAGGTCTACGGGTGCGACGGCCGAGCACCCTGGTCTCGCCGAAGTCTCTCCACCAGACTGGATGGGGATGGTCAAGTTTCCCGGGCAGGACAGAGCCAGATGAGTTCTATAGAGCTGTACGCACTTCTTCCTCTGATCTGCCTGGCTGGGTCTCCCGTGGTGGTGCTGACGGCCATCGCCATTTCTCGTGATCATCGTGTCGCAACGATCGTGACGCTCATCGGGTTGGGCGCTTCGTTGGCCGCTTTGTGCCTGGTGAGTCCGTTGGTCCCTGTGCAGATCACGCCGCTGGTAGTGATGGATGGGTACACGTTGTTCTTTGTGGGTCTCATCCTGGCTGCCACAGCTGCGGTGGCGCTGCTTTCGTACGAATACCTGGCGAGGCGTGGAAGCCATCACGAGGAATACTATGCTCTGCTGCTTTTCGCAGCGCTGGGCGCATGTGTTGTGGTCGCGAGCAACCATTTTGCCTCGTTCTTTGTCGGTCTGGAAACACTTGGGGTTTCGCTCTACGCATTGATAGCGTATCTCCGGGCCACCCCGAGAGGGATTGAAGCCGGGATAAAGTACCTGATCCTGGCTGCCACCGCGGACGCGATTCTGCTTTTCGGTATGGCCCTGATCTATGCGAAATCGGGTTCGCTGGAGTTCAGTGAGACGGCCGCGACGCTTGCGGGAGATTATTCGGGCGTGCAGGTGGCTGGCTTGGCCCTCCTGGTGAGCGGGATCGGGTTCAAGCTCTCGCTCGTGCCCTTCCACATGTGGACGCCGGACGTTTACGAGGGTGCGCCCGCGCCGATAACCGGCTTCATTGCTACAGTCTCAAAAGGCGCGGTTTTCGCGCTGTTGCTGCGATATTTCAGTGAAGCCCCAGCTCAGGACTTCAGCTCTGTGGCATTTTGTTTCGCTGTGATCGCGCTGGCATCCATGCTTGCGGGCAATCTTCTGGCTCTGCTCCAGGACAATGTAAAGCGCATGTTGGCCTATTCATCCATAGCTCATCTCGGCTATCTACTCGTCGCATTCTTGGCGGAGCGCGAACTAGCGGTCACCGCAGTCGCGTACTACCTTGTAGCTTATTTCCTGAGCATTCTTGGAGCGTTCGGCGTGGTGGGCATGCTTTCCGGTGGCGAGGAGGAAGCTGACCGCATCGAAGACTATCAGGGCCTGATCTGGCGCAGGCCGTGGCTCGGTGCGTCGCTTGTGATCATGCTGCTTTCGCTGGCAGGCATCCCTTTGACCGCAGGCTTTGTCGGCAAATTCTATGTGCTGGCAGCCGGCGTCGATTCATCGCTCTGGCTGCTCGTGCTGGTCCTGATCGGCACAAGCGTGATCGGGCTGTTCTACTATCTTCGGCTTATCGCTGCGATGTTTAAGAGCCTCGAAACACCTCGGGAAGAGCTACGGGCAAGACCTGCCGGTTACGCGGCCGCCGCTATAGTTCTTGGTGTTCTGACGGTCCTGGTAATTTGGTTCGGAATCTATCCCTCGCCCTTGATAGAGCTGATACAACGCTCTGCGGCTCTGGCCGCGTTCTAACTCTCGGAAGAGAACAAAGGCTTGTGCTCTGGAAATTGCTGATAGTGGCTTGAAATTCCTTCAAGATCACGGTATGAAACCCACCGATGAGCCGTTCTTGGCGGCGCGCCATCCCAACGCTGATAGCCGACTGCAAGGCGGTGATGGTTGACAATGGGCTCCGGTCTGATCTTCCTCGGCAGTAATGAAGGTCTTTCGGTCCTCGAGGCGGGCACCGGCGAGCCGGTGTGGCAATTCGCGACTCCTGAGCCCGTGGCCAGCACTCCTGTGGTGACCCATGGGATGGTCTTTTTCGGTTGTCGAGACGGACGCCTCTACGCTGTGGACATCGACAAGAAGCGCCTTTGCTGGACTTTGCGGACCGACGACCGAACGTGGACCGACCCCGTGTTGTCGGACTCGCTCATCTGCTTTGCGAGCCGAGACGGTCACGTCTATGCCGTCGACTTCCGTAGCGGGGTCGTCAGGTGGAAGTTCCGAACCCAGAGCGGGAGGCCTTCATCGCCGGTTGTTCATGGGGATATCGTCTTTGCCGGAAGTGTTCACGGCACGGTGTACGCAATCGATCTGGAGACCGGTCAGGAAAAATGGCGAGTGGATACGGGCATGTGTCGTCCGCCTTCCGTCTCGGTGGTCGAGATAACTGCACAGGGGCGTTCCATTGAACCGCGACAGGAGCCAGGGTTACCGGCAATGGAGAGACGCCCGGTGGGGGTGGCTGAACTCGATCGAGCGCTCCTGGTTGCGGTCAAAGAGGGCCGCGAAGCAGATGTGGAGAAGCTCCTGGCGCAGGGTGCGGATCCCAACGCCGCGGACAGTAACGGGAGCACCGCGTTGATGTGGGCGGCTGTGACGGGCCGGTCGGCAGTGCTCGGATCGCTGCTTAAGAAGGGAGCCGATGTAAATGCTCACGATCTTGACGGCGAGACAGCGCTGATGTGGGCTGCGTGGACAGGTTCGCCTGAGGCGGTACAGTCGCTACTGGCCGCGGGCGCGGACATCGATGCAGGGGACAATTTCGGCATCACCGCACTCAAATGGGCTTCCCCGGAAACACGAGAGTTGCTGACCGACCTCACAGGCCGAGACTCGTTCGAGCCTTGGTCTGATGAAGGGGGTTTCTCGGGTGAGTAGTCCTGGATGAAAAGCATCAGAGTCCGAACTCCCGCAAAGATCAATCTCTTCCTTCGAGTGCTCAAGCGGCGTGAAGACGGGTACCACGAGCTGGAAACGCTGTTCCAAGCAATTGACTTGTGGGATGAGCTGATCATATCCAAGGCCGTTTCCGGTTCGCACCTGAAAGTTTGCGGTCATCCCGATCTGGAAACTTCGGACAACCTGGTGCTGCGCGCGATTGGGTGGTTGGAGAAGCGTACGGAAGCTCGTTACGCGGTCCAAATCCAACTCAAGAAGGGTATCCCAGTCGCGGCCGGGTTGGGAGGGGGCAGCTCGGACGCTGCAGCCACCCTGCTTGGCACCAGGCACCTTTTCGGGCTTTCGCTGACGGATGAGGATCTGTTGGATGGGGCGCGTGAACTTGGCGCGGACGTCTCCTTCTTTCTTTCCGGCGGCAGCGCCGTAGGCGAAGGAATCGGCGAACTGCTCACGCCGGTGCAACTGTCGCTTGACTATGGATTAGTGCTGATCAATCCGGGGTTCGCAGTATCGACTTCGGCGGTATACAGTGAGTTTTCCCGGACCTTGACACGGGATGAGCGGCACAGTACATTGTGGAAGCTGCTTAGAGAGGGCTGTTCTGTAGATCGCCTGCTTCACAACGACCTCCAGCCCGCGACGGAGATACTATACCCGGAAGTCGCCCGAGTTCGGGCGTTCATGCACGAGATCGTTTGCGAAGCGGCCTTGATGAGTGGGAGCGGGCCAACGGTCTTCGGACTCGTCGATCTTGAGGCCCAGAGGATTGAAGAGGTCAGGAGGCAATTACCTGCCCACTGGGCAATGACTCTCACAAGACCTGTCGAGTGGGGCGTTATGATCGACGGATGAGACGTGGGAGCAACCATTAGGGTTCTTTAGCGTTGGGGTGTCGCCAAGCGGCAAGGCACGGGTCTTTGGAACCCGCATTCGGAGGTTCGAATCCTCCCACCCCAGCCAGCCCGACTCATTTTGTGTGGTCGATCTCTCGTGAGGTCGCTCCGTTCGGTCTGACGGCAGCCGCGATGTTTCTGCTCGCCCTTCTCCATGATCTTTGCGATCACATTAGGAGAACTCAAGGGTCTCACGAGTGAGGCCGACACATGGGCGGCTTCAGGCCATGCGTCACGGTGGAGAAATATCTTTGCAGACGAAGGCCCTCTCGTGTATGGCGTGACGAATGTAATCTGATCATGAGGTGTTAGATGGGATCCAAACATTTGAGCGTAAGGGAAACACAGAAGGCTAGGTACGTGAGTCTCCTGGAAAGCCGCCAGAGCACGCTCCAGGCAAAAGGTTTCGCGGAAAAGGCCATTGCGAGGGACCCGAAGGTCAAAGAGCTCAAGGCCAAGGTGAAACAGGTTGAGAAGGCGCTGGCGCGCATCGGTTCCATCGAGGAGCAGACGAAGAAGCTGCAAGAGAAGAAAGAGCAGGCTCAGGCGAAAGCTGCGGCCGCACGCGCCGCGGAAATCGCCGGCATAGCGGTTGAAGCTCCTGAAAAGGCCGAAGGCGAGGGAAAGAAGGCAAAAGGAGCTGCCAAAGCAGGCGAAAAGGCAAAGAAAGGCCAGGCCGGCGCAAAGGCCCCAGCCAAAGGTGCGAAGGGCGATCAGAAGGCGAAAAAGAAGTAAAGCAGCCCGCGAGCTCTTGCCATATCCCGTCACTTACCATAAACAATCCAGCGGCCGCGATGCTGGAAGTGCCGGGCCCAAACCGGAGCGCCAGAGAGGTACGCCGAGGACGACATAGCATGTTTGATTTTGACATTTCTCGTATGATTCAGGAAATTGCCCTCGTGGCTCCTGGATTTCTCGTCGCTATCACCGTGCATGAGTATATGCACGGATACATCGCGCTGAGACTTGGCGATCCTACCGCGAAGATCGCGGGCCGCCTCACATTTAATCCGATCAGTCATCTGGATCCAATTGGTACGCTTGTGCTGGTGCTCACCAGGATAATCGGATGGGCCAAGCCGGTTCCGGTGGACCCTCGAAATCTGCGCAACCCTTTGCGGGACATGCTCTGGATCAGCCTGGGAGGGCCTGCAGCTAATCTGATTGCTGCCACAGTGCTAGCCGTTGTGTATCGGTTGATCGTCTTCTCTTTTCCCGAGGTGCGCATCGACAGCACGACGGCGTACGTCCTCGTACCTCTCGTGGAAATGATCAAGTTTGCGGTCGTAATCAACGTCGGGCTCGCAGTTTTCAATATGATCCCAATACACCCGTTAGACGGGTCGAGCGTCTTGGCCGGATTGCTCCCACGCCACCTCGCCTATGAATATCAGAAGCTCGAACCGTACGGCTTTATCATACTGCTCGCGCTCCTTTTCACCGGCGTTGTTCGATACATCGTCTATCCTCCGATAATGTTCATCACCACGATACTGCTGCGAGGCCTAGGGTAATTACATGCCCTACGAAGTGAAGCTGGAACTCTTTGAAGGGCCGCTTGACTTGCTCCTCCACCTCATACACCGCAATGAGGTGAGCATCACCGATATCCCCATCGCGTTCATCACGCAGCAGTACCTGGACACCCTTGAGTTGATGAAACAACTGAACCTTGATGTGGCAGGGGAATACCTCCTGATGGCAGCGTATCTCACCCACATCAAGTCGCGGATGCTGTTGCCTTCGGAGCAGGATTCGGGCGGAGAAGCGGAAGCAGAAGATCCCCGCGACGAATTAGTGGCTCATCTGCTGGAGTATAAGCGATACAAGGAAGCAGCCGCTGAGCTGGGCTGCATGGATGTCCTGGACGGCAAGGTGTTCGCCCGGGATTCCTCGGACGAGAGCCAAGGCCTCCCGGTGTCAGAGCAACCGCTGGATGTGAGCCTTTTTGATCTGCTTGAAGCCATGCGACGTATCATGGAGCGGACCGCTCGGCCGGACCTGCTGGAGGTGGAACCCGACCGGCTGCACGTAAAAGACAAGATCCGAGAAATACTCAGCAAGCTCCGAGGCCAGGAATCGATAACCTTCGAGTCCCTGTTCGACGAGACGAGCTCACGACTCACCATCCTCACAACGTTTCTCGCGCTCCTGGAAGTGGTGAAGCTACAACTGGTTAGGATCTATCAGGATGCCCCCTTTGGAACGATCCTCATCTCGCAGCGAGCCCACGTAGACCCCGATACGGACCTCGCGTTGCTCACCGAAGACCTGTCGATAGACCACCGAGCTTGATTCAATCTAGATATCCTGAACAAGGATGGCTTCTCGAGGGCAAACGGAGACACAGGATTCGCAGCCAAGGCAATCCTGAGGGTTGGCCACGACCGTTCGATTCTCATTCTTTTCGAGCACCCCTGTGGGGCATACATCGATGCATTCGTCACACTGATCGCATTTCTTCTCGTCAATTTCGGGCATGTACATCCGATAGCTCCTCGCTCTATGTTGCCCCTCGCAGCGAACTACGCAAGCCTTGGGGATTTCTCCAATATACGCGTGACACGCCCAAAGCGCCAGGGGGTCGGCTCACCCGCATCACGAATGCGGATGCGAGCGCTCCGTCGCTGTGAGCACGCCCGTCGGGCCATTGACAGCGGAGATTCGCAATGCTAGGCTGGATTTTGTCGCAACATGAATGCCGACCAATTGATAGCGTCTCCCCGACTTGTCCGACGCTGCTGATTCACGCCTTGAGAGGTCTCCATGAAAGGTCAAAAGAAATTCCAGGAGATGACCGTGGTAGGCATCGCCTCGGACAATAGGAACATGCAGCCGGTTGTTATCCTAAAGGAAAAGAGCGGGGAGAGAGAACTGTACATATGGATCGGCCCTGTGGAGGCTATGGCATTGCAACGAGCAATGAACAAAGAGGTCTTCCAAAGACCCCTCACCCATGAATTGCTCCGCAATATCATGGAGAAGTCCGGCCTTACCCTGGAACATATCGAGATCGACGACCTGAGGGACCACACGTACTACGCCACGATCTACCTCAAGACCTCCGAGGCAAAACTGCTGACCGTTGATGCCCGGCCTTCGGACTCGCTGGTTCTTGCCACATGGAGCGGCGTGCCGATCTTCGTCAGCGAGAAGGTAATCGACGGTATGAGCCAAGGAGCCCCGGAGGAAACCACTCGCCACAAAGTTATCCTCACCCAGGACGATCTGGAACAGAGTGACGAAGAGCTGACTAAAATTCTGGAACGAGTAAATCCCGACGACGTTGGGAACGCCTAGCCAATTCCGCAACCCACCGGAACACTGCAAGAATTATCCCGAACGATTATTGATCGGAATTCCTGCCACTTACCTGAGAATGGTCCACTCTCAATAGACGAGGAAGTTCTTGCTCGGTGCCACGGATGTCCGCAGCTCATCCGTGCACGGACGAGTCCCGCGATGCGCGGGACATCCCGCGTCTCGCGGGATGGCACCAAACTCGTGGGCGCATTATCATATTCCGTTAGCAGGAATGACGGCGGCATCGACCGCATCCGGGGCAAGCGGCCGTATGACACGACACCGCAGTGTTCCCCTTTCACTTTACCTCTGGGGATCAAGATGGTAGATTTTCTGGCGAGTGAAGCGCACTCGGTGAGTTATTGACATGGTGGCACCCAACGGCACTCCCAGCACGGCTGGTCCGTTCAGGCTCTTAAAATATTTCATCATCTCCGGGTTTGCGGTGATCGCGGTTGTCACATTCCTGCTGGGGGCATTTCTTTATACCCGGATGTTGGACACGCTCCTCAAAGGTGCTGAGAATTACGCTCGCTTGCTGGCTGAGAATCTTAATTACAACATCTATAACGGGTTCTATGCCCCGCTCAAAGCCAGAGGCATCCAGATGGACCTGCGCAAGTGGGATCAATTCGGGTCTCTGGACGCGCTTATCAAAGATGTGACCTACGGCCTGAAGATCGAACGTATCCGAATCATCGACAAGGATCGCAAGGTTGCTTACAGCACCGAGTATGATCTTATCGGCACGTACGAGCCTGCCGGCTCGCCGTTCGATGAGGCCTTGAATGGGAAGGACGTTACCGTCATCAGCCAGGACGATCGTCTCGATCCCTGGTGGCGACCGAAGTGGCTGACGCGAACCTACTTCCCGTTGAGAGAAATCACGGGAAACTACTGGATGCTTGGGAACATCTACGGAGTGATCGAGATCACCCAGGATGTGAAGGAGCAGTATTTCGCGGTCCAGAAGTCCATTGTGGTGATTATCCTGGTCGCGGCCGGCCTGATGGCTTTTCTATTTGTGACACTTACCTTGATCGTTAGACGTGGGGAGCGGATCCTTTTTCAGAGAGCCCAAGAACAGGAAAAGCTCCAGCAGCAACTCCAGCAATCGGAGAAACTTGCCTCAATTGGGCAGATGCTGGCAACGATCGCGCACGAAATACGTAATCCGCTGGGGATCATTCGATCTTCGGCCGACGTGTTGGCCAAGAAGAGTAATCCTGATGCCTCCCGCGTGGTCAAGCTTTCCGAGGTGATCGTCGAGGAAGCGACTCGCTTGAGCACGATTCTCACGGACTTCCTCGACTTCGCCAAGCCACGCTCACCGCAACTGAGACCCATTGATGTGCGCGAGATAGTGGAGCGGGTGAGAAACAATCTGGACCAGCAAATACAGGCCCACAGGATTCAATGGCGGCAGGACAACGCGGATGACGCGTCGACAGAGATCCTTGGAGACCCGGATTTGCTGTACCAGGCATTTCTCAACATCGCCATCAACGCGTTCGATGCGATGGAGCACGGAGGCACACTGACCGTTCAGATTGATGGCGATGACTCCCATGTGGCGGTGGCGTTCGGCGACAACGGGCACGGGATCCGGGACGAGCATATGCCCAACATATTCACGCCCTTCTTCACGACGCACGAAATGGGAACCGGCCTGGGACTGTCGGTGGTGCACAATATTGTGACTGCCCACGGAGGAGAGATCTCGGTCTCCAGCAAAGAGGGGGACGGGGCCGTCTTCACCGTGGTTCTTCCCAGAGCGCCCGGAGATCGTGCCGGATACGCGAGAAGCTGACAGGTGGTCCATACGGCATGAACACGGTACTAGTGGTGGACGACGAAAAGAACTATCTGGTAGTCCTGGAGGACTTGCTAGAGGAAGAGGGTTATAAGGTACTCACAGCAGGCTCTGGAAGCGAAGCTATTGATATCATTCACAGGACCCCCATTGACACAGTCCTGACCGACATTCGGATGCCTGCGATGTCCGGAGTCGAGCTCTTGGAGCACCTCCTCGACTTCGATCCGGATTTGCCGGTGATCCTGATGACTGCCTACGCCGAAGTGGATCAGGCTGTGGCCGCAATGAAAAAGGGGGCGCTCGATCATATTCAGAAGCCCTTTGACAACAAAGACCTGAAGCGAGCCGTGGCCAGAGGCGTGGAAAAGCACGCTCTGACCGCACGGATCAGGCATCTTCAAACCGAGCTTGGCGCCGCGTGGGGCAATATCATCGGCAAGTCAAAGGCAATGGAGCGCGTGTTCGCGGTCATGAAACGAGTCGCGGATGCGCCTACCACAGTGCTCATTTCAGGCGACTCCGGGACCGGCAAGGAGCTGATCGCCCGCGGGATTCACAAGGCGTCACCAAGGGTGAATGCCCCGTTTGTATCGATCAATTGTGCCGCGGTCCCTGAGACACTCCTGGAATCAGAGCTTTTTGGATACGAGAAAGGAGCGTTCACAGGAGCGGTCCAGACAAGGCAAGGGAAATTCGAATTCGCCCATGGCGGCTCCCTCTTCCTTGATGAAGTGGGCGAGATGTCATTGGCCCTGCAGGCCAAGCTCTTGAGGGTTCTCCAAGAGCAGGAATTTCAACGGGTAGGCGGAACCAAAGACATCAAGGTGAACGTGAGGATTATCGCGGCGACGAACAAGGATCTGAAAGAAGAAGTTTCCGGTGGCAGGTTCAGAGAAGATCTGTTTTTCAGGCTTAACGTGGTCCACATTCGAGTGCCGTCGTTGAGGGAACGCCGCGAAGATATTCCCTACCTGGTCGCTCATTTCGTAGAGAAGTTCGGCGAAAAGCTGGGACGGCCTATGCTCGCGGTCGAGCCGGAGGTGATGAGTTCGTTCTACAAGTATTCCTGGCCGGGTAATATCAGGGAGCTTGAAAACGTGATTGAACGTGCACTCGTGCTCTCGCGAGGCTCATCCATCACCCTGGAAGACATCCCGCCCGAAATACGGGAATCACCGGAGATCGAGGAAGGAATCAACACCTTGATCTCATGGGAGAAAGGGTTGTCCGAGACGCTCGATGCGATTGAGGAGCGGATGATACGTCAGGCGCTCAAGAGAGCCGACAATGTCCAGGCTCAGGCCGCGAAGATGCTTGCGATCTCTCGAAGTAATCTCCAATACAAGATGCGGAAGTACGGGCTCCTCTCCTGATCGGGAGACAGCGAGAGGCACGCTCCAGGATCGATGCTACGGGACGCTCGTTGGAACGAACTTCCTGTGCAAGTGACTAAAGATCAACTACAATAGTTTCCTAACATCGAGCATTCAGGTCAGGTCGCGTCGGAGGCTGGTCCGGATATTTTGTGCTTCGGGCAGCCTGAATTCTGTCGCGGCGCAAGGGTGACAACATCTGTCGGAGTTTCGGTGGATTGTTGACAGCCCGGAGAAATTACATTATAGATGATCACGATTTCAAGGAAGTGATGGACTTTCCCGTAGTTAGGTGAGAGGAGAGGGATTCAAGAATGCGGAATGTGATCCGGTTGCTCGGAGTAATAGGCAGCGTGATGCTGCTGGGAACCTCGCTCTCTGCCCAGACGTACTACTATCCTGACCAGGTTCAGGAGAACGGTTACGAAAACTGGCAGAACCAGGATCCCCGGGTTCAGAATTCCCGACAGCGGGCGGCTCCCAGATCCCCTCGGAGGCAACCCGCGGCCCCTCCTGCCCCGATTATCCAGTATGAGGATCGCGACGCAGAGACGATTCTGCGGGAACAGGTGAATCGAGGCCTGCAACCTCAGCCCCAGTATCAACAGCCTCAGGCTCAATCGCAGCAGCAAGCTCAACCCCGCCAGGAGATGTATGACGATTACTACGGGCATCGGATCCATGACGAAGGTCAAATCAGGAGCGTGATGGCCGAGGCCCGATATGTTGGTACCACAATTAGCAGGAGGAATGGGCGGCCGTTCATCGTGTTCGACAAGAGGAACTTCCAATTCTACCTTTATAGCGCAAACGGCAGACTCCTGCGTATAGGCCCGGTTGCCATAGGAAAGGGCCGCACCAGGGAAGGGGGCTTTGAAACGCCCACCGGAGTCTTCCCCATCCGAGCCAAGATCCCGATCGATGACTGGATCAGGCCTGACTGGTATTTTCGCGAGGAAGGTGAACCAATCCCGCAGAACTGGGAAGACCGCCGGGTTCCCGGGTTTTTCCGTTTCAAGCTTGTGTTTGAGGGAACCCGGTACATTCATTACGCCGAAGCGACCGGTGGGAGGCTCACCCATGGGTGCCTCGGACTGGATTGGCAGGACGCTGAAGCGGTATTCCACACGCTTGATGTAGGCTCATACTGCGTCATCATAGACGGACCATTCCTGACCAGACTTGCCAAAGGCGAGTTCCCCGTGAGCCAGCCAAAGAAGCCGGAACCGAAGCCGGACGCCAAACCTGAATCGAAACCGGAGCTTGCAGGTGGGAGTCGGGAAACGGCCAAAGCTGAATCACAGGCCAGCGGGAGCTCTACCAGAACCTTCGGGAGCATGTGGTAGTGGATACCAGTGGACCGGCGCGGCGATTCGCAGCGCGAGAGCCCGTAAGACCGGTCGAGGATGGAACTATGTCAGCCATGATACGGCAGCTTGGGGTAGGGCTGATTATTGCTGTGCCGTTTCTCTGTGCCTCATGCCTTACCATGACCATGCCGAAGAGCGCCCGTTTGGAGAAGCCTACCACCGCGGAACAGTCCTCCGATCGCGGCCAGGTCGCGCCCTCGGACAAGCGCATCGTCGATACGTGGGAGCTAATGTTCCAGGAAGACGAGAAGGGAACCAAGGAAGTGCCGCCGGAAGGCACGCGAACGCTTATGGAATTCACCGATCGGGGCAGAGTCATCTACAACCGAGTGGACAAGGATGATGCGGGTCGAGTAAAAACGCGGACGGGCAACTTCACAGTTGAGGACGGAGCGATTAAAATAATTGATGACGTGGGAAACTCTAATCGTTGGCCGTACCAGATTACTGGGGACCAACTGGTGTTCACAATGCCGGAAAAGAGCAAGACGTTCCATTGGCGACGATTTCGTTGACCCGCGTCCTTTAACGACCGTTCGGTTTAAGAGGCCATAAGCGCCACATGCTCCATAGGATATTCCATATAACTGTGACAAATTGGCTGAGTGCCTCGTCAGCAGCGGTGGCGCTCGTTCTGCTCTCCTCGACCTGGGCTCCGGCCTCGCAACCTGTTGAGGTCCTTCGCTATGAGGTCACCTGGAACGGGCAGAAAGCGGGCCACGGCGACATCACCACCGTACGGGAAGGCAATCACCTTAACGTGACGGCCCAGGCAGTCTCCGATGGTGTACTTAAGGCGATCCTGGAGATCTGGAGCAAGGTCCAGTCGAGGTTTACACCAGGGACCTTCGAGCCGCACTGGTACCGTTTCCACCTGAAATCGAATCTTCTTCCCAACGAAATGGTGGATCTCGCATTCAACCGCCAAACACGTCAGGTGACGGTGGACAAGAGCAAAGGGAAAGAGCGAGAAAACCACAAAGAGAAATACGAAACCCTTTACGACCCCGTAGGTGCAGCATTCCTCCTGAGGAACCAGGCTAATCTCAGCAAACCAATGTATGTGGACATATATGATGGCAAGGCCCGATGCCGCCTCCTGGTCACGCCGGTAGGGAACGGACCCGGACCGCTCACGGTGAAGGGTGGTTCGTACACAGCTCAGGGAGTTGACCTGAAGTTGGTCAAACTCACTGGAGACAAGGAAGAGTTGGCCAAAGCCAGGCTCTGGTTCTCCTGTGATCGTGAGCGGATTCCGCTGCTGCTCACGTCCTCACCCGTTGTAGGAAGCGTCCGCTTCGAACTCGTCCAAGTTCAGCGCTAACGGCAGGCTGCGCGGTTAGGTCTGGGGGAACATCGGAAAGCCTAGCGAATTATCGCGTATCAAACCCTTTCGTGCATCGCCGACTTGCCGCAACTCGCTCCCCCGGGCTGCAACCGGAGCTTTCCACCGCATGATCCAACCCTGGGAAAACGCACGAATAAGAGCTCTGCTCGAACGCCTCTGCTCACTTGAAAACGAGTCGTTCCTCGTGGGCGGAGCGATCCGTGACACGCTCATGGGTCGGCCGCCCAGAGTAGAGCTGGACGTTGCGGTCCGAGGGGATGGCCACGAGATCGCGAGGCGTGTGGCTGACAACGCGGATGGCGGAAGATTCGTCGGGCTGGACTCAGAACGCGGCACCGGCCGAATAGTCCTGGTGGACGAGAATTACGCGTCCATTGACGTTTCGTCGTTCAAAGGCGAGTCCATTCTCGAAGATCTGACTCTGCGTGATTTCACGATCAATGCATTGGCAGTCAAACTGGAGGATTTGCTCCGAGATGGTTTGAAGGCGATTATCGACCCTACTCGCGGCATCCCGGACCTTCGGGCCGGGATCATCAGGACGTGTTCCGCTCGAGCGTTTGAGGATGATCCGGTTAGGATGTTGCGGGCCTTTCGATTCTCTGCCCAGCTCGGCTTCGCGATAGATCCGGCCACGACCGAACTGATTCGCTTGCGATTGCCCGGGCTCAGCCGAGTGGCCGGGGAGCGCATCCGAGATGAATTCATGGCAACGCTTGCTGCAAATCGAGCGTTCCCGCCGCTCGCGGAGATGAGCAGGGCAGGGGTGTTGTCCGCGATCTTTCCGGAACTTGCCCCTATGAAGGGCCAGGAACAGAACCCGTACCATCACCTGGACGTGTGGGACCACACGCTGGAAACAGTGAACCAGATCGAAGAGGTGCTGGCGTCGGGTGAGGGCTTCTTCGGAGAGTTCTGGCCGAACATCGAGCAGTACCTCAGGGATGAACCCGTCCGAGACCGCCCCAGAACTGCCTTGCTGAAGCTCGCAGCGTTGTTTCACGATGCGGGGAAACCCCATACCGCTAGCGTAGAACCTGACGGGCGGATCCGGTTTTTTGGCCATGAGAAGGTGTCCAGTGAGCTGTTTGAACCCGCGGCCCTTCGTCTCAAACTGGCCCGCAGGGAAGCCCACACAATGGTAGATTGGATCGAAGGGCACATGAGGCCCATGTTTCTCACCAGCGGTTCGATCACTTCACGATCCGTGCATCGGCTGTATCGCAAGTTCGAGCAGGATACCATCGGCCTGTTGGTTCTTTTCCTCGCGGACCTTCGCGCGACGCAAGGCCCTGCTCGCCAACCCGATGAGAACAGATCTGCCCTTGAGGCAGTAAGAAAAGCACTCCAGATCTGCTTCGATGCCGGCCACAATCCACCGGAACCGCTGCTCAAAGGCCGAGACTTGATAGAGCTCTTCGGCCTGCCTCCAGGACCGCTCTTCGGCCGGATTCTGAAACGAATCGCGGAACTCCAAGACGCGGGAGAGATAAGCAGCCGCGATGAGGCGATTCAAGTGGCCAAAGACTTGTGCGAAAACCTGAGAAGAGGCAATGGCGACAAGTGACTTGGCGCTCTGGATGGCTCCTGCCAAATCATGGCGGCTTCCCAGTTGATAATTCTCGTCCAATGCCAGTGCGTCCACGGCAGTCTCATATCTTTTTGAGGCCCATTCCTGCTGCTTTCGTTTGACCCTTGTCTCAATGCATAGCAGTATAGGTACGCACGAACAGAGCAACGAGGGGAGACAAAGCGTGATAGTTCGTACGTGGCGTGGCCGGGCGGCAAATCCTGCAAATGCAGGCACCTACATTAAGCATCTAGAGAAATCGGTATTCCCGAAGTTGGGGAAGATTGCAGGCTACAAAGGCGCCTACATGCTAAAGCGTGATCTGGACGAAAGCGTTGAGTTCCTGGTGCTCACTATGTGGGACTCCATGGACGCGGTCCGCGCGTTCGCAGGGGATAATCCTGAGACCGCGGTGGTGGAACCCGCGGCACGAGCAGTCTTGGCAGAGTACGACACCACCGTCAACCACTATCAGGTCGTGCTCTCGACCTTGCCGTCCCGTTAGAAGCGGCTGTAAAACCCGGGAGATTTCGAAGAAGTGGCCGGGGAGTCCCCTATTTCTGCAAAAGGGAGCATCCCCGGACCCCTCCACCAAAAACTCCCGGCTTTGCAACCCCGCGCATCGCGGGGTTCCAGCGCTTGCGACACATTGCTATGAACTACATAAGGAGCTTCACGAGTAACATGACATTCAAAACTCCGGTGAATGAAAGGTACTTCGAGGATTATGTGGCGGGAGAAGTTCATGAATGCGGTCCCATCGCGGTTGAAGAAGCTGAAGTGATAGCGTTTGCCAAGCGCTTTGATCCACAGCCCTTTCATACGGATCCGGAGGCCGCGAAGAAGTCCATATACGGTGGCTTGATTGCCAGTGGCTGGCATACGGCATGCCTGATGATGCGACTTATCGTGGAGCATTACTTGTCGCGTGTGGCAAGCCTGGGCTCTCCCGGAGTGGACGAACTGCGGTGGCTCAAGCCCGTCTTCCCTGGAGACGAGCTTTCCGCGCGCATAACCATCGTCGAAGCCACGCGCTCGCGTTCAAGACCGGATCGAGGGATTATTCGCTCGTACATTGAGGTTGTGAATCAGCGCGAGGAAGTGGTCATGACCATGAAGGGAGTGAATTTCTTGCTCTGCCGTGACGCGGCTTGACGGGAATCGCTTATTGAATGGAGAGGTCGGGGACGCGATTTCACGTGGACAGGAGCCTATGGTGGGACAGGCGCCCCGCCTGTCTATTAGAGCCGGCGAGCAAGTCCGGTCCCGCCAAATTGCCCAAGTAGGGAGATTGCTTCGTCCCGCGTCTCGCGGGCCTCGCAATGACATGCCCGGACGCACTCTCGCCTGCGGAACCGAACGATTACCTATTCCTAAGGATGAAAGACGTGGGAGAATTGCTAAGACTAGTTAGAGCTATCTGAGCTGTCCTTGAGCGAAGCCCCGAGGTTTTCCTTGAGCAAATCGCCCAGGTTGGATGCCACTACTTCCTGGCTATTCATGTAGCCCTTGACCGTCTCATACTCGCCGGTCTTTTCCAGGCCTTTGATGGACAAGGCTATCTTCTTGTCTTTCTTGTTGACTTTGAGCACCACGGCCGTGAGCTCTTCGCCTTCTTTGGTAAAGTCGTGCGGTGAATTCACGCGCTCCTTTGAAAGCTCCGACACGTGGATCATGCCTTCGATGCCTTCCTCAATCTCAAGGAATACACCAAAGTCGGTAACCGAAGTGACCTTGCCGGTGACCTTTGTCCCAGGCGGGTATCGATCAGGAATGGTCTCCCACGGATCCTCGTACATCTGCTTGATGCCCAGGGAGAAGCGTTCGTTCTCCTTGTCGATGTTGAGGACCACAGCCTGAACGGTCTGGCCTTTCTTGAACATTTCGCTGGGATGCTTGATCCGCTGAGTCCAGGAAATGTCCGAGATGTGAACCAGGCCGTCAATTCCTTCATCAATGCCGACAAAAATGCCGAAGTCGGTTACGTTCCTGATCTTGCCTTCGATCTTGGTTCCTTCAGGGTACTTCTCCGCGACTACGTCCCATGGATTGGGCCTGAGTTGCTTCATTCCCAGTGAGACTCGCTTCTGCTGCTTGTCCACATTGAGGATGACCACTTCGACTTCCTCGCCCACCTGAACGATTCTCGAGGGGTGTCGAGGTTTCTTGGCCCAGGTCATTTCCGAGATGTGCACGAGGCCTTCCACGCCTGTTTCCAGTTCCACAAACGCGCCGTAATCGGTGATACTCACCACCTTGCCTGTCCACTTGGAGCTGATGGGGTACCGATCTTCCACGTGCTCCCACGGATCGGGCTGGATCTGTTTCATGCCAAGGGAAACTCGTTCCTTGTCCTGATCGAATTTCAGCACCTTGACCTGGATTTCGTCGCCAACTTTGAGCACGTCCGAAGGATGATTTACGCGACCCCAGGACATGTCCGTGATGTGCAAAAGACCGTCAATCCCGCCCAAATCCACGAACGCGCCATAGTCGGTGATGTTCTTCACCCGGCCCATACAAAGGCCGTTCTCGTCGATTGCTTTAAGGATAGTCTCTTTGCGCTGTTGCTTGAGGCGTTCAAGCGCTGGACGTCTCGAGAGGACAATGTTGCCCCGCTTGCGATTATATTTAATGACGTTGAAGTCGTACGTACGCCCTATGTACTTGTCGAAGTTGCGAACCGGCCTGAGTTCGACCTGCGACCCCGGCAGAAACGCGGCCACGCCGATGTCCACCTGCAAGCCGCCCTTTACCCGTGAAAGAACCTTTCCACTAATAGTCTTTTCCGTTTCACAAACTTCCGCGATTTGTTCCCATATCTTGATCTTATCGGCCTTGGTCTTGGAAATGCGAACTCCGCCGAACGATCCTTCCGTATCTTCCAGGAAGACTTGGACCTCGTCTCCCACGTTTACCGTGAGTTTTCCGCCTTCGTCGAGGAACTCTTCAATCGGGATCTGTCCCTCGGACTTCGAGCCCACGTCTACCATCACATGCTCGGTCGTAACTTGCACCACAGTGCCTGGGACTACTTCTCCCTCTTGGATACTGTGGAAGCTGCTTTCAACCAGCTCACCGAAGTCCTCGTCATAGGAGGCTTCGTGTTCTCGCTCTTCCTTCTCTGGTTTTTCGTTGTTTTGGGATTCCAAGTTGTCCATCCGCCGCACCCCCAGACTCTTTTGCCCGCGCAGGGCGCGCCCGTACGGGGGCAATCAAGATATAATAGCTTCTTCCCTGTCTCCTGACAAGGGAAAGTTAAAGTAAAGCCTCTTTTTTCGCCTTTTGCGGCCACAGCGCGAATCGCATGTCCTGGAGCGCAATTCTGTTGTAGCAGCCCACGGTTTGACTATTGCAGCAGACAAGAATGGCAAGCTCAGCCAACAACACAAGCGGAGTATCAATGAAAGCGACCGTGAGATCGGTATTTCGTTCAGCAGGTCCTGTTGGGGCACAAAAAGGGGAGCGCTTTGCAAACATGGTCCCAAATAATTTGGATTACATCCTCCGGGGCAAGATAGGTTGTGTCGATGAAGATCGCGTCGGCCGCCTGTACGAGAGGAGACTCTTTCCGGGTGGAGTCACGCAGGTCCCTTGCGCGCATATCTGCTTCAACCGCAACGAGCTCCGCGGGCTCACCTCGTTCCACGAGCTCTTGGAATCTACGCCTTGCCCTCTCTTCGGTCTCTGCGCTTAGAAAGAACTTGAGCTGCGCGTGCGGAAACACCACGGATCCCATGTCGCGGCCTTCCGCGACAACGCCTCCCCGGCCGGCAATCTCACGCTGCACTCGTAGCAGGGTGGCTCGCACTTCAGGCTTTGTGGAAAAGCGAGACGCAATTGAGCCTACCCGTTCGCCTCGGATTAGATCGGTAACCTCCTCTTCTCCGAGAAACAGTCTCACACTGGCCACTCCAGGCTCCGCACGAAGATCTACCGACTTCAGGGTACTCTCGGGAACCGTATCCGCATCAGGGTCGATGCTCAGGCGGTCCAAGTGAAGCGCCAGAGCTCGATATAGAGCGCCGCTGTCCAGAAGCAAGAACTCCAGCCGCTTTGCCAACATGCGGGCCACGGTTGATTTCCCGGAGCCTGCCGGCCCATCGATGGCAATAACAATTCCGTGAGGCACGGATCTCGCTGACTCGCACATTGAATAACCTCAGAATAGAACGGCGCTTACATTTCAGCCCGACTGCTTCAGATGGCCAGCACTTTGCGGAGAGCTTCCAGGAAGCGAATATTGTCTTCTCTCTTGCCTACAGTGACCCTAATACAGTTCTCCATGCCAAACGAGGCTAAGTGACGGACGATGACACCCTCTCGCAGGAGCCCTTCGTAGATCGGACTTGCGTCCTGGTTCAAGCAAAACGTGACGAAGTTGGCTTGTGATGGAATCACCTGCACTCTAAGCGCGGCCAGCTCTTCCTGGAGAAAGCTCCGACCTGATTCGCAAAGCGTCCGGGACTCCGCCAAATGCTCTGTGTCACCCAGTGCTGCGAGCGCGGCACTCTGAGCCAGTGAATTCACATTAAAGGGAGGTCTGACTCGGTTGAGTAACTCCACCAGCCAAGGTTCTGCCAGGCCGTACCCAACCCGAAGACCGGCCAACCCATAGATTTTCGAGAACGTTCGCAATACCAGCGCAGGAGGCCTTGAACTCACGTATTCGGCCGCGTTGGGGCAATCATCGTCCGTGACGAATTCCCGGTAAGCCTCATCGAGTACAACCAAAAGTCCCTCGTCAGGGAGATCGCGCAGAAAGGACTCGAACTCCCCGCGCGAAACGATCGTGCCGGTCGGGTTATTGGGAAAGGCCAAGAAGATCAACCTGGTGGAGTCTGTCACAGCTCGTGCCATGGCCGATAGATCGAACCGATAATCCTTCATAGGGATGGCCTTGACCAGGCCCCCGAAGGCTTCAACGCATATGCGATACCAAGAGAACGTGTGAGACCCCACCAGTCCTTCGCATCCGGGACGAATCAAGAGATGGGCTGCAAACTGCATGATCTCATCGGAACCGTTCCCGAGGATGACCGAATCCGGAGTGAGCCCAAACCGAGCGGCAATAGCTTGCCGCAGTTCCGGGGCCGAGCCCTCAGGATAGATGTGTGCGTCCTTCGCGGCCGCTCGTATGGCTTCCCTGGCCTTGGGAGATGGCCCAAGAGGGTTTTCGTTGGAGGCCATCTTGACCGCGCCGGAAATCCCCAGCTCCCTCTTCAGCTCGGCCAAGGGCTTGCCCGGAACATAAGCGGGGATTGAAAAAATGTGCTCAGGGACTGCCCGGGTCACCCATTCGGGCCTTGTGCTTTTCATTCGCGCTTTCCTTCACATCGGAGGACCGAAGTTGCCCGTGCAGCAGCACGGAGCAAGCTGATCAGGATTCTATACGCTCGGGGACCTTGATGAGTCAACGAAGACGGAGTGCTTACTCTTCGCAATGCCAGAAAGCGGCAAACTCCTCGGCGTAACAGAATGGTTACGGCCGTGAAGCGAAATGACTTGACAAGGAGCCTCAAAGATCATAGCGTAAATTCGCTTTTTATTTTCGGATAGTTATTATGATTTATTTAAGTAAAAGATTATATAAGTACAGATATCTTCCGGTAATAACTTTCCTTTTAGTGGTAATTGCAGCTTCTCCGGCCCACCCGGCAGATCCGCAGGCTTCCCCTCAACTTGTCAACATCCATTCGGTCAATCTGCCCGTCGATCCTCTCCGACCGCCCCCCAATCCGCGGCGGTCTCAGGAAATCGCGTGGCCGGAGCACTACATTACTCCCACGCTCGATTATGGCCTGAATCTCCTGCTACCCGCGGAAATCCGGAGGTCTGTCGGCCTGGAGGCAGGATATGATCGGCTGCAGGGGCTGCCTACAAGCAAGGCCGAGCTCTTTGTGCCAATAAAGACATGGAAGGACAGAAGCTTTTTCTTTACGCCCCGAGTCTCTCTGGAGGGCAAGCGGGAAGCGTTTTCAATGGGGACGGGGTTTCGGCGTAAGGCTGGCGACCGATCCATAGTGGGAATGCACGCGTTTCACGACTGGGTCAGACCCAGGGGTTCACAAGATACATTTCTGAGGCAGGCCGGATTTGGCGTGGAGCTGTCCTCTTTTCCCGGAACTGCACAACTTACTTTGGGAGCCAACGTTTATATTCCCGTGAACGAGCGGCATCAGTTTGCTAGCCTGGGAAGCGACGCCACGATCGTGCGGGAAGCCCTCTCGCGCGGCATAGACGGACGCCTCAGCCTGACTCTGCCCACGCTCACCGAGTATGTGGACACCCGGATTGACGCTCGTATTCACCGGTTTTGGGGTGAGGAATCCCGGAAGGCCGGGCACGAAGTGGGGATCTCACTGACTTCGCGCAACGGTATGTTTTCCGGATCCTTCCGACAGTTTAGACAGGGCTCAGACCAAGATCATTTCAAGGTGGAGGGAGCCGTCACCTTGGCATTTGACTGGATGAACATCATGAATGGGGTTAATCCGTTTTCCGCGCCTTATCCTGCTCGGCCGCGCCTGGAACCGGACGTGAACTACCGTTTGTACCAACGGGTAGCCCGGAACCACGACGTGCCCGGGGATCGTCGTGAAAGGAAGATTGCGCTTACCGCCCGCGTCTCGGAAGACGTAGTCTCGTTCTCCGGAGCCATGCCGGAATTAGCCAATGCACAGTTGGCGGTGCAGACTTCGCAGAGTCCGTGGGTGGGGCGAAGTGAGGTGACGACAGACTCACGCGGGTTTTACTCGGGCAGCCTGAAACTCCCCGCCGGCCGATACAAACTGAGGCTCATCCATAAATCGAGCGGCAAGACCTCTGAAATTACCAGCGTGCACGTACTTCCATGAAACACCCTTCATGGAATTCCTGATTCCTTTGCGACTCCCGCGATCACATATTCCGTCTATATTGGCCTCCCACGCTGAAGAGGGCCTGGCTTATCTCTCCGAGGGAGCAGTATCTAACCGTTTCCATAAGCTCCGCGAAGATGTTGCCGCCGGAAAGCGCCACCTTTACAAGTCTTTCCAGAGCGTGCTGGGCTTTGTCTTTATTGCGCTCTTTAAACTCCTTCAGCCGGCGCAACTGTGACTGCTTTTCATCTTCCGTTGCACGCGCCAGCTCTACTCCGCAGAGCTCGACCGGCAAAGCCTCCGGGTTGAGGAAGGTATTCACTCCGATAATGGGATACTCACCGGATGATTTGAGCATTTCATAGTACAGGGATTCGTCCTGTATCTTGGTGCGCTGATACCCGGTCTCCATCGCGCCTAGGACACCGCCCCTCTGCGAGATGCGGTCGAACTCGGCCAGTACGGCTTCTTCGACCAAGTCAGTCAGGTCTTCAAGGATGAAACTGCCTTGGTTCACATTGTCGACCTTGGTGATGCCCCATTCCTTGTTGATAATGAGCTGTATGGCCATAGCGCGACGCACCGATTCCTCGCTCGGGGTAGTAATCGCCTCATCGTAAGCGTTCGTGTGGAGTGAATTGCAGTTGTCGTAGATGGCCACGAGCGCTTGGAGTGTGGTGCGTATGTCGTTGAATTGAATCTCCTGCGCGTGGAGCGATCTGCCGCTCGTCTGGATATGGTATTTCAGCTTCTGGGAGCGTTCGTTGCCGTTATACTTGTCCCGGATGGCCACTGCCCAGATGCGTCTCGCAACCCGTCCTATGACGCTATACTCCGGCTCCAGTCCGTTGGAGAAGAAGAATGAGAGATTCGGCGCAAAGTCGTCGATATTCATGCCGCGGGAGAGATAGTACTCCACGTACGTGAATCCATTGGCGAGGGTTAGTGCGAGTTGGGTGATGGGATTCGCTCCGGCCTCGGCAATGTGGTACCCGGAGATGGAGACGGAATAGAAATTCCTCACGTTGTGCTGAATGAAGTACTCCTGCACGTCACCCATCATTTTGAGCGAGAAGCCGGTAGCGAAGATGCACGTGTTCTGGCCCTGATCCTCTTTGAGGATATCCGCTTGCACAGTTCCTCGGACATTGGACAGCACGTCGGCCCTGATCGTCTTCTGCTCTTCGAACGAGGGCTCGCGCTCCTCTCGCTCGCGGAATTTGTCCAGTTGCTGATCGATGGCAGCATTCAAGAACATGGCGAGCATCATGGGAGCTGGCCCGTTGATAGTCATGGAAACCGAGGTATTGGGCGCTGCGAGGTCGAACCCGGAGTACAGAACCTTCACATCGTCCAGGGTGCAGATAGACACACCGGAAGTCCCCACTTTGCCGTAAATGTCAGGTTGTTCTTCGGGATCTCGACCATACAGAGTGACCGAATCGAATGCGGTAGAGAGCCTCTTGGCTTCGCTGTGCCGCGAGAGGTACTTGAAGCGCCGATTGGTACGGTACGGGTCTCCCTCGCCTGCGAACATCCGCGTAGGATCCTCATCCTGACGCTTGAAAGGAAAGACACCCGCAGTGTACGGGAACATCCCCGGAAGGTTCTCCCTGAGTCGCCATCGAAGAATCGCTCCGCGATCCTCGAAGGACGGTAGCGTTATGCGGGGTAAAAATGTTCCGCTAAGAGTCTTATTTACGAGTGGAGTGCGGATTTCTCGGCCCCGTACTTTGTACACCAGTTCCTTTTGTGAATATTGGTGCTTGAGCTCGTCCCATTCCCCTACCAGTCTCAGGGCGCGGGGATCCAATTCCCTTTCCACTTCTTCTTGGAGCTCTTTGATATTGGTCAGCGCTTCGGAATCTATAGGCAGTCCCTTTGCCCGAAGGGCTTTGGCTGCCGCGTCAAGCTGCCAAAGTCGCCTGGTAAGCTCTTCTTGTTGTTTACCCCAGCTATGGTACTTGTGGATGGATTCGGAAATCTCCGAGAGATAGCCCGAGCGTTCGGTAGGAATGATGATCGTCTGAGATGAAGGCTTCTTGTCGGGGCGTGCCTCGAGTTTGGTGGCCCAAGACAGGCCGCACTTTTCGTTGATGGCCTCGACGATGCCCACGTAAAGCGACGTGACGCCGTCATCATTGAATCGGGACGCGATGGTTCCGTACACCGGGAAGTCTTCAAGCTTGCGGTCAAATCGTGCCAGGTTACGCTGGATTTGTTTCCTGACGTCATGAATAGCGTCTTCCGACCCTTTGCGATCGTACTTGTTGACCGCGACCAGGTCCGCGAAGTCCAACATGTCAATCTTTTCAAGCTGCGTTTGAGCTCCGAAATCCGACGTCATGACGTAGAGCGAGACATCGGCCAGAGGCACCACAGCCGCGTCCCCCTGACCGATCCCCGCGGTCTCAACCACTATCAAATCGAATCCGGCCGCCTTGAGCACGCTGATAGCTTCCTGGAGATGGATAGGGATCTCCAGGCCCAAGCTTCTCGTGGCAAGCGAGCGATAATACACGCGATCGCTATAAATGGAATTCATCCTGATTCGGTCGCCCAGGAGCGCTCCGCCAGTCTTGCGGCGAGTGGGATCAACCGAAATGATGCCCACGGTCTTGTCCTTCTGGTCCCCAAGAAACCTGAGGACCAGCTCGTCCACGAGAGAGGATTTGCCGGCTCCTCCCGTTCCCGTGACACCAAGGACTGGAACCTTACGGCCCCGGGCCTTCTCTTCGAGAATGGACATAATAGCCGGTAGGTTCCCGTTTTCCGATTCCTTGGCCACCTCCACGCAAGTGATCGTATGAGCTATGAGTTTCCATTGACGAGTATCGAGGCCGGAGAGATCTCCATTGAGGTTGCCGTCCGACGCGGGGAAGTCCGAAGTCTGGAGGAAATGATTGATAATCCCTTGGAGGCCCACTTTCTGGCCGTCTTCAGGCGAGTAGATCTTAGTCACGCCATAAGCTTCCAGTTCACGGATCTCTTCGGGAACGATAACGCCGCCTCCGCCGCCGAAAACCCTAATATGTTCCGCATCGTTCTCACGCAACAGGTCCACCAGGTACTTGAAGAACTCGATGTGGCCGCCCTGGTAGCAGCTCAACCCAATAGCCTGCACGTCTTCCTGGACCGCTGCGGTGACTATCTCGCGCACCGAGCGATTATGCCCGAGATGGATGACTTCCGCGCCGGAGGACTGCAAGATGCGGCGCATGATGTTTATCGCGGCGTCGTGACCATCGAAGAGGGAAGCCGCGGTCACCACTCGGATTCTGTTCACCGGTCTATAAGGCTCTACTGCCTGCTGCATTGCAGATCTCCCTGTTCTCTCTCAGTTCATCCTTCCAGCGAGGCGCTCTCGGATAAAGGCCGCAGGCTCATCGATGTCCGACCCGCCCGGAAAAACCTCCGCGACACCCATTCCTTTGAGGCGAGGGACGTCGTGACCGGGAATTACGCCGCCGACGAGCACCATGATGTCTTGTGCGTCGTTTTCTTTGAGTAGTTTCAAGAGCTTTTCACATATGGGAATGTGTGCTCCCGACATGATCGAGAGTCCTATGATGTCCACATCCTCCTGGATTGCGGCTTGGACGATCATTTCAACCGTTTGATGGAGACCGGTATATATGACTTCGAATCCTGCGTTCTTGAGCGCGTGTGCGACCACTTTCGCTCCTCGATCATGGCCGTCCAGACCAGGTTTAGCCAGAAGTATTCTGGGAGTCTTTCGTGAAGACACACGAGCCTCCGCGCAGCATGGGTGAATGGAAAGGGAGAGGGTCAAAATGCTGCATATCAGGATAATATATTCCATGAGATCATTCAACTCTGTTCACTTCGGAATAGCCGTGCTCAGAAGAACGGAGGGGCTCTCGCCCGCTTCCTCAGAGGACTTAACAAGAGTAATTCCTTGACAGGATCGGCTTTCTTGCTATATGGTAGAGCCCAACTGCAGCTTCGTGTGATTGTTTGTCTTTTCTCGTGTTACGAGGTATGGATTGAGGCCCACCCGCACCAGAATTCAGCTATTTGGTTTCGTGTGCGCTCTGTGTCTGGCCGGAGTACTCTTTGCGCCCGGTCACTCGGCCGCGCAGGGGGCTTTTTCCTGGTGGGGGTCTGCGAAGTGGTTTGACTGGTCTGATTGGCGGGGAGAAGTCGCCGGATCGGTATTCATACCCAGATTGGAGTCGGGAAGTATTACGAGGGGAGGGCAGACCATCGACTTGCTCGATGGCCTGAACTTCAGACCTAGCTCGGAGCCGTGGCGAGAGATCAGGGGCATTGTTTACCTGGATCGGTTGGGCTTCCGACTCGGCTTCTCGGACAACGCGTTCTTCCGGTCGAACGACGACATTGCGTTAGATACGACACTTGGGATCGAGCTTGACCTGAGGAATGCTCAGATCGGCCTGGATATCGACCTCATCCGTTTCCCGTCTTGCAGGGTAGGGATCGATTTCGACTACTACACCAACATCATCAGATTGCGTTCGAATAGTGCGGACGTGTCTCTCGCGCGCCATGTCGAAGGCGATCAGCCGCGTACTTTCGGCGCTCACGCGTTGGTTATTCCCGGACGGCTCAAAGAGGTTCCTATCACGCTCCGAGGCCGTGTCAAATTCCCCCTGCCGATTTTGGAAAGTGTTCGACAGGCCCGGATCACCGAATGGCAGATCTCCGGAGGGATTCGGCCCGCCATTTGGGAAACCAGCCATTTTGGGCACACATCGTTCTCAGTATTTATTGAGGGCGGCTTCCGACAAACCTACCTGACCATCGAAACCCCTGATGTGGACCTCAAAGCCCGCTGGCAAGGGGCCTTCATAGAATTCGGGATGGCCTTCTGATCGGCATTCAGACCTAAGTCTTCTCACGCCCTCCGTCCTTCCGGCACGAGACCTAATAGCGTATCACTCGCCGGGAGATCTCCCGTGAATACGGTATCCCAGCAAATGTCGACGCAGCGTATCAAGCGTTTGCATGGCTGCCAGCGTGCGCACCCATTCCCGCTGCCCAGGCAGCAAGAACTCTCTAGTGATTAAGGTATCCGGCGCCGCAAGGCCGACAAAGAAGGTACCCACAGGTTTCTCTGCTGTGCCGCCATCAGGCCCGGCAATTCCCGTCACGGAAAGCCCTACATCCGCGTTCCCGGCCTTTCGCGCCCCTATGGCCATTTCCTGGGCGCACTGGTGTGAAACCGCGCCGTAATCCCGCAACGTGGTCGGCGAGACCCCCAGCAAATCCGTTTTCATGGGATTCGAGTAACTCACAATGGAACCCATGAAAGTCCGGGAACTCCCCGGAACTCGTGTGATCATCTCGCCAATGAGTCCTCCGGTAATAGACTCGGCCAAGGTCAGGGTCTGGCCGCGATCTTCGAGTAGCCCGAGCACCACGTGCTCCATCTGCCGTCCATCGTCTGAGATGATATTTTCTTCAATCAACTCGCGTATGGCGCCATATCTCTGATCGAGCTTCGCTTCAGCCTCGTCGCCAGTGGCGGCCATGACATCCAGTCGCAGCCTGATAATAGGGAACCTGGGCAAGAAGGCGAGATGAAAGTCCGGCTCATCCCTGGAGACGTCCGACAAGATCTCACCGAGGCGGGATTCCGCGAGTCCGTACACGTGGAGGGTGCGACTCCTGAAGACATGCGTGGCATCGCCGAACTTGGCGGCTATCGCAGGGAGACCTCGCTCTCTGAACATCCTTACCAGCTCACGAGGGACTCCGGGGAAGAAGAGCGCGATCCGACCATTCTTCTCTATCAGGAATCCGGGAGCAGTGCCGTAATCATTGGGTATGGGCGTGGCCCCTTTTGGGAAAAGGGCCTGTTTGGCATTGCTCGGGGACATTGGACGTCCCCAGGTTCGGAAACGCTCTTCGATCCGCGCCAGTTGCTCCGGATCAGACTCTAGGGGAACGCCAAGGAGCTGCGCCGCGGACTCCGCGGTCTTGTCGTCTTCGGTGGGGCCGAGTCCACCGGAGGCTATGGTAATCGGGGCCCTCTCCATAGCAAGACGTAGCGCATCCGCGATTCGGTCCGGGTCGTCCCCCACTGAGGCCATGCCTCTTACTCCAATACCGATGGCCCGAAGCTCCCGCGCAATCGCCTCACGGTTCGTGTCCGAAATAACCGCATTGATGATTTCGTTGCCAATAGTGAGTATCCAGGCTTCCCGAGTGTCTGACATCTAGTGAACCTCATCCCAATTCTTTCCCATGCCGGTATCCACCACCAAGGGCACATTCAGAGGATAAACCCCTTCCATTTCCTTCTTGAGCAGCGCGGCCGCATCCTTGGCCGCGTCTTCGCGGACTTCCACGATTAGCTCGTCATGTACCTGCAGGATCATGCGAGCCGGCATCTGTGCCTTCTTGATCGCGTTATGCACGCGAATCATCGCGAGCTTCATGAGGTCTGCAGCGCTCCCTTGCATCGGGGTGTTGATTGCCATTCGACGAGCCGCCTGCTGAGCAATCTTGTTAGGGTTGTTCAGATCGGGCAAAAAGCGCTTGCGACCCAGTATGGTGGTGACAAAACCATCGCGTGCAGCTTTCTGAGGAAGTTCTTCCATGTAGCGCTTCACTCCGGAATAGGTTTCGTAGTACTCATCGAGGTACTGGCGAGCCATCTTCATGCCCACTCCGATCTGTTGGGCCAGTTTGAACGGCCCCATGCCGTACATGATGCCGAAGTTGATCGCTTTGGCCTTTCTCCTCATCTCCGGCGTCACGTGGGCCGGAGATATGCCCAAGACGCTCGCGGCCGTGATCGCATGGATGTCTTCGCCCGCCTTGAAAGCTTCTACCAGCCGGGGGTCGCCCGAAATATGCGCCATAATCCTTAGCTCAATTTGGGAGTAGTCCGCGGCCACGAAGAGGTAACCGTCGTCAGGGATGAATGCCTGACGTATCTTTCGCCCTTCAGGAGTGCGCACCGGGATGTTTTGCAGATTGGGGTCGGACGAAGAGAGCCGGCCGGTTGCTGCAACCGCCTGATTGTATGATGTATGAATCCGTCCGGTTTTTGGGTTGACGAGCTGAGGCAGGGCATCGATGTACGTGGATTTGAGCTTATAAATCGACCGATACTCCAGTATCTTGCGAGGCAAGTCGTGCGCCAGAGCCAACTCTTCCAGGACTTCCAGCGAGGTAGAAGGGCCGGTCTTTGTCTTCTTGACCGGCTTGAGCCCGAGTTTGTTGAAGAGGATTCCTCCAAGCTGCTTCGGGGAATTAATGTTGAATGTTTCACCGGAGAGGTCATAAATTGCAGCCTCCATAGTGAAGAGCTGCTCACCGAATTCCTTCGACAACTTGCCTAGATACTTGGAGTCAATCCGGACCCCGGCCATCTCCATCTCCGCCAGAATCGGGATAAGCGGCAACTCGATTTTGCGAAACAGATCTCCCAAACCTTCCTCTTCAACTCGGGGACAGAGTATGCCTGCAACCCGCAAGGTGACGTCAGCGTCTTCGCACGAGTACTCCGATGCCCGTTCTATGTCTACTTCGGAAAAGGGGATCTGGTTCTTGCCGGTGCCGATCAGGTCCTTGATCGGTATCATGCGGTGGTTGAGGAATACCTCCGCGAGAACATCTAGCGAATGCCCCCGCCGCGTGGGATCGAGAATGTAAGACGCGAGCATGGTGTCGCAGACGATGCCTTTGACTTCGACGCCCTCCTTTTTCAGGATGATCCAATCGTATTTGATGTTCTGGCCAAATTTCTCTATGGATGCGTCTTCCAGCATCGGCCGTAAGACATCGAGCGCTTCCTCTTTCGAGGGTTGTTCCCCGTACGTGTGACCCACCGGGATATAGCAGGGGTCACCTTCTTCGCAACAGAGGGATATTCCGACCAATTCAGCTCGGACAGGATCTGTGGATGTGGTTTCCGTATCGACAGCTAGTCGGCCCACTTGCCGTATACGGCTCACCGTTGCCTCTAAGGCCGCGAGATCCAGTATGGTTCGATATCCGGAGAAGTCCAGGGTCTTTTCCGTAGGAAGTTCTGAGAGGAGCCTCTGGAATTCCAGTTCCTTGAAGAGTTCTCGCAGTGCTTCCGCGTCTTGCTCCCCGGGGATCAACTCTTCCACACCTTTGTCCAGCGGAACCTTGGCATCGAGCTCCACTAGCTCCCGGCTGAGAAATGCCTTGTCCTTATTAGCTTCGAGCTTTTCCCGAAGTTTCTGCTGGGTAACCGCGGCGAGATCGGCATAAATCTTCTCAAGACTTCCGAAGTCCTGGAGCAATTTGGCTGCGGTCTTCTCGCCCACACCCGGAACCCCTGGGATGTTATCCGAAGCATCGCCTTGAAGCGCCAGCAAATCCCAAATCTGCCCTGGACTGACACCGAATTTCTTTTCCACCTCCTGAGCGTCGTACACCTTGTCTCGCTGCGGGTCCCACATGACGACGCCTTCGCCCACGAGCTGCATCAAGTCCTTGTCTCCGGAAACCACTACCACGTCCCAATCCCGCTCACGGGCATGTTTCACCAGCGTCGCGATAATGTCGTCAGCCTCAAAGCTCGGGACAGCGAGCGATGGAAGCCTATATCCGTCCACTATTTCGTGGACCTTGGGAATTTGGAGCGCCAAGTCCTCAGGCATTGGCGGTCGATTCGCCTTGTATTCCGTGTAACGTTGGTGCCTGAACGTGGGCCCCCGCGAATCGAAAATCACCGCGATGCGCTCCGGCCGCCGCTCTCTGAGGGTCTTCACAAGCATATTGGTGAAGCCAAAAACCGCGCCTGTGGGAAAACCTTTCGAGTTCGAAAGAGCGCCCGTAGTGTGGTACGCCCGATAGATGTATGAGCTGCCGTCAATGAGGTAGAGTGTTTCCTTCTTCTTTCCCATAGGTTCCTCTCACGGCTGGGGCACGATTTCAGGAATCCGGTTCAATCCGGACTCGTTCCAGGCCTGCCAGCAGCGAAGCGAACAACGGGTGTTCTTCGAGCACCGCGGCATGACCAAGGAGGATCAGCTTGGACCGCGCCCTGCTCAGGGAGACGTTCAAGCGTTTGCGGTCCGCCAGAAATGACGTCACCCCGTCGGACCGGGTCAACGACAGGATTATGACCTCTTTCTCGCCTCCTTGAAACCGGTCTACCGTGTCCACTGAAGTCGGAATGCCAGCGCGACCATGATTCAGTCTGGAGCGAATCATGGCCTGCTGAGCTCGATACGGGGTAATTACTCCGATCTCTTCGGATGGCACGCCCAGTCCAACGAGTCGTTCAACGATCTTGCACGCCATAAGGGCTTCTTCGGGCCTTGTCTTAGCGCTGTCCGCTCCAGGGATATCCACAAAGACTACTGGTTGCTCCGGATCAATGATCCGGCCGATCTCGGGATCGTCAGGGAGTCGGGATTCGATACTCAGTCGACGAGTTGCGGCTTCAGGCGACGCGACCAGGGTCCCGTCGTAGAATACGCGGGAAGGTATCTCCTGGATTTCCGTGTTCATTCGATATTGAGTGCGCAGTCGCGAAACCTTTCGCGATAGCGAGCCGCGAAAGAGGCGCTCGAATAAGGATTGTTCAAGCCCTGTGGCTTGGTGCCCATTCTCCGCCTTACAAAGAACTATGGGCGGCAATTGGAGATGATCGCCTCCCAGGACAAACCGCGTGGCCAGGGCGAGAGGGCCCAGCGTGGAAGGCTCATCGAGCTGACCGGCCTCATCGACGATAACCCGGTCGAAACGTTGCGACGAGAAAAGTGGATGCACCGAACACTGGTACGCAGTGGCGCCCACGAGAGGGACCTGGTTCACGCTGTTGCGGAACGCATTGGTCCCGATGCGGGAGGACGCGAGGCTCCTCAGCAGCACATGAGGTTTGCCCAATCTCTTGACCGCGGCCGCGAATTCCTCTGAAACCGTCTGGAGGCTCCCAATCCGAAGAAAGTCGTTCACTCCAAGCTTCATGAGATAGATAAGCAACCGGTCCAGCGCGACATTGGTAGGGCAGGCGACCAGCACTCGCTCGCCTCTGTCCAGACAGAGCTGCACGAGCCGAGCCAACGTTCTTGTCTTGCCGGTTCCCGGAGGCCCATGAATCAGATGAAAGGTGTCGCTCTCCAGCGCATCCCTCACCGCCTGTTCCTGCTCGTCGTTCAGCTCACCGGCCAGACCTTCTGCGTAACAGAGCTGATCCGACCTAAGATCGTCATCCGGGTCAGGCTCCGAGTTCGATTCAGGACTAACAGCCGGAGAAGGCTCGCTCTCTTCTTCAGCTTCGTCAGTCGAAGAAGCCGGCGCTCCTGCAACAACCTGCACCACAAGTCGATTCCCTTTGATGAGAAAGTTCCACAGAGCCTGTCTGGCAGCGTCCACACCGCGGGCAAACGGAATGCGATCCAGGAACCATTGGCCCTCCGCGGCCTCGGCTTGCGGGAGCTGTTTGTCCGAGCACGATTCGTGGTTCAGGCAGACTGGAGTCCGAGTCCGAAGCGTCACCCGGTCGGCTGTCGCAGCGTAAACTGTGGCCCTTACTGCCCACGCTGCCGCAGCGTCGCCGGTATGGAGAATCACACTCTCACCGGGGCTGAATTGCGCGCCCGCTCCGTCTATGTTCAAGTCGATAAGAGCGCCGTGGCTCGCGGTAGTGCTCCCCTCGTCCCCGCTTGCAGTTCTCTGAGTGGACAGGGACGCGTTCAGACCGGGCTGTGAATCCTGGCTGTCTGGTACGGAGCCGTGACTATCGACGGAATCGATCATTGTCACGCGCATGGTCTCGCCCGACGTAAGTCGTTCTGCAAGTGTGCTCGGATCAAGGACCCGAGCGAACTGCGTCTCTACGTGCCATGCCTCCAGCGAAAGCAGTCGGAACCAGCGGTCGTAGTAAGCCTGTTCATGCGCATCCAGAGCAGGGTGTGCTTTCACCATGTCATTTCCGAAGAGACGAGCGCACGGCCCTCGCGAAAAGCACCTGCCTTTTCGAGAGCAAGACTTACGGATCATCTCATCCGCAGAGATAGCTCCATGTTCCGCATGTGCGTGTCTTAACCAAACAACTCGATTTCGTCCGCTGAGAATCAGGTGACGGTCTCCGGAATCTACCCTGACCGAGGAACCCGTCGCGGAATACAGCACATATCCCTCCGGATTGGTCGCGCTATCCACCTGACCGAAGAGCATCTGGTACGCAAAGAGCTGGAGTCGATGATCTTCGACGGGGATGCGGCCTGTCTTCAGTTCCAGGATCGTTCGATGACGGATCCCTTCGAGCATCGCATCCACCCGGCCCTTGAGCCCCAATCTGGTGGAAATGCGATCTGCTTCCACGCTGACCTGATCCATGAGATGCCTATTCTCGCGGAGCCACGCGAGCAGATTGTCAAAATGCTGCCGAGCCTCTTTCTTGAGCTCGCCGTCCCGAACCTGAACGCCGGAACCCGCGAGGTTCTCCAAGAGAGCAGGCCGAGCCTTGGAGTAGGCCTCCGCGAAGTTCGGTTCAATCCCTGCTACAGTACGGGAAAGGATCTGGCCGAAAAGGCTGTGGACCAACGTCCCCTTGGCCATGTGCAAGAATTCCTCAGGAGCGGCGCGATAACGCACATCAACCAGTCGGACACAGGCCGCAGCTTCCACCGCTTCTGTTACGCTCACCGGCCTGTAAGGCTCCACGATAAGCTCGGAATCCGGGGTGACCGTATAGATCGCGCCACTTTCGAGCCTATTGTTCAGTTGAAGCCCGTACGCGGCGAGTTCGGCTCCTTCCCAACACAGTTGGGGGAATTCGCACAGATCGTCCCGATTGAACTCACACATGGTCTCAGGAATGATGATGAAGCTCCGAGCATTCTCAGTCGCGGACGAAACTTCGATCCCACGAAAGAGATACTCACCTCTCTTGGCTTTCTGGGGTTGGGCAGCGACCCGGGCTATTCGGCCGCGGAGCGACAGGGATTCATCAGTGGCAGCCATGCGGAGGAATCTAGCACAGCCAACGTGGAGGGGAAAGGAGGACGCGGCAAACGCGATTTGCGAGTTACCCAGCCTTATTTTGTCGAGGATGGTAAGGAATCAAGCCTAGTGTGGTGTCTCCATGATAGCTTTACGACTAGATGTTCGCCCAGCGGTCACATGCCAATTACCCCGGCGACTCGTCAGAATGTCTTTGGTGGGACGGGCATCTTGCCCGTCATTCATGGACAGGCAATCCCGCGTCTCGCGGGACTGTCCCACCACAACTGCCAAACTTATTCGGGGACACTGCACTAGGTTCTGTTCGATACGCTCTCGAGAATTCCCTGGATCCTTGCCCTCGATTCCGCAAGTGCGTCGGGTTCAAGCTCAAGAGTGACGGTTCCGTCGTATCCAGTGCGAACCAACTTGGCCATGATCGGCGGGAAGTCGATTATCCCTTTGCCTATGGGCAAGTGGATATCGTCTTTGGCACTGTTGCCGCCACGATTGTCGTGAACGTGCACGTGCCGGACCGAAGCACGAAGGCTGTCGATGATCTCGAAGGATCTGTTAATCTTCGTGAGCAATTGTGCGTGACCAATATCGAGGGTGAGAACGAGGCCCGGAACCTGATCCAGAATGATGCCGAGATCCTCTGCTGATTCGGACAGGTTCTCCAGAGCAACCTCTACGCCTCGGTCCTGAGCGTACACGGTGAGTTCGCGTAGGGCCGCGATCTTTTCGATTCTTACATCCGGTTTGACGAATCGGCTATCCATCCAGAGGTGAACCGTGAGGAAGCCTAGCTCCATCTCATGAGCCACATCCACCGATTGCTTCAGTGAAGGGAGGTAAATCTCGTACAGGTGAGGGATGTCGTTTGGGGGGCCTTCGAAAGGGCCATGTCCCAAAAGCAAGAACCTTGGGCCGAATCGATTCTTCACGCCGGACTCGTTCCATAAACTCAGGTCCTCTGGAGTCCGAAAGACCACTTCACCAAAATCAAAGCCCATCTCTTGGAGCATTTCCAGGTGCTCAAGCTTCTTAACATGACCCCCGTACAACATGATCAGTATGTACTCCAGTACCTGGAAGCGCTTAGGGGAAGCCAGGAAATTTTAGGGAAGTGGCCGGGGAGGCCCCTTTTTGTAAAAAGGGGCCTCCCCGGTTACTCTTCAAGAAATTCGTAGTTTCTGCGACCGTATCTACAGACCGATTTCTTCGTCGGTCAGGTAGCAGGCGGGGTCTGGAGCCCATACGTCGTTGTGTACCGCTTCCGCGCGGACTCGAAAGTTGCCCGCGCATATGTCCAGCCATCGGCATTGGGCACAGCGGCCTTTAACATGCTTCTTCTTCTCCTTGAGCATCATCAAGAACCGATCGGACGGATCCGTCCATATTCGGCTGAAAGGTCGCTCTCTCACGTTTCCAAAGCTGTGATGTCGCCAGAACTGATCAGCGTGGACCGCGCCGTCCCACGAGACACAGCCGATACCTCGGCCTGAGTTGTTCCCCTCATTCATCCGGAGCAGCTCCAGGACCGATTCTGCTCGCTGCGGGTCTTTTCGCTGGAGCCGTAGGTACAGGTAAGGACCGTCGGCGTGATTATCCACCGTGAGTACCTCCACAGGCAGACCATTTTCATGGAGTTGTTTGGTACGATCCATAATGAGATCGACCACTTCCCGTGTCTGCTCATGGGAGAGATCCTCGTTCATCAGCTTGGTGCCACGACCCGCGTACACCAGGTGGTAGAAACAGATTCTCGGGATTTTCTGCTCTTCCACGAGGTCAAAAATACCCGGAATATCCTCATAATTACGCTTATTTATTGTGAAGCGCAGGCCCACCTTGAGACCCACGTCCTGGCAATGCTTGATCGAGCGCAAGACCCGCGAGAAAGTGCCGCGGACGCCGCGGAATGCGTCATGAACCGATTCCAGGCCGTCGAGACTGATGCCCACGTAAGACAACCCGATCTCGTGGAGCTTCTCCGCAAGCGGTTTTGAGATCAGAGTGCCGTTTGTGGAGACCACGGCGCGCAGGCTTTTTTTCGCGGCATACTCGATTAACTCAAGGATATCGGGCCTGATCAGCGGTTCGCCGCCTGAAAAGAGGATCACTGGCGATCCGAACTGTGCCAGGTCATCGATGAGCGCCTTGCCTTCATCGGTCGAGAGCTCGCCCTGGTAGTCAAGGTCTTCCGATTGGGAATAGCAGTGCACGCACTTGAGATTGCAGCGCCGAGTCACGTTCCACACGACTACCGGCTTCTTGTCCTGTGAAAACTGGAGGAGATGGGAAGGCAAGTCTTTCGATCGCCGACCGTATCGCAAGGGATCGGAAGCCTCAACCGCTCCGCAGTATAATTTCGATATCCCGATCATTGGAGGCCCTCGCTCAGAACCAATTGTTTCAAAGGATAACGCCTCCACCGAGGAGTTGCAAGCGAGGGCACTCAGAGGCCGCGAAGCGAAGAGCTGATAAGGCGAGCCGTTGGTGCGCGCAGGTGACGAATCATCGCTTATTCGCGGCTCTTAGGGAGGCGAAATAGTCGGCAAGGATCTGCGCGTGGTCAAAAGCGATGGGTGAGGGGAGGGCATCCTCGGAAAATACACCCAGCTCGGCCGCGTCGTCCGCTGCACGAGGCACGCCTGACCCTCGTGCGGTGAAGACAACGGTAATCGTATGATGCCGCGGGTCTCTGCCCGGAGCGGAATAGACATGAAACTGCTTCAGGTCCGTTATTTCCAGCGAAGTCTCTTCCTTGGCCTCTCTGATGGCCGCGTCTTCCGCGCTCTCGTCGTAATCGATGAACCCCCCTGGTATTGCCCATCCGTACGGGGGATTCTTCCGGTTTATCAGGACGATGCCTTGATCGACGCGTATGATGATGTCCGCAGTGGGCTTGGGATTGCGGTACACGGTCACAGGCCGACCGCAGTGAGGACAGGTAACGATATGCTCCATGATTCCTTCTCGGTCTTGTTGTAGCTCTTTTGCGGGAGCATAACCGGAAAAAAGTCGAGAAAACAAAGAATTTTATTATGCAGGGGGTTGACAAGGTGCGGCGCTATTGGCACTCACTTATACAGAGTGCTAATAACTACAGGAGCACACACTGTCACTACGTACATCAGGAGGTAAGAAGATGAAGTTTCGTCCTCTACATGACCGCATCCTGGTAGAGAGGGTGGAATCCGAGGAACAGAGCGCCGGGGGCATTATTCTTCCCGACACGGCAAAAGAGAAACCCCAGCAAGGCAAAGTCATTGCCGTGGGGCCCGGCAAGCGCACCGAGGATGGGAAGCTCATTCCCATGGACGTGAAGGCGGGAGACACAATCCTGTTCGGCAAGTATTCGGGAACCGAAGTGAAGGTCGAGGGGAACGAGTACCTGATCATGCGCGAAGAGGATGTCCTGGGACTGGTTGAGTCCTGATTCCGTCCGGTTTGGACCTGCCGGCACGTCTGAAGTCGATTCCAAGAAACGAACGATACCTGAATAAGGAGGAGAGAGTAGATGGCCCCCAAAATCATTATGTTCGAGCAACAGGCGCGGGACAAGATCCTCAAGGGCGTCAACATCATGGCCGACGCGGTCAAGTCCACTCTTGGCCCGAAGGGCCGCAACGCGATTCTGGAGAAGTCCTGGGGCTCTCCGAACGTGACCAAAGACGGCGTCACCGTGGCCAAGGAAATTGAGCTGGAAGATAAATTCGAAAACCTGGGCGCTCAGATGCTCAAGGAAGTTGCGTCTAAGACCTCGGACGTGGCAGGTGACGGCACCACCACAGCCACCGTGCTGGCCCAGGCCATTTATCGCGAGGGCATCAAGATGGTGGCAGCGGGCGCTTCCCCCATGGAACTCAAGCGAGGCATCGAGAGAACCGTTGAGACCGTCGTGACGAAGCTGAAAGAGCTCTCAGTCCCCACCAAGGACAAGAAAGAGATCGCTCAGGTCGGCACCATCTCCGCGAATAACGACTCCACCATCGGAAACATCATCGCGGAAGCCATGGAGAAGGTCGGCAAAGAAGGCGTGATCACCGTGGAAGAAGCCAAGGCCATGGAGACTTCGCTTGAGGTGGTCGAGGGCATGCAGTTCGACCGCGGGTATCTGTCACCCTATTTTGTTACTGATCCCGAGCGGATGGAAGTGGCGCTTGATGAGCCGTACATCCTGATCAATGAGAAGAAGATTTCCAATATGCGTGACATGCTGCCCTTGCTCGAACAGGTGGCAAAGATGGGCAGGCCGCTCCTGATCGTGGCCGAAGACGTGGAAGGCGAGGCATTGGCCACTTTGGTGGTCAACAAGCTGCGCGGCACCCTTCAGTGCGCCGCGGTCAAAGCCCCCGGTTTCGGCGATCGCAGGAAAGCCATGCTTGAGGACATCGCAGTCCTCACCGGCGGCCAGACGATCTCAGAGGATCTGGGGTTGAAACTGGAGAACGTCACACTCAACGATCTCGGCCGCTGCAAGCGGGTCACTATCGACAAAGACAACACCACGATCGTGGACGGCGCGGGCGCCAAAGACAAGATCGAGGGCCGCGTACGGCAGATCCGTACCCAGATTGAGGACACCACATCCGACTACGACCGTGAGAAGCTTCAGGAGAGGCTCGCAAAGCTGGTTGGCGGTGTTGCGGTGATCAATGTGGGCGCTGCCACAGAGACCGAAATGAAAGAGAAAAAGGCTCGCGTGGAAGATGCGCTCAACGCAACTCGGGCCGCTGTTGAGGAAGGCATTGTTCCGGGCGGCGGTGTGGCATACCTACGGTGCCTCGAGGCCGTAAAGAAGCTTGACCTGGAAGGTGACGAGAAAGTTGGCATGAAGATCGTGACACGCGCTCTGGAGGAACCACTCCGTCAGATAGCGATCAACGCGGGTCACGACGGCTCCATCGTTGCGGACAAGGTCATGGGAAAGAAAGGCGGCTTCGGCTTTAACGCTGCAAGCGAGACGTACGAAGACCTGATGGAAGCCGGCGTGATCGACCCGGTCAAGGTCTGCAGACTGGCGCTCCAGAATGCGGCATCCGTGGCCGGCCTCATGCTGACCACCGAAGTGATGGTCGCGGAAAAGCCCAAAGAGAAAGAGCCACCCATGCCCGGCGGTGGAATGCCTCCCGGCGGCATGTACTAGAAGCGGCTCCAAGACCGAGTAGCTTTTGAAGGACTGACCGACGATATCCCTTCTTGTAGGGGCGCACGGCCGTGCGCCCCTACGGGTATCGCCGAAGCTGTCCGGCACTGGATGGCTACAAGGATCTTCTTTCCTTGTACCTGATGAGGGGTCCGAAGAATTCCGTCTCACAGTAATGGCACTTGAGCGTCACCGGTTCGCCGTGAACCACTATGAATTTGCCGGGGACCTCTTCGTGGTTGGTGATGCAGAACCGGTCCGGACAGATGACGATATCTCCAACCTCTTGAGGAATCTTGACCTTATTCTTCTCTTTCACCTCGCCGTTCTCAATTCGCGAAACCGTAGCATGAGGTGCTATTAGCGCGACCACATTGAGCATCTCCAGTGACAGGCTCAGGTTTTCAACCTTGATGATGTCTTTGCGGCCGATGGAAGCTGAATCGAAGTTCACGCCCACCGCGATGATGTCGCCCGTCTCACGCGCGAGTGCGTTAAGTCCCAGCACTTGAAAGATAGCAAAAGCCTCGCCCGCAGGAATGTGATCGATCACGATCCCATTCCTTATCTTCGCGATCGTTATCGGTCTCTCTTTCATTGGACAGCTCCCAGAATCAACGCAAGGAGGGTTTCTCGGACAAAGAGCCCGTTGCGGGCCTGCTCGAAATAGTAAGCATGAGGCGTCGCATCCACGTCTGGGGCAATTTCGGTCACGCGGGGTAGGGGATGCATCACTTTCATGGTCGGCTTCGCGCTCTTGAGCATGGCTGCTTCCAAGCGGTAAATGCTGCGAAGTTTCTCCACCACCGCCATTCGCTCTTCCAGACGTTCCACCTGAATCCTGGTCATGTACAGGACATCCACTTCCGAGATGTAATCCGCGATGCGGCTCCCTTCCTCCACGGTGATGTTCCGCTCAGCGCCCATCTTTCGGCACTTGTCGATAAGGAATCGGGGCATGGCCAAGTCACGGGGTGAAATGAATATGATCCTACAATCAGAGTACTTGAGGAGCGCCTCCGTCATGGAGTGAACCGTGCGGCCATTGGCCAAGTCTCCGACCATCGCAATGGTGAGCCCGTCAATTTTGCCTTGGGTCTTCTGGAGCGAGTAGAGATCGAGGAGCGTTTGGGTGGGATGCTGGTTCGGTCCATCGCCGGCATTGATTACCGGTATTTCCGCGGCCTCAGCCGCGAGTCGAGCGGCTCCTTTGAGCGGGTGTCGAATCACGATCACGTCAAAACCGTAACCATCGTGCATCTTGACTGTGTCCCAGAGCGATTCGTCCTTCTCCGCGGACGTGATCTTCCGATCGTAGAAACCGCCCACTTCACCCCCAAGATTGCGCATTGCCACCTCGAAGGAGGTGCGGGTGCGCGTAGACGGCTCAAAGAACATCATTGCGGAGACTTTACCCGCGCACAGACGGCCCTTATCCGGATAGCTCCTGACCTCGTCCACCTTGGCCAGGATGTGATCGATCTCTTCGCGAGTCAGATCGTTCATGGAGATGATGTCTTTGCCCTGGAAATTCATCTCACACCGCCTTGGAGAGCGCTTCTGGGGAACATGGTTTGGGGTTGGTGTCGCGTACGGTCGCCAGAGCTTATATCACCTTGGAGGCGGAAAAGTAACTAAGAGATTCTTTCGGAAGTAAGCATTCAATCACGTGCGGGATTGAAGGGTATCACACTTGTCCTTGCGAGGACCCCTGACTCGATCCGGGGGACGAAGCAATCTCAGCTTTGCCGGCGCTGGAGATTGCTTCGCCCCGCGTCTCGCGGGACTCGCAATAACAATCCTCCCGCATGACTGAAGAGTTACTCTCGGGATTCCTCGATGGAGCGCTCATTTGCAGGCCTGGTCTGCATTCGTCAACTGCTCGGTCGGTCGAATTCATGCTCACGGCCCAGGACGTAAGTCTTGGCCACCGCAGCTGGCAATGGAATCCCCGAAAAGGGGGACCATCCGCACCGGGTCTTCAAGGGGCCTCGGCCCTCGATGCGGCTCCCGCGCACAAGGGTTTCTTGGGAGAGGTCAAGCTCGGTGAAAGATGCCGCGGACCCTTCTTCGATCCGTCCGTGAGGCCGGTCGAGATCCTGCGAGAAAATGCTCGCGGGAACTGAAGAGAGCACTTCCGCAACGCGCTGCGGCGTATACCCCACGTCCTTGATCAACCACCCCGCAAAAGGTCCCAATGTGTCCAGGTGAGGCATTCCCGGGGCGCCCGCTGCTTTGTCATCGCGGGTGTGCGGCGCGTGATCGGAAGCCAGCACATCGATAAGGCCTTCTCGGAGCGCGTGCAAGAGGAAGCGACGGTCACTCTCAGATCTCAGGGGCGGATTACACTCAAGGTACGCGGCCTCTTGAGGCTCCCCGCCTATTGCTGCCGATAGTCTCCCCTCGTCCACACTGAAAAACAGGTGGTGTGGGGTGGCCTCGCACGTAACCCGAACCGACGCAGCCTTGTTGTAATCGTGAACAAGTCGCACCGCGCTTTCCGTGGAGACATGACAGATATGGGATCTCAGTCCCAATTTGGCGGTGAGATTCAGGATCTTCTCCACCGCGCTCCGCTCCGCCCGAGGGGGTCTTGTGAACCATCGCGGCCCCTCGGTGCCAGGAGCAGCAAGTTCCTGCGGGTCTTCAGCATGGAAGAAGACTCGACAGCCGCGGTATCTGCCCAGGGCATCTTCCAGGGCCCGCCAGTCGTCAAATGACACGGCTGAGGGCCCAATATCGAGATAGACCTTGTAGGGTAGATCAGCCCACGGTTCCGACAAGCGGGTGATCGCGGCAAAGAGGATCACAGGGCATTCGGAAGCCCTGGCGGTTTCGAGCTTTCTCCCATACGCGGATTCATTGCTTGGCGGGTCAGGGTCGTTGGGCATTGCGCAGAATAGTGAGACTCCACCGTTAATAGCCGCCTGTCCCGCGCTGAAGAAGGTCTCCTTGCTGGAAGTCTTCTCCCATCTTTCGAGTGCGGCGGCATCCCTCAGATCAGGCCGCGGATACTCCCTCGCGTGGACGTGAATATCCATGAATCCCGGAAAGAGCAGTCGATCGTTGCGATCCACGGCCTCTATCCGCTCGACTGAGGCAATCGTGCCCGACTGCGGGTCGAACTCAATGAGCGCTGGGTGGACCCCGTCAGGAAAGACTGTGCTCGCTTTGATCTGTTGATAGGTCACGATTCGGCCATGGCAGCTATCAAAGTTCGACAGAAAGCGGGCAGATCGTCCGGCATCCGTGACGTAATCAGCTTGCCGTCGCGGACGACCTCTGAATCCTCCCAGAGGCAACCCGCGTTGACCATATCGTCTTTGATTGCCACGTAAGACGTGGCCCGTCGCCCATTCAGGATGCCAGCGCTTACCAGCATCCACCCCGCGTGGCAGATGGCCGCGACGACCTTCCCCTGATTGAATACGTCTCGCACAAGCGCTACCATCTGAGGGTGGATACGCATTTTATCGGGTGCATACCCGCCTGGAATAACAATCGCGTCAAATTGGTCTGCACGCACTTCCGCGGCCTTCTTGTCCGCATGGATCGGGATGCCGTATTTGCCGTGATAGGTGCCCGCGGTCCCGGAGCCAACTACCGTGACCTCTACACCTTCTTCTTTCAACCGGTAGTACGGGATCCATACCTCAAATTCGTTGTAGATCTCTTCAACCAGGAGTGCTGCTCGCTTTCCCTTCAACTTCATAAGGTACCTCCTTTATCAATTGAGAGGGGACGTTTGCTCTGTGTGTCACGGATCCTGACTGGGGGTGTCATGGTCTTCGATTTCAAGGGACGCGATACGCATTTCATCGCGGCCTTCGACGATCTCAACGGACGGCGACTCACACACCGGGCAATAGGGGGAATAGTCGTGTATCACCGTCTCCGTTGAGCACTGCGGGCAGCGCACCTTGATGGGTATGATGGTGATGTCCAAGTCTGCGTTATCCGCGATACCCCCTTTGGAGAGCACATCAAAAGCGAAACGGATCGCATCGGGCTGGACCGCGGTGAGGAAACCGAATTCCAGACTGATTCGGACCACCCGCCGCGCGCCGTGGATCGCGGCCTGTTGTTCCACGATCTCCATGATGCTCTGTACAATTCCCATCTCGTGCATAGAGAGCTCCGAGTAACACCGAAGGCGAGGACAATTCCGAATGCGCGCCTCGGCTTAGACGATTTTGTCCCAGTATACTACGAAGGGCCGAGGACTCAATTGGATCGTTGCAGGAAGGGTGGGGGACTTGTCGAACGCCTCAGACGTGGCGCTTTCGAGAATTCCCCGGACGACTGATCGCGTCATTTCATCAAATAGACAACTACCTGAACTGCCTTGACCAGGGAGGAAGGGTCCAAGGCGCCCCTCGGTTGATCTCCTGGAAAAGGCCGGTCCCGGTCAAGTCCATGAAAAGCCGGTAAGTCTTTTGGATGTCGTTGTTCATGTGGGTGCTAAAGGCCACTCGGTTTCCTCGGTACGAATAGACGGTGATTACCTCGCCGGTTGGCGCGGCATAATAGTCGACCGTCGTCTCATTGCCTGGGATATCAGGCGCACGGTCCACCTGCTTGGACGTTAGGTGCTTCATCGATCGCACGTCGGGCAATCGGAACGTCTGCTGGGCTGACAGGGGCGCGGCTAACACCACCAAGGCCAGTACAAGCAGAGCCACGTGCTTCACCATTTCAGACCGTATCCTTTCTCTTCGTGGGTGAATCTGGACCGCTTTCTATATCAGATCTTCGTCCCCAGGACAATCTTGCAGGCTACGGAGTGATTGACAAGCGCTGTTGATTGGGAAATCATAAACGCGGGATCGGAGCACTCCACGCGGGCCGTGGGTGCGGTTCGTGCACATAGCCTATTCCATGGCCAATCCAGGAGCTATGATGGATTTTGACGGGATGAGCAAAGAGGAGCTCAGGTCGTATCTCGAATTCCTGATGTGGCATTATCGGCTCGTAGACGCCTTTTGGTACATCTTCATTGAAGAGGAATACGGCTCGGACGCGGCAAACCACTTCAACGAACGGGTTTGGCATCGGGTTGCCGGAATGGGCGCCAGGGACATCATCAAGAGATTCAGCATAGAGGAAATAGGCTTGAACGGTTTTGTGAAAGCATTACGCTACTTTCCGTGGACGAAGATCGTGGGATACGAGATCGCGCACGATCCCGACCAGGTCATCGTCACAGTGCCGGAGTGCCCGACCCAGAGGGCTCGTCTGAACCGAAATCTTGGGGAATACGCGTGCAAAGAGATGCATCGGGGCGAGTTCGTGAACTTTGCCCACGCGGTGGATCCGTCGATACGGGTCGAATGCCTCCATGCGCCTCCGGACCCGCATCCACAGGAGAGATTCTGCCAGTGGAGATTCACGACGCCCGATTGATTGCATGACGGACGGCTTGACAGTCCGTTACGGAAATGTTACTCTTATCAAGCCCTTATTCTTGTAACCCTCATCGAATGATTGCCCATGTCTACTGAGATTGAAGCCAAAGTTCTCAATTCCCTAGTGCGGGATCGGTACCTCCTCACCCAGGTCATGGGTGACGGACTCCTACCTGACGTATTCAGAGACCTGAATCTCCGCATTATCTTCAAAACCGTCACCGAGATGAGCCACATCCCTGACCAGGTGATCGACTGGATAACGATAGAAGAGCACCTCAAGAAGCAGGGACGGTTCACACCTGAAGTCGGCCAGGCGCTGGGGACAGCGCGACAAGATGATGGAGTCGACGCGGACCAGGTGATGGCGTACGTAGAGATCCTTAAGGATCAGAGCCTGCGCGACAAGCTCTACAAGTTGTCCCAGCTCATGGCCGGCTATGCGATGCGCAAGGGGCCCCACAAAGATCACGACTTCCTCGATTTCAGCAATCGAACGATTCAGACGCTGATCGAGATGCAGAAGCAGAAGACTCAAAAGCGTTTGCTCCCTGTGCGGGAGACGATATCGGAAATAAAGGACCTGACCAATCAGGACAAGGATGGGGAGAAGATATTGCTAGGTTTCTCTATCCATCCTCACGAAAGGCTGGAGCACGTCCTTTCCGGAATAAGAAAGGGATTCTACTATGGCCTCGCGGGGCCGCCGCGTCGGGGAAAGACCACGCTGGCGCTGGATATTGCCTCGAGGCTCGCGGAGAATAACAACTTCCCGGTGCTCTTCTACACGTGGGAACAGACCAGACGGACGCTCGCAGCCCGACTACTGGGCCGAGAGTGCTACATGAATCCCGTGAGATTGCTCACGGAGGTCTCACCGGAAGAGAAGAAGCGTCATGCGCTGGTGCAGAAAGTGATCGAGCGATCGAGGGCTTACAGCGACAACCTGTTCATCATCGAGGCAGGGCGCACGGATACGCTCGATCGAATCAAAGCCCAGGCGTATAACGTGATGCACGAATTCCGGTCCGACAACATCGCCATATTCCTCGACTATCTTCAAAAAATACCGCTTCAGCGGCAGTACGAGGACATCCGCGGCCAAGTGAACGAAGCATCCGCGCAGTTGGCGGATCTGAGCCTGCAACTGAACTGCCCGGTCTTTGCTATTTCCGCGATGGACAAGGAAGGCTGCAAGCTTGACGAGAAGCCTCCCTCTTATGACGAGTTTTCCACCACTTTCTATGCAAGACCCACCATGCACAACTGCGTGGGAGGCGGCGATCTGGAATACGATCTGGACGTGGCCCTGGTCCTGTCAAAGGACTGGGTGGCCACTAAGAACCTCCAGGATCGCCTCAATTTGCAGGAAAAAGAGGAACAACGCGGAGATACTCCCCAGATCGACATCATCAATGTACATATTGATAAGAATCGAGACTCGTCCGGTGAAACCGCGCCCACGATTCAGTATGCTTTCTTCATCACGATCAATAAGTTCGTCGAAGTCGGGTTCAAGACCGAAGCCGAATACAGCAAGGATTTCAGGGGATTCGCCAAGGCCGAAGATGTTTTCGGCACGCTTCTGGACACAGGCATATTCAAACTGTGAAATCATTGGGAATCGAGTCAAACCAGTTGTCCTCGCGGCGGCCAATGCGCGTGAGCTTGGTGGGATCGATCCGACACGTGTGTGCGTATGTATCTGCAATCGATAGAGATAGAACGAGAGCGTTTTCCCACTCACGACCTTTTCCCTTTCAGCCTGAAGATCCTTCGGAACACGCCGCGGATCGTTCTGGATGCACCGGTTACGTTCCTGGTCGGTGAAAATGGATCCGGCAAATCTGCGGTGCTTGATGCGGTAGCGCGAAAGGGTGGGTTCCTGCCTTGGGGTGGAACCAAAGTGCATCGGGTGCACGACAACCCTTACGAGACACAGCTGGCGAATTACATCACGCTGGACCTGGAACCGAGGCACCCGTATGGATTCTACTTTCGGGCCGAGGCATTCTTCAATTTTGCCGCGTCGCTGGATGACATCATTCTCGACGATCCCGCGCGGGACAAGTATTTCGGCGGCGGCTCGCTCAACGTGCTGTCTCATGGGGAAGCTTTTCTGAATTTCTTCAGGGGGTACAGCTTTCAATTGGATGGGCTGTATCTGCTTGACGAGCCGGAAGCTGCCCTTTCCCCGGCCAATCAGCTGGAGTTCGTTAGGCTCATTCTCGGTTCACTGCAAAATGGGAATCGTCAATACATCGTGGCCACGCATTCCCCGATCCTGCTCGGATGTCCTGGTGCGCGCATCCTCACGTTCGATGACTCTGAGATCCGCCCAATCAGTTTTGCCGAGACGCGTCATTACACGTTCTACAGAGATTTTCTTAATGATCCTGATCGGTACTTTCGGTCATGACCCGGCGATACTGCGGATGGAAGACGGGAGCGGTGTCTTGCTCCCAATGCAGGCCGTGGTAAAGAATTGTTAGCCTTTTTTCAACGCTCCCACTGCCTCGTGCGGTGACCTCAGATGGCTCCTGATTCTCTCCTTGACAGGTTCTTTGCGTTACCCAAGGGATGGAGGTCGCCCATCGATCCCGTCATCGTATCCAATGTTCTGGACAGCATAAGCGACAGTATAGTGGTTCTGAACCAGGACGGAGACGTGGTCTACGCGAACAAGGCAACCGCTCAGGTTCTGGGCTACGACCCGCGAGATCTCATGGAAAAAGGCCTGGAAGGAACTTTTTTCGCGCGAGAGGAGAATGCGGCATTCAATCAGTTGATCGTCGATGCGGTCTGGAAGAAGAGCCGCAACGAATACAGCGAAGTGGACTATCACCACCTTGATGGCTCAGTCCGACGATTGGCTGCAACCACCTCGTACCTGCTTGAAGTTGCCGAATTTGACACCGTATTTGTAGGCTTTGTCGCGCTTTTCAAGGACATAACCGAAGTTCACAACCTGAGGGAAAAGCAGAAGAAACTCATCCAGGAAAAGGAGCGGGTTGCACGCGAGAAGGGAGAGAGCCTACACAAGCTGGCGATGAATGTAGCTCACGAGATCAGGAATCCTGTGGCGGCCGTCGGAGGGTTGGCTTCTCGCATTTTGCGCAATGGACAGACACGCGAGGAAATGCAGGCCCAGGTGAAGGCTCTTCTCGATATGGCCCACCGACTGGAGATAGTTGTTGGGAAGGTTGAAGAATACTGCCAGATTCCCGAAGCCACGTTTGAAGAGGCCGACATTGCGGCAACCGTAGTGGAGGCTGTCTTGGAAGCCATGATAAAGGGCTTGTCCAAGGGGGTCACCATCAAGCTCGGGGATGCTATTCCAGAGCAACAAGCGTTTGCCTTTGATCCGGCCCTGATGCGGACCGCTCTGAAGCAGGTGCTGGAGAACGCAATTGATTTTTCGGATAAAGGCGCGACCGTGGTCGTGTCTCTCAAGGCGGACGATACGGGAGTCGCGATCGAAACGAAGGACTCCGGACACGGAATTAGCGAACAAGATCTGCAGTTCATCTTTGACCCATTCTTCTCCACGAGAACGGCTACCGGAGGCATGGGGCTTGCCATTGCACAGCGCATCGTTCAGGAGCACATGGGAACGATCGATGTGGAATCCAGACTCGGCGAGGGAACAACCGTCAGGATATGCCTACCCCGAATTACCCACGAATCCAATCCCTGAGCCGCAAACGGTCTAATACCGATGCGCTTTCAAAGAAGTAAAGCACGCATAATTCCGGGGACACCATACTTATTTTGGTCGAACATTCGTCGAGCCTTTCGGGCCGGGTTTTTGGCGATGCATCGATCTGCCCAGGGCTGACTCCAGCTTCGTGATGAAGTCATTATCTCCCGACGGTCTACCTGTGCGCTCGTGCCGCAAGAGAATAGGAGGTTACCGCGGAGAACGCTGAGATCGCAGAGAGACCTGTTTCTCTGTTTTGTCTCCGCGTGCTCCGCGGTCTTTGCGGTGAGTCTACGCCCATACCGCCACGCTCCAACGGCAGCACCACTCAGCCATGAGCTCGATGTATGCCTCGTAGTCCTCCTCACAAAAGAACGTCTGTTGCCGACGATTTCCTCGTTGCGTAACATGGTGTGGTACTCTGGGAGCTGATACGCGTGCTAACCTGGCCATGGCCTAAGAATACGATTACTTCTCATCGGAATCGCTAGTTATGTATGGTGTCCCCGAAAGGTGAGCCAAGAGCAGACCTGACCCTTTTCCCTGATGACCCTTTTCCCTGACAAAATCTTGAGACCCAATTCACTTGCGGCATCTCCTCGAGTAGTTCTATCTTGCGGAGTCATTCTTGCTGGACTCTTCTCGGTGCCGTGGGCGCTCATTCTTTCATGTTCGTCATACACCTTCCTCGGTGTTTCACCCGAGAGGTCATAGAGTTTTCGGTATGTGCGAGCAGCTAAGGGGCCTGCCACAGTGCAAGCGAGATGAAGTTTGCCGTCCACAGAGAAGAAGATATGGCCATAGGTAAAGGGTAATGGAAAGACGTTATTATCCATAATTAGTACTGGTGCTTGATGGGCCCCGTCTTCCCTATCCTTTATGCGCCCTGACTTGAGAACTTCATACTTGACGAACAGGAGAAGTATGTCGTGTTTCACTCGCAACGCTCTAGGCGGCTCATCGAGTACCTTTGCGGGGCCATCGAGGCGTCCTAACGATGTCGAAAGAAGCCGGCGTGCTTCCAGTTCTACATCTTTAGGTAGGGGAGATTTGTCCTCCTGCGGCGAAAGCACATGAACCGCAGTCCGATCGACACCGACTATTGCAACATTGAAGCCCTGCTGGCAGTCTTCAGCCACTGCAAATTGCGAGCCTTTGTGCAATCCGTAATTGTCACAATAGGTGCATGGGCCAGTGATCCGCGCGGCACATATACCTTCTTTACGCACCAGGACCACATTGCGACCAGCTTCAAACGAATCTCGCAAAGAGTTCTTGGAACAGGGAATCTCCTGGTCCTTCGAGTGGCAGGAACTCCACGCGTAAAAACTGAAACTGTAGTCACGTGGAGGTTCGCCATAAACATAGAAGGCGGAGATAACCCACAGAATCAGCATTACACGCAGAACCACAGTCACCCTTAACTTTGCCATCTTCGGAATGCGTCGAGTTTTCATGAAAATCTCCGGTTCAGGCTTCACCAAAGCACCTTTATTTCTACGGAGCGTCGGTTTCAAAGATGGAGAAACTCCAATTCCGGGACCCCATCCCCAGTGACTCCTCTAGACCTTGTGGCCCGGCCCTTTCAACACAAGAGAGGCGCGCAAAGTCAAGGAAAGGACCGCTGGACCCGAACGCTTTCCAGCACGGCACTGATCCATATCCTCATCCTCCTCATATGAGCAGGAGCATAACGAGAGGGATCGGTCTCTATCATTCAGGTTGGAATAATTCTGCGCACTGCGGTCAGGTTGGAATATTCGGTAGTCTTAGCAATTGGCAGGTGCGTCGGCCAGGAGCAGGAAAACTCCGCAGATTTCTCAGATGGCTTCCTGGACCTGGGATCGGCTAATAAGATCGGCTAGATATCACCCTCCCCGTTCCCCTCCCATCAAGGGCGGGGAGGCGGAAGAACCCTCTGCTGTCAGCGGAGAGGGTTTGCAGGATTCCCCAAAAACTCCTGAGTCTTGCCAGCGCGTCCGGGAGCAGGAAAACTCCGCAGATTTCTCAGATGGCTTCCTGGACCCGGCATCGCCTAATAAGATCGGCTAGACATCACCCTCCAGTGCCCCCTGTCCCCCATAGGCGTTAGCTTAAAGGAACTCGGCGTGTGATTCCAAATAGTTAACTGAAATGCATCCCGTCACCCCCGCGAAAGCGGGGGTCCAGAAGTTATTGAATAGACTGGATTCCCGCTTTCGCGGGAATGGTGCGCCCGTGAGCGCATATAGTCAGAGAGGTGTAAGTCCTCTCCAGGAGTACGCTACACCCTGTAGCCGACTGTAACTGCGTCGCCGTGAGGCGGGGTGGA
>JBFLZC010000005.1:0-238555 GCA_040756375.1 Thermodesulfobacteriota bacterium
GTTTACTTTTTTTTGTGTGTTGGGGGGGGGGGGGGGGGGTGGTCTTACTTATAAAACCCCCCCCCCCCCCCCGATTCTTACCTCTTTGAAAGCGAAGCGGTATGAATGGCTACCCGCAGCCGGAGATCACCCTTGACAAGCCTATTCATCAGCGGATATGGTTGCCGCGTGCATTTTCTCATTGCCAGCAAAGGGTTCCATGAAAAACTGCGCAGCCGTTATACTCGCCGCGGGCAAAGGCACTCGGATGAAGTCCGACCGTTGCAAGGTGCTCCATGCGGTTGCCGGTAGGCCGATGATCGCGTATGTGCTTGACGCGGTGCAAGCGATTAGCCTTGAAAAGGTGATTCTGGTGGTCGGTCACCAGGCCGACCTTGTCAAACAGGCGCTGCAAGTTTCAGGCATCGAGTTTGTCGTTCAGGAGCCCCAGCTGGGGACCGGGCACGCGGTAGGCTTTGCCGCACCTTTGCTGAAAGATTTCCTCGGTGACGTTCTGATTCTCTGCGGAGACACGCCTCTGATACGACCTGAGACGCTTGGGGCCTTTCTCGGTTTTCACAGGGAGCGCCAAAGCCGATTGACGGTGATGACCACGATTCTTCAAGACCAGCGAGGCTACGGCCGCATCGTGCGGGATGGAACTTCAGCGGTAACCCGGATCGTGGAGGAGCGAGACGCAGACGAAGCAATACGAGCAATCAATGAAACAAATACCGGCATCTACCTTGTGGATTCCGGTTTGCTCTTCTCGCTGCTGGAGCGTGTAGGATCGCAGAATGCTCAGGGAGAGTACTATCTTACCGACATCGTTGCGGAAGCCGTTCGCGAACGCATTCCGGTCGAGGGCTTCATTCTTCCGGACTCCCAACAGGTCGCGGGAGTGAACACCAGGGCGGATCTGGCTGCGGTTTCTCAGGTTGTCTGGGATTGTGTTCGGACGGAGATGATGCTTTCAGGCGTGACATTGCTCGATCCGAGCACCGTGTATATCGATCACGGGGTCGAAGTGGGGCCGGACACTGTGATACACCCTGGCGTGACTCTTATCGGCGCCACTCGCATCGGAAAAGACTGCGTGATCGAGCCGGGAGTGATCATTCGGGACTGTAAAATCGGCGATCGGGTAAACATCTTGCTGGGGTCCCGGCTTACCTCGGCCGAGATCCAGGACGGCACGTCCATCGGGCCCATGGCGCATCTGAGGCCGGAAGCTCAGATCGGCAAGAATGCACGCATCGGAAACTTTGTCGAGGTTAAGAAGAGCGTGGTGGGAGACGGCACCAAAGCATCCCATTTGACGTATCTGGGGGATTCCACCATCGGCAAGAACGTGAATATCGGTTGTGGGACGATTACGTGCAATTACGACGGACGGAAGAAACACCGGACGATTATTCATGATAAGTGCTTCATCGGATCCGACGTGCAATTCGTGGCTCCGGTGGAAATCGGGGAAGGGAGTCTAATCGGCGCGGGCAGCACAATCACCCGTGATGTGCCTCCGCGATCGCTTGCGGTGAGTAGAGCCAAGCAGAAGATATACGACTTGAGGAAGGGTCAGGGCCCTAAGACGGCCGATGAGGATCGGGAAGATTGAACTCAGCGGGAAGGTGGTCCTGGCTCCGATGGCCGGAGTCACTGATCCTCCCTTCAGGCGCATGGTGCAACGGTTCGGCGTATCGGCGCTGTGGACGGAGATGATCAGCGCCCGGGGGGTTGCAGAGGGCTACGCGTTTCGGACCATGGAGTTGAACGGGCACACGGTCCCCACGATCTTTCAGCTCTATGGCAAGGAACCCGCGGTGATGGGCCGGGCGGCCTGCATTGTGCAAGATCGGGGAGCGTTCGGCGTGGACATCAACATGGGATGCCCGGTGAAGAAGGTAGTCCGAGACGGCGCAGGAGCCGCGCTGATGAAGAATACGCTGCTGGCCGCAAAGATCGTCGCTGCGGTTCGGCACGCGGTGACGATTCCGGTAACGGTAAAAATTAGAGCCGGCTGGGACGAGACAAATCTGAATGCGCCTGACTTTGCCAGGGTAATCGAGGCTGAAGGCGCGGACGCGGTGGTGGTGCATTCTCGGGCTCGGTCCAAGGGGCATTCGGGACCGGTTTCTTTGAGCCTCCTGGGAGAGGTCAGGGCGAAGGTCCGGATACCGGTCCTGGGGAACGGTGGCGTATTTAACGAGGCGGACGCCGTGGCCATGATTCAGAATTCGGGGTGCGACGGTGTGATGATCGGACGAGGCGCCCTGGGAAGGCCCTGGGTCCCAGGCAGGGTGATGCAAGCCCTTTCCGGCGTGGATACACCTAAGCCGCAGCAGTACTCACTTCGCGAGCTCATTTGCGACCATTATGAGGACGAGCTGCAATGGATCGACCGGGCCTCTGCCGTGCGCAGGATGCGTAAGCACCTGGTCTGGTATTCAAAAGGGTTGCCGACCGCAGGCCAATTCCGGAAGGCAGTCCTCCGACTTGAAGACCCTGACAGGATCTTGGAATCGGTCAGGGAGTTCTTTGACGCTCACGTGATCACATGACAACTGAGAAGGGTGACATGACGGGTGGGACAAAAGGTCGAGAAGAGGCGCGCGAATCGCCCGGCAAGGTCAATACGTTGCTGAAGAACAGCATCGGCAACTCCATCGATATGCTCGTGGAGTACCTGGCGGACAACAATATCCACGACATTCACCCGTTGATTATCGGGGAAGTAGAAAAACGGCTTATCATCAAAGCTCTGGAGCGCAGCCGCGGGAACAAGGTGCAAGCTGCCCGGATACTGGGAATGAGCCGTAACACTTTCCTGAGGAAGATCCAGAAACTCACCTCCGAAGGTATCCGTCTGTACAAGGGTAGACTTACTTGATAGGGCCTTCCTCGCGACGACGCGGTTGAGGCCCTTGCCGTCGTACAGATGAGTGGAGACCAAGTCTGTAATCATTCGGTCACGTGGAGGAGTTTGAAGCAATCTGTCATTGCGAGGACCCCGGACTCGATCCGGGGGACGATGCAATCTCGGTCCATTAGCGCTGAGATTGCTTCGCTGCGCTCGCAATGACAGCTATGAGCCGCTACTAACTGAATCATTACCCAGGTCTTCATCTTATTCCTTGACACATAGACGTAACAAAATATAATTAAAATAATTCTTAAAATCATTCAGGAGCCTTCCTATGGACTCAGATAAGCTCGCTCTGCTGGAAGCAAAAATGACCCAGCTGATCGAGCAGAACGATCTTGCGAAAAAAGAACAGGAGCGGTTCTCGCGAGAGCTTGAGACGCGAGACAAGCGGATAGGCGAGCTTGACCGCACGCTCAAGAGACTTCAAAAGGACCACAAGTCGGCCAAAGTCCGGCTTGACAGGATACTCGATAAGCTGGAGGCGATCACCTGACACCGGACGGAGTTGATCGGGCGCCACAGGTCGATACGGAGCTGGTCGAGTCGGCTGAAGCGGTTAGAATACGCCTGTTCGGCCGAGACTACACTGTGAAAGGACATGGCAATCGAAAGTACGTTGAGAAGCTGACGGAATTTATCAATGGAAAAGCGGAGGAGATTCAACGCCGCGCCCGAGTGGTTTCTACCCTGGACCTGGTTATACTGACACTCCTCAATGTCACTGATGAGCTGTTCCATTGTCGGAAAGGCCAGGATACGCCGGGTAAGGAGCCCGAAGAACAAGCGGCTAAGCTTCTCAAAGAGAGCGATCATAACGAGTGAATGGAGGCAATACCCCCTGCGCGGTGCGTGAGTGACAGGTATTTTTTGAGCCAACACGCGAGAGCGGGGATCCATAACCGGCTGTGGTGAGCAAGCCTGCCTTGCAGCAGGAAGCCTGAAACAGCACTTACGGGTCCCACCTGGGAAACCAGGTTCAAAAGTACTGTCGCCACGGCTGATTGCGGGGGATTCCTCCAGACCACGAGGAGATTAAAAGCAGTTTTCAAGGACACCGGGATGTGGAAAGAAGCCTCTGGATCGAAGTTCGGGGGATCATGTAGCATATATGTCGGTAGACTTCACCTGGGCAACATGTTCGAGGACAGCTTGTCCGCCATCAGTTGATATTTCCCAGCGTTTGCTTCCCTAGAGGTCTCTTCCCGCTCAGCATCGCGTCAAAAAATAACCTCAGGACGGAGGAGGGTCGTGGAATCGATCACCTATTTGATTCCCGCCCTTGTCGTGTGCTTGGTGGGGATCGCGGCCGGATACGCCGCTGCCAGAATACTCGACAAGAGCCGGATGCAAACAGCCAAAGCGGACGCCGAAGAGATTCTCAAAACGGCGAACAAAGAGGCTGAGACAATAAAGAAGGAAGCCTTGCTCCAGGCCAAAGATAAGCTCTTTCAATCCAGAACTGAACTCGAAAACGAAATCAAGGATCGACGTGGCGAACTGGCCTCGCGGGAAGCACGACTTCTCAAAAAAGAAGAAAACCTGGAGAGAAAGTCCGGTCAGATCGAAGGAAAAGAAGCCACTCTGGCCAAACGAGAAAAGGAGATAGAAAGCGCCCACGGCAGAGTAAAGGAGAAGGAGAAGGAAGCGGACCAGCTCATAGCAAAACAGTCGCAAAAACTCGAACAACTGGCCGGCCTCTCCATGAACGAGGCCAAAGAGATGATCCTCAAGAGAGCCGAGGAAGAGACTCGGCTTGAAAGCGGCCGGATCATCCGACTCATCGAAGAAGAGACAAAAGCTCAGTCGGACAAGAAGGCCAAAGAAATCATAGGCTCGGCCATCAACCGCTACGCTGCCGATTTCGTGGCCGAACGCACCGTCTCGGTGGTGCCTCTCCCAAACGAAGAGATGAAGGGCCGGATTATCGGGCGAGAGGGTCGCAATATTCGAGCAATGGAAGCGGCCACCGGCATAGACCTCATCATCGACGACACTCCTGAGGCCGTAATACTCTCCGGATACAATCCCGTGCGCCGGGAAGTAGCTCGCATATCATTGGAACGACTCATATCCGACGGCCGGATCCATCCTGCACGTATTGAAGAAGTGGTCAAGAAAGTCAGTCAGGAGATCGAGGAAGCCATCCAGGAGGCGGGCCAACAGGCCAGTTTTGACGTTGGCGTGCACGGGATCAATCCCGAGCTGATCAAACTCGTAGGTAAGCTCAAGTACCGCACCTCGTTTGCCCAAAACGTCTATCAGCATTCCATCGAAGTGGCTTTCCTATCAGGCATCATGGCCGCAGAATTGGGACTCAACCAGAAGAAGGCCAAGAGAGCCGGGCTTCTCCACGACATCGGCAAAGCCGTTGATCACGAAGTAGAAGGCGCTCACGCGATTATCGGCGCAGAGATTGCGCGACGCTACGGCGAGCCTCCTCTTATCGTAAACGCAATCGCAGCTCATCACGGCGACGAAGAGCCGACCAGCACCCTGGCCGTCCTGGTGCAGGCCGCGGATACCCTTTCTGCTGCACGGCCGGGCGCGCGCCGAGAAATGCTCGAAAACTATGTGAAGCGATTGGAAGACCTGGAGAGAATCGCTGATTCCTTCAAAGAGGTGGGTAAGTCTTTCGCTATTCAAGCCGGGAGAGAAGTGCGCATTATTGTTGAGAATTCCAACATCGGTGATGAAGGACTCGCCCTCCTGGCTAAAGAGATCCGCAAGAAAATCGAAAAAGAGCTCTCGTACCCCGGACAGATCAAAATTGTCGTGATCCGAGAAGCAAGAGCCGTCGAATACGCCCGCTGATCGACATCTCCCGGAGCGGTCGATCGTGCCGGTCATGCGAGGAGTTCCTACGGGCAATATGACGGGCCTTCCTTTCTGTGGAGTTATCCATGCAGCAGGATGCACTCATATCTGATAGAGAGCTGCTGAGACTCTGCACCCTAAGAGAGGTGGTTGGGAGCTTTGCGCATGAGGCTGTTCAGCCTCTAAACGCGATTATGATCGCGGCTCAGGTCTTGCAGTTACGCTTAGAGAAACTACCTATTCCCGAGGATGAAAAGAAGGTTATCTGCGATCGTCTGGAGTTGATAGCGTCGCAAGTGAAGCGTGCCGGTGCACTTATTCAGGAGTTCAGAGCTTTCAATAAAGCCCAAGCGTCGTCGCCAGCCTCGATTCCTTTGCATGAGCTGATCGACAGCGTGTGTCACAAAATGGACCAGCAGTTCACAGCTCGCGGGTTGGACCTCCTTAAAGATCACCAAACGGAGCTCCCTCCCTTATCCGCTGCCAATCGTGAATTAGCAGAAGACGTTGTGGTACATGCCCTTGCCCACGCGAGAGAAACCGTTCAAGCCATCGGCGAGTGGCACCGCGAATCGGGCCTTCCTTACACGGCACGAGTGATGATGAGCACCGCGGAGGCTGATGGGAAGCTCGTAGTCAACTTGAATTGGAGCACAGGCCGGTGCCCCCTGGAGCGGTTCTCTTCGGAAAGCAAGGCGCCTGCGGGCCTGCGTCTGGCGAGCACAGTGCTGGCGCGGTCCGCCGGCGCTTTGGACGTTACCCCTCAATCCATAACCATCACACTCGTCCCATAAATCGCCCTCTCAATGCGGGACAGTAAATTCGGACCGCATATGGCCTGCGGGAATGCGCTTTCGCGTTGACAGGATCTTGAAGTATGGTATGATGTGCGTCGCCATGATGCGGTATTATTTAGCTTTTTCCATTTGCGGGATGGAGATGGGTCAGTGAACCCGGTCTTGGCATTTACCAAAACCGCTGCGCGTCTCTGGTCCGGCAGGTTAACAATACGGTTGTGCCTGTCCGTGCTGGCTATCGCGGTCCTCACCGCTGGCTGCGGGTCAAATTCGGCCCTCGTCAAGCAACCCATGGTCGAGAAGATACCTCTGGCAGGCTCCCTTGCTTCCGCATTCAGCGGGGGTTCTTCAAAAGCCCCTGCCCCAGCTCCAAAACTCAATAAGTATCCCTCCATACCCGTAGAAGAAAGCGGCCCACGGGTCCGGCGCTTTGTCCGACACTACGCGTACGAGTCTCGTGACACCATGAAGAAATATCTGGGGCGCGCAGAAGAACACCTGCCCATGGTCAAGTCCGTGGCGAGAGAGCACGGGCTCCCTGTGGAAATCGCGTACCTGTTCATGCTTGAATCCGGGGCTAATCCCGAAGCCCGTTCGCCGGCAAACGCGCTGGGGATGTGGCAATTCATGCCCGCGACCGCGCGAAGCTACGGACTCAGAGTCGATTCATGGGTAGACGAGCGCCTCGATCCGGTAAAATCCACCCGCGCGGCCATGCTGTACCTGAAAGATCTGTACGGAATGTTCGGGTGCTGGCGCTTGGCCCTGAGCGCGTATAACTCGGGCGAAAACAAGCTCAATAAGGTGCTGAGCAAGGAAGACGCCAACGAGTACGAAGAGATATCCAGCAGCAAGCATCTGAGACGGGAAACAAAGGAATTCTGGCCGAGGTTCCAGGCAATCGCGCAGATCGCGAACTCCCCGGAAAAGTTTGGTTTCAAGGCCCTGAACAACGAACCGTACCGCTCCAACTACGAGGTGGTCCCAATAGACGGGAAGTACTCGCTCGCCAGCCTGGCACAGCTCTGCGGCGTGGATCCTGATGACCTGTGCTCGCGCAACCCTGCGCTGATCAGAGGCATTACCCCGAATAACGGTTCGGAATATCCAGTACGAGTCCCGTTAGGCAAAAAGACGACCCTCATCGCGGGACTGCGCTCCGCGCCCACCGAGGCCGCTCAAACGAACCTCGTCCACGTGGTCAATAGAGGAGAGAGCCTCCCTCGAATCCTCCGGCGCTACGGCGTAAACAAGGACCAGGTGGCCACTCTTAACCCGGATGTAAACCTGAAGCGAAAGCTCAAACCCGGCGAAAAGATCCTCATCCCCGTGCAGCAAAAAGCTCTGAAGAAACCGCCCCAGGGCCGCCAACAAGTCTCTCTTCTCCGTTAGACCCTCTGGACACCTCCGGGAATCCTCGAGCCCGTTCAGTGATGGGCAATCTCGTAGCCCGATTTGCAGAGGACTACCTTGTCATTTCTGCTAACTGCGGCATCCGGTCAGTTCCAACGGAACATGAAAGCGCTCCGGTGGATTCTGGTGCCACGGATGTGCCGAAGGCTCATCCGTGCAGGGGCTGCTCCGTCATGACGCCCATAGCATCAGATTCTCTTACTGGAGGAGTTCCGGTTGGCCATCGGCCGATAATGGCAAGCACGGATGAGTCCCGCGAGGCGTGACGCATCCGTGGCACCAAGTTTCCAGCGACTCCGGGATAAAGGGCGCATTCTTTCGCGAAGAATCGGGAATAAGGAGCGGTTGAGCGCAGGGTTGGGTGAGGTATTGAACGGTCGGCGGGAATCCCCAAAAGGCCCTGTTTAACATGCAATATCGCTTAGTTATATAGTACCGCGAGAAATCGTGTGAGAAAAATGGACAATTAACTTCAAAAATACTTGACAACATATTTATAATGTGGTTGTTTCTGTCTCGCGACAAACCAAACCTAATCCTTCCTTCAGCCCGTTGCGAGCAACGGGCTTTTTTTTCACCAAATACCCCATGCGCGCGAAACTCTTGGATTCCCGAGCCCAAGAGACTATAATAAATTCAACAGGCGAGCATTTTCCCCTACGTGAATCCGGGCTTCGCGCGAGTGAGACCCGGATTTGCGCGTTGGGACACAAGCCTGTACGCTGCACCGGCCTGGCGATGGACAAAGGTCCTCTCAGCAACCCATTCGACGCTTCACCGATACGTGCAAACGCTCGCGAAACACGTGGACGAGTGATTGAGCGTTATCCTTGACTTTGTGAGAGGAATATGGGCTATTCGTCAGAGCCCGACCGTGAACATGGGGCCGGCGCGGCGAATTTCTGACCGGGGCACGAGACATGGCATTCCCAGACGCGGAAACCCAGATGAAGCACATCATGCGTGGAGTGGAGGAAATCATCCACGAGAACGAGATGCGGGATCGTATTCTTCAGAGCATCAAGTCGGGGAGACCATTGCGGATCAAGCTGGGAGTTGACCCAACCGCGTCGGATATCCACCTGGGCCACATGGTGACCATCAGAAAACTGAAGCATTTCCAGGATGTTGGACACACCTCGATCTTTCTCATTGGCAGTTTCACCGCGCGGGTCGGCGATCCCACCGAGCGCAGCGAGGGGAGAGTGCGGTTGACCCGGGATCAGGTGATGGAGTATGCAAAGACCTTTAAAGATCAAGTCTTTAAAATCCTCGACGAAGAGAAGACCGAAATCAGACACAACGGCGAATGGTTCGATGAGATGACCTTCGAGGACTGTCTGGGTCTTGCCTATCGGTCCACGGTAGCTCGCATGTTGGAGCGCAACGACTTTGAGAAGCGGTACCGGGAGGGCAGTCCCATTTCCATCACCGAGTTCCTCTACCCATTGATGCAGGGCTATGATTCGGTAGCGCTAAAATGTGATGTGGAATTGGGTGGTACCGATCAAAAGTTCAACCTCCTGGCCGGCCGCGACATCCAGATCCAGTACGGGCAACCTCCGCAGATCGTCATCATGACCCCCCTGATCGAGGGTCTGGACGGATCCAAGAAGATGAGCAAGACCGAAGGGAACTATGTTGGGGTGGATGACAGCCCGGAAGAAATGTTCGGCAAGGTCATGTCGATCAAGGATGACTTGGTCGTGAAGTACTTCACGCTCTTGACCGGTGTGGACCAACAACTGGTAAATCAATATTCTCAGGCCCTGGAACGGATCGACGAGCACTTAGAGGCTGGAGACCCTCTCCACCCCATGCAAATCAAGAAGGCGCTTGCTCGGAGTATCGTTACCGAGTACCACGATCAGGCTGCGGCAAAACGAGGCGAAGAGCATTTCGAAAGAGTGGTGCAGAGGAAAGAGATCCCCGATGAAATTCCCCTGCGAACCTTTACGCAGAGCGCCCTGCCGGCCTGCGACATTATCGCGTCCAGCGCAGGTGTTTCCAAAGGCGAGGCTCGGCGACTCATTACCCAGGGTGGAGTCAGACTCGATGGGGCCCGCGTTAGCGATCCGACCGCGGAGATTGCTCTCAGTTCAGAGGAGCAGCTCCTACAGGTGGGCAAGCGGAAGTTTTTCCGCATTCGTGGAGAGAGCTGATGGAGCGTCGAGGCAGCCGGGAAAAAAGAATGACAAATGGTCGGCTTTGTATTAAAATAATTAATTCGTGCAAGAAAGCACCTGTAATTCCGAGGGCATAATGTCTTTTTTGAGACGCTTGTGCGTCGGGGTTTATCTGTTCAGCTTCCTCAGTGCGGGAACGTGCTGGGCTGGAGGCTGATGCGGTCCTATCTTCTGGGAGGAAGGTCCGAGCTACTTTCGTGGAATGGCCCCGTCGTATAATATAAGCGGACAAGGCGGTTCCGAGTCCTCGTCCGGGGAGCAGCAGTCAACCTCGCACCCGGGTGAGTATTCGGTCACCTATTCGGATGGGAGTGGATCTTCCGTGCCCGCGAGAAGCCCAAGGCAGGTGGTTCCGCAGGCAGGCCGACCGTCGGACTCGGCACAGGCGCCTCAGAGGATAAGACAAAAGAGACCGGAAACCGGTAAAGGGAGTTCACCGCGAACGGATACAATGCGGCAAGTTTATCCGGGTGGCTCTGCATTAGCCTCGGATAGCACCGCCCAGGGACGCACGGTATCCTATCGGATTCTTGGACCGTCCTGGTGGTGACAACCGGGTTTTTCGCGGTCCTGCACGGTTGTGAGAACTGATTGCTCTCTTGGGTGAATCCTCAATTGCTTCCCCCGATCCTAACCGCTGAACCACGCGGATCCGCGGAGATGCGCGAGATATCGGTGCTGTTATGCCTCCCGAAAGCTCTGGCCTTGAGCTTTCTACGATTATCATGGCGAGGTGAAATCCGTACCGCGGCCAGCGCATCTTTGGCAAATCTCCGAAGTTCGGGCAGTCACGAGAGGGGGCATTGTGGCTGAGAAAAGGCAAAAGACCCCAAAACGGGGAAAGGCTGTTTCGAAGACCTCTACGGGAAAGGCTCGACCAAAGCCAAAACCCAAACCGGAATTGAAGGCAAAACCAAAGCCAAAACCGGAATTGAAGCCAAGACCAAAACCCAAACCCAAGGCGAAGCCAAAGCCTAAGGCGCCTCCCCCTCCCCGGCCTAAAAAGGAGACCCGTGGTGTGCCGGTCGTCGTGGAGCCGTCGGCTGCCGAGAGTGCGGTCAGGGCCCGGCTCGAAAGGATCAAGGAGAGTTACGCTCTTCTCAAACAGTTCACCCCCAAAGAATTGAAATTACTGCTTAATCTCAAGAGAAACTCGTCCACTAAGGCTTGGACTCTGAGGGAAGATCTCGTGGTGCTCACCATGCCCGTGAGCAATCGGGCCATTGCAGCACTCCTCAAAGGTCGCAACAAGGAAGCCGTTAAGAAACGGCTGCAGCTGCTGCGCTCCAAGGGTCTGGCCAAGAGGATTCCCGAGCCCCCCTCATAACACGGCACGCCTAGCTATTCCTAGAGCTACGACCGGGCACGAGGTTCCAGCCCGACCCCATGAATGGTCAAAACGTTGTTAATGATCTCTGCATGTGCGCCCAGAATTTCCTTGACCAGCCAGAGATTGGATTCCACGTGTTCCGTCATGCGGGGGATAGTGTACATTGTGACGCCACGCGCCAGGGCCCCAAAGATGATGAGCTGATCTGCCAAATGACGATCCACCGTCGCGCCTGAGTCTAAGTCTTCCAGGAAATGGGTCGCGACAGACTTGGCTATCTTCTCTGATGGCCGTCTTGGCGCGCCCGCCATGTCCGAGCCCAGGACTGCGCCGGCGTCCGATTCGGCCCAGATGCAAAGCGCGGCTCCTTTTTGAGCTGCGCTGACCTCATCGAACGTCTCGATCTTGACCGACAGACCTCTCTGCTCCAACACAGACCTGCACGTGTCGGCCATGCGTGTGCTCACTTGCTGGTCAGTCAGATGAGACGCGAGGGATATTCCCCGGACTTGCGCTATCGTGCCCTGCCCCACTGCCGCCAGAGGATTCAGCGCGGACTGGGCAGGATGAACCGTCACCTCAACCTTTCCTTGTCCTCGGGGTACGTATCCCGGTCGTATCATAGTCATCCCGATCTTGGCTCCCATCCGCTCCAGCAGTGGCAGCAGGCAGTGCTGCATGTGAAATAGACTGGGCGCGAAATCTTGAAACAGGCCGCCGGTGAGGAGAAACTTGGTGGTGCCGGCCGCGAAGAGGGCGGGAATGCTTAGAGAGAAAGCAAGTAGCGTGGTCGAGCCCGCAGAGCCAACGTCGAAGCGGTATTCACCTGGCATAATTGTGGAGCCGGGTTCGTAGAGGATTTCTGAGGAACCAACCTCAGCGCCCTCCACTCTGCCGCCGGATATGCGGGAGCACGCAACCACCGCGGCCAGATGCTGAGGTCGCAGACCGGGTTTCGGGCGTCTCGCCCTGATATTCTTCACCTGCAATGGCTGACAGACGAGCGTTGCCAACGCTAGCGCATAGCGTAGTATTGTGCCGCTTCCCGAATATTGGGAGCCGTCAATGGAAATCATGCACACTCAATGCCGTTCGGCAGCTTCAACCGCGGTGCCTGGGGCAGCCGTCCCCCACGTCTGTTACGGCACAGGCGGTTCATGTTCCTTGCAAAAGGGCAGTTCGCCGAGAACAGGCATACCACAAACCTTGCACATTGCTCTTCGAATGGGGTCGCTGATGTCGTCGCACGCGGGGCCCATAGTGCCTGCGCCGCGTCCGGCGCCCGCGCGCGGTGCGCTTCTGCCGGAGGATACAGACTCTCTCAGCGCCTTCGCGGCAGCGAACTTCGGCACCCGAGCAGCGGGAATCGACATGGTCCGGCCGGTTCGCGGATTAATACCCGTCCGAGCCTTGCGCTGTGCCACTTTGAATGTTCCGAGCCCTGGAATTCGGAGAGGCTCATTCCCGGCCAAGGATCCTCGGACCGCGGCCAGAAGAGCATCCAAAGCCGACGCGGCCTCTTTTCTGGACAACCCCGCGCCTTTTCCAATTCGATCGATCAATTCAGCCTTTGTCATAACAATTACCTCCCCCTGATATCGTTGGGACCGCTGCCAGTCCCATCCCTGTTACAAAATTGGAAACGCGTTTCCTTGTGTCAATTACGCTGCCGATTCGCTAGCCTCGACGAATCCGGTCTTGGCACAGCTAATGTCAAAGCGCCGAATCCAACATTCGCTGTCTAGTTCAATATCCCGATATTCTCCAGCAGCTTCTTGATTGCCTGGTACGCAGACGAGTCAGATGAAATCTTGACCAGCGGATCTCCCCGGAGATCCAGTTCCACCAACTTCTCGTCATACGGCACATACGCTTCCGGCGAAAACGGGAGTCGGTCGATTTCCTTCTTCACGTTCTCAGGCAGGTCCTCGGGCGACCCATCGACTCTCGTAATGATGAGATGCGTGTGGTGAATCCGCCCCTCCAGCTCTTGGAGCAGCTCCAAAATGCGCCCGATGGTTCGAAGACTGCGCGGAGCGGGATCGGAGACAATGAACAGGTGATCCACCTCTTCTTCTGTCCTGCGGGACAGATGTTCCATGCCCGCTTCGTTGTCTACGATCACATGGGAGTAGTTCGACGTGACCTTAGAGATGATCTCCCGCAAAATGTTATTCGCCATGCAGTAGCATCCGGGGCCTTCCGGTCGGCCCATGGAAAGGAGGTCCAGATCTTTGGTCTCTTCCAGACACGCCTGGATCTGATATTCCATGAAGCGGTCTTTGGTCATGCCTCCCGGTATATCGTCCCCCATCTTGCGGACGTCTTCTCGGACGCACCCCACGCTTCTAGGCTCCCTGATCCCGAGGACCTCATGCAAATTCGAGTTGGAATCCGCGTCGATTGCAAGCAGGGGCCTTCGCCCGGAATCGATCAGCGCTTTTATCATAAGCGCGCTTACCGAGGTTTTGCCGACCCCGCCTTTTCCCGCAACTGCCAACGTCAATCCCATATATGTGTCCTTTCACCGATTAGCGTGTGCCGACTTCTCGACGTGCGATGCCCGGCCCACTCTATAGAATAATGCCGTTCCGCTCACAAAAAAGCCCCCCAACGACAAAAAAGGAGGATTCAACCGGGCCGGACGCACGTGTCGCTCAGAACGACCCAATGTCATTGTTCGGGCAAAAGGCCCACTCCTTCATTATCTAATGCTTCCAGGAGACGATAGGTCATCTCTGCTTCCGCCACAGTCATGCCTGCACACCCACAGGCAGGCGTCACGATGAGCCGCTTCTGCACGAGGGCCCGATCTACGCCCGATTTGACCAGGAGTTCTATCCCGTCGCGCAATCGTCGCCGTATCCCGTCAACGCTCTCCCCCTTTATGCGTCCATCATTGGGCACCGCGCCCCACGCAAGTGCGCCCCCTCTGGCGAGGAATTGAGAAAGCTGAGTCGCGTACAGCGGGATAGTCTCCATATAATCCACGGCATCAAAGTTGATGATGCGCGTCGCGGTTTCCATTAGGATGCTCCAGTCCGTATTCCCACAGCAGTGAACTCCGGGGATGCCTCCTCGGTCCAAGGTAAGCGCAAAAGCCTCGTTAAGCGACTGGATGACGTCGTCACGCGATACCCCCAGGAACGCAGAAGACCCGTACGCGCTCAAACTCGGTTCATCGAAGAAGACGATCACTTCTTCGGCAAAGGGTTTGAACTGATCTACCAGCCAAGCAGCTTTCAGTCCCGTGGACTGCACAACCACGTCACGGAAGAAAGGATGGTAAAAAATGGGCTTCCCATTTTCGTCTGTGACTGTGAGCCCGAAGCTGAGCGGGCCGGTAACCTGAACCTTGATAAAAGGCTTCTTGGTTCCTTCCTGCTGAAGCCGCTGCAAGAAGGTGTGTATTCCGCCCCCATATTCCGGCCCTATAGCAAATGCCTCTGGAGATCCTCCACTGCTAACGTCCAGATATGCGCTGTAAAATCGCTCCAGTTCAGAGGATGCGTCTCCCGACGTATCGAAAAAATAGCTCTTCTCGTCCAAGTCCACGCGGAAGCGGGGCAGACCTTCACTGAATTGAATCCACATCTGTTCCAGGAGCTTAGCGCGAGAGAGCTGCGGCGTGTGAGGTGCGCTGGACAAACTTCGCAGGATCAAGTCCACAGCATCTCCCGCGTCCTCGTGAGGGAGGCTTCCCACAGCAGTGATCAGGACCGCGGGCAAGCCCTGTGTCTCTGGGTATTCATCCATCGCGTCACCTCCTGACCTCGCGGCGCCCCGTCCAACTTCGTTCGTATAGAAGGGACTAGGCCCGTTCGACTGTATTCAATGCACCGCTACGCTGTCAAGCGCCGGCCCTGCACTAAGGAAGGCACACAGGCTCCCTCGCTGAAGGACCGCCGTTGACGAGTATATGGATCTCGCTGTAAGCTTGGAGTATCCGGTAGTGGGCAAATGCATACCTGTCCTGAGCGAGAATTCGCTGCTTCCTGGAGAGGGCCATCCGTGGAAAAGCAAGAAACCTTCTGGGTTCACCAGGCGTCCCGCTCTTATCGCCGCGATCGACCCGATCGCATCCTGGAGCGTGTCTGGCGAGCTCATCCCGCTTGGGGTTACCTCCAGGGAAGAGACCTCTGGATCAGCCGAGAATGCACTGAAGATGAGCTTATCGCGGAAGGGTTTCTCGAAATCCGCCCGGCAGGGGAACCGAACTCCGACCGATGCCCGCACTGCGGAATGATTATGAACCTCATCCCGGGGTCACTTGCCCAAAAACACCTTAGCGACTGCGGCGGAGGCAACGAGGACTGGAGCAAAATCGAAAACTTTATCGTCGATGCAAAGCGGATGAGAGACTACGAGGCCAGACTACGGGATGAGGCACTGAGAAAGCAACGCGAGGCGGAGGAGTTGGAAAAGCAGGAGCGCCTGGACAGAGCTAGGGAGGAATTTCAGGCACGGCAACAAGCCAAAGACCGCAAGAAGCGGCTAAAGGAAGAAACCAAGGAAACCTTGAGAAAACGGTAGTTGAAAAAAAAAGGGGACGGCGACCGTCCCCTGGAATTAGGAGGATTGGGGTTCACGATTAGAGGGGTCCCAACCGCCCCCTCTCCGGTGTTGCCGGGCGGCGTTTCAACCAGGCCCATTTATTCCAGCCGCCAGGCGGAAGTGTTCTTTGGCCGGATCTTTGAATTCGTGCGTTTTCGGTTCAGCGGATCACTCTGTCCGGTGCTTTAGTGCTTTCCTTTTGGGCACTCGGGAGCGACCCTGAATGCTATAGCCCTTACCAGTAGCACCCGAAAGTTGACTTCTGCTCATCTGTTCCTTTCGCAGCTATAGGGGCCAGAGGCGGCGGCGGAAGAGGCGAAAGCCCGCCGGAAACCAGCCTGAAGGGCATTTCGAGCATTTGCGCAGCAAAAGTTGCTATGCCGGGAATGGGTCCCATGAGCGCGGGAACTGGGGCTCCAGCGTAAGCACCTACCGGTGGATATGTCGGCACATTTGCCGGGGCATAACATGTGGGAGGCGGACACATCTGCACCGGCGCGGGTTTACACTTCATGACGGGCCGCGTGGGCGGACACGGCTGGGGCATGGGAGCGCAGGCCGGCGGTCCACAGGACGGAAACGGCGCGAAAGGTGGCGGAGGCGGAGGTGCGAGGAGTCCGGCTGTCACCAAAGATGGAAGGCTGAGCACAAGCCCGCAAATGCTGGTGCACGAGCCCAGCAGTCCGCCGCATAGAGATCCTGCACCGAACAGGGGTGACGGCCCGCACGCAGGGGGCGGGCACGGTGCCGGCGGAGGGCAGTACGCAGGTGCGGGCGGAGGATAACACGCGGCGCATGAGATTGCTTCCGGAGCGCACGCGGTTCCAAGAATGAGGGCGAGTGCGACGAGCAGGCCGACAGATCTGGTGACCATACCTAATCCTCCTTTTGGTTCTGATCCTTCATGAACAACTTGAGGGCGTAGACTCAAGCGAAGGCGTCAAAAATTGGCCCGTTGCCGGGCTTCGTTGACGGGGGGCTTTAACATGCGTCTTGTGACGTGTCAAGTAAAATAATTGATGTTCCGATGTTACAGAAAAATCGGCCGTCATCATTCTGGCGATGCCATTAACAGATTGACATTGCAGCGTTATTTTTGATATCATTGGTTTTGTGTCTCCTCCCATCTCCAACAGAGGTCCGGAGGCTGATGACCCGGCAACCGACCTGCCGCAGACAAGGGGACACGTAAGTATTTCATTCAAGGATTCTGTAATCACATGAGAAAATGTCTCATCATCCTCGTGTTTGCCCTGGCCGTTGCCCCGCTTCACCTAGCTGGAGCGCAGGACCCGGTGGAGCCTTATAACCAGGGCATTGACGCGCTAAAGAGGAGCGATCTGGATGCCGCAATTGAGCTCTTCACCCGCGCGATCCAGATGGATCCCCGAGATCACCTGGCGTACAACAACCGTGGCGTGGCCTTGAAGAGAAAGGGCCTTTACGACAAGGCCATCGAGGATTACAGCCGCGCGCTGGAAATCAGACCCGACTACACACCGGCGCTCGCCAACCGGGGCACGGCCCGATTCCGGAAGGGTGACCTGGACGGCGCCTTGCAGGACCTCAATCTCGCGGCCAAGGGTAAAGGGCGCGAATCGACAATTTACGTGCAGTTAGGCTCAGTCTATGCTGAAAAAGGGGATTATGATTCCGCGCTCAAGGAACTCAAGAAAGCGGTAGGCATAAACAAGAAGAACGCACACGCGTACCTCGCGATGGGAGAAATCCAAGAACGACAGGGCGATTTTCATGAAGCCTTGCGATCGTACAGCAAATCCCTAGAGCTGAGCAAAGGCGGCCCTGAGGCCGAGCAAGTCGAAGCAAAGATTAGTGGACTCCGCAAGAAGATCGTGGTCCAGCTTCATGCAAAGGGTCTGGAACGGTACCGAGAAGGCAAAGAGAAGCAGGCGCTGGAAATGTGGGACGATGCGATAAAGTTGGACCCTGCATTGGTGGGAGCGCTGCGAGACAGGGGCCTCACTTACCACAAGGCGGCGAAGTACGACAAGGCGATCAAGGATTTTTCAAGCGCGTTGGAGAAGGATAGCCAGAACGCGGAGCTGTACCGCATCAGAGGTGATTCATTCTACCGCTCCCACGACCACGACAAGGCCCTTGAAGATTACGACAGGGCACTGCAACTCAACCCCCGCGATGCCATTGCGCACAACAACCGCGGGCTCCTCTATCACGAGAAGAGGGATTTGACCAAAGCTCTGCAAGACTATTCGCGTGCTATAGCGATCGACCCGGCCAATCCCACATTCTATGAGAACAGAGGCCTCGCATTGATCTCGCTCGGCAAGACCAAGGAGTCACTGCAGGATTATCGAAAGGCCCTCAGCCTTCTTAGCGATGGGAAGCGTAAAGAAGATATCCAGGAAAAGATATCTCTCATCGAGGCCCGACGCTTGGGAAATGCATCGAATGGGCCCGCGGAAAACTCGCGGACCAAGGAAGGTCCGGAAAGCCGACCGCCCGCTCAAGCGGGCCCTCAAAGATGAGTCCCCGGAAATGCTCCGGCGCGGCTCTGGACTGCTCGCTGCTGGATCTTGCCGATTGCTACTATGCCTTTGCGATACGCAACGCGGATCAGCTCGTTCATCCGATTAAGTGAAAACGGAGCTCCTTCCGCTGTAGCTTGGACTTCCACAAGTCGCCCTCTACCCGTGAATACCACGTTCATGTCGACTTCCGCCGCGGAATCCTCTGCGTAATCCAGATCCAGAAAGAGCTCGTTCTCCACCACGCCCACGCTGACAGCCGCCACTGAATCGTGGAGGGGATTGGAAGGAATCTCTCCTCGTTTGTACAAGGTCTGACATGCATCGTGGAGCGCTACCCACCCTGCGGTGATGGATGCCACTCGCGTCCCGCCATCCGCCTGAATAACGTCGCAATCTACGGTGATGGTGCGCTCGCCCAATGCTTTAAGGTCGATAATGGACCTGAGAGACCGACCGATCATGCGTTGAATCTCCAGAGTGCGGCCTCCCACCCTGTTGCGCTCCCGCGGAGAACGAGTATGGGTGGAACGGGGAAGCATGGAGTACTCTCCCGTCACCCATCCCCGGCCCTTATCTTTGAGGAACATCGGAACCGTTTTGTCCACACTTGCCGCGCACAGGACTTTCGTCTTGCCCGCCTCAATGAGCGCGGAACCTTCCGCGTGGTCGAGGACTCCTCGGAGGATCCGCCATTTCCTCAACTCATCCGCCTTGCGACCGTCTTGTCGTGTCATCTGCTCACTCCATAGACTAAAGGACGCGGCGTCTCTCAGCACAGGCCATAACAACAGGACCGCCTGCCGAAGGAGCATACCACCCTCTGAATGCCCGGTGTCAACAAGGGATGGCGCGGGTGAGCAAGAATTCAGACACGTGCGGTAGTCAAGTGCATCTATCCTGTCATTGCGAGGAGTGAATGGTGGGACGGGCGTCCCTCCTGTTCCCGAATGACAGGCAACCCCGCGTTCCGCGCGGGCCCGTCCCACCAGCAATCCCTTCCCCGAAGGTTTGAAGATTGCTTCCCCCGCTTTTCAGCGAGGTCGCAGTGACACTCTTCCCAACGCGTAACTGAACGATGGCGACGGCGAGTGATGAATCGCGGGACGCACGTTAAGATGTTACTTTAAGATATTGCGAAAACATCTTGATTTTTATTGACAAATGTGGCGCAACATACTAGAAGAGGGCAGCGTGGGTAATCGCTTCAGCTCACTCAAGGGTGCGGCCTGTGCACGTGGTGACAAAACTCTTGGGCAGTTCCATTCGCCCTCCTACTATTTCGCCGGCGGGCGTTGTTTCCCGGCCCACTTCTCTGAGTTTTCCCGATGCTCGGTCGTATCGGCGGCTCTTCACAGGTCTGGTTATGGGACGTTCCCCCGGCCGCGTGAATCGCGGCAGGAGATGGAAGGACTTTCTGTATCATTCCGCGAGCCTAAAAATGGAAGCGGATGTGGCTCGCGGATATGACGTCTCGGTGGTGCTCTATCCCTACGGCTTTGAGTTACAGGCGTGGGGCGTTGTGATTGATCCGGTGGGCAGAGTTTTCGAGGTTTCTCCGGGCCCGGGAGGGCTCCTTGAGCTTGAGTACCAAGGAGGCCGTTTCCGATCGGAACAGGAGTGGCGGCACCGGGTCGGAGCGCGGGCTCCGGATGTGGAAGACGATGTGCGCCGCTTCTACAACCACATGCGACTTGACGCGAGAAATCGTATAATAGTCGCGGGTACTGTGGGTTTTGGGCTTTGGGACGCGTTGTGGATGAGCTTCGACCTGAGCCGTGCCAGGGAACTGGTTGCACATCACAGCGATTTTGTGCGTGCGGTCTTCGCTTTTTGGGGCAGGTTTCACTTGGATGTGGCAGCCGCTATGCTCGACGCGGGGATTAGGATCGTCTTCCTCCGTGAAAACGCTGTGGGCTTTCCTTCCGGGGATGGCGTCGCAGCTCTGATCGATCCTTTGGTGCGGGAGCATTACCGGGAGCTATGTCGCATCGTGCAAGCCCGCGGTGGCTGCGTCATTCTGGATTGTGACGCGGACGACACAATCGAAACCGATTTTCCCCGACGATGGGGTTTTGCAGGAATTGGACCGCTCCTCTTTCGCGATGAGGACGAGTTGTTGACGGCTCGGAGGGCATTGGATGATGACCTTTTGCTCGTGGGCGCGGTGGCATTCCCGGACATGCGGAAGCGATTCGATGAAAATCCGCGCCTCGCGTCGGGCATCATGCTTACGGCCAAGCCGGGGCGCTGGTTTGGCATGGCGCGGCAGGATCAGGCTTAGAATCGCTTCACTGGGCAGGTTCGAGCGTGTTGAACGCCTCGGCCCAACTCGTGACTCTTCTGAATGGAAGAAAGGCTTCGCAACGGACTCCAACAACCCAATTCAGCTTGACTTTTCCGGTCGGGCTTGAGCGCGTAGGGCGGGCGGCAACATGGAAATCATTCAAGATTACAACGTGGTAGACGCTTTCATTCTGATCATGCTGCTTATCGGATTGATCCTGGGATTGTGGAAAGGGTTCGTGCGATCTTTCACCGCATTGGCTAGTCTGGTAGTGGGCGTAATCGCAGCCGTGCGCTACTACCGGGTCGTGGAACCCTACCTGGGAAAGGTTTCTTCGCTCGACCCCAATATCTCCATGATCCTCTCCATGGTGATCGTATTTGTTTTTGTTCAGGCTGTATTCGTTTTGATCCGTTTGCTACTGGACGCGTTGGTGGACGCGACTCGGCTGAGTGTCCTTGATCGGCTCTTGGGAGGCGCGATGGGGGTAGCTGCGGCCTTTCTCGTGGTAGCGGTGGTGGTTCAGGTCATTCTGATAGGGATTCCAGAATGGCCGATCGTCACCAAATCCAAATTCACCAAGCCCACAGAGGAAGTGACCAAAAAGTTGTGGCAATATGTGCCTCAAAGCGCTAAGGATCAGGTGGCCGATTTAATGAAGAGGTGGAAGGGTTCCCAGGATACTCAGCAGCCAAAGCCCGCTCCCAAGGGCGATACCTCTAAGAAGCCCGCAACCTCAGCACCTGCGGGCGCGAGATGATGCTCACCGGCCTCAGGCCGATCCCGGAGGAACTCATGAATCGACTTCTCATAGCGGCAATCGCGACTATCACCGTGGGGACCATGACCGGGTGCGCCATCTTCCAGAAGAAGGATGAGCCCCCACCGCTGCCGCCCATCGAAGAAACCAAACCGCCTCTTAGCCTCAGGGGCGAGCACTTCAAGTCATATCCCTGGGATCAATTGCCCAAGCCGCTTAAGGACGGAAACGACCCGGATACGTTCGTTTACACCGCGAAGGAAGGCGACACCCTCGATAGCGTGGCGGAAAAGAACATGGGCGACGCGAACTTGGCTCCGGGTCTGGCTTCCTATAACCAGCTCTCCCCTTCAATGGAAGTGAAAGTCGGCGAAAAGATCATTGTCCCCTATCCTATCATTGGGGTGAGCAACCAGCTCGCGGTTAAACGCAAGGGTGACAAGAAGTTCGGCGAACCTGTTGCTTTCAGCACGGAGCTGAAAAAGGGCGATGAATACAAACTGCGCCTCGAAAGCAATGTGAACGGACATCTGTACGTTTTTCGCGAGGGGCCCAAAGAGACTACTATGATCTATCCTGCTCTACTACCAAAGAGCCCCAGAGCCAGATCCAGGACCCAAGAAACGCTCATGCGAGACACCGGCGTGATCCGTGCGCATGAGGAAGTCCTCATACCTTCCGGACCCAAAGGCATCCAGTACGATCCCATGAAGGCAGGCGACAAAGTGTACATCTTTTTCGCCCTGAGACCCATTCCCGGGCTGGAAGACCTCAAGGAGAAAAAGAAGATCACCAAGCCGGAATTGGATGATGTGCTGATGTTAGTGCGTGAAGGAGAGATTCGTTCGGAGCCGCCTCTCAAATTGATCAGGATCTCAGACCCCAAGCAGGTCCTGGGATTTACGCTGAACCTGGGCGGCTAGGCCGAAGGGGTTGACACCCGGCGTTCGGGAAGTATAAGGTAATCAATTGTCGGGGCTGTAGCTCAGCTGGGAGAGCGCCTGAATGGCATTCAGGAGGTCAGGGGTTCGATCCCCCTCAGCTCCACCAAGGAAAGCACGGACTTGGCAGTTACCAAGTCCTTTTTTCGTGCTAGTGCCGATCACAAATCTAATTGCTGGAGCACGTGAGAACCTATGGATTATGTTATCGAACTACTCCGCTGGCTTTATAGCCCCGAAGGTCTCACCACAATTATCCGGACTTTTGGCCTCCTTGGCCTCACCGCGATTGTCTTTGCCGAGACCGGACTCCTCGTAGGATTTTTCTTCCCGGGGGACTCGCTTCTGATAACGGCCGGCATATTGGCCTGCCCCGAATCCATCGGTGGAGGACTCTTTGACCCGCTTCTCCTTATGGTTTGCCTTACCGCGGCAGCGATCATCGGAGACCAGGTAAACTATCTTCTCGGAAGGAAGGCAGGAGAAGCGGTCTTTTCGCGACCGGACGGTCGTCTCGTCAAACGCCGGTATCTTGAGGAAGCACGGGATTTTTATAAGAAGCACGGTGGAGCCGCAATCTTGCTGGCACGTTTTGTGCCGTTTCTCCGAACGTTCGTGCCTTTTGTGGCTGGGGTGGCCGAGATGCCTTATGGCCGCTTCGTGGCCTTCAATGTGATAGGCGGCGTTTCGTGGGTGGTAAGCATGGTGCTCATCGGCTACTTCCTGGGCAGCACCCCCCTGGCGAATAACCTTCACGGAGTAATATTGGTCGTCGTCGCGATTTCGGTCATGCCGATTGTGATAGGTGCGCTCAAACAGTGGTGGGCTCGGCGTTCGGGCGCTCGAAACAAGTCGAACCGGAACTGCGTCGTCCCTGAATCCCCACATTCCGTCTCTCGACTGGAGCAAGACGCGCACCGTTTCTAAGAGCTGTATCATCCTCTCGAAGCCGAGTTTCGGCTGTCGTCAGTTCTTCAGCACCTGCACAAATCAGGATTCTCCCTACCCGGTGGAGAGCGCGGGACGGAGGCCTGTCTCACCTGTCGTTGCGAGGACCCCGGACTCGATCCGGGGGACGAAGCAATCCCTTCTTGTGCCAAAAGAGATTGCTTCCCCCGCTTTTCAGCGGGGTCGCAATGACATTATTTCCCTGCGAGGCTGAATGGTTACTTCGCACTTGCGAATTCGGTAGGCATTGACCTCCGCGCCGTTATATTATGCGAACAACAGAACAGCGAATTCGTCGCCTTAGGAAACGGAGGCTCCAGAAAAGCCCCGTAGAGTTGGAGGATGACAAACAATGGACGTGTACGAGGGATTACGGGAAGTATTACACAAGAACGCCATCGGAGCGCCCAAATCGGACGCCTTTGACGAGATATTGCGGCTCCTCTTTACACCCCAGGAAGCTGCAGTGGCGCAGAAAATGACCTTCGCGCCCATGTCTGCTCAACAGATCGCAGACGCTACGGGGATGTCCCCCGATGAGATCGCCAATATCTGCGAATCCATGGCGAAGAGGGGTGTACTGTTCAGCCGGGATAAGAAGGGAGTAACAGGCTACGCGTTGTTGCCCACCGTGCCCGGTCTGTTTGAATTTCCTTTGATGAGAGGCATTACCAGTCCTCTTCACGAGAAGCTGGCGGCTCTCTGGAACAAATACCATGACGAAGCCCTGGGGCATGAATTGGGTGGAAGCAAGATTCCGGTTATGAGGGTTATCCCTGTGGAGCAGACAATCCAGACCCGAAACGAAGTGCTCCATTACGATGTCGTCTCAAGGATGTTGGAAACTCCTGAGTTTTTTGCCGTTGCCCAATGTGCGTGTCGCGTGTCGGTGGGAGCTTGCGACAAGCCGAGAGACACGTGCCTCATGTTCGATAGCACGGCACGCTTCCTTGTAGATCGCGGAATTGCCAGAGAGATACATCGAGATGACGCGCAGGCGACCTTGCTCCGAGCTGAAGAAGCCGGGCTGGTACATATGTGCAACAACAGCCAGGATCGGCTCACCGTGATTTGCAGCTGCTGCTCATGCTGCTGCACAATGCTCACGGTAATGACCCGGCTCCACAACCCCAACGCTTTTGCCAGAAGTCCCTGGCACGCTTCGGTAGCCGCGGATGCCTGCACCGGATGCGCTGTGTGTAGCGATGAGCGATGTCCGGTGGGCGCCATCACCGTTTCAGACGAAATTGCCCATGTTGACGAGAACCGTTGCATTGGATGCGGCCTCTGCGTCAGCACGTGTTCCGGAGACGCAATCGCGATGGTTCATCGCCACGAGCCTCTAGCCCCGCCCTCTTCCGTTCAAGAGATGGGTATGCAAGTCCTTGTGGAGAAAGGCAGGTTGGACGAGTACGTGGCTCTCCACAAACGCTAGCGCAAAATGCATTGGATCTTGCAGCTTGCGTCACGTCCAGGGTCGCGTAGGGGCGGGTTTGAAACCCGCCCCTACCTTGTTGGGTATTCGGGAAGACTTGACTCAATTGCCGACTCTCTGTTGTGATTCAGATCCATGAAACGAACCAAGTTTGATTTGTGGTTGGCCGGCATCTGTGCGGGACGGGTCTTTAACGGTCTCGTGTTCATGACGTATGCAGCAGCTCTGCCGATCCTGCAGCAAGAATGGGCCATGTCCGGGGTGCAAGCAGGTTCAATCGCCAGCGGATTCCAGTTGGCATATGCAGTCTCCCTGATCGTCCTTTCCGGCCTTGCAGACCGAATCAGCGCTCGCACGGTGTACCTTGTTTCGCAGTTTGCCACCGCGATCTGCGCCTTGGTTTTCGCATTCTTTGCCCGGGACTATGTTTCCGGTCTGATCTTTCACACTCTCTTGGGTCTTGCCCTCGGAGGGACATATACCACCGGCATCATGATCATAGCCGATCAATATGTTCCCACCAGCAGAGGCATGGCAGTCGGCTCTTACATCGCGAGCACCTCCTTCGGCTACGCCTTGTCCCTGGTCATCAGCGGAATCGCGCTTCCTGTCGGCGGGTATAAGCTTTCCTTTCTGCTCACTTGTCTCGGCCCGACGCTGGCTTGGCTCCTGGCCTGGATGACTTTGCGCCACACATTAGTGCCTCTCCAGGAACGGCGAAGCGAACAGAAGTTCACCACCGAAGTCTTGGGTAATCGTCGCGCCATGCTCCTCATCGTGGGGTACACGTTCCATAGCTGGGAGCTCCTCGGAATGTGGTCCTGGACACCCGCGTTCATGGCAGCGTGCCTTGGTGTGGCAGGCCTCACCGGCGTGAAGGCCGCGGGTTCCGGTGCGAATATAGTGGCTCTGTTCCATTTCATGGGCCTAGTGGCTTCGCTTTCCGCGGGTGTCTTGTCCGATCGGCTGGGTCGCAGCCACGTGATGCTGGCAATGGCAACAGTGAGCACGATCTGTTCATTAGCCTTCGGATGGACCATCGGACTGCCGCTCGCGGTGGTCATCGCGGTCGGAGTGGTGTACGCGCTTTCCTCCCTCGGGGACTCACCTGTTCTGTCAGCAGCTCTCACTGAGGTGACGGAGCCATCCTATCTGGGAGCAGCCCTCGGGTTGCGATCTCTCTTAGGGTTTGGGGCTGGGGCCATAGCGCCACTGGCCTTCGGTGCGATCCTGGATTGGAGCAATCCCCTCGCAGACGGGCAAAGACACTACCTGACATGGGGATGGGCATTCAGTCTGCTGGGTGTTGGAGGCATGGGTGCGGTTTGGGCTATTTACCGATACGGACGACAGCGGGACTTCCGGCCACAGGACGAAAATTAGTATAATCTATCGCAATAACAGATTGAAATTCCAGTTAAAAGGCGTTGCGATCTTGACAAGCAATTCAGCCTTTTGCAATGATTCATGTGATCGAAACACCGTTCCGCATTACGGCACGCATGTTTGTTCTGGGGCACGCCCGGCGAATGGGTCCGGCCGTACGTCCCTGCCTGATTTGGGCCGCCCGCGTGGATCAAATCGAAATCCGGCCCTATTTCCCCGCCTGAGGAGCGATCAGCAGGACGGTGCATGATATTCAATGAACAAACTGGCTGATTAAATGAGCCTTGCTGAGGACGTTATCCTCGCGACCGGGCCCACTCGTTCGCGTGCACATATAAGAGGGCGCTCACCACATAACTATCTAATCCAAGCAACGTGGGACCAGGAGATCCAGCAGAGACAATAGCGGGAAACGACCGGCTTCACGAACTTGGAACCTGATTCACCGAACGTCTGTCGAGATTGAGCGAGCAAGGAACTTCCTCTTGCCTCGACCGCTGGGCAGAATTGTTCACAAAACCACCTTATGCAGAAACCATTGGGAGGAACGACGATGAGAGTGCTTGGTTTGATTTGTTGTCTTCTGCTTTTGACTATGGGTTTGGCTCAGGCCGCGGATACCATAAAAGTGGGGTTCGTAGACGACTTCTCAGGTCGGGCCAGCGAAAACAGCAAGGCGGGGATCAGGGGCTGGCGAATAGTCGTAGACGAGTTCAATGCCCGTGGGGGATTGCACGGTCGAAAGATAGAGACAATTCTCGGGGATGACAAATTCGATCCCAAACTTTCTCCCGTTGTTGCCGAGCGCTTGATCGAAGAGAACAAGGTCGATTTTCTTGCAGGAACTTCCAACAGTGACTGTGCATTGGCGGTCTCGGAAGTTGCCAAGAAGCACAAGAAAGTCTTCATCATTCACGTTTCTAGAACCTCCAAAGCCACAAATGAATTGGGTCACGATTACGTGTTCCGAGCTTGTTACAACACTGAGATAGAAGGAAGGTCAGGGGCCAAGTACGCGGTCCATAAGGGGTACCGTCAGTGGTTTATTGTCGGCGAGGATTATGGATTCGGCCGGGCGTTCATGTCGACCCTCTGGAGTTCCCTTCAGAAATTGAATCCGAATGTGCAGAAGGTAGGAGAAATCTGGGTAAAGCTCGGCACCAAGGATTATGAACCGGTTATTCGGGAGATCATGGAGAAGAAACCATCGGCAGTCGCAGCTGCCTTTGGCTCATCCGGAAAGATTGCATTCACGAAACAAGCGAAGCAGGCAGGCTTGTTCGATAAAACAAGCGTTTTCATGACCCAGATGGCTGATGCGTCGACAATCCAGGCTCTGGAAGGAGACATACCTTTGCGGCGAGCCTTTGGGTCAGCCGCTTACTTGTCCTATTATCCGAAAACTGAAGCGAACAAGTCATTTGTCCAGAAGTACGCGGAGTTGGCGAAGGCAGACGGACAGACCGAGCCGTGTCTTCCGAATTACACGGCGTTTCATGGCTATTGTTGCGCGAAGTTCTTGACTGAGGCCATCATTAAGGCTCAGAGCACGGAGACGCACAAAGTCATGAACGCGCTGAAAGGTCTTACTGTGGACACTCCGGTCGGACCCATGACCATCAGGGCCTGCGACAATCAGGCCATGGCGCCCGTGTTCTGGGGCGAACTCCGCAAACTTGAAGGATTTACTCAGCCGGTCATCGATCCTCCATACGTCGTCGGTGCGGAACAGGTCATGTCGAGTTGCGACGAGGTTCTTGGCTCCAGGAAATGATTCCACTCCGGAAGTGTGTGGCGGAAAAGAACAGCTGCCGCGGCCTGGGATCGTCGGTTAGAGAAGCCGCACTAAAGAACCGCGCCATCCCCGACTCACGAGGAAGGTGCCACATCCTTTAGCAGAGCGGCCCAATCGGAGCGGCGTTGAGAACGCGGCACGTTCTTGACAAAGTGCGTGGTAGGGCGCGATGATTTTATTTGCCGAAACACCGTTCCACATTACGAAATGTGACCCCCATGCCCAAGCCAAACAACCTTGTTCAAACCATCGAGCGCGCCTCGGCTATCCTTGATCTGGTAGGAGATAACCCCCAGGGAATGAGCATACGGGACCTCTCTGCGCAGCTGGGTCTCCCCAAGGGTACGGTCCATCGACTTCTGTCTTCTCTCGCCTACTTCGGCTATATCCGCCAGGACGCGGCTTCCAGGAACTACTATCTGGGCTTGAAACTGTTAGACCTCGCAGGACGCCTGGAATCGCAACTCGACCTTCGCAAGATCGCGGAGCCGCTGCTTCACGGGCTCGCGGATAAGAGCAAGGAAACCGTGCACATGGCGGTCTTTGACCAAGGTGAGGTGGTCTATATCGAGAAAGTGGAATCGCCGTTGGGCACCGGCGGATTGAGAATGGCCTCCAGAGTTGGCGCAAGGAACCCCGCTCACAGTTGCGCGGTGGGCAAGGTGTTGCTTTCTTACCTTTCCGAGGATGAGCTCCAGGACTTCATCTCCGGAAAAGGGCTCGCCGTAAGAACTCCCAATACGATCTCTCGTGCGAAAGCTCTTAGGCGAGAGTTACAGACGGTGAGGGTCCGAGGATACGCACTCGACGATGAAGAGAATGAGGAGGGCATACGCTGCGTGGCCGCGCCTGTCCTTGGCTCGTCAGGGGATTCGGTAGCGGCAATAAGCGTGTCGGGGCCGGCCTTTCGAATGACAAAGGAGGTGATCCAAAACGCAATGAAGAACGAGGTCGTGGAGGTTGCCGCGGAGATCTCTCGCCGGCTGGGCTATGCGGGCCCCCAACGAATGAGGACTGCCCATGAAACGAAGTGAGGCGCTGGGCGGCGGGGTGATCTTTCTCTTCGGAGCGGTGACCGCGATCTTATCCTTGCAAATGCCCATCGGCTCTTTCAGAGCGGCCGGATCGGGCCTCTTCCCGCTCTGTCTCGGCATCCTTCTCATGGTCCTCTCCGCGGCCTATGTGGCGCAGGTTCTGTGGGCCGTCAGGGAGGAGATCAAGAAGGATGCTGATGTGGCGCCAGAGAGGGAATCGCCGGCGCAGGTTCTGGCATTCCTTGTTGTGATCGTGATGGCGACCCTGCTGCTGAAACCGCTAGGCTATCCCTTGGTTTCATTCCTGCTCATGGTGGGCTTGTTGAGAGTTCTGGGTTCCAGGCGATGGCCCTTAAATTTAACGTTATCCCTTGTAACGGCCGCGGGTTCTCACATTCTCTTTGTTTACTTGCTCAAGATCCCGCTTCCACGAGGCTTTTTAGGGATTTAGGAGGGAGAGGTGCTCGAATCGCTCCAGCATCTCGCGGCGGGTTTTGGAGTGGCCATGACGCTCCAGAATCTCTTCTATTGCCTCGTAGGAGCGACGGTAGGCACCCTGGTCGGCGTTCTGCCCGGTTTGGGCCCGATTGCGGGGATCGCTCTTCTTATTCCGGTCACTTTTGGCCTCAATTCCACGTCTGCGATCATCATGCTTGCGGGCATCTATTACGGCGCCATGTACGGCGGATCAACCACGTCGATCCTGATCAATGTGCCGGGAGAGACGGCCTCGGTCATGACCTGCATCGACGGCTACCAGATGGCTCAAAAGGGAAAGGCGGGGAAGGCTCTTGCGATATGCGCCATAGGTTCTTTCATTGCGGGCACGATCGGCATATTCGGTCTGGTCTTTCTTGCGCCTCCTCTTGCGGAAGCGGCTCTGGCTTTTGGTCCCGCGGAGTACTTCTCCCTGATGGTCTTCGGATTCATCGTATTGAGCAATGTGACTGGCGCATCGTTTCTCAAGTCGCTCATGATGGCCGTCATAGGGCTCATCATAGGCACAATCGGCCTTGACCCGGTAACTGGGGACGGTCGGTTCGCGTTCGATTCTCCCTCGCTACTGGGCGGAATCGAGTTTGTGGCTGTCGCTATCGGTCTTTTCGGCATCGGGGAAGTGCTGGTGAATGCAGCTCGCCCGGCTGAATTGCTCGAACAGAAGGTTGTGGTTCCCCATCTGCGAGAGCTTTATCCGAGCCTCGCGGACCTCAAGGAATCGATCTCAGCCATTCTGCGGGGAACAGGAATCGGTTTCGGCGCGGGTCTCATTCCAGGGCCTGCTCCTGTAATCGCCACGTATGCGTCGTACATGGTAGAGAGGAAAATTTCCAAACATCCTGAGGAATTCGGGAAAGGTGCGATCAAAGGTGTTGCCGGCCCCGAATCGGCCAATAACGCGGCTTGCCAGTCTGCCTTTATTCCGCTCTTTGCCATCGGGATCCCTTTCGCGCCGCCCACTGCGATCCTTCTCGGAGCCCTGCTCATACATGGTGTCACTCCTGGACCGATGATGATCACCGAGCACCCTGCCCTTTTCTGGGGCGTAATCGCGAGCATGTACATCGGCAATCTTATCCTCCTGCTGCTCAATCTGCCCTTTGTACCGTTTTTCGCCAACATCCTAAGGATACCGAAAAAGGTGCTCCTGCCGCTCGTCATGCTCTTCTGCCTGACCGGCATGTACACGGTGAACAACTCGATGTTCGACATATGGGTGATGATCCTCTTCGGCGCGCTGGGGTTCCTCGCGAGGAAGTGGGCTTACGAAGCGGCCCCGCTCTTGCTGGCACTGGTGCTGGGGCCGAAGCTGGAGGTTGCGTTCCGGCAGTCGCTCATGATTTCTCACGGTAGCTTCGACGTGTTCGTGAATAGGCCGATCTCACTGGCATTTCTCGTTGCAACAGCGCTGTTTCTCCTCATACCGCTCGCGACCATGTTCCGGGGACGGGTGAGGATTCGCGAAGCAGCAGGAAAAGGTGAAGGGTAGTGGGTCTTCGCGCGACACCGGGGCTCTTCGAAAAACCTAACCAAAAAGGGGGTTGAGTATGAGACATAAGCTCTCTTGGGTCTTCTTGGCAGCCCTCGTTCTCGGAGGGATGCTGCCTGTCCAAGCTGCTGACTTTCCCACAAAGGAGGTGCAGATCATCGTGCCGTGGGCCGCAGGTGGCGCCACGGATCTCATATTCCGCGCAGTAGCCGCACCAACACAAAAGCCTCTTGGTAAGGCGGTCGTCGTGGTGAACCGTCCCGGTGGGGGGGGGACGGTAGGGTATACCGAAGCAGCCCAGGCTGCTCCGGACGGATACACCCTTGTAACCGCGATCACTCCGCTCACCATCCTTCCCCACCAGGTGAAGACCGCGTTCACTTACAAGAGCTTTGATCCGGTGATCAACATCTCAACCGATCCTTCGATGTTCCTGACCAGGCCCGACGCGCCTTGGAAAGACCTCAAGGATTTCCTGGAGTTTGCAAAGAAGAACCCTGGGATGATCACCGTGGGTAATTCAGGCGCGGGTGGAGGCGTCCATCTTGTCGCCCTCGCGTTTGAAAAGGCCGCGGGCGTCAAATTCAATCACATTCCGTTTTCCGGCGGAGGGCCTTCTGTGACAGCGCTTCTCGGTGGTCACATAAACGCTGTTTCCGTCTCTCCACCGGAAGGTGTTGCTCAGGTGAAGGCAGGGAAACTGAAAATCCTCGCGCTCTTTGCAGACAAGAGACTGGAGATGTTTCCGGATGTGCCTACGGTGAAGGAACAGGGTATCAACTTTGCTATGGGCATGTGGCGCGGGCTGGCTGCGCCTAAAGGCACACCGCCCGACGCGCTCAAAAAGCTCCTTGATGCCTTCAAAAAGGGCATGGACGACCCGGCGTTCAAGAAGAGCGCGGCGGATATGGCGGTAAACATACATTACCTGGGGCCTGAGGCCTTTGGAAAGCTCATGGCGCACGACGACGAGTTCTATGGAAAACTGGTGAAAGAGATCAAAAAGTAGAACGTCAAAAGGAGGACTCGAATGAAAACCTCAAGACTGTACGTTTTTGTTGCATGTCTCGCGGTAACGGGCATGATTCTCGGGGTGGGATTCGCCAGTGCAGCTGAAAAGACCATAAAGCTGGCAAGCCCGTTCAAGAGCGGCCACATCCTGGTGGACGCCGGCGAGAAATTCAAAGAACTTGTTGAAAAGGGGAGCGGCGGAAAAATAAAAGTCGAGGTTCAGGCCGGTGTGGGCAGTGAAGAGGATATCAACACCTGGTGCAGCCAGGGCAAAGTGGAGATGCAGGCCACCGGCGGGCGGCCATTGGAAGTCTCTGCACCCCAGTATTTCTTCTTCAATGCCCCGTATGTGATGAAGGATTTTGAGCATTTCATGCGGGTCTGGAACGGGCCTCTCGGCAAGAAGGCACGGGAGCAGGTAGAAAAGAACGGCAGCCAAAAATACCTGGGCATCGTCTATAGAGGGCTACGGCAGACCACATCCAACAAACCGATCTACAATCCGGCGGACGTCCACGGTCTCAAGCTCCGCCTTCCTACGGTGAAAACGTGGATCGCTGTGTGGAAGGAAATAGGGGCGGATTGTGTGCCCATCCCGCTGCCGGAACTCTATGCGTCGCTAAAAGATGGTAGGGCCGCAGCTTCAGAGGGTGACCTGCCGCAAATAGCGTCCTTCAAGCTGAATGAGGTTCAGAAGTGCCTGACGATTACTAACCACCTGGTCCAGACCGGCGGGATCCTGATCAACAAGCCTTTCTTCGACAAACTCTCGAAGGCGGAACAGGATCTGGTCGTAAAGTCCGCGAACGAAGCTACCGCATTTGCCAATGCAAAGATCAAATCCGGTGAAAACACGATCCTGGTTGATCTCCAGAGGAAAGGAATGGCCGTGGTCATTCCCGATGCGGAATCGTTTAGGGCCAAGGGCAAACCCGCGGTGGAGGAACTTTTCAAAACGGAATGGCCGGTGACTACGTGGGCGGAAGTGCTGGCACAGTAGTATATAGAAGGGCATTGAGATTGGGTGCTTTCGGCCTGACTTGGCCGAATTTCAATGCCCTTCAACATACCAACGAGAATCTGGGAAGGATTGATCATGGCCGTGACTGAGGAGATCAAGGAAAAGGAGCGAAGAGTAAGAGCCTTTCTGAAGGACAAAGGACTAAACGGACTTCTGCTCAAACGACAGGCCAATTTCTCGTGGATAACCGCGGGCGGCCTCAACCTGGTCGGCATCACCACCGAGATAGGGGCCGCGACGCTCCTGATTACACACGACGCGAAGTACATAATTTCCAACAACATCGAGGCCCCGCGGATGGTGCAAGAAGAAGCCCTGGAGGAACAGGGATTCATTGCAAAGTCGTTTCCGTGGCATGAAGATCAAGAGGTCTCCATAATCAAAGAATTGGTTGGGAGCGGACAGCTAGCGTCGGATGTCCCGTTTCCAGGCGCTGTGGTGCCGGTGGAGGATATCGCGCGCCTTCGTTATTCCCTAACGCCTGAAGAATATGAAAGATATCAGTGGCTGGGAGAGAAGGTTTCCCTCGCTCTCGAAACAACATTAATGGTGACTCGGAGGGGAGAGAAAGAATCCGAAGTCGTAGGCAGGCTCTGCAACGAGTTGTGGAAGGATCGTATCGATCCCATCACGTTAATGTCCGCGGCCGACGATAGGATTTTTCGCTTCCGCCATCCCATTCCCACGGAAAACCGCGTTGACAGCTATTTGATGGTGTCGGTTAATGCGCGGAAGTGGGGACTTATAGTCTCGCTTACTCGATTTGTTCATTTCGGAAAGCTGCCCAGGGAGTTGAGAGAAAAGTACGAGGCGAATGTCTTCATCGATTGTACGTTCATGGCAACTACCCGTCCGGGGATCGCTGCCAAGGAAGTTCTAAAGAAAGGTATACAGGCGTATGAGAAGATGGGTTATGGCGAGGAATGGAAGCTGCATCATCAGGGCGGCTCCATTGGTTACACAGGTCGTGACTACAGAACCGGTTTCAACACGCCCGACATTGTCCAGGAAAACCAGGCATTCACATGGAATCCTTCGCTTGCGGGAACCAAGTCGGAAGATACCATCGTAGCGACTTCCAAGGGGCTCCAAATGATCACAAAGCCGATGATGTACCCAACTATCTCGCTTGAAATGGAAGGGGTCGAATTCACGAGGCCCGACATCCTCGAAAAGGACTGAAGGGACAGCAACACAAAGGAGTTGACCCCGCATGGATAAAGTAAGGATCGGTTTGGTCGGGAGAGGCTTTGCAGCACGTCTTCATTTGGACAGCATTTCCGGATTGCGCGGTGTCAAGGCAGACGTCGTTGCTTATGCCTCAAGGAATTCGGATCCTGCGTTTGCGAACATTTACGGAATTCCCGATCATTACACTGACTATAGGCGTCTCTTTGAGCGTGACGATATCGATATCATAGACCTTTGTATTCCCACTGACATACATGAACAGTTCTGCATCGAAGCAGCCCGTGCGGGAAAACATATCATTTGCGAGAAACCTCTCACCGGCTACTTCGGAAAAGATCGGCCTGAAGACCATGTCGGATTTGCTGTGAGTAAGCGGGAGATGCTGCATGAGACGAAGGCGGCATGTGAACGGGTAGCCCTGGAAGTTGAACAGAATAAAGTAAAATTTATGTACGCGGAAAACTGGGTGTACGCGCCTCCTTTTGTCAAGCTCAAACGCCTGATGAATGCCAGCCGCGGGACAATTCTCGACATTCGCTCGGAAATGAGCCATTCCGGTTCTCAGGCACCCTATTCGAGACGCTGGAAAACATCCGGCGGAGGCTCTCTGATGCGGCTTGGCGCGCATCCTGTTGGCGCGGTATTGCACCTCAAGCATTATGAAGGCATGTTGAAAGGCGGTAAGCCAATCCGTGCCAAGTCGGTTACTGCAGAAGTGGGGTATCACTCCAAGATAGAGTCGTTCAAAGAAGACAAGAAGAAGTACATTGTTTCCGAGTGGGAGGATGTGGAAGACTGGTCGGTCACGATCATTACTTTTGAAGATGGGTCAAATGCAACCATCTTCTCGACTGACGGGGTCTTGGGGGGGGTAAGAAATACGTTAGATGTGTATCTGTCAAATTCAGTGGTGTACGTAAACATTAATCCCAACAATTCTGTGCAAATTTACGCGCCCGATGCCGCTGTATTCGGAGATGAGTATATCGCTGAGCGCCTAGAGACCAAAGCAGGTTGGAACTTCCCGAGCCCTGACGACAATTGGATGAGGGGCTACGCCCAGGAGATGCAAGATTTCATTGATGCAGTACTTCTTGACAGAGAACCGGCTTCGGGAGTTGCTTTGGCAAAGGAGACCGTCGAAGTGATATATGCTGCATATGTTTCAGCGGAGGAAGGCAAGCGGATATCAATCGGAGACTGATTCGCATTTTCTAAGGAACGATCCGGAGACATCATGGAGAGTACACTGGACAAGTACGCGGGCAAGATCGAACAAAACGAGGTTCATCCCCATCTCCGTTACAACGGACTCACGAGCGGGCTCATATTCGATCCTAAGCGGGAAGAAGTTCCTCTCGAAATCTTAGGCTTTGGGATATATCGCATGGGACCGGATTTTGTCACAAACCAAACCGGTGACAAAGAAGTGGTTCTTGTCCCTCAGGAAGGCGAATTTGAGGCGTTAGTTAACGATAAACGGTTCATTGGGGCCAGATCAGGAGGTCCTTTCGCCGTAAAACCCGGGCAATCCAATGCGTCGGCCGTTTACGTGCCTTCCGACGCGCGCTTTAGTATTCGCGGTGTAGGCGAAATGGCATTCTTTGAGGCTCCTGCCCTTCGCCAAAATGTGCCGTTTTATATATCACCGGAGGAAGTGACGGTGGTTTCCCGTGGTGAATGGCTGTGGCGGAGAGACGTGATAAACTTGATTTCTCCTAAGAGCGCGAGTTCAAACCTCGTTGTGGGAGAAACATACAATCCTGCGGGCTTCTGGTCCGGAACACCACTTCACCGGCACGATAGAGATGAACCAGCATCCGGAGAATCGGATCACGAGGAAGTCTATTATCATCGCTTCCGATGGAAACAGGCCCCGGAGGATCAATTCGCCGCGTACGGAGTTCAGCTGCTCATGGACGGCAAAAGTCTTAATAAAGCCTACGTCATAGGAGACAAAAGCGCGTTCGCGATTCCCGGTGGCTGCCATCCTGTGGTCTCTTCCCCGGTATCTGAGCTCCTTTACCTGTGGGGACTTGCAGGCAGAAGCAGCGAAATGGCAATGAAAGATATCCCTGAATTTGTTCATCTGAAACATTTTGAGGAGATCTTCAAGGAGCTCGAAGGAACACCGAGAATTCGCACTGTAACCACAGCAGATTTTGACGGTCTCGCTACAAAGTATTCCTTGACGGAACCACAAATGTCACTTTTGGCTGCCATGCTGAAGGAAAAAGGATTTAGCATAGGTTGACTTCGGTCACGAGAAGGTCGGCGAATAGCACAGGAGTTAACATGGAGAGGAGAGAGATTCTTGACCGGATGATCTCAGAGGGTTTCATCCCATTGATCAGGGCTGCTTCTGCTTCGGAGGCTATCGAACTGGCTGGGCCGATTAAGGAGGGCGGTGCGAGTTTCCTTGAAATCACAATGACTGTTCCGAGCGCGATCGAAGTGCTCAAAGAACTGAGTGAGAAATATCAAGATAAAATCATTATGGGAGCAGGAACAGTCCTGGACCCGGAAACCGCGCGGGCTGCCATATTGGCCGGCGCGCAATTCATTGTGAGCCCGAGCCTCAACTTTGACCTTATTTCTCTTGCACACCGGTACAGCGTCATCGTCATCCCCGGAGCGATGACTCCCACAGAGATCCTCGCGGCGTGGGACGCCGGAGCCGATCTGGTCAAGGTCTTCCCCGCAGGTCCGTTAGGGGGACCTGAATATATCAAAGCAATTAGAGGACCCTTTCCACAGATTCTTCTCATGCCCTCCGGAGGAGTCAACATTGACAACGTGGGGGATTTCATAAGAGCCGGATCAGCTGTGATTGCCGCAGGTGGTGATGTTGTGGATAAGAAGGCGGCACAAAAGAAAGAATTCCACATCATCACATCGACGATCCGCGCCTTCGCCCGTGCAATCCAGGAGGCAAGGGCACAGTGACGCAAATCACATTCCCGTATGCTGACTTCAAACCGCTGGAGGTGCCCCAGGGCAATCTCTTGGGGGTTTTTGCCCCTTCCGTGGTTCCTACTGAAAAGACCGAGGAGGAACTGATTGAGTATGCTTTTCTCCATCCTGCCGATTCCGAGCCTCTGAGCAAAAGAGTACGTGGATGTAGCAAGGTACTCGTTGTTGTGGACGATCATACGCGCTCCACACCTGTTCGAAAGATCTTTCCTCGTTTGATGGAGGAACTTGGAGCCGGCGGGGTAAACAAAGATAATGTCACTATCCTCATTGCCCTCGGCACTCATCGGCCTATGACCCAAGTAGAACTGGTGGAGAAGTTCGGGAAGAATGTTGTCGAGCACTATTCTATTCTCAATCACAAATATCAGGAAGAGTCCCAGCTCTCCTATCTTGGTGAAACGGGCGCGGGCACGCCTATGCTCGTAAACAAGCTGGCTGAACAAGCTGATTTCATCGTTGGTATCGGTCAAATCGTGCCGCATCGGGTGTCCGGGTTCAGCGGTGGGGGCAACATAATTCAACCGGGAATTTGCGGAGAAGTCACGACCGGCAAGACTCACTGGCTTGCTGCTCAATTCAGCGGCCGGGAAATCCTCGGCAAAATAGAAAATCCGGTCAAGCGGGAGATTGAAAGGGTCGCGTTAAGAACGGGCCTCAAGTGGATCATCAATGCCGTACAGGACGGCTCCGGTAAACTGATTTGTGCCGTGGCAGGCGATCCGATTCAGGCTTATCGAATCGGCGCGGCTCGATCGCACTCCGTGTATCGTTCCGCACTGCCTTCCGAAGCCGATATTGTCATTACGGACTCCCACCCGTTCGACTCCGATCTTTGGGTAGCTTCCAAAGGGATATATGCATCGGAACTCGCGGTGAAACAGGGAGGCGTGGTGATTCTTGTGACCCCTTGTTTCGCCGGAGTCGCGCCAAGTCATCCCGAGGTGCTGGAAGCCGGTTATCAGACGTTTGAGGAGGTTGATCGACAGGTTCGGAAAGGCATGATGACGAAACTTACGGTTGCGGCGCACCTTGTCCATGTGGGACGAGTAATTAAGGAAAGGGCTAGAGGGATATTGGTGAGTCGGGGAATACCCAAGGCCGATGCTGAAAAGCTGGGATTCCTCTATGCCGAAGAGCCTCAAGAGGCTCTCGATCTTGCCATGTCAATGTGCGGCCGTGACGCAAAGGTTGCAGTTCTTCAGCGGGGTAGTGAGATACTTCCGGTCATCGAAATAGCGGGAGAATAGTAATCCGGCCACGAAGGAGAACACATGAAAGCGGTGGTGAAATACGCAAAAGGCAAAGGCTTGATCGAGATGCGGGAGGTCCCTGAACCCGTGATCGGACCTGACGATGTGCTGATCGAGGTGAAGGCAGTTGCAGTTTGCGGAAGTGACCTCCACATTTTTCATGACAGCCACCCATATTGGCCCCCTGTCACGCTGGGCCATGAATTCTCCGGCGTGCTCGCGCAAGTCGGGGAAGCGGTGAAGGGATGGAAGGTCGGAGACAGGGTGGTGAGCGAAACAAGGACCGGCGCGTGCGGCGCCTGTTATATCTGCCAGAGCGGCTTTCCCCAGCTTTGTGAGCAGAAAAGGGCGTACGGCATAGGAATCAATGGAGCGTACGCAAAATACGTAGCAGGTCCTGCAAAGTTGCTTCACCGTCTGCCGGACAACATACCGTTTGATGTTGCAGCAATGCTTGAACCCATCGCAGTTTGCGTTACGGCGATTCTGGAACGCTGTGGACTCCGAGCCGGCGAGGCGGTGGTCGTTACCGGCCCCGGGCCTATCGGTCTTATCTCGGTCGGGGTTGCAAAGGCCGCAGGCGCAAGAACCATTGCCGTCACCGGACGAAGCTCGGATGAAGGAATAAGGTTTGAAAAAGCGAAAGAGCTCGGTGCGGATTATACCATCAACGTGGACAGCAACGACCCTATCGTGAGAGTGCTGGATATAACAAACGATCTTGGAGCGGATGTGCTTATCGAGACATCGGGCGGCTCTCCCGCGATCTTCCAGGCATTTGAAATGGTGAGACGACTGGGCAGGATTTGCGCTATAGGCATTTCCGGCAAACGAGAAGTGCCTATCCCGTATGACAGAGGAATATTCAAGGCTCTTCGTTACGATTTCTGTTTTTCCAGCAGTTGGACCGCGTGGGAAACATCCATCGGGCTGATTTCCAAGGGACTGCTCCCTGCGGAAAAACTAATTTCCCATCGATTGCCCCTTGAAAAATGGGAAGAAGCCTTTCATCTTCTCGAGAACCTTCAAGCCGCCAAAGTGATCCTGGTGCCATAGGGGGGGCAGAGCCGAGTGGAGGAACAACATCAGTATGACAGTCCTGAAACCGCTTAGCGAGTGCAAAGTGTTGTGCACTCCCTCGACCTTTGGAAGGCGGGACCCTTCCTTGAAGTCTGCGTTGGAAGCGGCCGTAGGAGAAGTAGTCTATAATCCTTTTGGAAGAGCCTTGAAAGCAGCCGAGGTGCTGCCTCTGGTCAAGGACGCGGATGGTTACATCGCAGGCCTCGATGAGATAGATGCCTCTGTAATTGCCGCGGCCGACCGGCTCAGGGTTATAGCTCGCTATGGTGTGGGAATCGACCGGGTAGATATTCCCGCAGCTTCGGCCCGCAGCATAGTCGTCACCAATACTCCGAGCACGAATTCCGGGGCTGTTGCCGAACTCACCATAGCTTTCATGTTGTGTCTGGCACGCCATCTGATCACAGCAAATACGGCGCTTCGGCGGGGAGAATGGCTTGTGCTGGATGGTATCGGAATCCGAGGGAAAACCGTGGGGCTTATCGGATTCGGCGCAGTGGGCCGCGAGGTCGCCAAGCGCCTCAAATGCTTTGATTGTCGCGTTCTTGCTTTCGATCCTTACGTGGAGCGAGACCTCGCGGATGAGCACGGCGTCAGCCTCGTTCCGCTTGATGCACTACTTTCGGAAGCGGACTTTGTTTCCCTTCACGCGCCTGCGACTGACCTGACTATAGGGATGGTCAATCAGGAATTCCTTGGTCGCATGAAAAGAGGTGCATTCCTGATCAATACAGCGCGCGGAGACCTTATCGATGAACGAGCGCTCGTAACCGCCCTGGAAAACGGCCATTTGCAGGCCGCGGCTCTGGATTGCTTCAGCCGTGAGCCGGTTGACAAGGACAACCCGCTCTTGCGGTTCCCCCAGGTTGTTGCCACACCTCATACGGCCGCGCACACTGACGAGGCGGTCAACCGCATGGGACGGATTGCTATTGAGAATTGCCTGGCAGCCCTACGAGGCGAGCGGCCTCCGCATCTCGTCAACCCCGAGGTTTGGGAACGACGCCGCGGCGGGAAGAATAATGCCTGATAGCACGAACGATCCCTGGTTTCTAGGAATTGACCTCGGGACGGGAAGCTGCAAGACCGTCGTGGTGAACGAGAAGGGTCAGGTGCTCGGTTTTGGCACTGGCGATTACTCGGCTTCCGACCTTCACGAAAAATGGCAGGAACAAGATCCCCAAGCTGTGCTTGACGGTATGGTCCGATCCGTGCGAGCTGCCATTGAACAAGCGGGTAAGCAGCCTGGAACGTGTGCGAGAATCAGCATCGGCGGGGCGCTCCACAGCCTCATGGCACTGGACGGCTCCGACAGCCCGCTAACCGGCATCATGACCTGGGCAACAGGTCGAGCCGTGAGTCAGGCTGAGGCGCTCCGTGGCACCCCGCAAACTCAAGACCTCTATCATCAAACCGGATGCCCGATTCACGGAATGTATCCTTTGTATAAAGTCCTTTGGCTCCGGAAGGAACGGCCCGAGGTATACGAGAAAGCTGCCCGTTTTGTATCTGCAAAAGAATACGTATTTGCTCAATTGACCGGCGAGCACGTCGTGGACCATTGCCTGGCGGCAGGCTCCGGATTCCTGAATATCCATGAAGCGCGCTGGAACACTCTTTCAATGGACCTTGCAGGGATTGGCTTATCGCAACTATCGGCCCTATGCGATCCCGGTGAAGTTTTCCGTGTATCGAATAGCGATTTGGCGGCCCAGATGGGCATTCCACCGAAAACGCCCATAGTGCTTGGATCTGCGGACGCGGCCAACTCCAGTCTGGGCGCGGGCGGAGTATTTCCGTGGAAAGCGACGTGCATGATTGGGACCAGCGGAGCGCTCCGAATCATCTCGCCTCAACCCGTCCTCGATTCAGGCTCCCGGACCTGGTGTTATGCTGTTGACCGCGAGCACTGGCTGGTAGGCGGCGCGATAAACAACGGCGGCATCGCACTGTCATGGCTGCAAGATCTTATTCACGGCGCACTCCCAAACCTGCCGCGAGACATGCGGCTTTCTTTTGACGACCTCACGTCTCTCGCCGCACGGGCAGGAATAGGAGCTGATGGGGTGATTTGCCTCCCCTTGTTCGCCGGTGAACGCAGCCCGAATTGGAATCTGAACGCGCGAGGCGTCTTTTTCGGCCTTTCATTGGATCATAAGATCGAACACCTGGCTCGGGCGGTCCTGGAAGGCATTTCGTTTCGATTCCGAAGCGTGTACGACGCTCTTGCCGAGATTACGGGAGACATGCGCCAGATACGGGCCTCCGGCGGCTTTACTCGATCGCCTTTCTGGCTGCAAACCACGGCCGACGTGCTCAATCGAGAGCTGGCCGTGCCCGTTTGGGGAGAGACTTCAAGCCTGGGCGCGGCGCTCTGGGCAATCTATGGCGCTGACACGCTCTCCTCCTTGGATGACATCGAGAAGCTGATTCCTATCGGTAACGTGTACAGACCCGAACCTCACTCTGCCGAAACCTACGGGAGACTCTACGGAAACTATAAGCACTTGTACGCGGCCGTGAGCCCGCTCTTTGGCCGGATCATCGCTTCCCGGCAAGAGAATTGTTGATTGCTCTGGGGAAGGTGACCGTTCACTCAAGTGGCAGCAAGTCCATTGGCCGTATCATTGCGAGGAGTGGATGGTAGGACAGCGGTCCCGCCTGTCTATTCTAGCGATTGCCAAAATTCCTGCCCGATTCGCGGCGGCTCCACCCCGTCATTCCTGCGAAAGCAGGAATCCAGTATTTCGGGCTTGGTTAAAAGCTTTCCACTATCAGCTTGTTGAGCTTCTGGATTCCCGCGTACGCGGGAATGACGAACAAGGGCTTACTGGCTGGGTTCCGTTGGAATTTCGATCTAGCGGCCAAACCGACATTATTCTTGGCACTAGGAACAAAGGTACAAATTGGAATTGACCGCGGCGTGTCCAATCGAGTAGCCTTAAGATATTGATGAGGGCTTACTTTTATGGCGAGAGAGGAACGGGCAGCGCTTAATTGGTCGGCACTTACAACAAGGGAGCTGCATAGTACGGAGCGCGGCCTATGATTCAGGTCCGGGTACCCAGAATTCCGGGCCACACGTTGCTACATGGACCTCAAACTGAACCACTCACCGTTTCTGAACATCAGAGGGGCAGATCGACCTTTGGGTTGAATGAGACTCCACACTCAGGGGGCATTATGGGCGCACTGCTAGCAATTCTTTACGCTTTGGTGGCACTCAGTCCTCTTATATTCGTGGCCCTTCTTCGGATGAAGGGCGAAATGACCCTCATGCACGAAGTTGCCACCAGCCTGGCGTTGGCAGCGTACGCCATCATGGCGCTGCAACCGGTGCTCGCCTCGCGCTGGAAATGGATCGAGAGGCCCTTCGGCTTCGACGTGGTGATCCGCTTGCACAGGTACATGGGGGCATTCGTAGTCTTGCTGCTTCTGTGCCACCCACCAGGCATGGCCTTTGGTGGGGCCGGCATGGGGCTGCTCACCAACATCATCCAGCCATGGAATGTGTGGGTCGGGCGGGTGGTGCTGATCCTGCTGATTCTCCAAGTAGTCATCAGCGTCGGGTACGCACGTTTCGGGATGACCTTTGAACAATGGCGGCGCTCGCATAACTTCCTGGCAGTGCTCATCCTGACGGGGGCATTCATCCATAGCTGGTGGACGGCCTATGATTTGGGACCGATCGCAATGCAACTGCTCTGGCTTGCTCTTTTCGGCCTCACGATCTTTGCCTATGTCCACCACAAGGTCCTAAAGCCACGGTGCTTGGCGCGGCGCGCGTACCGGGTTGTCGGCGTAGAGCCGGAAACCCACAACGTCTGGACCGTCAAGTTTGCTCCACCGGCGGGAGAGCGCATATACGAGTACCAGCCGGGGCAATTCCACTTCATAACTCTTCAACGATTAGGCGGCCTACCCGTCGAAGAACACCACTGGACGATTTCATCCAGCCCCACAAACAAGGACTTCATAAGTTCCACCATAAAAGAGTCGGGTGACTTCACCTCTACCATTGGAAAGACCAACGTGGGAGACACGGCGCTCCTTCAAGGACCATTCGGCCGCTTTTGTTACACGCTGTATCCGGAAGATAAGGACTTCGTCTTCATCGCGGGCGGGATCGGGATCACGCCGCTCATGAGCATGATTCGCCATATGCGGGGCACATCAAAGGACGCGAACGTTTTGTTGATCTACGCGAATCGGACTGAAAAAGACATTGCTTTCAGAGATGAACTCGCGCAGATCGAGTCTGGTTCGTCGCCTCGCTTGAAGGTGATCCATATCGTCAGCAGCCCGGAATCCGGCTGGACAGGCGAATCCGGTCACCTCGATCGCGACAAACTGGTGCAACTGTTGGGCCGGCAAGGCGAACAAACCGCTTACTATATCTGCGCTCCGCCTGGATTGGCCAAAATCGTGATCGAAAGCCTTCGCTCAATAGGAGTGCCGTACGCTCGAATGCGCACCGAGGAGTTCATGCTTTAGGCTTCATAACCGCAGGAAGAGATAAGGAAAGCATCATGAGATTGAAAAAGCTCAAAATATTCACCGTGTTTTTCATAATCCTTGTGCTGATCGCTGCATACGTGCTGGGGTTGCTGAGAACGTACGTTTTCAAGCCGCCTCCATCGAGCGCAGTTGTTCCGTGTACCGTCTTTATGGCAAAGAAATCAAATGGGCTTGAGCCCGTAGGATGCAGTGATCCCGCGTTTCGCGGGTGAACCGCTTCGGTCGCGGTCTTTCTTCTTGGTGGGACAGGCATCCTGCCTGTCATGTCCTGGGAACAAGGTCTGCGGCCCGAAAGGACAGGCGGGACGCCTGTCCCACCGATCTCCACATGCTACGGGAGTTGAGATCAGGGGAAGTGACATGAAATATTTAGAAGACCAGACCGGCTTTTACAGAAGGCTGCCCTTTCCCGTGCCCACAAGAACCATTCCCGCGGACGAATCCGCGAGTCCTCATCAGAACGAACATCAGCGCAGGGTTGAACATCTTGCTACTGAATTGACCTACAAGTACAGCAAGCGGTTAGGAATGGACAGACGGAAATTCCTTTCTACAAGCTCCGGCATGGCAGTGGTCTTTCTGGCCATGAACTCGGTCTTCGGTAAGTTCTTTTCGGTCGAGCCGGCAGAAGCCGCGGATCTTGCCTTGGCTCAGGAGCGCAAGGCGGCCCTCGCCGACCAATTCATCTTTGATATACAGACCCATTGCGTGAGTCCCACCTATGCTGATCCGTGGATCTTGGGTTTGCGAAAGAGAGCAAAGAAATGGGATCAAGAACTGAAGGGAGAGACCACGACTCTTGATAGGATCAGATTCGACAATTTTTATCGGGAAATCTATGGAAAGAGCGATACGAAACTCGCGATGCTCTCAAGCGCACCCAGCGATGATCCAAAGAAGTGGTTCATCCGCAATGACGAAATCGCGAGGATTAGAGAGATCGTAAATCAAAAGGCCGGGCGCAAGGTATTGTACTCACATGCAGTCTTCACGCCCGGTCAGCCAGGATGGATGGAAGCTCTGGATCAGGCTATCAACGAGTACAAACCAGACGGATGGAAAGGCTACACAGTGGGCTCTCCGTTTGAAATCTCTCAATATCCGTGGCGACTGGATGATGAAAAGCTCGTGTACCCGGCTTATGAAAAAATGGCAAAAGCCGGAATCAAGCAAGTTTGCATCCATAAAGGACTGCTCCCCTCAAACTATCAAGTGATAATGGCAAAGACCGGGGCGTATGGAAACGTGGACGACCTGGGCAAGGCCGCAAAAGATTGGCCCCAACTGGATTTTCTCATCTATCATTCGGCCCTACGATTGGGCGATGAACCGCCCTCGGAAGATATCAGAGAATTTGAGACATCAGGATACATTCCGTGGATTACGGATTTGGCACGTATCCCCGAAAAGTTTGGTGTGAAGAATGTTTATGCGGAACTTGGCAGCACGTTTGCCATGACCTCGATCAGTGCGCCCAAGTATTGTGCCGGAATTCTCGGCACGCTCATTAAAGGCCTCGGGCCGGATCATGTGCTGTGGGGCACAGACTCAATATTCCACGGTTCGCCGCAGTGGCAAATAGAAGCTTTTCGCAGACTGGAGATTCCTGAAACGTTGCAGAAGAAATTCGGTTATGCCGCGCTTGGGCCGGCAGACGGAGAAGTGAAGGCTATGATCCTGGGACGGAACGCAGCGAAACTTTTCAAAGTTCAAGTTTAGTGTCCCATTTCTCAAACTTGGATCTTGCCGTGCCGTGAGACAAGTGTGTATGCTCGTCCAACCGGTGATCTGGGGAGGCAGAGCACGCGCAATGACATCGAATTGGGGAAACAAGGACCTCATCACGAAGGAGGACTTCATGAATTTTTCTGAAGCTGCGGGATTTCTGAGCAACGATTTGCGATTGAAAACAGAGCCGATAGCGGTGAAGTTTCTCAAGAGCGCGGCCGACTTTCCCGAGAAAGTGAGACGGCCGTCTGAAGCGCTCGGAAAGAGGATTACCATATGCCAGGCAGTGACTATGGCGCGGGTGTACCGTTGGACGATGGGGCTGACCAGGCAGGATCTGATCTGCGTCCCTGCCATGATAGCCTTCGGCTTCACCAGAGCTGCCGATCCGGGAAATGTGCTGGGCAAGCTCTTCTGTGACGTGAGTTGGTTGAAAGATCAGGAAGCGGGCAGAGCCGAAACCGCTTCCATGACCTATCTAGCTTCCCAGGAATATCAAGCCGTGTGCCTCGCACCCCTGCAACGTGCAGCGTTCGAGCCCGACACCATAAGCATTTATGGTAATCCGGCTCAGATCATGCGAATCATCCAAGCATGGACCTATCTTCGGGGAGAACGCATTCAAGGGAACTTTGGCGGCAAGGTGGAATGTACCGAATACCTGATCGCACCTTTCAAGAGTGGTCGGCCTCGGGCCGCGATACCGGGAATGGGTGATCGAATCTTTTCCATGACTCAGGACGATGAAATGGTCTTTGCGCTCCCCGGTCAGGCACTCGGGCTACTGATCGAAGGGCTCAAAGAGGCGGGAGCCAAGGTCGGCGCTCGTTATCCGATCACTTTCTATCAGAATTTTCAGCCGGAATTTCCCAAGCTCTACAAGACCGTTGGAGAGGAGTTCGGAGCCTTCTCAGATTAGAAGCGCGCGAACGCTACCTGCATTCTCGATGCCAAGAGTTTTGTGCGATTTGAAGTGGCCCGATACCGTCATTCCTGCGATTCCCAAGATTACCCCAGTGAGAACCGGGGCCGTAATCCAGTCCTGCGCTCAACATCGCGCAACTCTTTAAGATTCAACTACAGGCCGTGGCTTTCCAATACTGGTGAGGCAAACTGTAAGCGGAAATGGCGGTGGACCATGGAGCCGGGGATGGGAGTCGAACCCACGACCTGATGATTACGAATCATCTGCTCTGGCGAGTCCTAGAAAGACCGCAATCGGGCCACACTTGGGTGGTGCGGTCGATTTCAAACCTTACCTGTCATCATCATCTCCGAGTTCCCGCTCCAAGCGCTCTAAAGGGGGAAGTAATGACGAAATAGCCCTCTGCAGTGCCGGCAACTCGTTTTCGACGATGCGCCATACCTCTTCCAGGTTGACGCCTTCATACTGATGAATGAGAACGTCTCTCAGAGCTGCAAGCCCTTTCCATGGAATGGACGGATGTGTCCCCCGGAATTCGTCGGGTACACGTTTAGCTGCTTCGCCAATCACTTCCAAGTTGCGGATCACCGCGTCCTGGAGAAGGGGACTCGCCAGGAACGCGCCTTTGCCTTCTCCAGTAAAGCTCAAGATCCTCTCGACCCGTTCCAGGATCTGAGCTAGATAAACCCGAGGATCCTTTTTCACAATGGTCTGGCCTCTCTCAGAATGCGACGGCGCAAAAGCCAATACAGGCCTTTCTCGCTCACTACGTCCACCTTCCGTCCTAAGCAATCTCTCAGATCGACAAGCAAGGCGCTGAGATCCAGGAGACTCCGATCAGGCTCCATTTCCACGAGGAAGTCTATATCGCTCGATTCATCGGCTTCCCCACGAGCAACGGAACCAAAGACCCGCACATTGCGGGCGCCATGGATGGCCGCAATTCGGAGGATTTCCTCACGCTTTTGTTTGAGCAAGTCTTGAACGCTCATGGCGGTCTGCCTTCAACTTCGCTCTGCCGGACAAGTTAAGAAGCTCATCGAAGAAGTCGCTCCCCTGACATCTCCCTTAGCATTTTTGACTGTTCCTAGGTAGAGGCGGTTCTGAAAAAAGACAATTCCATCGGAGTCCGGCAAGGATCAATGGGGAATTCCCAAGGAATCATGGAGCCGGGGATGGGAGTCGAACCCACGACCTGATGATTACGAATCATCTGCTCTGGCCTCTGAGCTACCCCGGCTCTTGAAGGGTGGCGCCAGCATAGTTCAGGTTCGCGGGCTGTGTCAATGTTCCAGGTGCGGAAGCGGGCCTTCCCGGCGCGTCTGATACCACTGCGCTAACAAACGGTGAATCAAGGTAGGTCGGGTTGAGTCCAGCGAAACCCGACAGGTTGCTTTGGACATGATGTCGGATTTTGTCCCGCTCGAGACGCTGGACTCAATCCGACCTACGGCCGCTGTTGGTTCAACGCCATCTTCGCCGTTCGGAAGCGAACGGGCATGAATCAACAGAAACGACCAAGGTGCTGCGACTTCGCAGTTACGGTGTGATGCTGATAGGAACGGGCACGAAGGTCAGTATGAAGAGGACCAAGGCTGTCCAGCCCAGGAGCCTGGCCCCGCGGCTCAAGGGAGTTATGGGGTCCAGCGGCGCGGGATGACGAAGCCCCAGGAAAAAGACCAGAGCCCCGAAGACGAGCCAGCCCGGCCAAACGAACACTCCCAGCGGGATGAGAATACCGAAGAAGCCGTACGAAAACAGGGTGGCCTTTCGTGGTCCGACCAAAGCGTAGATCACGTGCCCGCCATCAAGCTGGCCGATGGGGAGCAGGTTCATGGCCGTGACGAAGAGCCCGAACCATGCGGCCACCGCGGTAGGGTGCAGAATAATGTTCACGTTGGAAGTGTATTCCCCAAACCTCACCAGAGATAAGAGCTCCAGAATTAACGAGGTGCCGAACGCCAAGCTTTCACCCTTTGGCGGTTCATAGGATATCTCCGACAGGAAAAGCCCCACCATGAGCAGCGGTATTGCCAAAATGGCGCCGGCAACAGGACCGCTTGCACCCACTTGCATGAGTGCCCGCCGATTGGTGATCATCGACCTGATTTTGATGAATGCGCCAAATGTTCCTACCGGTGGAGGTCCGGGCAAGAAAAACGGCGGGGTAACGTCGAGCCGATTGAGCTTAGCCGCGATGTAGTGCCCCATTTCATGCACGAGAAGTATGCTCAACAATGGGACAGAGAAGACCCACCCACCCAAGAAATAGAAAAGCCAATCGTCTGTGCTCTTATCCGCTTGGAGCGCGCCCGCGATTGTGGTCGTGATCGCGGTCACCACAAAGAGTGCAAGGTTGATTCGAAAACGCGATGTCCTAATCGTGAACCTCCGTCAAGATGATGGTAGAATCCGTCCGGGCGCACCGGTCACACGGGGCTTCGGCATTCCCGACATGTTCTGGGCAAGTGGGACCGATACATCCGGTCATGGGGCCGCGATTTGCCCCACCGCTTCATCGGTTTTCCGCAGGTGGATGGGTTCGGTAAAATGCGGATCGGGTCTTACCACCGCAAGGATCTCCTCCACGGTGGTGACGCCGTTGAGCAGCTTTCGGACGGCATTTTCCCAAAGAGCGCTGTATTTCTTCTTCCGCGCCATTTCCTTCATATCGCGCAGAACCGGCTGGTCCGTGATGAGTTTGGCCATGTCGTCGTCAATTCCCACGACCTCGTACACGCTCTCCCGTTTGAAATACCCCGTATCACGGCACTGATGGCAACCCCTACCCCGCTTGAGTAAGATATTCTCCGGTCCCTCAAAGTTGAACCCCATCCGGTTTAGTTCTTTCAAGCCTATGGGATAGGACTCCTCGCACGCAGGACAGATCCTCCGGATCAATCTTTGCGCGAGCAGGCCGATCAGTGTGCTTGAAAGCAAGAAATGCGGAACTTTCAGGTCGAGCATTCGCGTAACCGCGCTCAGCGCGTCGTTGGTGTGCAACGTGGAAAACACCAGGTGACCGGTGAGCGCAGCCTGCACCGCAAGGGACGCGGTCTCTTCGTCTCTGATCTCTCCGATCATGATGATGTCCGGATCTTGCCGCATCACGTGCCGCAGGATCGGCCCGAAGGTCATGCGTTCGTCGGGATCGTGGAGCATACTGACCGCGGGATTCACCGATATCTGGTTGAAGCGCTCATAGACCATTTCCACGGGGTCTTCGATGGTGGTGATATTTCGATCCGGAGTGGAGAGCACTCTCAGCGCGGAATAGAGCGTGGTGGTCTTTCCCGATCCAGTGGGACCGGTGACGAGCACGATTCCCCACGGCCGACTGATGAGCGACTGGAATATGGTGAGGTCCAGAGGAGAGAATCCCAGATCTCCCAGATCCATGAAGAGCAGATCCGGGTCCTGGATGCGGCAAACCGCCTTCTCCCCGAACGCGGTCGGAACCGTGGAAACCCTCACTTCCACTTCCCGGTGGTGGAAGTTGAGTTTGATGCGGCCGTCCTGCGGGCGCCGCTTCTCCGCGATGTCCATCTGAGACATGCCTTTTATGCGTGTGACAAAGGCCTGATGCAGCGGCGCGGGTATGGAGTCTATATCGTGGAGTATGCCGTCGATGCGCATCCGAAGCAGGCTTCTGGATCGTTTGGGTTCCACATGGACGTCACTGGCTCTCTGCGAGATCGCCCTGCGGAACATGGCATCCACCGCGGTCCGGATATTTCTGTCAGTATGGGAGATCTCTTCCAGGCTTTTGACTTCGACAAGTCTTTCCAGGTCGGAAAGCTCTTTGAAGTGTTTGACGTGCTTTGCTTCCGCGGCTCGAATTGATCCCTTGAAACCGTGGAACTCCAGGATAATCTTGGTGATGTCTTCTTTGGGAGCAATGACGATTTCCACTTCGCGGCCCGTAACGCGCGAAATGTCTTCCATCACCTCTTTCTGAGAAGGATCGTACGCAGCGATGCGGATTCTTCCGTCCGCCTCACCCACAGGTAGGACCAGGAAACGGTCGGCAAATTTCTGGGGGAGTGTTTTGGTAACGAAGTCGGGGTCGAGTTCCAGGGAGTCCAGTCGCATGAAGCCGAACCCGAGATGATCGGCCACAGCGTGCACAATGGAGGCTTCGTCAAGGAGGCCTTCGGGGCCGGAGAGCTTCATCTCCGCCACGATGTCAATGACGGTGGTCTGGTGCGAGTGCGGCACGCCCTGTTTGACCTGTCGCGCCCGCTCCTGCGAGAGGCGATCTTTAATATACTGATCGGCCTCTTGCAGCCGGAGAATACCCTCTTCGTCGAGCAGTCCTCGGCTGTAAAGGATCTCTCCGATTTGATTGAGGTCGTTGTAGACTTCCACCGGGCCCGCCCGATTGCGTGCTGAGAGCCTATCTCAAGCCGACTAGCTTTGAGGATAGACTCCTTGCGCCTCTCGTTTCCGCCTGGCGCTCGGAAGCGTACGCCTCTGATGACGGTCAAGGCTCGTCAACGGTGTGACGCAGGCGTTCGGCGCTCTTGTACGATACTGGAGAGCACCGGCGGAATCAAGAGTCACGTCGCAGGCCGCCAGTCAGTCTCTGCCCAGACCGCTGGAAACAAAGCACTGGGCAAGAGAACATCGAGGCTGCCGTGAACAATCAGACAGCCTCGTCCACCATTTCCTTGAGCTCTTTTCCGGTCTTAAAGAAAGGAAGCCTCTTTGCCTTGACTGATATCCTGTCTCCCGTTTTGGGATTTCTCCCCGTATACCCCTCGTACTCCTTCACTGTGAAGGAACCGAAACCGCGGATCTCGATGCGGTCGCCACCGAGGAGCGCTTTGCCCATAGTCTCGAAGACCAGATTAACTATGTCTTCCGACTTCCGCTGAGGGAGATCCGCTTCCTGGGCCAGGGCAGCTACCAGATCTGACTTGTTCATAGCAGCTTCCTACCCGCGCACTACTTGGCTTTCTTTACGGCTTCCTTCAGCGCCCGGGACGGACTGAAACGGGGGACCTTTGTGGCGGCAATCTTGATCTTCTGTCGGGTCTGCGGATTGACGCCGGTGCGTGCCTTCTTCTTAACCACTTTGAATGTCCCCAGGTCGGCGACGCGAATTCTTCCCTCTTTTTTCTTAAGGGCGTCGTTAATGGCTGCGACCAAGGCGTCCAAAGAAGCTGCAGCCGCCTTCTTCGTGATGCCTGCCTTTTCCGCAATACGACTCACCAGTTCGCTCTTCGTCATGATAACACCTCCCAAAATGTTAGCGCGTTCAAGGACTTGAAGTGAGATTCAAGGATTGCAAAATGTTATCGATAGCAAACTGATTTGTCAAGTGAAATTCGCTCACCGAGACGCAGGAAAGTGGCATTGTGCCATGACGCCGGCTCCAGGAGCTACCATTTTGCCTCTTGACAAATGACCAGGAACGGTCTAGTCGATCTTCCCACTCATGGGGAATCCAGGAGGTACCCGCGTGAACGACCTGCTGCTTCTTGGACATCTGGAAGAAATAGCAACTCGTCTCGGAATAGAACTGAGGTACGAAAACCTCGGCCAGGCGGGCTTCAGATCGATGGGGGGGCTCTGCAAACTTGCGGGGAAGCCTCTCATCCTACTCAACCGCCGCGACCCCCGGCGCCAGAAGATACGCGTCCTTGCCGAATCATTGAAAAAGCTAGATCTGGAGGGCATTTTCATCCCCCCCGCGGTCCGAAGGGTCCTGGACCGCGAAAATAACTGACCCTCCGCTTAAAGACCTTCCCCACCCCATTGCGCGTCCCTTCGACGCAATGAATTGCGCCCCCACCCTCACGTTTCTCATTCCCAAGTGCGCAAGCCTCAGTAAGTGGCCGAGGCAAACTGACCCACTCTCATCGAATGGCCAACATTGTGTTTTTTCTGCGGAACAGGTATCTTTCATCAATCCTGCGTCGCAAGCCCATTGTGTCATCCCGGCCAAGATCGTCCGTCCCGCGAAAGTGGACCATGCACGTGAAAACGTTTCCCTATGCCCTGAACCTGAACATTGACGAGCGTCTCGCGGCCGCGGCTGAACTGAAAGAGGAGAAGTCCCGGGCTGAGCGCCTTCTCCAGGCGTTGTCTTGGAAGCAATGCCTGGAACCGGGGTATCCGCTCATCGTGGCGCTCGTCGGGGGCACGGGCACAGGGAAGAGCACGCTTTTTAATTCGCTGGCAGGCCGCGCGGTCAGCGCGGTGGGGATCAAACGTCCGTGCACACTTGCCGCAACGGTTTTCGTGCACCAGGACTGGGAAGAACAGTTCCGCAACTGCCCTTTTTTCCAGAGACGCAATGAAGTTGCCGGTGAGGCCGGCTCAAGCGAGGTCACGCTGGAGACGCATGACAACGCGGAACTGGCAGGATTCCTCCTCGTGGATACTCCAGACGTGGATAGTGTTGAACTGGGCAATCGTCTGGTGGCTGAGGACTTCTTCGTCCTCAGTGACGTGCTGGTCTTTGTCACGTCGCAGGAAAAATATGGGGATCTGAGCGGCCAACGTGTCAGAGAGGAGGCCAGGGCCTGGGGCAAGATGACCCTCCTGGCAATGAACAAGGTGGTATCTGCCACGGCTTTTGAAGATTTCCGTAAGTCTGTGGCGCCGTCCGAGCGATCGATCGCAGACGTGGTGCGTGTGGAGCGTATGGATTCAATGCCCGAACTGATACCAGGCCTGTGGGGACGTGAGGGATTCGTTGCCCTGCGAAGCCTTGGATCGGAAAAGCAGCGAGAAGAGGCCCGCAGGCGCGAAATCGTTCGCCTGGTTACTCAAACGCGTCTCAGATTGGAAACCCTTGAAGAATCGCTCAGCGTGCAGTTCGAACGAATCAATCGGGTCAATGAACGGATCGGAACGCTCCTTGATGGAGTTCGTCAAGAGCTGGACGCGGAACTGGACGACGTTGTTTCGGCTGACGTGGAAACCCACATTCAAGAACGGCTCCAGCAACTACTCAGGAAGTATGACATATTCTTCGTGCCTCGCATGATCATCCGTAATGCTGTCAAGAAGGCCCTCGGGCTGGTGGCGGAGCTGCTATTTTCTTCCACCACAGAAAGCGAGAACGGGGAAAAGGCACTGCGTTCCGAAGACTTGGAGACTACGCGTTCGTCCGTCCGGTTAGAGCCGCTTCAGTCTGCGGTGGCCAAGCTCAATCTGAGAATAGCCGAAATGCTCGCTTCAGATCCCACACTAGAAGATCTCCGCCGTGTTGCTCGTACTGATGTGCCCGCCTTTGACGAAGCGGAAATTCGCCGACGCTTTGAAAAGGCCTTTCCTGGAGTCCGAAGTTTGCTCGAAGCCGAGTTCGACCGTCTGCGCGCCGGCCTGACCCTTGGAGACGAGCTCAAGCTCTATGGTTCTTACACTGTATGGGCGCTGTTGTTGGTTACCGCTGAGATTGTGCTGGGAGGAGGCTTCACGCTTCTTGACGCGCTTCTGAACACGGCAATTGTTCCTTTCATCCCCAAATGGCTGCTAAACTTGAAGATAGTGGATTTGCTCCGGGAAATCGGAGAACGAGTGGATCGGGAGTACCGCGACTCATTGCGTACGATTCTCGAACAACAGGGTGAAGTGTATGTCACGGTATTCCGGGGCCTGCTCCCCGATGAGAAAGCGGTAAAGGCCGTACGTAGCTTGAGACTGGGCCTTTCTGGTCGGGCCGGTTGACTTCACGCATCTAGGTCCTATATCTAGGAAGAGTTTGGAAACGAGATTCCGGATCTCACAGGAGGAGCCTTATGGCCCTGAAAGCTCGCGTTGCTCTACCATATGTCTGGGTGACGCTCGTGGCGGGGTTGTTCATGATACCGTACAACGTTGAGGCCAAGCCGGCCAACTTGAGTCGTTACACGCTTTCCAACGGATTGGAAGTCATTATCCTGGAGGACCATGCTCGCAAAGTAGCTACCTTGCAGTACTGGGTTCTGGTGGGCAGTGCGGACGAAGAGGAACCTGAGCGCGGCATCAGCCACTTGATAGAGCACATGGCGTTCAAGGGTACTCAGCGCCGTGGAGTGGGCAAAATCGCGTCGGAAGTGGAATCTCTTGGCGGAGAGATGAACGCGTACACGAGCTGGGATGAAACCGTGTTTCACGTCACGGTCCCATCGCGCGCCATACTGCAAGGGCTGGATATTATTACGGACGCGGTGCTCAATCCGGTCATAGACCCGGGAGAGCTGGACAAAGAGAAGCAGGTGGTCATTGAAGAGATCCTGGAAGGCGAGGAACGGCCGAATAAGAAAGCTTCAAAACTCCTCTTCGAGACGGCGTACACAAACAGCCCGTACCGGTACCCAATTATTGGCTACAAGAAGACCGTTGAAGGTTTTACCCGAGACAACGTCATCTCCTTCCGCAAGAAGTGGTATGTGCCGGAAAACATGTTTCTCCTCATCGTAGGGGATGTGGACCCGGCCGCGATCCGGCCTGAGATCGAGCGACTTACGGCAAATTTCAAGCCCACGGGCTTCTTCCGGGCTCCACGCGCGCAGGAGCCGGCGCAAAAGAAGATTCGAGACGCTCTGCTCCGAGACAAGAACGCTCGGGAAGCCCGTTTGCTTATGGCTTTTCACGTTCCGTCCCTGAAAGGAGCCGACGTCAACGCGCTCGACCTTGCGGCCAGCATCCTGGGAGGGAGAGAGAGCTCACGTCTGGTCCGGGTCCTCAAGAAAGAAAAACAACTGGTGAATTCGATTTCCTCGCACGCGCTGACGCCCAAGGAACCCGGTTTGTTCCTGATCTCCGCGACGCTCAACGGCACGAATCTCGAGGCTGCTACAAAGGCGATCATGGAAGAGGTCCGACAGCTAGACCAAACGGCTCCTTCCGCTGAAGAGCTTAAGCGGGCCAAGACGGACATTGAATCCGATCATCTGTACGCAAGGGAGACCGTGGAGGGATTAGCGCGTAGTATGGGGAGCTTCAAAGCCACCATTGACGACGCGCTCTACGAAGAGAAGTACCTGCGCCTCAACGCGGCAACTACAGCACAGGAAGTTTCGGAAGCGGTTAGCCGATACCTGGTTCCACCCAACGTCACGGTGACGGTGCTGATGCCGGAAGGGGACGCAAAGGAATTCCAGATCGCTCGACTTGCAGAAATCGTGGGCGAATTCAAGCCCAAGAAATCTAAAGACGCTGAAGAAGCCGCGGCGGCAGGCGTGATAATCCGGACGCTTCCCAATGGCATTCGAGTGGTTCTTATGCCGGACGATTCAAATCCGATCGTGTCGTTCCGTGTAGCTTCCTTGGGCGGGAAGCGTTTTGAGACGAAGCAGACGGCAGGAATCTCGAACTTCATTGCGCAGATGGTCACGAAAGGAACCTCTGCGATGAGCGAACTTGATATTAACCGCAAGATCGAGGATATGGGAGGCCGTCTGAGCGGATTTTCGGGCTATGATTCTTTTGGGCTCTCTGCGAGTCTTTTTGGTCGGTACCTGGACCAGGGGCTGGATTTGTTGTCTAAGGTCTATATCGATGCGTCCTTCCCCCAGGAAATATTGGACCGGGAACGTGCTCTGATCATTAATCAGATCAAAACCCAGCCCGATCGACCCGTTCCCTTCGCATTGAACCAGCTCAATGAAACGTTTTTTGGGAGTCATCCGTACGGATTCAATAAGGAAGGGACCTTGGAGTCCGTAGCCGGCTTCACTAGGGACGACCTGATCCACACGTATCGGCGCCTCGCAGTTCCGGCTAATACGGTTATAACGGGTGTGGGCGACATGGACGTTGTGCGAGCCATGCAGCGCATCACGGAGCTCTTCGGCAAGATCCCTGCCAAGCAGTTCGACCCGCCTCCTGTGCCTCCAGAGAAACCGCTGAAGAAAGTGAAAGAGAAGACGGTGAAGATCCCGCGTGCCAAAGCGCATCTGGTCGTGGGCTTTGGAGGGTCAACGTTCAAGGATGAGGATCGCTATCCCCTGGCCGTGCTGAACAATGCACTTGCGGGCCAGGGCGGTCGGCTCTTCTTCCAGTTGAGGGACAAGGAGTCCCTCGCTTACATCGTGACATCGATTTTCCGCCCCGGCATGGACCCGGGGCTCTTCGCCTTCTACATTGCATGTGATGCATCAAAGATCGATCAGGCCGTTGAGAGCCTCTTCCGTGAAATCCGGGAGGCGAGACAGAACCCGCTAAGTGACCAGGAATTGAACCGATCCAAAGAGAACCTGATTGGGAATCATTTGATCAACCTTCAAAGTTCGTGGTCACGAGCGGAGAATACTGTGTTGAATACGCTCTACGGTCTGGGATACGATTACGACAAGATTTACATCAAGAAGCTTTCCGAGGTAAAAGCAGACCAGGTCTTGGCGGTTGCCAAGAAGTATCTCGATCCTGACCGATGCGCGATTGTGAAGATCTTGCCCGAAGAAAATGAGAAATAAGCAAACCCCTTCCCTGAAGGAGCTGTCGTACTTTATATGAGAGAAGAAACGTTTGACACCCGCGGGGTCCCTCGGTGAGCGCTGTTTTCGGTTCACTCAAAGGTCTTAAACCATCTCAACGCACTCGGTTGGAAAAGCTGGCACTCAGGAGGGTCCCGCCGGACAAAGCGCTCACTCAGGAGATCTCTCGTCAGCTCACCGAGCTTTCCGCAGAAATCGGCCGTCAGATAGGAATCCTCGTTGACCGCAAGGGCCTGGTAAGAAAGGTTCTGGTGGGCAACGGGCGTTCGATTCTCATCCCCAAGCTGGACGGATGGCGGGTCGGCCCAGGGCGGCTTCGGGGGCTCCGGCTGATACACACCCATATCAACGACGAGCCGTTGAGCCGGGAAGATCTCTCAGACCTTGCTCTATTGCGGCTTGATATGGTTGCTGCGGTCGGTGTTGACGACCAGGGCTTGCCCACGATGGCTCATGTGGCTCATCTGCTCCCTGAAAATCCGCAGGGCCGGGTGTGGCGGGCGCTGGAACCGATCCCCCCATCTCTTCTGGACTTGGATTTTGCCGCTTTCATAAAGTCCTTGGAAGAGGAGATGTCGCGCTCCTTTGGTGGCCGTGCCGTAGACGGCTCCAGGGAACGGGTCTATCTGGTGGGGAAGACATCGGGGAAGGACTGGGAAGTCGAGGAATCTCTCGTGGAGTTGGAGCAGTTGGCCGATTCGTGCGGCGTAAACGTGGTCGGAAAAACCTACCAGCACAGGGAAGCTCCTGACAGCCACTTTGTCGTCGGTAAAGGAAAGCTCCAGGAGATCGTGATCGACGCGCTCCATAAGGGAGCTGGAGTCCTCGTGTTCGACAGGGAATTGACACCGGCTCAGGTAAGATCCATCAGCGACTTTACGGAACTCAAGGTGCTCGATCGCTCGCAGCTCATCTTGGATATCTTCGCCCAGCGGGCCAAGAGCCGAGAAGGCAAGATCCAGGTGGAATTGGCCCAGCTTAAGTACGCCCTGCCCCGTCTCGGAGAGAAAGACGATGCGCTTTCGCGACTCACCGGCGGAATCGGTGGCCGAGGCCCTGGTGAGACCAAACTGGAGATCGATCGGCGCCGTATCCGCAGCCGCATTGGCTTTCTTGAGAAGCAGACTGCAAACTTAGGCAGACAGCGATCTGTTCGCCGTGAGCTTCGAAACAGGAGGAAAACCCCCATCATTTCGATCGTGGGCTATACGAATGCAGGAAAATCCACGCTGCTGAATCGACTGACCAAATCCAATGTTCCGGCGCAGGACATGCTGTTCGCTACCCTCGATCCCACCAGTCGGCGCCTGAGATTCCCGCGAGAAACCGAGGTGATCATCACCGACACCGTCGGTTTCCTCAAAGACCTTCCCGAGGCGCTGGTAGCTGCGTTTTCTGCCACGCTGGACGAACTGTACGATGCGGATCTGTTGCTGCACGTGGTCGACATATCCAATCCCGCTTTTGAGCAGCAAATGGCCGCTGTGGAACAGCTCCTGGAGAAATTGAACCTCCATCTGACGCCCATGATCAGGGTTTTCAATAAACAGGACCTGGTGGAACCGGACCTGGTCCGCAACATTTGTGCACGCTATGACGGTATTGGGATTTGCGCGCATGATTCCAAGACGTTCCCCCCATTGATCAGACGAATGGAAGATGAGATTCTAAGTCTGATTTCAGTACCGGCCATGAGCGACACGGACGGCCGAGCACCTCAACTCCAGCTTCTGCAATGAAGAAGATCCTGAGTGCACAAGACAAGGTCCGCCTGGCAATAGCCGTGGTCATCATTACGGCCGTGTGGGGGGTGTTCGCGTATCTGGCCCTCGTCGGGAAACTCGATCCTTTGATTTGCGCTTTTTGGGAGACGTTCGCAAGCCGAGAGCATTTGCGGACGTACGTGGAGAGTTGGGGTAGGCTAGCACCTCTGGCCTTTATCGTCATTCAAGCATTCCAGGTGGTCTTCGCGCCGATACCAGGCGAATTCACCGGCGCGGTGGGTGGATTCATTTTCGGCGGGGTCCCAAACATAGTGTATTCAACTGTCGGTCTGGGGTTCGGATCGGCCGCTGCGTTCCTTGCGGCCCGAATTGTCGGATCGCCCATTGTCAACGTGTTGGTCCCTGACGAAACTCTGAAGCGGTTTCACTTCCTCACGGAGAGCCGGGGGATAGCGTTGGCAATCTTACTATTCGTCATTCCGGGCTTTCCAAAGGATTTTCTGTGCTACATCCTCGGTCTGAGTCCCATGAATTTCATCACATTCGTTCTGGTCTCCGCGCTGGGAAGGATCCCCGGGACGGTTCTGCTTAGCATGTGCGGCTCTGCAGTGTACAACGAAAATTGGATTCTCCTCTTTCTCATCTCGACGATTACTGCCATCGCGCTCGTCCTGGTGGTCTTCTACAGGGAGAGAATAGATTCCTGGCTGAAAAATTCTCGCGGTTGAGGCTCTATCCCGCTCCTTTTAAGCGGGCTGCCAAAAACTCCGAACTAATCGAACAGCCACATTTTATGGAATACGTCATGAACACTCGCTTCCGCGAATTTATGGAGGCATTTCTTCATCTCGGAGAGAATGGAAGTCTCTTTCCGAAGAAGTGTCGCGCGTGCGAACGAGTGTTCGAGTCTTACGCTGAGTATCTTCGACAAACGATCCCCAAGCGCCATGTCATGGAAGATTGCAGCGACGTAATGCGCAAGCCCTACACAATGCTGTACCGGCATTGCCTGTGCGGAAATACGCTTGTGCTTTCGCTTACTGACGAATCATATCCTTTGCTGGATGAAATGTGGGCCGCGTTACGAGCGGAAGCCGAGCGGACCGGCAAGCCCTTGGAATCTGTGGTCAGCGAATTCCGCGAAGCCTGCGACCGCCATGTGATTCGGCACTCTGATGAAGGCTAGACCCTGAAGCGCATGGCCATATACCGAAGCATTGGGACTGGCCACTGTTCGATGCGCCTTCTTCTGTAGGGGCGCACCCGCGCGTGCGCCCTGGACGCGCTTGGGCAGACGCGCTGGTCTGCCCCTACCGGACCCTGGCTCATTTCCTACTCTCGGCTGTATAGGTACTCAGATGCAGCAACCCAAAGAGCTTCTCATCATATATCATTCTCAGTCAGGTAATACCGAACGCCTGGCCGAAGCCGTGGAACGCGGGGCGCGGCGCGTGCGCGGAGTCGCGGTCAGACGATTGAGAGCGGCGAAGGTCACGGCTCACGACTTCCGGACCGCTCGGTGCTTCGTCCTGTGCAGTCCGGAGTATTTCGGATACATGGCCGGAGCGCTCAAAGATGTCTTCGATCGCACTTACGACGAGGTCCGCGAGGAAGTTTCAGGTAGAGCTTATGCCGCGGTGGTCTGCGCGGGCAATGACGGAACCGGTGCGCTGAGCAGCATTGAGCGCATTATCCTGGGGTACAAACTGCGTCGGGTCCAGGAACCGATCGTCGTTCGGGGCGAACTTTCGGAAGCCGCTCTGGAACAATGCGTCAATCTGGGGCACACTTTGGCCGAAGGAATGGACTTAGGGATCTATTAGTCCTGGCCCTCGAAATCAAAGGGCATTCAGGAGCAAGTGCCGTTCACATGATTCGTGATATTGTATTTGATCTTGGAAATGTTCTGCTTCGGGTAAACCGACCGACCGTCTATGAGCGGCTTACGCCCTATCTCCCACGGGATCGGGCTCGTTTGCTGCGCGAAGATCCGAAGGCATTTGAACGCCTCTTTCATAGTTCGATCGCAGAACTGGAGACCGGTCGGATCACGTTCGATCGATTCCAGGACCAGGTGGAGGAGATCCTCGGAATGCATATGGACCCGGAGGAGTTCCGGTTCGCCTATTGTGACGCGTTCAGCCTGGATGCGGAGATGGTGCGACTTGGAAAGGCTCTTTCCGTAAGGTACCGGACGTGGCTTGCTTCCAACACCAGCGAGGCCGACTACCGATATATCCTGGAGAGCTTTCCACAAGTATCGTTTTACCGATCGGCAGCCCTTTCGTACAAGCTGGGAGTTATGAAACCCGCGCGAGCCTATTTTGAAAGGACAATCGAGCAGTTTGGAATCGAACCGAAGTCCGCAATCTTCATTGACGACCTCGAAGCCAATGTGCAGGCTGCAATGCAAGTTGGCCTGCATGGGATCGTCTTTAAGGGCTATCCGAGCCTGCTGGTCGAGTTGGAAAGATTGGGCGTGAAGCCATGTAATGATGGGGACGGAGAATGAGTGGAGATTCACTGGAAATCAAGGGATATCGATTCTCGGCCGTTGCCGCGGGAATAAAGCAACCAGGCTCCGAACGGCACGATCTAGCCCTGATATGCGCGGAACAAAGCGCGACCGCCGCGTGCGTGACTACCACAAACCTTGTCTGCGCAGCGCCGGTGGAAATCACCCGCGAGCGCCTCAAGGGAGGGATTTGTCAGGCGATTCTCATCAATTCCGGCAATGCCAACGCGGTAACTGGAAAGCAGGGGTTCGACGACGCGGTCGGCTTGCTCGATAATGTGGCTCGAGACCTGAATATCGATCCTCAGCTTGTCGTGCCCATGTCCACGGGTGTCATCGGGGCACCATTGCCCGTGGATCGCATGAGCAGCAGCATCCCTGAGTTGGTGGCCGGCCTGGATGCAACAAGGGCTATGGATGTGGCCGAAGCCATGATGACCACCGACACTCAGCCGAAAACCGTGCTCCTGAACGAGACTATTGCGGGTCGGTCCATCCGGATGCTGGGCATGGTGAAAGGCGCGGGGATGATCGCGCCGAACATGGCCACGCTGCTCGCTGTGGTGCTGGTGGACGTACGCGTGGAAGCCACAATGCTTGCCCAGGCCCTCCGAGACGCAACACAAAGCACCTTCAATGCTGTTACCATCGATGGCGACACCAGCACTAACGACACGGTGATTGCGTTGACCGGCGGTTCGCCCTTGGCTGAGGAGCTCGGATCGGGTCAGGATGCAGCTGAAGCGTTCGCCGGCATGCTCCAGGCGGCCTGCGCTGATCTGGCGCGGCAAGTGGTCGCGGACGGTGAAGGCGCCACAAAGCTCGTAGAAATTCGGGTTCGAGGCGCGCGTGACCAAAGAGACGCTTTCACGGTCGCGAGAACCATCGCTGAATCTCCCTTAGTCAAGACCGCATTCTACGGTCAGGACCCCAACTGGGGACGCATCATTGCAGCGGCCGGAAGATCCGGAGTCAGTTTCGATCCTCACCGGTTGGACCTTTTCATCGACAGCATCCCGGTGCTCAAGAACGGAGCCCCATGCACTGATGACTGGGAACCCCAGGCTGCTCAAGCGATGAAGAAACGCGAATTTTCGGTGCTCCTGGACCTAAAGGATGGCTCAGCCGAGGCATTCATGCTCACCACCGACCTTTCCGAGGAATACGTCCGCATCAACGCGGATTACCGCACGTGATGGGAATTCGTCATCCAATGAGCAAGGCCAGGAATCTGTGTAGGGGCAGACCCGCGGGTCTGCCCACTCTGTGGGCGCACACGCGGGTGCGCGCCGTACCAGGGCTACGTTACTTCCTTGAACGCGAAATGGTATCAGCGGTGGGTCTTCGCAACGGCGCCAAGACCTTTCTACCGAGCCAAGGCGCGTTGAAGGACCGAGATCAGATCGGAACCGTCAGAAAGCGACGCGATAATGTAGAACGAGTCCTGCTAGGTAGGCTTCCTCTCACAAACAGTGGTGCAGTATGGAACCTCTTCCGGGTCCTCGCCCGAACATGCGACGCACTCGCAGTCTTCGGGGTGATCTTCGGGGGGTTGGTACACTTCGCCTCGCTGTCGAGCTCGGTAGTCCTCAATGGCCCGGCGGAGCGCGTCCGAGCCCAGGTTGGAGCAATGGTGTTTCTTCTTGGGAAGCCCGCCCAGCGCATCGATCACAGACCTGGCGCTGATCTTCATTGCCTCGTCGAGCGTCATCCCTATGGCCATTTCACTCACGATGCTTGAAACAGCTATCGCGGCGCCGCATCCGAACGTCTTAAACTTCACGTCTTCCAGCCGGCCGTCGTTGACCTTAATGTAGAAAGTCATGATGTCCCCGCACGCGGGGTTGCCGACTTCTCCGATCCCGTCCGCGTCTTCTATTTCACCCACATTGCGCGGGTTCTTGAAGTGCTCCATAACGATTTCGCTGTACATGGGTGTATCCTATCGAGGTCTTTTCCTGCGGATTCCGAAAGGTTGAATCCCCTGATGAATTTACCGAACCTACAAAACCGATCGCTACCCGAACGGTTTCCTTAGCCTGCTGCTTGAGTTTTGCCAGTCCTCTTGTACAGAGGCGACATGTCTCGCAATCTTTGCACGATCGGAGGCAGAATCCTCAGGAAATCATCTATATCCTCATCGGTGTTGTCCTGTCCCAGCGTAATGAGGAGCGACCCCTGAGCGGTGGCCGCGTCGATCCCCATGCAGAGCATCACGTGCGAGACTTTGAGCGATCGAGAGATGCATGCGGAACCACTGGCAATCTTCACACCTTCCATGTCCAGGAACAGGAGCATGGATTCGCCCTCAACGTACTTCACCGTCAGACTCACGTTATTCGGAAGTCGTTGCGCGGGATGGCCCACGATTTCAACCTCTTCCACTGCCTTGGGGACCTCCGCGATGAGCCGATCCCTGAGCCTCCTTGCGTGCGCCATGCGCGACGGCAGCTCCCGCAATGCAACCTCGGCCGCCATCCCCATTCCCACTATGCCTGGAACGTTCTCCGTGCCGGCTCTCAGTCCGTTCTCCTGGATGCCGCCATCAAGCAGAGGCGCTATACGCACACCTTTACGAATGTATAACGCACCAACCCCTTTGGGCCCGTAAAAGGAATCCGCTGCCATAGAGAGAAGATCCACATTGAGCGCTTGAACGTCCACGGGAATCACACCCGTGGTGGCTACGGCATCCGCATGGAAGGGAATCTCGTGTGCACGGGCGATTTTGCCGATTTCTTCGATCGGCTCGATAGTCCCGATCTCGTTGTTCCCGTGCATCACCGATATGAGGACCGTGCGCTGGGTAATGGCCTTTTCCACATCCGCAGGATCGACCATTCCGTAACGATCCGTGGGTAGGCGTGTAACCTCTACGCCTTGGGTTTCCAGGGCCTTCACCGCATGCATGATGGAGAAGTGTTCCACTCCGGAAGTGATTACGTGGTTGCCGCGCGCTCGATTCGCCTGCACGATTCCTTTTAAGGCGAAATTATTCGATTCTGTTCCACACGAAGTGAAAACTATTTCGTTAGGGTTCGCGTTGATAAGGGCCGCGATCTTCTCCCTTGCCTCATTGAGCGCCTCTTCAGCCTGCTCGCCCAAGCTGTGAATGCTGGAAGGATTTCCGTACTTTTCAGACAGATAGAGCGTCATTGCGCTGACAACTTCCGGCAGGACCGGGGAGGCAGCCACATGGTCCAGATTGATTGTCCTCATGACGATTTACCCTCTCAATCAGCCTGTACACGTGAATTCAACTCATATGCCCCATCAAATCCCTCCTTAGATAATAATCGTGACAGAAAAAGTCAACAAAGTGGAGTTCGGTTTGAGGTTGTGACGGAGGCGCAGGTCCCATAGGTTAGGGATACTTGTAGCCCTATCCCGTCATAACACGGAAGTCTTGGCGCGAGTTGGTTGATCATCAAGGTCGATGCACCATCGGAGGGCTAATCAGAGATCTCAGAATATATAGAGGGGTCTGAATGATGGTGAAGCCCCCCTCCAACCGGCGAATAGATCCGCTCGTAATAATCCAGTTCTTTGGGACGCACATCACTAGCGGAGATGGGCGGAGTGGCTTCTGAATCCGACTCAGACCCGGCCGTCGGTTCTTTGGCCGGCCCTGGCTTTGTCGTCGGTTTAGTAGCCTGTGAGGGGGGGTGTTCGCGAACTTGTTCGGACTTAGGCGCCGGCTTGGCCCTCGCCGCCGCGGCAGCGTCGGGGGCTGTCGCCTCTGCCTTCAGGCGGACTCTCTTGTTTTCGAAAGTCCGCCCCTGCGCCGACTCCGGGATCGTGACCAGGATCGCCTCCTTCCGGTGGCCCTTTTTCTCAAACTCCAGACTGTGCGGCACCATCACCTGAATGTCCGCCGCGGCCAGCTTGCCGTCGCCTCCGGTTGCACCCAAGTAATGACCGTTCAGCTTGACCGTCACTTCACCAGGTTCCGTCTGGATCTGAAGCGTGGCAACCGCGGGTTGGAGCTGAACGCTCTTCTTTGCCCATAGGATCTCAGGCGAAAAAGTCACGGCTTCCAGGCTTGCTTCCTTCCAACCCTTCTTCTTAACCTTTACGTGAAGGGGTCTGTCGATGGGCAGATCCAACAGCTGGAAACTTCCATCTTTCTTGGTTTCTCCTACCCTTTTTTCTCCAACGTACACGTCCGCCGGCGCAGGCTCGACAACCAATTCGAGCGATGCACGGGCTGGAACGAGTTTGACCCGACTGGGTTTTATCTTGAGCTTGTCCGGTGTGAAGATGATCGGGTCTATGCTAGCTTCGAGCCATCCTTTCTTCTTCACTCTAATATCGAGCCTCTCGTCCAGTGGCAGATTCGCCAGCAGGAATGACCCATCCTTCTTCGACGTACCTGCCTGCCTGCCTCCTATGTACACATCAGCCTCGGAGGGATCCGTTGACAACTCGAGTGTCCCGGTTGCACGTTTGAGCTCCACCTTTCTTCCAGCAACATGCGTGCGCTCGGGAGAGATCGTAATCGGGCCCAGACTTGCTTCTAACCATCCCCTTTTCTGCACTCTCACCGAGATCGGCTTTCCGAGCGGCAGATTCTGGAGGAGTAACGAACCATTCTTTCCTGATCGTCCCGCGAGCCTGTCGTGCACGTAGACCTCGGCATCCGGCGGGTCCGTGATTAGCTCCAGTGTGCCAAACGCGGGAGTCATCTTCACCTGCCTCGCAGGCACGATCAGCTGTTCCGGAGAAATAGTGATGGGTTCCAGGCTCGCTTCCTGCCAACCCTCCTTTCTAATTTTTATGGAGAGCTTCTTCCCTAGAGGAAGCTGATCCAGGACGAGCGATCCGTGCTGGTCTGTCCGGCCGGCCTCTTTACCATCGACCAAGACAATCGCGCCAGCCGGATCCGTGACCAGCAAGACGGATCCTAGGGCTCGTTCCAACTTCACCCTCTTTCCGCTCACCAGTATTTTGTCCTGAGGGATCATGATCTGGCCCACACTGGCCTCCCGCCAGCCACTTTTCTTCACCGTCACCCGGAGAGGCTGTCCCAGCGGGAGGTTCTCAAGCCGGATCGATCCCGTCTCGTCGCTAACCCCAGCCAAGCGATTCCCAACATACACCTCGGCTCCCGGCGGATCGGTCATCAGTTCGAGAATTCCGCCCGCTGGCTGGAGCTTTACGAATTGCCCGGTGATGTGAAGCGTCTCCCTAGAGAAGGTTATCGGGCCGATGCTTGCTTCTTTCCACCCCGTTTTCTTGACAGTGACGGGCAGCGGCCGTCCCAGAGGTAAATGCTTCACCACCAGCGACCCGTCTGCTTCTGTCTGTCCCGCCAGCTTCCCGCTTACATACACCTCTGCACCCGGCGGATCCGTGAAAACCTCAAGCACGGTCGGCGGACGAGCAGCGAAACTTGCGGATATCGACAGAGGAAAGACCCCCTCGACCGTACCATGAAACTGTGGATGCTGAGCTCCACCAGTTGCCGCCCGGGTCTGATCGTACACGAAGTCGTACGCCTCCTTGACACTGACTACGCCATCGCCGTCCTTGTCAGCCGCGCCCTTTAGACCCTCGATCAGAAAGTGTGTGAACACTCCGTTGTCCATACGGTTTCCCTCAAGGGAATACTCGTCGGGCCTACTCGATGTTATGATCACTCGGCCGGTGGACGAACTAAAGTCCCGGAGGAACAACCTCAGTGGTACGACGGCACTCCTCGTCTGCCAGTCGGTAAATCCGCCCGAATGGCACGCGTCAGCAATCATTACTACCCGCGGACAATCAAGGTTACGCAGAAACCGTAGCCCTGTCATGTTGAGCGCCGTTACCTCGAGAAATTCCGGATCGGCATCATGGGTGAGAAAGAAGAACTCTCCCGGACGTTTAGGGTCAACTGCGCCATGACCGCTGAAGAACAGCACGATCGTGTCATCTTTGCCCGACTGACGAAGTTCGTAGAAGAGGTACTTCTCGAGTGCCGCCTTGCTGGCATTCTCATTAGTTAGCAGGAGCACGCGAGTTTTTCGGAAGAGGTCTTTTTGGGTGTCTATGAATTTGGCAAAGTCGGTCGCATCCTTGGCCGCAAGTTTTAGCGCGGGTATCTTGGGATTCTTATACCTGGACGCCCCGACGATAACTGCATACAAATCCCCGGATGGGAGCGATGACACCCCCGAAAGTGCTGATTGCACCGTCTGCCTCGAAACGGCAGTTGCGCGATCCGGATCAGCCGCCACGATCACACTAGGAGACAAATGGACAATCCAGGTAACGAGGACCAGAGCGACCACAACCGCTAGGGCCGTATTGTGCGTCCATGCGCTCCCGGGCTTTGAGGCCAGTGGGCACAGAGGCTTCTTCTCATGCCCTAGCCGATCTTCGGCTTGGCGTGGGACTCGGAGGTTCGAATATATGGCGAAGGGATTGATACCGTGCGTCTGGACGTTGCTCGCCTTGGCCATTTGCCTACACCCCCTCTACCCGGATTTCTGCCGCTAGGATACGTCTACGCCTCCGATGCGTAGTCACTCCATCGCAACGATTTCCCCAGAGGGAGGAACCACTAGAGCGCCAGGACGTCGGACGAGTCAGCTCCCAGTACGAGGAACCGGAAGTCTCCGGAGACAAGCATCGTCGTCAAATTTAGAATATTACGGGGAGATACGAGACGTCAACAAGGAAGTTACGACATCGCGCGCGACCGGCAATAAAGTCACTAAATCCGAAGTGAGCGATCTGATGGGAATCAAGATCCTTGCAGGATCTTCGAAAGTCAGACTCGCCTTAGCGAACGAATTTGTCACTTGAGAATAAGCGCGACGCAACAAGCCACCACGAGCAGGTCTTTTAGAGTTGTGACAGAGGCACAAGCCGTGGTAACAGATTCCTTTGTGACGGTCGCAGGCTTCTTGACTATTTATCATGCGGAGATCGCCTCTGCCTCAACGCTCTTCTTGGGAGTAAGGTTGTGAAATCCGAACAATGGGGAATCTCCCGCGAACAGGCACTGGAGCTCATGGAGCAGCACCTCGACACCGAGAGCATTCGCAAGCATTGCTTGGCATCGGAAGCGATCATGCGAGCGCTTGCCCCGCGATTCTCCCAAGACCCCGAACTATGGGGCCTGGTAGGACTACTCCACGATCTGGACTACAACGAAACCCGTGATCGCATGGAACAGCACACGATCGTGACCGGAAAGATCCTCCGTGACCTCGGAGTGCAAGAGCAGGTGATTGAAGCAATCCAATCTCATAATGCCGAGAATCTGGGAATCGCTAGGAGCAAGCCGATACACTTTGCGCTCACTGCCGCAGAGACCATCACAGGGCTGATCGTAGCCACTGCGCTGGTTTATCCCGACAAGAAGCTGGCAAGCGTCAAGGCCAAATCCGTTCGAAAGCGTATGAAAGAGAAAGAATTTGCTCGATCCGTAAACAGGGATCACATTCGTCTCTGCGAGCAACTAGGCATGCCGTTGGATGATTTCATTGAGGTGAGTTTGGATGCGATGAGGGGTATAAGCGACCGCCTCGGATTGTAGATGTTGCCTCGGGAATCGAAGTCAGGGCCCGTGTCCGGCGCGCCGTTTTCTGCCTTATTGGCCGTATATAGGGGCTGCCAAAAATAATGGCCGTTTGGCCACGAGATGGAAATACTAAGAAATGTGGCTGGCCAACCTGTGTCCGTCATTCCCGCGTAAAGCCTGCCCCTGGCCTGAACAGGGGCGGGAATCCAGAAGCTCGATGGACGCATAGTACAAAAACCGTGTACCAGGCCTCCAAGACTGGATTCCTGCCTCCGCAGAAATGACGGGATACGCGGCGCAAAAAAGACAGAAGTTTCCGTAATGACTGTATGGGCAGCTTGCAGGAAAGCCCGGTCTGACAACCATCCAAATGAGAGACCCTATCCCGAGGTCAAGTCTGCGAGCAGACTTGACCCGGCCGTAGCTCCCCATCTGTCAACTTTGCGAGCCTTTAGCTGTCGAGTTCGACTGCGTCGGCCTCTATTCTGTAGCGATGTTTGCGAGAGGGATGGCCGTCCGCGTCTCGCCAGGCGAGTTTCACGTAACCTGCTTCAAAGCCAACGATGACGTACTTGCCTTCAGGCAAGGTGCAACGAGAGAATCGGTCCTTACCGAAGAGGCTGTATTCAGCTTTGAGCCCGTTGAGGTGGATGATGTCGCCTACTTCCATGCTTCCTCCTTTTTCCTGAAACAGGCACTGAATTAAAGTCTTCGGGTGACGAAGATTATGCGCGAAAAGCGCGTACCGGAAACGGCAAGCGCGGGGTCATGGCGAACCGGGCGTAGGGCCCATGAGCCCCGAGCACAAAACCCTTGACATGGCAGATGCTGATAAGACAAATTGAAAAATTTGTCCAGCAATTAATTGCATCCTCGCCCGTTCTTTAACGAAGAAACGCGATCAACCGCGCGCTGGAAGTGCGAATCTATTTTTTACAAGGGGTACCCGTAACGCTCGAAAGTGGGGCGCCACCGATGGGCCACCTTTTGGCGAGCAGTCTCCTCTAGCGAAAACTCATTCTTCCGGTAATCACTGATCGAGGAAAGGTAGCCTGAAACCCGGCGCTGGAATGAAACAAATCCGCTCAAACCCAAGCTCTCATACGCACTCTCCAGGGTCTCCAGTGGCGCTTTCTCCAAATCCTCGAACTTCATTTCGTACAATGCGCCGTTGGGGATGAACGGCCTATCCCTCTCAAAGAGCGAAAAGAGCTCCGTATACCAGGAAAGGATAATTTCATCGACGAGCTCCGGATCCGGGACTTGAAGGTGACAGCGCCTGAAAGTGTCCCGCCAGAGCTTGTGCGTAGAGAGATAGACCGTGTACGGATCTCTTACGATGTGGATGAATTGGGCATCGGGGAAGACTTCCAACAAGGTGCGTACGCGGCCCAGATGGGGCGGTGATTTGAGCGCGGCCCTGCCCCCTTCGGAAAGGGCCAATTTCTTGACGAAGTGCACCAGGGAGTCTTTCCAGCTCTGTAGCGCTTCAGGAGGGATGAGATCGGGGTTCAGTTCCGAGTATCCGGGATCCCCGGAGCGCGGGAACAAGACCCGCATGTACGGAGAGACGCCACAGGCAGCAGCCAACGCAAATTCTTCTTCGTGAGGGGTGTCCGACGAAAAGGCCACATTGTCCATCGGACGCTTCTGGGGAGCGAGGAAGTTGAACAGCACCCCTCCGGCCTGGCTGAAGATGAAATGATGCGGGAAAAGCGCCTGATATGCGGTCGGGCAAGCCAAGTTTTCGTCGCAGCTCAGCAGGTTGTGCAGATGGGTCGTCCCACTCCGCCAGTGGCCGATCACGAAGAGCGGAGGCTGATCAACCGCAGCCGATTCGATGTCCCGGCCGTTGAAAAGAATCTCACAGCCGCCATAAATCGAATTGAATACGGCCAGTACGATCAGGTGGGCAAGCCTCCCGAGACACGCGGTATCGACCTCGAAGTGATTTCTGGCCAGCACCTGAATAAGTCGGCCCAGGGTCATTCCCTGAATAATGAGTGGAGGGAGAACCCTTCCGTTTCCTTGCCGTAATTCCAAAGTTCCTCCATTTCAGTTCCAGTGGAGCGCAACTCCGCCCAAGAACCACATCAACACAGCCTCATGGCTCAGAAATGTACCCCCCTCTGAGCTGTCGCGCAAGGGATGGCGATTCCAACCCTTCTGATCTTATCGACCGGCGGCATTGCACGAAGCCGTACAACTTGGTGTATGAGGAACTTGAACTCATTCCCCGATTGAGCATACTCTGCCGGCACGGGGGGCACTAGCCCTCACATAACTGAATGCACACGCGACCTGAAGTTTGAGGTTGAGTGGCGGCGCAGGGTATGGTACGTTCAAAAACCGGCCAAGGGAGCGTTCTTGATCAAACTGACAACCTTACTGGTCTGTCGGGTCGGGTGGGAGCAAGAAAGCGCACCTTCCCCGAATTTGGGGAAGCCGTCACCTGCATCGCCATCTCTTGTCAGGGCCTCAGAATGGCAAGACTCACCGATTAATCCGGAAGTCATGATCCAATTCTGATTTTGTGAGGGGCTCCCACACGCATGGAGCTCAGTCCAAATTAAAGAGGGAGTTGTGGGGCCAAATAGTCGTCCCACATCCGAACAAGATGGCGTGAAAAAGGCACATTTCCATTGAGGAGAGTTAAGGGAGGGAGGGTCCAGCATGAGCGGAAGAATCACGAGACTGAGATTACTACTAGCAGCGACACTGGTGCTTTTCGGGGGCGCACTGGTGGCAGCGTATGCCCAGGATGTCCTCCCGAGACCTGAAAAACCACTCCCGGCTCAAGTAGAGCGAACCTGGCACGATTCAAAGCCTGCCAAAATTCAAGGAATAAGGGCAGCTGCAAACGCTCCCAATATTGTTATAGTCCTGCTCGACGACGTGGGATTCGGAGCTGCAGGAGCATTTGGCGGCCCAGCCCCCACCCCCACGCTTGACCGGTTGGCACAGCGAGGTCTGCGCTACAATGCGTTTCATACTACAGCGTTGTGTTCGCCCACTCGTGCGGCATTGCTGACCGGCCGTAATCATCATTCCGTAGCCACGGGGCAAATTACGGAGCTGGCAACCGGTTTTGACGGATATACCAGCGTGATACCTAAGAGCACGGCCACGATAGCTGAGTTACTGCGGCAGCATGGTTACAATACGTCAGCTTGGGGGAAGTGGCACAACACCCCGGTTTGGGAAACCAGTATTGCAGGACCCTTCGATCGCTGGCCCACAGGAATGGGGTTCGAGAAGTTCTATGGATTCATCGGTGGAGAATCGCACCAGTACGAGCCGCCGTTATACGATGGCACTCTGGCAGTGGAACGGCCCAAGAAGCCCGGCTACACGCTGAACGAGGACCTCGCGGACCAAGCGATCGCGTGGATACGATTGCAGAAATCAATTGCACCGGAAAAGCCGTTTTTCGTCTATTTTGCTCCTGGCGCCACCCACGCGCCACATCATGTGCCAAAGGAATGGTCCGACAAATTCAAGGGGCAGTTCGATCAGGGGTGGGATAAACTCCGTGAGGAAATATTCGAGCGCCAGAAGAAGCTCGGGGTCATCCCCGCTAGTGCGAAGTTAACCCCGCGTCCGCCGCAAATCCCGGCCTGGGAATCGCTGACGCCGGAGCGCAAGAAGATAGCGTCCCGGCTTATGGAGATCTACGCAGGGTACCTTGCCCAGACGGACAGCGAGGTCGGCCGCCTCGTGGACGCCATCAAGGAACTGGGGGTGTTCGATAACACGCTGTTTATTTGCATCGTGGGAGACAACGGAGCTAGCGGTGAAGGCACGCCATATGGCGTTCTTAATGAATCGAGCGTGCTGAACGGTGTTCCCGAGGATCCTTCGGTCGTTCTGAAGCATCTTGATGAACTGGGCGGACCTACGGCTTACAACCACTACCCTGTGGGGTTTGCCTGGGCGTGTGACACGCCATTCCAGTGGACGAAACAGGTGGCCTCTCACTTTGGCGGTACTCGCAATCCTATGGTGATTAGCTGGCCGAACCGCATCAAGGATGCAGGCGGTTTGCGGTCCCAGTTCCATCACTGCATTGACATAGTGCCAACCATCCTCGAAGCCGTGGGCATCCCTGAACCATCAATAGTCAACGGGGCGCCGCAGAAACCAGTCGAGGGTGTAAGCATGGCTTACACGTTTGATGACCCGAAAGCTCCCAGCCGCCGCCGCACCCAGTATTTTGAGATGATGGGCAACCGTGCGCTTTATGACAACGGCTGGATCGCTTCGTGTTTCCACGGAAGAGTGCCGTGGGAGTTCTCGTTCACCAAGAGTTGGAGTTTCGACACTGAAAAATGGGAACTATACAATCTAGCCGAAGATTTCAGCCAAGCCGACAACGTCGCAGACAAATATCCCGATAAGTTGAGGGCGTTGCAGGATCTTTTCTGGGCAGAAGCGGCCAAGCACAACGTGCTGCCTTTGGATGACCGCGGTGGAGACCGGGTGGACACTGCCAATTGGCCTGTGCCGGGAGGAGATCGTAACAAATTCACTTTCTATCCCGGCGCAGTGCGTATTCCCGAAACAAGCGCACCTGTGACCAAGAATAGGTCTTTCGTTATTACTGCGGAAGTAGAGATTCCACAGGCCGGCGCGGAAGGAGTAGTGACGGCCATAGGCGGTGTTGTGGGCGGATGGTCACTTTACTTCAAGGATGGAAAGCCTTCTTTCACATATAACTACCTCACAAGCGCACGACCCACCGTCACATCCGCCAAGAAGTTGGGCGCCGGTCCTGCGAGCGTTCGGTACGAGTTTGCCTACGATGGTGGTGGAATGGGGAAGGGTGGAGAAAGCAAATTGTTTGTCAACGGTCAACTGACTGCCCAAGGCAGAATAGAACGAACAGTTCCCTTGCTGTTTTCTTGTGATGAGACCTTCGATGTCGGCACGGATACAGGATCACCCGTGGGGCTTTATCCAACGGACTTCGCATTCACCGGTAAAATCAAGAAAGTTGAAATAGAGCTCAAATGATCCCTATCTGGACGCCGGTCAAATAAGAGCGGACATTCTTGTCCTCGGTCCCGTGGAACCCTGGGAAAATCGATGGATTTCTCAACCATCGGGAAAATGGTCGTGCTCGTGGGCCTCGCGGTCGTGGCTCTAGGACTCTTCTTGTGGCTTGGCGGCAAGCTCGGTCTCCCGTTCGGAAGCCTTCCGGGTGACTTTCGAGTGGATCGACCCGGATTTTCGTTTCGATTTCCGCTCATGACCGGCATCGTACTCAGCATTATCCTTACGGTTCTCGTCAATATTTTCTTCTGGATCTTCAAAAAATAGCAGTTCTCTCATCCACACGCGGAATGGGAAGCGCTTAGGATAAGGTCCGCTCGTGTGTTCCAGTGCTCGACCACTTCGCGAGGGAGAGCGATCCATGCATCTGAATCCGTGAGGCAGGGTTCGAGCACCGCGTCCAGGACGTCGAAGAACCCGGGACATTCCAATCGATTGAAGCCCTTTTCCTGATGCCAATCAAGAACCGCCGCACCGCCCGCGGCCTTCACAATTTCCATAAGCTGATGACCAAGGCCGACCGCTTCCTCATAATCTCGTCGAGCGCCGCTCACATTGCGGAACAGGATGTGACCATCCATCAGATTACAGGGGAGTTCTGTGAGAAGCAGCGCCTTTTCGGCTTCCGGGTCGTACGGAGCATAGGGGAGACACGTGCCCGCTCGGAAACCTGCTTGGTCGCGCCACGCAATTGAGCTGTCGTACAAGAATCCGGATTCCGCCTGGAGTCTATGGGTTCGATGCGGCGCTCGCCAATCTATGGACCAATAGTGGTGACGAACACCGCGGATTGGACCCGCCAGTTTGCCCTCGAGCCATTCCCTCGCTTCCGCGATTGCAGCCGGACGTTCCCTCGAACGGATCGAAGAGTGCAGACCGAATTCCCATCCCTCGCGAGAAATCTTCCTGAGAGTCTTCCAGTCGGTCTGACGAGCTGCAACCGAGGACCTGCAATCATTGATGTCAAAGCGAACCCGGCGGGGTCGATAGAACAGATAAAAGGCGCTTTTCAAGTTGCTGAGCGCTTCCCAGTCTTTCCAGCGCTGGAACTGAAAGTACAGGTTAGAAGAGCCTCTCCACAGACCGAATAATCCCAGTGCAAAAAGTCTCGCGTTCACCCCACTGCCTCGCAAGAGAGCCTTTGCAAGGTTTGCGGCCATTTCCAATGGGGCCGATACGTTGGTCGCGTCCACGTCATGGGTAAGAACCAGCGCGTACCGCTTGCCGTTGGGCCACCGTGGGGTGGACTTTTCCGCTAGGCGCGGCCGTAAGCGGAGCAGCTGGTCCAGCAGGGCTGCCGCGTGGTCTTCCACCAGAGGAACTGATGCAGATTGCGCTCGCTTGGGAGGAAGCGCCGCGTTAACGAAGATACCTCGTCGGTCCCGGTTGTCTTCGCTCACCTGGGACTCATCCAGATGAGTGAGCAGACGATACGTGGTCCCTACCAGATCCGGCCATTCCCTGTCATCGCCCGCGACTACCCAACATGAGCCTGCATCTCTCCGACGGAGTGCACACACGGTCTGAGGCTGATACGCGGATTCGTCAAACGGCAAACAGAAAGCGTCGCCCGTGGCCACGGTGGAATTTGGGCTGCTGTATATCAGATCGGGCTCATCAGACGTGAAAAGTATCGGGATGCCCCACCGGAGTGCAAATACTCGAATGACGTAGGCAGCCCGCGATCTGTACAGCTCGGGAACTTGAAGGCTCACTCGAATCATGAGTGCTTCCTCTACTTATCTTCCTTCCACAACCACCAATTACCGAGAGCCAGGAAAGGAAGACCGGAGTTGTCGAAAACCTTCAGCGCCTCTTCTGGGCGATAAACGATAGGATGTCCATGCAGATTAAAGGACGTATTCAGAACGATGCCCTCGCCGGTGAGCTCTTCGTAGTACTTGAGCAACCTGTAATAATCAGGGTTCCAGTCCTCGGTGACTTCCTGGGGTCTCGCGGTGCAGTCGTAGGGGTGCTGTGCGGCAGGGAACTTGTCCCTGACCTCCGGCCGCGTATCGAACGCGATGATCATGTAGGGCGCAAAGAACGGTTTCGGCTTGATGTAATAATCTTCCGCTCGCTCCGCGAGGACTGACGGTGCAAAGGGCATCCAGAAATCCCGGTTCTTGACCATTCGATTGATGATTTGTACCACGTTTGGTTTGTCCGGGCGTGCAAGGATGGAACGATTTCCCAACGCACGAGCCCCAAATTCCATGCGTCCTTTGGCCCGGGCGACCACATGCCCCGCGACGATGGTTTCCGCAGTGAGCTTCTCAATGTCTTGGACGTACCGAGATCGAAATCTGGACGCCGGACGGTAGCTGCGGATAGCCTGTTCCACTTCGTCGTCCGTAAAGGCGCCTCCCAAGTAAAAGGGGCCGAGCGGGTCGATGTTCACGGGGCGATTCTGCTCCAGACGGGATTGAGCATGGAGGAGGTATGCGGCGCCGATACTGTTGGACTCATCTCCGCATGATGGAAATATGAATAGACTGTGGACCTCCGGCAGTTCAAGGATCCTCTTATTTGCCTTCACGTTCATGAAGACGCCCCCGCTGAGCGCGACCTGATGAATTCCAGTTTCACGGACCGCGTTTACCACCCATTGAACGAGGAGCTCTTCAGTGAATTTCTGCAGGCCGGCGGCCACCAGATCAAACCGACGCCGATAGATCAGACTCTGGATGAGCCCCGTGGCGCTGTATAAGGACGGCACACCACGTTTGCGTTGCCAGACGAGCGAATTGCGGGGATCAAATTCAAAGAGTTCTGAGAAGACCCGAGCCATCTCCGCGACCCGCTCGTCTTCCGGCACGTACGGCGCAAGACCCATCACCTTGTACTCATGCTCATGGGGAAGCATCCCCATGAGGAAAGTCACTACCGCGTACAACCTGCCCAAAGAGTGGCTCTCGTGGACCTCGGCTATTCGTTCCAGTCGACCGTCCTCCCCGATACACACCGAGGCCGACAGGCGGTCCCCACTACCGTCACAGGTGAGTACCAATTGTCGGCCATTCATGGGACTGCCATAATAGGCCGCGGACGCATGACACATATGATGATCAAGAGCAACAAGTGACTCTGAGCGGAATTTCCGCTGTTCGTACCGAGCGAGTCGGCCGGTCTTGCGATGCTTGCGGTATAGATCGTCAACTAGGCTGTTCTTCAGCCTCTGTTTGAGACGACCCCACGGACTTGACGCATGCTGATATTGACTGGTGACTACTTCTCTGGTCCATCGACCAAACGAGGTGTACGTCCCTGCCAGCGCCACCCGATCAATCTCCTCCAGGGTTAGACCGTGAGCCGATAGGACATCGTCAACAGCCATCTCGGGAATGCCGCCCTGATTCTTCACATGAGACAGTCTCTCCTCCTGGACAGCGCCGAGGAGCACGCCGTCGCGTAGAATAGCGGCCGCACTGTTGATATTGTCGTTCACGCCGAGTATGACTGTCACTGGAGAGTTTCTCCTCGGCCTTCTCTTGGGTTATAGTTCTGAGTTATCAAACGGGCGAATTGTACTCGCCACCATGCGGGTTTGTAAAGCGTCAGAGCATCCGGATCGCGTCCGGGCCCGACGCGCTTCTTCGGCGCTCTTCGTTACGGGGATGAAGAACACTCTGCTCTTCACATTCTGCGCTTTGTTCGCATTCATCGCGATCTCGGTTCTTCTTTATCATCCGGGCTTCTCCGGCCCCATGATGTACGATTCGGAACGCCTGACCAGGAACGCTCATGCATTTGCGGCCCACGATCTCGAGCTGATGACAAGCATTGGTTACGCCGGCACTCTTGGCCGGACGCCGAACATTGTAAGAAATCGAATCGCTATGATATGGTGATTCTCACTACTTCGGCGTATACCCCTATGTTGGCGAACATCACTCTGCATCTTGCACCTTGAGGAGGTTGTACATGACGAAATCGGGTGAAACTGGAGGCCGGCTGGCCGCAATGATCAAGAAAGCGATCGAAGATGGAAAGCTGTCGAATTCAGAATATGATCAAATCATGGCGCTCGCGGACGCGGATCACCACATCGACGCGCAGGAGCGAAATCAACTCAAGCAGCTACAGGAGATGCTCTCCAACAAGACCATAGTCCGGGTGCCTGATTAGCACGCGTTCTTCATGAAGCTCCCGGGTCGCTCTTGACGCGGGATTATGCCGATACGCCTTAAGATAAAGACGCGGGCGAGACTTCTTCATGGAAGAGAAGCCGCCCCCGCGCTTCATTTCTTTGAAACGGCGTGGGTATCAGGGCTCTTGGAGCATGACTCTCCGATTTGCCAGAGCCCTGTCGTAGAGCTTCTTGTATTCCGCGGCGGAGCGGGTCCACGAAAAATCTTGTTGGATTGCACGCGCCACGAGTCGCTTCCACGCGTCGTGGTCTTGGCGATAAAGCGTGATGGCCTTCAAGAGAGCGTGCTCGAAGGCTGCAACTTCCGGCAGGAAAAACTTGAAGCCCGTGCCCCGGTCCTCATGGCGGTTGTATTCTTCAACCGTATCGTTAAGCCCTCCGGTGGCCCTCACCACGGGGATCGCTCCGTACTTGAGGCCGTAGAGCTGATTCAGGCCGCAAGGCTCGTACCTTGAAGGCACGACCACAATGTCCGAGGCTGCGAATATCCTGTGAGCCAGATCCATGTCGTATGTGAGGAATACCTTCACGTGGTCCGCGTACTGCTTGGCCAGTTCCTCAAAAATGAGATGGTAACGCTCATCACCAGTGCCGAGTAAGGCTATTTGCACGTTTTGGTCTACAAGACCGGGAATCGCGGCTTCTATGAGGTCGATTCCCTTCTGGTTTGAAAGCCGGGTCACGGTGCCGATCAAAGGGATGTGCGGATTAACGGGCAAACCGACCGACTTCTGGAATTGCGCCTTACACACCGCCTTCCCTGGAAGATCCTCGTGGGTGTAGTTGGCTGGGATGAGCGGATCGATCGCGGGATTCCACGTGGAATAGTCCACGCCGTTGACAATCCCTGTGAGGTGGGAAGCCTTCTCCTGGAGCACACCCTCCAACCCGAATCCGAATTCCTTGGTCAGTATTTCGTTACGGTATCCCGGAGATACGGTATTCACCTCGTCCACGAAGACAATTCCACTCTTGAGGAAATTGAGTTGTCCAAAGAACTCCATCTGGTCCGGGTTGAACAACTCCCACCCTAGCCCGACCACAGGCATATTTCCTTGACCGAAGATACCCTGGAATCCCAGATTGTGAATGGTCAGCACAGATGCGCTCTCTTCCAGGATGTCCTCTCCTGCGTAGAGTGTGCGGAGGTACACAGGCGCCAGAGCTGCTTGCCAGTCGTGCGAGTGAAAAAGATCATATTTGATCTTGCCGGCCAGCGCCATTTCGAACGAGGCTCGCGTGAGAAAAACAAACCGCTCGGAATTGTCTTCGTAGTCGCCGTCCGGGCCTCCATAGAGACCCTCTCTATTGAAGTAAGCCTCGTGCTCTACAAAGAGATAGCGGACGCCCCGGTCGTCGCGCAGTTCCCAGATCGGCGCGGCTACACTGGTGGCGTTCAGGTCCACCGACACCTGCAAATCCATTCGGGTAATAGGCCATCTCTCCGGCGTGATATTCCGGTACTTCGGTAGCACCACATCGACTTCGATCCCTTGCCTTACCAGTTCCGCAGGAAGCGCGGAGAGCACCTCCCCAAGACCCCCTGTCTGTGCAAAAGGCGTGGCCTCTGATGTAATCATGAGGACTTTCACGCGTCATGACCTCCACTTATGGGAAGACGCCGGAAATCAGCGTGGCGAATGCGAGTTACTTCTAGAATTATTGCAGATTATGAAGCTTTCCGAAACCCTGAAATGACGAGGAATGAGCGAAACAAATCACCGCGGACTTTTCCCCGGTTGCTTGTTCGAGGCGCTCGCGGGGCTGCGTTCAAGGCTTCTCTTCTTCAGATGGGCAATCAGCCCTCCATCGCGCAGCAACTCTCCCATAAAGGGCGGCACTGGCGATACCCGGAATTCACCCCCGGTCGCGATGTTTCGGATGAGTCCCTGGTCCGTGTCCACGTCGAGCACCTCACCCTCGGTAATGGCGTCCGTCGCGTCGGGCGCCTCCAGGATGAGAAGCCCCATGTTGAAGGCGTTCCGAAAGAATATCCTGGCAAAGCTCTTGGCTATGACACACGCCACGCCCGCGGCTCGAATGGCCACCGGCGCATGCTCTCGGGACGAGCCGCAGCCGAAATTCTTTCCGGCCACAATGATATCTCCAGGCTTGACCTTTGATCGAAAGGCAGGATCAATGCCTTCCATCACGTGTTGCCCAAGTTCGGACGTGTCCGCCAGGCTTAGGAACCGTGCAGGGATGATCTCATCCGTATTGACGTCATTACCGAATTTCCACACTCTGCCTCTAAATTTCATGTGATACCGCCCAATGGCACTCCCATTCTTTCCAGCTTTTCACTTGTGACACCATTGCGTGCGGGTTGCAAGAGACTTCTGTTACCGGGTCCCTTGACTTACGAGCAAGTGGAGGATAGGGTTAGGGTTTGTATGAGCTTTTTCTGTCCCGTGACATCTTTGGCAGGGCGGGCCCGCGTAAAGATGCGCACGATTTGGGGGTACGGATCTATGAACAAATCTGATCTGATCAAGGCGCTGGCAGCGGAATACAGTCTCCCGTTGCGAAAAGCAGAAGAGATCGTGGCCAAGGTCTTCGACACCATGTTCGATGCCCTCAAGTACGGCGATCGCATAGAGATTCGAGGGTTTGGGTCGTTCACCGTAAAGAAATACGAGGGTTATACCGGGCGGAATCCCAAGACCGGCGCACAGATCCATGTTGAAGCCAAGAAGCTCCCCTTCTTCAAGGCCGGCAAGAACCTCCTGGAACAGCTGAACCGGGAAACCTGATTTCGGTCTTCGCTCTCACGACTAGGTCATTTGATGCTGGGGGGTCTGCATCTCCGCGGAAGCCGCGACGCAATCGCGGCTCCGTGAAGCATCCCCTTTGGTTTGGCATCATTCCATTAATATTCAACAATTGCGGGGTGTTACCCTCGCGCCGACGCCTCTGTTTGCCTTTCTCGGCTTTGTTCTCGGCACGCAGGCAAGTCGGGATCGCGCCTCGGACAAACAGCGCGCACACCATCAGAGTGAGGAATATTTGACTGTTCCTCGTGCTCTTGTGCGACCGACCGTTACTTGTCCTTGCGCTTGTCCTTAGCGTCCCAGGAACCCGAATAATCCGGAGTCCGATCGGACCGGTACTTTGTCTTGCAGGCGACGGAGCATTGCGCGCTCAGGCTCGGCTCGAAGAACCTGCTGAAAGTCGTGTAGCATTGATCCAAACAGGATTTCAGCGCGTAGTCGTCCAGAAAATCCGACCATGCAGGCACCGCGGACACGCAAAGAAGCACAACGGCTAATATGAAGATTACTTTGCTCATGCCAAAAAGATATTCATCTGCGAGCAAGGTGTCACCATAGGGGCACAAGGTATTAGCGTTAAGATAGGCCCGGCCCCCGGTGCCGGCTATGCCCCCTTCCCTCTTTGTGGGGCGGCCTTTCCAGGCCGCCGGCAGGCTGGAATCCCGCGAGGACGCGGGACTGCCCCGCAAGGGGAGAGGATTTCTAGAACCCCGCCCTTGATGGGAGCGGGAAGGGGGAGGGTGATAACCACTCGTTATCACAGAGGCCCATTCCTTATTTGAACGCGTATAGGGGTGCAAGGGCTGTGCGTTGAACGAAACCGGCGGGGCCTTCTACTCCAGGGTGGGGTCCGCGCATTGATCTGCGAAGATCGACTTGTCCAGCGCCTTGAAATAGGCGGCTTCAGGGGTGATTCGTTTCTCATTGACCAGTTTCTGGAGCGCCTGGTCCATGGTCTGCATGCCCTCGCCACTTCCGGTCTGGATTATGGAATGGATCTGAGTTAGTTTCGATTCTCTGATCATGTTCGCTACAGCCTGCGAACACAGCAGTATCTCTGCTGCCGCGCATCGCCCTTTACCGTCGGCCGTTTTGAGAAGCTGCTGAGAGAGAATGGCTTTAACGCTATCGCTGAGCATGGTCCGTATCTGGTTCTGCTGATTGGCGGGGAATACATTGATTATTCGATCTATGGTCTTGACCGCAGAGTTCGTGTGCAGGGTGCCAAATACCAGAATTCCCAGCTCTGCGCACGTCAGCGCCAGAGAGATTGTTTCCAGGTCACGCATCTCGCCGACCATGATGATGTCCGGGTCTTCCCGAGACGCCACCTTCAGAGCATCCGCGAAGCTCTTCGCATGAGACCCGACCTCTCGCTGGGTAACGAGTGATTTTCTGTTGGTGTGCGCAAATTCGAGCGGGTCCTCGATGGTAATGATGTGCTTCTCCTGCGTGCGGTTGATTTGATCGATCATGGAGGCAAGGGTCGTGGATTTGCCGCAGCCTGTAGGTCCGGTGACGAGAACAAGGCCCGCACGAATGTCGAGCATCTTGTTGATCCCGTCCGGCATCGCCAGCTCCTCCAACGGCATGATCTTCGAGGGAATCGCACGGAACACCCCGGATACGCCTCGTCTGCCGTAAAAGAAGTTGGACCTGAAGCGGCCGCAGCCCTCCACTTCGTATGCTCGATCCAATTCCAGATTGCTCTCAAGCCTGGTTCGCTGTTCCGGCGTGAGTATTTCGAAAAAGAATTCCTTGTTGGTCGCGTGCGACCGAGCCTCGTGGTTGGTTGGGTACAAATCCCCCCGAATCCTGTGCATGGGAGGCATGCCGGGGATCATGTGCAGATCCGAAGCACCTGCTTGGACGGCTTCTCTGAGCAATTCATCGATCCGTGGCATAATTATCCGCCTGCGATTCTATTTCTTGATGCTGCTGAATCGCTTCTTGTTCTCGGCGTTGTAGAACGCGACGTCCCACGAAATGAGCTTCTTTTCGTACAACTCCGTTATCGCGTCGTCCATGGACTGCATGCCGGCCGATTTTCCTGTCTGCATGATGGACGGGATCTGGTAGGTCTTTTCCGTCCGAATCAAGTTGGCCAGCGGGACCGTCCCCACCATGATCTCACACGCGAGGACAAGGCCGGTGCCATCAGCCTTTGGTAGCAGTCTTTGGGTTATGACGGCGCGCAAGCTCTCTCCCAGCATGGTCCGTATCTGGTTTTGCTTGTCCGACGGAAACGAGTCGATTATTCGGTCTACAGTTTTGGGGCCGGAAGAAGTGGAAAGCGTCGCCAGCACCACATGTCCCGTCTCGCTCGCGGTCAGGGCAAGTTCGATGGCTTCCAGGTCGCGCATCTCGCCCACCATGATGACGTCCGGGTCCTGCCGGAGCACCTGACGCAGCGCATTGGCAAACGAACGGGTATGCAGGCCGACCTGGCGCTGGTTCACCACACCTTTTTTGATGGGGTGGATGAACTCAATGGGATCTTCAATAGTGAGCACGTGAGCCGGTCTGTTGGAGTTGATAAAGTCCACTATTGCGGCGAGGGTGGTCGACTTTCCGTGGCCGGTGGCTCCTGTCACCAGGATAAGCCCCTGATGGAAGTCGCAGAACTTCTTCACCACAGGGGGAAGGCCCAGCTCATCGAGGGTAGGCACGCGCAGAGGTATGATTCTGAAGGTCGCGTCCATGCCCCGCTTCTGAACAATCACGTTACCCCTGAATCGGGCAATTCCCTTCAGGTCATAGCTAAAGTCCAATTGTAAGTTCTGTTCGACAAGCTTCCGTTGGGAAGGTGACAGGATTTCCTCGATCAACTGACGGGATTTCTCAGCGCTGATGTCCGGGGATTTCAACCTCTTGAGGCTCCCGAACTGGCGGATGACTACAGGGTTTCCTGTCGCCAGGTGCACGTCTGAAGCCCGCGCTTGCACCGCTGCCTGAAGTATTCTGTCGATCTCGGCCAATCCGCCTTCTTCCTCCGTCGGACATGCCCACTCACGCGCATTTGAAGAAAGACGCGCTAAGGTTGCACCGATGAAGCAATGATCCTAGCCTCGAAAACGGGACGAACCTGAAGGACGACCATGATCCTCAGATAGAGGGAATGCCCCGAATGCGGCTGATTTCGATTCGTATCACCCTCAACAGTGACGCGAGGGGCCGGGAGGCAGCAAGTCCCAAAGGCTCATCTCCAACTGACAAGGAGACTCGAATGGGGCCTCGTCCGGAGTCTGCCGAATCTTCCGAAATTCTTCACTCACATTGACAAAAGCATCGACGAGATCGGGGTCGAATTGTTTGCCTCCCCTTTCAATGATCAGCGCACACGCTTCCTCGTGAGAGAAGGCCCTTTTGTACCGCCTCTCGCTCGTGAGCGCGTCGTACACGTCGGCAATAGCTACGATGCGAGCAGCCAGGGGAATACTCTCTTGAACTCGCCCCTCCGGATACCCTCCACCATCCCAGTGCTCATGATGATAGTACGCAATATCTCGAGCCATGGAGAGGAATCCTTCTTCCCCGGTTTCGTTTGCCGCTTCCTCAAGGGATCGGCCTCCGAGGATAGTGTGGTTCTTCATGATCTCGTATTCAGCACTGCCGAACCGCCCGCTATTGAAGAGGATGGCGTCGGGGAGGCCGACCTTCCCGATGTCGTGGAGGATCGAGGATTGCGCAAGGTCTTCGATGAACTGGTCGGTCATGACCTCGCTGAACTTGTCACGCGATCTGAGGTGCCGACACAAAGAAAGGCAGTATTCCTTGAGGCGGTGAAGATGGAAAGCGGTTTCTCCGTCGCGCGACTCGGCGAGTTTGGCCATTGCGAAGATGGAGGATTCCTGCATCCTCTTGATGCGACTGTACGACTCACTCAGTTGCTCCACCAACTGCTCTTCGGAAGTCACATCCTGCCCCAGGCCCAGGATTCCCCTCACCTGGCCCGTGGTATCCAGCATGGGTGAAATATGGAGTGAAATCGTAAGCACGCGCCCATCCTTGGCCCGTTGAAGGACCTTGGCATGGACCGCTCCCGCCTTGTCCTGCATCATCGAACGGAGGTGGTCCACCAGAGCCAGGTTGGGTCTGTCCGCCACATAAAGTTGGGTTATGGAAGAGCCTATCATTTCGTCCGCGGAATAACCGAAGATTTTCTCCGCGCCGGAATTCCAGAAGAGCACATTTTGGTTGAAGTCTGTGAGAATAATTGAAACGCCGGAAGAGCTATTGAGGATCCCCCTGAGAAAGTCGTTGGTTTGGGCCAGCTCCCGTGTGCGTGCCTCGATCTCGCTTTCCAGCAGGCGGGTATGTTCCTTTTCGAAGCGCCGAAGCCTGACGTGCTCCACCGCCTGGCGCACCACCTTGAGCAGAAGCTCGGGGTTGATCGGCTTTTGAAGGAGATCGAACGCACCTTGTCTGAGCGCGCTGATCGCGGTTTCCAGATCCCCGTGCCCCGTAACAACCACAACCGGGACAAGCGGGTCAATTTCCCTAACTCGCCTAAGGACTTCCATACCGTCGGCGCCCGGCATCCGAACATCGGTGATGACAAGGCTCTGCCGCTCTCGATCGAACGAACGGACCCCTTCATCTCCACTTGTCGCGGTGAAGACCTTGTACCCGCTCATTTCCAGGAGCTCCCTTAAGAGCTCGCGGGGCACATCCTCATCGTCGATCACCAGTACGGAGTCAAGACTCACGGCGCTGCCAACCATCCTCGAATTCGCAAACACCACTGCAGAAGCAACCCCAAGAACACGATCCGAAACAGGATGTCATCCATCCGCGCAAACCGCGCCCCGAGGTCACTTGCGAGGTCTTTCCCAGCCTCTCGATTCACCCCCATGCTCTGCCTGACAAATTGTTGTTCACCACACCCCGCCAGGCATGTTTCTTGACCGGCATACTTAAGTTCGATTGCTAATTTTAAGACCAACGCTGCTTCCTGTCAACGATCAGCGTTTCCGCGGCTTAACCGTTCATTGATGTTGGGAAGACGCGGTCGGCGTCGCTAAGGACCTATCCAAGAATAGCTGTGGGTGCAAGCCCACGTAAATAGGTTCCATCAGCAACCCGCGAGAAGTGCCTCGAAGAGGCTGTCCCTTCCGACAACTTTCCCGTAACCTTGTTGGCTGGACCCCTTGCATATTCTTCTCCCGTTTTGTAGGCTATTAACTCTAGCCATGACGTGGTCTTAACAGCTCAAGTGAAAGAAGCTTAGTCATGCGGTTGAAGAACTCCCCACAACAACTCAGGCCTGGGACCCGCGCATGAGTGCCGGCGCCGACAAAGTTCCAGGCTATTTCCGGAGTTGGTTGCTGCGCCACCCACGGACTGCCCTTCTCGTCGCATTTATTCCCGGCATAGCGGTTTCACTCACTCTATTCCAAGTCGTTTCGCGTTGGGAATGGAGCCGCATGGAGAGCGGCTTCGAGCGTGCTGCCGAGGCGCGCAGTGTTGCCGTGAAAGAGGAGATAGACAAGGACCTGATGCGTCTCCAGTCTTTGGCGGCGTTTCACAAGAGCTCGGAACGGATCACGAGACAACAGTTCAGGACTTTTGCCCAAACGTTATCTAAAGATGGTGGCGGAATTCAGGCTTTGGAGTGGATACCTCGCGTGAGCGACACCGAGCGCGCACGGTACGAGGAAGAAGCCCGCGTGGAGGGCCTCCCCAACTTCCGAATCACCGAGATGAATGCTGAGGGGAAGTTGATTCCTGCGGCCTCACGGCCCGAATACTATCCTGTCTTCTACGTGGAACCCTATGCAGGGAATGAGGCAGCGATCGGGTTTGATCTTGCGTCTGATCCAGTGCGCAAGAAAGCCCTGGACTCTGCCATGGAAACCGGCGAAATGGTTGCATCCGCGCCCCTGGTCCTCGTCCAGGAAACGAGCCACAATTACGGTTTTTTGGTTTTCCTGCCGGTTTACCGTACGAAAGCCACGCCGGAGACAGTCCAAGGGCGACGGGCCAACTTGGCAGGCTTCTACCTCGGTGTATTTCGCGTGGACGATCTCATGGATCAGGCGTGGAGGCACATCAAACATGCTGAGATTGATTGCATGCTCCTTGACCCCAAGGCGCCGGCCGTAAACCGCGTTATCCATTTCCACAAGGCTGGAATGCATGAGACTCATTCCGGTCACTCACCAGAACCCGATATAAACCGATCCCGTATAAAGTACGAAACGAATATCCCAGTGGCGGGCCGCGACTGGAAAATGGTGTGCTGGCCGACGCAGGGATTCATTGAGTCCGGTAAATCGTGGTTTCCCTGGATGGTGTTGATAGGCAGCGTTCTTTTTACCGGACTTATGACAAGATACGTTTGGCTGGTGATTGCATCCGGAGAGCGCGCCGCCAGGTTCGCGGAGGAGCAGCTTGAAGCCAAACAAGAGCTGGAAAGCCAGGTCCAACTGCGGACTCGAGCAGAAGAGCTCGTTCGCAAGGAGAGAGATACCGCCAGGAGCTACCTTGGTATAGCCGGAGTCATGATACTCGCCCTGGATCGCAGTGGCCGGATCACCTTAGTCAACAAGAGAGGCTGTGAAATTCTCGAACGCGGGCGGGATGAGCTGGTGGGCCGCGATTGGTTTGACACCTGCGTTCCGGAGAATGAGCGAGCAGGCGTGAAGAGCGTGTTCACCAGCCTAATGACAGGCCGCATAGATGCGGAAGAATACCACGAAAACCCGATCCTTACGGGAAAAGGAGAGGAACGGCTTATTGCCTGGCGCAACGCCTTGATACGTGACGAGCACGGAAACATTTTGGGCACGTTGAGCTCCGGCGAAGACATCACCGAGCGGAAACGATCACAGGAAGCGCTCGCGTTTGAAAGAGCGCAACTCCTCTCCATATTCGATAGTATCAATGAAATCATATTTGTAGTGGACGCCAAAACCTATGAAGTGCTGTTCGTTAATCGGTACCAAAGAGAGCTCCTCAAGAGCGATCCCATAGGGGCCAAATGCTACCAAGCCTTCTACGGGACGGACAAACCTTGTTCCTCCTGTCCCAATGAAATTATCCGTGAGCTTGAAGGAAAGCCCTACTACTGGGAACATCAATTCGAGGATCCTCCCCGTCAGCTCCTGATTATGGACAGAATGATTAAATGGCCCGATGGCCGTGACGTGAAATTCGAGCTTGCCATAGATATCACGGAGAGAAAGCAGGCTGAACAGCGAGTCCGAGCATCGGAAGAACGGATGCGCACCGTTATCGAGGCCGCGCCGGTGGGAGTGATGGTGGCAAGGAACGAGCGGACAGTCTATGCCAATTCGGCCTTTGCCACGACTTTCGGATATGATGATCCTCGTGAACTCATCGGTGTGCCCGTCGAGACTTTCCTGGCGCCGGAAGCCCGGTCCGTGCTCGACCAAAGAGCAGGGGACAGCGCGGTCGGCAGAGAGGGACCGGCCCATTATGAAATGAAAGGCCAAAAGAAGAACGGCGATCTCTTCGACTTCGCGGCATGGTCCACCACAATCGATTATGAAGGCAAGCCGGCGATCCTGGAATTCGTTGTTGATTTGAGCGAGACCAAGACCTTACGAGCGCAGCTCTATCAGGCGCAAAAGATGGAAGCCATCGGCGCGCTTGCCGCAGGCGTCGCCCATGATTTCAACAATCTCTTAACTGTGGTTAACGGGTACGCAGAGCTCCTGATAACGGACAAGGCGCATGATGACCCAGACTACGAGGACTTGGAGAAAATATATTCCGCAGGTCATCGAGGGGCGGATCTCGTCAAACGGCTGCTCACATTCAGCAGGAGGGCTGAAAGTAATCCCAAACCTCTGAACCTGAATCACCAGATCGAGCAGGTGAAGAATTTCCTGGACCGAACCATACCCAAGATGATTGCTATTGAGCTCAGATTGTCCGAGAACCTGCCCGCGATCAATGCCGATCCCACCCAAGTAGAGCAGATTCTTATGAATCTTGCCGTGAATGGCAAAGACGCTATGCCTGAGGGCGGCAAACTGATCATCGAAACACGGAACGTAACCCTGGACCCAGACTATTGCAGATTACACGTCGAAGCCAAACCGGGGCCCCATGTTATGCTCTCCGTCTCGGATACCGGCCACGGAATGGACCAGGAAACGGTCGACCGCATCTTTGAACCGTTCTTTACCACTAAGGCCCCCGGCAAAGGCACCGGCCTCGGTCTGGCAATGGTATTCGGCATCGTGAAACAGCATGGAGGCCACGTCACCTGCTACAGCGAACGGGGGAACGGAACCACATTTAGAATCTATTTCCCAATTATCAGCGCGGATGCCGAGGAAGACGAAGCATCGGAAGCCCCGCTGCCTTCGGGAGGAGCCGAAACCATCCTCCTGGTCGACGACGAGCCGGCAGTCAGGGATTTAGGGCAGAAGATTTTGGAGAGGGCCGGGTACACGATTTTGACCGCGGCCAACGGAAAAGAAGCCCTGGAATTGTATGCTCAGCACAGGGATCGCGTCGCTCTCGTGCTGCTCGACCTGATCATGCCCGAAATGGGCGGGCGGCAGTGTTGCGAAGAACTCAGAAGAGTACGCCCCGGGGTCAAAGTGGTTATAGCAAGCGGATACTCTTCCGGCGGTACCATGAACATTGCCACTGAACTGGGAGCCCGAGGCTTTGTAAGAAAACCATATGATGCTCGACAATTGCTCCAAACCGTCCGAAACGCTCTCGACACCGTCTAATCATCACACACACGTGCATTGAATGCGGTCTTTCGCACCTTGCGCCTACCAAAGTTGCCACGGGAACAACGGATTGGAATTGGCCGTAGGGGCGTGATTCATCACGCCCTCGTATCGGGCGCAATGAATTGCGCCCCTACGATTTCGCGTCGATCCTTCTGACGGCGGACGCCCAAAGAGGTGCATTTCCAATGTGTGCTTGTGCGGTACCCGTTTCAACGTTCGTTTGCTGGAACTCCTGACTGACATTTGCCGTTCAACCCCGGCCCGATTAAGAGCAAACCCCGCGTCCGCCCCACTCTTGGGCATTCTCCGATAAAGGCAGGAGCCTGAAAATGGATTCCTGCAGGTAGCCAGTTGACAGGGGCACGGTCGTGATTTACCTGTTTGGTAAAGTCTATGAAACGTCAAATGACCTTCAGAATAGGGAAAAGTGTCCTATCGTCGGGAGGAATTCATGCGCGCGGATAGATTCACACTCAAATCCCAGGAAGCCTTGGAACTAGCCCAGAATACGGCAGCCAAAAAAGGAAATCCTCAGGTGGAGACCGAACACCTGCTCTTCGCCCTCTTGTCGGACGAAGAGGGAACCTGTGTGGAAATCCTCAAGCGGTTGGGTGCAGACCTGAATCGCGTTCGGAACGATGTTCAGTCCGCCATCGACAAACTCCCCCAGCAAACCGGAGGAACCCTGGCGGAACGCTATTTTTCAAATCGCCTGCGAGCTGTGCTTGAAGCCTCCTTCAAGGAAATGGAACAGCTCAAGGACGAGTATGTCTCGGTCGAGCACATGCTCATAGCGTTGTCCGAAGCGGCCGGATCCCCTGCGCAATCCATCCTGGCACGGCATGGTGTAACCAAGGACAGAATTTATACGGTCCTCACCGACATACGGGGGACCCAGAGGATCACGGACCAAAATCCGGAAGAGAAATACCAAGCCCTCAAGAAGTTTACGAGAGACCTCACGGAGGCGGCGCGCAAGGGTAAGCTGGACCCGGTAATCGGTCGCGATGACGAAATCCGGCGCATTATTCAGGTCCTCTCGCGGCGCACCAAGAACAACCCTGTGCTGATGGGAGATCCCGGGGTCGGGAAAACCGCGATCGTGGAAGGTTTGGCGCAAAGGATCGTTTCTGGTGACGTGCCGGAGAGTCTGAAGAACAAACGAGTGCTCGCGCTCGACATCGGTCAGCTCATTGCAGGAACCAAGTACCGCGGCGAGTTCGAAGATCGCGTCAAAGCGGTTCTCAAGGAAGTTACTTCATCCGCGGGCGAAATCGTCCTCTTCATCGATGAGATGCACACTTTGGTCGGCGCGGGCGCGGCAGAAGGCGCGGTGGATGCGTCCAACATGCTCAAACCGGCCCTTGCCAGAGGCGAGCTGCGATGCGTAGGCGCTACCACGGTGAATGAATATCGGAAATACATCGAAAAAGACGCGGCCCTTGAACGACGCTTTCAACCGATCTATGTGGCCGAGCCCTCTGTGGAGGACTCCATTGCGATCCTGCGCGGCCTCAAAGAACGGTATGAGGTCCATCATGGGGTCCGCATCCAGGACAGCGCTATCATAGCCGCGGTGACCCTTTCCAACCGGTACATCACGGACCGGTTCCTTCCCGACAAGGCGATCGACCTTATCGACGAAGCTTCGTCTCGCCTCAGGATTGAAATCGACTCTATGCCTACGGAAATAGATGAGATCGAACGCCGCATCATTCAACTCCAAATCGAGAAACAAGCCCTGACCAAGGAATCGGACGCGGCAAGCCGGGAGAGGCTCCAAAAAGTGAACGAAGAGATTGGGCGTCTTGGGGCCGATTCCGCACAATTGAAGGAGAAGTGGCAAAAGGAAAAGGCGATCATCTCGTCGATTCGGGAACTCAAGGAACGCCACGAACGAGCCAAGACCGATGCGGTAAAGGCAGAACGCGAAGGCGATCTGAGCAGGGCTGCAGAACTGAAATACGGCATGCTTATCTCGCTGGAGAAAGACATCAAGGAAAAGAACGAGGAGTTGGCGGCAATTCAACAGGACGGCGGTCTGCTCAAGGAAGAGGTGGGCCCGGAAGACGTAGCTGAAGTGGTTGCAAAATGGACCGGAATACCTGTCTCAAAGATGCTCGAAGGCGAGCTGGACAAATTGCTCAAGATGGAAGACCGCATAGAGAAGCGTGTCATCGGCCAACAAGAAGCGGTGGTTGCGGTTTGCGACGCAGTGCGACGGGCCAGGTCGGGACTTCAGGATCCCAACAGGCCCATCGGGTCATTCATGTTCCTCGGACCCACGGGAGTGGGCAAGACTGAGCTGGCACGAGCTCTGGCTGAGTTCCTCTTCGATGACGAACAGGCAATGGTTCGCGTGGACATGTCCGAATACATGGAACGCCACTCGGTCGCTCGCCTGATCGGCGCGCCCCCCGGATACGTAGGATACGAGGAAGGCGGATACTTGACTGAAGCCGTGCGGCGACGTCCCTATTCGGTGGTTCTGTTTGACGAGGTGGAAAAGGCTCATCCGGAAGTCTTCAACGCGCTTCTTCAGATCCTCGACGACGGACGGCTTACCGACGGCAAGGGCCGCACGGTGGATTTCAAGAATACGATCATCATCATGACGTCCAACATAGGATCTGCCGATATCCAAGATCTTGCGGGCAAGAACGAAGAGATGGTTCGCTCACGGGTGATGGACGCGCTCCGGCGGCACTTCAAACCGGAATTCCTCAACCGGCTGGACGACATCATCATCTTCCACGCGCTCACGAGAGATCAGATCAAGCAGATCGTGGACATTCAGATCGCGCGCCTCAACAAGAGGCTTGCCGACAATAAGCTCGCGGTGCAACTCGACGCGTCGGCTCGAGACATGCTCGCCAACGAGGGCTTTGATCCTCATTTCGGAGCCCGGCCACTCAAACGGGCCATTCAAAGACTCATCGAAAACCCGCTGGCCCTGCATATCCTCAAAGGCGAATTCAAACCGGGAGATACCATCCAGGTAACCACCGACGGCGACCACCTCGCATTCGCCCAGGCCAAAGCCGCGTGAAGACTTTTGGGAGGTACCGGGGGAACCCTTTTCTCGGTAGAAAAGGGTCCCCCCGGAACCCCCTCCCAAAAGACTTCATCACTTTGGCAAACTGCTCCGCTGTGCTCCGCGAGTTTGCGGTCTCGCGCCGGCCAGCACAACGAACCACCGAAACCGATGCAGAATAACAAACGCTGCGTCGTGGGCAGTTTTGATTGCCGGCGCGTCAAGCCAGGCGCAATCTCCTCGTCATTCCCGTGAAAACGGGAATCCAGGAGGAGAGCATGGCCATGCGGCCGGGCGCCGAAGACGGTTAGGGCACCATAGTGTGAGAGTTTTTGGGCGAGGGTCCGGGAACCCCCTTTTTGCCAAAAAGGGAGTTCCCGGAATCCTGCTTCCATCACTACTCCCCTATGATCTTAACCAATGCGCGCTTACGGCGGCGGCCGTCAAATTCGCCATAGAAGATCTGTTCCCAGGGCCCGAAGTCGATCTTACCTCCGGTGATCGCCACCACTACTTCTCTCCCCATAATTTGGCGTTTGAGGTGCGCGTCGCCGTTGTCTTCACCGGTTCGGTTGTGCAGATATTGGCTTACGGGCTCGTGAGGAGCCAATTTCTCAAGCCACTTGTCGTAATCCTGATGCAGGCCCGATTCGTCGTCGTTGATGAAAACCGACGCGGTGATGTGCATCGCGTTTACAAGACACAGGCCTTCTTTCACACCGCTCTCGCGCACTGCCTGCTCCACATCAGAGGTTATGTTGACGAATCCTCGCCTCTGCGGCACGTTGAACCACAACTCCTTTCGATGCGATTTCATGGTATCCTCCTCATTAGCAGCACATGGCCGCGGTCCTTCTCAGGCCTTTATTCCAGGGAGCCTTTCACGAGGCAACAGGAAAAAAACCGGCGCGCCGGTCCCGTGCTGGGACGGCGCCTCCGCAGGAGCAAAGACGTGACGACAATAGCCGACATAATGACAAAGGATGTGATCACGGTAACTGAAGAGACTCCTCTCCGGGAACTCGCGCAAATCCTCTCTGAGAAACATATCAACGGCGTGCCTGTAGTGGACGATAAAGGCACCGTGCTCGGAGTGGTCTGCGAATCCGATCTTGTAGGCCAGAACCGGCCCCTGCATATTCCCACGGTTTTCGTAATCCTCGATTCCTATATCCCGCTGGAAAGCCCGTGGCGGCTCAAGGAAGAATTCAAGCGAATCACCGCGACCAAAGTGGGCGACATCTATTCCAAGCCCGCGGTGACTCTGAGCCCAAAGGATGACATTGCCGAAGCCGCACGACTGATGGAAAAGAAGCGGTATTATACGATCCCGGTAGTAGAGGGGGGCAAGTTGGTGGGGGTAGTGGGCAAGGCGGACTTGATCAGGACATTGCTATAATATTGACATTAACTTTGCAATTACAGACGGTTGGCATGTTTTAGTCATGTATTGGTTCTAGAAAAATGACGTTTTCTCTCGAATAAACTTTAATATTTCTTGACAAGTCTTCGATATCATGTTTTAAGAGGACTCGTTTCAGCGGGAGGCGTAGCCCGCTGCTCAACATACCTTTTCCCCATGCGAAGCCCCGGTTCTCATCCTCCTTTCCGGGGCTTTGGTTTGTACAGACCTACCGCGAACCCCTTTTGCCGATTGCTTAGGACTGAAGCCAATCCCTGCACAGAGCGCTGGCGTCACGGCAATTGGGAAAAGACAGAACTCCAGACAATCGCTATAATGGCCGAAACGTCGTATGGCAGAAATCTATTGTCGAGGTGAAGTCCGCTCGTGAACCGTGACCGTGTAATCAGTTTATTGGAAGATGTGAAGGCAGGCCGCGTGGGAACCGATGAGGCCGCGCGGTTGTTTCAGGATCTCCAGACAGAGGACCTGGGATACGCGTCGGTGGATCATCATCGCGCCTTGCGCATCGGTTTCCCCGAAGTCATCTATGGGCAGGGAAAGACCGCGGAGCAGATTGTGGGCATTTTCCGGAGCCTTCAGCCTCGTCAGGACACGATCCTGGCAACCAGGGTAGATGAAGAGAAGGCCCAGCATATTCTCAAGGAGATCCCCAAGCTGGAACACAACCCTGTTGCCCGGACACTGCTATGGACTCGTAATGAGATTCGAATCCAGGGTCAAGGCCCGGTTCTGGTGGTGGCCGCGGGCACCTCGGATCTCGCGGTGGCCGAAGAGGCAAAGGTAACGGCTCGTGCCTTGGGCAACGAGGTCGATTCCCTGTACGACGTCGGCATAGCCGGCATCCACAGGCTCCTCGAACACGGAACCAGGCTCCGGGCTGCTTCGGTCATTATCGCGGTTGCGGGCATGGAAGGCGCGCTCCCCAGCGTAATCGGAGGATTGGTGGATCGCCCGGTAATCGCGGTCCCCACGTCGGTGGGTTACGGAGCCGCGTTCGGAGGAATCGCGGCCCTCTTGGGAATGCTCAATTCGTGCGCGGCCGGTGTGGTGGTGGTCAACATTGATAACGGATTCGGCGCGGCCTATGCGGCGACGCTCATCAACCGTTCCAGGGACGCGGCGCGGCAGTGACCTTCGAGGGCTTTCTCTCTTCGTAAGGGTGCACGGCCCGCCCCTACAGGGCTTCCCAACACATTCCTATTCTTCCAAGAAATCCAGCTTTTCCGAAACCTGTTTGACGGCCTGGACCGCGATTTCCACTTCTTCAAGGGTGTTGAAATAGCCCAGGCTGAATCTCACCGTGCCGTCAGGAAATGTCCCCAGCGCCTCATGCGCCAATGGCGCGCAGTGCAGCCCCACCCGGACGGAGATGTTGAACTTCTGCTTGAGGATTGTTCCTGCTTCTTGGGGATGCACGCTTTCGAATGTGGCAGGGATGGCCCTTCCGCCGCATCCGCCGATGGAGACCCGCAGCCCGTCCGGTAGCGCTTGGTCAAACGTCATGGAGACGATCGAGACCTGGCTCTCCGGCTTGAGCGGGCCGTACAGGGTGAGGCCGGCCACTGCATTGAGCCCGTCCACGAATGCCTTGAGCAACGCGGCCTCGTGGCGTCGGATATTCTCTACGCCGGTTTCCAGCACGAATTTCACTCCCGCACCTAGTCCCGCGATCCCCACGTTGTTGCGCGTCCCGCTCTCCAGGAGGTCGGGGAAGACATCGGGCTGTTGGTCTTCTTCCGAACGGAGCCCCGTGCCTCCCTGCTTCAGAGGTCGGACCACGCGGCCTTCCCGTACGTATAGCCCGCCGGTGCCCTGTGGGCCGTACAGTCCCTTGTGCCCAGCGAAGGCAAGATAATCGATCCCCAGTGCTTGAACGTCTATGGGAACAGCACCTGCGCTCTGGGCAGCATCCACGAGAAGCGGTATCTCGCCGATGGCCTTTCTAATCTCGGAAAGATCTTGAATCGTGCCGCATACGTTGGACGCATGGTTTACGGCGACGAGCGCGGTATTGGACTGGATGAGCTTTCCGAGTTCCTCGGGCCTGCAGAATCCCATCCGGTCGCATGAGCAAACCGACACGGATATGATGCCTCGGCGCTCAAGGTCTCGGACCGGCCGAATGACCGAATTGTGCTCCATCTGGGTGATGATGACGTGGTCCCCAGGATTTAAAACCCCGTAGATAACCGTGTTGAGCGCTTCTGTGGCATTGAGCATGAACGCGATGCGTCTCGGATCGGCAATATTGAACAATCGCGCCAGAGAAGCCCTCGTTTCTTCCACTATTTCGGACGCTTCCATTGACAGGTCATGCCGCGATCTTCCCGGATTGGCTCCCACGTGTTCCATGAAATGCACCATGGCCTCCACGACCTGCCGCGGCTTGGGAAAAGAGGTCGCGGCATTGTCCATGTATATGACAGGGTGGCTGCTCTTGGAATCGTGGAGGGTCATATCATTAACCGTCGCGGGCACCGCTTACCGAAGCATTGGAATTGGCCGCTATTCGGTGTGCCGTCTGCTGTAGGGGCGCACCTGCGCGTGCGCCCTGGACGGGCCTGGGCAGACGCGCGGGTCTGCCCCTACTTGCTTGCTTGCTGTCGGTAGGCGCAAAGCCTCATGAAGATTATAAGGCAGAACGCCGCGATTTGAAGCAGCAATTCAGAGCGGATGCGTGCGGGTGTGGGTCAATGAAGTCCGTACGGTCCCTACTTGCCCTTCCCCTTTATTGCGGCAAGTACCTTTTCGGGTGACAGGGGCAGGTCTTTGATTCTCACGCCGATTGCGTCCGCGACCGCGTTGGCAATAGCAGGCGCTGCCGGAACGCACGCGGGCTCGCCGATGCCTTTGAGCCCGAACGGTCCTGAAGGCTCGATAGGTTCCACGATAACCGCGTCGATTGGAATCTTGTCCTTTGCGGTGAGGAGCTTGTAATCAAGCAGGTTCGGGTTCATGACCCGACCTGCGTTGACTTGCATCTCTTCGGTAAGGCCATACCCCGCTCCCATAATGGTCGCGCCGTAGATCTGGCCTTTGACGAGCATGGGATTGATCGCGCGACCTACATCATGCGCGGCCACATAGTTGAGTATGGTGACTTGGCCGGTCTCCTGGTCCACTTGAACTTCCACGCCGTGCGCGCCGAAGGTGTAGCAACAGGAAAGATTCCCCTTCCCTTCCGCGTTGAGCATTTCATTGGGCGGGTCGTAGAACGCTTCAGCCACGATCATTTCCCCGCGGCCGGTGCCGACCATGTGCGCGCTCCGCACGATTTGGGCCACAGGGAGCCTGAGGAGCTTGTTCTCCGGATCGCTCTTCAAGAAGATCTGGCCGTTACTAATATCAAGGTTTTCAGGATTCGAGAGCAGGTTCAGATCCACATCGGGGACTTTGAAGTCAGAGTCCTGGCGAGCCTTCTTTTGGAGATTTCGGGAAATGAGCTGCCCCATCCAGGTGGACGCCATCGCGAGCAGCTTTGCCCTCACCTGCGCTCCTGCCATGAGTATCGCGTGACCGACCATGAAGGCGTGCCGACTGGCATGGGTGCCCACGTCCCAGGGGCAGATCTCGGTATCTCCTTGAAAGATGTTCACATCCTGAGGCCGGAATCCGGTGGCTTCCGCAACCATCTGCCTGATGATAGTCTCCGATCCCTGGCCTTGATCCGTACCTCCCGTGATCGCGGTCATTTTCCCTTCATCGTCCACCTTGAGGATGAGCCCCTGTGCATCGGACCGATAAACACGGGCGCCTCCGCCCACATGAAGAAAGCAGGCCACCCCTACCCCGTGGCCGTCATGCTTGCCTTGTTTCTTCTTCCAATCGAGTCGGGTTTTGACCTCTTCCAGGCATTCCTTCATGGGACAGGTTGTGATCTTGAGGCCCATGGGCGAGGTCTCGTTCGGCTCGTTCGCGTTGATCAACCTGAATTCGATGGGATCTATGCCTGCTTCCAGCGCGAGCTGGTCCATGGACTGCTCAACCACGTACGTAGCCTGCGGATTCCCGTATCCTCTCATGGCCTGCGCATAGATATTGTTCGTATACACGCACGTTGCCCTGAACGAAATATTTGGCACCCGGTACAAGGTTGAGATAGGAACCATCATCACAGACGGAGTAGTGGCGCCCCAGGACGTGTACGCGCCGTTGTCCAAGATCATCTCTACGACGCGGAACTTCAGCCGCCCGTCCTTGTCGCACCCTTGTTCTACGGTCCCGACGATAGGCTGCCTGGGCGGGCTCGCAGCGAACTCTTCCTGGCGATCGAAGAGGATCTTTACCGGGCACTTGGTCTTCCATGCTAGTAGCACTGCTATAAATTCGTAGATATCCGTATCGAGCTTGCTGCCAAAGCTCCCACCCACGTACGGAGTCAGGATTCGGGTGCTCCCTTTGATCCCTATGTTCCGCAGGAACATATCGAGCCGGTCCTTGCCGCCAAAGGGAACGTTCGTGACGCTGGTGAATTGCAGGTTGTTGTTAACATCGAATTCCGCGATACAGCCGCTTGTTCCCATACAGACCTGATGCACCCACGTGGTCTTGAAGGTATCTTTCACGACGAACGCGGATTCTGCGCGGGCCTTTTGCACATCTCCGGCCTCGAGCTTCCACGGCAGCGGCAGGATGTTATTGCGACGAGGTTTGCCTCTGGCATCCACTTCGTGGATAAGTGGCGCGTCCTCTTTCATCGCTTCAATGGGATCGAACACAGCCGGCAGATCCTCGTATTCGACGTGGATCAATTCCAGGGCTTCTTCCGCGGTTTCCTCGTTGATCGCGGCTACCGCGGCCACTTCGTCTCGGAATTGGCGGACCTTGTCCCTCTTGAGCGCGGTCTGATCGCCCAGGAATCCCACTCGGACATCGGGAGTGTTGAAGCCGGTCAAAACCGCACGAACACCATGCAATTTTTCCGCTTTGGATGTGTCAATGTGCGCGATGCGAGCGTGCGGCCTTTTGCTGTATAGGATCTTCCCGCAAAGCATTCGGGGTGCCTTGATATCATTTATGAAACGAGCCCTGCCCGTCACCTTATCCGCATCAAACCGCGGGAACGACTTTCCCACAAATTGCTCGGCCATGATTCACTCTCCAGTGCCGGTCCGTTTTGTGTTTTTTGAAAGGAGTTCCGCCGCGTGCCTCACCGATTCCACGATCTGCACGTAGCCCGTGCAGCGGCAGAAGTTCCCGGCCAGCGCGTGCCTTACTTCGTCCTCCGTGGGATTGGGATTCATGTCTAGCAGCGCCTTTGCGGACATGATCATCCCAGGGGTACAAAATCCGCACTGAACGCCGGCCTTTTCCAGGAAGGCCTGCTGAATGGGGTGCAACTCGTTATCGGGCGAAACGAGCCCCTCAATGGTCAGGACTTGTTTCCCTTCCGCCTCCAAGGCCGGATATATGCAACTGTTGATGGGCTTGCCGTCTACCAGGACCGTGCACGCGCCGCATTCACCTTCGCCGCAGCCCATCTTGGCGCCCGTGAGCTCCAATTCATCCCGCAGGACTCTCAGCAGCGGCCAGTGCGGCTGAACTTCCACTTCAACCGGATCTCCGTTTACCGTGAATCGAATGGTCCTTCTCATCCCTGCGCTGCTCCTTTCGCCCTCTCCATGCAGATCATCCCAGTACGCCTGACCAGGACTCGGATCATCTCTTCACGATACCATTGGGAGCCGCGGATTGTGGTCCTGGGCGAGGCTTCCGCCGCCGCGGTCTTGCCTGCTTCATCGAGAACCGCTCGGTCGATCGCCTTGCCTTCGAGAAACGCTTCGGCTTTTCGTGCTCGCATTGGAGTCGGCGCCGCGACGCCAAGACCGATCCGAGCTTTAGTGCACGTTTTTCCATCCGGGCCGAAGGAGAGGAGCACCGCCACGCCGAGAATAGGCAGGTCCATGGCCTTGCGTCGCGTGTGTTTCCAGTAGGCCATGCCCGTGTTGGGTGACGGTCGGGCAATCGAGAAGTGTGTCACGATCTCACCCGAGGCCAGCACGGTGCGGGATGGGCCCTTGAAGAATTCGGCAATGGGCACAGCCCGTTCACCCTGTGGCCCGGCCATGTGCACCACAGCATCCAAAGCCAGCAATGGCGGCGCGGTATCGGCAGAGGGCGCAGCATTGCAGATATTGCCGCCTATGGTCGCGCTGTTGCGCACTTGGACTGACCCAAGGTTCGACACCGCGTCCAGAAGAATGGGGAAATGCTCCCTGATAACCGGCGAGAGTTCCAAGCTCCGGTGCGTGGTCGCGCTCCCGATCTTCAAGTCACTCTCGTACGTAACGAAACTCAACTCGGGAACGTTCCTTAGAGAGATCACGTACTCCGGCGAGATGATCTTCTTCTTCCACTGGACCATAAGGTCAGTGCCTCCCGCAACGAGCTTGGCCTTTTCGCCGTGTCTACCGAGCAGCTCTAAGGCTTCTTTCAGCGAGGCCGGCTTCAGATACTCGAAGGTTCTCACTTCAGCTACCTCCGACGCGCAGAATGGGCAGGTCTGTTCTCTCCTGTCTTTGGAGATCGTGGGGAACAGTGAACTTTCGGCGTAAAGCCACATATATCATGAAAATCGCACCCGTGGAAACACGACAATGCTTGGCCGCCGCAGCCGGACGCAAGCGGACGCAAGTCCCACAGCTCGCTTACTAAGGATTCGGTTTCTCTGCGGTCCGGTCCGGAATCGAGAGCACGCATGAGGGTCCTGAAGGTGCTGCTTGAAATCACTAATAATACTGTTCTTCAAGTAGTTTAGAGTTTGACTTCCCCGACCCTCACGTGTATTCTCCACTTCGTTATCTTCATTATTCATTGGCCGGTGAAAGCCGGCTGTCGTTAAGTCCGGCGGAGGGTATAGGGGTTACGGTCGGACTTTTTTTATTGGCCCGGGCGCTCCCAACGCTCTCTCTTACGGAACTCGTCCCGCTCATCCCAGATTCTTCCGATACCATTCTATACTTTCTTTGAGCCCGTCAAATAGGGAGTAACGTCCCTGGAATCCCAGCTTTGCGCACGCTAGCGTCGGATCCGCGGAAGAATGCATCACGTCTCCCACCCTGGGAAGCTCATGGCGCGGCTCGATGCGGATCCCCAGCAGTTCCTGGAGCGTGCTGAGGAGCTCCAACAGCGTCCAGCGACCTCCCATCCCAACGTTATAAGCTGCTCCATAGGCTTCCGATGCGCCATCCAGCGCGTGCAAGTTCGCATCCACCACGTCCCGGACATAGGTGAAATCGCGGCTCTGCAAGCCAGTACCATAGATCACCGGAGCATTTCCCGCGAGCAGTGCGGTGACAAAGCGGGGAATCACCGCGGCATACTCGGAGGCAGCGTCTTGACGGGGCCCGTAGACATTGAAATAGCGCAATCCAATGGTCTCCAGTGCGTACAGCTGATGAAACAGACGCCCGTATTCCTCGTTCACTCGCTTGGTAAGGGCATACGGTGAAAGAGGCGCGCCCTCGCGGCCCTCCTTCTTGGGCAATTCGGTGCTGTCGCCGTATACCGCTGACGAGGACGCATAGACCACCCGTCGAATACCGTGTTGGCGAGCAGCCTCGAACACGTGAAGCGTGCCGTCGGCATTTACCCGCTGAGTGGTAAGGGGATCCTCCACCGACCGGGGAACGCTCCCCAGTGCAGCCTGGTGAAGGATGGCATCCACACCGGCCACAGCCTTGTCGACCGCATCTTCGTCCCGAATATCGCCTCGAATGACCTCGAAATCAACGCCGGCTTTCCAGCGTCCGTTTCCGAGCCCGTCCAGGTTCTCGGATTTCCCTGTGCTGAAGTTGTCCAGTACACGGACACGGTCTCCACGGTTAAGCAACCCCTCAACCAGATGGCTGCCGATGAAGCCCGCTCCTCCTGTTACCAATATGAATCTGCCGTTCGTCTCAACGGACATTCCGTACTCCATTTCGTACTATGCCCAATGAAAAGAGCGACCTCCAGGCCGTGCGGACCCACGTCAGCCGCGCTTCGCAGTTCTTGGGCTAACAGAAACAGGTACGGCATCCGTGCGGAAAAATCTAGGGGAAAATCAGGGCAGGCGTATCCATCTATTTGTCCGATGGAAAATCCTCCCTGGCCCCCACAGGCGTTAAGTTAAAGGATCGGGCCGAGTGATTTCAGGTAGTTGCCTTGAGCATGACCGCGTCACCCCGGACCCCGGATCGCTGTCCGGGGCAGGCTTTGATCCGGGCCCAGTCCCGCGCGGAACGCGGGATTGAAAAGACCGGATTCCCGCTTCCGCGGGAATGACGGACGAAAGAACTGGGCTGCTCAGCTTTTCACCTATGGGGATACGGGGGTTTTTCGACGCGGTTAGGCCCCCGGGATGCGCCTTGCGGCGAAGCCCTGGGGCTGGTATCCTTGCACCGCTTTTCTTTGCAAGGCCAATCGAACCGATTGCTTGGGTGGGTGACGGAAAGAATAGGTATGTGACCAAAATCGCATGGTCTTTGCCGTTTGGCCGAGGATTTGACCGTTCGCAGCGTGGGATGCCACCCGATGGAATATCGAGAAGTCGAATTAACCATAAACAGCAAGAAGAAGATTCGCGTCGCCGGCGGAAGCAGTCTTCTGGAATCGCTCAAGGAACACAAGATATTCGTTCCTGCGACGTGCGGCGGTCGAGCGACGTGTGCCTATTGCAAAGTCAAGACCGTTTCCGGCTTCGGTGAGGTCTTGCCCACTGAGACCCCCGTGCTGACACCGGACGAGATACAGCAAGGGGTGCGTCTCGCTTGCCAAGTCAAGCTTGAGACAGACGCAGCAATCGAGATACCTCAAGAGCTCTTCTCCATAAGGGAGTACCGGGCTCGCACAGACGCGATCATTGATCTCACGTACGATACCAAACTCTTTCGCTTCAAACTCATCGAACCTGAATCCATCGAGTACCGCGCGGGGCAGTACATTCAGTTCTTAACGCCGGAATATGGAAACGTTTGCGAATCGGTCTGTCGTTCATATTCTGTGTGCGGCGTTCCCGCGGAAAACGACAGGATCGAGTTGATGGTTCGGCTGGTGCCTGAAGGGATTTGCACGACCTACATGTTCAATCATCTGCAAGAAGGGGATGAAGTGGAGTTCATAGGCCCATTCGGGGAATTCTACGTTCGAGAGACAAACCGCCGGATGATCTGCATCGCAGGTGGATCCGGCATGGCTCCCATTAGGTCTATGTTGCATTCCATGAGCGCGGAAGAAATCGCCCGCCGAAGGCCCATTTTCTTCTTTGGGGCCCGTGCAAAGAAAGACCTTTTCATGGTCGAGGAATGGCGCGAGTTCGAGCGAGCCCATCCTGACTTCCAGTTCGTTCCTGCGCTTTCCAGGCCTGAGCCCGATGATGACTGGGAAGGCGACGTGGGCCGCGTCACCGAGATGATCGACAAGTATGTCGCTGACCTTTCCAACGCGGAGGGTTATCTGTGTGGCAGCCCAGGAATGCTCAACGCGTGCGTTGAGGTTTTGGTCAAGATGGGCGTACCCAAGGAGCGGATATTCTATGACAAATACGAGTGACCGGCTGTCCCGACTCGACCGCGATCTGTCTCTTGAAGAGATAGAGCAGGAGCTTCGCCGCTGGAACTATCTCCTTGGTGAAGATCGGCCTCTGGCCAAGCTGCTCCAGGACGACGCTGCCGAGGTTCTGCGGTTAGGCTTGGATCTGAGACGGGTCTCTGCCAAGATGGAACGTCTTTACCGGGAAGGACGCAAAGGACTGGGCGCGCCGGTGCTGGTGGACGACAGCTTCCAGGTCACGGTGAGGGAAGACCGCGGGATTATTCCATGCCTCTGGCGAGACCATTTTGCCTCGCCCAAAGCTATTATCGAAGCAGTGAACCTACAGAACGGGAAGACCTTGACCTTTTCAGTGCTGGGATGGCACCTGATCAGCGCCCACGGCTTCTTCCAAGGGAAGGGTAGTCCATTCCGCATGGAACCCCGCGTACTCTTTGACTTTTTTGAAGGCACATAGCCTGTCTTGATCTCCGAACGAAAGCTGAGGTGGACGAAGACGAATGGGCGGGGAATGGATGGCCCTCCCGGCAGGGTTTGTCATTGCCACACTAGCAACACTGGTAGGGTTCGGAGGCGGCATACTCTGGATGCCCTACCTCATATTGGTGGCTCACTTGGAGCCCGCGCAGGCTGTCGTGACTTCGCTGGTGATCCAGGTGGGAGGCATGGGGTCCGGGAGTGTCGCGGTTATAGCTGCGAAGAAGACCGACTTGCGACTTTCTCTTTATCTCTCCGCGTGTGCTTTCCTGGGCATTCCCATTGGTGTGTGGGCTTGTAAATACGTTTCTGCCGATTCGACCATTTTCCTCCTTGGAGCTATCAGCCTGGCTTTGGCGTTGGTCTTTGTCTATCGCGAGGATGATACTGGTGGGTCGGTTGTGAAGCGTGTTTCATTGCGCCAGGTCGCGCCCTATCTGTGGTTGTCCACGGTCTTTTCTGTCCTTACCGGCCTTTTGTCGATGGGAGTCGGCGATTTCTTAGTCCCAATACTCCGTAGTCGACTCCGGCTGAGCATGGAGTCCGCGATGGCCGCGTGCCTTATCGTTATGGCCATGAATGCCGCTCTTGCCGCGGTATTGCACATAGCAGCAGGAGACACTTTTTCCACAGAGCTGGTGCTGTGGGCAATCCCTGGAGTTCTGGTCGGAGGCCAGGTTGGGCCGCGACTGGCCGGTCGGATACCGGATCAGACCCTCAAAGAAATTTTCATTTACGGTCTCACCCTTGCCGGAATACATATGATCTTTAGCATGCCCGGCAGCCACTGATCGACACCGGCGGTGAAACTTTGGTGCCTCGGACACTGGCTGCATCTTGCTCCGAGATTGATGACTATTTGGGGGGTGTTCGTTCTCTTGCCCCAAATGTCACGAGATGGCAGAATTGCCGCGCAAACGCCAGCTAAGGAGAACCGGGGTTGATGGCAACGGACCAGGACACCGATAGCCAAGCAAAAGGGGAGACAAACGATGTAGCCCTTTCACGCGTCATGCCTCAAACCTACCGAGCGAAGATCCTTCTCGTTTTACTGATTATCGGTTTTCTCTTGCTTCCTCCCATATACACTACGAGCAAGATCGGCATACAGGCTATCTTCAATTTCTTTCAGCAGGACGCGTTCTATTATATTGCCGTCGCGCAGAATTCTACAAACGGCTTCTATTCGTTCGACGGAGAGAGGACCACCAACGGCTTTCATCCTCTTTGGCAGTATCTGCTCACCTTTTGTTTTGGCCTCTTTCAAACTCCGGACCAAGCCTTTCAAATCGAGTTCGTCTTCTGGGTCAGCGTAATCTTCGTGATAGTTGGTTATTGTCTTGCCGGATTGGCGATTTTTGAGATCTCCGGATCGGTCTTGCTGAGCTTTCTCGTGGTTCCCGGGCTGCTGAACGTGGCTCTAAGTTTCATTTTGCGGTGGGGAGGCTCCCCTTGGAAATACATGAACGGAATGGAGAGCTCTCTGTCCGTTTTCTTTTTTGGAATCCTCCTTTGTTTCATTGCAGCCCAACACAACAATCCTTGGGAATTAATGAAGAAGAAGGGTTTTCTGTTCGGTTTTGGGATCGTTGTGGGGTTCATGATCCTCTCAAGGCTGGATGACGTCTTCCTGCTGCCGGCGTTCTTTCTCAGCCTGATCTGTTTGGGAGAGGACTCCTTGGCCGAACGTTTCGAAAAGGGGATTCTCGTTTGCGGCCCCGGCATTTGCATGTTGATTCCTTATTTAGTTTTCAATTATCAGTCTGTTGGAACTCCCCTTCCTATAAGTGGGGTATCCAAAGGCGACATTTCACTGTGGGTGAATCTCCTTAATCTATGGGGCCTCCTGTTCCCTGAACCGTTCCAACCCGGTACCCTCTATGCCGACATTTTTGCCACTGAAGTCTATAAGCAGGCTCTGATGTGGGTAAGTCTGACTTTGTCTTTTCTCTTTCTCGGCCTCCTGGCTGGGGCTGTGAAGCGGGGGAGATTATCGAAGCAGCAAGCGCTTCTTGTGTTTGGGCTCCTCCTCTACATCCCTTTCAAGGTGCTGTACAACTTGGTGAACGTTCATGTGAACCACCAAGGCATTTGGTACTTCGTTGTCCCGACGTTGGTTATTAATTTTGGCGCCCTCTTTCTTCTCGCGCATTCTTCTTTCCGCTTCTCAGACCTCACTCGGTGGGCTCAAACGGGCACTTTGGTCTCATTGGTCTTTTATCTGGCATTCTACCTGGCCACCACCTACAAAGGCGCCATGTACACTTCGGCGGAAGATTACGCGCTTTGGTCGGACAGGCAACAAATTGCGCGATATCTCCGGGACCACAAGCCGAACATAAGGATCGTCGAATTTCACGACGGCGTCATTGGTTATTCGCTGGGTATTCCCACGATTCATGGATTGGGATTTGTGATTGACTATGAAGGGCTTCTGGCAATTCAAGCCGGGCGCTTCTTGGAATACTGCTATTCAAGAGGCTTCAACACGCTTGCCACGATTCGCTATCTCCCGATTCAAAATCCGAGGATGACAACAGATGAGATCGTCTCAAGACTGAAAGGGTCGTACCACCTACACAGGGAGCCTCTCGGTGATTTTGAATTTAGGGTCTTGCTTTACCATGCCCCGTCTCACGCTCTGTTCGTGGAGTTCCGGCCGCGCAGAGGCCTAGAGCCCTGATGTAGTCCGAGCCATAGCCGTAGGTCGGATTGAGCAACATGTCGGGTTTCGCTGGGCTCAACCCGACCTACCCGTACTGATCGTAATCCATGCTGGGAGGGACGGACGGTAATCAACCAATTGGGGCGACGATAGAGCCTCAATTGAGCGCGTGTGGGAACTCCCGGCCATGTGCTATCAATACTAATCCGAGTCTAGTTGGATGTCGGGAGCAGCGCTTTCGGCCTTCGACCGCCACCCAAGACGGAATTCAAGGTTACTGCTGCGCGGAAGACCCAGGGACAAGTATTTTTTGTAGCACTCTAGGGCCCGTTCTTTGTCATTACGATCGAGGTATGACACCGCGAGCATCGCCCAGGCCCGGCCGCTTTCAGGGTCCACCTCGGTGGCTTTCTTAAATGCGGCCGCGGCTTCATCAAGCTGTCCTTTCATGCTCAGGACCCGGCCCACGTCAATATGAGACCGAGGGTTCTGGGGTTCTTTTTCCTGTAATTCTCTATAGATCGCGAGCGACTCCTCCAGGTGCCCTTTGCGTGCCATGATGTTGGCAACGGCTCCCACGTACTTGGAGTGCGCGGGATTCAGAGAAACCGCCATCTGGTAGCCTTCAAGCGCACGGTCAAGCTCGCCCCGGGCCTCGAGAGCCCGGCCCAATCCATAGAATGCCAAAGCAGGTTTGTAATGGGAGCTGTCAATTACATAGCGCCAAAGAGTCACGCTGTTCTTCCACACAGCGATCTGCTCGCGAGTCTGATACGCGTACGCGAAGGCCGCGGCGACCAGCCAGACAACGAGACCTCCGCGAAGAACCGCTCCGAACCGCACGGACTTTGCCGCGGCTGTCCAAAGCCGACCAAATCCAAGACCTACCAGAAGCCAGAAACTCAGAGTAGAAAGATAACTGTACCGATCTGCCACCGCGTGCCTGAATGACATGAATAAACCCAACGCGGGCGCAAGTGTGATCAGGTAGTAGAACCAAGCCGCGGCCCAGAGACGGTCGCCCCGCACGGCTCTGCGAACAACGAGTCCCGTCACTATCAATACGAGTGCTGCTGAAAAAAGAAACTTGGGACTGAAATAATCCGCATTCGGATCCAGTTGGTACAGAGGCACAAGCCCAAAAGGCGTCAGGCTCTTCTCAATGTAGAACACCATACCGTAGAACGCGTTCATGATCCTGACGCCCGGAGTTACGTACGAAAAAGGAATCGCGGCTCCCTTGGCCGCCAAGAAGTTGAGAATCGCGGTGGCCGCGGCAATGGCAAGGAAAGGTGTTTTCTCCCAAACACGTGTCCGGGCAGATCCAAGATCAAGTCGTTGCAGAGGATAGAAATCCAAGACGAGCAGTACTATGGGAAGCGTCATGGACATGGGCTTGGAAAGGGCTGCCCCAACGCAGAATACTACTGCGATCAGGTAATAGCCTCTCCGACGGCCCGAGTTCTCAGCTCTTCCGTAGCCCAGGTACGCAAGCAACGTAGCCAAATAGAAAAGCGTGCATAGCACGTCCTTGCGTTCCGCAACCCACGCCACCGATTCCACCCTTAGTGGATGAACTCCAAAAAGCAGGGCAGCCGCGAACGCTGCCGCGTAGATTCGGTCCCGGCCGACAACTATTCCTTCTTGGAGACTCACGCACAGCGCGAAGAAAAGGAGCACATTGATGGAGTGAATCAGAACATTCATCAAGTGGTGGAAAGAAGGATTCAACGCGCCAACAGCCACGTCCACCCCGTGGGAAAACCAGGTCAAGGGATGCCACACCCCCTGGTAAAAGGTTGTGAACATCCAGGAGATCGCTCGCGCGTCCAGGGTGCGGATATGGTGATTGCGCGCGACAAAGGCATAATCGTCCCAGTCCACGAAGTCGTTTCCTGCGCTCGGCAGGAATACAAGCAGCACCGCGCCGAACAACACCACAAACAGGCAGAACCTAATCGCCCGAAACGACATCTTACGAGTACTCCTGGCCCACTATAGATGCCTCTCCGGATGTTTTCAACGGCACTCGCTCACCGAAAGGTCAAGTGGCAAGGATGGTGTCGGGATGAAACCCGCTCTCGGGGCGCAAAGAGGACAGGGCAGCTAGGATGCGGTGACAGGTGTCGGAGTTTAGTCTGACCGCATTGAATAAGCCGATTACTTGGTACATCCGCCGAAAGTCCGGCGACATATTTCAGGCAAACGCGTTGAGTCAGGCTTTGGTGGGACAGGCATCCCCGGATCGGTGTCCGGGGCAGGCTCTGCCTGTCATGCCTTGGGGAGATCGGCCGTGGCCTGAATAGACAGGCGGGACGCCTGTCCCACCGAAGATGTGGCAACTTGTGATTGTATTCGTGAAAACCGAGTGCCAGGTCAACAGCACGGGGGCAGGGAACGGGAGATTTCACTTTGGCTTGCTCAACACTCCTCCATGCTTGGAAGCAGCCCGATCTGCGTCCAAACATCGTCCCGAAGTGTCAACTTGGTTTACATGCCTTTCCCTTGTTTAATTAACTAGTTGCGCGTGGCCAAATCGGTACGCCAACATTTTTGGGCTGTGGGCCCTGCACGAAAAGCCAGAGTTCCGCGGACCGGCTCACGTGATTTCAATATGTTACCAGTCCTCGCGTGTGGCACGGAGATTGCTCTCGATTTACACAAAACTCCATGCCTGCTCAGGGCGCACCGGCAGCCCTGTCCGAACATAGCAAAGAAGCGGTTTAGAGGAGTAAAGAAACCGATAAAACAGAACCCGATTACAGAAGGAGGTACTTATGCTAAGGAAACTGAACAACGCCAAGGGTTTCACACTGATCGAGTTGATGGTCGTGGTCGCGATCATCGGCATCATCCTTGCCATCGCCATCCCGTACTACATCGCGTACAAGAGGACCGCGTGTGACCGTGCAGCCAATGCGGACACTACGAGGATCGGCGCAGGCCTGGAGCGCCTGGGCAACGAGTTGGTGGACCTTAACTTTAACTGGGATGCGATAGCCTCCAGCATGACCGACACGCAGCTCCCGTGGTTTGCCGGCACGTATTATGGCTGGGGCGGACCCAACGCCAAGTGCGACGTTCACGTTTTCGTGGATGCCGCGAACCTCGAGGTGCGTGGGTGGGCCGGCAGAGGCAGTAGACCTGCGGGTCCCACGACCAGGTACGTTTACCGAGTCACTCTGGTTGGCGGCACCGATATGCCTGCCACAACGGTGACCGCTCCCAGTGGCGGTCTAGGCCCAGTAACAACCTGCTATTCGTCGTCGATGGTGGACTCGGCCGGCTCGCTTAGTGCCCCGAGCCGCACCGTAGCTTGCTCCGCGATCACCGGCACAGAATAGTCGGTCGGGGCTTTCAAGGAAAAGAGCACCTTTGGGGGACCGCGTTCCGGTCCCCCGAAGCAGAAGCCGCCCACAACCAGCCGTCCTGGGAACAGACTCGGGGCGGCTTTTTTGTGCGTAATCGTTTTCGCTCATTACATCGCCGCGAAGCTTTGAGGCTGTCTCTAAGATCTTGAAACTCTGAAGGCCGTGCCGCGAAGGGTGGCCGGGACGTTCCCGCGGGACGCGGGATCCCGGTGCCGAAGGCACAAGAAGCGTTCTTCCTGTGAAGTACATGGTCGGGTATATAAGCAATAGCGTCGGTGCATTGCGGCTGTCACTTCCTGTCGCTGCGCGACCACGATCCCGCGCCTCGCGGGAACGTCGTGGCCACCCAGTTCGGACTCGGCTAAGTGATTGTGGCACGATCTCGAGTGGTATCGTAGTTCTGAGACAGTGTCTTCTTCGGGTCCTTACAGGCTCCTGCATCAGGGTGCCACTACGCGGCAACCCCTCAGTAGCGCCCGCAGGAAAGTCGTGCGATACTTCCGAAGACGGATATAGGCCCACATGCTTTTCCGGAAACCTGCTATGCAAAAGACTGTTGCCTGGCTCTTTCTCTCAGCGGTCCTCTTGATTACTGGGATTGTGTACGTGTCGCACGTGAGCCCGGATTTCGTGGGTATCGATTTGCTTGCTTACCAAGCGGTCCTCTATTCGAACGAGTTTGCGGAAACAGTATGGCGTCTCTTCACCGATATGAGGGGCGCATTGGTTCCGGGCTATTACGCGCCGCTCGGATCCGTGAGTCTTCTCTTTGACAAGGTCCTAATCGGCTCTGAATTGCCCGACGGCCGCGTGACAGCTTTCGTCAACCTTCTGTGCCACTGCCTAAACGGGGTGCTCCTCTATCTATTGCTCAGCCGGCTGGGATTCTCTGTGATAACAGCGTTTGTGGCCGCGAGCATATTCCTGCTCCACCCGATCCAGGTACCCGTCATCATGTGGTTTGCGGAACGCAAGACGGTTATGGCCGCGTGTTTCTGCTTCCTTTCCTACTTGTGCTACCTGAAATATCTCCAGGGGGGTGAAATAAGGACCCACGATTGTAAATTAGAGGGGGAGAGGGTTTCGTTTGCTCATGTCTCTTACCACTGGTACGGGCTCGCGCTTGTTGCCTTTGCCGCTGGCCTACTGAGCAAGCCCACTGCGGTAGTGCTGCCTGCCATAATGCTCGTCGGGGAATGGCTCGGGCTCCACCGAGTCGTTCCGCGATCGGAGACAGGCTCCTATGAACCGCGGAGCGTTCGATACTGGATTGACCGAGCCGGTTTACTCCGAATAGGGCCATTCGCCTTACTGGCTGCGGTGATGTGTCTGGTAACCATCCGGACCGAAGGCGCGCACGTGATGGATTTGCCCATCATCCAGCGGCCGTTTATCGCTTCCGCGGCGCTTTGGTTCTATGTGTACAAAATTCTCCTTCCAATGAACTTGCTCGCCATCTATCCCAAATGGAACGTGAATCCAGGGGATTACGTCTGGTGGATTCCGTTCCTTCTCTCGGCTCTGGCAGCTTGGTTGCTGATTAGGTACCGCCTCCGCATTTCCCGAGGGTTCTGGTGGGCTCTCGCATTCTTCGTGATTCCTCTGCTGCCCGTAGTAGGCGTGGTGCCGTTCGGATACTTCCAATTAGCGTACGTGGGAAACCACCTGGCCTATCTGTCAATGGCCGGAGCCGCCGCCGCGCTGGCGCTCCTTGTTGAAGTGTTGGGCGCAGCGATTGCGACAAGAAATGTTCGCTTACGAACATTGGACCTTACTCAATCAGCAGGCCAGGCCAAAATGCCCCCCGACCCCATAGGCGCTAAAATGGGATTGACCCCAGGCGCTGGCCATTCCCCCTCACCCTGCCCTCTCCCTCCAGGGGAGAGGGTTTCTAGACCCCCCTCCCTCGATGGGAGGGAGAAGGGGGAGGGTGATGAGCACTTGTTATCCCAGAGGCCTATTCCTTATTTGAACGCCTGTGCGCCTAACCTCCCTTTACCAAAGGGGGAGAAGGGGGGACTGGATTCGGTTGGAATTCTCGGCGCAGAGCGCAAGCCAGCTGGACGCTTGGCAGGGAACGTGGTTGTTGCGGCGGTCGTCTCTTATCTGGCGCTCCTGTGTACGATTTCCTGGAACCAGGCAGCCCTCTGGAGTAACTCGGTCACACTCTGGAGCCACAACAAGGAGCAATGCGATACCTGCTGGCACGCGCGCTACGCTCTCGCAGTCGTGTTCCTCTCTTCAGGCCTTCCTAAGCAAGCCGCGTTAGAGTACGAAGGAATCCTCGCTGGCGCACCGACTCATGCGAGCGCGCTCAATGATTTGGCTGTGTTGCGTCAGAACCAAAACCGCAACGAAGACGCCATCCGCCTCTTTGAGCGAGCCATCAAGCACAAACCTGATTACGTTCTAGCGCATACCAACCTAGCCAGCGCGTTGGTGCGAGAGGGTCGCTTCAAAGAGGCTGAAGAGTTGTTACGGCAGTCCATACAGCGGTGGCCCGACCATGCTCGACCGTATATGGCTCTTGGACTGCTCAGGATGGATCAGGGACGGTATGCCGAGGCAGATGTCTTGTTAGCAAAGGCGATCCAATTGGATCCTGTTCTTGTTACCGCATACCCCCCGTTGGCCGACGCGCGCTTGAGACAGGGAGCGATCGAAAATGCGCATGAGGTTGCCATCAGAGCCCTCCGGCTCAAAGCAGACTCTGTCGAGGTGCTCAATATCCTGGGAGCGATAGAAGGGGATCGGGGCCGACCGGAAAAGGCTTTGGAGTGGCTCCGCCGCGCGACGCGCCATCACCCGACTTCTGCTGAGCCTCACCACAATATGGGAGTTGCCCTCATGGATCTTGGACGCTTTGGGGAGGCGAGGGAGAGCTTTGAGGCTGCAATTCGCCTCAGGCCCGAATTCGCGGAGGCCCATGAACACCTTGGCCTTGCGCAGATGAACTTAGGGAACGCGAGGGCCGCGATTGAGCATCTACGAAAAGCCCTTGAGATCAACCCCTCCTTGACCACGGCTCGGGAGGCTCTGGATCGAGCGGTGCAGGCGTCGAGGGCTCGGAATTCCAGTACGCCGTGAATATCGGCCAGGCTTCCGTGGATACCGAAAAGCCATCTCTGCCTTTGGGAGAAGAGATAGCATAGCTAACGGTTTGTTGCGGTCACGGCTAACTTTGGAAGAGCCGCTGGCTTGCGTCCAGCGAAAGCTACTTTTCCACGAGGAACTTGCGTTGGGAACGTGAGATGTCCAGCCTCCCTTATCGCATATCCACTTGGCTGATCCTGGGGCTCGTAGGGCTTGTCTATTTGTCGCACATGAGCCCGAATTTCGTGGACATCGATTTCGGGTCCTACGAGACTATTCTCTATACCAATGAATTCCTGGAAGCATCATGGAGGCTGCTCACAGATATGGGGGGCAACCTGGTGCCAGGTTACTATGCTCCCCTTAGCTCCATGACGCTTATTTTTGACAAGGCGCTGATTGGATCCGAGCTGCCCGACGCCCGGATAACCCTCATCGTCAACTTACTTTTCCACTGTTTGAACGGAGCTCTCCTGGTCCTGTTACTCACCCGACTCGGTTCCTCTGCTTTTGTGGCCATCCTGGCCTCTGCCATATTCCTACTCCATCCAATTCAGACGCCATGCATCATGTGGTTTGCGGAACGGAAGACGGTAATGGCCGCGTGTTTTACGTTCCTGTCGTACTTAGCGTACCTGAAATACCGACGATCCAGCGGCGGCTTATTCTATGCGCTTTCGCTCCTAGCATTTGCCGGAGGACTGTTGAGCAAGCCAACCGCGGTCGTGCTTCCGGTAGTATTGCTCATCGGAGAATGGCTTGGCCGCCATGGCGCTGCAGTGCCTACGCTCAACAACCCTGACAGACCGAAGGGGTTGCGACACTGGAGCGATCGAACTGGGTTGCTCCCGTTGGTACCCTTCTTCGCCCTAGCTGTGGCACTGAGTCTCGTGGCCATCGGCACCGAACCTACGGATGCCACTGACTATCCCATCGTTCAACGCCTATTGATAGCCTCGACAGCGTTGTGGTTCTATATATATAAGATCGTCTTACCTCTAAATCTGGTCGCCCTCTATCCCAAGTGGGATGTGAATCCTGGGGATTATCTATGGTGGATTCCACTGATCCTGTTGGTTTTCTCTGCCTCGGCGCTGGTCAAGTACCGCAGACGCATTTCCCGGCAATTCTGGTGGGGACTGTCATTTCTTGTAGTACCTCTTCTGCCGGTGCTGGGCTTCATCAAGTTTGGCTACTTCCAGCACTCGTATGTTGGAAATCATCTCGCGTACCTTTCTATGGCCGGCGCCGGCTTTTGCCTGGCTCTTTTGGCCGAAGGACTCTTACATCGGGCCGGGACAAGGTTGGGAACGCTCGTTGGTGCGAGTCTGGTCTCGTACATGGCGTTCCTATTCGTTCTAACGTGGCAGCAAGCAGCTATTTGGAACGACCCGATCGGAATTTGGCGCCACACTGTTGCTATGTGCAGCTCATGTGTGCGCCCCCGTCTTGCGCTCGCGCACGCGCTTCGTGGGTCAAACCAGCTTGAGCAAGCAGCACGGGAATATGAGGAGATCCTGCGGATGGTCCCTACTCACGTCGGAGCGCTCAACGATTTGGCCCTGGTGCGCCTGGGCGAGGATCGGCCTGAAGATGCGGCCCAGCTCTTACGGAAAGCCATTGCACATAATCCCGGGTCGATAGTTTCAGAGACCAACCTGGCTGTGGCCTTTTTCCGGCAGGGCCGCGCACAGGAAGCCATGGACCTTTTGCAGCGACTGACGCACCAGAAGCCCCTATTTGTGCGACCATATCTTGTTCTCGGACAGGCCTTAATCTACCGGAAAGCCTATACCGAAGCCGAGAGGCTGCTCAGAGAGGCGCTTGCCATAAACCCCTATGTCGCCGAGGCTTACGCTACGCTGGCTGAGGCATCCCTGGAACAAGGAAAGCTCGAAGAAGCATGGAGACTTGCTCGTCGCGCAGTCCGGCTGCGGGCTGATTCAGCTATGGCGTACAACGCCTTGGGGCAGGTCGCGCTGGAACAAGCGCGCCACGACGAATCCGTCGAGCTCTTCCGCCGCGCCTTGCGTTTTCAGCCGAAAACACCCGAAATCCACCTCAATCTTGGGGCAGCGTTCATGGCGTTGGAACGTTTTCCGGAGGCCAGGGAGAGCTTCGAGGCTGCAATCCACCTCAGGCCGCAATTTGCTGAGGGACATGCAAACCTCGGGTTTGCCCAGATGAACTTAGGGAACACTAGCGCGGCCATCGAGCATCTCCGGAAAGCTCTTGAGATCAAACCTTCGCTAACTGCGGCTCGAGAGGCTCTGGAGAGAGCGCAGGAGACATCGGCGACAACGAGTACAGGTACGCCTTAAATATTTCCCAAGACTCACCATCAAGCGCGAATTGTGTTGGTTCTGTTTTAGAAAGAGTGTGAACATACAAAAGCTTTTTGATCGAAGTCCACCCTGGGCAGGTTCCAGACCCAACATTTCCCTGGTATGATACGGGCTGGCTCACAGATACAGGGATGGATGGACCACCCGTTCATGTTCCTCCGGACAGGCTGTTCGGCGTGCGTCGTCGGGGTGCGAGACCGCGTGGCTAAGTGGGGGGGCCGTCATACGTGCAATATCACGTGTTCCTACGAAAGCTGTCGGCATAGATCGCTGTTCGGGTTTACGTATGGGGCAGTTTCTATGAGTGCTGGTTCCGCCATGAGCAATCAGTTGGACAATTTGAGCCCTGGCTCGTACGAAATACGGGTCAAGTCAGCGCAGATCCAGCAGCTCTATCATCAGTCCCGGCCCGGTCTTCTGGGCGCGCTGATCAGCGCTTTCATCCTAGTCGCGGCACTCCGGGACGAAGTTCCCTACGCTAATCTGCTCGGTTGGCTTGTGGCCTACTTGTTGGTGCAATTGGCCCGCTATTTCCTGGTGATTGGCTTCGACCGGGTCAAACCTCAGGCCGATGCAACTCTCCCTTGGGGAAAGTGGTTTGCGATCACGACGGCTCTGTCCGGCCTGCTTTGGGGAATATCGGGGCTCGCGCTCTTCCCCGCTGACTCACTCACGCATCAGTTCTTGCTGGCAGTCTTTGTTGCCGGGATAGGCTCGTCTGCAGCTGTGGTCTATTCCCCAACCAAGGAATGCCTCTTTCCCACAGTGTTAGCGACGCTCCTGCCTCTTGCCGCGCGTTACCTGTACGTCGGCGAAGAAGTTCAGGTCACCATAGGATGCGTAATTGTTCTTTTCGCTTCGGCGCTGCTCCTGACAGGACGGCGCATGAATCTGGCGAATACGAATTCGCTACGACTGGGGTTCGAGAATAGCGACTTGGTAGCCTCACTTTCCGAGGAGAAGCAAAAAAGCGACCTTCTCAATAAGGATCTGCGAGCGCGAATCGAGGAGGGCGAGCGCGCGGCCGACGCACTGAAAGAAAGTGAAGAACGATATCGCCAGCTCGTGGAGCTTTCCCCATTCGGCTTTGGTATTGCGGTAGACGGCGTCGTGGCATTTGTGAATCAAGCGGGTGCTCGATTACTTGGAGCCGCAAGTCCGCAACAGCTTGTCGGCATGCCCATCTTGAATTTTGTGCACCCGGATGATTTGCCCGCGGCCATGCAGAGGGTTCTTCTGGTTCTTTCAGAAGAAAAAGTCGCGCCGCTTCGTGAGGAGAAATTCATTCGCCTTGATGGTCAGACGGTTCACGTAGAAGTCACCGCCATGCCCTTTACCTATAAGGGCCAGAGAGCGGTCCAGGCAGTTTTTGGCAATATCGACGAGCGCAAGCAAGCGCAGGACGCTCTTCAGCAAAGCGAACAGCGATTGGAATTAGCTCTGGAAGGCGCCGGCCTCGGCCTCTGGGATTTGGACATGCTGACCGGCAATCTGGTCACGAACCGCATCTGGAACGAAATCACCGGATATCTTCCGGGTGAGACATCGACCGTGATCAGGTCTTGGAAAAGGCTTGTCCATCCTGACGACTGGCCGCTCGTTCGGGAGGCAACCGTCGCTCATCTCCGGGGCGAATCCGCGCTCTACGACACGGAATTCAGGCTTCTGACGGGAACCGGGGAGTTCAAGTGGATCTTAAGTCGCGCTCGCGTGGTCGAGCGGAACCAAGACGGCCGCGCGGTTCGTTTCGTGGGAGTGATCCAGGATATCAGAGACCGCAAGCTGGCCGAGGAAAGGATCAGAGCCGCGCTGGAAGAAAAAGAAATTCTTCTCCGGGAACTCCATCACCGCGTCAAGAACAATCTTCAGGTGGTCTCAAGTCTCCTGAGACTTCAGTCCCGCCACATTGGAGACGAGCATTCATTGGAAATGCTCAAGGAGACTCAAAGCCGCGTCGTGTCGATGGCCTTGATTCATGAAGTGCTTTACCAGTCCAAGAATCTGGAGCGCATTGAAGTGAGCAGGTACATCCAACACCTGGTCAGCAGTCTTTTCCATTTGTACGGCGCGGGTCGCGACCGTATCATGCTGAATATCGACGTGGAACGGATCTCTTGCGGCATCGAGACCGCTATCCCTTTTGGGTTGATCGTAAACGAACTGGTAACCAACGCCCTCAAACATGCCTTCCCGGGTGACCGAACCGGAGAAGTGCTCGTAGCGCTGCGAGCTGTGGGACCGGAAGAATACCTGCTTGCGGTCCGTGATGACGGAGTGGGAGTGCCCGAAACCGTGGACTTCCGGAACAGCCCGTCGCTTGGTCTCAAACTGGTCATCACCTTTGTGTCGCAGCTCCAGGGGCAAATTGAACTGAACAGGGACCACGGCACAGAGTTTCTGATCCGATTCAGGGAAGTTACCTCCAATCGCGGCCAAGACTTCGATGCGTAGACCGCGTTAGGAGCGATCGGCTCAGACCATCGGCATAAATTTGTTTCGGAAACAGGGCAATCGGTAATATCATGTTCCGGGCATAGTGTCAGCCTGGGAGGTCAACCTTTGCTTGCACGGGTGCACTCAGGAGCATTGATTGGGATAGACGCGTATCCCGTAGAGGTGGAGATAGATGTCTATCCGGGCATGGCTTCCATTGCCGTGGTAGGGTTGCCTGACAATGCGGTTAAGGAAAGCACGGCCCGGGTGAAGTCCGCGATCGTTAATAGCGGGTACCCTTTTCCTGCACGACGCATCACCGTGAATCTAGCGCCTGCCGGACTCAAGAAGGAAGGCGCGGGCTTCGACTTACCCATCGCTCTTGGAATGCTGGCCGCGCTGGAACTTCTCCCTGCTGAGAAACTGGAAGATTACCTCGTTGTGGGTGAAGTCTCACTCGATGGCGCGGTGAAATGGGTGCGTGGCGCTCTCTCTCTGGCAATCAGCGCACGGGAGCAGGGATTCAAAGGCCTGATACTTCCCGAGACGAATGCAAGAGAAGCCGCGGTCGTCGATGGAATAGACGTATTCGGAGTTTCAAGCCTCTTGACCGCGACCGGCTTTATCATGGGTCGGGTCCAGCTCCAGCCTCGGCGACTGTCACCCCAGGAACAACCCCCTACCACCAGCACGTACCCCATTGATTTCAAAGAGGTCAGAGGCCAGGAATACGCCAAACGAGCAGTTGAAGTCGCCGCGGCTGGTGGGCACAACGTTTTAATGATCGGTCCGCCCGGCTCCGGCAAGACCATGATATCGCAACGAATCCCCACCGTCCTTCCGGAACCGGTCTTCGAAGAATCCATAGAAACCACCCGCATCTATTCTGCCGCGGGCCTACTCGGACGGAATGGGTCTGTCATGACCGTACGACCGTTTCGCTCCCCGCATCACACGGTTTCCGACGCGGGGCTGATCGGTGGAGGGATGATACCCCGTCCGGGAGAAGTTTCACTCGCCCACAACGGCGTGCTCTTCCTGGACGAGTTCCCTGAATTCAGGAAGAACGTCCTTGAAGTCCTTCGTCAGCCTATGGAAGACGGCCTTGTCACCATTTCTCGTTCTCAGATGTCAGTGACCTTCCCTGCCAGATTTATGCTGGTAGCCGCGATGAACCCCTGCCCGTGCGGGTACCGAGGCGACCCCAAGCATGAATGCAAATGCGCGGCCCAGGCCATTCAGCGCTATTGGAGCAAGATTTCCGGTCCGCTGCTGGATAGGATCGACATACATGTGGAAGTTCCTGCGGTGAACTGGAAAGACGTAACCAGCAAGACCGAGGGTGAAGCTTCGGCGCCGGTCCGAGAGCGTGTAAACAGGGCTCGCCGAATCCAGCTCGAACGATTCCGGAACTCGGGGATCTACTCCAATGCCCAGATGGGCAACAGGCATCTCAAGCGATTCTGCCCCCTCGGCCAGGAATCTCTCGCTGTGCTCGAGAGAGCAATGGATGTGCTCGGTCTATCGGCGCGGGCGTACCATCGGATACTCAAAATAGCCAGAACCATCGCGGACCTGGAGGGCTCCGAAAACATTAAGACCCCTCATGTTACCGAAGCAGTCCAGTACCGATCCCTGGACCGAAGATACATGTAATAGCCTTTCGATGCCGAAAACGTACACGGCTGCGTTGGGTAGCCACCCCGCGTTTCCCAGGGCGAAGCAACCTTAAGTTGGCCTCGTACACACCAGGAGCTTTCCGTGACCAATCCCGCGAAAAGAAAACTCAGCGCGAAACAGATCCTCACGGACATTCGGTCGGGCATGGACGCTTCCGCATTGAAACGCAAGTATGGCTTGTCGGACAAAGCGTTTGAATCTGTGTACAAACAACTGTCGGCCGCAGGGGCACTGACGGAATTCCAAAAGCAGCAATTGGAGCCGCCGCGCCCATCGGCTGAACCGTTTCGTAAGGCGCCGGTCGCGTCCCAATGGCGATGCCCCGCGTGTAATACCCCCCAGGCCGCGGAAATGCGTGAGTGTCCGGCATGTGGAGTCGTGGTGACCAAGTATGTCGCGCTTCAGGAGCTGGCAGGTCCTGCATCGGAGCCAGCGCCCCGATACATGCACTATGCTGCACCAAGTAGCGGGACAGGCTGGACTCAGGTGATCGTGACCATAGTGGTTCTTGCGATTATTGGAGGCGCAATAGTGGTTTGGTCCACGCATCGGGCAAAGGAGACACCGCGGATTGCCCAATTGGACAAGAAAGCTGAAGCCGTTCAGGAAGATCAGGGCAATGACTCTGAAAGCGCCGGCATAGAACCCAACGGAGATAATTCTGCCGGCGCCCCAACGGGAATGCTATCTTCCGATCCAGTCGTAGCCTCCCGGCAGGACCTTCCCGCGCCTGTAGTCGAGCCATCGGCTCCCGCGGTCGAGCCGCCTGCTCCGGCGGCGGTTGAGCCACCCCGGGAAACGAGTTCTACTCCTCCCGCGTCGCCCAAGTACGTTACCGGCGTGCTGAGGCAATTCTCGTCCAACGATTTCAAGAAAGAAGTGGTCGAGGCCTCGAAAACGTATCCAGTGCTATTCCAGTTCTACAGCGACACATGAATGCCGTGCAGACGGATGGCATCCGTCCTGAAAGAAGTGGCGGGAGAGACAAAGGGCCGGGCAGTAATAGGGTTGGTCATGGTATCGGATCGGGAATTGGTGCGCACGTTCGCAGTTTCGGGGATACCGGCCATTTTCGTGGTTCGAAACGCTGAAGTGACGGCATCTTTTGTGGGAGTGGTCCCCAAGAGTCAGATAGAACAGGCATTGAGGGGCTCTTGATGTTTGGCGGCCCTGTTCTGAAAAGTTGAAGTTGCGCGGAGAAGCCGGCCCCGCGGCACACGATTCAACCGCGGTCACTGGATCATTAGTTTTCATTACGAAAATCGCGCAAGGCCCGATTTCAGACGGATCACCCTTCCCCTTCTGCAGCGAATATCTTTTCAAAGTTCATATTGTTCAGATATTATATCCTGAAGCCGGTCCGGTTCAGAGCATAAAGCAGCCTGTAGTCTTAAGGAGGGATCAGCTGTGGCGGGAAAGTCTCTTGAGAAGATAGCCAGGGAATCCAGGACCGCGCGGCTCAGCATGTGGGCCATGATTCAAGCGGGGAAGACCGAGCAGGAGGCTCTCAACCACGTGCTCCCGATTTACGTGGACCAGTCAGGGCGACGCCGGAACACAAACCGGACGAGGATGTTTGACCTTTGGAAGCGCAAAGGGCTGTGGCCGCCACCGGAAGTGAGCCGGGAAGTCGTTGAGGGCGCTGGACTGGGACGCGGAGAGGAGTTCCTGGTTGGGCAGAAAGAGTTGAGTGCGCCGGTTTATTCTGAACTTTCTGAACAATCTATACCATCAGCGGGAAATATCCCTCAGGAATGGCTCGCGCATATCCGTGGCCTCATCAATACCACCATCAACGCGGCTATCCTCGATTATCATAATTTTCAGAACGATCAGATAGAAGAGATCGCATCCAAAATCATCGACCAAAAGCTGCCGCAGACACTCAAAGAACTCCCCGCACTCGAACCTGCGCCCGAGCGACCTCTCGAGCCCCCTCCCCAACCCGCAACCGTCCCTGGAACCAGAAAACATGTTATTCCCCGAGTGAAACTGCAGGGGACTTGCGACAGAGCCCTCTTTGAGCTCTTTGAACAGGATAGACGTCGGAGGGGTTACAATATCAGCCAAATGATCGATTTCATCCTGTACAACTTTTACAGCAAGCCGGAACTCGCTTCCGGGAGCGAGCCTTCAAGATAGATATCTCGGTCATGAACGCCTCTAGTACCGTGTCCCTTGGCGGCAAGGAATGATTAATCTAGGGGAGCATTGCCGGGTAAGCCGGCAGTGGGTCTCTCCGGCGAACCGGTCATCTCTTTCGGCAACAGGTATATTATGAAAACCCTGAACGGCAACTCGCTGGAATCCATATGGCCGAAATCGACCTTCAGGTAAAGCGGAATCCGGCTCCTTCAGTAGGTTCCGGATTCCAGGGTTCGCAGGTGCGACGCGGGATAGTCAGGATACTCCTCGAGTAATGGATTGGGAGCCGGTTTTTTTGTCACTCCAGTAGCCACAGCAGGGCACAATCAAACCTTCGGCAGTCACCCTTGCAAAGCCGGAATGTCTTGTCCGCCTACCTCTGAGAAAACGACGGCCATATTTTCTCCTTGGTAAGAGCCATAGTAGCAAGCTCTCTGTTATGGCCGCCGGTTCGCTCGTAAATTGCGACCGCGCTATTGTAGCACTCGGTTGCTTTAGCTGTTCTTCCTTGAGACTTAAGTACATCGGCCATGCCGGCTAGCGTTGCTGCTGTAAAGGCGCCTTCCGGCAGACCGGTCCTTTCATACGCTCCCAGGGCACGGTGGAAGTATGTGAGGGCCACAGAAGGCACGCCCCGGAGCGCGTAGAGATCCGCAAGCCTCTTATAAGCATACGCAGTCATAGGCGACGCGTGACCCGACACTTCTGAGTATTTCGCCAAGGCAGCCTCGTACGTCTCTCGCGCTTGAGATAATTCTCGCTTAGCCCACTTCACGTCGCCCAAGCCTATGAGGCACCTTGCGTGAGAGAGTTTTTCGGCTGGCCTGTATTTTCCGCCTTTGGCAAATATGGCAATTGCCTGCTCGTATAGAGGTTCGGCACGTGAGTATGCGCCTTGATCCGAGTGCAGTCGTGCCATTCCTTCCAGCGCCGGACCCGCATAGCATTCACCCCAGCTTCCTTTAGCAACGAGATCGAGTGCTTGTCGGTAGAGTTTTTCAGCCTTGTTACGATCTCGATGGAGTCTGTGGCAATCGGCCATACGGACCAGCAGTTTTATGACGCTTGGGTGAGAATCGCCGTGGATCTTCTTGCGAAGTCTCAGAGCCCCATTCAGAAACAAATCAGCTTGCTGCAATCTCCCCCACCCCGCACAGATCTCGCCCAGTTGTTCCAGCGATTTGGCCGTGTTCAGATGATCCGGCCCATACTTCGTGCGAGCAAGATTCAAAGCAGTCTTGGCTTGTTGAAAAGCTTCGCCCAAGTCTCCCGTACGGCACAGTGCCCCCGCGTGTGTGTGGTAGGCGCTCCAACACGAATCGTTTGCACGAACCACTGTAGACAACAGTAAGAAACCGATCGTGAAGAATAACGTAAATGATCTGTTGTTCATAGCACTCATCCCCTTGCTTTGGTTTACGTACCTGAATGATGTTTTGGGAAAAGGGGAGCCCAGGAGGACAAGCAACCCTGGGCTCCCACTCCTCCATTGGAGGAGGTAGCTTGCGGCGACTAAAGAGCACGCTCCGTGCCAAAAGGCATGGAGATACAAAGGTGTCCTATATTTGACGTGAAATCAATGAGATGCGAGGATGGGCCGCGTCGGAAGGAGTTGCGGTTCACAAGGAACCAACTCGGCTTGACGGGTGAACTTCACCCGCGCGGCCGCGGAATCAGCAATTTCTGATGTAGCTTCGGTATGTTATGTAACGGGTGAAATTCACCGAGAGGTGGGTGAAATGAACCGGCGTCGGCATTAGACGCCTGCTGTCTTCGATTGATACTTGAACGAATCGACAGAGATCCCCAAGAGGTTCGCGGCATCCTTCTTGACACCAGATGTGCGGCGAAGGGCCTCCTTCATCAGTTCCGACTTCACGTTCTTCAGCACCTCATTGAGATTGTTGGATTCATCGGGAAAGCTGACAGCGCAGAACCAGCGATCTAGATCATTGGTAGCTTCTTGTCGCTCCCAGAGCTGGATGTACTCCGGCCGTATTTTGCCGCCTTCCGAGAGAATCAGGGCGCGCTCCAAGACATTCTTCAATTCTCGTACATTACCAGGCCAGTGATATTGGATCATTTTGGGTAGGCACCGCGCATCCATGTGAGGGATCTCTCCACAGCCTAAGTTGGCGCACAACTGGTTCAAGAGCGTATCAACGAGCAGCGGAACGTCTTCCGACCGTTCGCGAAGTGGAGGCACTTCTATCGTGAACACGTTGAGCCGGTGATACAGATCATGACGAAAGCGGCCGGCCTCTACCTCGCTCTTGAGGTCACGGTTCGTTGCCGCGATGAGGCGAGCGTTCACCTCTGTGTTTGCCTCGCCCCCGACGCGGGTGAAAGATCGCGTGTCGAGAAAGGTCAGGAGTTTTGATTGGAGGGCTGGAGATAATTCTCCGATTTCGTTTAATAAGAGGGTGCCGCCTTCGGCAAGTTCCAGCATGCCTCGTTTGCGGGTTCGAGCCCCCGTGAACGATCCGGCTTCGTGGCCGAAAAGTTCGGATTCGGCAAGCTCTTTTGCCAGGGCGGCACAATTGATGGAAAAAAATGGTCCACTTGACCGGCTGGACAAACGATGAATATGGCCGGCTAGAAAATCCTTACCGCTGCCACTTTCTCCGAGGAGCAGGACGATACTGTCACTCCTGGCCGCCAACCGAACTTGGCGCAGTGCTCGGCTCATAGCGTTTGATTTGAAGTCCAGCTCACCTGTTTCCGGTTTTGCTTGAGTGCGCAAGCGTTCGGTCACGTCACGAGCGATGCCGCACAAACCGACGATCTCGCCCGACGAGTTCATCATGGGGACCTTAACGCAGTTGAATGTGAGTTCCCGTCCTCTCAGAACGAGCGTGTGTTCCGCTTCGATGACCTGGCCTGCCAGCACTCGGACGTCTTCTCGCTTGAGGCGAGTTGCTTGATCATGTCCGTACAGATCGTCATCGGTCAATCCTGTGACATCCGATTCATTGGCTTCAAATACGGCTTGCATTGCCGGATTGAGGTGGGTGTATTTAAGCTCTCTGTCTTTCACGAAGATGCAATCTCGAGCTTTCTCGAATATGGTCCGAAAGCGCTGTTCACTCTGACGCACGGACGCTTCAGCCCGAATCCTTTCAGAGATCTCGGCTTGCAGCTGCCTGTTGGCTTCCTTCAATTCGGACGTCCGCTCGTGAACTCGTTGCTCGAGTTCCTCGTAAGATCTTTGGAGAGCCTGTTCAGCTTTCTTCTGGGCGGTTATATCTCTTCCCACACCTTGGTACTCTTTCACCCGACCCAGCTGATCGCGCATCACTTGGTATGTCCACTCTAGCCAGCGGATTTCTCCTTCGGGGGCTGTCACGCGGTGTTGGTGTTTCTCTGGGGAAATGCCACTGCCAAGCGATTGAAAGAAATCTCGAACCGCTTCGAGGTCCCCGGAATAAACGAACTCAAAAAAATTGCGATCAAGAAGGTCTTCAGAATTGGTATTGAAGTAGCGCCTGAATGCCTCGTTGGCGAAAGAGAGACCGTAATCCGGAACCAGCCTACAAACGAGTTCAGTCTGGCTATCAACGAGGGCGCGATATCGTTCTTCGCTTCTCGCGAGAGACGCCGCGACCAGCTTGCGCTCCAGGACCTCTGCTTCGAGCTCACCGTTGAGTTTCTCCACTTTCTCCTTTTCTTTCAAGACGGATTCGATGAGGTCGTCTTTTTCGAAACGCAGCCTCAGAGATTCAAGTAAGACTCTATCTATGTGGACACTGGCACCAACCAGCGCCACGGCGAATAACAAAAGAACGGCTCCCATCGTCACCGAGAACTCCGATCCTGCGCGAAAGAAACTTCCGGAAAGAGGGAGCGTAATGAGAAAAATCGAAATAATACTGCCCGGCAAGTGCGCGGCATACGTGATCGCGGCCGCGCCTCCTATACAACACAGAAAAAGCGCAACAATAAATTGGTGAGGCAATGAACCGAAAGGAAACAAAAGTATTCCGGCGGATCCGACCAGCAAGCTACCCACTATTACCGCCGCCGTCAACCCCCACTTCCAATAAACGCTGATATCAGTGACCGTCGATGCCTTTCTAAAGGCGGCACACAAAGCTTGACTCAATATTTGGGAAACGGTCACAGCCGCAAACCATGCTAGAATACGGCCACGTGGCGCCGCCTCCCACAGAGCTATCGAGAGTACCAATGCCCACGGCATTGCTAACTTGTATTGACCATCGCATGACGAATAGAACTCGCGGGTCAACAATGATTGCAGATGACGGACATCATGATTTGAAAGGGCGCCCGGTTGAGCGCCCTTGTCTGCAAACGTCGTCGGCATTTCCGTTGTCCCCCTTGCAGCCAAACTGTTTCGACCCTCGAATGCTGCGTCCGGAGCAATCGTATTCGTAGAAAAGGGCGTCAGTCAAGCCCAAAAATCCCTTGAAGGCGACGGACATGCGGTGTAGATTGAGTTTCTTGCAAACAGTCTTTCCAGGCCTTGGTGCCTCGGACCTCAAAATATGAGGACTTCCTTTGTCATAGTTCTTTGAGCCGATACAACCTGGCGGCTGCCGAGAGACAGGTTGCCATAAAGGAGACGCCGGACACCCGCAAGATGCCTAATCGCGATCGATCAAAGGCGATTTGCAGTTCTCCGGATTTTCATGATTTTTCACCAACGGTGTGGGATGACTGAGAACGAAAAACTCAGACGGGCTATAGCGCATTTGGAGGACCAAAGAAGCATTCTCGGGGACGACGCCGTACAAGCGGCATCGAAGGTGCTGCTCCAACGGTTGGCTGCCCTGAACTCCGCTGAACCTGACGCTTCGCGGCGCGAGCAACAGAGGACGAGTTCTCGGCTCATTGGCCGCCAGGCCGAGTTGCGAGCAATTAGACGCCGCTTTGAACTCATGCTGGAAGGTCAAGGCCGGTTCATCTCAGTTATCGGTGAGGCAGGCATAGGGAAATCACGTCTCATCGCGGAGTTACGTAAGCAGGTGATCGGTTCGGATACGTATCCTCCGATCCAATGGTTGGAAGCTAGTGCCAGTTCTATGGGGAAGGGAGCTTCCTACTGGTTGTTCCGACAACTCATTTGGGCTTACGCAGGCATTACGGAACAAGACGACGAAGATGATGTCTGGCACAAACTGCGAGTCCGAGTCGGAGCTCTTTTTGAAAACGGAACGGCTCAGATACTCCCCTGTTTGGCCACAATGATTTCTTTGGACGTACGAGAGGAATTTGCCGAGCCCATCCGGTATCTGAAGGGTGAGGCCATGCGCCGCCAGGTATTTCTCTCTTCACAGCTCCTTTTTGAAAAAATTGCTCAAACGCGGCCGCTTGTGCTCGTGTTTGAGGATGTCCAGTGGATCGATGAATCGTCCGCAGACTTGCTGCAGCACCTGCTTCCCCTGTTGCACCGCGCACCTATTCTCATGCTTGGAGTCAGCCGCCCTGCGCTGGAGGGGCCTCAGCCCCAATTGCTCCTGAGGCTGACGGAAGCGTACTACGATCGGTACGATGAGATCCACCTGCAGCCGCTGTCCTCTTCCCAAAGCGCGGCACTGGTTGACAGTCTCTTGCACAATGAGAGCCGCACCTCTGCCTTTCGCGACAAGATCATTGATAAAGCAGGAGGCAATCCGTTCTTTATCGAGGAGATCGTTCGGTCGCTCACTGACGAAGGTCTCCTCTATAGAGACTCATCATCCAACGAGTGGTGCGCTGCCGCTGAGATCGAGACGACGAATGTTCCGCGGACCATCCAGGACACCATCATGGCCCGCGTGAATCTATTGGATAAACCGCTCAAGGAACTGGTGAAAGTTGCGGCCGTCGTCGGTCGCCGCGTCCTTTATCGCCTTCTGCTGGCGGTCGTCCAACCCGCTCCTGAGCTTGCCAAACAGCTGGCGACTCTCGAGCGGCTCGGGTTGATCCTGGAAGACACCCGGACATCGGAGTCCGCGTACATGTTCAACCACGATCTGACTCATGAAGCCATCTATGAGAACCTTGACGATTCCGAACGCAAGAGGCTTCATGCTCGGGTCGGGTCAGCCGTTGAGCAAATCTTTGCGGACCGTCTTGAAGAGTTCCTTGGCCTCCTCGCATACCATTATTCAAGAGCTGAAGTGTGGGAAAAGGCCGAGGAGTGTCTGATCGTTGCCGGTGAGCAGGCCCTAAAATCTGCTGCATCGGATGAGGCGCTTCACTATTACCAGGAAGCGCTCAGCATTTATCGAATGCGGCGAGGTGACAGTGCCGATCCCGAAAAGATTGCAATGCTTGAGAAGAACATCGGGCTCGCTCTCTTTAACAGAGGATACTACGCCGAAGCGGTTAAGTATTTCGACGAGGCCCTGAACTACTATTGGGGAGAATTACCAAAGAATCCCTTGTCAACGGCCTTCAGATTCCTATCAAGCTTTATGACATTCCTCCTAGCCCTGTACTTTCCATCCCGCTGGTTCAAGAGACCCCCGACACAGCGGGATGCGGAAACAGTAGACTTGTTCTATAAGAGGGCCGGGGCCCTGGTGGTAACCAACCCTAAGCGCTTTTTTGTCGAATCCTTCTTCTTCTATGACACAATCGTCCATCTCGATTTGACAAAACTGAAATTCGGGATGGGGATATTTGTCGGTGCCAGTGCCTTTTTTTCCTTCACCGGCCTTTCCCTCAGTATAGGCAAAAGAATCCTGGATTATGCAAAGCCTCGGCTGGCCTCGGATGATGTCAGGCAGTGGATCATGTACGATCTGATGGAAACCCAGCACCTTTTCCTCAAAGGGCAGTGGAATGCAATTAAGGAGTATGACGAGGATTTGGTCAATAGGGGCCTGAGAATTGGGGAAACGTGGGATGCAGGCCACCACTATGCCTGGCACGGACTTCCGAAAGTCTACCAAGGGCACTTTGGTGCAGCAAGATTGATGGTATCAAAATTGAGTGAAATCGCTGAAGCCTATGAAAACGATATCTGCCGCCTCTTTAAATACTTGCTGAATATTTGTCTGCTCATTGAATCCCGCCACATGGAAGCGGCAACCGACGAAGTGAATCGCGGAATTGACTTTGTCCAGAAAAAGGGTTGGCGTACATCCACTTTCACCATGCATTCCCTAGAAGCTTTGACACACCTCTTTCTAAAGGAAACAGAGGAGGCTAGGAAGTCGCTGGATCAAGCCAACAAAATCAGATCTAAAGTGAAGGTCGCTCCCATACAGTTGTCAATCTTTTATCGAAGTAAGTTTGAATACCACCTCTGTCTCCTTGAAGATTCTCTGAGGCGCGACCATTGGAAAGGATCTTCCGAACATCGTAGGGATGCTTTCAAGTCAGGAAAGATGCTGATCAAGACATGTCGGAAAGCGGCATTATATCGAACGGATTCCTATAGGCTCATGGGTGTCTACCATTGGTTGACTGGCGATCGGAAGAGCGCCTTCGAGTGGTGGCACAAGGCGATTAAAGAAGGCGAAAGCCTTGGCGCTCGTCCCGAGCTTGCCAGGACCTATGCTGAAGTTGGCCTGCGGTTGCATCCGACCGATGGTGTGTCCTCAGGGCTGGACGCGAACCGGGCCGAAGACCTTCTCCGAAAGGCGGAGACCATGTTCCGCGACATGAGCCTGCACCACGATCTGGAGGCCCTGCATTCGGCGCCTTACCGAACAGGTCGCGATCCGGCTCATATCTGAGCCCTTTGACGGTAAAGGATGATTAATCTACGATAAAGGCCTACCGACGATAAAAGGAGGCAGGCGCCATGAACAGATCCGAAGTGCTCAAAGCTCTGGAGTGGGTGGACCTGGAGGCCCGTGAAGGCGATATCGATCGTCTTGCGAAAGCCAAGCTGGCGCTTGAAGAGGAACTTGCATCCAAGAGAAACACCGGTTCGCCCGAACAAGCCTACCGAATCGCGTTCGAGAGTTTCGTGAGGAAACACGGACGGGAGCCCTTGGAAGACATATCGGTCGATGAATGAGCGCTTGTGCCGGACAGTGACATGATGGCCCTGGTGAAGCGCTCGTGATGTACCTTTTCTTCGCAGCCTTCCTTCTCCGGAGGCTTCCATTCTCCGCCTGCATATGGCAAATGCTTCACCCAGGTTAGGGGTTTCATGAACCGGCGTTTCGATAGGTTCGAGCGGATCTTCGCAAGCCTTGTTTTGGTTGGGGCTTCCTTGGTCCTGGCTTCCGGTTTTTTCCTTGAAACCTTGCCCCTCACGAGTGGCTTGGTGCCTCTGGGGATTGCTCTGTCTGTGCTGCTCGTCATTTTGGCTGCGCTTTTGCTCATCGCGGCCTTCCTTCTACCTCAAAAGAGGAAAACCGATCTCGCCCTTCTGATTGTTTCAGGTGCTGTGGGCCTGTACCTGGTCGAAGCCGCGCTGTGGTTGGTTGACCCCCGACAATACGGTCGAAATCTCGCTGCTGCTCGTGGTCTTGGTCTTCCGTTTGATGAGCGATCACCCATTGAGGTGATTATCGATCTGAGGAAAGAAGGCAAGCGGGCGTATCCTTTGATTCCAGCCGCGCTCCTGAGGGCTGCGGGACGAACGGCCGGACTTATTCCCTTGGCAGGGCTCGCGAATGTGACGGTGGTCTGGTGCAACGAGGGAGGCAGATACGCGGTCTTCTCATCGGACGAACACGGGTTCCGCAACCCGCGGGGGCTGTCAGCAGTGAATCCCGCCGAGGTGGTCCTTGTCGGGGATTCGCTCTTGCAAGGCGGCTGCGTGAATGACGACCAGGACATCAGTACATGCGTGAGATCCCTTTACCCGCGCACGCTCAACTTCGCCAATGCGGGCAACGGCCCGCTCAGTATGTTGGCCGGCTTGAGAGAATACGCAGCTCCGCTTAGGCCCAGGTATGTGCTGTGGGTGTATTACGAGGAGAACGACCTGCAAGAGTTGGAACTGGAGCGAAAAGACCCTCTCCTCGTTCGATACTTGGAACCCGCGTTCATGCAGGGATTAGCGCAAAAACAGCCGGAAATAGACGACCTGCTCACACGTTACGTGGACGACAAGGTCTCGGACCTCGACCGAGTGATTATCGAGCAGCGGCTGGGCGTGGCAGGAAACCTCGCGATCAACGCTCTTTGGCTCTTTCAAGTACGCACAAGGCTGGGGCTGACCGCGGCAGATCTGCGAAAGCCTGAAGAAGGCAATTTCTCGCTCTTCAAGGAGATCCTGGCATCTGCCCGGAAGGAAGTAGCTTCGTGGGGGGGTACGCTTGCGTTTGTCTATTTGCCTTCTTGGCACGCGTTCGGCCGTCCCGGAAGGGCCGATTTCGGCCGCGAACGGGTGCTGGATCTGGTAAAGGATCTCGAAATCCCGCTAGTTGACGTGCATGCGGAATTTGCCAAGGTGAAAGACTCTCTCAGTCTCTTCCCCTTTCGACTCTACAACCATTATAACGAGCAAGGATACAAGCTTGCGTCCGAAGCCATCATCCGCTTTCTCAAACAGGCTGAAGCTGGCCGCTGAACTATAATGAACGGCATCGAGATTTGCGTCAAAGGTCACCCTCCCCTTCCCCCTCCCATCAAGGGAGGGGGTATAAAACCCTCTCCCCTGGCGGGAGAGGGAAGGGAGAGGGGGATTCCAGCCTCCTCAAAAGGCGCAGATCCCCACGCAGCCTTCATTGCCTGGTTCTTTCCACCCCGTCAATGCCCAAGACCCTGTTTTCGTCCGTCCATTTCCATCGCAGAGACTTCTTGATCATTTTCCACAACCCTGTGATAAAGTGTCGCCGTCTTCAGGACGGCAAATGTGGCCGTGAGCGCCATGTCATAAGCCGGTCCGGTACGTCGAAACGACCTTATGTTACCGGTGTGCGTCCTGACCAAATCGCTTACGGGGTTGAGGATTCATCAATGACGACTGACCGTATGATCACCCCGCGGCCTCTTTCGGAAGATCGCGCTGCAGAGAGCGGACTTCGTCCCACCCGTTTGACCGAGTATGTGGGCCAAGACAGGATCAAGGAGAATCTCGCGGTCTTCGTGCAGGCTGCCGCGGGTCGCAACGAGGCCCTGGACCACATACTCTTTCATGGCCCTCCGGGCCTGGGAAAGACTACTCTGGCTCACATCATAGCCCGTGAGATGGGAGTGCAGATTCGCTGCACGTCAGGGCCGGTGGTTGAAAAACCGGGCGACCTGGCGGCAATCCTCACGAACTTGGAGAGTCGGGACGTGCTCTTTATCGACGAGATTCACCGACTCTCGCCCGTGGTGGAAGAGATCTTGTATCCTGCGATGGAAGATTTCAAACTGGACATCATCATCGGGCAGGGGCCAAGCGCTCGAACGATCAAAATCGATCTTTCGGCCTTCACGCTTATCGGCGCTACTACCCGCAGCGGCCTGTTGACCAATCCTCTGCGGGACCGATTCGGCATCGTTTTTCACTTGGAATTTTACTCGGTTGAAGAGCTCAAGCAGATCGTGGCACGCACAGCGGCTCTGCTCAACGTGGAAATCGACGAAGAGGGCGCCGTTGAAATCGCGGGGCGGTCCCGTGCGACCCCGCGGGTGGCCAATCGGCTCACTCGGCGGGTAAGGGATTTTGCTCAGGTGCGAGGAAACGGACGGATCGATCTTGACACAGCCAAGGTCGCGCTGGATATGCTCGATGTGGATTCCTTCGGGCTGGAAAGCATGGACCGCAAATTCCTGGAGACCATTATCCACAAATTCGACGGCGGGCCGGTGGGCATAGAGACGCTGGCAGCAGCCATCGGCGAAGAAAAGGACACTCTGGAGGATGTGTACGAGCCCTACCTGGTCAAGGAAGGCTTTGTGGATCGAACTCCCCGTGGACGCGTGGCTACACGCCGCGCATACGAGCATATGAAGGCACATGCAAAGTCATCAGGTCAGCAACGACTTTTCGAGCCGAGAATGTCGGACTGAAAGCGTCATGGCTACGCACATTGCCGTTCTGGATGAGACTGTCATCAATCGAATCGCGGCCGGAGAAGTGGTGGAGCGGCCGGTTTCGGTAGTGAAGGAGCTCGTGGAGAATGCCATTGACGCAGAAGCAACCTCCGTGGAGCTCGACATCGAGAACGGCGGCAAAAAGCTGATTCGCATACGTGACAACGGCACGGGCATGAGCCACGATGACGCGTTTCTCGCTCTTGAGCGGCACGCGACGTCAAAACTCCGGTCGGAAAAAGATTTGGTGGGCGTCCCCACGCTCGGATTCAGGGGAGAAGCCCTTGCGAGCATCGCGTCGGTCTCGAAGCTCAGGCTTATGACCTACGACGGGATTGAGGATTCCGGCGCGGTCATCGTGGTGGAAGGCGGGGTGCTGCGCAAGTCGGAACGAACGGGAATGGCCAGAGGAACCGTGGTTGAAGTGGCCAACCTCTTCTACAACGTGCCGGTACGCCGGAAGTTCCTCAAGGGGCCAAACGTGGAGGCGGGGCACATTCAAGAGATGGTTACCCGCTTCGCTCTTGCTCATCCTACCGTCGGAATACTTTACCGTGAAGACGGCCGCATTAGGCTGGATGCGCCTGCAGTGCGAACCACGCTGGAGCGTGTCCATACCTTGTATTCTCGGGATGTGCGTGAAAACCTGATGCAGGTGGACCGCACGCTCGACAACGTCCGCGTTCACGGATTTGTGGCGCGGCCTCCGTACGCACGTTCGAATATGCGGTCGGTCCTAACCTTCGTTAATGGACGATCCGTTCGCGATCGATTGATCAATGCTGCGGTGAGCAAGGCTTTCGCCAACTTGATCGAACGGGGCCGTTACCCGCTGGCCATGCTCTTCCTGGAATTGCCGCCGGATCAAGTGGATGTAAACGTCCATCCGCAGAAGGCCGAAGTGCGCTTTGTCAGTTCTCAGCTCGTGTTCAACCTGATCGTGGACGGTGTGTACGAAGCACTGACCGGCGCGCCGTTCACTCCACCTCCGGGCCCCAAGGAACGGATCCTCCCCAAGCCTCCCACCACACCGGTTTTGCAGCACGTGAAAGACGAGCGGGAGCCGGAGCAGTTCGTGCCCATGGAACCAGCCGGAGAACAGGCTTCCTCGCCAATGGCTTTGCCGTTGCGCCCCACGCCTGCACCCGTGTCAATGCAGGAGCCTGAGGGCTGGTTTTCTGCGCTTGGCATTGTCGGGTCCCTGCCGGGTTCCTTTGTCATTCTGCACAGCGATGACGAGCTAGTCATCATGGACCATCATGCGGCGCACGAACGTGTGCTCTTTGAGGAACTAAAGGCCGTGGAAAACCCTGGCCCCGGCTTTGAATGCCAGGACTTGCTTATCCCACGAGTGGTGGAATACCCTCCTGTGGAAGCACGCGCGCTCGCTCAGCACCTTGAGTTACTGGAGCGCGTGGGTTTCCGCATCGAGGAATTCGGTCAGAACGACTTCGTCGTAAAGGGCGTCCCATCCTGGATCGGAGACACAGACCTGGAGCGATTCTTCGGATCGCTCATTGAAGTCATGCTCGATACGGGGCTGCGAGGCGATCCTCGTCGCTTTCGGGAAGAGCTGCTCAAGAGTATGGCCTGCCATGCCGCGGTCAAGGGATCAAAGACCTTGCAGCCTCAAGAAGTGCGAGCCCTGCTGCGAGACCTGGACCGGCTCGGAGCAGTGGAAGTCTGCCCACACGGCCGACCGTTTATCATCAGAATGCCATTTGCCGAGATAAGCAAGAAAATGGGGAGAAGATAAGAGCCGCCATCTAACACAGAGCCGAGACGGTGGGAAATTACTACGGGCTCAATTAGGTTGTGCCGCTTCTGGGATGGGATAGAGCGGGATCGTCTGTCTGTTAATCCAAATGAGCCTCCTGTCGGAACAGTCCGCAAAGCCCAAGGCATAGGTGCGGGGTCAGATTAGGGTGCACCGAGATGACCAAGGAGGTCGTCAATCACCTTTTCCACTCCCAATGCCTGTCTGCGCGCCAGTTCGTATAATTCCTTCATCGTTTCTTGAAGCCCGTACTCGTCCGAGGCATCCCCGCCCATATCCGACCTTATTACCTCGATAATATTTCCCTGATCGTTATGAATCGCCAAGATATAGATTACGTTCCAATGTTCTTCATGAGACGACAAGGATACTGAGTAGTCTGGAAAGGCCACCTGGAAAGTGTCAGGACTAGCAGTGCTTTCCCAGTGGATCTCTCCCTGCTGAGTTCTCAGGTGGAGCCTCTTGACAAGCTCTTGGAACTTGCGCTCGATCTGGGGCATCTTTTCTCACCTACCTCTCGGTTCTCTTAATCTCAACAAGCATGCGACTAAGCGTGTCCGTCTGCCTGCCTATTATAGCATTAAGTCCTGCAATATCCGTGTCAACTGTTTCTGCAACAGCCAGCAGCCTGTCCATCTCGTTCTCCATATTTGCCAACTGAGTAATGGCATTCATCAGGCCGGTCTTGTGCTCAGAGCTGAAGTTGGGATTGGCCGCCCGAATAGCGACGAGAGACCTCCGTACCTCAGAATATTTGTGGGGCAGGATGTGCCAATCCTTTCCCCGGTGAAGAGTCTTGATCTCTTCTAAAGCCTGGATGGCTGCAGAAACAGCGGAGATGGTGTCAAAACGCGCTATGGCTTTCCGGGCTTCTTCCGCTGCTTTTCTTGATCGATGGACCCCGATATTCGTGAGTATGAAACCGATAATCACCACCACCAGGCTGACAATACTAGCGATATCGCCGAGACGCCATTTCGCGATGAACTTCAGAGCCTCTTCCACAGCGGTTCCTTCAGTGCTTCATAGGTGCAAAACCACGATGTGGTGCACTTGCTCCCACAGGTCCGAAGCCTCTTTCACGCCTCTCTCTTGGCAAGTCGGGTATATCAGTGCAGGGTGATTCTGACTGGTTTTGCAAGGGTTACGTACTCGCCGTTTGCGGATCGACTACGGCCGCCCGAGACACCGACGTACATTCTCAGTTTGTCGGCAAGCTCTTTTACCGTCTGGTTCTTCATTCTGACGCAGCCGTGGGACTGATTGCCGCCTACGCTCCACGGTGAATCGGTCCCATGAACCCGATAGCCTCCGGAATCTATTATTTGGACCTTGGGCGCCACTGCATCGAACTCTTCGTCCTCCGCTCCGGAACCGCGCATCTCCCTTTTTGACATGAGCGGCATCATGTGGCCGCCGTACACGCTGCGGCTCGGAGACTGACCCCAGGCCCACTCACGGTCGGGCGGAATCCACCAGGGATGGTCATCATAGATTATAGTGATAAAGAACCTGCCACCGGGTGTGGGATACTCCCCTGAACCCAAACCGACGCCCGCCTCAAAGAGAACTTTCTCTTTGGTCCCTCTCAGGCCGATGAGTTGTAGCTTGTGCTCGCGACGGTACACGTGAATTTCGAGCGAGGAATAGAGTCCGGAAGGATTCCCAGCTAGGCGGCCGATCTTTGTCATCGCAGGACCATTGCGGAGAAGCGGTGATAATCTCGGACCTGGAATCACCACGGTCGGGCCTAAGGAGGCAATGCGCGTCCAGCCTTGAGGTAAGAGGCCTCCCCCCCTGCCCGGAAGTGGAAGATTGGGAGCAGCAAGTTGTTGATCGCGCGTGGCCTGGTCATCGCCGCCCAATCCGGGACGGGTCATAGCATGGCTCGTCAGCACCCGAGGCCAATAGTTCTTGTCTGTCTTAAGTCTGTCAAAGGGAACAGCAAGAAGAGTTTCGACGATTCCGGTACGTTTGTCTTGCGATTCGGGAGTGTCACCAGGCCGAATGACGCTCACCAGAACATCCGGCACAAAGTTATCTCTGGCAATGGCGGGTACGGAGCACACGAGAGAGAGCAAACAGCACAGGATCAGCCCGTAAAGACTCCTTTGCGTCTGCACCCTCAAAGACATGTCCATACCCTTCCCTACCGACAAGCTCTACCGGGCGATGCCGACGGCCGACCCCGGATATACCACTATCTAGACTATCAACATAGTCAAACGCTCGTCCATGTCAAGTTCAAATCGAAAGCCCTACCGAAAAATGGGATACGGGTTGGCGCCGTACGAAACCCCGTGGCAGGGCAGCCTTTTCGACGGGCATGCGGTCTGGATCGCACACGGGACAGCCTGGCATTGGATGCCGGGAATTCGACACGGCACAGCGCAAGGACTGCAGACCGGAGGAAATACGCATGGCGCGGGATAGAATTGATCCAGACAAGCATCATCCCGCGGTAACCCGAAAGAAGGCATTGCATCGGCCTGATCGGTGGCGAGCAATGCGCACGCGCAGAAAACTATGACAGCTACTAAACCGACTACCCTCTTCATTGCAGACCTCAGATGTTATGCCCAGGAACGCGTGCCGCGCCCCTGTGTGTTGGCGTTATACAACATATTGATATTTGTCAATATAATAGCATATAAACCGGCAAAATGTCAACCAATTCCGTAACGGAGTGCCGTATCTATTCAGTTCTGGAGGCCTGTGCTTGCCACTGCGGCTCACAGGCGCGCGCCTGAAATTAAGAGGAGCCTGACCACGTCGGTCATGCCGACTGAAGAGGCCCAAACCAACGGCGAGCGGCCGAGCTTGTCCACGCTGTTTACGTTTGCGCCGCCGGCTATGAGAAATTCTGCTACTCCGGGATGACGTTTTCGTATTGCCAATGCCAATGCGGTGAAGCCTCCTTCATCCACAGCATTCACGTCCGCGCCATTGTCCAATAGCAATCTGACTGCTCCAGTATGCCCTCTGAAGGCAGCTTCCATGAGTGCAGTTGCCCCCCGCGCGCCTCTCCTATTCACCGCAGCGCCCCTTGCCAGAAGCAGTTCCACGGCCGCTAGATGGTTTCTCAACGCGGCCCAGATCAAGGGCGATCTTCCATCTTTGTCCTGAGCGTTGATGAAGGCCCCCGCGTCCAGCATTAATCCCATGATCCCGGTGTGGCCGTTCATAGCGGCTCGGATAAGAGCGGTAAAGCCGAACTTGTCCGCTGCATCGATACGTGGTGCGGCCTTCAACAGGAGCCTCACCACTGCCTCTCTGTTCTCCATCGATGCCCTCATCAACGCGGTGTCGCTATCTTCGTCAGCCGCGTTCACATCAGCGCCCATATTAAGCAACACCTCAACGAGACGCTCATGGCCCTCTCTGGCGGCCAACATGAGAGCGGTTCGGCCGTACCTGTCTCGCGAGTTGGGACTTAAATCGCTGGAAGCAAGCCTAATTACTTCGTCAATGTCTCCTGATTCCGCTGAGGACATCAAATACCCGACCACGATCCACCTTCATATGCTACAGTTTGGCCGAAAGGGTTGCTGGTCCAGGAAACCGAGCCGCTGAGCGGTGTTAGCGACACGGAACCGGGGGAGGCGATGCTCCCCCGGCCGTTAAAGTCTGCCTCGGTATGCCCTCAACCCCGTAGCCTTTTCGCGCGCCCTGTCTAAATGGCCGCTTGGATCTCCGGGGAGAGCTTCTTTATTTGATAGCGCACGTTACCAAGGTTGGCGTTGGAGTCGGCCACACATGCCAAAATGGCCTCTCTTCCAAGGAAGCTCATGACAATAATGCCCTCCTTGTACTCCATCATTCCTTGGCTCATGCTACCGACTTTCAGTTCTCGACCCATGACCTCCGCGGTTCCTACCCCGGTGGATATTACGGCACCGATTGCTTCCACATCCATAGACGCGCCGTTGGTCAATCCGTCGATGACAAAGCCGTCACGGCCGACTACGACCGCGGTATTGATCCCTTCAACCTTGAGCAAATCGCTCAGTTTTTGTTTCACGCCTGGCATTTTATCCCTCCTTGCCGTTAGTAGGCCTGCTCAGCAGGATCCTTACTTATCGATGAGTTCCACGACCAGTCTCGTGTCCCCGGGGTTTCCGACGGGTTCCAATGTCTTGAGTCTCGCCCGTTTTCCCAGATTCTTCTCGGCAATCGCTATGGTTAGGGCTGCGAACGGGCAGCCGAAGGGAGGTATCCCTTCTTCTTTGAGTTTCATGGTGAGCGGGAAGAAGGAGCATTGGGTAATGTTCGCGGTCAAGTCGTTTCCGTTAAGCGTGAAGGCCATCTTCTCGCACATTCCCGTCTGGACCATGGTTTCTCCAAGCTTCGCGGACAGCTTGTCCACGTCATCCACGCACGAGAAGTCGACGCCCAGCTTTCCCAGCATGTCTAGGATATCGGGCGCGGCCCTCCGCATGACCGCAGCCGAATTCTCTCCGACAACGCCGTGAAGCGCCTTGTAGATCCCGTACAGGATTCCTTCCACCGCCCTCGTGTCAATCTTGTCCGGTGCCATTTCATCCTCCTTTGGTTTCACCTACGCATAGGTTTTTGGAATCGGAGGCCGGCGGACCTCCGTTCGTCAACTGCTGGTGCGCACACCTTGCATGGAGGAGCACGCAATGACTGCTGTCTCAGGTGCTTATCCATTGTACGGCCTGCTCCATTTTGCCTTCTCTGAGTAGGTCCAGGGCTTGCTCCAGTCGTTTGAGAGTATCGGGATCGCCTCCTTCGCCCCGCAACTGCCTTATTCGTGTTCCCAGCGCGATCTGCAGCGCCAGAGCCTGCTCCTCTTTGCTTTCTGCGGTGGCGAGCATTTCTTTGAACCGATCCACTTCATACGGTTGGAACTGGAGAAAGTGGCGGATCACGTACTCCGCGCCCGCCAGCATTTCTCTAATCCGATTTACGGGGACCTGAGCGTGTGAGCCGCGTTCTGCTTGTGGCAGTTGGTTCCCCGTCGGAACACTGCCCTCTTGAGCAGGCAAGGGTCCATGCGTTTCATGAGCAGGCACCACCGTCCGGGCCATATCAAGAGTCAAAGGCGCGTCGGTTCCGGCACTGAGAGTAAGAAGCTGTGCTACAGCAGCCTTTAAACCCCGTACGTTTTCGGTTACGTTCTCAGCGAGATAGTCGATAATCTCTTCGGGCATGGGGCGGTCTTGGACGAATGACTTAATGAGGTCGCGGCACTCGATTCGGTCGCCCATGTGCAGGCTGACAATGACTCCTGCCCCCAGTCTGGACAGCAGCCTTGATTCAACGCCCGCCAGCCGGGTGGGAGGTACGTCTGACGTTATTACTACCCACCGATGGGCCCTTAGCATATGGTTCAGGACGGCAAAAAGGTCTCGCTGCACATCCTCCCGTCCTTCGCAGAGCTGAATGTCGTCGAGCAGTAAGATTTCGGCAGTGAGCAGCCACTCCCTCAGCTCAGCCCTCTTATGGAGACGGATCGCTCTTTCTAGTTCTAATTCCAGATCTGCAACGCTGAGGAGGAGCACTCTTTTGTCCGCTGCTGCATTCGCGATGGCAGAGAGCACGTGGGTTTTGCCGAGGCCGATGTCCGCGTAGAGGTAGAGCGGGTTGTAAGGTAACCGCGATGGGGACTTGTCGGACACGGTCTTGGCAAGCTCCACCGCAAAAGAATTGCCCTTACAAACCACGAGATTGTCGAAGGTGAGCCCCGGGTCAGGGGGGTCATTGAGAAACGCCGACTGGGATTCGTACGGCCCAAGTCCCCTGGACCGACGGAACAGCTCGAGCCGCCGCGCCGTACGTTCGTCGATCACCCCTTTGAGGATGCTGACCTGCAAGAAGTCCGGAAGTCCACTCGAACCTTTCGGTCTTACCGCTTCGCTCATCGCGCACCACATTATTCAAGTCCCAATGCCAGCCGGCCGATACTCACCGAAACTGCCCCCAAGGACGCTTCCTTTTTGGCAACCACGATCAAACAGCCGCCGTCGGGGAGCCGTACGAGCGCAACGGTGCCTTGTTCGTCGTCGAGCAGGGCGCGGTTGAGCCCGTCACGGGGATAGCTTCCCACGAGTGCATGGAGTGCCTCTCGAAGCAGATCGATCTTCTCCGGCCTTCCCGTGCTGCCGTCGGCAGAGGCTTTCAGTTTTCCGTCTGAATAGAGGACGCACGCATGAAGCGCGTATTCAGTTGTAGCTACGAATTCCGCAAGCTTGGCCGAGAGGGCTTCATTGCTGGGCCCGGGTCCTCCCGCTTCCTCTTTCTTTCTTTTCTCCTCCTCCATCTTCAGCTCGTCATGCAGTTTGAGCGCCTGCATAACCGCGCGATGGAGGTCGAGGTCTATGCTTTGAGCCTCGGGCGGGTGTCCGGGCTCGAACTCAAACGATCCTTCGCCCCAACCAACGATGGCCACCAGAGCGTCCATCCCTAGGAGATCATTCAAAGTGGCGTGGACCAGGGCCCCGTTCTCATAGAATACCTTGGCTGCTCCTTCGGGCCCTGTGATCACCATGAGACCGGTCTTGCGACCCGCGTGAGGAAACTGGATAAGATCCACGATTCCCAGGTCTGCCAGTGTTCCCTTGAGCGCCATTCTTCAATCTCCCCGATGGGTCTTTTCAGAGCTGAAACTTCTCGATAACAGCACGGCTGGCTATTCGGATCGTTTCTATGACACCGGTTCCTGCCGTTGCCACAGCTTCCTGCACCGGTATCCCGTTCAGGCCCAAACGCGATTCCAGTGTCCCTACGGGAAGCAAGTCTTCGAGGTCCCGCTTGTTGTACTGGAGGACGAGAGGAAACTCTTTCCAGTCTACTCCGTAGCTCGTAAGGCTTTCCTGGAGCATCTGAAAGCTCTGGATGTTCTCATTGAGCCTGTTTGGTTGTGAATCAGCCACGAATACAATGCCGTCCGCGCCATCGAGTATCAGCCGTCGACTTGCCTCGTAATAGACCTGGCCCGGAACTGTGTACATGTTGAAGCGGACGCTGTAATCGCCTATGCGACCTAGTGCGAGCGGGAAGAAATCGAAGAACAGCGTCCTCTCCTCTTCCGTGTCCAGGACCACGATATCGCCCCTCCGCTCGGGATCGAGCGTGGAGTGAATATGGATAAGGTTGGTGGTCTTACCGCTTAAGCCTGGTCCGTAGTACACGATCTTGAATGCGAGCTCCCTTGCTTGGTAATTTATGTGCGGCATAGTCACGACCCTCACTTGGCCTCGAAAATCCGGTCAATCAGGTTGAGGGCGTATTCTTTGAACTGGGGCGTACCTATTTTCTCGCACGCTTGAGAGCCGGTTGCTGTGGAGAGGATCCTGTTGAGGTCTTCACCCGTGCGCCGAGCTTCATGGCGCACCAGCCCGATTCGCTGGTGATCCTCGAAGATGAGCACCATCATTTTTGAATCGTGTATGAGACTGATATGAATATGGCGGTTCTCTCCCTGCTGAAGCAGTATGGAGAACTGCCGCTCGCCAACTATTCGAGCCACCTCGCGGGTCGCTGAGAACATTCCTGCCACAAGAGCCGCCATCGCCGTGGTATTCAGATATGACGTGTCGCCCGCTTCGCTGATAGCGACCCCTTCCTTGCTCACAAGCAACGCCGTCAACGCTCCCGATCTCTTGATGAGCTCAAGAAGCTTCTGGGCAATCGAGTTCGAGTTCTCTTCGCCAGTCCTGTTCATTCCTTAGCTCCTAGATTTCAGCCTGGACTGTCCGGGCTTGTGCTTACTTCTTACTGGGCTTGTACGCGTCCTGGTCAGACTCATGCGCTCTCTTTCTCATCTCGTCTCGTTTCCGAGCGGCCTCAAGAAGGAGAAATTCACTCGGCTTGCTTACAGTCGCTCTTTCCGGCTCCCTCCACGGCAAATTCAGGAAGCTGCCGCCCTCGAAGTTGAGGCACCTGTATACGGCCTCTTCTCCCTCTACTTCACCGCATACTGCATGACGGATGTGTCCCTTGTCGAAAAAGAGCAATCCCAGCGCGCCTTCCTTCGAGGTCACCTCCACCACCACCTGCCTGCCGGTCAAAATCAGTAATTGCACGTAATCCAGGATGTCGATCTGGTCGATATTGCCGGAGAAGTCCGTGCCAGTTTGTGCGGCCGATATCATGTCGATCAAGAAATTGGGGTCCACCGGTTTTTCAAGATAGAGGATCGCGCCTTTGCTCACGCTCAGATTCCTTATCGAGGGGCCGCCAAAAGCAGTTATGACCACAACCCGGATCCGCGGACGATGGGCTCGGACCCAAGTCGTCAAGGCCAAGCCGTCCATTTGCGGCATACGGATGTCGGTGACCACAATGTCGAAAGATCTCGATTCCAGGAGGGCAATCGCCTCTGCGCCGTCACCGCAGGTGACAACAGGGAAACCGGCTCTGGTAAAGCAACGACCCAAACCCCAGGTCACGTCGTCGTCATCGTCCACCAGGAGTATTGACGGTTTCCCTTCAGTCATCGGCCCCACGCCCTCGAGAAGGACAATTACGGAGCTCGCAAGAGACTTCCTTGACTATGCTGCACAGTCGATCGACCTGCTGCGCCACAATGAGGCGAACGGCCGTCGGGTCGTCCGCTTCCGCAACCAGATCGCTTGCGAATGCTCTCAGCCCGGCCAGCAGCGCAGCCAGCCGATTCTGGAGCTGATGGCGGTTGTAGCCCGGTCGGTATGCCTGCTCGCGGCGCGGTTGCTTCACCAAAGCGTCGGTCTGCTCGCCCGCTTCTACTCGGCTCAACGCTCGCTTGACAGCTGCCACGAGCGTTACCGTCTCATACGGTTTTTCCAGGATTTCGAATGGGAGCTCCTTCCAACAAGCTGGCGGGACCATTCCGCTGGTCACTATCGCAGCCATCTTTGGTAGACGCTTGGAAAGTTTGCGCAGAAGCTCCAGACCGTTCCCGTCGGCTAGCTTGACGTCGGCAATTACCAGCGCAGGTTGATGTCTTTCCGCCGCTATGTGTGCGTCTGCACATGACTCAACAGTCACCACTTCGACGCCCGGTATATCCTCTTGAAGGTTTCGGGCCGTCATGTACGCGAGCGTAACGTTGTCATCCACAATGAGGATCGTCTTCATTGTGCCCGTCGATGTTCAAGGTTTAAGCCGGCGACGCGCATTTCGATGGCCTTTCTCGACCGGGGGAGCCACTGTGCGAGCTCGGCCAGGCCGTTTCAGCGCGCCTACGCATGGCCTTCCGCTTGTGAAAAGGGGGTCTCGGCCTGCCCCTCGATAGGCTTTGGCACCTATCACCGTGAAAAGGGATCGACCATTCGGAGACTTGAAGAGCAAGGCCTGTGCCACGGAGTTCAGACCGCGGATGGCGGTGATTATGCATGGTGATTTCGACCTATTATGCGAATAACCGCGACAGAGGTCGCTCGGGGTGAACTATGCGCCACAGGATCGATTAAGCGTGGGAATCACGCATGGGCCAGGCACCGTCATGATATCAATGGGTTAGGAAATCCGAGAAGGCGTGAAAATCACGCAAGCACAAAAGCGAGACGAGTCATCTTCACTCATCTAGACCGAGAGACTTCATTTGGTGGGCAAGGGCGTGGCGAGAAATGCCGAGAAGACGGGCAGCTTCTTGCTTGGCGCCGCCCGAGCGTCTTAAAGCTTCCTCTATCAATGAACGTTTTAGATCGTCAGCAACCTCATGAATAGACTGAGTATCTGGGAAACGGGACAGGAAAGACCACTCGCTTTGGCTGCTTTCCAAGGTCAGGGAATGGACACCGATTCGGCCGTCATCTGACAGGATAAGAGCTCGTTCGAGTATGTTACGCAGTTCCCTCACATTTCCCGGCCACTTGTACCGGAGCAGGCTGTTCATAGCGGCCGGATCCACTCTTGGGACCACGGCGGTAACCCTCTCCGAAACGAGGCTCCGCAAGATCTCTTTCACGAGCACTGGGATGTCCTCTCGTCGGTCGCGCAAAGAGGGCACCGTTATTGTGAAGACGTTAAGCCGGTAGTACAGATCGGCACGAAAATGGCCCAGAATCGCTTCTTGCGCCAACATCTTGTTGGTTGCGACAATCAGGCGTGCGTCCACCGCTATTTGCGTTTCGCCTCCAACCCGGGTAAATGTCCGACTGTCGAGAAACGTGAGGAGCTTTGCCTGCATGAGGAGGGACAAGTCGCCTATTTCGTTCAAGAAGAGCGTTCCGCCCTCGGCGAGTTCCAGGAGTCCTCTCTTTCTGCCGCGTGACCCGGTAAATGCTCCGGGTTCGTGTCCGAAGAGCTCGGATTCGGCGAGCTCCGGGGCGACAGCAGCACAATTGATAGTGAAGAAAGGGCCTTCGGACCTTCTGGAATGGTCGTGGATGTACCGGGCCAAGTAGTCCTTTCCGCTGCCGCTCTCACCCAGAAGTAAGACGATGCTGTCAGTGGCGGCTGCTCGGCGTGCCCCAGCCAAGCAAACCTGCATGGTCCGGGAAGGATACTCAGGCACGGAACCGCGCGCGTCAGCGGCTTGCGCGGCGCCCGAGTGGGGTGCTCCTCCCGACTTGCGAAGTAGAGTGAGTTCAGCCTCTTTGATGCCCTCGCGAACCGCCGTCTCGAGAGACAGAAGTAGTTCGTCCGGTTCGAAAGGCTTGGTCAAGTAATCACATGCTCCCCGACGCATAGCTTCCACCGCCACCTTAATCGAGCCATGCGCGGTCATAATGATGTAGCGAGCGCTGGGATAGATCTCGCGCAGTTCAGCCAGGAGGTCGGTTCCCTCTATGTCAGGGAGTTTGAGGTCTACGAGCACGATATCGGGAAGCACAGTCATAATAGCCCGACGCGCGGCGGCTCCGTCATGAACTCCGACGGTTTTATAGCCCTGACTCTTCAACAGATGTTCTAAGGATCTGACGAGCTGGACTTCATCATCTATGATCAGTACAGTTCCCGACATGTTCTATTTGTCCATTGGCTCTCGTTCTCGAAGAAATCGGCTTCGCCCACAAGGGCGAATTGCCAAAGAATTAGAGGACATAGACCGAGAGATCAGGATGTCACTATACCCACTGGAGCCAGTTCGTCAAGGCCACTGCCCGCAGTCTTATGAACGAGCTAACATCCTGTGACCATTTCCTGTATAATAATATGTATTCCTCAAGGGTTATCGATGCCGAGCGGTTTTATGTTAAGTTTCCCTAACAGCCGGAAAAGGATCCAACGAGCTTTGGCGGGAGCACAATCCAGTGAATAGGCGCCGATTACTCATACTCGATGAAAACCCTATCGAAGCAGGCGCCACCGCGGAATCGGCTCGCAAATGTGGGTACGACGCGATCGCAGTCCTCGGTGACTGGAGCCAGGCTGCCGAAAAAATTGGCGAGTCGCGGCCGGACATTATCTTGATTGGCCAGGCGATCGTGGAGCGCGAGCACGGGATCGAGACCGGCCGACTGCCCTGCGACGGGTTCGACTTGCCCGTGGTGCTGCTCCTGAAAGCATGGGATGAAACGCTTCTGCGTGGAATTGAGTGGGGTCAACCGGTAGGGTACCTCTGCAAACCGGTGACGCCGCGTGAACTTGGAGTCGCTGTGGAGATGACGCTGCGCAATCACTCGGCGGCCAAACGAGTCTGCGAGGCCGTACAAAGGCTGGAACTGGCCCTGGAAGGGTCTCGCATCGGTATATGGGACATGAACCTTCAAACGCGGGAGGTCTTCTACAGCCAGACGGTGGGTCGAATATTCGGCTATGAGCCGAATGAATACGAAGGAACAATCGGAGCCTGGCAAACTAACGTCCATGCCGACGATTGCGAACACGTCCGCCAAGCATTCAAAGCGCATGTCGAGGGGAAAACGCCTCGCTACGAGTCCGAGCATCGGATTCGGACCAAGTCGGGAGAATGGCGTTGGAGCCTTGCGCGCGGCCGGGTGATCTCGTTCGACGAGAACGGTAAAGCGCTTCGGATGATCGGAACAACTCAGGATATTACCGAAAGGAAACTGGCCCAGGAGCACCTGAAAGAAGTTCAAAAAGAACTGGTGGAGTTAGTCGAGGATCGTACCAGCGAGTTGAGCAGTGCGAAACGGGAATTGACCGATGTCATGCGGCGGTTGAGACAAGCAAATGAAAAACTTCAGTCTTATCTACGAAAATATAGGCTTTTGGTGGAAAGCGTTCAGGAAGGAATTTGCGTCGTTGAAGGAAAATTTTTCCGATTCGCAAACCCGTACGCTGCGAGCATATGCGGATACCCTGCGGAGGAGATATACAAAAAGCCTTTCGTAGAATTCATACATCCGGAAGATCGCGAGTTCGTGGTACACGAGTACCTGAACGTTCTTCGGGGCGAACCGACACGCGATACCTTAAGTTTTCGGATCATGGACTGCATGGGCAACGTCAAATGGCTCGATGTCTCGGTCGTCCGCATTTGGTGGGAAGGGAAACCCGCTGCCCTTCTGTTTGCTGTCGACAGCACCGAGCGTCGAAATGCCGAGATAGCGGCTCGCCGCGGCGAACTCTTGCTGCGAACCGTCTTCGACAACGTAAACAGTGGGATTCTGGTGCTCGGTCCGGATCGAGCGATTCTTGCAGCCAACGACTACTGCAGATCGGTTCTCAGTATCTCCGAGGAAGACATTGGGAAAGACCTGGATGAGGTCGCCCCAGGTGCTCATACGCTGGTAGCTACAGAGCCTTCAATGGAATTTTCGGGAGCTACGCTCCGTCTCAAAGACGGGACAATCAGGACGCTCAGTTTTGCGACTCGAGTCCCTGAAGAGACCGATTACCGCATCATTGCATTCAGGGACATCACTTCCATCATGGAAGCCGACGAACGGCGGAGGCGTGCGGAGCAGCTTGCCGTCGTCGGTGAGATGGCTGCGCGTCTCAGCCACGAAATCAAGAACCCGATGACGAGCATCCTCTCAGGCCTTTATCTCTTGCAACAGCGGATAGTCCAGGGGGAGGAGGCCCAGCACATCTTGGATATGGTGGTTGAGGAAGTTCGATCTCTCAAGAGCTCCATTTCCCATGTGCTGGAAGCGGCCCGGCCTTCGGTCCTGGACGTTGGGGGCTTGTACGCAGATCAACTGGTGCTGAACGTGTATGAGGTTTATCGGTTGAATGCCCGATCCGAGGGCGTTGACCTTCGAGTGACGAGGGGGGAAGACAACGTCTACCTGGAAGGAGACGAGCAAGCCCTGAGGCGAGCCCTGTCCAATCTGGTCCAGAACGCCCTCGAAGCGTGCAGGAGAGGAGACAGTATCGAGATCGGGTGGCAATACCTTGACGAGGGCGAGGCAGAACGCATAGCACCAGACTTTGGCGCCCCCATTGTCAAGATGTTCGTTCGGGATACGGGCCCGGGGCTCCCCGGAGACCTTACGGAATCAAACCTCTTCAGACCTTTCATTACCACCAAGGAATCCGGAACCGGGCTAGGGCTTTCGATCGCCAGGGAAATCGTGGAAGAGCAAGGCGGCGAGGTGATCGTTTCTTCCACTCCCAATTCTGGAGCGAACTTTTCGATTGTATTGCCGGCAGGAGAACGGCCAAAATGTTGGGAAATGCGCTGCGTGGCAGGCTGCTCATTCGCAACTGCCGACGAACCTTGTTGCTCTTGCGAAGTGCAGAACGCTGAACGGAAGGTTTTCTGCTGGAACGTGCGAGGTCGAGCTCTCTGGATAGAGACTGGGATGTGGCCGAGGAAGTGCGTTACGTGTCCGGTTTTTCGGCGATCCAATTTGTCCTACTTCGTGGGAGCTGCTTGTCGGCCCGAATGAGATTCGATTGCCACCGGGTCGCCGGCCTCTCCCGCGGGGGCGAGGTCCCTTTCATTCCGGCGATTTGGCTAACAGGGCCCGGAACGACACGCCCCTTGTCGCCAGTGCGATGGCTGCCGCATATTCAAGATAGCGACTGAGGAATACCTATGCAGAATCTCAGATCGAGAAGGCGCACCGCAGTCCGGCCCATGGCCAAGCAGCAAAGGAAAAGCCAGTTCCGGCAATTCCAGGCAACGGAACTGTACTGCCCAAAATGCGGTCGATCGATGCCGGTGCGCGAGCGGCTGCTTCTTGTCCTCCCGGAAGGTGACAAGTACGAATACCTGTGCGCGGCCTGCGGGACCTCAGTGGGAGACCGCATCGTTCGCGGCGAACAACAACCGCTTCTCGTCGTTCCTAGATGAGACAAGTGTGTCTGTTTTCGCGCCCTGGCTCCGGTTTGATTGCGTTCGCATATGCTCAGACGACTTGTTCCCGGTCTGGCTACGGATTGTCTGGACCGGCAGAGACGCCGGTCCCTACCAAATGCCTTGCATCCCACCTGCCGGTACATGCCTTGCCCCGAGTTTCTAGGCGACCTAGGTTAAGAAAGAGCTTGATTCATCTGCTACAAAGCCGGACTAATAGAGAGGTTCCGTCATGGGAAATCCCATATGCTTCTTTGAAATACCTGCGGACGACTTACCCGCGCTCCGCAAATTCTATGAAGCGCTGTTCGGCTGGGCTTTCACGAGATTCCCCGGGCCGATGGAGTACTTCAAGATCAACACGGGGCAAGCGGAGCTGGAGGGTGGCATGATGGCTCGACAGCATCCCCATCATGTTCCAACGAACTACGTGATGGTCGAGGGAATGGACGAATTCCTCGAGAAGGCCGAAGCCCTAGGAGCCAAGGTACTTGTTCCCAAGAGTCCTGTAGAGGGAGAAGGCTGGTTCGCGATGCTCATGGATCCGCAGAACAACCCTTTCGGGCTCTGGGAGGCGGACTCGAGCGCACCGTGAATTCGCTGAACGCGCAAGGAGGAGCAGGCGTCAACCCGCTTTGAGCCACAGGGGCAGGAGCAGTTCTTTCATTTGACGAGCATAGGATTGGAGCCATTTTTCATCAGGGAATCGGTTTCGACCAATGGCCCTGCGGATTTCTTCCGCGAGTGGATGGTTTGGAAATTTATCGAGGAATTGCTCATAAAGTTTGGAAAATTCTTGGAAGGCCGATGCCATAACTGCCTCCAAAAAATTAGCATTTATTGTCTCCTGTTAGTATGAGACGCTCGATAATGAATTAGGTTTCTCAATTTATAATTTATTATTATTGCCATTTATATTTGTCATAGATCGCGCGGAGAGTCAGGAGAACAAAAAAAGAAGGACGGCACAACGGCCGTCCTTCTTCAATCTGCGAGAGAGCGGTGTCTAGCTCACTCGGAACTTGTACACCTCGTTGGTCTGAGGATCGATCACGTGGACCGCGCAGGCGATGCACGGGTCGAAAGAGTGGACTGTTCGGAGGATTTCCAGAGGCTTCTTGGGATCAGCCACTGGGGTGCCGATGAGGGCGTTCTCCACGGGGCCTTTCTGGCCCGTATTGTCACGCGGACCCAGGTTCCAGGTGGAGGGAACTACCTGCTGGTAGTTCTTGATCTTGCCCTTTTCGATGTTGACCCAGTGTCCGAGCGAGCCTCGGGCTACGTCGTTCAGGCCGAAGCCCTGGCCGTTGGTGCTTTCATCGAGCTTGTAATCGGTGAAGGTCTTGGTATCGCCCTTCTTGAGGTTCTCGATGAGGTCCATGGTCCACTTCTCGGCTCTCTTGAGATTGACCAGGCACTTGATTGCCCGCGCGCCGATGCGGCCAAGGGTCGAGAAGAGCGCGTCGGGTTTAGCTTCGAGCTTCTTGAGCACCCCGTCCACGGTCTCCTTGATTTCCTTGTTCCCGCCGACGTACGAGACGAGGCACTGGGCCAGCGGACCGACTTCCATTGCTTTGCCTTCGTAGCGCGGGGCTTTGAGCCACGAATACTTGCCGTCTTTGTCCTTGGTGTTGGGGACCGCGCCTTTGAGCTTGTCGCCCATGAGCGGTTTGGTCTCACCTACAGCAGGATTGAGGGGCTTGTCACCCTCGTACCACGCGCACTTCACGTCTTCGGTGATCTTGGCCGGATCCACCGGAGCGAGCGCAAGCTTGCCGTCCACAATCGCGCCCCTGGGGAAGTAGAAGGTGTCGGGCTCCTTGTCACCCTCGGGGAAGTCGCCATACGCCAGGAAATTTTTATTGCCGCCGACCTTGAACCAGTCTTTGTAGAATGACGCGACTGCCAAAACGTCGGGGACGTACACCTCTTCAACGAACTTGATCTGCTCACGCAGCATGAAGAGATAATGGGAAATACGGTCGGCATCGAGCTGCTCGATTACCGTGACGCCTCCAGGGAGGTGACCCTGCAAATGCGGGTTCTTCGCGCCCCAGATTGCGGTCATCTGCGCGGCGTACACTTGCTGGCGCAGGTTGTCCAGGTAATGACCGACTGCCATCAGGTTTGCTTCCGGGGGCAGCTTGTACGCAGGATGGCCCCAGTACGCGTTCGCAAACGGGCCAAGCTGGCCGGAATCCACGAATGCCTTGAGTTTGCCCTTTAGGCCTTCGTAGTACTTCTTGCTCTGGGGACGGCCGCTGACTTTTTCGGAGAGGTCCGCGGTCTTCTTGGGGTCTGCTTTGAGGGCTGAGACCACGTCAACCCAGTCAAGAGCGCACAGTTGATAAAAATGCACCGGATGGTCGTGTCCGTTCTGGGCCGCGTGGGTCAGGTTGCGGACGATTCTTGCGTTGGTGGGAATTTTGATCTTGAGCGCGTCTTCCACGGCCCTGACACTGGCCAGGGAGTGCACCAGGGTGCACACGCCGCAGGAACGTTGGGTGAGCAGATGCGCATCCCGCGGGTCCCGCCCCTGAAGTATGATCTCCAGGCCTCTAAAGAGTGTGCCGCTGCTCCACGCGTCCTTGACTTTCCCGTTTGCTATCTCGACCTCGATACGGAGGTGGCCTTCTATCCTTGGAATTGGGTCAACCACAACTCTTGCCATTGCTTCGCTCCTTTTGAAAAGCTGATCTCAAAGAGCTCGGATCGGCTCTTCCGCCCGATTAGTACTTAGCTACGTAGAAGGGGGCCATAGCGTCCCAGAAATCCGGTTCGCTGCACCCGATGCAGGGATGGCCTGCGCCGATGGGCCAGTTGGTTCCCTGGTTCCACTTGATCTTCGGGCAGTTGTTGAAGGTATCGGGACCCTTGCAGCCCACCTTCGCCAGGCAGTAGCCTTTGGCCGCGCCTTCGTCGCCGAATACTTTCACGAACTCCTCGTTCTCGAAATGGCCTCTCCTCTCGCAATTGTCGTGGATGAGGTACCCATAAGCGAACAGTGGCCGGCCTTTGTCGTCAAGCGCGGGGAGTTTGCCCAGCAGCAGATAATGAACCACGGTTGCGACCATGTTGTCCGCGTTGGGAGGGCAACCCGGAATATTGACCGTCTTGACACCGGTAACGGCCGAGACGCTCTTAGCTTCGGTAGGATTGGGCTTGGCCGCCTGCACGCCACCGAAGGATGCACAACTACCGACGCAGATGGTGGCCGCAGCGTTCTTCACCACCTCATTGGCGATCTCCACCATAGTTCTGCCGTGGATCTGCCCATACGCGCCATTGTCTTTGGTCGGGAGAGCTCCTTCGGCAATGCAGATGTATTTGCCCTTCTTGTCCGCAACGGTCTTCTTGAGAATTTCCTCTGCCTGGTCACCGGCCGCAGCCATTATGGTTTCGTTATATGCCAGGTCGATGACATCCAGGACGATGTCCGCGGTCCATGGATGAGTGGTCCGAATGAATGATTCCACGCACCCAGTGCACTCGGCAAAGTTCAACCAGACGACCGTCGGACGTTCCTTTGCCGCGGCCTCCGCAATTTTCGGGACAAAGGACATGGGAAGGCCCAGAATGGTTGCCATCAACCCGCAGAACTTCATGAAGTCTCTGCGGGATACCCCTTTCTCCACCAACCTTTCTGGCATCTCGATGGGCTTGTCCATAAGCTACCTCCTTCTCTAGGCTGTTTCGGCTAAAGTTGGTTTCTACGTTGACTTAAGAGACCGGCGGGAGCTCATTCTATGTTCCCCCCACAGCTCCGCCTCAAGCCCCAGAACTTGGCGTTCATCAAGTCGCATTGCGTGTGTCGGAACACGACAGGCAAGAAGCGGCACCGATACGTTTGGAATGAGCGTAGCTCCCCTGACAAGGGGTTAACATAGATGAGAAACGGGGTAAAATCAAGGTAAATGTTGAGCAATTCCGCGGTGCTACAATATTTCAAGGCGTGCTACTAGGCGCTCTGCTCCACCGCGACCAAAGTCCTCTCAATGTCTTCCTCTGAATGCGCCGCGCTCACAAACCAGGCCTCGAACGCGGATGGCGCCAAATAGATCCCTTGGTCCAGCATACGAGAAAAGAACTTCACGAACGCGCCCCTGTCCGAAGTGAGAACCTCCTCGTAACAAGTGACAGGGCCAGGATTGAAAAAGAGCGACATCATTGACCCCACTCGGTGCAAAGTATGAGGAATGCCTTTTCCGGCCAGAATGTCCTTGACGCCCTCCGCAAGTTTCGCCGCTTTGCTCTCCAGTTCTCGATAGATCTCACCGGTCTGCAGTAACTTGAGCGTTGCCAGTCCCGCGGCCACAGCCAAGGGATTCCCTGACAGGGTTCCTGCCTGATAAACGCCCCCTTCGGGCGCGAGAGACTCCATGATGGGCCGAGGGCCGCCGAATGCCCCCACAGGAAGCCCGCCGCCGATGACCTTCCCTAAACAAGTGAGGTCGGGCGTCACTCCGTACAGCTCCTGCGCGCCCCCGGGAGCCACCCGGAAGCCGGTGATGACCTCATCAAAGACAAGCAATACCCCATGTCTGGTGCAGAGGTCCCGAAGTCCAGCAAGGAACCCTTCTCGTGGCGGCACAACACCCATATTCCCCGCTATCGGCTCCACAACCACCGCGGCCACCGAATCTGCCTGCTCGCTCAAGCATTTGGCCACTTGATCCACGTTGTTGTACTGGAGCACGATAGTCTCCCCCACCACACTTTCCGGCACGCCCATAGAATCGGGAATTGCGAAAGTGGCGGCTCCTGAGCCCGCCCGCGCGAGGAGACCGTCTGAATGCCCGTGGTAACACCCCGCGAATTTAACGATCTTGCTCCGGCCTGTGTGGCCCCTGGCTAGACGAATTGCGCTCATCGTGGCTTCGGTTCCGGAGCTGACCAGTCGCACCATTTCAATCGACGGGACCATTTCCGTGATGATTTGGGCCATTTCCACTTCGCGTTGTGTGGGCGCTCCGAAGGATGTGCCGCCCTTCATGGCCTTATCCAACTCTTCCAGCACAGTTGGATGTGCGTGTCCCAAAATGAGAGGTCCCCAGGAGCCGACGTAATCGATGAATTCGTTTCCGTCTTCATCTACGATCCTGGACCCTTTACCGGAACGGATAAAGCGTGGTGGAAGGCCCACGGCTTTGAAAGCCCTGACCGGTGAATTCACCCCCCCGGGGATCACCTGCCTTGCCTGCTGATACAGCGACTCCGATATCTTAGTGCCCGCCATGATTCGTGTTCCTCTGCTACTCTTCATCTCCGAAATAAATCATGCTGGTCTTCTTGAGCTCGCGTTCGCTGAAAAGGATCTCGTAGTCCTTTACGCCCACTGCCTCGGACATCTGCCTGACAATATCGAGACATCCCTCTTCTGAAGCGGCGTGGACCATCGTAAAAAGCCTCGCGCCCTTTTCTCCGAACGGCGGACGCTCGTAGCAATGGGTCACCTGCGGGAATTGGGTCAGCAATTGGCCTACTTCATCGACGCGTTCCGGTTCCACAGCCCAGATAACCATGCCGTTGAATTCTATCCCCGCCTCGATGTGCCGTATCATTGCGCCGATGCGACGGATTACCTCCTCATCCTGCATGTGGCGGACCCGACGGATTACTTCATCCTCGGAGATACCAAGCCCTTGAGCGATCTTCGCGTACGGTTCCGGAGACTCATCAAGGTCTCCCTGGAGGGCCATGAGGATCTTCTTGTCGATGCTATCCAGCTTCACGTGGGACATCAGTCTGGCGTGCCCAATCAAATTGGCCTACTATATACTCCGGTGACGACCATGAACAGCGAAATGCGCACCCTTTGCCTCGTCTTCCCTATGAACATAGAAGCCGCGCCGTTTCTGGAGCGTATCGAAGTGAGGCGAGAGTGGTCAAGCGGTAAGGCCCGGTATCGAGAGGTCTTCTTTGAAGGCCACCATCTCCTGATCGCTAAGTGCGGCGTCGGTCCCGAACGTGCTGCCGCGTGCGTTCGCACTTTACCCGCCAACCCTGCGGCCATCCTGTGTGTGGGAACATCAGGGGCCTTGGTGCCGGAACTTGCTCTGCACAACCTTATTATCTCGTCGGAGACGGTCAACGCGGCTCAGCCGGATCAGATCCTCCCTTCGTCGAAATTCCTTGTGCAAAGGGTCGCTGACGCAGTGGCATGTGAGGACCTGAGTCACAGCATTGTCCGCCTAGCAACCTCGAATGCGGCTGTGTTTCATCGACGCCAACGGGAGCTTCTCCACCTATCTACCGGAGCACACGCGGTGGACATGGAGAGCCACAGCATAGCAGTTGAGGCGCACAAACTGGGCGTTCCGTTCGCGTCTCTGCGTGTCATTTCCGACCACATGCATTCACCTCCCCTGCCCGACCCCGCGGCTCTGAGAGAATTCTGGCGGAGTCCGAGGCGCTTGCCGTCCAATCTGTCGGGAGCTTTGCGCTGGGGTTCATTCATCCGTAATTTTCGGCGATCGGTGCGAATCCTTCCCCCGGTGCTGGTGCGATTCATCCGGGATTGGCACCGGCTTCCGGAACACCCCTGACGGATCGCCAGTTGTGCGAAGGCTTTTTCAGCAAATCTTTCTTGACATTTGGACGCGCCGAGCTTATGCTGCGTGCGCTAGCCTTGCAGTCGCCCGGCGGAACGACCGTATCCTCCTTACATGGAGCCATACCCTTTTGTCATGACCGTCGGGCTTCTTTTTGTGAACTGCCCGTGAAACCCGCCTGTTCGAGTCGTTCCCAGGCAAACGAGAAATCGAGGCTAAGAGCTTCTTCGTTTTGCGGGAGTGCCTTGTGAGAGAACCGGAATCCATTGAGCCCCCAGGGTCCCTTAGTCCCGGCGAGCCCCGCCGCCCGTCCGTTGCACCGCCGAGGAATCGCGCAGACCTGGTCTTGCTTCTGGGCCTCCTGTCACTATGCCTGTGCTGGCCTGTGGGGCTTGTTGCCTGGATCTTGGGACGGACCGACCTGCGGCGCATCGAAGCCGGTCAGGTATCGCGCGAACGGGTCGGAGTGCTCAAGCTGGGCATGGGCCTTGGAGTGGTGGGAATGGCGCTGTTCGTTGCGACGGTGGTGATTGCGCTTATCTCTCCACCCCGGATTCCTGGGCTCGCCGATCTGCACAAATTGTTTAAGCCCTCGCCCTTGCCGGCTCATCAAATTGCGTACGTGGGCGAATGGCATGGAAACCAGGGGACCTTCATCCAGGTCCATCCGGACGGGAGAGGCGACTTCAAGACCCGCAACAGTTCCGTCACAGGCGGTGTCGTGACTATTGAAGAGCGGATGCTGTCCATCGGCTTCTTGGGGCTTTCACGCACATGGCACGTGGATGTGTCGCCTCATGTCAAAGACGGTGTCTGGGTCATGGAGTTGGACGGTGAGAAGTTCATGCGCCGAGGCCAGGGGCCGGATATGGTCATATGAGACAGAAGAGTAAGAATCGGGGAGGACCTTCTTGTAACCCCGCGAGGCGCGGGGCTCCCCGACCCCCTCCCCAAGAACTTCCACCATGTTCCGGAATGCTCATTTCTCCTGCGGGGAAATGAGCATTCCGAAAACTGTTGGAACTTCTTGCCTGAGCCGCGGGGGCACCTGTCTCTCAAAGAAGATTTCCCCGATCTTACCTCTTCGAATGCGCATCAATATGAATCAGGCCGTGCCACGCTTACCTAAGGATCTCTTGCACGATCTTGATGAATTGTTCCCCGCGGTCGAACTCGTTTCGGAAAAGTCCGAATGATGCACATCCGGGCGAGAGAAGGATCACATCACCCGAGTGAGCTTCAGCCATCAATGTGTGCAAGGCTTTGCTGAGATCGTTGAACCGTCCCACCACCTTGTGGATCCCGCCCGCCCGAGAAAGCTCTCGTTCAAGTCCGACCGTGCCTTCACCTTCCAATAGAGCTATCTTTTGAGCCTTCTCCGCCGCGGCTATTGCGAAGGGGGTGGGGTCCAACTTTTTGTCCGCACCGCCTGCGATCAGGAGGATGGGCCTACCCTGGAGCGCTGCCAGGGCCGCGCAACCCGCGACCGGCGTAGTGCTGGTTGAATCGTTCACAAACCCTATGCCGTCTTTTTCACCAAGCCATTGGAGACGGTGTTCCACTCCTTCAAAGGCCTCCACCTCTGCTCGGATGATCTCATCAGGTACGCCCAGCTTTCTCGTCAGACTCACCGCGGCTGCCACGTTCTCTCGGTTATGAACACCCGGCAAAGGAACAGACCACAGTTCGGGGACATCATAGATGCTGAAGAATGCCTTGCCCGCGGGAGCTTCGTTCGCAAGCGCCGCGGTCTCCGGCTGATCCTTGTTGAAGAGACAGAAATCGTCGCCCGTCTGGTACAGGTAGATTGCCTTCTTGTCCTGGATGTAATCGTCCATCCCCGAGTAACGGTTAAGGTGATCTGCATAGATATTGGTGAATACCGCCGAGTTGGGCGAGAGTTGCGCGTCGTGGAAGCCCTGAAGCTGCCAGCTTGAAAGCTCCAGGACTACCATGTCGGACGGCCTGGCCGTCTCAAGGAGGGGCAGCGTGGCTTCCCCCACGATGTTGCCTGACAGGAGAACCCCGGGCCGAAACGAGGAGAGGATTCTGTGCGTAAGCACGGTGGTGGTGGTCTTCCCGCGGGTGCCGGTAATGCCGACCACTTGGCCTTCGAAATGCTTGCAAAAGAGCGACTCGTCCATCTCGACGGGAACGCCGTGATCTCCGGCAATGGCGAGAAATTCGGAGTTTCTGGGCACGTCGGCATTTCGGAGGATCATGTCAGCATGGACAAAGTCTGCTGGATCGTGTCCTCCCAGTTTGAGGCGCAAATCCAAACCCTTGAGCATCTTGAGAGGCGCTGCGAGCTCGTCTTCGTTCTTTAGGTCCGTGACAGTGACCCGCGCACCGCACCGTACGAGGAATAGGGTATCCTTCAGGCCGCGACCGAGCAGTCCCAGGCCCATGACCGTTATTCGTTTACCTTGGAATAGTCGCTTAGGATCGGGCATCAGTATACCATTGGCGAAAATAGAGGCTCCCGGGAACCCGTTTATTCCGGCCGTAAACCGTGCCGTCATTCCCGCGAAAGCGGGAATCCAGTATAAGAAACAACATCCTCATATAGGTCTTTCCAGTCCGGGTTAAATTCCTCTATGAGCTCTAACTTCCACGCTCGTAGCCACTTCTTGATTTGTTTTTCCCTTGTGATCGCGCTTTCAGCAGTGTCGTGAATCTCATAATAGACGAGCTTCTTGACATGGTATTTTTCGGTAAAGCCTTTTACTAGCCCTTGCTTGTGCTGCCAAACTCTCTGTATCAAGTTGGATGTGACACCAGTATACAGAGTGCCGTTACGCTGGGTCGCCAAAATGTACACAAAAAACTGTTTTCTCATAACAAGTATTTCTGGATTCCCGCTTTCGCGGGAATGACGGACGAAGCCCGCGTCGGTAGTGCTCGGAAAGGGCTTATCACGACTACTGCATCACCATTGCCGAGGGAAAAGCCCGCCATGGCGCGCGGAAACTTTGCCTGACTTCCGAAAACAAATCTTAGATAGCCCAGTCAGTGAGGTCCGTGGAAGTGATTTCTTCAGTGGCGGAGTTCTCTTCAGTGGTCAGCGTTTCGGGCGCGCTCCTGGGCGAGGCCTCATACCCGTAAGGAATGACGCTGCACCGGGGACAGACCTCGATCGGCGCTTGATTATCGAAGCCGCAGAGCGGGCAAACCGTGACCATGCCCTCGCGTGGGACCGCGCCCGCAGTGAGCTGCATGATCTCCGTATCCAGGGATATCACCAGATTTGCCAGGTCTCTGACCACAATCTGAAGCATCTTGAGCTGGAGCGCGGGATCAAGTTGATTGAACAGCAGCGTGTTGATGCGCAGGAGCGTGCAATCCTCGACCGCAACCACCGAAGCAGACCGCCTCCGTCGAGCGAACGCGCCGATCTCACCGAAACAGGAGCCTGGAAGAAAATTGGAGAGGACCCGTGCGCCTTTTACTACCTTCACATTGCCTTCCAGCAGGACGAAGAAATCGGAATCCGAAGAATTCTCCTGTATCACGTACTCGCCCGCTCCACAGGTCACGAATTCGCCTGCCTTGGCCATTTCGTCGAGCTCTCCCTCGGTGAATTGCGCGAAGAGCTGGAATTTCTTCAGCCGTTCTACGAGGTCACGATCAAAGGTGAGGCCGCGGTGCACGCCTGACTTGAGACAATCTCCAAGTCGCTCGGCCAACTCACCAGCTGTTGAAAAGCGCTTGTCCGGATCTTTTTCCAAACAGCGTTCCACAATGCGATCGATCACCTCGGTGACTTCCGGATTGATTCTGCCGGCAGGCACAGGTGTCTCGGTACAGATCTTCGTGAGGGTCTCGTGCACGTCTTGGCCTTTGAAGGGGGCCTGCTTCGTCAACAGCTCGTAGAGCACCACGCCCATTTGATAGATGTCTACCCGATGGTCCTGCTCGCGACCCATAACCTGCTCGGGGGACATGAAGCGAGACGACCCCACAAGCGCATGTCTTTGTTTTTTCAGGTGCTTTCGGAAGCGCGCTATGCCGAAATCGGTAATCTTCGGGACACCTTGTGTGGAAATAATAATGTTCTCCGGCTTGATGTCCCGATGCACCACGCCTTTTGAATGTGCGTAGTCGAGTGCCAGAGCGAGCTCGTAAGCGATCTCCAGGGATTTCTGAATGCTCACGCCTCCGGACCGCTGGTGTTGGAGGAGGGTCTTGCCATAGACGAACTCCATCACGATGTACAGGATCTCTCCGGTCTTGCCCACATCGTAAATTACTACGATATTGGGATGGAGAAGCGCGCCCGCGGTCTGCGTTTCGAAGAAGAAATCTCGCAGGACCTTTTCCTTGGGGCTCCCGGGATTCACCATACGTTTGAGGCTAAAAAGCTTCACCGCCACGGGTCGCCGGATAATCCGGTCCATGGCGAGGTAAACCTTTCCCATGCCCCCCTTTCCCAGGGGCCGAATCATGTCATATCGTTTGACTCGCTTTGGCTTTGCGGTTTTCTCTTCCAACCAGACCACCTCAAGAAGATGCTTAGGGCTGTGACAGAATCACGGGACCGTTGTTCGTGATGGCTATGGAATGCTCGAAATGAGCGGACAACATCCCGTCGGCCGTCACCGCGGTCCATTCGTCCGCGAGTAGCTTGACCCTCCAGGTCCCCTGATTCACCATAGGTTCCAGAGCCAGGGTCATACCCACTTCCAGGCGAGGATTCCAGCCCACGCCCCTATAATTGGGGATTTGTGGGGGCTCGTGCATAGTCCTGCCAATACCGTGCCCCACGAAGTCGCGAACCACCGAAAATCCGTTCGATTCTACGTGGCCCTGGACCGCTCCCGAAATATCTTGCAGGCGATTGCCCGCCACTGCCTGCTCAATGCCTTTGTAAAGGGATTCTTGTGTAACCTTGAGCAGACGTGAGGCCTCAGGGGACACCTCGCCCACCGTGTAAGTCATCGCCGCGTCACCAACGAATCCCCTATAGATCACGCCTACGTCCACACCTACTATGTCTCCCTCTTTGAGGGCCCGCGGCCCCGGGATGCCATGGACCACCTCTTCATTCACCGAAGCACAAATGCAAGCCGGATAAGGCTTATTGTTTCTCATCCGGTAACCCTTGAACGCGGGCTTAGCTTTGGCGTCCGAGATCATCTTCTCCGCCACCTTGTCCAGCTCACCGGTGGTAATTCCCGGACCTATCATTTCTCCTATGCGATTCAGGACAGCCGCGACAATCAGATTGGCTTCCCGCATCATTTCAATTTCTCGGGTCGTCTTGAGTATGATCATTCCCGGTTTCATACAGATTGATCCTCGTACATTGACCGGCCGGTATGCCTCTCCCCGCTGAACAACGCAGCGTGAGTGTGCTTAGAGGCACGCCGGCCCCCGCAGAGCTCTTGTTTTCGGACAACGTTCCTGCGGCCGACCGGTCACCGAGTCGCGAGCAAGACCGGTCGTTGCTGTCCACGGCTCCAACCATACCAGAAAAGGAGCCCTACCGTGAAGAGCCTCATGCCCACACCCCTATTCTTTGCCGAACGTGCGTTCTGGTTATGCAGGAGACGCTGGGAAATTGGTGCCATCCCGCGTCCGGCGCGGGATGCCGAAGGCTCATCCGTGCCGGAACTAGGCCGGCGGTACTTTCATCACATCAGGTTCTCTCGCTGGAGCGGTTTCCATCGGCCATCGAGCAATTACCGGCAAGCACGGATGAGTCCCGCGGGGCGGGACGCATCCGTGGCACCAGACCGCATTGCATAGCTTTCGTGTCTATTTGTCGCCGGGAAGTCCTAGCGGTTCGCCGGAATGTTGAGAACCTTTTACGCGAATCTCACAAAGACTTTGAGTATCATAACGGTGATCACTTCGTTCACACGAAGCTGCGCAGGATGCCCAGATTGATAGGATCCATGTCTTTGCCGTCGGCCTCTTTCGGTGTCTCTATGATCTTGGGCACGCTCCGGAAGCGCTCGTCGTTCATGATCTTCCGGAATGGCTCCAGGCCAAGCGTTCCGCGGCCTATATGCTCGTGGCGGTCCACCCGCTCCCCTAACCCCTTCTTGCAATCGTTCAGGTGAAGGAGCTTAACCCGTTCCAGTCCTACCCATCGATCCAGTTCGCCCCACACCACTTCATACTCGGAAGGAGACACCAGATCGTACCCGGCAGCAAAAGCATGACACGTGTCGATGCACACGCCGAATCGCTCCGGGTCGATCGTGCCGGTCATAATCGTGCCCAATTGCTCGAACGTATGTCCCAGAGCCGTTCCCTGCCCAGCAGTATTCTCCAGGAGGATCTTCACCCGAAAACCTAACGTGCTTCGGAGCAGGCTGTTGAAAGCTTTGATCACGGTACGGAGACCGGTTTGAGTTCCAGCATCTTTGTGCGCTCCCGGATGCATAACGAGATACGGGAGCTCCAGCGCTTCGGCTCGCTCCATCTCGTGGAGGAATGCGGCAACGGATTTCTTCCAAAGAGCCGGATCAGGAGAGCCAAGATTAATCAAGTACGAGTCGTGAGCCACCACGAGCATCCCTGATCTAGAACGCTTCCTTTTGAAGTCCGCGGTTTCTTCTTCACTAAGCGGGCGAGCCTTCCATTGTGTTGCGTTCTTCGTAAATATCTGGATTGCCGTGCACCCCAGTTCCGTACCCCGATCTATGGACTTATCAACCCCGCCTGATATAGACATGTGTGCGCCCAAGAGGACGCGTCTCTCAGTTGCTTTGGGTGTTGATGGCCTCGCCCGTCGTCTCGCGGGCAAAGTGGGTTTCTTCTTAGACGGCCGCGCTCGTTTGCCGGATCTCATGGCGTTTCCCTTTCCCAGTACCAGTGAATATGCTACCATTGCCGGTGTTTTGCCAGACCGCGGCGAGAGCTGCGGCGCGGACACATCCGCCGCTCAGGAGCGAGAGGATTTCCTGACTTGAACGAACAGGCGGCTCAGCCGATTATCTCCGACAAGAATATATTTTACGCGCTCGCTGCATTGGTTCTCCTCCTGAATCTCATAACCGTGCTCCCAACGCTTGACACGGGCTTCTTGTGCGATGACGAGGTGTATGAGTCGTCGGCGAGAGGCGCTTCTTTGTTGGCCGGGAAGAGCTGCTTTCAACTCGCGTGGGATGACATTGTCGGCTGGGTAACGCTGGGCAGATGGCATCCCCTACTGTCGTATCGAATACTGGTCTTTTGCTATCTCGACAGGTTCGCGTATAAGGCTCTCACCGTAGCTTTTGTGTTGTCGAATGTGATTATATTCGGCTACCTTGTATTTCTCATCACTTCCTGTCGATGGTCAAGCCTGCTGTCCATGTTGTTGCCTCCTGCCTTCTTCCAATTCCGATGGGGTTATCACGACGCGTTCATCGCGTATTACTTCCTCCTCGAAATCATAGCACTGCTGCTTTTCCTCTCGCTGATTATGCTCTTGTTCTATTTGCGAAACGGGAAGCGCTACCAGTTCGGGCTGAGCGTTCTCTTTTATGCTCTGTGCTCGTTGCTCTATGAAATAACTTACGCGTTCTTTGTTTTGCATTTCCTCGTAGCCTATTCCCAGTTAGGCAAGAGCAAGCTGCGAGAGGCATTAAGAGTATCTCTTCCTTTCTTCCTGGTCGCGGTGACAAATGCAGCCATAACGGTCCTGATAAGAGTGGTCTTTGGGTCCGCGTATCAAGGGGTCAAACTCAATTACGATCCGGTGGCTTCATTCACAACTTTTCTGAAGCAGATCTATGCGGCTATCCCTCTGACTCATTACATTAACAATCTGTGGTTGTTCCCCAACGCATTCGACTATGCTGTGACTTGCTGGCTGGAAGGCATCTTTGTGGTTTCCGCCTTGTGGGCCCTCCTCTGTTACCTGATCGGCCGACTATGGCTCAGCTACGGCTGCCAATCCTCGGATCAATCAACCAGGACTATGCTCTTACTCGGTTTGGGCCTGTGGATCTTGCCCGCTCCTCTCATCGCCATTACCGGCAAATATCAGGAAGAGCTCCGTCTTGGGATCGGCTATCTGCCGGTATATATTTCGGTATTTGGCGTCATGATGCTTTTCATCGCACTGGTCTGGAAGCTGCTTGAAATCTTCAGCAGGGGCTCTTCAAAGCTTAGATCGGGGATCGGTCTGTTCGCGGTTTTGACCGGCGGTCTCGTGTGCGGAATAAACTATAATTACAATCAAGTAGGGGTTTCGTTACATCGTTACCACTACCTGGAGGATCGGGAAGTCCTGGAAAAAGCCCTGGAATCGGGATTGATGAAGGAGGTTTCCAACGGGTCTTATCTCATCGGTCCTCGGCCTTATGACGCTCGTTTCTACCTTATGCATTCAGGTGTGAATCTAAAGGTGATTTGGCCTTTCAGCTCAGAGTACAATATAGAAGAAAGTGCGATGAAAGGCGTGATGCGCCTGAGTGAAGAGCATGAGTTGTTCCGAGGCAGGCAGAAACCCTACAGATTCGCCCCCCAGGATAAAGTCTTCGTAATCAGAAGCTTGGCCAGGCCCGGAGGCGCGGGCTACGCGATTCTCGCGAGAGTAAGCGCTCTTGACGCGCAGGGTGACCGGATCAACGGGATAGCGGCTGACAAGGTCTATGTGTATTGGCAGAGTGGATCGCTCTGCTGGAAACAAGCTCCTTGGCTGAGCAAGGACAGCATACTGGTTGTCGGCCGTCTCCTGGACAGAACCACGCTCAAATCCAGGGGGTGGGTCGAGTACACCCTGAGCCATCTCAAATTGCGGAGCGCGGATTGCAACGGGAGGCTGTACGAAATTCCCTCCTCTGCACTTAAAGGTGATTTAGATGTGCGCGCGCTCGACGTGGTTGCCAGGTCACCAAACGTGGCGATGTCGGCTTTCAGAAAACAGTAGCGCCGGCCGCTTCTAGTTGGACGATTTCTTCTTCTTGCCTTCGACGTCTCCCATGCGCCTGTCAAAATCCTTCCAGAATTCTTCGTCGCACTGTTCCTTGCATTCCGCGCACACTCCCCACATAGAGGGGTCTCCATCGCATGGGCAATTCGAGTAACAGGCATTACGGTCGAAATCCGCGTTGGCGGTTCCGACGAAACCGTTGACCGAGGCCAGACCAGCAATTGCAGTAAGGCCGCACAATAGGCTTACCATTCTCAGCGTCTTATTCATTTTGAATACCTCCATCAATTCGCTCCACAAATCGGGATCAAGCCGTGATCTCTCCATTTACAGGTCTTATACTCAATCCCCTCACCCCGAAGTCCGGTGGGTCGAAAGAACGAACGCTCCCCTCAGGCCTAACCTATGCCGAGGCCTCAATGGCTTCAGTTGGCGCGGCTGTAACGAAACGAACTTCTATCTTCTTGTTGAGAGCCGACCCGATCCTCACTAGCATCGCCAACGAATCTCCCTCATAGTCAGCTTCTTCGAGTTCTTCGATCACAGACTCCGCAACTCCCACGAGTTCGGCTAATTGAGCTTGCGTCAACCCGGCTTGATTTCGGAGGTCATATACCTGCTGGCCGATGTCGGCTTTGACCTCATATTCCTTGAATAGCGCCATCGACTCGGGGTCGTCGTCAACAAACTGGTTGTATGCCCAGTGAAAAGCATCGGAGTTCAACTTTTTGTCTTCTCCCATGATGATTCCTCCCAAAGGAAAATATGAGCTTGCGGATTTCGCTCAAATTCCCTTTTTCGTGAGCCTGCCTTGTCGATCTCAAGCGGCGGAACGATTCGTTCTTTCATTATGCCGTGCGATAACACCACGGCTGCCTTACCGTAGAAAAAATAGAGCAGTCGGTAGTTCTTACCTTGGAATCCGACGCGAAGTTCATAGATGCCATCCCTCAGGTAGGCAGCATAGGGTCGCTGCAACTCATGCCCGAAGCTCCGTAACCGCGCTATCCATGCCAAGCACTTAATTCTGGGCTTGTACTGCAGTCGCCGGAGCCAATTGACCATAGGGACGTTTCCGTCCTCCTCTTTATAGAAGATAACATCTACCTTGGGCATAAACGCGCTTGCATCCCATTCTTCTCGAAAACCATTCTAGCACACTGTCTCGAAAACCGCTTTTGGGAATCTGCGAAGCCCGGAAGACAGCGCCCTTTCCTTGATTCACGAGTCCTCCTTCATGGACTCCTTGGAGTGTGGTAGGATCTTTGTCCGAAAAATGTTGGCGGTCTCGCGTAGGGCCGCGAGATTGGTGCCTGAATGATCTCCCCTAGCCTAATGTGCTGGGACCAATTTGGCCTCAGGGAACAGAGACATTGAATTCACAGACTGAGATTAAGGCGACCGGCCCTGCCCAGTCAAAAGAGCTTCTTTTTGAGTGCAGGGTTTATTACGAGGATACGGACTGTATGAGTGTGGTGTACCACGCCAACTACTTGAAATATCTGGAGCGGGCTCGCTCCGAGTATGTGGAAGAGAGGCTTTCCAGCGTCGCGGACTATCATAACAGCGGCTTCTTCTTCATGGTTCACAAGATGGAGATCGCTTTCCACGCTCCGGCCCGACTGGGAGATAGTCTCGTGATTCGGACCTGGATCGAAAACACCACCCGGTACCGGGTCGTAGTGAGGCAGATCATCACCAAGAAAGGGGAACCCAAGGATTACCTCGTAACGGCCACTGTCACCCTCGTGACGGTCAACCCCTCGGGCGAGCTGATGCCGGTTCCTTCCGAGTTTCACACCCTGTGACGCGCAGCCCCATGTCCATACGTCTGAGTCTTATCGTGATGCTGGCCGCGGCCATCCACCTGATTGATCCCGTGGCCGTCCGGAGCGCTCGTCCGCCCGAGTCCGACGACCAGATGATTCAGAGAGCGTTGAAGGCGTCCGGCATGACGGCTCAGATGGCCGCTTTCTCGGATGCTCTGTTGGCTGCCATTCCCATGGACGCTTTTCCCGATGAGCGTGCCCGAAACGAAGCACGATCATTTCTAGCAGCAGCGCTCGGAGTGGACAAGCTTTCGCCGATGTTGCACGAGTCATTCAAAGAGTCCCTGAATAAGGAATATCTTCAAAAAGTCTTGGAGTTCCATCAGTCAAGGTTGGGCAAGAAAGTAGGTCAACTCGCAGAGAATACGCTCTCGACATCATCCTTGGAAACCATGCGGGAGCAACGCCATTTCTCAAGGACCCTGGACAAAGAAAGGCTGGATATCCTGGAACGTATCGTGCGCTCGGAGCGTACGATGGAGCTCAACCTCATCCTGATAAACGCGCTTTTTGACGGCCTTGCGGAAGGTACCCTGGCCGCGTCACCGTCACAGGCGGACCGAGTGAGCGAACTGCGTCACCGCCTCAGATCCATAGAAGCTGAAATGAAGCAGGAAGCTCCCCGAACAATGGAAATGGCCGTTTCGGTCTTCGCGTATACGTATCGACAATTGAAAGACAGCGAGCTTGGAGAGCTGGCATCATATCTGGAATCTGAGCCGGCCACCTGGTATCGTGACGCCGTACAACGGGGTACAACTCACGCCGTGCGCCGCGCAGGAGTCGTTCTTGGTGAACTCATGGCGCAGCTCAGGGAGCGCTCCGGTGGAGGAGGACCCGCGCCGCCGAAGCAGAATAGAAAGAAGTGAAGATTCGAATCTCATCAGCACGAGCATTGGGAGGCGTCACGCGCACCAACCCACGCGCACCGTGGGTGCAGGCGCTTGCAGTCCTGTGTGGATGCCTGTTCTCAGCGAATGCCGCATCGGGGGCCGAAGGGCAGTATGCTCGGTACTCAGATCCCCAGGGCAGGTTCAGCTTTTCCTATCCCGCGACCATGAAGGTGGAAAAGACGAGCCCGGATGAGGTGAAGATCTATCATCCAGGAGCTACGCTGCGGATCAATGTCTTTGTGGAAAAACGGAAGCAAAAGCAGGCTGATAAGCCATCCGCACCTCAGGCCCAACCCCTCCTGGAAGCGCTGAAGGTTCGACTCAAGCAGGAGATGACGGACGCTACCATTCTCGAAGAAGGTCATCTGCCCGGTTCAAAGGATCGGCAAGGATATCTCATTTGCTATTTCGTGGATCGGAAGGCCACAAGGCATGTCCAATTGGTACAGTATTTTGTCACCGAACAGAGCCTCTTGCAGATGGTGATTTCCGATCATCCGGTCGGATTCAAAAACCTGCAGGAAGTCATCCGGAAAGTGCACGGATCTCTCGAAGTCAAGCAGGACAAGCTGTAGCGGCACGTGAGCACAGGAACGTTCAAACTGGTTTCGGAATTCGTTCCGCAGGGAGATCAGCCTGCGGCTATCGACGCGCTGGTAGACGGCGTCAGCCGCGGCTTGCGGGACCAGGTCTTGCTCGGGGTTACCGGATCGGGCAAGACCTACACCATGGCCAACGTGATAGCCCGCTGCGGGAAACCCAGCCTGATACTTGCACCGAACAAGACCTTGGCAGCGCAGCTCTACAGCGAGTTCAAGGCGCTCTTTCCGGAAAATGCAATCGAATACTTCGTTTCCTACTATGACTACTATCAACCTGAAGCCTACATTCCCACCTCGGACACCTACATTGAGAAAGACTCAAGCATTAACGAGACCATCGACAAGATGCGGCACTCTGCGACCCGATCCCTCCTTGAACGCAGCGACGTGGTGATTATCGCTTCGGTCTCGTGCATATACGGCCTGGGATCTCCTGAAGTCTACCGCAAGATGCTCGTTCATCTGATTCAGGATCGGGAGACGGAAAGAGATGATGTGCTCCGGAAATTGGTCGAAATCCAATACGAACGCAACGACATGGATTTCCACCGGGGCACCTTCCGTGTCAGGGGGGACGTGGTAGAGGTTTTCCCCGCACATGAGGAATCGGTGGCCATCAGGATCGAGTTTTTCGGCGACGTGGTAGATGGGATATACGAAGTGGACCCGCTCAGAGGAAAAGTTATCAGATCGCTGGATCGGGCAGCCATCTATCCGGCAACTCACTACGTGACCGAAAAGCAGACCATTGATTGGGCCGCGGATCAGATCCTCGAAGAGATGAAGGCGCGAGTTGATCACTACCGTGAACGGAACAAGTTCATCGAGGCACAGCGGATCGAGGAACGGACCCGATTCGACGTGGAAATGCTCAAAGAGATGGGGTACTGCAACGGCATCGAGAACTATTCTCGTTACCTGACCGGACGACAGCCTGGAGAGCCTCCACCTACTCTATTGGAATTCTTCCCTGAAGATTCTCTCTTCTTCATTGACGAATCTCATGTAAGCATCCCTCAGCTCGGGGGAATGTTCAGGGGCGATCGGTCTCGCAAGCAGACCCTGGTCGAGTATGGCTTTCGTCTTCCAAGCGCGCTCGACAATCGGCCGCTTACCTTCGAGGAGTTCGAGGGCCACGTCAACCAGGCCATATACGTATCGGCAACGCCCGGGCAGTACGAGCTGCAACGCGCGGGCGACCGCGTCGCGGAGCAGATCATCCGCCCCACCGGCTTGATGGACCCGGTCATAGAGATTCGGCCGGCTCGGTATCAGGTAGACGATCTGCTCGGGGAAATAAAGAAACGCGCTGCAAAAGGCGACCGAGTGCTGGTGACCACGTTGACCAAGAAGATGGCCGAGGATCTTACCGAATACTACGCGAATCTCGGCATTCGGGTAAGGTATCTCCATTCGGAGATCAACACCATAGAAAGGATGGAGATCATCCGAGACCTCCGCCGCGGCGATTTTGACGTGCTGGTGGGAATCAATCTGCTCCGAGAGGGTCTGGACATTCCCGAGGTCTCTCTTGTGGCCATTCTAGACGCGGACAAGGAGGGGTTCCTCAGGTCGGAGCGCTCTCTGATACAGACCGCGGGACGAGCAGCACGTAACGTTGACGGAACGGTTCTCCTCTTCGCGGATCATGTCACCGAATCCATCCGGAAGGCCGTGGATGAAACAGGCCGCCGAAGAGCCCTTCAGGCAGAATTCAACCGGGAGCATGATATCACTCCTGTCACGATACGAAAGAATATCAATGACATACTCTCTTCGCTCGCGGAGCGGGACTATGTGACGGTGGATTTGGAACCTGAGGAGCCAAAAGAAGAGGTTCCCCTGGATGCCATTCCCAAACTGATCGCAAAACTTACCAAAGAGATGTTCGCTGCCGCACGGGACCTGGAATTTGAGAAGGCTGCGCGCCTTCGAGATCAAATCCGAGACCTGGAAAACCGACAGATACGATATGCATAGAAGCCTTTGCAGATTCATGAGTTTTTGGAGAGGGGTCCGGGGAGGCCCTTTTTGCAAAAAGGGCCTCCCCACCCCCCCCCCCCCCCCCCCCCCCCCCCCCCCCCCCCCCCCCCCCCCCCCCCCCCCCCCCCCCCCCCCCCCCCCCCCCCCCCCCCCCCCCCCCAAAACTCATGAATTTCCAAAAGGTTCCGATCTACACGGGACAACTTGGTTGGCTGGCCAGGCGCAACTCCTTCTTGCAGTCGCTCTCTATGTTGATGGAGGATTAGACTGTTGAACGGCTTGCCGGAGCTGTTTCAACGGTCCGGACCGATTACGGTTGCGTCCGGCACTTCATCGGGAGCTGAAATATCAAGGGATTTGTGGCATAATAAGCGGTCCGTACGCGCGGAGGAGGTTGAGACGTGCGCTTAGAGAATGGCTGCATTGAGAGGTTGATCGTATGCATGTTGGCGTTATAGGAACCGGATATGTGGGCCTCGTGACCGGCGTCTGCTTCGCAGAGATGGGCAACGAAGTCATCCTGATGGACGTGGATGAAGCTAAGATCGAGATGCTCTCCGCCGGCAGGGTGCCGATCTACGAGCCCGGGCTCCAACAGATGGTGGTCAGGAACATGGCCGAAAAGAGGCTCGTGTTCACCACCAGCCTGGAACATACCATTCACAATTCACTGATCAATTTCATTTCAGTAGGCACCCCTCCTGACGCGGGAGGCCATGCAGACCTAAGCCAAGTGTTTGCGGTGGCTCAAAGCGTGGGAAAGGCCATGCAGAGCTATAAGATTGTGGTAACCAAAAGCACTGTGCCCATGGGAACCACGCACAAAATCAAGGAGATCGTTAGCCAAGAAACCGCGCATCCGTTTGACGTGGCTTCCAACCCTGAATTCCTCAAAGAAGGCAACGCGATCGAAGATTTCATGAAGCCGGATCGGGTGGTTATCGGTGTGGATGACGTAAGGGTCGGAGAGATCCTCAAAGAGCTATACAGTCCTTTCGTGCGCACCGGCAATCCGATCCTGATGATGGACATCGTTTCCTCGGAGATGACCAAGTACGCGGCCAACGGCCTGCTTGCGACCAAGATCTCCTTCGTCAACGAGCTCTCCCGGTTATGCGAGAAGGTGGGCGCGGACATCGAGATGGTCCGCCGAGGCATAGGCTCCGATCCTCGTATCGGCCCCCAGTTCCTTTTCGCAGGCATTGGTTACGGCGGGTCGTGCTTTCCTAAGGACGTGGAAGCCCTCGCGCGTACAGGCAGGGAGCATGGGGTCGAGCTGAAAGTCGTCGAGGCAGTGCAGGAGACGAACCGAACGCAGAGGCAGCACTTTATCGAAGCCATACTCCGGCACTACGGGGAAGACGGGCTTCGGGGCAAGCAATTTGCCATATGGGGCCTGAGTTTCAAGCCGCGAACCGATGACATGCGTGAAGCCCCGTCGCTCGACGTGATACAGACTCTCCTTGACCACGGAGCCAAAGTCAGAGCGTTCGATCCGGTTGCAATGGAGAGCGCGGGCCGCATACTCGCTGATTCTATCGATTTCGCCCCGGGAAATTACGAGTGCCTCGAAGGCGCGCACGCGCTGGTGATCGTCACGGAATGGAACGAGTTCCGCCACCCTGATTTTGAAAAGATTAAGAAAATGCTCGTGGAACCGGTCATCTTTGACGGCAGGAATCTCTACAACCCGCAAAAGATGGCCCAGCACGGGTTCACGTACTATAGCGTGGGCCGAATGAAAGTAACTCCCGAATAGCAGTGGCGCCTACTCGTACCGATGCGCTTTCAAAGAAGTAAAGCACGGGGGAAACTTCTTTGTGTAAAGAAGTGTCCCCCGTGCTTTACTTTCTTGAAAGCGAATTAGTATCAGGCCTGTCACAGGCGGGGCTGCCGAGCTCTTGGTCGAGCATTTCGTCCGTGGGGAGAGGCGGGAGCGAGGTGAGATCATTGAGGCCGAACACCTCCAGGAACCGCCGCGTGGTTCCATAGAGGAGCGGCCTGCCGGGGACGTCCTTCTTGCCGACGACTTCAACCAGGGCCCTTTCCACCAAATTCCTCAGGATTGCCGAGCTTTCCACTCCTCGAATCTGTTCGATCTCGCTCCTCGTGACCGGCTGATTGTATGCGATGATCGCAAGGGTTTCCATCGCTGCTCGGCTGAGGCGAGACGGCTTGCTCTTCTTCATCTCCAGGATCCAAGGAGCGATTCTGGGGAGGGATCGGAACTGGTACCCTCCTGCAACTCGGCAGAGCAAGAACCCGCGAGCACGTTCCTGGTATTCGTGTTCCAGTTCATCCACCACGGACGTGATGGTCGCCAGTGAGACCTCTTTGATCACTTCCGAGAGCGACTGGGCACTCACCGGTTCGGGGTGCGAGAAGATAATTCCTTCCACAATCGATTTCAGCAGGTTCCGGTCCAAGAGTTGTTTCCTCCGGACATGCTCTGGTGTTTGACGCGAAAGCCTTCAGCGGCGACTAGATCCAAGGGGTCGCCCGGGTGCGATGACCTGCGCGCCGGAACATGCATATAGCAGTATTTCTCCTCTCCGTTCAATCTTTTGAGCAAATCGTCACGGAGGCAGAGCTCAGCGGGGTCAGGACTTCTCGTATGACAATTCTTTCATCCGCGTTGGGACCTAAGATGCTTCCCGTACGGCTTTGATCCAACGGTGACCTGTGGTAGTCTGAGCAAGTGATAACTTGATTTTCGCATCCTTTACGGGCGAGGGCTTGGGCATGAAGAGCGTTGAAGAGAACCCCGAAAATATAACTCAAGCAGACATTGTGGTCGGCATACCTTCCTATAATGAGGCGGACTGCATCGCGTTTCCCACCGAGCAGGCCGACAAGGGCCTGAGCAAGTATTTCAAAGACCGCTCTTGCGTCATAGTCAATTGTGACAATAATTCCCCGGATGACACTCGCCGCGTGTTCATGCAGACTGCAACCGTAAATCCCAAGATATATGTCTCCACTCCGCCCGACGTTCGAGGAAAAGGGAACAACCTCAGGAATCTTTTTGCAAAAGCCGTGGAATTATCCGCCAGTGCCGTTGTTGTGGTGGATGCGGACCTGGCCAGCGTCACCCCGCAGTGGATACGGAACCTCGCTGAACCGCTCCTGGAGGAATTCGATTACGTGTCCCCTCTGTACGTTCGGCACAAGTACGAGGGCACAATCGCCACAAACATCGCCTATCCTCTCACTCGGGCTTTGTATGGACGCCGCGTGCGCCAACCAATTGGGGGAGATTTCGGTTTTTCAGGCAAGATGGTTCGTATCTTCAATGAGACGGAAGATTGGACAGACGACGTGGGCCAGTACGGGATCGACATCTGGATGACGACAGTGGCTATGCGTAGTCACGCCCCGATCATTCAATCTTTCATGGGCAAGCCCAAGGTCCAAATGCCCAAGGGCCCTGCCCCGGATCTAGGTCCCACCTTTGCCCAGGTGGTAGGGACCATCTTCGATCTCATGTGCGCATACGACGAATTCTGGAAAGTTGTCAAATGGAGCCGGCCGACCGCTGTTTTCGGCTTCGGTCTCGGGGAAATGGAGATTCCTCCCACGGTGGACGTCAATGTCCAAGGCCTCTGGGAGAAGTTCTCCACAGGAGTGGAAGGCCGCTGGGACTTCTACAGGTCGTTCATGCCCTCCGCGACTTTTGACAAACTCGAGGAAGTCGCGGGCTTGCCGCGTGAAGCGTTTGAATTCCCGCCGGTATTGTGGGCCAAGGTCTTGTATGATTTCGCCTGCGCGTACAAGAAGCAGGTGGCGCCCCGAGAAGATCTCATCCAAGGACTTGTTCCACTCTATCACGGGAGGACGCTCTCATTCGTCTTAGAGACTGAACCCATGAATACTCAACAGGTTGAGGAGCTCATCGAGGATCAATGCCTCCAGTTCGAGAAGTGCAAACCTTACCTCCTGGAACGTTGGGCCGCGGATTGACGCCCGGAATCCGCCAGAGAAAAGCCAAAGGAGCCTGGCATGGCAAAGATACTGATAGTTGACGACGAAGAAGGAATCCGGATGCTCTACTCTATGGAACTGGAAGACGAAGGATATCAGGTGATCACCCTTGCTGACGGGAAGGAGCTCTTGGAAGTGGTCGAGCGCGAACAACCGGATTGCTTGGTCCTCGACATCAAGATGAAGGAATATAACGGGCTGGACCTCTTGCAGCAAATCCGCAAGAAGCACTACGATCTTCCGGTGATCCTCAACTCAGCCTACTCCAGTTTCAAAGTCGATTTGAAGGCTGTCGCGGCCGATTACTACGTGGTCAAAAGCTCGGACCTCACTGAGCTGAAAGAGAAGCTCAAGGCCGCCCTGGAAACGAAGATCCCCAAGGAGTAGGCTTGCGGCGCAGTGAGAGTCCTCTATAATCGGCCCCCTGATGAACGATTGCGCGTGGAGCAGACGACGCGCCATCGGCCACGATCAATGCCATTCGCAGTCAAAAAAACCGGGTTTAAGGAGCACACCCCGAAGTGAGCCTCATCGTGATGGACTCTGTGACCAAGACCTACAAATCCGGCACAGTGGAAGTCCATGCGTTGAACGAAATCAATCTCACCGTGGAAAGCGGGGAGTTCCTCGCAATCATGGGACCCTCAGGTTCCGGCAAATCGACCCTGATGAACATCATGGGATGCTTGGATGTGCCCACATCCGGTGCGTACTTGCTTGACGGCGAAGATGTTTCCAAGTTGGATAGAGACCGGCAGGCGGATTTGAGGAACAAAAAGATGGGTTTCGTCTTTCAGGGGTTCAATCTCTTGCCGCGAATGGATGCAACGAGAAATGTGGAGCTGCCTCTGATATACAGCGGGCTCCAAACCAAACGACGCAAAGAGCTGGCCCTGAATGCTCTGCAGCTCGTGGGGCTTGCCGACCGCGCTCAACATCTGCCTACGGAGCTCTCCGGCGGTCAGCAACAGCGCGCAGCCATCGCGAGGGCGCTGGTCAACAGCCCTGAACTGATTCTGGCGGACGAGCCGACGGGAAACCTCGATACGCACACTAGCGCTGAAATCATGGAAGTTTTCCGAAAACTGAACACCGAGCAGGGTATCACCTTTGTGCTGGTTACCCACGACCCTGAAGTGGCCACGCTCACCAATCGCAGGATCCTCATTAGAGATGGTAAAATTGAGGGAGATGAACGGAACTGAAGAGCGGTTACAGACCTCCAACTCCTTGGGATAGACCCGAGCGATTGCATAGACATGCGGCCAGAATCGACCTGCTTCAAGATATCAGCCGCGACTGCCGATACACCGAACTTGGCGGACAGTCGGACTCGCGGTCGTCTTGCCCACTAGGGTGAATTCGGTGAAGAAGCTCATAGTCATAGCTCTGGTTATAGTGGTCGCCATCTCTCTTTATATGGTGTTGGGGAGGAGCGCGCCGGAAGAAACCAAGTTCAAATATGTGACCGTGGCGGTCGAGCGCGGCACGCTGCGCTCGGAAGTCATGTGCACCGGCTCGCTTACTCCGCTCAACCAAGTGCTGGTGGGGAGCCAGGTATCGGGAACGATCAAGAAGCTGTACGCGGACTTCGAGTCCAAAGTGGAAAAAGGGCAGTTGATCGCTTTGATCGATCCGGCGATCTACGAGGCCAAGGCAGCCCAGGCGCGGGCGGATCTGGAGGCCGCGAAGGCAGCCCTGCACAGAGCCGAGGTCACGAGCCAGGACGAGCTGCGGACCTTGAGGCGTAAGGAGATGCTCTTCGAGAAGCAATCCATATCCGAGAGCGAGATCGATCAGACCAGAGCGCGAGCCGACGGGGCCGTTGCACAGGTGGACGTGGAAAGGGCTCGCGTCGTTCAGATGGAAGCCAGGCTCACTGAAGCGGAGTTGCAGCTCAAGTACACTCGCATCGAGGCTCCTGTAGACGGCGTAGTCACCGCGCGCAGCGTGGATGAAGGGCAAACAGTCGCTGCTACCTTTCAGGCGCCGGTGCTCTTCACCATCGCGGAGGACCTCACTCTCATGGAAGTCCATGCAAACGTTGATGAGTCGGACATCGGCCGTGTGAGGGTAGGACAGAAGGGCTCATTCACGGTTCCCGCCTTCCCCGAAGAACCCTTTGACGCAGAAGTCACCCAAATCCGTAATGACCCGAAAATTGAGCAGAATGTGGTGACCTATATCGTGGTCCTCAAAGTGGATAATCGCGAGCTTAAACTTCGCCCCGGAATGACCGCGAACATCCGAATACTGCTTGAGGAGGCTCAAGAAGCCCTCATGATTCCGGAGCAGGCATGTCGATTCTCTCCGTCCGCGTCTTCCTTACGGGCAGCGGGAGCGCCCGAGCTTCCGCAGCTCAAGGAAGGTGAGAAAAGATGCTGGAAAGTCGAAAAGGGCAATAAGATTCGCCCAGTCGCTGTGAAGACGGGGGTAGTAGGTCTGGAGAGGACGCAGATCATTACTGATACGCTGCGAGAGGGAGACAAGATAGCGGTGGACGAGGTTCGCACGCAGCCGGCTGGGCCCAAGGCCAGCGGATTGCGCATAAGGTTCTAGTGTCTCAGAATTGGCGCTATTTTGCGATGGATGCATAGTTGCTCGTCATTCCCGCTTTTGTCGAAAGCGCGTCCCTATTGAGATGTCATTGCGAAGAGTGAAAGGACGAAGCAATCCTGTAGGGGCGCATGGCCCTGCGCCCTTCCTGGATTCCCGTCCCCGCTTTCGCGGGGACAAGCTTTCACGGGAATGACGAGGGGATTGCTTCGGGCTATGCCCTCGCAATGAAAACTGCCAGCAATGTTATATTTCTGATGGCGAATTCGTATCAATCCAGGCGGGGACCGAGTTAGGCTTCTGAAGCACTTTCTGGCAGGTAACGAGGAGTCGGCATGAAGTACCGAGAAGAAGTCGATACCATGGGCACGGTCATGGTGCCTGAAGGCGCTTACTATGGCGCTCAAACCCAGAGGGCCGTGGAGAACTTCGCCATTAGCAAGCTCAAGTTCGACCCGTCCTTCATCAGCGCGCTTGGTATGATCAAGAAACATGCCGCGCGCGTGAACCTGGAACTGGGCCTGCTCGACGAAGAGAGAACGAGGGCGATCGCCGCAGCGGCTGATGAAGTGGCCGCGGGGAAGCTCAACGATCAGTTTGTGGTGGATGTGTTCCAGACCGGTTCCGCTACCTCTACTAACATGAATGCCAACGAGGTTATCGCGGGCCGTGCAAATGAAATGCTGACGGGCAAAAGGGGCGGTAAGGCGCCGGTTCATCCGAACGATCATGTGAACATGGGCCAATCCACCAACGATGTGATCCCCACCGCGATCCACGTTGCGGCGCTCACTTCCATTAGGATCAAGCTGATCCCTGCCATGGAGAAGCTTCAGGAAGCCCTTGAACGGAAGGCTGTGGAGTTCGCGGATATCCGTAAGATCGGGCGGACTCACATGCAAGATGCCGTTCCCATGACCCTGGGGCAAGAGTTTGGGGGGTACGCGCACCAAATCGCGCGCGGAATTGAGCGCATCTCCAGAGTAGAGAAGAGCCTCGCAGAGCTGGCCCTGGGTGGCACCGCGGTTGGCACGGGCATGAACGCGCACCCGGAATTCGCTCCCCGGGTGATCGAGCTTATCGCGGAAGAGACACGCCTTCCTTTCAGAGAGGCGGAAAACCATTTTGAAGCTCAGGCTGCTCAAGACGCTGCCGTCGAGACAAGTGCGGCACTCAAAACCGTTGCGGTGAGTCTGATCAAGATTGCAAACGATATTCGCTTGCTCGCATCCGGGCCGCGCTGCGCTATCGGCGAAATAACCATCCCGTCCTTGCAGCCAGGCTCCTCCATCATGCCGGGTAAGGTCAATCCCGTCATTCCCGAGATGGTCATGCAAGTGGCCGCGCAGATCATCGGAAATGACGCAACTATCACGTACGGCGGTCAGGCAGGATATTTGGAGCTCAACACCATGCTCCCCATAATTGCGTACAATCTGCTCCAATCAGTCGATCTGCTCGCCGGCGCGGCAAAGAGGCTCGCTGAGAAATGCGTGGAGGGCATTGAGGCTAACCGAGAAAAATGCCTGGCATATATCGAGAAAAGCCTCGCCATGTGCACTCCCCTTGTCCCGATCATCGGGTACGAAGCAGCCGCGGCCCTCGCTAAAGAGGCGTACGAAACCGGCAAGACTATACGAGAAGTGGCCTCGGAGCGGGAAGTCCTTCCCGAGCCCGAACTCGCCCGAATCCTAGACGCAGAGGTCTACGGCAAACCCTGACACCAGCTCAGTCGTGAATACTCGCGCTTGCGCGCGCGGCGCGGATTCCTACCGCGCCACGCGCGCGTCAACGCGGACAATACTGGTGCGCTGCTAAGCTATGACTAATTGGCCGAATCAGACACGGACCTGCCAAAGCTCAGGTCCGTGGCACCCCCGCGCGGATATTGATTGTCCGCGGGTGCCACTGACCTGGGCACCAGGTCAGTGCTGCCTTTCCTCCGATGGCATCTTCACTGGTTGAAAGCGAACTGGTATAAAGGGAATCCATCCTGTGGGCCATCCAGCCGATCTTCTCATCTCTGTGCTTCATCACTATCCACTTTTCGAGACACTCCCAGGCTTTCAGTCCTGGAGCGCGATTCTTTTCGCGCCTCTGTTTAGCCGCTCGCGGAGCGACGCGAAATAGACTGGGAGCCATTACTTTTTTTTGCGCGTTCTACCGAATAATTTCTTGACTAGCCGCGAATTGGGTGATACCTGCCCATCCGCAAGGGGACATTGACTGATTCGATCCTTCCTACGTGTCCCGGTCAAGGACGACGAGTTTCTCACTGATGTCAGAGGCCGCGCAAAAACGTACTTGGTCATCCGTTTGTCGCGCTGATGTTGCGGATGAAATCATATGCAAGAATCTTCAAGAAGGAGTGGGAAATGACTGAGAGCGCGTTCGGTGCCTCCGCCGGCACCCTTCTGGACTCGTACGATTTCAATCAAAACTACCGGTACCTAAAGAAGCTACTCAAGGAGTTGAAGGCGCAGAATATCGAGACGGTCCAGAGAGAGATTTTCGGCGAGGATGAACGTGGCCGGGCTCTCACCAAGAAAGAAATGAAGCAGCTCTTCCAGTTTCTCAGGAAGATCGAAAACCACTACGACGAATGCAGGAACCCGCCCATCCCTGAAGAGTTGGAGAAGTCCATCAGGAGCCGGGACAATTCCAAATGGCTACCCTGGGAGAAGGAAGCCATAGAGAAGGTGGATGCATGGCGGGAGGAGCTGAAAGACCGCAAGCAGAACGCCCGAGCCATGCTGACCGACGCGCTGGCGAAGCTCCGCGCCACGGGCAAGGCTACCTGAACAGCGAAACGAGCGTGCGCCTCGTGAAGGCGACTGCCAAACCGGAGGATTGACCGGACCACATACCTGCTCGGCAAGACCGAGTCGCCGCAACACCACTCTTCCGACGGGCGCAGGCGAAAGTCTGCGCCCGATTTGTCTCTGAACAGTCAAACTTCCTCAGAACGAAGGTTTGCTTTGCAGCGACCGTTCATCTACAATGGGCCGCACTGTACGACTGGGGAGGGAAGATGGATCAATTTCGGCCACGGGAAGAACCATACAGCGTGAAGGACTTCCAGCGCGGAGTTGATGACTTCAAGCGCTTTGTGGACCAGTACTTTCGAGGGCGAGGATTGTGGATTGTAATTCTGGTGATCATCGCCCTGTACTTGGCTTCAGGGGTCTATAAGGTCGGTCCGGGCGAAAAAGGCGTAGTGCTGCTTTTCGGCAAGGTCTTTTCGATCACGGATTCGGGCCTGCGTTATCGCCTTCCCTGGCCGATCATGACCCATACCCTCGTGGATGTGGCGAAGGTGAGATATGCACAAATCGGATACCGATCCGCGAAAGAGAGGGCTTCTGAGAAAGAGCGAATACTATCGGTCCCCGCGGAATCTTTGATGCTCACCGGCGATGAAAACATAGTCGATGTCCAATTCGTCGTCCAGTACGTGGTACAGGACCCGATCAAGTTCCTGTTCGGGGCACAAGATCCTGAAACGGCTTTGAGAGCGTCCGCCGAAGTAGCCCTTCGAGGGGTGGTGGGGGAGAACAGTATCGACTACACCATGACCAAAGGCCGGAACGAGGTGCAGCAAAAGGTTCAGACGTACCTGCAGAAGCTCTTGGACACCTATCATACGGGTTTGCTGGTCACCCAGGCCCGACTCCTCGTAGTCGATCCCCCAGCGCAGGTTAAGGAAGCATTCCACGACGTGGTCAGAGCCTGGGAGGATCGCGAGCGCCTTATCCGAGAGGCGGAAGGCTACCGTGAGGACATCCTCCCCAAAGCACGTGGGAAGGGACAGCAAGAAGTGCTCGCCGCGGAAGCTTTCAAGGCACAGCGCGTCATACGTTCACAAGGTGACGCGGAACGATTCAGCAAGATCCTAGAGGAATACAGAAAAGCCCCCACGGTCACCCGCGTGCGGCTGTATTTAGAAAGCGCCGAGAAGTATCTTCCCGCTGCTCGCAAGTTCATCATGGACAGCCAGAATTCCCGTACGCTGCCGTTGCTCCCTCTGACGCCGATCCAAGGGGCCTCGCCGCCGCCAAAGGCGTCCCAACAGCCGCCGGGTTCGCCTCACATCAGAGAAGGGGAGTAGCTGCCATGATCAAATACCTTGTCGTGGCGATTTTCGTGATAGTCGTGGCGATCCAAACAGTCTTCGTTATTCCCGAGTGGGAACAGGCCGTCGTGCTCCAGTTTGGGAAACCGGTGCAGATCATCAAGGATCCGGGCCTTTATTTTAGGCTCCCCTTTGTGCAGGATGTGGTGCACCTGGAGAAACGAATCTTGGTCGCGGAGGCCCAACCAGCCGAATATATTACCCTTGATAAGAAACGACTTATTGTCGACTCAGTTTCACGCTGGCAGATTGCAGACCCACTCGTCTTTTACCAAAAAGTGCAAACGTATTCAGGGGGAATCGCAAGGCTCAACGACATTATTTTTGGGCGGCTCCGTCAGGAGATCGCGAATCATAATTTCAAGGAGTTTATCCGCGAAGAACGGGAAAAGATCATGACAGCGGTGACCGTGGAGACCGCGCAGGCTGCAAAAGCGTTTGGGATCTCCGTGGTGGATGTGCGTATCAGACGCGTCGATCTGCCTAACGAAGTCCAGAAGAGCGTCTTCAAGCGGATGAATGCCGAAAGGGAGCGAATCGCAAAACGCTATCGCGCTGAAGGCGAAGAACAAGTCGAAAGAATCCGCGGAGAAGCGGATAAAGAGAAGGAGATCATCCTCGCAGAAGCTTACCGGAAGTCGCAGACACTGAGAGGCGAAGGCGACGCGGACGCGACCGCGATCTACGCGGCTGCATTCACGCGGGATGAGGAGTTTTACTCCTTCACTCGCCACCTGTCGGTTTACGAAAAGATTCTGGGCCATGACGCGACCATACTGCTGCGGCCTGATTCGGAACTGATGAGGTTCCTGGACACCTGGGAACCTGACAAGAAGAAGCAGGCCCCGTCATCAAGGTGATCCAGGTGACTCGCGTACGAGGGGCCGTGAGATGAGACCCATTCGCGGGCTCCTGGCCAAACGAACAGGATCTGTCTATCATAAGCCTTGACCCGGCTGCCAGGATTCCTTATCCTAAACAACTTAAGAAATGCTCATTACTGCAAGGCAGGGTAGTTATTCATGAAAGCATTGCTCGTCTCACCGGCCATTCCCGACACCTTTTGGAGCTTCAAGCATATCCTGAAGTTCCTCGGCAAGAAGGCTGCCCATCCCCCTCTGGGCCTTCTCACCGTGGCTGCCATGATGCCCAGGAAGTGGGACCTGCGTGTCGTGGACATGAACGTGGGACCCCTGAGCGATCAGTCGATCCAGTGGGCAGACATGGTCTTCGTAAGCGCTATGCTGGTCCAAAAGGCTTCGTGCCGCGAGGTGATCGACCGCGCGCACAAGTTCGGCAAGAAGGTGGTTGCCGGCGGACCTCTCTTCTCCAGCCTCTTGGACGAATTCCAGGACGTGGATCACCTTGTGCTCAACGAAGGCGAAATCACCCTGCCACAGTTCCTGAAGGATCTTGGCGAAGGTCGCGCTCAGCACGTGTACAGCTCTCCGGAACGGCCGGACATCACAACAACCCCCTTACCTAGATGGGATCTGATCAAGATCAAGCAGTACGCTTCGCTTTCCATACAGTATTCCCGCGGATGCCCCTTCAACTGCGAATTCTGCGACATCGTCAATCTTAACGGTCGCCGCCCCCGGGTAAAGGCAAACGATCAGATGATCCGAGAGCTGCAAGTCCTTTACGACATGGGTTGGCGCGGTCGTCTCTTTATCGTGGATGACAACTTCATCGGGAACACCTCCCGGGTGAAGTCGCTCCTCAGAGAGATCATTCTGTGGCAAGAGGCCCGCAATTATCCGTTCGGCCTGTACACCGAGGCATCGGTGAACCTGGCCGACGACGAAGAACTGCTGACATTGATGAACAAAGCGGGATTCGACTCGGTCTTCCTGGGCTTGGAAACGCCGGAGGACGACTGCCTCAAGGAGTGCGGCAAACACCAGAACAGCGGCAAGGATCTCCTGGAAGCGGTCAGAACTATCCAGAGACACGGCATGGAAGTAATGGGAGGGTTCATTATTGGCTTCGACAACGATCCTCCCAACATTTTTGAACGCCAGATCAAATTCATTCAGAACAGCGGCGTGACCAAGGCCATGATCGGGCTGCTCAACGCGCTCCCGGGAACTAGGCTCTACGAGCGCCTCAAGAACGAAGGGCGGCTGCTCTCCATGGAGGAATGCTCCGGCAACAATTGCGATGGCTCCATGAACTTCATTCCGAAGATGGACGCTGAGAAGTTAAAAGAAGGTTATCAGGCCGTCCTGGAGTATATTTACTCGCCCAAGGAATACTACAAGCGGGTCTTGGAATTCCTCAAGCACTACAAGCCCACCCGCCGAAAACGCGTCGATATGACCGAGCTGATGGCCTTTGTCAAGTCGGTTATTTATCTTGGGATTCTTGATAGGGGCAAGAACAAGATCTACTATTGGAAACTCCTGATCAACGCCATGCTCTTCTATCGAGCATCATTTGGCGAGGCCATTTCAAGCGCGATCTTCGGGTATCACTTCCGGAAACTACTCGGAAAGTAACCCATAAACCGTGGCAGCGCCGTGTCCGGCCTGCCACTTCCCCTTCCAAGTCCTTCCTCCAATCGCGGCCCCGCGTGTATACCGGTTGTCAAAATTCTTGGCTTCTTGGACAGCCAGCCTTGAAGAAAGACCGGTAGGGGCCGGCGTCCCTGCCGGCCCGAGCTGGTTGATATTTTTAAGAGAAATGTACCGGCACGGAGGCCGGCACCTACCAATACCCAAGCGGCAATCTGACATTATTTTTGACACTGGCTATAACGACGGTAAGCCTACCTCTTGTCAATTTGTTGCACTGACAAAATTGTAACATCGGCCTCTACATTTTTGTAACATGGTTCACCTGCGTGCACCGTGCATTTGTTATTCTGCATACAACGGCCTACCCACATCTCATGTGATTCCGCGATATTGCAGTTCCCGATGCCTATTCCTCACGGTTTGGCACGCTTCCTGCTCCATGCCCGCCAAAGTTTACGAAAGGCCTGGGTTACACAAATGAGAAAAGTGGCAATTTACGGCAAAGGAGGCATCGGCAAGTCCACCACGACCCAGAATACCGTGGCTGGACTAGCTGAGCTGGACAAGAAAGTTATGGTGGTCGGCTGCGACCCAAAGGCAGACTCAACGAGGCTTCTCCTTGGCGGCCTTGCCCAGAAGAGCGTCTTGGATACCCTTCGAGAGGAAGGCGAGGATGTGGACCTGGAAGATGTCCGCAAGCAAGGGTTCGCTGAAACCATGTGCGTGGAATCGGGCGGGCCTGAACCCGGTGTGGGTTGCGCGGGCCGCGGGATCATTACTTCGATCAACCTTTTGGAATCTCTTGGAGCGTACGATGAAGGCGAGAAACTGGACTACGTCTTCTACGATGTACTGGGAGACGTGGTGTGTGGCGGATTCGCGATGCCGATTCGCGAAGGAAAGGCCCAGGAAATCTACATCGTTGTTTCCGGAGAAATGATGGCCATGTACGCGGCAAACAACATCTGCAAGGGAATTCGGCGGTATGCGGAATCGGGTGGTGTTCGATTGGGCGGACTTATATGCAATAGCCGCAAGGTAGATAACGAAGAGACGATGATTGGGGCTTTTGCTGAGAAGCTCGGCACGCAAATGGTCTATTTTCTGCCGCGCGACAATATGGTCCAGAAGGCGGAAATCCACAGGAAGACCGTGATCGAATACGATGCGTCTTCTGAAATGGCTCAACATTATCGCAACCTGGCCAAGCGAATCGATGAGAATGACATGTTTGTAGTGCCGAACCCCATGCCCACCGATGCGCTTGAAAAAGTTCTGATGGAGTATGGCGTTCTCGATTAGTGAGATCGGATGTTCGCATCCAAGTTCAGCAATATAGGGGCATTCAAATGATCATGGTGAGAGCCATTGTGAGACCGGAAAAGAGTTCGGCAGTGATGCAATCATTGCTCGAGGCCGGATACCCGGCCGTAACAAAAATCGATGTGGCAGGTCGAGGCAAACAGCGCGGCCTCAGATTGGGAAACGTGGTCTACGACGAGCTTCCCAAAGAGTTGCTCATGGTGGTGGTTCACGAACACGAGAAAGATTTCGTGGTTCGAGCCATCCTAGAGAGCGCTCGTACCGGAGACAAGGGAGCGTACGGAGACGGCAAGATCTTCATAACCCCGGTTGAGGAGGCCTACACCATCAGTACCGGTGAGCGAGAAGCCTGAGCACACGAAATTCACGGAGTCCAACATGAAGGAAATCGTGGCGATTATAAGACAGAACAGAATCAACCAGACCAAGGAAAGCTTGATCGCAGCAGGATTCCCTGCCGCGACTGCAACCAGAGCGCTTGGGCGAGGAAGGCGGCCGGTAGAGTTCGATCTCTTAAATGCAATAAACGAAAACCCCAAGGAGAGTGCCGAAATTCTTCCCACTTTGGCTCAAGGCGGACGCCTCTATCCCAAGAGGATAATCAGTATGGTGGTGCCTGACGAAAAAGTAGCGGAGCTGATTCGCACGATAATCAAGGTGAATCAGACCGGCAACCCCGGAGACGGAAAGGTTTTCGTTTGCCCTGTCAATGACGTGATAAGAGTCAGAACCGGCGAAACCGGGCCGGCAGCCATCGACGAAATGAATGGATCGAACGGGAGGTAGCAATGTCCGGCTCAAGATTGACTCAAAATCCCGCGATCGACCCGGAACAATTTGTGAAGGACGTGTGCGACCTTTATCCGACCAAAGTCGCGAAAAAACGTCTCAAACACTTTATCGTGCGCGATCCTTCACAGGAACAAGAAATCGAAGCAAACGTTCGAACGGTGCCCGGGATCATCACTCAGCGTGGGTGCTGCTTTGCAGGGTGCAAAGGAGTGGTGATAGGTCCCATAGGGGATATGGTCCATATTGTTCACGGGCCCATCGGATGTGCCTACTATTCTTGGGGCATTCGACGCAATATGTTCAAGCCCAGAGAGGACGGCCATAATTTCCTGCCGTATTGCTTTTCTACAGATATGCAGGACCAGGACGTCATCTTTGGTGGAGAAAAGAAACTGCGGCTTGCAATAGAGGAAGCATACAACATTTTCAAGCCGAAGGCGATCAGTGTTCATGCAACGTGCCCCGTCGGCCTCATCGGAGACGATGTCCAAGCAGTCGCCAAAGAGATGAGCGGTAAACTGGGCGTTCAAGTGCTCGCGTTCAACTGTGAAGGTTACAAAGGTGTCAGCCAGTCCGGAGGACATCATATCGCGAACAACAAACTATTTGAACACATAGTGGGCACTGATGATTCCGGTGAAGAACAAGGTTTCACGGTGAACCTTCTGGGCGAGTACAACATCGGCGGCGATGCGTGGGAAATCGAGCGGGTATTCGAAAAGTGCGGCATCCGCGTGCTTTCCACATTCAGTGGCAACGCGTCCGTAGATGAAATGAGACGCGCACACCTCGCGCAAGTGAACCTGGTGATGTGTCACCGTTCCATCAACTACATGGCCGAAATGATGGAAACAGCTTTCGGTATTCCGTGGATTAAGGTCAATTTCATTGGCATCCGAGGCATGGCAAAGAGCCTCAGAAAGATCGCGGCCTTCTTTGAGGATCCTGACCTCACAAAAAAGGTTGAGGCCGTGATCGAAGAAGAAGTTGCCGAAGCGGAAAAGGAAATCGCGGCGTTTAGAACACGACTCCAAGGAAGAACAGTGATGCTTTTTGTCGGCGGATCGCGAGCCCATCATTACCAGGACTTGTTCAAAGATCTCGGCATGGAAACTGTGGTGGCCGGCTATGAGTTCGCGCACAAGGACGATTACGAAGGCAGAAAGGTAATCCCGAACCTCAAAGTGGACGCCGACAGCCGCAACATTGAAGAGCTCAAAGTGGAAGCGGACCCAACTCGGTATCGCCCGAGAAAAGAACCCGAGGCGCTGGAGCGACTCAAGGCAGAATGCATTGTGGATTACTACGAAGGTATGATGCCGGATATGCCCGAGGGAACGCTGGTGATTGATGATGTGAGCCATGTGGAGTTGGAAAAGTTGATCGAGAAATTCAGGCCTGATCTGATTTGCTCGGGGATCAAAGATAAGTACATAATCGAGAAGTTCGGCGTACCTTCCAAGCAACTCCACAACTACGATTACAGCGGCCCGTATGCAGGTTTTAAGGGAGCGGTCAATTTCGGAAAGGATGTGGACATGATGGTAAACAATCCTGCCTGGAAGTTGCTCAAGGCTCCGTGGCAAAAGAGCCCATTACTGAAGGCCAAACTGGCCGTGGAGTAGAACCGCATCAAGCGCCAGGAGAAGAAGCTATGTTGGATATGACTCCCAAAGAAATAGTTGAACGTCAGGCCTTGAGGATAAACCCTGCTAAGACCTGCCAGCCCATCGGCGCGATGTACGCTGCCCTGGGGATTCACCGGTGTTTACCGCACAGTCACGGCAGCCAAGGTTGTTGCTCGTACCACCGCAGTCACCTGACCCGTCACTATCGCGAGCCGGTGGTTGCGTCCACAAGTTCATTTACTGAAGGCGCGGCAGTGTTTGGAGGTGCCCCCAATCTCCGGCAATCGCTCAAGACAATATTTCAGGTTTACGACCCGGATGTAGTTTCGGTTCACACCACGTGTCTCTCTGAGACGATCGGAGATGACATTCCAAGCATGATCAAGAAAGCACGGGATGACGGTCTGATCCCCGAAAACAAGTGGGTCATTCACGCGAACTGCCCGAGCTATGTGGGATCCCACATTACGGGATTCTCTACCATGACAAGAGCTATGGTGGATTATTTTTCCGATAATGGAGACAAAGTTAAAGGACGAATCAACGTGGTCCCAGGTTTTGTAGAGCCTCCGGATATGGCGGAGATCAAAAGGGTCGTCACTGAAATGGGCGTTGAGTCCATAGTGTTTCCGGACACCTCTGATGTGCTCAACACGGCCATGACTGGTGATTATCGCATGTATCCCAACGGTGGTGTCACGGTGCGCTCTCTTATGAGAACGGGCTCCAGTCAAGCAACGCTGGCTCTGGGCGCGTTCGCGTCGGAGGCCGCGGCAAAATTGTTGGAAACAAAGTGCGGAGTTCCTTTTCAGCTACTGGATTTACCTATCGGGATTTCCGCCACAGATCGGTTTGTCCAAGCCATCATGGACATCACCGGAGCCGAGCCCTCTTCCGGGATGGTGGACGATCGCGGCCGGCTGCTCGACATCGTGACCGATATGCAGCACTACCTCTACAACAAAAAGGTCGCGCTCTTCGGCGACCCCGACCAGATGGTCGCGTTAACCGATTTCCTCGCGAGCGCAGGAATGAAACCACTGTACGTTATAACCGGAACACCGGGCAAGCGCTTTGAAGAGCGAGTCCGAGGCATTCTGAAAGATGTGGTCCCTGGAGCGGTGGTCAAAGCGGCAGCAGATCTCTTCTATCTGCATCAGCTCATAAAGAACGAGCCCGTTGATCTGCTTATCGGGAATACGTACGGCAAGTACATAGCGAGAGCCGAAAACATTCCGTTTGTGCGTTTCGGTTTTCCCATATTGGACCGCGTGGGCCACAGCTATTTCCCGACCCTCGGGTACCGGGGCGGAATGTATCTCTTGAGCAATATCGTTAACACTTTGTTGGAGCGTAAGGACCAGGATGACCCTGAAGAAAGGTTTGAGCTGGTGATGTAACATGGAAAAACCAAGACACCACATTTTTGTATGTTGCAGCTTTCGAGCCGGAGGCGAAGCCAAAGGTAAGTGCATCAAGAAGAACGCTGTGGACTTGATCGGATACCTTGAGTCCGAACTTCCGGATCGCGGAATGGGCGATGTGCTCGTATCCAGCGCAGGGTGTATGAAACTGTGTGACCATTCTCCCGTAATGATCGTGTACCCTGAAGCTTATTATTATGGAGGAGTCGAAAGCGAAGAAGCCATCGACGAGATTCTGGATGCACTTGAAGACGGTCGGGCCGTGGAGAAGTATTTGCTCACCTAAAGAGCGTCTTCAATACAGCGAATCGATTACAGTCCACGAAAATGACTGCGCTGTCGGACCGCACGGCGGTGCGCCTCTATCTGAAAAGCTCGTGAGAGTAAGACCAATGAAGGCCCCTGTTTTCAACGAAAGAAAAGATCAAATACACCGAAAAGGCGAGCAGCCGTTTCATATGTCCTGCAACAAAGACAGTCTTGCAGGCGCGGTGAGTCAACGGGCCTGTGTCTTCTGCGGGTCAAGAGTGGTCCTCTATCCGATAGCAGACGCTTTGCACCTTGTGCATGGTCCGATCGGGTGTGCGGCTTACACATGGGACATACGCGGGGCTTTGTCTTCAGGTCCGGAACTGCATCGCCTCAGCTTTTCCACGGACCTGCAGGAACGTGACGTAATCTTCGGCGGCGAAGCCAAATTACACAGAGCTCTTCATGAGCTGATTGACAGGCACGATCCCAAGGCCGCGTTTGTATACTCCACGTGCATTGTGGGGATCATCGGTGATGATCTCGAAGCAGTCTGCAAACGAGTTGCCGGAGAGAAAGGCATTCCAGTAATTCCCGTGCAATCGGAAGGTTTCAAAGGTAATAAGCGGGAAGGTTACAGCGCAGCGTGTAAGGCATTATTCCGTTTAGTCGGCACTGGCGATACTTCTGGAATCTCACCCGCAAGCATTAACATTCTTGGGGATTTTAACCTTGCCGGAGAGATCTGGATAGTGCGCAACTATTTCGAGCGAATGGGGCTTCAAGTGGTGGCGAACATTACAGGGGACGGTCGCATACATGATATCCAGCGAGCTCACGGAGCTACCTTGAATGTCGTCCAGTGCTCAGGTTCGACCATGGATCTTGCAAAAATGATGAAAGAGCAATACGGAACGCCATTTCTTCGAGTCTCATATTTCGGGGTGGACGACATGGCCGAATCCCTCTACCAAGTCGCGCATTTCTTTGAAGATCTATCACATGGAATCATGGAGCGCACACGCGACCTTGTAATGGAAGAGCTCGTCACGCTCTACCCTAAGTTGCAGGAGTACCGGAAAGCGCTCGATGGCAAAAAGGCCGCGATTTATGTCGGCGGCGCGTTCAAAGCATTCTCCCTTGTGAAGGCTTTCAGGCTCCTGGGAATGCAAGTGGTCCTCGTAGGCTCTCAGACCGGCACGGAAGAGGACTACCGAGAACTCCACGAAATTACCGACGAAGGTACCATAATCGTGGATGATTCCAACCCACTGGAGCTGTCAGCATTCTTACAGGAAAAGGATGTGGACATCTTTGTCGGCGGCGTGAAAGAACGGCCGATCGCTTACAAACTCGGCGTAGGTTTTTGCGATCACAACCACGAGCGCAAGCACGCGCTTGAAGGATTCATAGGAATGCTGAACTTCGCGCAAGAAGTCTATTCCACCGTCATGAGCCCGGTATGGCGGTTTGTTCCTCGTAGAACATGCCTTGACCTCGCAGCGTTACCAACATCCTGTGAGTCAAAAAGTCTCGGAAAGCAAGAGATGAAACGTGCTGTGAGTGCGTAACACTCTCGATGAAACTAGATGGCTACGACCTGCAACAGATGCTATCAACTCGAACCGTGTTGGAGAAGCTGACATGCTTACGAAACCTGAACCGTATGTCTCAACAACAAATGCGTGCAAGTTATGCAAGCCGTTGGGAGCCTGCATTGCCTTTCGAGGCATCGAGGGCGCGGTGCCGTTTCTCCATGGTTCTCAAGGTTGCGCGACATACATGCGAAGATACATTATCAGCCATTTCAGAGAGCCGATGGATATCGCGTCTTCGTCGCTGGGTGAAAAGCACGCGGTGTACGGAGGAGGTCCCAATCTCAAACTTGGCATAAGAAATGTGATGTCCAAGTACGAAGCGGGCTTGATAGGCATTGCAACTACCTGCCTGACGGAAACCATCGGAGACGACGTGCCGATGTTGGTTAGGGAGTTCCTTCGCGATTTCCCTGACGCCGTGCAACAGAATGGATCACCCGCGCTTGTTACGGTGTCGACTCCCAGCTACTCCGGGACCCACATGGAAGGGTTTCACGCCGCCGTGAAGGCGGTTGTCGATCAATTGGCCACATCTGAGAAGAAACACGACGGAATGAGCTTGCTGCCAGGGTTTGTGTCCCCGGCCGACATACGATATTTGAAAGAAGTATTCGATGACTTTGCCCTGACATCCACAATTTTGCCGGACATTTCCCTTACCCTCGATGCGCCCGCATTGCAGTACTACGAAAAGCTGCCCTCGGGCGGCACATCGGTTGCTGCAATAAGAGCAATGGGTGGATCTGCCGCGGCCATCGAATTGGGGCGCACCCTCGCAGGGCAGCCTAGCGCGGGTACGTTGCTCAACCAACGATTTGCTACCCCGCTCCATAGTCTTGGAATGCCCATCGGCCTCAGGGAGACAGATCTCTTTTTCGAGGCTTTAGAGGGCTTGTCGGGACGCCCGACTCCCGAGACCCATGCGCTTGAGCGTGGCCGCCTGATCGACGCTTATGTGGATGGACACAAATATCTGTTTCACAAGAGAGCTGTTGTTTATGGCGAAGAGGATCTCGTAATCGGTCTCACGGCCTTCCTGGCAGAGATCGGAGTGAAGCCGGTGCTTGTGGCATCGGGTGGTCGCAGCGGTCGTCTTTCACAGTGCATAAGTGACGTCACCGGCGACATTTTGGCAGAGCCACCGGTCGTGCTTGAAGGAGTAGACTTCTATGACATAGCCGACGTCGCGGAGTCGCTCTCCCCGCAACTCTTATTGGGCAACAGCAAAGGATATCACCTTGCCCGCCGCTGGGGAGTCCCATTGATTCGCGTGGGCTTTCCCATCCACGACCGTTTCGGCGGACACAGAACGTTGCACGTGGGCTACCGAGGGGCCCAGGTTCTTTTGGACAGAATTGTGAACGCTTTGATCGAGGATCAACAAGAACGCTCGCCCGTGGGCTACAGCTATATATGAGAGGAATCGTAAAATGAATATCGGCCTGGACATTAGTCGGCATCCCTGCTTCAATGCAAGCGCCAAACAGACGTGTGGCCGAGTCCATCTTCCGGTAGCTCCGAAGTGTAATATCAAATGCAATTACTGTAACCGGAAATACGACTGCGTGAATGAAAGCCGGCCTGGCGTCACCAGTTCGGTTCTTACTCCTCAACAGGCGGTACTGTACCTGCATAAAGTACTGAACAAGGCGCCCAATATCACGGTTGCAGGCATCGCCGGGCCTGGAGACGCCTTTGCCCAACCCGAAGTCACCATCCAGACCTTGCGGCTCATACGGCAGAGTTTTCCGAATCTCTTGTTGTGCCTGGCTACAAATGGCCTCAATTTGGCTCCTTTCGTGCCGGAAATCGCCGAGCTGGGCGTCTCACACGTTACGGTCACGGTAAACGCCGTGGATCCTGAGATCGGGGCTAAAATCTATGCGTGGGTTCGTGACGGCAAGACCGTGTACAGAGGACTCGCGGCGGCCCAATTGCTCTTGCAACGACAATTGGCTGCTATCGCCGATCTAAAGGCCAGCGGAATCATCGTGAAAGTCAATACAATAGTCATCCCGGGAATCAACGATCAACATGTGCCTGACGTGTCCCGCGCCATGAATGAATTGGGAGTCGACATACAAAACTGTATGAGCATGTATCCTAATCAGGGCACGCCATTCGAGAGTATTGGCGAGCTTAGCCCGGAGGAGTTGGTGGCTCTTCGGCACACCGCTGGAAAACACATCCCTCAGATGAAACACTGCACGCGCTGCAGGGCGGATGCTGTAGGCTTGCTGGAACAAGATCGTTCAGTCGAATTCAGGGAATGTCTCTCCGCGTGTTCGCAAACCATACCGGTGCCGGCGGGTGGCAAACCCTTCGTAGCGGTGGCAACGATGGAAGGCATTCTTGTAAATCAACATCTTGGTGAAGCTCACCGTTTTCAAGTCTGGGGCCAGTCTCCGGATGGATATCAATTCCTTGAGGAGCGAAAAGCTCCTGAAAGAGGCTCCGGCGTGCAGCGATGGTATGAACTGGCAGAACTGCTCACCGATTGCCGCGCGGTCATGGTCAGCGGCATTGGTGAAATCCCTGCGCAGGTTCTCACGGAAAGCGGAATAGTTCCAATCGAGATGACCGGCTTCATCCAGATGGGTCTTGACGCAGTATACCAAGGCGGGAACCCTGCTCTCCTGAAAGGCAGGCGCCAGGGCTGCTCAACAGGTATGGCCTGTTCAGGTTCCGGTGACGGATGTGGATGAAGTTATACAGGTTGTCAAAATCCTTGGCTTCTTGGACGGCCCGCGCTTGAAGAAAGACCGGTGGGGGCCGGCGTCCCCCGGATCGAGTCCGGGGCAGGCTCTGTTGGCCCGAGCTGGTTGATATTTTTAAGGAAAATGTGCCGGCACGGAGGCCGGCACCTACCAATGCGCAAACGACAATCGGATATTATTTTTGACACTTACTATAAGGGCGGGTTTTGAAACCCGCCCCTACCGTTACGGCCAAATGCTGATAGGCTTTGTAACCGGGTCTATCGCACCATACTTTTCGGTCGCACCAACTGGTCAAGCCCAAATTTCTTTACCCGATAACCCATCTGTCGCAGCGTGATACCCAATTCTCGCGCCGCACGTGATTGTATCCAGTTATTTCGTTGCAGAGCCGCCATCACATCCTTCTTTTCTCGCTCTTTCAAAGGCTCAAATTCACGTTCATCGGGATCCACCTCTTGCCTCGAGACATGAGAAAGATATGGAGCCAGATCTCCAACACCGATTGTTTTCCCTTCAAAAATGATCGCCAATCGTTCCAGGAGATTTTCAAGTTCGCGAACATTCCCGGGCCAGGAATACTCCAAGAGAGCGTCCATGGCATGTGGAGTAAATTGAATACTGTGTCCATACTCACGGGTGATATTCTGTGAGAAGAACCGCGTCAAGGAGTGCAGATCTTCCCTACGTTCTCGCAACGGAGGGATCCTGATCGGAAAGACATTCAGCCGATAATAGAGGTCTTCTCTAAAGGAGCCTTCGTTTACTGCTTTGATCAGATCTCGGTTGGTAGCTGTGATGATTCTGACATCAACCTGACGGGTTTTTGTGCTGCCAAGGCGCTCGAACTCACGATCTTGCAAGAATCTGAGTAGCTTTGCCTGCAAGGGCAATGAAAGCTCGCCGATTTCGTCAAGAAATATGGTGCCACAGTCAGCATCCTCAACACGGCCCGGCTTTGATTCAGTCGCGCCGGTAAAGGCCCCTTTTTCAAACCCAAACAATTCCGATTCGAGGAGAGTGTCAGGCAGCGCGGCGCAGTTGACCTTTACAAATGGGAACTGTGCCCTGCTGCTCATTTCGTGGATGATTTGTGCGACCAGAGTCTTGCCCGTCCCGGATTCACCCAGCAACAAAACGCTCGCCTTGGTGGAAGCCACCTTTCTGATGAGCTGTTGAACGTCGGCCAACGCGCGACTTCGTGCCACTCCGAAAAAGTTTCTGCTCTTTTCAGAAAGCCCTGTCTTTAGCGAGAGATTGGCGCGGATAAGATTCTGCTCTCTTGCTTGCACTTGATGATTCAAGCTTACAAACTGCGCCACGAGAACCGCCAAAATGGTGAGAAATCTGATATCCTCCTCAAAGGATATCTCTTCATCAAAAAGTCGATCCACGCTGAGCACGCCTATCGGCTTTCCGTGAAGCACGATTGGCACGCCTATAAATGCGATCCTCCCCTTCTCTATCTTTCTGGCGCCCGTTTTGTTGAGGAACAAGGGCTCCTTGCTGATGTCAGGAACCACGAAAGGCTCGGCCGTCCTGAAGATCAGTCCGGTGACCCCCTCGCCGGAGCGATAGACTCCTCGCTCCTTTTCCTCGGGCCTCAAACCATGTGATGCCCTGATCTTCAGGTGGCTCCTTTCGCCGCTCTTGAGCGTTATGGTAGCTCTATTCATGGAAAGGTATTCCGAGAGAATTCTCAGAATAGCTTCGAGGGTCTGGTCAAGATTCAGGGCCTGTTCGATTACCTGACTTATGTCATAGAGCACGTTAAGTTCGAGTTGTTTTATCTTTTCATCCATTTGTTACACCTGGACCTCATGTGCACAGCAAAGCGAGATCGTCATCCGACAAAACACGCTTCGTAGCTTCGGAGAACGACCGCACTCGCATCACGAGCCCGCGCATCTCCTCATCACTTTTGCGAATTCCTAACCGACTTAAACGATGGGCAAGCGCCCGCGTGCCTGAATGTTTGCCCACGACAATCTCTCTGCCCATTCCTAACTCTTCCGGGCAATAGGGCTCATAATTGGCAGGATTCTTGAGAACCGCGGCCGCATGAATCCCGGATTCGTGAGAAAACACCTTGGCTCCCACGATAGGCTTCCCCAAAGGAATCGCCCTGCCGCACGCACAGGAGACGTATCGGCAGAGCGCTGGAAGAACGGCTACACGGAGGCCGTCATCAAGCCCATAGATGTGTTTCAGGGCCATGACGACCTCCTCCAGAGCCGCGTTGCCGGCTCTCTCGCCCAGTCCGAGGACAGTTGCGCTGACAAATTCGGCTCCGGCCCGGACGCCGGCCATTGCATTGCCTGTAGCTAGGCCGAAATCATTATGGGCGTGGATCTCGATGGGCAACTCTATGCAAGCCCGCAAGGAGTCCACTTTCTCGTGCACTTGGAAGGGATCCAAACAACCAACGGTGTCGGAGAACCGGAGTCGGTCGGCCCCGCTATCCTGTGCGACTCGTGCGAATTCGACCACGAAGTTCTCATCCGCGCGGGACGCGTCTTCAGCCCCTGCGCACACGTATAGGCCTTCCTTTTTGGCAAATTCAACCGTCTCACGGAGCCGTCGGAGCACCCAATTTCGCGTCTTTCCCAGCTTGTAGCTTATCTGAAGATCGGAGACAGGCAGTGAAATGGCCACAGCTGATACTCCGCAGCCGAGAGAAGCCTCAATGTCTGAGATAACACCTCGATTCCACGTAATAATCCTTGCTCCAAGGTCCGATTGCACGATTTCTTGGATAGCAAGCTGTTCTGCGCGACCCATCGCAGGGATGCCGCATTCGATTTCGTCAACACCGAGTTCGTCCAGCATTCGAGCAATGTTGGACTTTTCCGCAGCACTGAAAGCTACACCCGAGGCCTGTTCGCCGTCGCGCAAGGTGGTATCGACAATGCGGACAGGGCTTATCGGCAGAGATTCACTGCAATTTTGTGAAACGTTTCCGGAACGTGACACGTCTTGAATATCACTAGCCATTCTTCTTTTACAGACTCCCTTGCGCGTGAGCCGAGCCTTCCTGCGCTCTGGGAATGATCGGGAAAAATTCTCTCCTTTTGGCTATAGGCAGGAAACATGCCAGGAAAGGAGGCGTGTTTAACTTCGTGTGATATTGGGAAGTTACCTAGGGGATCATTCTGACGCGTGGCTCAAGATACGACGGCGAGGTAGGATTCTTCATTGGGGCCTTCGGGAATGTAACATTATTCGCGCCAAGCGGATCTAAATTTTGAAAAAGAAAATTCTTGACAAATCGGCAAAACCGGAAATAATGGTAGTTAAGATAATTATAGAAAAACCTCTCCTTGGAGGAATGCCGCATGGATGTGCTCACGGTTTACCAAGCCAGCAAATACTGCAGCGTCTCCCCCAAGACCATCTCCAACTGGATCGACGAGGGCCATATAAAGGCCTACCGCACAGTGGGCGGCCATCGTCGAATCAGAAAGACCGACCTGGACGAATTCCTGCGCAAACAGGGGATGCCGCTGCCCGAAGACTTCCGTGACGGCGACCGCAAGAAGATCCTCGTCATCGACGACGATCGACTGATCGTGGAAACCATCGTGAGGTCGCTGGAGGAAGAACCCCACAACTACGAGATCATTTCCGCGTCGGACGGATTCGAAGCGGGCCTTCAGGTGAGCCATTTCAAGCCGGACCTGCTCATCCTCGACATCATGATGCCCGACATCGACGGTTACCAGGTATGCCGTAAGGTAAAAGACGATCCCGGCACCTGCCACATAAAGATCGTCGTGCTTTCCGCGTACCTGGATGAAGAGAACTACCGGAAGATGCAGCAACACGGCGCTGACGTCTGTTTTTCCAAACCGTTGCCGCTGGACAAACTGAAGAGGGAAGTAGCCGGCCTTCTCGGTGTTGTCTAGCTCCCGGCAACGCGCCGTACGAGGGTGGGGAGCCTGCCATGAGCCTCAAAGAGACGTTAGGACACAAGAATTTCGTCATCACGTCGGAAATCCATATTCCCTTCGGAAAGGCTCCTGAAGAGTATCTGAGCGAGATATACAGCCTCTGGGGGCGTGTGGACGGCGTCCGGTTCGAGCCTTTTGCCGCGGATGCCGCGGTGAGCGACTCGTTGGCCTTGTGTCGCCTGCTCAGGGACAAGAAGTTCGATCCGGTGTTTCAGGTTGCGACGCGGGACCGCAACCGGCTGGAAATTCAGGAGGCGCTCGTTCGAGCCTCGTCCGTGGGCGTGGAAAACCTTCTGGTCTTTACCGAAGACTACCGTCTTACCGGGGACTCGCTTCAGGAGATGATGTTCTTCCATGTGGACATGGGCAAGTTCTTCTCTGTCATTGATACCCTGAAGACGGGAGCGGATGTTGCGGGCAAAGAGCTCATCGCGAAGCCTGACTTCTTCATCGGGTCGGGAGTGGACGCAAGCTTTGGAGGTCAGGCGCCGGACATGGAGCTCCGTGAGATGGAGCAGATGGTGGAACACGGGACCAGGTATTTTCTCACCACCCCGGTCTTCGACATTGATGAATTCGCCCGATTCTGCAAGCGGGTCGAGCCGCTGGGCGTGCCGATTATTGCTGAGCTTATGATACTGCACTCCGGGATGCAGGCCCGGATGCTCAAACGAGTTGCGGGCCTGAAGATCCCGGACCGATACATCGAGCGCCTGGAGCGAGCTCCAGTGAAGTTCGACGAATCCGTGAAAATTATGTTGGAAATGATTGAACAGCTCAAACACCTTTGCGCGGGGGTGCACATCCTCGCGTTTGGATGGGAGGGCAAACTCGGCCCAATTCTGCAGAAGATACGAAGATAAATTCGTGATCAGGGAGATCGATACCCGAGCTTTCTCCTGCGCTCGCTCCACCTTCGCACGCTCTCGCTCCCTTCCTGTTGCGTGACGCAGATCTCCCGGGAGCCGGTGCAAAACCTATGAGCTTTTGAAGAAGAGGCCGGGGAGGCCGAACAAAAAGGGCCTCCCCGGACCCCTCCCCAAAAACTCTTATATTTTTGAACGCTTCCAGCGCCTGCGCGGCGTCAGAACAGACCGCGGCAGAACGGCGTATTCGCTCTGCGTTGCGTTTGAAGAAGGGGTTTTGCAGGCGCCTTTGAGGTTCTAGCGCTTCTTGTTCGATTCCGTTACGAGGGTCCGCCGTGAAAACGATCACCATCTCTCTCAACGGAAGGGAAGTTTCCGGACCGTCGGGCACGACCATTCTGGATCTGGCGTCCCAGGTCGGCATCCACATACCCACCCTGTGCCACCACCCGTTCCTGAAGAGCGTTGGCGCGTGCCGCGTCTGCCTCGTAGAAGACCTGAAAACGGGAAGGGTCTTGGCGTCGTGCGTCACTCCGATCTCGGAGGGAATGGAAATACGGACCGATTCCCCGGCCGCGGTCACCGCCAGACGCGGGGTGCTTGAGCTGATCTTATCAGATCATCCTTCAGCTTGCGTGGTGTGCAGCAAAGGGAATGACTGCGTGCTCCGGGATTTGGCTAAGGACCACGGTATGTGCGATCCGGAGCTTGATCCGCTCAGGCGTTGGCGTCCGACTCAGGAAGTGAACCCCTTTATTGTAAGAGACCTGAGCAAATGCGTTATGTGCGGCCGCTGTATTCGGGTGTGCACGGATTTTGAGGCGGTGGGAGCGATCGACTACATGGATCGGGGGTTTGATAGCCATCCCGGCACCGCGTACGGTCCTGCGCTGGACGGATCTGAATGCACGTTTTGTGGGTCATGTGTGGCTTTGTGTCCCACAGATGCGCTTGCCGAGCGGGATCGGATTACAACCAGCTCCGGCAAGGACCTCGCGGCCGGCGTGTGTTCCTATTGTGGAACCGGCTGTCACGTGCAGTACGAGCTTGTGGACGGACGAGTAGTCGGCGCGCGTGGCCTTCAGGCAGCTCCGATGAACAGCATCTCGCTTTGCGTGCGAGGACGATACGGTCAAGACGCTCTTTTGTCGTCCCACAGGCTTACCTCTCCAATGATCCGGCGAGCTGACGGAGCCCTGAACAAGGCACCCTGGGATAATGCGCTGAAGGAGCTCGCGACACGGTTGCAGGAGATCAAGCAGCGCCACGGTCCCGAGAGCATCGGCGTGATCGCAGGTCCGCAGTGCGCTAACGAGGATCTGTACCTCGCGGTCAGATTTGCCCGGTCCGTTCTTGGCACTCCCAATGTGGACACCACGAGCAAGTTCTCCAGCCGTCCGGTTTCAGACGGGATTGCAGCCGCGCTCAAAACTACGGTGGCCGGTGCGACTCTTGAAAGCATTTCTGACGCGGAGACGATTGTGCTCGTAGGCGCGAGGCCGGATTACACCCATCCGGTGGTGGCTCGGAATGTCCGACGGGCAGTACGCAAACGTGGGGCTGCTCTTATCCAGTTGGATATGCTGAGAACCACCTTGAGCGATTTTGCCACGCTGCAATTTCGGGAGGACGTTGAACAGCAAACCTGGACCCTTTTTCAAATAATGAGGGAGCTGGTGGCCACCCGTCGTTACGACGAGGAGTTCCTCACGAACAACGTAATGGCCGCAGAGGATTTTCTCTCCAGCCTGTTGGGCCATCCTCGGGCGCAGCTTCCCGGGCCGGAGGTGAAGCAGGCTGCTCAGCTCCTGTCCAAGGGTAGAAAGTCGGTGTTTCTCATCGGGCCCGTAGTAGCACGAGCGACTCACGGGTACATGTTGACCCGTCTTGTGGCGGATCTTGCCTTTCTGTGCGGCCGGCCGGATAGCCTCTTCTTCCTGCACGAAGGGTGCAATGAAGTGGGCACGCTGGAAATCGGCTGCGGACCCAATGGCCTTCCTGGTTGCGCCTCGTCCTATGACTCTGCTGTCCTGGAAAAACTTCGAAGCGTTTGGGGCAGTGACGTGACCGCAGATCGAGGAATGGACGCCATGGGGATGATAAGGGGCGCGGAGAAGCGGACCATCAAGGCCCTGTTGTTCCTTGGGGTCGATCCCTTGACCGTCCTGCCCGATACAGAGAGGACGCAGAAAGCCCTCGAAGGTGTTGACCTTGTTGTTCGCACCGGGATGTTCGCTGCGCCGGATCGTGAAGTAGCGCACATGGTCTTCCCTGCGGCCGCTCTGACAGAAACCGACGGAACATACATAAACCTGGAAGGCCGGGTGCAGCGAGTTGCAAAACTGTGCAATCCCCCGGGAGAGGCTCGACCACATGCCAGGTTCCTCCTCGACCTGAGTGGAACCCTTGGCAATCCGCTGGGCTTTTTGACCGCGCGGCAGATCTTCGAGGAGATCCAGTCCCTGAGCCCTTCGCTAGGGCAGGTCTCATGGGACGAAGCGGCCCGACCGGGAGGAGTCCGACTCAAACAAGGCAACTCGGCGTCTGATACTCAGAATACCGGCAATGAAAAGACAAGATACGTGCCGTATCCTGCCCCGGCCATATTCCCCTCCAGGCCCCGGCCTCCGCGTGACCTACCCTTGAAGGTCTTTCCTGAAGAGCAAACCGTACATCCCGGAGATGGAGTGATGTCGGGCATGTCCCGGCGTCTCGCGAGATTCGCGAAGGGAGAGTCCGTGCGGATGCATCCGGATGACGCAGAAGCGATTAAGGCGTTGGATGGGCGACGAGTAGCGCTCGTATCAGAGGTCGGCGAAGCTCAGGCCGTACTCCGCGTTGACCCCGACGCTCCCCGGGGCGGAATCGTGGTGCCTGTGGGAGGGCCGTCGTACCTCTTGCAGCGTTTGCTCCCTTGGCCCGAGGAATACTGCCCGCTTGACTGGGATCGGCTCTTTGTCTCGGTCACACCGGTGGAGGATCAATGACACAGGATTTCCAACTATCGGCTCTCAAGAACATCCTCAATCGATTCGAACCGTCCCGAAACACGCTGATCCCGCTCTTGCAGGAAGTGCAGGCTGAGTTCGGGTACATACCGCCCGCAGCCATCAGGCCCGTGGCGCAGCGCGTAGGGATCTTTCCGTCGGAAGTCTCGGGGGTCATCACCTTCTATGCTCAGTTTTACACGACACCACGCGGTCGCAACATCGTACGGGTCTGCCGAGGCACCGCTTGCCATGTCCGAGGAGCGAGGACTGTCTTGCAGACCGTGGAGAGATTCACGGGCCTCAAAGACGGACAGACCTCTGAGGACATGCGCTTTACATTGGAGACCGTCGCGTGTCTTGGCGCGTGTGCGTTGAGCCCTGTGATGATCGCGAACAAAACGTATTACGGCAAGGTAAACCCGGGGAGGATCGAGGCAGTTCTGAGAAACCTCAAGTAGGCAAAACGAAAAACGAATCCCTATGAAGGGGTACTGACATGAATCGTCTGAGTTCCCCATCAGAATTGGCTGAATTTCGTCTCCTTGTGCGGGGAAAGCGCGATCCCTCCGCGGTTGAAGTGGCCGTGTGCGGAGACACGGGATGCCGCGCGTGGGGTGCGGATGAGGTGATTGTCCGCTTTGAAGACGAGATCCGCAAACAAGGGCTCGAAGGAAAGGCCCGCGTCAAGCGAGTGGGCTGCCCGGGCTTTTGCGAACGAGGCCCTGTGGTGACTATCAGGCCTCACGGCATCTTCTACCAGCGCGTGATGCCGGAAGACGTCCCCGAAGTGGTTTCAGAGACCATCGGCAAATACAACATCCTGGGCCGACTTCTTTGGCAAGATCCTGAATCGGGGAAGCGCTTCATCTACGAATCCGAGGTCCCCTTCTATGCAAAGCAGACCCGAAACATTTTGGGGCTCAACGGTTTAGTGGACCCCACGTCCATTGAAGACGCCATCGCGTTCGGCGCTTACGCCGGACTGGAGGAGATCCTGAGCTGGGATCCCAATCGAGTCATCGAGACTATAGATCGCGCGGGCTTGAGGGGCCGTGGTGGCGGCGGATTCCCGACCGGGACCAAGTGGCGATTCTGCAGAGCAGCGGAAGGGGAGCGTAAGTTCATAATCTGCAACGCGGATGAAGGCGACCCGGGCGCATTTATGGACCGGGCCATTCTGGAAGGAAATCCTCACTCGGTGATCGAAGGCATGATCATCGGCGCTCGCGCGATGGGTGCGTCTCAAGGATACATATACTGCCGCGCCGAGTACCCGCTGGCAATCGAGCGATTGAGCATTGCGTTGGATCAGGCCAGCAAGCTGGGGTTGTTGGGAACGAATATCCTCGGGGGTGGGTTCGATTTCGCGATCAGACTGTATCAGGGTGCGGGCGCGTTTGTCTGCGGCGAAGAGACCGCACTCATCGCCTCTATCGAAGGGCGCAGGGGAATGCCGCGGCCCAGACCTCCCTTCCCGGTGCAAAGCGGTCTGTTCGGATGTCCCACGGTCATAAACAATGTAGAAACATGGGCCAACGTCTCCCGGATCATCTCCATGGGCTCGGATGTGTACGCGTCTCTGGGAACGGAAAAGTCCAAAGGAACCAAGATCTTCTCCCTCACTGGGAAGGTGAACAATACGGGTCTGGTGGAAGTCCCCATGGGAGTCACCATACGCGAGGTGGTCTTCAATGTGGGTGGCGGGATTCCGCGAAACAGGCGCTTCAAAGCGGTGCAGATGGGTGGACCATCGGGTGGGTGTATACCGGAAAAATTCCTCAATCTTAATGTCGATTACGATTCGCTTCAGTCAGTGGGCTCTATCATGGGCTCGGGCGGCATGGTGGTCATGGACGAGAACACCTGCATGGTGGAAGTGGCCCGGTACTTCGTCTCGTTCACGGCTGAAGAATCCTGCGGGCAGTGCTCGCCGTGCCGAATCGGAACCCGCCAGATGCTGGGCATCCTCACGCGGATCACCGAAGGTAAAGGGACCTTATCGGACCTGGATCGTCTGGAACGTATAGCTCAACAGGTCAAGAAGACGAGCCTGTGTGGACTTGGCCAGACCTGTCCCAATCCTGTCCTATCTACGCTCCGCCATTTCCGTGAGGAATACGAGGCCCACGTGGTGGACAAACGATGTCCCGCGGGCGTCTGCGAGTCCCTGGTCCTGTCTCCATGCCAGCACGCGTGTCCCGCAGGAATCGACGTGCCTGCATACGTCGCGTTCATTGCCCAAGGCGATTACGCGAAGGCAGTGGATGTGATCCGTGAACGCAACCCCTTCCCCGCTATTTGCGGCCGCATCTGCCATCATCCATGCGAAGGCAAATGCCGCCGCGGAGAGGTGGACGATCCGATCTCCATCAGGTACTTGAAACGATTCGCAGCAGACTGGGCGTACGAGATGGAAAAAACCCCGGGAGAACCTTTCCCAGCCACGAGGAAGGAGAAGGTGGCAATTGTGGGAGCTGGTCCCGCGGGCCTGAGCTGTGCATATTTCCTGGCGAAGATGGGTTACAAGACCACGGTTTTCGAGGCCTTGCCCAGAGGTGGTGGGATGCTTGCGGTTGGGGTGCCGGAGTTCCGGCTCCCCTTGGCCGTGCTGGAGCGCGAGATCGGGTACATCGAGAGCAAGGGCGTGGAGATCCTATACGACAGCCCTATTGATGAACACCACACTGTGGAGAACCTCAAGGCCGAAGGATACGCAGCGGTCTTTATCGCGGCAGGCGCGCACAAGAGCCAGCAGTTGGGCATCCCTGGGGAAGAAATTGCTCTGGATGGCCTTATGTACGGCCTACACTTTCTCAGAGACGTCAAGACCGGTCAGCCCGTCACTCTTCGAGGCCGCGTTCTCATCATTGGCGGCGGAAACACTGCCATAGACGCCGCGCGCAGCGCTTTGCGCAAAGGCGCACGCCACGTGACCGTGATGTACCGACGTTCCCGCGAGGAGATGCCTGTTTCGACGCTCGAGTTTCTCGAGGCTGAGGAAGAGGGCGTGGAATTTCACTTCCTGGTCTCTCCCACCAGGCTTGAAGCGGACAACGGAAAGGTCAAGGGGGTGACCTTCATCCGCATGCAACTGGGGGAACCGGACCAGAGTGGCCGACGGCAGCCTGTGCCCATCGATGGGAGCGAGTTTTTCCTGGAAGCCGACATGGTTATCCCTTCGGTCGGCCAAGCCCCGGACCTGAGCTTTCTGCCGCCTGATTCGGGATTGGAGCGAGCCAAGTGGGGCGCGCTCCGCGTTGATCCACGCACGCTCTGCACCAACGTCCCTTGGATCTTCGCAGGAGGCGACTTTGTCACGGGAGCTTCTATGGTCATTTATGCCATTGCTACGGGTCGGAGAGCTGCCTTGAGCATCGATCGGTACGTGCGCGGCATCAAGGCGCCACTCATGATTATGGATGAAAAATATCCGCTCCTTCCTTTGCCTCCGGAGAAACCGGAAGCGTTGGATCAGACCAAACCGCGTATGGATATGCCTCGAAAGCGTGTGGAAGAGCGCATCGGCGGATTTGAAGAATTTGAAACCGGTTTTTCTGAAGAGATGGCGTGCCAGGAGGCCGGCAGATGCCTCCGCTGCGACCTGGAACGCATGAGAGAAAGAGAAGAAAAGGATTAGAGCGCTGACAAAACCTACGAGTTCTTCGAGAAGTAGCCGGGGAGCCTGATCATGAAGACAATCACCCAGCAGAAGCCACTGGAAGAAATCCTGGAGAGTATCGCCCGCGACACCAGCGTGTTCATAGTGGGTTGCGGCACCTGCGCGACTCTCTGTAGGACTGGTGGAATCGAAGAAGTGGTGGCCATGGCGGAAAAGCTCCGTGACGCGGGCAAGATCGTCACGGGAACAGCTGTGCCTCCCACCGGTTGCGATGAAGTTACCGGTGAGATACGGCACGTACTGCGAGAACCTCTTGCCGCGGCAGATGTGGTGCTGGTCATGTCTTGTGCGTTCGGCGTCCAGACCGCCGCCTCGCAGCTCAAAAAACCTGTGGCTCCCGCGCTGGATACCATGTTCATGGGCAAAGAAGGGCCGGCCGGCCGTTACTCGGAAATCTGCATGCAATGCGGCCAATGTGTGCTCTCGGCCACGGGGGGCATCTGCCCGGTGACTGTTTGCCACAAGGGACTTCTCAACGGCCCGTGCGGTGGAACCAACGAAGGGATGTGCGAGGTGGGCAACGGCCGTGAGTGTGCATGGACCCTTATTTACAAAAGGCTCGAAGCTCAAGGTCGCTTGGATTCCATGAGAAAGTACCAGCCGCCCAAGAGCCACAATGCCACACTGCGGCCCGGCATGATCGATTTGACCCACTCACGGGAAGAGGCTGCAAAGCAATGAAAAAAGCCTTGAATGAACGCGGACCCAGCACGGAGAAAGGGGGCGCTCATGAGCCCGTTTAAAGAAGCTCTCGACTCGAATAAGTTCGTGGTCACCTGCGAGATCGGGCCCCCAAAAGGGGTGAACCTGGATAAGATGCGGCACCACATTGAGCTGGTAAAGGACCGTGTGGACGGCATCAACGTGACGGACAACCAGAGCTCTGTCTTGAGATATCCTTCCGTGGGAGGAGCCATCATCGTCAAAGAGATGGGTGGCGAGCCCATCCTCCAAATGACGTGTCGGGACCGCAACCGCATTGCACTTCAGGCCGATCTGTTCTTCGCATACAGCCGCGGGATCACCAATGTGCTGTGCCTGACCGGAGATGCCGTCGTGGTTGGAGATCACAAGGATGCGAAGGGAGTTTTTGATCTCGATTCCGTTCAATTGCTCGACACGATCCATACCATCTCCGAAGGCACGGACCTCGCGGGTAATCCTTTGGATGGGACTCCACGTTTCTGTAAGGGTGCGATCGTAACGCCGGAAGCTCGGCCCCTGGAACCCCAGCTCATCAAATTCGAGAAGAAGATCGAGGCCGGAGCTGAATTCATTCAGACTCAGGCGATCTATGACTTGGACAACTTCCGAAGCTTCATGGATTACGCGAGGCAGTTCGATGTAAAGATTCTCGCGGGGATCGTGTTGTTGACCGGCGCGGGCATGGCCAAATTCATGAATGCGCGTGTTCCGGGCATCTTCGTGCCTCAGTCCCTTATTGAAGAATTGGAGGGCGCTCCCAAGGGCAAGGCTCTGGAAACGGGCATCCGCATCGCAGCGAGGATGATACGCAGCATCAAAGAAGAAAAGATTGCCGATGGCGTCCATGTTATGGCCATAGGGAAAGAAGAGGTGGTCCCACGAATTCTTGACCTCGCCGGCATTAATTCCGGATAATAGGGGACACATACTTGGAGGCTCCCTATGCCCCGTCGTGCATTCCTCTCTGTCCAGGATATGAGCTATGAAGAGATCGAAGAACGTATCCTGGCCATAGAGCGCAACTACGAAGAATTCTTTGAGCAGGCTCGTGACGGTTTCTACATCTCGTCGCGTGTGGGGCAGTTTCTCGACTGCAACGACGCTTTGGTCAAGATGTTGGATTACCGGGTTAAAGAAGAAGTCCTCACCATGGACCTGAACACCGACCTTTGGATGAGCCCCGAGGACAGGATCGCGTTCCAGGCCATCATTGAACAAAACGGCTTCGTCCGCGACTACGAGGCAATCTTCAAACGTAAGGATGGGTCGCCGGTGTACGTGGGGCTGTCCAGTTACGTTTGGAAGGATAGCAGAGGTAACATCGGAGGGTACCGCGGGTTCGTGGAGGATCACACCGAAGAGCGTATGATTCGGGATAAGTTGCAGGCTACCGAACTCAAGTACCACGACCTGCTTGAAAATATCCATGAAGGAGCGTTCGTTTCCGACCCAGGCGGTCGTGTCATGGATTGCAACCAGGCATTCCTCAATATCGTCGGGTACGCCAGGGACGAATTCCTCAACATGAATTATTATCGGGACCTTTTCCTGAATCCCGACGATGTGCGGGAATTCCGGAGGCTATTCACCAGATACGGCCAGATCAAAGATTACGAGCTCCAGGTGGTGCGCAAAGACGGCACCATTCGCCACGTTTCCATGAGCGGATACGCGGGCCGCAATAGCGAAGGCGAATTGATCAGCTATCAGGGCCTTATGAGGGACATTACGGAAAGCCATCGGCTGCGTAATCAACTGGTGCAGTCGGAAAGGCTCTCCGCGATGGGCAAGATGGCTTCCCAGTTGGCCCATGAGCTCAACAACCCCATATACGGGATCATGAACTGCCTGGAACTGCTCAAGGACGCGGTATCGGAACAGCACCAGAGGCGCAAGTATCTGGATCTGGCCTACAACGAGTGCAAGCGCACGTCGGGCCTGCTCATCAAGATGCTCAAGTTCTTCAGACCTGATGAAGAGAAGAAGGTCGAAACCAATATCAATAAGCTGCTCGAGGAAACACTCCTGTTCTATGAGAAGCAATTCATGAACCTCAATATCAGGGTGAAGACCGAGTTCCAGGCCGATCTGCCGAGAATCATGGGCGTGGAGAGCCAACTCAAGCAGGTCTTCATCAATATGATCATCAACGCGAACACTGCCATGCCATCGGGCGGCGAACTCCGTGTCGCCAGCCGACTGGAACTTGATAACGAAGCCGTTGCCGTAGAAATCCAGGATACCGGCGTGGGCATTAAGGCGGAGCATCTGGATAGGATTTTCGACGCGTTCTTCACGACCAAGAAGGAAGTAAAAGGCGTGGGACTCGGACTCAGCGTGTGCTACGGCTTCATCCGGGAACACGGTGGAAGGATAGATGTAGAAAGCGAAATAGGCAAAGGCACAAAATTCACCATATACCTGCCTGTGAACTCCAGCTCGGAACCTCATGTCAACGGCGACGGCCGCTGAGGGTTCGGCACCAGCACTGACTCCCCATCTCTTTGATTTCCCTTTCATAGCCCAGCTAACTCGCGTATAACGCCCTAATGGACGTGCGCGACGTGGAGGTTCTTCGTGAAGACTATGAAAGCTCTCGTGAAAAGTCGGCCGGAACCGGGCCTTTGGCTGGAAGAGATCCCAATTCCCGAACCGGGGATCAACGATGTGCTTATAAAGGTGTACAAGACTGCGATTTGCGGAACAGACCTCCATATCTACAATTGGAATGAGTGGGCTCGAAAGACCATTCCGGTTCCCATGCCCATCGGCCATGAATTCGTGGGGACGGTGGTTGACATGGGGAGCAATGTGCATGACTTCAACATCGGCGATATTGTCTCAGGCGAAGGCCACGTGGTGTGCGGGCATTGTCGCAATTGTATTTCCGGCCGCCGACATTTGTGCGCAAAGACACAAGGAATAGGCGTGAATCGACCTGGAGTGTTCGCCGAATATGTGCAGCTTCCTGTCACAAACGTCTGGTATTGCGATCCGTCCATTCCACTAGAAATACTTTGCTGCTTCGATCCTCTGGGCAACGCAACACATTCGGCCCTGTCATTTGACGTACTCGGCGAAGACGTGCTCATCACCGGCGCGGGCCCGATCGGATGCATGGCCACGGCAATCGTGAAGCACGCCGGAGCTCATTACATCGTGGTAAGCGACGTGAACCCATATCGGCTGGGAATTGCCAAGAAAATGGGTGCAACCCTGGTGCTTGACGTTCGCTCCGAATCGATCAAGGAATCCCAGAAAAAGCTGGGCATGAAGGAAGGATTCGATGTGAGCCTGGAGATGTCCGGAAACCCTGAAGCATTACACGCCATTTTTGCAAACGCGTGTCATGGCTCTAACATTGCGCTCCTGGGCATCTATGAAGAAGAATTCGCCATTGATTGGGATCTGGTGGTTTTCAACGGATTGACTATTAGAGGCATATACGGCCGAGAAATGTACCGAACCTGGTACCAGATGACTTCAATGCTCCAGTCAGGCCTGGATATAACCCCTGTAATTACGCATCGCTTTCATTTCACCGACTTTGAGAAAGGATTCGAAGCAATGCGTTCCGGCGAGTCCGGCAAGGTAATCCTGAACTGGGTGGACGAATAATCGGGGGCCATGGCACCATCATCGGTCACGAACCCGCGGGAATCCTTTGAAATCAAAGTAGGCCTGGCAGTTCGTTCTTGGAGATTCTCATCTGTTTCAGAATGGCTGCCAAGGTTCCCGGCTTTATGCGCCCTCTGGGAATCGTGGCTACGAGCCCCGATTCGCTGTAGATCAACAAGTGCTTCTTGCCTTCCTTGATGTGGTAACCGAGTTTCACAGCCACTTTTTTCAGCTGCCTGGAGGTGAGGTTCATCGACTCTCAGCCCTATCCCGCCTCAGTTCCGCCTCGGTCTCCAGGCACAGGTCTATGGCCTCTTTGATGTTGTCCAATGCCTCTTGAAAAGTTTCTCCCTGGGAAATGGCTGCGGGGATTTCCTTGCAAGTTACCGTATATCCTCCTTCCTCCAAGTCAGGTGTTAAAACGGCCGTGAACCGCCGCCTACCCACGACCACTCTCTCTTCTCTGGGAGCGGCCAACTTTTTGATCGCGCCCTTGAGTCCTTCGATCAACTCTCCCATGGCGAACGAGAACACGAACTGCCCTTTGAGCACATCAAGAATCACCTTCGGGTTGTCCGTAAGCACAAAGATGTCAACGCCGTTCGTGAGGAAGCGTAGCTCCGCTAAGGGAGCTTTGATGTCGGGAAAGTGCCTTCTCAGATATTCCAACGCCCTCCTGACTTTTTGGAGGCTGATCCCTTCATCCCTGAGCTTCTTCGCAACTCTCAACTGAACGAGGTCCTTGAAAGAATATTCTCTCCGCGATCCCTTTCCGGCTCCGATCTTTATTGACGGGCGAACAACTCCGGTTCGGTCCCAATGCTGCAATTGCATCCGAGATACTCCGGTTATTTCTTTCACCATTTTGGCTCCGAATCCCGAGGCCATAGTCATCCCCTTATAAGAAGCTTACCAATATGTTTATAAGCATAGGGATTCGGAGTCAAGTTCAATATTCCGGAATCACTTTCGGGCTAATCCACGTGCAGAATAACGGCAAAGTTATTGAACATGACCCAGACTTCGTCCTGCTCTTGAATATTGAGCTTGCGCCTACTCTCTTCGGTCACCACTGAGCACAGTTCTGTCCCATCCGGTATGCGCACGACAAATTCTGTGGTGAGTTTGCCCCGAACGACCTGGGTGACTATGCCGTGGAAAATGTTTTCCGCAGTGCACACAGGAGCTACGGGCGATTTTTCAACTATAAGCCAAGGCGCTTTGACTTCCGCGGTGACCAATGAGCCCTTCTTCAGTCCCATTCTTTTCAGACTGTTGTTGGTGATCACCGTGGATACGACATCTCCGCCCACGGTGACAACATCGACGCGAGATTGAATGTCTCCCTTCCGAATGTGGCCGATTTTGCCGAAGAATGTATTACGAGCGCTGGTCTTGCGTCGGCTTTCTTTTTCGATGAAATGCCGTGCAACCTGATGGATGTCTTCATCGGAAAAGGCGACCAAAGATGCTGTCAAGTTGGGTGTTGATTGGCCCAGAATCCGCTGCACCACAGGCAATGGCACGTTGTTGTGCATGAGCTCCACGGCTCGAGCTCGGCGGATGGCATTCGGCGACGCGAGATCTTGAGAAAAACCACATTCAGCAGCCCGTTCGTAGAACTTGCGCCGCACATGGCCTGCATCCACCTGCAACCAGGCGCCACTTTGTTTGGCAAGAACCGGATCGTTCAGCGCGGCTTGTATGTCCTGCATCAGCTCCTCGGAAATCTGCACGTCACGGCGTGACCAGCTTTCAGACGAGAGCGCATCGCCATAACGGACAACCTGCTTGGACACGTCAATGTCCTTGATCGGATCGAGGGCCAAGACCTCATTCAGCCGTGCTCCGGTGTAACGAATGAGCAGAAATATTATGAGGATACGTTTCCTGGAAGCCCGCACATCCGCTCGTGATGATGCCTCTGCCCATGATCGAAAAGCCTGTTCCAGCTTGGCCAACTGAGTCGGGTCCAGGCATCGGCTCTGGTCTGCCGCGGCATAGATACGGGCAGGGTTCGGAATCCCTGGTCCGGCGTGCGCTCGGGTGGGAACTGGCACTTGGGGGTCTCGGGTTCTATGTTTGGGCATGGTTTTTCGTCCGGGCATTTCGGAGGCATATCATTCCATATTTCGAGGGGATGCTACCACAACCCGTTGCTGAAGCCAACGTCGGCTGTGAGGAAAAAACTGTTGACAAGGGTCATTGGCTCCTTCTATCATAGTGACACGCTTTTGGCAAAAAACGTGTCATAAGAGACCGGGGCTCATCTGTGCGCCATAATGCCCGCTCTTGCCCCCCATTCCGCCCTGATTTCGTCCTTGCCGCGGTTGAACCGCGACCTTGATCACGATCAACCGCTCAAACGGAGGCTCAAATGTTCTTTCCGGTTTCGGGTGTTGAAACGGCCATTTGGATCCCTCCACTAGTAGGGCTCGTCATATCGTTCTTCACGTCCATGGGAGGCATATCCGGAGCTTTCCTGATACTTCCCTTTCAGATGAGCGTGCTCGGATTCACCACGCCTGCGGTGACCCCCACGAATCTTGTCTTTAACATCGTGGGCATTCCCAGCGCAGTGTATAGATATTTCAAGGAAGGCAGGATGAACTGGCCTCTTGCCTGGAACATCATCATCGGGACGGTTCCTGGACTTTTTCTCGGTCTTTTCATCCGCGTCTGGTACCTGCCTGACCCGAGGACGTTCAAGATGTTCGTGGGTTGCGTGCTTTTCTACATCGGAGCCCGCTTGCTGTACCAGGTCATTGTGAGTAGAGGAAAAGAGAGCTCAGAAAAGACGGCAGAGAGCAAGATGCGGCAGCAGAATGCAGTGAATAATGCTGCTGCCAAAGCCCAGTCCGAGGGGCCGGCAATAAAGACGTGCAGCTGGTCTCTCACTTGCACGGAATACGAGTTCTTCGGCGAGAAATTCGCGTTCCACACCACGGGACTGTTTATGCTTTCGCTGGTGGTAGGTTTGATCGGCGGCGTTTACGGCATTGGCGGAGGAGCAATTATAGCTCCTTTCATTGTGTCCTTTTTCGGCCTGCCGATTCACACAATAGCGGGCGCGACGTTGATGGGCACGTGCGTGACTTCCGTAGGAGGAGTAATATTTTACGAGTTCTTCGGTCCGCTTGTCGCGCTGCCGGGACAAAGCGTACGCCCGGACTGGTTGCTGGGCTTTCTGTTCGGGATAGGCGGATTCGTAGGAATGTACTTCGGCGCGAGCGCTCAGAAGTACGTGCCCAGCAGTGTCATCCGGCCTGTTCTTGCCATTATTATTGTCGCGCTCGGGCTGAGATATGTGGTAGGTTATTTCGTGTGAGGCCTGACTCCCAACGCGGGATATTGAAATCATTGGCAATTTGCAATAGAACGCTTCCGTGACGGGGAGGACTGGCGGAAGTCTCGCGAAAAGGAGACTTGGTTGTCAGAACCAACATGGGATCAAGACATGGACGCTCGTCATTTGTTGAAAGAAAAGCGGTCAGACATTCTGCGGATAGCTCAGGAGCACGGGGCTCGTAACGTACGTGTTTTCGGGTCGGTTGCGAGGGGCCAAGCGGATGCCGAGAGCGACATAGATCTCCTAGTGGATATGGAGCCTGATCGCAGTTTGCTCGACCTCGGGGGACTCTGGCATGACCTGAACACGCTTCTAGGAGTTAAGGTTGACGTGGTTACGGAAAATGGGCTCCGAAAACGCATTCGTGACCATGTTATGAAGGAAGCGATCCCATTGTGAGAGACGACCGCGCAAGATTGCTAGACATTCTTGAGCCCATTGAGCGTATTGAACGGTACGCGGCCAAGGGTATTGAAGCTTTTCGTAATGATGAGCTTATTCAGAACTGGATGATCAGGAACATAGAGTTGATCGGCGAAGCCGCACGATCACTTTCTCAACGGTTTCGAGACGATGCCCCTAACGTGCCCTGGTCGTACATCATCGGGATGCGCAACGTCCTGGCACATCGGTACTTCGACATCGATCTGGAAATGGTGTGGAAGGTGGTCCGCACAGATATTCCGAGACTAAAACCAAAGATAGAAGAGATCCTTAAGAACCCATCGCGCGACTAATTCCGAATTCTGTCCGTAGCTGCCCGCGCTGAAAGAGTTCCGTCGACGATCGTTATGTTCGACCACCTTCGCACCATGAACTCTGAGTTTTTACGAGTGTGCACAACCCCCATGCGTGTCGCCGTGGCCTTGGCAGGTGAAGCTCAAATCGAAGGATGCAAGCTTCTTCTCCTGGATAAGATCCAGGTTCTCGCGGACCGTCCCCTGAGTCGCGCGATATACCGAAATACCCTGCGCTTGAAGCTTCATGAGCGCCCCAGCTCCAATAGCCGCCACAACTACCGCGTCAACCGGTCGTCCTCCCAGGGCTTTCAACGGTTGGCACATGCCGTGCTCATGATGCTGGTCACCGTTTCGGACTTCTTCCACACTCATATCCTGAGTATCGACAATGACAAAACCAGGCGCAGAGCCAAAATGTCCGTAAACCATACTCTCCATACCATTGAGTGCCTCAGCGGGAAAACAGATCTTCATGACTTATCTCCTTGTCGAATCTTCAAATCTAAGTAGTTCGTTGTTTGCGCTATCCGCGCATTGTTCGTGGTTTTCCGCCAACAACTCCTTGTCGTCGGCACGAGCCTCGCTCTCCGCTCCGACCACCGCCGTGCTCACTTCGGTGAATTGAACTGCCCTTACACGCCGGGCATTCCCCGGGTCTGCCTGTTCCGAACGGAACGCTCCAGGTATGCTGGCATTGGTCGCACAGGAAAGTTCGCTGTTCGGCCATCTTTACCACACCTCCTTCCACGCGAAGAGCCAAACCCCCAACTAGGACCTGCGCCACTTTCCGCCTCGCGGCCTCGACAATTCTGCCGAAGGTCTGCCGTGAGACGCTCATTCGTTCCGCAGCCTCCTCGTGATGGAGCCCTTCAAGATCAGCCAGCCTGAGAGCCTCAAACTCATCCATGGAGAGGACAATCTCATCCAGGGTGGAGAAAGGCACCCCCACAGGCTTGAACACTGCGCAAGCCGGTTGCTGGCTGATTCTTCTGCAGCATTTGGGTCTGGCCATTCGGATACACCGTCGTTTCCATTATGAGCATATGCTCATTATTGTCAAGCGGAAAATCTGAAACACTGACCCAGCGACGCTCTGGGTCAGTGGCACCCCCTGGAACAACGATGATTCCGTGGAGATCGTGGCGACGGTTCCTCGACAAGCATCCGGAAGCGCAGCCCGCTCCTACACGCGCTTGCCGTCCAGAGATTCCACTTCGTACAGCTCTCTGTCGCCCCCGATTCCTTTTAGGCAAACCCTGAAGTCTGCCGAAACCTTAACCCGGTCTCGCAAGATGTTATAGGTCTGTTCTGAGATAACGATCTTGCCACCGCCCGCGGTGGTTTGGATTCTTGCGGTGACGTTCACGTCCGAGCCCACGATCCCATATTTGGCTCTGGCGTGGGTTCCTATGTTTCCCACCACCACCTCGCCCGTATGAATGCCAATGCCCACTCGGAGTTCAGGGAGCCCTTGGAATTCGTCCTCTGAGCGGAAGGTCTCATGGGTGATTTGCATATCGAGGGCGCATTTCACCGCGGCTGCCGCCCGCGTGCTGACGTCCGCCTCCATGCCGTCGAAAAAGGTGAGGATGGAATCCCCATAGAAATCTACAATGATGCCCTGATATCTCTCGATTACATCGATCATCCGGCCGAAATAGCGATTGAGGACTTTGATGACCTGTTCGGGCTTGAGCTTTTCCGCTGCCGCAGTGAAGTTACGCATGTCCGCCATCATGATGGTAACAGTCTTCTTTTCACCGCCCATGCGGAGCGCTTCGGGCCGGCGCATGAGCTCTTCGGCAATCTGCTTGTCCACGTACCGGCCGAAGGTCTGCTGGATGAGGTCCCGTTGCCTGAGCCCCCCGATCATTTCGTTGAAGTTGCGCATGAGCACGCCTATTTCGTCGGACCTCTTCTTGGGCAACTCAACGTCGTAGTTGCCTTCTCTAACCTTGCCCGCGACCGCGGATATATCGGAAATGGAGGAGGCCACGGATCGTGTTGTCAGGCGGATCAGGACGAGGATGATAACAAGAACCGCCACGCCTCCCAAGGCATAGAAGAAGCGAAAGTCTAACATGGGCGCAAGTATCTCGCGCCCTCTCGAATAGAACAGCAAATACCAGTTGATGGACGGAACTTTATAGAAGCCAATTACCAGATCGGGCGGATGACCAACACCGAGTACAGTCCCGTAAGGCTTGCGCAAGATCTCGTCTAGAACTTTCTTTTCCAGCGGGTCGCCCGTATCTCCCAACTGGCGTCCCCGGCGCGTGAATTTGTCCGTATGGGCCAGTAGTTTGCCGGTGCTCGTGACCAGGGCTGTGGCACTGTCACCCCACAGTCCCATTTTCTGTACCGGCTCGATCAGCGAGTCGAATGCGATTCTCACAAAGAGACGCTTGGCGGGCAAGTTGCCCTGTCCCGGGATGAATTTGACGATATGCATGGTTCTGTCTGCCGAACCTGAATCCATCAGCGGGGTGCAGAAGTTCAAGTCTCCGCAGAGCTCCATAGTGTAGAGCCCTTCGGTGATCCCGCGCTGGAGCTCTTGCATGAGAGAACCGGCGGTGCCCTGGTTTTCGCCCTCCTCTCCCACCGGGATCAGATCCACGAATCTGACCCCCTTTATCGCGGTGAGTTGCTGGATGAGAAACGCTCGCGTGATATCTCCGTTGGGGATTTCAGCCGCTTTGCCAATCAGGTCGATCAGCTCAACCTTTTCCTTGAGCTGGCGATCGATTTCCAGTGCGGCCTTCTCCAACTTAAGGGTTGTGGAAAGGCTCCACTGATCGAAGAGAAAATCCCTGATGTACAGGAAGCCCGCAACACCCACGGCAGTAAGAACAATCGCCACAGGCAACAGAAGAAGGAGCAGAAATCTCCTTTCCAGCGAAAATATCATGTTAGTCCTCTATTTCACTCATTTCCGCGATCGGCACATGCGCATCAATGTCCATGTTTCATCTTTAACATCTTCTTCCAACCCTTTGCCTGAACGTCGCTCAACTGGACTTGGGCGAAGGGAACCACTTTGCTCCCCTTATGTTCCGCGCTGAACTTTTCCGCATCTTCTTTCTTGGCGAAGGGCACTGCTTCAGGCCCCATGGTGCCTTCTACGCTCGTCCCAACCACAAAGGACGCTGTATTGGCATCGATGAATTTCTTGGTTCCATAGTCCAGCACAAAGATCTGCTTAATATCGGCCTTGTTGATAGGGTACTTGTCGGGAGTCAGCATATACATAAACATGTGTGACGGCCCGTCAAGCCCCACTACCTTGCCATCCTTGAACACTACGGCAGCCGCGCCTATGTCCTTGCTCGATCCGGGTTCCATGTTACATACCGGGCACTTAACCGATGTGTCCAGTTTCGTCCCGTCAGGCAGGTCCAGCTTTTCAGCCGCGGCCGCGGTCCAGGGCAAAGCTGCCGCGACCATCATGCCGAGTGCAACTACCAACATAACTTTTCTTAATTGGGTGCTCATCTGTCTCCTCCTGTCGTTGCGTCTTGCCGCTGTGTCCTCTTGAATTCAATTTCCTTCACAAGACAATAGATAGTAGGGACTACGAAGATGGTAATAATGTCGATACACATTCCTCCGAAACTTGGTAGAGCCATTGGCACCATGACGTCTGCGCCCCTACCCTTGGACGTCAGCACCGGGATCAAGGCGAGTATGGTACATGCCGTCGTCATCAGCGCGGGTCTGACTCGCTTGATTCCCGCTTCCAGCGTGGCCTCTCTGATTTCGGCCACGGATTGAAATTTATGTTTCGCGAAAACCTGATCCAGGTATGTGGAATAGATTACGCCGTCATTCGTTGCTATTCCGAAAAGGGCAAGAAACCCTACCCACACCGCGACGCTCAAGTTGTACGGCCTCACCTGAAAGAGCTCCCGCATATTCACGCCGAACACGCTGAAGTCCATGAACCAGGGCTGGGAATACAGCCAGAGCATCATGAACCCACCGGACCAGGCCACAAAGATCCCCGAGAATACATTTAGTGACGTGGGAACTGAGCGGAACTGGAAGTAAAGGACCATGAAAATCAACAAAAGGGCCACCGGAATTACTACTCGCAGCGTTTGTTCCGAGCGGACCTGGTTCTCATATGAGCCTGCGAAGACAAAAGACGCGCCGGCAGGTAGTTTCAGCTCTCCTGTGCTGATCTTGTGCTGCAGGTAATTATTCGCTGCCGTAACCACATCAACTTCCGCTGTCCCGGGCTTCTTGTCGAACAGGACGTAACTAACCAGGAACGTGTCCTCGCTCTTGACCGTCATGGGGCCGCGAACATACTTGATCTGCGCTATTAAGTTGAGCGGGATCTGCACTCCTTCGTTCCCGGGGATAAGTATCTTTTCCAGCGCTTCGAGTGAATCTCGCAGCTCCCGTTGATACCGCACTCTCACAGGATAGCGTTCCCGTCCTTCCACCGTGGTGGTGATCCGTCTGCCGCCAATAGCTATCTCGATGACGTCTTGAACTTCCTGTATCTTGACGCCATATCTGGCTATGGCTTTCCTGTCGATCGCGATCTCTATGTATGGATTGCCGATGACCCTGTCCGCTATGACCGAAGAGGGCTCTATGGACGGGACTTCTTTGAGAAACCGCTCGATTTCCATCCCGACCTTTTCCACTTCATCAAGGCTCTTACCACGTATTTTCACTCCCATGGCGGCTCTCATGCCACTCTGGAGCATAACGATTCGCGCCGCAATGGGTTGCAACTTTGGCGCTGATGTGGACCCGGGCAGTTGGGCCGCGGTGAGAATCTCTTTCCAAATATCGCTGGGCGATTTGATATTCGGTCTCCAGTTGCGGATCGGCTTTCCGGTGTCCGGATCGAGCACGCGTTGCCCGGTGACAGGGTCGGTCTTGTATTCAGGCTTGTAGTTGATCACCGTCTCGATCATGGAGAGCGGCGCGGGATCGAGAGCGCTCTCCACTCTTCCTATCTTTCCCACCACGCTTTCCACTTCGGGAATGGCCCTGATGGCCATGTCCTGTTTCTGAATCACATCGAGCGCTTCTCCAATGGCAGCATGAGGCATGGTGGTGGGCATATACAAGAACGAACCCTCGTCCAGGTCAGGCATGAACTCTTTGCCCAGTCCGGGAAACGCGTGGGTCAGTCTGGACCATATCCTGGAAGATCTTACAGGGTCTTCGGCAGGTGGCGGTGGAGGAGCAGCATCGCTCTTCACCTCCGGGCCGTGTACATGTTGCGCGACCATGCGTGAGGGCTGGATCATGCCTTGAGAGCTTGTAGGCTCGGCTTTGGTGGCGACGATTTTGTTTACTGTCCAGGGGATGAATCCGAATACCTTGTCGAAACCAAGCCAGATCACCCCGCCGAAAATGATTAGGGAGAGAGGCACACAAAGGAACTGAGCCTTGTGGTCCAGGGCCCAGGCGAGCAGGGGCCTATAGAACGAGGTGAAGATCTTCCGGATCCCGAGCAATCCGAAAATGATGCTCGAGGCGAAGATCACATTGCGTACGATACCGACCTCGGGCCCCAGTGGAAGCCAATGTTCCGTGAGCAAGACCACCACGAATCCCAGCGCAGCGAGGTTCACAAATGTCGGCACTCGTTCGCGATATTGCTCAGGGACATAGAGAGCAGCCAGTTTCACGAGCCCCATGAAGACAACCGGGACTCCAATCCACCAGGAAATAGTAAATCCGACCAAGAGCCCGGCAATTGCAACCAATGAATTCAGAATAATCGTAGGCCGGATCTTCAGGTTCCACTTGCGGAATGCGAGGTGAGCCAGCGGTGGAATCAGCATCAAAGCCAGCACCAGAGACGCGCCCACTGCAAAGGTCTTGGTGTAAGCAACCGGACTGAAAAGCTTTCCTTCAGGTCCCGTGAGGCTAAAAACGGGGAGAAACGATATGATCGTCGTCAGCGAGGAGGTCATGACCGCGCCCCCTACCTCGGACGCGGATTCCACGATCAGACCGAGTAAAGTCCTGTCCGACCTTCCTTCCTCAATATGCCGCAGGATGTTTTCACAGAGGATGATGCCCATGTCCACCATGACTCCGATGGCAATGGCAATGCCTGAAAGGGACATGATGTTGGCATCGATCCCGATGATCTTCATGACAATGAATGTGGCGATTACCGCGAGAGGCAGCACTGCGGAGATAAGAGCGGAACTGGCTATGTGGTTCACCATCACGATGACCACAATGACAGTCACGAGAATTTCATCGAACAGCGCTCTCTTGAGCGTGTCCAGCGTCTCGTAGATCAGGGTGGTTCGGTCGTAGAATGGGACGATCTTGACTTGCGAAACCCTGCCGTCCGGCAATGTCTTTGTGGGAAGTCCGGGCGCAATCTCTTTGATCTTCTTCTTTACGTTCTTGATCACCTGGAGCGGATTTTCGGCGAACCTCACCACCACGACTCCGCCTACGGCTTCCGCGCCTTCTTTGTCCAGCGCTCCCCGCCTCATTTCCGGGCCGAGGGTGACGCGTCCCACCTGCTTGATAAACAGCGGTACGTTGTCGTTAACCTTGACTACGCTGTTCTCCAGGTCTTCGACCGACCTGAGAAATCCGAGGCCGCGGATCGTATATTCCGCGCGATTCACTTCTATGGTGGCAGCTCCCACGTCCAGATTGGCCATCCGAACCGCATTGTAGATGTCAGGGAGTTGCACCCCGTGCGCCCTCATCGCGTCGGGGTCGATGTCCACTTGGTACTCTCTCACGTACCCGCCGATCGACGCGACTTCACTCACGCCGCCTGAGGATTGCAGATAGTACCGCACGTAATAGTCCTGGATGGTGCGGAGCTCATCCAGGCCGAAGCCTTCACCTTCCAAGGTGTACCAGAAGACCTGACCCAATGCGGTGGCATCAGGGCCCAGCGTGGGTTGAACCCCGGTAGGAAGCGTTCCCGAAGGGAGTGAATTGAGCTTTTCCAGTATCCTCGATCGAGACCAGTAGAATTCGACCTCTTCTTTGAAGATGATATAGATCGTGGAAAAGCCGAAGAAGGAATTGCTCCGTATCGCCTTCACTCCCGGTATCCCGAGGAGCGAAACGGTGAGCGGATATGTGATTTGGTCCTCGATATCTTTGGGGGATCGGCCTTCCCATACCGTGTAAACTATCTGCTGGTTCTCGCCAATGTCAGGGATAGCATCCACCGGGACCGGATTTCGAGGGAGCCATGATATGTCCCAGTCAAAGGGAGCCACCGCCATGCCGTACAGGATGATTCCAATTAAGAACACGGCAACGAGAACTTTTTGTTCGGTCCAGAACCGCATCATCTTGGCGAAGAACGATTCCGCCCCGGGCTGGACCGCAGGACTTTCACCAGGGGCCGGATTCATTTCGCATCTCCTTCATGCTGGGAGTGGGAGCCCCCTTCTTCTGAGCCCGCTTTCTTCTGTCCTTCTTGGTCGTGCTTTTCAGGCTCCGTGGAGGCTGGCCGCTCTTGAGCGCTTTTCTCCAGCGCAGCGGATTTTTCGGGAGGTATCTTCTCCACCAATTCGGCGCATTGGAGCATATCCTGCCCTTTGAACGGCGTTCGGCCGAAATAGGGATTGCGTCTTTCCTCGCTTCCCTCAACCCAGTATGCGCCTTGCTTATTGAATGCCATGGGACAATGAAAGATCACGAGCGGCTGGGCCATCGTATGCCTGAACGCCATGAGCAGCCGCACGAAGTCTTCGGAAAGAGGCCCGAATGCCCTGCGTTTTAGCTCTACGTCCGTTCCGTCGATCACGCCCTTGAGGTTACTCGCAATCGAGTCCGAAAGTTTCTTCCAGGTTTCCTGAGCCTTACCCTCCAACTTGTCGGTCTTCATGCTCTTGAGGAGTTCTGCCAGCTTCTCTCCTGCTTTGGTCGCATCTTCGAGCTTTGCTTCCACGAGCGCTTCCTTGAGAGCCAAGTACTCCTTGATCCCCGGAGTCAGCTCGTTGAGGAATTCGGCAGGGGCTTCCACTTTTTCCACCAGCTCCTCTTCAACGGCCGGCTGAGGAGGCGTGGGGCTCGGCTTCACATCAGGAGCATGCATCATGCTCGACCTAGCCAGGATCTGCATAGCGCTGTCGATCTTGAAGTTCCCGTGGGCGACAACTCGCTCACCCTCCTTGAGACCTTCGTAGACCACGTACTTATCTGCTGTTTTCGGGCCAAGAACGACCTCGCGCAGCTCATATGTGGGCTGCTCGGTTTTCGGGAGCTCAACGTAGACAATGCTCCGCTTTCCCGTGATCAAGGGAGCTCCTGCAGGAATGATCAGGGGATGCACCGGGTTCTTGTCGTCCACGTATCCAAAGGCTGACGCGGGCTTAAGCTCCATCTTGCTTTCCGGACAAATCCCGGGAGTGTCTGAAGGGGTGTCGCTGGGGTGAACGGGACAGATATACTTCCCTGCCCATTCGGACTTGATCACGCGACCTTGAGCGTCCACTTCAGCTTCCAATCGAGCGCTCACGAACATTCCCGGCCGAAGACTCAAATCTGGGTTATCGGCCTCAACACGCACTTTCACCGAGCGCGTCTTTGTGTCCAGGACAGGATCTATGAACAGGACCCTGCCCTTGAAGGTCTTGCCGGGCACCGAAGGGGTAGTGAAGGTGACGTCCTGGCCATATCTGATCCATGGCATGTCAGTTTCGTACGCATCCAGTTTCACCCACACCCGGGACAGGTCGTTAATCATGTACATCTCCTGTCCTTCTTTGACGAACTGGCCCAGAATCGCCATCTTCTTCATGACGACGCCCTTGATTGGGGCTCGAAGCGTCACATAGAGGATGGGTTTTTGCTTCGCCTTGATTTCATCAACCTGTTCCCTGGTGAGGCCCTGTTGCATGAGCTTCTCTTCCGCGCCTTTGACAACCTCCGGGTCCACCTCTTTCGTCCGGGTACTCTCGAAGAGTTCAACCTGGGACTTGATCAGTGTTGGGCTCCAGATCTTGACCATCGGATCGCCCTCATTGACCATGACACCGGTGAAATTCACATACAGCTCATCGAGACGACCGTCCACACGGGCCGGAACAAAGGCGACTCGCGTCTCATCTTCGAAGACCATGCCCACCATGTTAAGGCTTAGCTTGGCTTGTTCCCGCTTCACGGGCGAGGTTTGCACCTCGGCGAGCTTCTTTGCCGTTTCAGACATGGAATATTGGGTAAGCGACGCCGTCGTCACCGGGCCTGTGCCTGTTTCAAGCGGAATAAGATCCATGAAACAGATCGGGCACTTGCCTGGGTTGGGAAGCTTGATCTGCGGATGCATGGAACAGGTCCACAAAGTCGCTTTCGCTGTCTCTTTGGGCGGCACCGACTTATCGGCCTTCTGTTGAGATGTCTCCGTGGCGGGCTGGTCCGCGTGTTTGTCACGAGGTGTCGAACCGCCTCCGGATAGGTAGTAGCCTGCGACAAACGCGATCAGAATCGCCAGAGCAACCAGTAATGGCTTTCGGTAGCGTTTGTCCGATATGGTTCTAAGAAGGCCTCCGTTCATGTTCGCCTCCGGTCCCGGGCCTCAAGCAGCTTTGAAAGGGCTCCTGTTGCGGTTTCTGCATACCGATTCTTCAGGCGCGCGGTAAATTTCGTCCCCTATCAAGGGAGTGGCCATGGCAACAGCCTGGGTGTGAGCCAGGACGGCTCACTCAGGAAAGGAAGGCGCATGCTCGAAGGTACAGATCTCGTCCATCAGCAGGGCTGGAGCGCGGCAGAGTACACAGGAAGGGCCGATGCCAAGTGGGAGGACCGCTCGCCATGGAATCGACAGGCAAGGCGGTCACAATCCGCAACCTGCCTGGAGCAGGAGCGGGCGGGACCCACGACGAGCACTGGCACCGCTCTCCCGCTGCGCCCGCGGCAATGCATTCATCTTCGGGCGACTCATTCGAGTGGCGGGCCATCGGGTCTTGGTGACAAGCCGCGACATGACATGCGCAGTCCACAGTGCCGTGACAGTGACAACATGATATGTTAATGCCCGCGGCATACACAGCGACTACGGCAGCGATCACAATTATGATGAGAAGCCCAATTCTGGTCGTCATTCTCACCGCTTGCCTCATGACTATATCTGTCATTTGTGGATGCCCAAGCTTAAAGTCAAGAGTCTTCGCCTGCGTCCACTAATGCTGATCGCCTTCCATCACTGACACTGATCACCCGGTACAGTTCCCGGAAGCCGCTGAGACCTTTGAGAGCGGCCTTTGCGGTCGCTCCAACCACAATCCGATCACTCAGAATCTCGTAGGTTTGTTCGGAAATCATAACCGTGCCTGCTTCGGCATAGGACTGAATGCGATCGGTCTCGTTGACCGCAGAACCCACGACACCGTACTTCGCCCGGGCGTCCGACCCTACATTGCCCACAACCACTTCACCCGTATGAATGCCCACGCGCATTTCCAGCGGTGGAAGCCCCTCTGTTTCGTTTTCGAGGGAAACCTCGCGTACTGCCTCTTGCATTTCCAACGCGCATTTTGTCGCGTCCAGGGCCCGTTGCGCAGTATCCGCGTTGATACCATTGAAGAACGCGAGTACCGAATCGCCATAAAAATCGACGATTATCCCTTGGTACTTGTCAATAATTTCAATCATTCTGGAATAATAGCGGTTCAGAATGTGAATGACCTGCTGAGGCTTGAGGTTTCCCGCCATTTCGGTAAATCCTTGCAGGTCGGACATGAGAATGGTGACCACTCGGTTTTCGCCGCCTAGTTCCAGGGCCGCTGGATTCTTCATGAGCTCTTCTGCAACGCTCCTGTCAACGTATCGACCAAATGTTCGTTCGATGAGCTCACGCTGTTTCAGGCCAGCCACCATGCGATTGAAGCGTCTCTTTAGGCGGCCGATTTCGTCCGAACGGCGTTCGTCCAGCTTCACCGCGTAGTCTCCTGTCTCGACCCGCTCTGCGGCTTCACCGATTTCAGTGACTGCCCGGGCAACAGGTCTGGTATTGACTCGAATAAGGACAGCTATGATGAGGAGGCCGATGATTCCCGCCACCATGTAGTTGAAACGGAATTCAACTATGGGAGCAAGGATCACTTCCCCCTTTGAAAAGAGGACCAGATACCAGTCGGTCGTTGGAATTCGCAAAAACGACGCCACCAGGTCAGGCGGATGCCCCTCGCCGAAGACGGTTCCGAATTCCTTTTTGCTCATCTCCTCCAGGATTGCACGATCCACGGGATTGTCCGACGATCCCAGTCCGTGCCTCCCGTACATGTTTTTGTCCGTGTGCGCCAAGTACTTCCCGTCGAGGGTGACCAGGCAAGCGTAACTCCCTTCCCACTGTCCAATGTGAAGCACGTGCTGCAGGAAGGAGTCGAAGCTCACCCCTACCGTGAGCCTCTTTGACGGTGACGTGTCTTCAACTCCGCCAAAATCCCTTATCATTTCGAGGTAGCTGACCCCTTCGGTCCAGTCCATCCATATGGGGCGCAGGTCGCCGCGCGCTATCCATCCCGGACCGCGTCCCATCATGTGACCAATTTGTCTCGGCTCTGCTCCCCGGATCGACGATACATCGTGGTGGCCTCCGCGCTGCCACCCCATGGATTGGCCACGTGCCCGCGGGCTCGCCTCAGCAGCCTGGTCAGCTTGGGTTACCGGCCGTTCCTCCTGAGCCGCTCTCTTCTGCTTGGGACTTATGAGCTTAATGTTAACGAACAGGACCCCCTCTTGACCCCGCAGTCGGTCTACAAGAAAAGCCTGAGTAGCGGCCGGCTGAGACATGGTGTCGGATTGAGCTATGAGATCGATCAGCTCACGCTTTTCTTCGAGCCTCATCTGAATCTCATGCGCGGTCTTTTCTAACCGCAACTTGGAGCTCGCAGTCCACTGTTCCAGGAGGAACCCTCTGGCGTAAAAGAACGATGCAACCCCCGCGGCCACCAGGATTAAGACCACAGGAAAGAAGAGTAGGAGGAGGAATCGCCGCTGAAGAGAAAAAATCATGGAGTACCCGCTTTGTCGATGCCGCGTATTCGATCCAACACACGTCCCCCTGAACAACTCATTCAGGAAAATCAGCTCCGGGAAAGAAGAGCGATATGGGAGTGAAGGCCCCCCGGAAAGGGGGCTCACCCCGGTTGAGGATTGGAAGCGTACCGGAAAGGGCCTTTACCATCGATAATAGGTCCGATAGCCCGACCGGTGGAACTTCTTGTACTTGGGGTACCCGTAATAGAAGTAACCGGGGCTACCCGAGTAGTAATATGTGCCGGCAGGATAACCCCAGCCCGAACTATAGAAGTACGGGCTATAGTATCCTGCCGAATATCCTCCGTACCACCCGCCGCGCCAATGAGCGTACGCTGGGACACTAAAGCTCAACGCCGCGACCAGCGCCAAAGCGAGTGCGATCATTGTCCATCTCATAGCTTGGACCTCCTTTAAGGAGTCTCTCTAGTATTATTTACCGTTTCTATCAAGAAATCTCGCGTTACCTTATCACCATATAAGATGCGATTTCCTGAGAGATGATTCGGATTTCGTACGGTAAGCGCCCGTATCGCCTTGAAATTGCTACCTACTTTTCGGCCCGCCATTGGCTGAAGATCAGGACCCACGCCTCTCCTTTGATGGAGTGGGATATAGCCGCCAAACCGGGCTCCTTTCAAGTCCAAAAAGGCATGCAGAAGAATACCCGGCTCCTACCACGGTTGCCCGCTGTTCACGCAGCATGGAGGCAATGCCGAAGACGTAGTCGTCTTGGGTACGTTCGTGGAAATTCTCCCTGGTTTCAGCGCGGGCTGTGCCCAGCGTGGGGGCCACTTGAGCAGCGTTGCACTGGTCGAGGGCTCATTGGTCGAGACCGTTTGCCGATTGCTGAGAGCAGCCATCTGCGCGCGAGGAGCGCTCTTGGGCAGCGCCGAAGCCATCACTGACTGCTTAGCTTCGGGGATAACAGGCTTCACGAGACCGCCCTGCCCTCCCTGGGGTTCCTGGCAGCACGGAGGGAGCACCTGAGCCGACGCAAGTCCGGTCGTCGCAGGCTTCACCTGGGGTGCCATCGCAGGCCGTGGGAGTTCGTAAGCCACCAACTGAAAAGGATTCCGGGTCGGACCCTTTGGAGCAGAAATCTGCCGGACCCTGGGGCTCGGCGCGGGCGGGCAACAGCTCGCCTGGGGGAGTTCTCTCGGCTGGTTAAGGGTCGGGTTGTACCGCGGGACGGCTCCGCCTCCACAGCAAGCGCCTCCTGATGAGAGGTACGGGCTCGCCACGGTATTCGAACCTGGTCCATAGTCAGGCCCTAGTCCGCAGCAGGATCCGCCACCGCCGCCAAGGGCCATTCCCGTCACGGTTATAACAATGGCAAGAGCCATCAGCGTCGATCTGTATATCATTTTGTCCTCCTTTGCGCCCAATGGGGGCGCCTAATCCCTGATGTCAATTCGTGGCCGGCCATTGGCAGTCATGCCGGCCACGTCATCGTCGCGACTATGCTCCGGCCCCGGCAGCTTGACGAGCCACGATGAACCGGCTCTCTACCTGGCTTGCTGGAGAAAGCTGCCCATCGGAAACCTCCACGGTGCGATGGGCAAATCCAGCGTTGGTGCGGCTGTGGGTAACCATGATAATAGTCTGGCCTTCAGAGTTCAGCCGCTTGAGCAGGTTCATCACCTCGGTGGAGTTTCGGGAATCCAGGTTCCCGGTCGGCTCGTCCGCGAAGAGTATGGGCGGTTCATTGACCACGGCTCTGGCAATGGCAACTCGCTCCTGTTCACCTCCTGAGAGCTGATTGGGTAGCCTTAGCGCTTTGTCCTGCAAACCGACCCGTTCCAACGCGGAGACCGCGAGCTCTCGCTTCTGCTTTTCAGTGTGGTGCGTGACGGCCAGGGGGAGCTGCACGTTTTCCAGCACGTTCAAATAGGGAACCAGTTGGAATGACTGGAAGATGAAGCCCATAAACTCCCGGCGAAAATCGGCACGCTTATCGCTCTTGAGTCGATAGATATCCACATCGCCGATCAGGATCTGCCCACTGGTGGGTTGGAGAAGGCCTCCAAGCATGGAAAGAAACGTGCTCTTGCCCGCGCCCGATTCTCCCATGATCGAGATGAATTCGGCTTGCGCTATAGAAAGGTCGATACCGCTGACTGCGCTGACTCTCGCGTCTCCGGTCCCGAATTCTTTTGCGACGTTGACTGCTTGAATGTAGCTCATGGTTTTCTCCTCACAGGGTTCGTAGTGCTTCGCTCGGGTCCATCTTCGACGCGGTGGTTGCCGGGTAGAAAGATGCGGTCAGCCCGATTACTATGGCCAGCAAAACAGCTCCAGCGGCCACCAAAGGATCAAGAGAGAAGTGGGAAACGTGCTCCGTGAAAAACGGCATGGCAACCCTGGTGGCGCCGATGCCTACCAGATAGCCGAGCACACCGGACGCGATCGAAACGATCAGCGCTTCCAGGAGGATAATCTTCATGATGTGAGACTTCCGAAAACCTATCGCGCTGAAGATGCCGATTTCGCGGGTCCGCTCGTTGACGCTTCCCATCATGGTCACGAAGACCACCATTGAGCCCACCAGAAGAATAAGCGCAGCCACCATAAGAGAGAACTTCTCCAGATTGTGGAGCGCATCCATACGGCTCGCGACGACTTGTTGAAGCGCGGTGACTTTTGCTGCCGGGATTTTCTCGGATATCTGCGTCACGATGTCGCTGATCGGGCAGTTGTGGCACAGCGCGGCCACTTCCGCCATGGCGATCTTGCCCTCTTTGCCGAAAAGCCTTTGGGCTACCCTGAGCGGCATGAAGAAAAGCTGATCGTCCTGAGAACCCGTATTCTCCAGCACGCCCGAAACCTGGAATTCCTGGTCCTGGATCCGGACCTGCGATCCAGGTTTCAATTGGAAACGCTCGGCAGCCTCATGGCCCACGAGGATCTGCCCTAATCCGGAAGGCTTTTCGCCGGTGATTTTCCACCAGCGTTTGAGCGTAAGCTCGGCAGGGAAATCCACGCCCAGCGCCAGCGCTTTCTGGCCCTGATGTTCAAAGATGCCGAAGACTTTCGGGCTGATGATTCGTACGTTGGCAGCGTTCTTGATGGTCTCGATCTTGTCCAGATCGCTCTCCGATATCTCCTGCAAGTCGAAGGAAACTCCGCCCAGATTGATTCCGCCGTAATTGAGCGAGAGTCCCTCGGACTTGGGTGTGATCACGATATTGGCTCCGAACTCGTCCATTTTGTGCGCTATGTCTTCGGACAGGATCTGGATCGTGGTAATCAGCGCCACAATGGCCGCGATACCTATCATGAGTCCGGAAATGAGGAAAACCATCTTGGCTTTCCGGCGCCTCAGGTTATTGACTGCTATGTTATGGAGTTTCACGCTTCGCCTCCTAATTGAAGTACTTTAGGCCGGAAAGGGCATCCTGCACACTGATGGTCAGAGTTTCGCCCTGGACCTTCCTAGCCAGTGGAGCAGGATTGCAGCCGCCTTTGATCTCATTGACTTTGTCTGTGCGGAACTGGAGACCGCAGTTCATGCACACCATGTTATTCCCTTTTTGGATGTAGCCTTTCTTGGAGCGAAAACAGACGTCACACGCGTCGAACGCAGCTCTAACTACGCCGTCGTGGCTTTTCACGATGAAGAATCGGACCCACTCGTTCGGTGAGTGCTTGTACGTGAAGTACCGGGCATTGCCGTCATTAAACGCAGATAAAGGAAAGGTGAAAGCCCCGTTTACCGGCCGAACGTCCTGAGCGGGAATGCCGAAGCCCCACGCGGAATTCACGCCCACGCCGAGGCTGAGGCAGACCAGCAGAGCAAAAGCCACTGCCGCCATCCGAAAAACTGTCTTCTCTGCACTATATGCTTTCATGATTTTGTTTTCCTTTCTCTTGGATTTTCTTTACTATTTTTGCATTGTACCGCGAATGATTCTTTGTCAGAGCCGCGGCCGTTCCGCTACTGAACCAAAATCCGCTTCAGCTCGGTATCTCGTCCTATCATCCTGGGCCAGAAGAGCTTCCAGTCAGACTCTCCAACAGAAGCCTGGAGCTTACCTCTGAGGCCCGCGTCAAGGATCTGCACGTTTGCATCCTTGAAGACGGTCCCGATCCACGCCACAATGGTGCGTTCCTTCTTCTCCGGATCCGTGATTCCTTCAGCCACGTAATCGGAGAGGAGTCTACGAACGCCTAATTGCTGAGCCACAAGCTGGTTGAACTTCTCCTCAGATCCGTATGTCTTGGTTGCATCCGCAATGAGTTGCTCTCGTGGGATTCCCTTTCTGGCGGCCATCGCGGTCACTTCGTCCTCAATCTCCTGCGGCTGGATCACAATCTGCTTTCCGTCTGCCGCTTGAAGCAGCATTTCCTTGCCAACAATGGAAAAGAACGCTGCTGCAGGGTCGTTCCGCGTAAGCTTTTCCTGTTCGGGATTAAGCGGGCTCTCAATATCTTTCTGAAATATAGCCCGACCGTTCACCCGCGCGATCACCACTCCGTCCACCCCTTCACCCTCGGGCTTGAACAGCCCATCGAGCTTAATCGGATAGCCGGCCTTCTCAATGGCTTCTCTGATAGTTTCCGGGCCTGTCTTGCCGTCCCGATACTTCACCGTTACATCTTGCGCGGCCAAACGCACGTCAGTTTCGACGACACCCGGGATCTTGGCCGTAACCTCTTGCACCGTGATGACACACGCCGGACAGGTGAGCTTGTTCACTGCGAACCGTGAAGCCAGCACCTCGCCTGAAATCAACCGGTGTAACCCGAACGCACTGGCTGCCACGGCCAGCACCAGCCCCACGGCAATCGCGACGCGCTTGAGGTGCACTCGTGAGGTCTTTCGCTCCACCTGCTCGAGCGACTCAAGATTGATCTTCTTCATTTCTCGTTTACTGGACATAGATAAACTCCAATGAGCCAAGCCCTGGATAAGGGCGAAAACTTTGTACGGAATCTGTTTTGGGGATACGCGATCCCCGCGTTTATAAACTACGGATTTAGAGTCAAGATTAGATACGGATCGGTCGGGAAGAAAAGATCAGCAGAGGATTGCACACGTACGGAGGAGGACCCCAATTGTCGGCAAGACGCGTTCGGGTCCTATGAGAGCCGTGAGGCCGGGCAAGGAATCGAATTGGTCAACACTAGAAAGACTTGCAACCAGGGCAACTGTTTGCCCGGTAGGCTGGTTTTCTTGAAGCCCCGATTGAGCAGCCACATCGAAGGGTTGTTTCTGGCTGCAAACAGGGCAACGTTGGTCGAACGAGTTACCCGCAGCGCAGGGCTCGCTGTTGGTCTTTGCAGCGCAGCAGCCTGAAGGCCCTTCTTGAATGGGACATGATTGCGGCGGCATCTTGGCCCGTTTGCAGCAATCAGGTATTGCCTCTTCACCTGGCGCAGCCATCTTGCTCGCACACCGACAGGCTAGCTGCGCGGCCGGAAGCACCGATGCCCCCACGAAGCATATGCAGGCGATAATGGCAACCAAGCGGGCTGGAACCATACCCAACTCCGTCCTCAAGATTCACTAGTCAATTAGTCTACTTATTATCTCAATAAAGTCAAGATCTTTTATCAACCTGTGCGTTCGACCCAAGAGACCGGCATTTTCTTGTTGACACTGATACTAGGATATAGTTCGGTTCCCGCGAAAAAAATTGCAGGATCTTTCCAAAAATTCCGCTGCCCCTCGAAAAGGCTACTCCAGGGCCGTGTCCCGAGGCAGGAAGGGGCGGGCTTTGGTAGGCACCGGCGTCCCCCGGATCACGTCCGGGGCAGGCTCTGCCGGTGCAGCCGTTTCCCGAGGCAGGAAGGGGGCGGAGAGGATAACAGGTGCTACTACGTCCGCACTCATTGCTTTTGCGGGATAAATAGTTGGCTTGTATGAGCGGCTCCCCTTCCGCCATGAAGAATGAATCGGCAGCGGGGCGCCGCTCAAGTCAGTCAGATAAATGGGTTTGTCTCATGCTGATGCGCATTCAAAGAGGCAAGATTGGGGAAATCTTCTTTGTGAAATAGGTACCTCCACGGCTCAGGCAAGAGATTTCCACGGTTTTCGGAATGCTCATTTCTCTGCAAGAGAAATGAGCATTCCGAAAAATTGTGAAAGTTCTTGGGGAGGGGGTCAGGGAGCCCCGCGAGACGCGGGGTTACAAGAAGGTCCTCCCTGATTCTTACGTTTCTGAAAGCGAAGCGGTCTCAGAGGCTGCGCAGGGCCTCCATTACCTTCACTGCGGCCAGTTTTCTGGCTACTAGGCTACCGGTTAGGCCGCTGACCAGCACCGCAGCAGCCAGCGCCACCGCAACGGTTTCAATGGACAGCGCAACGGGCAAGTGCACGGAGTGCACGTTCAAGGCCGCGGTATGTCCAGCTCCGGCAGCAACCGGGCTGAGGTGCCAAGGCATGGTTACAGAAACCTTCATGCTTCCTAGGAGCAAGCTCCCCAGGTACCCCAGAAAGATTCCTGCCAGGCCTCCAATCAGCCCTAGTGCAATGGTCTCGGTCAATAACGCGATGGTGACGTCACCCTGCTTCCACCCCACTGCCTTCATGATCCCTATTTCGGCAGCGCGCTCACTCACTGTACCCGCGAGAATCCTGTAAGTCACGGTTCCAGCGAACACGAGCGCCAACATTCCCATAGACCAAGAGAACATCCCCGAGATTGCGCTGAATCCTTTCATCATGTCTCCGATGTTATCTGTGCTGGACACAATCGCTCCAGGCAGGGCCTGTGCCGCCTGCTCGCGGACAACATCCACGTTGGCCCCCCGCCTGAGTTTTGCAAACAGCATGTTTGACGTATCCGGCTGAAGCTCGGCAAGAGCTCTCGCGTCATTGATTGTCACATACGCGTTTGCCGCCGAGATCGTGCTGCCCTCCTTCTGTTCCACCAAACCCACGATCCCGAAGTCCCTGGTCCCGAGCAGGATGCTGTCCCCTGGGTTCTTTCCATGAAACTTGGCGAAGTGCTTTTCCAACAGGACTTCGTGACTCTTGCCATTGAGCTTCCGCCCTTTGACCACCCACTCTTGCACCTTTGCGGGGCCAAAATCGGGAGTGGTTGGATCGATGCCCTGGATGATCACGAACCCTTTCGGAGACTGGTCCCAGAGCAGGACAGAGGGCATCAAAGCCTGAATAGCAGGGACTTTGGCGATGTTTTCCAATTCACTGCCTGAAATGGGTTGATTCGAAAAGGGCAATCTAATCCCTTTGCTCGAATTGGTAGCCTGAACTGACGAGGGCTTCTGAATTGTCACATCCACACTGAGTTGAGCAAAAGGAAGTTGGATGAGACGCCTGTACCCGTCCGAGAGCGTCGCAAAGGCTACGTACAGAGCTATCCCTACCGCCATGCCGATGATGGCGGCACATGAACGCCCCTTGCGGGTTGTCAGTTCGCGGAAAGCATATGAGATATTGGTCATACTAAGCACGGTATGCCTCCTAATCGCTGTACTAGGTTCACAAAGTCAATCTTAGCGTCCCGCCACAGACCCGAGCACTTGGTCGAGATCTTGGAATGTCCATTTCCCTTGGAACTGATACGGGCCTGAACCGGTCGGGAAGCCTACAAATGTTATTTGTTTGCCTCCGGTATTAAAGGAATAGGCGCCGTTTATGTAGATGACGAGCGGAACGTGTGCCGTGATCCCCTTTTTTCGCATAAAGGCCTTCCCTGACTGTTGATCGTAATCAAACCAGTCGGCCTTCACTTTGCCGGAGTACCTGCCAAGCAGGGTCTTGAGTTCCCTGATGGTGGGTTGCATCGGACCGTGGTTCATGAACAGGATTTCCATTCTTATTTCCTGTTTCGCTTCACAGTCCTTCGCATCTATTGAACCGAACAGAGTGCCGAGGCACAAAAGAATAAGAGTCGTCGCAAAAGGAGAAAGTCGTCTCATGATTCAGTCACCTCCCCGTCACTCATGAAAAAGGACCGATGGGCATACCGCGCCACATTCTCGTCATGAGTCACCATGAAAATGGTCAGGCCGCGCTCGGCATTAAGATGCGTCAGCAATTCTATGATTTCTTCGCCGGTCTTGGAATCCAGGTTCCCTGTCGGTTCGTCGCAAAGGACCAGGCTCGGATTGTTGATCAGCGCCCTCGCGATGGCCACTCTTTGGCGTTCACCTCCGGATAGTTCCGAAGGGAGATTCCCGGAACGGTTTTCCAATCCGACCTTTCGGAGTAACTCCATGGAACGGTCCTTTCTTTCTTTCATAGGCACGCGAGTCGGGTACAGGGGGAATCCGACGTTCTCTATTGCCGGAAGAGTAGGAATCAGGTTGAAGGTCTGGAATACAAACCCAACCTTGTCCCGCCGCAACAGTGCCAGTTGATCTTCGTCAAGCTCTGCCAAATTCCGTCCTTCGAGACAAACCTCTCCGCTGGACGGACTCTCCAGGCCGCCCATTAACCCAAGCAGTGTGCTCTTTCCGGACCCGGACGGACCGAGGAGAGTAACAAATTCACCGTGGTTGACCGAGAGGTTGACGTTTCTAACCGGCTCGACGCCGTCGAAATACTTACTGAGGTCACGTGTGATTATGATGTTATTCATAGCGAAGCACCTCCGAAGGTTTCAGACGCGTTACGCTCCGAGACATCGCCCACGCGCTGCCCACACCGATAAGCAGGGAAGCGAATAGGGCTGAGGCCACGAGCAGGGGAGATATCGAGACCGAAAGGCGAACGTCCCGCATGAGCTGATCGCCGCCTCCCGGCAGAAAATGGGGTCTGGGAGACATATCCCACGGAATCGGGATGGAAATGGTCACGAGAGACAGAGCATTGGCGGCACAAATTCCAAGAAGGACTCCTCCCAACGCACCAAGCACTACTATGACAACCGTTTCGAGCCCCATTTGCCGGATAATGTCCCTTGTCGTCCAGCCAATGGTCTTCATGGTTCCGATTTCGGGCCTGCGTTCGCGCACGTTCGCTGCCGTGGTCCGGGCAACGAGAACGAATGCGACCGCCAGCGAAAGGGCCGACATCATCCAAGAAAAGCGGTCAGTGAGGGCAAACACGCCACCCAATATCTCCGTAAAGGACGCGGGCGTGGATACTGTTGCCTTTTCACCCATGATCTCTTTGATCTGTTTCGCCAACTCATCGGTTTTGTCCCTATCCGCGCGGACAAAGAGCACATTGGAATCCTCGTTGCCGAACTTGTGGACCGCTTTGACGCTTGGGGAATTTACGGCAAGTCGTCTTGCCTCGGGCAACGTGACATAGATCTGCGCTGCTGCCAGTTGGCTGATCAGCGAGGAATCAACTATTCCCGCAATCTCAAACGTGCTGTCCTGAAGTTTGAGCGTCTGCCCCACTTCAAGACCCTCGGTTCTTGCGAAAGACAGATCGACAACCGCAGCTTTGGGATTGGCCTCGTCGAGAAACCTTCCGGACATGAGAGCCTTCTTCAGGAGGGCCGGACCTGACTCGTCATTTGAACGCAGGCCGACAACAATCCGAAATCCTTCCGGCCCAAAGTGCCAGATCAGCAACGCCTCGTTGGCTGACTGTATGCCCGGTAGCTGGGCTATTTTCCGGACTTCATCCTGATGAATGGGCGCGACCGAGCAAGGCAGCACAGCACCTTCCATCTTTTCAGGCACGTCACCGGAACGCTGCACGGTGAGCGTTGCACCTACATCGTCAAGAGGAGCTCGGAAAGCCTGCTGAAAAGAAGTTCCGATTGTATTCACCACAAAGAGAACTCCAATCGAGAACGCTATAAGAGATACACTGACCGAGGTTCTCCGCCATCGGCGGAAGATCTCGCCCAGAACGTAATTCCAGTGGATCATAGAAACCTCCTGCAAGGATAACTATTCGAATGTATTTGTGAAGTTAGCTCAGCGCACTACTATCGGCACAGTGCGCATAGGGCGGACCGGAAGGGGGAAATCTCAAATCAGAAGTGACTGTTTCTGAAGCAAAATGGGAGAAGCTCGTTCACATCCGTTGATAGGCCGGATGAAACGTGCTTCTTGGAAGGGAGCACGAACGACCGAAGATGAGTCGGTGGCAATGAGATAAGCCCACTCGGCATCGGCAACCGAAGTGAGCAATGATCTGACGGGATAGGATTTCAGTTTTTGGAGTAGCTCGTAACGATTCTCAGGATTTCCTTGTTCGCTGGAGGATTGAGCAAAGGGACAGCCCGAGCCGCAACTTGCCTTCGCGGATTGACACTGCTTCACAGGCACTCGAAAAATGCCGTTCGATTTCCGAGGACAATTCACCTTGGTGATGTAGCACTCAGGCAAGGGCAGCAAAAACCCTGCAAGTAGCGCTATTACCAAGAACAGTCCTAGTCCCTTTCTCTTCATGACGCTGTTTCTACCACCACAACAAAGGCCATGTCAACTTGTTCGCAGCGAAAAGTCTTTCCATTCTCATTCGTTATGAACTACCGGCGTGAAGGACGCTCAATGCCAGTTTGACTATCCACACAGACCTCTATTTTCGAAGACTCCTAAAGAACAAATGCCGAAATCGCGGTTCCTGCAAGAACCACCCAGAGAATATCCACTTTTAGAAGCAAAGCCGTGAAAGCCGCAACTCCAAGGACTATGTGAGGCCAGTCCCACTGCACGTTCAGAGCAAACCGGATGGTTACTGTGAACAAGAGGCCTACAAAAGAGCACACAATGCCAAGGATGGCCCTCGAGAACCACGGTGACGAGCGCACTCTATCGAACCACGGGGCTATGCCGATCAAAATGAGAAATGAAGGCAGGAAGATGGCTATGGTAGCAATGACGGCCCCGAGTATCCCGTGAACCAGATACCCCACAAAGGTTGCCGTCATTACGATTGGACCGGGAGTAAACTGCCCGAGTACGATTCCGTTAAGCAACGTCGAGGCGTCCATCCAAGAGCGGACCTCGACGATTTCATGGAACATGAGGGGGACAGATGCAAATGCGCCGCCGAAGGCCAGGATGTCGATCTTGGACATGAGTAAAGCAAGGCTTGAAAGCTGCTTTTCATAGAAATAAAGCAGAGAAAGGCACCCCACGGAAGCCAGAACAAGGAGCAATAATGGAATGGTCGTACTCCGCATGGTTCCTGCATGGGGAGCACTACGAGGAACCGGCTGTCTGCCATTGAGGAGAATTCCAAAGAAAGCTGCCAGCGCGATAATGAGGACCGGGTTTGCCATCAGCCCAAAAAGCCCTGCAGCCACAACGGCGATTAGCACGCTTTTCCAATTTTTCAGCGAGCTCTTTCCAAAAGATACGGTCGCATTGGCCACAACAGCCACGATCACGGCCTGAAGTCCCCTGAAGACAGAGATCACGGTCGGCAAAGTGTGCATATGCCCATAGGAGATAGAGAGTCCCAGCATGAGAAGGAATGCGGGAAGACCAAACCCGACGAAGCTTACGGCCGCGCCCCGTACCCCTCGCACTTTTAAACCCACGTACGCCGCCAGCTGCATCACGGTCGCCCCGGGGATAGTCTGGCATAGGGCAATCCCATCTTGAAAGGATTCCTGGTCAATCCATTTCTTCCGTCCGACAGCCATCTTACGGACATACGCTACCATGGCCGGACCGCCAAACGCGGTAATTCCCAACCGCAAGAATGAAGCGAATAGACGTAAGAGCCCGGGAGGCGTATTATCCACCGCTGCACAAGGAGTCTCAACGCTACCTGCAAATCCCTTGGAGAATTCCGCAACTCTGACAGGATCGTTCATCGGATTGCTTTCTGAAGACACCGGATATTTCCCACTTGTAACATTGTACCACAAACTGCCGTAGAACAAATAGTCCCGCGGCAAGAAGTGACCTTCACGACACCAATACCGTGATATAGTGTGGTGCCCGCGAAAAAAAGCCGGATTTCCTGAAAAAAGGCAGTCTCTTCTTCAGGAAAAGGCTCCGGGACTGCATCCTGAGAGAAGAGTTCGAGAGAGGATAGGAGATGAGCTGCGCAGCGCCGAATCAGATGCATTGGGACGACCTGGCGGCACGATCTCGTGACGAAATACTGGGTCGAGAAGGAGTGAAGGAGGCTACACCGGGGTCAGGGTATGAGGTCGCGTTTCTTGATGCGTTATACCGTGTGGATCCCATAGCACAGCAGATCGTCGAGATCTCGCCCAAACCCGACCGACCACTCACCGAAGAGTTCCAAATCCTGATCATCCGGTACCTGGTGGCCCCAAACGGAGGCCCGGTGGACCACGTGGATGCGAGCGAAAAGGACTTCCCTGGCGGAGTGACGTTCTTCCAAGGCCCTCATGCGCTCCATGTGCGGCCGATTGTTCGCCGATACGGACAGGATCCGGATGCCTTTGTGGCCCGAGGCCGTCAACTGGGAGGCCTTCCCGTTGCGTATGGCGACAAAGCAATGCGATTCGAGCCTTTTCCTCAAATACCGGTTACGTACGTGCTTTGGAAAGCGGACGATGAATTTCCCGCGTCCGTTTCCGTGCTATTCGATAAGTCGATCGCACGCTGGTTCGAGCTGGACATGATCTTCACGTTGGTGTGGGTTCTGACAGAACGCATCCTCGAAGGAGACAGTGCGTGACCACGTTGCTCATCGCCTGCGTAATCGCGTGCAGCGGAGTCGAGGGAGCAAATTGCCTATGAGAACCTCTTGGCGCCAAGCAATTGTTGTCTGGGCCTTGATAACACTGACCTCTACCTTAGCGGACGCTTCCGGTGCGCAAGCTCCTGACCGGATCAAGGTCTTTGCTGCGGCATCTTTGACAACCTCAATCACTGAGATAAGCACGCTATTCTCGGACAGAGGAAACGTGACCGCCTCCTTCGCCTCTTCATCAGCCCTGGCAAAGCAAATCGCGAATGGCGCTCCGGCTGAGATTTTCATTTCAGCTGACGTGGAATGGATGAATTACCTGGCCGAAAGGCGGTTGATCGTGCCCGAAACCCGCGTCGATCTGCTCGGAAACAGACTCGTGCTCATCGCTCCCCGGAAGAGCAGTGCTGAATTAGACATTGGTTCGGGGTTTCCCTTGGCAAAAGCCTTGGGGCAGGAGCGTCTAGCAGTTGGCGACCCGGATCATGTGCCTGCCGGTAAATATGCGAAGGCCGCGCTCGAAAAACTCGGCGTGTGGTCGCAAGTTGCGAACAAGCTGGCGCGAGCAGACAATGTCCGAGCGGCTCTCACCCTTGTGGAGCGGGAAGAATGCCCGTTGGGGATCGTGTATAGCTCGGACGCGGTCATATCAGATAAAGTCAAGGTGGTGGCGATGTTTCCGGAAGATTCACATCCGCGGATCATCTATCCCGCGGCGATCGTTTCGGGAGTGGATAATGCCAGAGCTCGCGCGTTCCTCGATTTCTTGAGAGGCCCAAAAGCCAGGGCTGTCTTCGAGAAGTGCGGATTTGCGGTATATTGATGGATATTCTCCTCTTATCGCCTCTTGAAAAGGAGGTTTTACAGCTTAGCATTTGGGTGTCCGGTTGGGCGGTTGCTGGGAGCCTGCCCCCAGGCATATACCTCGCGTGGCTCTTGGCGCGCAAGAACTTCCCGGGCAAGCTGCTGATTGATGGCCTCGTGCATTTGCCGCTGGTGCTCCCCCCAGTAGTGATGGGCTACATCCTCCTGGTCCTTCTGGGAAGGAAGGGGGTGATCGGAGCCTGGCTCCACGACGTGTTCGGAATAACCTTTGCGTTCAACTGGAAGGGGGCAGCGGTTGCCTCTGCTGTTATGGCCTTCCCGCTCCTGGTCCGCGCTGTGCGTCTGTCAGTGGAAGGCGTGGATCAAGGCCTCGAAGCTGCCGCTCGAACCCTGGGCGCGGGTCCTGTGCGCGTCTTCTTCACGATTACCCTTCCCCTGATCCTTCCCGGCATCCTCACGGGAGTCATCCTGGCCTTTGCCCGAAGCTTGAGTGAGTTCGGGGCGACGATCACCTTCGTATCAAACATCCCGGGTGAGACGAGGACGCTCCCGCTAGCACTTTACACGTTGACTCAAGTACCCGGAGGAGAGCAAGGGGCCTTTCGGCTCTGCGTGATCTCGGTCGTCCTGGCCATGGCCGCGCTGGTCGCCTCGGAACTCCTGGCCAGGAGACTTGCCGCCCGGATGAGAGGATGATGCGAATTCGCGATGAAACGGGTGACATTGTTAATGACCGGCAGAGACGCCGGCCCTACTGTAAGATGGTAGCGCCCCCGGCCGGGCCTCCGTATGGGGTGGTTTGGAGCGACTGTGTTTTGTGTCAAGCGAAAACTTCCCGGTACAGTTCTCTCTTCCTGACCATGGCATTGAGAATGATCAGGAGTTTTCGCATACATGCCGTGATGGCAACCTT
>JBFLZC010000006.1:0-21454 GCA_040756375.1 Thermodesulfobacteriota bacterium
AGACTCTCGATAACCGCCCAGTCTTCCTTATCCAAAACGTCTTCTATGTGCATAGCCGTCCCTCCCAGGAACGTGCTATACTCCTTCTAAATCCAAAACGCGAGCAAGAAGTTAGCGCCTATGCCCCTGACCCCTATGCCCAGAATATTCCACCGGACCAGACCGGCACGGATGAGCCTTCGGCACATCCGTGGCACCAAGCAAGATTTGCCTCGTCCATTGAGAGTGGGCCATTTTTAGGTAAAGGGGGGGTACCTTGAGTATTCCCCATCGAGGAATTCCGGAACCCAGAGACAGTCTGCTGAAATTGACGATCAAATAGCTGGTAGAGCTGCTGCCGCTTCATCTGGGAGTGCGATCCAATACCGACAGACCTTTCGAGAATGAATAGAGTCGCCTCAATCGAACACGGACCTGCCAGAGCTCAGGTCCGTGGCACTCGAGCCGATAGTGATTTCCTTTTGGGTGCCACTGACCCGACGTTTCGTTGGGCCAGTGGCCTGTCACTTCTTGCTGCGTAAGATAGCGTAGTCTCGCGCCAAAAAAGAACGGCCTCCGGAGTCATCTCCGGAGGCCGTCGTGTATTAGGGAAAATACGTGGCTCAGCCTTTGCTCTTGGCTCGCTCCTCGTCCTTGAGCACGCGTCTGAGCACCTTGCCGATTACCGAAGTCGGTAGGGTCTCACGGAACTCGATGGATCGAGGCCGCTTATAACCTGCCATCTTATCCTTACAGAATACAAGGAATTCCTCTTCGGTGGCCTGCTCACCTGGCTTGAGCTGAATGTACGCCTTGGGCGCTTCCCCGCTCTTCGGGTCGGGCACTCCCACCACCGCTGCCAGGGCTACTTTTGGATGCGTGAACAGGATCTCCTCCACATCGCGTGGATACACATTGAAGCCGCCAACGAGAATCAGGTCCTTCTTGCGATCGGTGATGAGCAAGAATCCTTCTTCGTCAAAATGCCCGATATCACCGGTGAGGAAATACCGCTTGCCGTCGAGCTGGCGGAAGACATTTGCGGTCTCTTCAGGCTTGTTCCAATAGCCCTTCATAACCTGGGGTCCGCAAATGGCTATTTCACCGTCTTCTCCTGGAGCCAACTCCGTCATTCCGGTATCGATATCGACGATCTTGATGTCCGTGCCACAGATGGGGAAACCCACCGATCCAAACTTCCGGTTGTCTTTCTCCGTGGGATTGGTGGTCACGATGGGAGATGTTTCACTGAGGCCGTAGCCTTCGAAGATGACCGCGCCGGTCTTGGCTTCGAACCGCTTTGCCACTTCAACGGGCATGGGCGCTCCGCCGGACGCGCACGCGATGATGGATGTCAGATCGAATTTGTCGAGCAAGGGGTGGTTCGTGAACGCGACGAAGATGGTGGGTACCGCAGGCACCACCGTAGCCTTGTAATGCTGAACCGCCTTGAGAACTTCAGTGAACGGCGGGTTGCCCGCGCGAGGATCCGGTATGCACACGAGTCGGTTCCCGGACGAGCACGCGGCCAACATGCAGACGGTGAGCCCGAAACTATGATACCAGGGCAGCACGCCCAGGTAGCAATGGAAGCCGCCGCGCCTGGCCTTCTCCAGGGGCCCGCCAGGCTCGTGCTGCATCCGTGTCCATTCGTCGAGCATTGTCAGGTTTGACACAATGTTCGAATGGGTGAGCGCCGCGCCCTTGGGCACACCCGTGGTGCCGCCCGTATAAATGATCACGGCCAGATCTTCCAAAGGATCGATGTCCACCGGACCGGGAGCGGGCTGGGCTGAATTCATGATATCGTCAAAGAAGACATGCCCCGGCTCGTACTTCCCTGCCTTGGGGATCTTTCCCAGCAGCCCCCCAAGAAAACCTTTGATCGGCGGAAGGAACGATTTCACGTTGCAGATCACCACGGTTTCGACCTGCGTCCCTTTGATCGCCTCCAGTGTGGTCGGATAGAACGCGGGATGGTCCATGCAGAAGACCGCTTTAGCGCCGGCGTCCTTGAGCTGGAAGTTCAATTCGTGGGCGGTGTATAGCGGATTGCAGGTTACGCATACCCCGCCGGCCTTGAGTATTCCGAAGAAGACTATGGGAAAGTGCGGGAGGTTGGGCAGGAAAATCGCGACTCGATCACCTTTCCGGATTCCCCTGGAAGCCAAAAAGCCTGCAACCTTGTCCGCAGCCTGTTTCACCTGGGCAAAGGTGCGCGTAGCATCGTTGAAGATCGTGAAAACCTGGTTCGGGTAATCCCTCGCGGAATCGTCCAGGATCGTATAGAGAGGCTTCTCGTATCCGGAAATGTCATGGGGAACCTCAGCGGGCCACTTAGAACTCTCCCAGGGTTTGCTGGTCATATTTGACTCTCCCTTTCATTATGTAGGCTCGTATTGTGCTGGATCGAAATGCACCGGGCGGTTAACCAGTGAGAGTAACACAGCACGACCTTGGTCTCAAGTATCTATCACAATGAAGTAAGAGGATTGCGGATGAGGCTGAAGACTTAACGCGAGATCAATGGAAAATCTCTCATTGCCCGTCGTGGCAACAAACGGCGCCGCGCTTCGAGAGACCTGCGCGGGGCACCCCCCCCTAACTCATCAAATCGGGCCCGAGCTATCCAGTGGCCCCCGGCGCGTTTGCGGTGTCGCCGTTGGTCTTGGCCACGTGTTCGATTACTTCCACCAGGAAGCGCAGGTCCTTTTCGTCCGCGAAGGGTATGCATCTATCAGTCTTAAGCGGCAACGGGTAATCGTGCAGATGCGGCGGCAATGACTGAATCTTCCCACCTCTAGACAGAGGGCTGGGGAGGCGCTCTACCGCCTCTCTCGATATCAGAAGCACATTCTCCGCATCCGAAACGAGCGCGAGTCCCTTAGTCGCTGGGCTCTTCTTGCCGAAGGTCTTCTTGAGGACACTCTTGAGCTCCGCATTGATAGTCCGTACTCTCACCATGATTTCACCGATGATAGAGATCCCTTCCAGCGCCTGCCCGCGTTGCCGATCGGTCCCCATCATAAGAGCTTCCTCAAAGCACTCCAGCGCCTCCACGTAATACTTGCGGGAAAGGTGAGAGCGAGCCTCGATCAGCATAGCCCTGGCTTCGGCTTCATCGAGAACATCCGGATCGAAAGCCTTTTCGTACTGCACCAGGGCCGATGAGACGTCGCCTTGGTCGAGGAGTCGTCGTCCCTTTTCTACCCACGAGTAGTCTTGAACTTTGGCATTGCTTTCAATCATGTATCGCCCGCAACCCCTATAACGTAATACCTAGCAGTTTCACTAGGTTTTGCCAAAAAACTAAAGCACTGCTTAACATATTCGGCCGAACTTTTCAACCAAGAATCGCACCCTCCCGCCTTTTTACTCCTTTGGACCTCCAGGACTCCCTTTCGTTCACCTAACTCCGTCCGGAAGCGTCTCGTGCACAAGCCCGCCATAGGGGTCGGCAATCGGAGTGTGCGCCAGGCAATCACCTCACGCGATGATTCTCTTTGCACTGCACTTGAAGTGCTTACGAGAAGATGGTAGGACTGCACACGAACACGCACTGCCGTCTTCGTCGGAGTTGCACGGACGAAGATTGCGAGGCTACCGAACCCGAACCAGATTGGGTATACTAGGACATGCCGGTTCAGAGCAGAGCCGTGTTCCCGGATTTCTCCGTCGTTTCTGCGCTCTCCGAGAGCTACGCACGGTCAATAGTGAGCGAGTAAGGGCTAGATGCAGATCAGGTCTCTCAGGAAGTACTTGCCGGTCGTATCCATATTCTTGGTGGCGGGTACGCTTCTCGTGATCGTGGTGCTCTTCACCTTGAGAACGGTGAACTACCAGAACCAGCGCGTGGACGAATTCGCAGCCCGGCAGGGCGTTTCCGTGATTCGCACGCTTGAGGCAGGTACACGCACGGGTTTTATGGAAGGCGATTGGGGAGTCGAAAACCTCCAGATGCTCATCGAGCAGGCCGCGAAGGACCCGGACGTAGCCTGGGTGGGCCTCATTGACGGCGAAGGCGTGATCCTGGCGCACAGCGAACCTCAGAACATCGGCCTGCGGCTCCTCATGGGCAAAGACATGGAAGCCCTGAGGACAGTGATTCGTACGGGCGAACCCATTTCGTTCAAACGGGAGATCGAACACGGGAGCGAAGTCCTTGAGATTTGGAAACCTTTCACTCCATTCAGCGATCAGCTTGCGCAGGCTGAGGTGGTATCGCGTCACACTGCCATTGGGAAAGAGCTTCTGGACGTGTTCGATAGGGATCCCAAGCAGGTGCTCTTCCTGGGCCTGAAGTTGGATCGGTTCAAGCAAATCCAGCAACAGGATATTCTCTACGCGATCTTCATGGGAATTACCCTTTTCATTATTGGGTCCGCAAGCATCTACTTCATATTCGTGGTTCAGAATTCGTACCTCGTGCGCAGAACCCTTGACGAAATGCGAACGTACACCCGTAACGTGGTCGAGAGCATGGCCAACGGATTGATTACGGTGAGCCCGTCGCTCAAGGTGGCAACTTTCAATCCGTCCGCGTTGGAGACACTGGGCAAGTCCAAGGAAGAAGTGGATGGCCGGCCGATCGCGGAGCTTCTGCCGCTTGAAGAAGAAGTCCGCCAGGTCCTGGCAGACCCCAGCGAAGTTTTGGAAAAGGAGGTAAACCTCGCAGATGGGGTTCGGGGCAAGCGCTTCTTGGCCCTGTCCGTCTCCGCGCTGAAAGAGCCTGATTCGAGAGTGAGTCGCGGCGCGGTCATAATTGTCCGGGACATGACCATGATCCGTGAGCTGGAGCAAAAGGTTGCAGTTAACGAGAAATTTGCTGCGCTTGGACGACTCTCCGCGGGCGTCGCGCATGAGATCCGCAATCCGCTCAATTCGATCCGGGGGTTCATCCAATATTTTCAGAAGAAACTCCCCCTGGAAGAGGAAGACTATCGATACACGGATCTTATGGTCACCGAAGTAGACAGGCTCAACCGTGTTATATCCAAGCTGCTCGCCTATTCCAAGCCCAGAGAGCCGCGCCTGGCCGTGCGTTCCGCGGATGAGATCTTGGACCATTGTGTGCGAGTGCTCCAGCGTGAGGCTATGGAAGCCGGTGTTGACATAGTGCGACAGCCTGCTCCGCAAGCTGAGACGCCTCTGGTGCTCATGGATACGGACCAGATTACCCAGGTCTTCCTCAATATCCTGCTCAATGCTATCGAAGCCACTCCCAAAGGTGGAAAAGTTACCATCAGCCGCGGAAACGAGCAGGACGGGAAACTTACCATTGTGGTGGAAGATAGCGGCGAAGGCATCCCGAGGGAGAATCACGACAAGCTCTTCGATCCGTTCTTTACTACAAAGAGAAAAGGTACCGGCTTGGGTCTGGCAATCGTTAAGTCTATAGTGGAAGGCCACGGCGGCGATATCGAAGTGGAATCGGAGCCGGGAAGAGGCTCCCGATTCATCGTGACACTCCAATCGTACCGCACGGATCAGCTTCAGCCCACGGACGGAACTGAAGAGGAGGAGCAGGTAGTCGGCGCGCGACAAGCATGAGCGCCGCCCCTACAACGGCCCACATACTACGTATTTTGAGTGTGATCGGATAATGGTGGAAAACAAAGGAAAAATTCTCGTTGTGGACGACGAACCGTCCCAGCGGAAAATGCTCAAAGCCAATCTCTCCTTGGACGGATACGAGGTGTACGAGGCTGATGACGGCACCGACGCGATCGGCAAGGTGTCCGCAGGATTCTACGATCTCATCCTCATGGACAATCGCATGTCCCAAATGGACGGCATCGATGCGCTTAAGGAGATCAAGAAGATCTCACCAGCGATCCCCGTCATCATCATCACCGCGCACGCGTCCGTCGAGACCGCGGTGGAAGCGCTCCAGGCCGGGGCGCACGACTATTTGACCAAGCCGCTGGATGTGGATGAGCTGCGTATCAAGATCAGGCAGACGCTGGAATTCTGGAGACTCAAGGCCGAGAACATCTTGCAGCGAAGAAGGCTGGAAAGCCTCTTCGATGCTTCCCGGATCGTGGGCAAGTCGCCCGTGATGAAGGAGATTCTGGAAACCGTGGCGATGGTAGCTCCAACGGAGGCGTCCGTGCTCATCCTGGGCGAATCAGGCACGGGCAAAGAGCTCATTGCCAACGCTCTTCATCAGGGGTCGGGTAGATCGGACAAACGGTTCATCAAAGTCAATTGCGCGGCGCTCCCTGAAACTCTCCTGGAAAGCGAGCTCTTCGGCCACGAAAAAGGGGCGTTCACCGGCGCGGTCAATCGCCGTCCGGGACGATTTGAGCTGGCAGACGGAGGCGCAATATTCTTGGACGAGATCGGCGAGATGTCCCTGGCCACGCAGGCCAAGCTCCTCCGAGTTCTCCAAGAGCGTGAATTTGAGCCCTTGGGATCCACACGCACCGTCAAGGTGGACATCCGCATTATTGCCGCTTCAAACAAGGTGCTTCTGGACGAAGTCAAGAAGGGCACTTTCAGGGAGGATCTCTTCTATAGGCTCAATGTGGTGCCTATCCATCTGCCTCCCCTGAGAGATCGCAAGGAAGACATTCCCTTACTCGCAGAGCATTTTCTCAAGATCTACAATGAAAAAAACAACAAGAACGTCCAGGGCTTCCATCCAAGAGCCCTGGATGCGCTCATGCGCTATTCCTGGCCGGGTAACATCAGAGAGCTCGAAAATATTGTGGAACGATCCGTCATATTCAGCCGCGAAGATTACGTGATCTTCCCTGAACTCCCCGAGGTGATCCGCGAAGCATCGGGCGACACCCTTTCGCTGGAAGTCCGCCAAGGCTTCAAACCCGGAATGACTATCAGGGAGATGGAACGAGAGCTGATCATCCGCACCCTGGAAGACAATGACGGCAACCGCACACGCACCGCTCGCATCCTGGGCATCACACGGCGCACCCTCCAACATAAGCTCAAAGAATACGACCTCGACCAGCAAGACGCTCACGGAACAGACTCGGACAACTGAATACTTAATTTCACAAATACGGTTGCGGGTTCCGAGAGGTCACTCGGGCAAAAGTCGGAATGACGGCTCTTCATTGGGTGCCACTGCTGGCTTGTCCAGCAGTGCTTTCCGAAGAACACTGCTAGCAAGCTAGCAGTGGCACCCGGTGTAATTCCCGGTGTCAGCCCTTCGCAGAAAATCCTTGGTGAAACACCACAACTCCCTTAGGGCTGTTCTTATCGAACGCCAAAGCGAGAAAATTCTCTTGCGGAACGCCATCCAGGATTAAATCCGGAAGGTTCTCGAAGCCGAAGCGTTGGTAGTATTTGGGGTCTCCCACAAGAACACCGCCTTTGCCTCCCAATTCTTTCAGCAAGGATAACCCCTCCTGAACGAGAGATCTTCCGATACCTTGATTCTGGCATTCCGGCAATACGGATACAGGGCCGACACCGTACCAATCTTGGCTTCCGTCAGAAACGGTTACGGGCGAAAAAGCTATATGGCCTACCACCCTTCCGCAAACCTCCGCGACCAATGAAATAGTAAGCGCATTGGCAGCTCGCAATGCGTTAACGATGAAATGTTCCGTCTGATTACTATAAGGATGATTCTCAAAGGCCGCTTTCGTGACCTCGGAAATCATCTCAGCATCAGACTCCACTTCTCTACGGATGATCATCTTCAACTCCAAGACTGCGGATTTCTCAGACTCACCTACCAAAAGCCCCCTTGTCAAGAAAAGGGGGCCGCAGCAACGAAACGCGCTGTTTCCTTCCGTGGGCGAGGTCGCCTTTCGGTCTTCCGAAGCGAACAATTCCCAAACTTTTTAATCTATTTCATCTCGTTCGCTCTTGACAAGAAAAAACCATGTGATATGTCCCCACCCCAATATCCACCGGGATTTACATGCAGCGTCTCTTAAATCCAGCATCGGCTGCGGGTTCCTTTCCCTAGAACCGGTTCCCGTAGGCCGGGGAGCGACAGATGAAAACAGGTCTTTGTGAGAAATGCGGACGCCCGGCAGACGCGGCGTACGAAATTCGCGACAACAAGGCGTATTTGGTCAAGTTTTGCAGGGAATGCGGCCGGAGCGCGTCCCTCGTGAGCAAAGACGCGCGCAAATGGCGTTGGAAGAGGCTCGTCACCGATTATCAGGAGCCGACCTTCCAGGCGTGCACGCTCGATTGTTCCCAGTGTGACCATCAGGCCCACACGCAGCCCAGCACCGTTGCGATCGACGTGACCAACTTGTGCAACCAACGCTGCCCTATCTGCTTAGCATATATCGACGCCATGGGGTTCACGTTCCATCCGCCATTGGAGTACTTCGAGAACATCCTCAGGCACTTTCAACACAACGATCCTAAGCCGAATATCTGCTTTTTCGGCGGCGAGCCCACGGTTCACGAACAATTCCTCGACATTGTCCGGATGACTCGCTCTTATGGCTTTCAGGTGCAGCTCTTCACCAACGGCCTCAAACTGGTGGATCGAGATTATTGCCGCCAACTCTGCTCCATGGGCCTGCAACTGAACTTCGGCTTCGACGGGACACGGCCGGAGGTCTACCATACTTTGAGAGGTGACAATTCGCTCGCGGTGAAGCGCAGGGCCTTGGAAAACGTGATTGACTGCGGCGTGAATAAGCTGGTGATCGTCACCACCGTGGCATCGGGCGTGAATGACACGAACATGGCCGAACTCATGGAGTTCATCCACGAATACAGAGAGCACGTCTCTGTCTGGGCATTTGTCCCGCTCACACCTTGTTGGGATTCTACTGCGGTCAAACTGGAACCCACCACCACCGAATGCGTAGAAGGTATCTTTGAGCGGATGCTCTCCGGCATCGAGTTCGTGCCCACCGGCATGATGAAATTCAATGTCCTGTCACGCTTCTTCGGCAAACAAACTCTTGGCGGCTCTCATCCGAATTGCGAGAGCGCGACGCTGCTCGTTTCAGACGGCGAACGTTACCACCCGGTCTCGCGATACCTGACAAAGCCGCTCTCCGCGCTGCTTGTTTCGCTCAGAGAGCTCGACACACGGCTCCTTCATAAATCCTCGTCTCTGCCCGCCCGTGGACTGAGGCGGAAGCTCTTCGAGCTATCAACGCTGTTCCTCATGGTTAGGCTCATGGCTTCCGCGCTGAATCTGAAAGCAGTCTTCGGAGAACGCACGATTCGGAACGCGGCCGCGGCAATCCTCGACCTCATTCGTGGACGCAAAGTAGACCGCATTCTGAGCGAACGAACCGCGTTCAAGCGAGTGCTCACCATGATGACGATTCCGTATGAGGATCAGGGAGGGCTTGAAGATGCACGAGTGAGAGATTGCCCAGCAGTCTTCGCATACGAAGATGTGGATACAGGTCGGATTAGGACCGCTGCGTTCTGCACGTGGCAAACCGTTAAGGACGACGCGTGCAGGAGGATTCAGGCGTACTACGACGCAAGGCCGCCCCAGGAAGCCGCAAAACCTGCGCGCGGCGGATGCGGCCGAACCTCATTTGGAACGTAGGAGCTGCTGCTTTATACGGCAGCGCATTAAGGTTGGGCCGATTTCACCCTCCCCTTTCCCCTCCCATCAAGAGAGGGGAAAGGGCTTTGGTAGGCACCGGCGTCCCTGCCGGTGCATCCCTCTCCCCTGGCGGGAGGCGTCCCACGCGCTACAGCGGATTCCGATGCGCTTCAATCCAGGCCTGTGAGCTTCTGTGGGATTGGCCTGGTAGGCTCCTAGGGTAACGCTGTAAGGCCGCCACTGTCTCAAGCTTTCGTTAGGAAACTCACCATATGAAGAAAAGAGTTATGGTTGCCACTATATGTGGCTTATTTTCCGGGCTTTTTTGCATAATTGCTGACATAGAAGCAGGTCTTGCTTCAAAAGTTGCCGCACAACTGCCTTATCCGGCAATCGGCGAAATACTTTGCAACAGAACTTTGGTGGGATTTGCCATTGGGATAAGCGGTTTAAGCCTGTGCCATTGGACCATACATGGCATGGTTATGGGTTTTCTTTTTAGTATGCCCTTGGCTTTTAGCTGCTTACTGACGCCCCAATATCCCGAAATACTCTTTGTTCTGACATTAGTTTTTGGCATGATTTATGGTCTATTTATAGAATTGGTCACTTCTGTGATTTTTCAAGCACGTCAGCGACCGATATCCAAAGCGACTTGAGGATCTTGGGAACACGAGACTTAAATCAATCTCTCGTGCTCTAATCCATATCGGGGACAATCGATCAAGAATGTGAGGCTCGTGCTCGACATCACTGAGATTCTTCCGCTCACTGACCTCATAAGGCAATGATTTTGGCAAGAAGTGTACGACGCCCTCCTGACAAGCCACCCCAGAACTTGTATGCTCCGACAATGACGCCATCGACACCTAAGCCCCCGGTCCGATTTGGGCAGGAAGTGTCGTGTGCCACCGTAATGAAGTCTTTTGGGAAGGGGCCCGGGGGAACGCTTTTCTACCAAAAAAAGGGTTCCCCCGGAATCTCTTCCTAAGATGGCTCCGGGCTGACGCCATGCCTCTCGTATCGGTGATCATACCCACGTACAATCGAGCTCCTGTGCTGGAGCGGGCCATAAACTCGGTTTTGGCGCAATCCTTCCGCGATTATGAGCTTATCGTGGTCGATGACGGTTCCACGGACGCGACACAGGCCGTGATTGCGCGGTGTCGAGGGAAGCTGTCCGCTATCTTCCAAGAAAACCGAGGCGTGGCCGCAGCTCGCAATCTTGGGATTCGGCACTCAAGCGGCGAGCTAGTGAGTTTCCTCGATTCGGATGACGAATGGCTGCCTGAGAAGCTTAAACGGCAGATCGAGCTTTTCCGGCACGGCGACGAGACCTTCGTTTGTCACACGGACGAGATCTGGCTGAGGGATGGCAAGAACGTGCGTCCAAGAGCTAAACACGCCAAACAGGGTGGCCGGTTTTTTGACCGAGCCCTGGAACTCTGCCTGATTAGTCCCTCTTCGGTGATTATTTCGCGGGCTTTACTGGACCGGGTAGGATGGTTTGATGAATCACTCCCCGCGGCGGAAGATTACGATATGTGGCTAAGGCTCACCGCTTTCTACCCTGTGCATTTCGTTGCAGAGCCTTTGGTCATTAAGCACGGCGGGCACGATGATCAACTTTCTCGTGTGACGCCGGCCATAGATCGGTTCAGGATCAAGGCCATACTGAAGCTTTTGGATCGGCAGGATTTGCGGCCTGATTACCGGCAGGCCGCGATTGGGGAGCTTGCCCGCAAATGCGAAATTGTGGCATTAGGTTGCGAGAAAAAGGGTAAAACTGACGAAGCGGAGTGGTATCGTGGACTGGTTGGCTTGCACACGAGACCTCACGATCCGGCTTGACCAGATCGACCTTGACGACCGGACGTACCTCGTTCCGTGTTACGACGATTTGCAGTCTCTCTTGCAGTCTGTTCGCACCGTGGGAATCATTAATCCTCCGGTCGTTCAGGAACGGCCAGATCGTCGATTTCGGCCTGTGCTTGGGCGTCGGCGACTCACGGCAGCATTGCAGGCTGGCATCGATTCGCTTCGGGTGTTGGCGCTTGCCCCCAAGGTTCCCGAGCGTGAAGTGTACGCTCTGGCTTTCTGGGACAACGTTGCCCAGCGATCTCTGGATAAGGCTGCCACTGCTTACGTGGTGATGCGGTTGCTCCAGTTGTTTCCGAGAGACCAGGCAGCCCGTGATTTCTTCCCTGCGTTGGGAATTCCCGCGATGGGCCCAAAGATCGACCGGCTCCAGGCCATAGGTTCGTTGAAAGATGACGTGCTGGAACGCCTTGCGCTGGGTCGAATCAATGAAAAGACCGCGGCTTTGCTGGCCCTCATGAAGCCGGCGGAGCGGCAGCGGCTGGTGAAGCTTGCTCAGGATCTAGGACTTAATGCGAACAAGGCTGAAGAAGTGCTCGGCGAGCTCTTTGATCTTTCCGTGCACAGCGGCCGCGAAGTCGCGGCATTGCTTGAAGAAGAGCAGGCCAGACGAATCCTTGAGAATCACGAGCTGCCGGTACCGGAAAAGGCCACGCAATTTCGAGCGCTGCTCCACCAGTGGAAATTCCCGGAAATAGCAGAACGAGAAGCTGAATTCCATCGTCGTTTCACTCGCCTGGCGGACCGTTCGGGCGTATCGATTCGTCCCACCCCCAGTTTTGAGGACGAACGTTGCACCATTCAGGTGGATGTGGATTCATGGGAGCATGCGGAAAAGCTCCTCGCACTTATCAAACGGCAGCTCTGGTGACTCCGGCGCGCTCGATGTCAATGAGCATTCAAACAAGTAAAGCACGGTGGAAGCTTCTTTGCGGAAAGGGTCGTCCGGAGCCCCTTCAAGGAACTCGATATAGGTTTGGCATCCCGGCTTCCACCACAGGAAGCCGGGATGCCAAACCTGTATAGAAGTTTTTGGAAAGGGGTTCGGGGAGGAACCTTTTTTCAAAAAGGTTCTCCCCGTCTTACTTGCTTGAAAGGTCATTGTATAGACGATTACACGCACATGCGCTTTCCTATTGACGAAATCTGGATCGATGGCGATGCGCGGGATGAGCCTCTCACGAGGGAAATCCTTCGCAGGCTGCCCTCGTGTCCTGTGCGCATTGGCCAGGACGCGATTGACGCATATCAGCGGCTCGCCCTGGAATCAGACCCCTTTCGCCGCGGAAAACGAATCCTCCGTCTGATGCGGCACCGTGGCGCATTTGTGAAGCCGTGTCCCGGCACTAAGGAGTACGTTTGCTGCGGCTTGCAAATCCTCCACATCGGCCAGGGATGCCCCATGGATTGCCGTTATTGTGCGCTCCAGGCGTATTTCAATCGGCCCGTGCTGGAGGTCTTCGTCAATGTGAGCGAGATGCTCGATGGGCTCCGGGAAAGGGTATCCGAAGAACCGAATCGTTTCCATCGCATCTGCACAGGCGAATTCACCGATTCCCTCGCGCTCGATCCCATCACGGACCTGGCTTCCAAACTGGTTCATTTCTTTTCCCAGCAAACAAATGCGAGCCTGGAAATCAAGACCAAGACCGACTTCGTGGAAACGCTCCTTGACATCGATCCACGCGGCAGGGTGGTGCTCAGCTTCTCCATGAATGCCGCGGAGATCGCTTCGCTTGAGGAAAGGAGGGCCGCGTCTCTCAAGAGAAGGCTCCAGGCTGCTGCACAGGCTCAGAACAAAGGGTATATGCTTGGATTTCACTTTGATCCTATCATTCCATTCCAAGGGTGGGAACAAGGCTATTACCGCACCATCGACCGGATCTTCCGCTTAATAGATCCGCAGCGGATCGCATGGATCTCGCTGGGAGTTCTGCGCTTTGTGCCTGACCTGAAGGAGATTGTTCGGGCGCGGTTTGGGCCCCTGCGGTACTTTCACGACGGGTTTGTTCGAGGACTGGACGGCAAGCAACGTTTACCTGTGCAGCGACGAATAGAGATCTATAAGAGGCTCGCAGACCGAATCCGAACCCACGCTCCGGAGACACGTATCTACCTCTGCATGGAATCACCGTACGTCTGGGAACGAGCCCTGGAAATGAAGATAAGCGCGAACGAGGACCTCATCCGCTATCTCGATCAGGCAGTGCGAGGCCAGTAAAGGCAGATTCCGGGGAAGCCCTTTTTGTGTAAAAAGGGCCTCCCCAGACCCCTCCCCCAAAACTCCCGTATTGCTGCCGCATGGGTCTTTTCCTCTCATGATCTCGTCGCGCGACCGCAGTTGTTGGGATTCTCCGTCCACGGAACGGCGAAAGATTGGTCGGTTGATACCCGTGATCTCCTCCACGACTTCCCCGCCTCAGTACCTGGGCCACAACTGTAGGGGCGCACGGCCGTGCGCCCCTACCGGACTAAAAGCATCAAACCTCAGAAACATTGCCGCCATTACCGCGAGTTTGCGTTCGTTTGGAACTGAATTCTTAGCTGCAACGCATAGTTCGGTAGGCAACCAATTCTTCATTGACTATCTTGCTTTGTTCCATATGATGAATGGTGCCAGGTGACATATGTCCTAATTCCAATTGTGATCCTTTTACAAACGAGCCCAAGACGGAGGGCCTTGGGCCGACGCGCCTTCCAATTCAAAAAACCGGGGATTTGCCATGAGGATTCGACGCATTCTCAAAGCGACAAAGTACATGATAGCTCTGGTCCTGGTCACGGCCGCGCTGGCTTGGGCCACAGCTACATGGGCTGATAATCTGCTTGATTCTGATTTCTTACGCGCTGCGCAATCTGGAGACTTGGGGAAGGTAAGAGCCCTTCTAGACAAAGGCGCTAACATCAATGCGAGGGTGGCCCCACGAGCCATACCCGGTGAGGCCGGGGGCGAGACAGCCCTGATTTGGGCTGCAAGCGGAGGACTTACAGATGTAGTGCGATTCCTCCTCTCCAAAGGCGCAGACGTCAATGCAAAAGATGAAGAGGGCAGGACCGCCCTGATGGTGGTTGCCGAAGTGCGAAACGTGGAGACAATGAAGCTGCTGCTCCGCGAAGGTACTGACGTTAATGCGACAAATCAGTACGACTGGACCGCTCTGATGGAAGCTTCGTGGAAAGGGGATCGTGACGTAGCGAATGTGCTGCTTGAAAACGGGGCTTCAGTTAACACACAGGATAAGTTTGGTAGGACTGCCCTCACAAGGGCCGTCGAAATGGGTCATGCTACCATCGCGAAAATCCTCCTGGATAAGGGAGCAGATGTGAACGCAAAGGAGTCTGACGGCTGGACGCCCATCAAGACGGCCGCGATGAGGGGTGATGTGAACACTGCGACACTTCTTGCGGCCCGCGGCGCTCAGATGACGTTGCCCATCGCTTGCGTGCTTGGCGACAACAAAGAAATCCGCCGTCTTCTTGACGCCGGCTCTGACATCAATGCGCCGGGTGAACGGGGCCGCACGTCTCTCATGTGGGCTGCCGCCGTCCGAAACTCGGGAGCGGTCGGACTGCTCCTAGATAGAGGGGCCGATGTCAATGGAACAATCGCTTATAGTGGCACCACGGCACTGATGGAAGCTGCTTGCAGTGGTCGGACTGATATCGTAAAACTGCTCCTAGACAGAGGTGCGGATGTCAATGCAAAGCGCAAGAACGGCGCGACAGCGCTGATCGATGCGATCACCGCCGGGTCTGTCGAAGCAGTGAAGGTCATGCTTCAAAAGGGAGCCGATGTTAACACAGTGGACAATCAGGGCGGGACACCGCTTATATGGGCCGTATTCACTGAACAAGCAGACGTGGTGAAACTGCTTTTGGCCAAAGGTGCGGATGTCCACTTTGAGGAAGGAGCCCCGCTCAGAATCGCTCAAGACAAAAAGAACAGCGAAATTATGAAAATCCTGTCGGCACATGGAGCTCAGGAATGAATCGGTGCAAGGACTTATGAACTTGGCGGCTCTTGATCTTCACGGGAGCCTCACGTTCGAGGCCCTTAGTAAGATCTACTGCGACGAAGAAGTACAGATATTTCTCTTCCAAGTGGCTCCCTGCTTACATGTGAGGAAAAGATATGAGATGTGTCCGGCTGTTGTTGATGGTCTTGATTGCGGTAGCCCTTCTGGTCCTCCCAAATCCGGGAAGAACAGACAGGGCGCCTCTCGTTGTCTTGAGCGGCGGTGCGACACTGAAGTCTGCGCATCACCATATTCGAATGGACTCACAGGAGGTGACGATCCGACTAAAGAAGACAACCTACGAAGTTGATGCGGTTTATCACTTCTTCAACACAGGAGAGGCGACGACGGAATGGGTTGGCTTCCCGAAACGAGGGGACCATTCGAAGTTCCTCCGATTCGACATGTGGGTTGACGGGCGGAACGTTGATGTCTCAGAGCAACGCGATTTGTCCCCAGATAACGGTTCCACTTCGGGTCATATTGAAAGCCGAGATTCCTGGCTAGTGCACTATGTTACATTTCCAGGTCGCTCCCGAACAACGATTCGCGATAGTTATGAAGTGCAACATTATTGGGATAATTCTAACCCACGGCGTAAGGCAATTTACGAACATGGGACCGGCTCGTATTGGAAAGACGCGATTGGTTTGGCAGCCTTCACGATAGATGCCTCGGAAATAGGAGGAACTAAGTTTTTCAATGTAGGCGGGCTTCCTCCGGCCGCTCGAAGACTGGCCACCGAGAACGTACTCAGGTACGAGATCAGGAACTTCAACCCGGCTCCTACAGATCGCTTGGAAATCACATTCGATTCAGGCAAGCTGATGCCCTAGGGTGAGTTTGGCTTGGCAGGCGAGAGGTAAACGTAGCGAGGTCACGAAACTGGACGCTGCTGGAAAAGGCAGGCTGGAAAACGCGGTCACGCCGGTGTCGGGCAAGAAAGCCACGGCCGACGTGCGTCACTCCCGGTGGTGATGCCCTTGACCAAGGGGGGGCAATGAGAGAGCTGATCATTCACGTAGCCAAATGCGCACAAATGGCTTGCTTGTGTGGTGTATTGGTTCTCACCAGTTCCTGTTCGGATTACATAATCAGTTGGAGAATCAACAAGTTCTTTAAGGAAATAAGTGTAAAGGAACCCTCAAGCCACTATGATCTGAGAGATGTCATTCCTGGAGAGTGGGAAGAAGTATGCATCGCTTATTTCCCGTACATAACGCGCTCAGATATCGAGAGAAAATTTCAAGGAAAGGTTGTAGGCCGGGAAAAATTCGTTAGTGATGCTCATTACATGCTTCTTGGCATAAACGGGAAAAGAGAGATTACGCAAATTGTGCTTGATGTGGAGGTTGGTGCTTTCTTGTCTGATAATCTCAAAGGAGCAGCGTGGCGGGTGAATTGCGTTCCTCGTCAAGAGGCTGTGCTCACATGGATGACTGAGAACGGAAGACGTTACCTTAAACTCGGGAATCCTTAACGAGGCGTGGCCCAGCATGTCGCTTGCCACGAGAATAGCCATCCCCAGCGGGAGCGCTCAAATCCGATTACTACCGCTCTAGAAAGTACTCTTTATCGCCCGATCACTACTCGGAGCGGGTCCACTTCGCCACGGAGTATTCTCAATTCAGAATCCGACGGCGGCGGGGTGGTCTGAATGAAGTCGGGCATAATCAATTTAAAGCGTGTGGATTCTGTCCTGTGGTATTCACCTAAGGAATGATATGCATGTTCTGTGAGAAACGTTGTGATACCGATGCGTTTTCAAAGAAGTAAAGCACGAGGGAAACTTCTTCGTGTAAAGAAGTTTCCCCTGGACCCTCTTCAAGAAACTCTATATTCCTTTGGCAATCCTGCTTCCTGTGCCAGGAAGCAGGATTGCCAAAGGCGGATAGAAGTTTTTGGAAAGGGGGTCGGGGAGGAACCTTTTTACAAAAAGGTTCTCCCCGTCTTACTTTCTTGAAAGCGAATTAGTATGAAGCTCAATCGAGGGACGTGTACGCTGTCTCTCGACGACGGCTGATAAACCACAGCGCCAGAATCAGCCAACCCACCATATAGAAAGCCGGCCCCAAATGCCAATTCTCCCTCTTTAGCATCCACTCTGCCACCATAGGCGCGGTTCCGGCAAACAGGCCCATCGCCAAGCTGTAAGAAATCGAGAAGACGGTGCAGCGGACATCTCTCGGCAACATCTCGCTTATCATGACACCCTGCACACCGAACACAAGCCCCATGGGCACAGCCATAAGCAATTGTCCGACCAGGAACGCTGCTGTAGGCTCCCATGACGGTCCGCCCGGCCAAGGCGCAAACCAGACACTCAGCGAAAACGCGGGAACAGCACAGACTGCCATAGCCAGGTTCGTTACGAAGGAAACGGTTTTTCGGCCAAAACGGTCCGAAAGCCAGCCGCCCAAAACTGTAGCAGGGATGGTTACCGCGAGTCCGATTGTGTTCATTTCTTCAATGTGCGATGCGCCGGCTTCAACCGCTATATGGATGACAAACACGAACATGAGATACAGCACGACATTCGCGCCTGTTACAATGCCGATGGCCTGGATCAACTCGCGCCAGTGGTTCCGCAAAGCTGCCATGACATGCATTTTGCGCTCAGTGTGGAACTCGTCGCCGTGCACAGTCTCGGGAATTCTTGTTCGTATCACGATGCCAAAGACCATGACCACCAGTCCCAAAAGGAAAGGAATGCGCCAACCCCAAGCTGCGAGCGCATCGTGGCCGACAAGAGAGCGCACCAACCACACTGCCGTGCTGGATAGAAGAATCCCCATCATGGTTCCTGTGGTAGCCAAGCTGCTCAGGACGCCTCGACGCCCGTGAGGCGACACCTCAGAAGCATATGCCATAGAGCCTGTGTACTCGCCGCCCACGGAGAAACCCTGTGCCAGCCGCATGAGCACCAGCAAGACAGGCGCGAAGTTTCCGATGCTCTCGTGCGTAGGAAGCAATCCTATGGCGCAGCTTGACGCTCCGAGAATGGTAATGGAAATGACAAGCATGGTCCTTCGGCCCAGTCGATCCCCCACCCATCCAAGAACCAGAGCCCCCAAAGGACGCGCCAAATATCCGATGGCAAATACCGCGAAGGCTGCAATAGTTGACGCTACCGGGTCGTGTGACGGGAAAAAGAGCGGTCCAATGTACGGCGCCATATAACCGTACACGGCAAAGTCAAACCACTCCAGCACATTGCCCACCGTGCTGGCTGTGATCGCCTGCCCAAGCGCATTGGACCCGGGTTGTGATGGTGTCGAAGCGTTCATGTACCGTCGCACTCTTTGTGCTACCGTCCTACAGCACGCTAAAGGCTACGGTCAACGTTTTCCTCGAACTTTCGGTAACCCTTCAGTCACGGGCGGCCCGTGCCAGAAAATTCACAAGAATCCCACCGCAGAGAACGCGGAGTGCATGGTGCGCACGGCCGTGCGCACCATGCATCTTCTCTGCGAACTCTGTGCTCTCCGCGGTGAACTGGTTTTCTGCAACCGCCCTGCGTAACTGAATAGATACGCTCTTTATGGCTTTTTTCTTGACTTGAGGAGAGCCAAGCGTAAAATGGGCGCATCTTTCCTAATCATTTATCCGGGAAGCTTGTTGGCTTTGCTCCTCGGGCCTTGGGAGTTGCCGGCCTGAGGGGCTTGATGTGTCCCCTGCACCGTCAGGGGTTCCTGGTCTTCCGGCCAGGTTCAGGAGGTCGTGTTAATGCGTAAGATCGTATGCGCCCTGATCTTGGGCGGTTTGTTACTTATCGGGTCCGTGGGGCATTGTCAGTTTCCGACGCCGGGATTGTTCGACCGTCCCGGACAGGGATGGACATCACCGGAGAATTCAATTTGGGGGATGATCGGCGCGCCAACGTTTCATGCCAGTTGGGCATTCTTGGGTTCCATAACCGCCAGCGCAAGTGCGTCAGCCGGTGTCAGTCAGTCGTTTGGAGCGGGAAATCCTGCTGCCATCGGCGTCTTTGGGAATTTCGGTATAGGGGGAAATGGCGAGGCCAAGCTGCGGACTGACACGCGAGGCCTTTGGCTGGGAGCCACCATACCCGTACGCCTCAGCAACGCTCTCGCAGTGAGTGCACGAGGCGAATATTTCTTCCCGTCCAGCCGCAGGATCACAGCTTCTTTGAATGGAGGAAGCGTGGGTCAGGCGACGTCGACCCTGTTTATTCTTGCTGCTCCCGTTGGCACCGTGACAGCCGCGGGTACCGGACAAGGTGAGTTGGAATTGGATGCCTCAGTGGAGAAACGATGGGTCGTCCTCGACGGGGAATTGGCGTATGCCGGTTTGCTGGGAGGGACGTCGCTCCTAGCCGGTGTTAGGTACGATCACCTGGACACGACCATAGGCCCTGAAGTGGGGTCCGGTTCGGCCGCGGGCAGTCTTACCATTGCCACGGCATTCGGTGGTGGAAGCCTTACGATTGCCGGCGCGGCAGCGGGCAGTGTTAGCATTCCCGCCGCAGCCTCGGTTGTTACCGAGTTGCACACCCTATCTCCATATCTGGGCATTCGCACGTCGATAGGTGGCCCGTCAGCAGTGCTGACACTTGAGGTGAAGGGCTTCCCCACCGTCTTCTTCACGCAGGGCGCCCGCTTTAACCTAAAGAGAGAGAACGGGTATTTTGGCGAATTCAAGGCCGAGTACTCCGGCCCTTTGGCACGCAATCTTCTTGTGTCACTCTTCGTAAAGGGTGACGTGCTTCACGCATCCTTCACTGATCTGACGGATTTCACGAATCTATTCACGATCGGCGGTGTTGGTCTCCCAGCTCCTTTTTCTCTGGGTTCGCCCAATGTAGCTACGGATGTCGCCACCTCAATTCATTGGAACCAACTGTCCCTGGGTGGCTCGTTTGTCGTGAGTTTTTGATCTGCCATTCAAATATCTATGAAGTCTCCTGCAGGTTCTCCAATTCGTTTCTAACCTTTTGCCAGCAATTCGTCACCGCGGCGGGTCGCTGCGGCTATGCATTCCATGATCGCTCCCCGCACTGCTGCACGTTCCAGGATGCGCAAACCCGCCATGGTGGTGCCACCAGGTGAAGTAATCCGGTCTTTGAGTTCACTGAATGACGCGCCTTCCGCAGCAGCCATGGTCGCGGCCCCGAGCACGGTCTTAACTGTGAGGCTCCTGGCCGTGGGACGATCCATGCCCATGAGTACCGCTCCATCAGCAAGGGCTTCCATGATCACAAACAGGTAGCCCAAACCGCTTGCTGAAAGCGCGGTTACCACATTCATCATCTTTTCGTCTACGACCACTGCCTGCCCAACAGATGAGAACAGATCCAAGGCCTTCTTGAGATCATTTTCGTCAGCGCCGCCGCCTTTGCACAGCGCGGTAGCTCCGCATTCCACCATAGCCGCTGCATTGGGCATGACGCGAATCACCCTCGCGTCTGCATGGAGCCGCGCAAGGATGCTCCCGGTGGTTATACCGGCCGCGATAGAAACAACCAGGGGCTTCTCGCGAATCTTCGGGGCAAGCTGCTCGACCACCTCGCCTATCATCTGGGGTTTGACCGCGAGGATGAGGATGTCCGTCTTCGGCTTCAGGGCATCCCGAAGGTTCGACGCGGTTTGCGTGCCCAACTCCTTGGCCAAAGAACGAGTCTTGGCAGTGTCCACGTCAAAGAGGACCAGCGATTTCCCATTCGCCTTACCCGAGCGTATCAATCCTCTGGCAAGAGCGGATCCCATATTTCCTGCCCCGATGATGCTGATCATGGTCACGATCTTCTCCTGGGTGCGGTTGACTGCGGAGCAGCTCAACAGGTATACTCTATAGAAGGTATAGAATAAACCTATTGACCCGTATCCGCGTTCGGACTATGGGAATACTAACACGGATTCCGAAGCCCACCCACGAAATAATCGGGCGGGCCGTAGCGGCCGGAAGCTTTCCAGAACTTTCGAGCTTTCCAGGAAATGGGGGGGGGGGGGGGGGGGGGGGGGGGGGGGGGGGGGGGGGGGGGGGGGGGGGGGGGGGGGGGGGGGGGGGGGGGGGGGGGGGGGGGGGGGGGGGGGGGGGGGGGGGGGGGGGGGGG
>JBFLZC010000006.1:21464-52020 GCA_040756375.1 Thermodesulfobacteriota bacterium
TCCAGAACTTTCGAGCTTTCCAGGAAAGGGCCGGGGTGGCCCTTTTTGCAAAAAGGGCCTCCCCGGACCCCTCCCCAAAAACTCCCAAGTTTTCAAATGCTTCAGGGCACGCACGACAAGATGGTTGCTCGATCCGCTATGACTCCTCGAGAAGATCGATGCTGGATTTGGTGGGAGATCATGTCTTGGAGACTACTCTAAGGAGAAGGTGATGCACGGATGTTACACCGTGGATGCTCGTGGACTTGCGTGTCCTCAGCCCGTGCTTGAAACCAAAAGGGCGCTTGAAGAGGAACTTGGGAGCCTGTTCAGGGTGCTGGTAGACAATCCCACATCCCGTGAGAACGTAAGCAGGTTCGCTCGCAACCAGGGATGCCGGGTGGAAGTCCAGGAGCGGGGCTCGAACGAGTTTGAAATTGTCATCGAGCGTGGTCAAGGTTCGGTCGGGCTTTCGGAACAGGAAGAGCTCCTGCCGTGCGCAAGATCCGAAACTGCGGAAACGCCTCGAAACGTGGTGTACATAACCGACCATCGCATCGGTCGAGGAGACGACGAGCTCGGACAGAAGCTCATGCGTGGATTCCTGCGCACGTGGATCGATTCCGAGCCACTGCCCTGGCGGATGATCTTCCTCAACTCAGGAGTCTATCTGACCACTGTTGATGATGAAGCTACGGAAGCACTAGCCATGTTGCACGAGCGAGGAGTAGACATTTTATCCTGCGGGACTTGTTTGCAACATTTCGGCTTTCAGGACAAGCTTCAGGTGGGAAGAGTGACGAGCATGTACGAAGTGATCGAATCCATGAATGCCGCCACAAAGATCATTTCACCGGATTGAGTGACCCACTTTTCGCGGGCCTACTCCACCGTTGATTCACTTACGCGGAGGCGTCGGCAATTGAACATGGGTAACGAATGTCTCGTTCGTCATTCCCGCGAAGGCGGGAATCCAGTGGCGAGAATATCTATAGTGGCAGACCTTTTCTAGGATTTCCAAGACTGGATTCCTGCTTCCGCAGGAATGACGGAATGAGGATCGGCCAAACCGACAAAGACATCGGCAGCGATTATGAGTGAACAATTAGTGTGAAGGATGGCGCTGCCTTGCTCTCTCAGCGAAAATCTACAGTTCGATTTCCAGGCCTTCGTAAGCGGCCATAGCAGCGGGGAAACGCTCCTTAGCCTGCTTTTCCAAATCTTCAATTACGCTGTCTTCGTTGCCGTGGTGGAACAGTGCCAGCCGCTTCACGTTAGCAGCCTGGGCCAAGGCTACGCCTTGTTCCCAGGTGCTGTGGCCCCACTTTCTCCGCGGGAGTTTGTCCCACAGGCCCAGATACTGTTCCGGCGCGAACATGCTGTCATAGACCAACAAGTCGGCTTTTTCGGACAGCTTCAGGAGCGCGTCATCCATCTCGTCATCCATGTGCTCCGTATCCGTCGCGTAGATCATGACCTTCCCGCCGCCCTCAATACGATAACCGTAGCTGTCACCGGGATGGCTCAGCTTTGCCACGGTTATCTGGAGGTCGCCCACAGGAAAGGAATCTCCGGGCTCGATGTCGTGGAAATGGAGGCTGGCAGCCATGTCCTGGAGGCCAATGGGAAAGTTGGGCTCGGCCATCTGGTGCTCCAACGTGGTCCTGACATTCACTTCCAAGTTCTTGACGCCATACAAGTGGAATTCATTCCCGTTCACGTAGCAAGGACGGAAGAAGGCAAAACCTTGAACGTGGTCCCAGTGGAAGTGTGAAAGCAGTATGTGGCCTGCGATCTTGGTGATATTTCCTGTTGCGGCACGATGGCGAAGAAGCAGGTCCATTCCGAGCTCTACAATGCCCGTGCCCGCGTCGAGGATAAGGAGCGTCCCTTCGGAACGCACCTCAACGCACGGCGTGTTTCCTCCGTATTTCAACGTCTTGGGTCCGGGACAGGGGAGGCTCCCGTGTACACCCCAGAACTTAACTAACATGGCAATGTGTTGTCTTTCGGTCGGCCGTTAGGAGCGACTGTCGGAAGTTGTTCATCGCAATCACCTGAAACCATAGTCTTATTAGCACTTTTTGGCCAGGAAAGTCAAGTTGTTCAGGTCGTGGGCGCATGGAAACAGGGAGGGCTTGACACGCGGGCGGGGATGATTACCTGTTTGGTAAATTTTCCCGGCGTTACGGGCAGCCGTAACGGGAGGTAATCAACATGCCGAAAACAATAGGAATCGACCTGGGCACCACTAATTCGGTGGTGGCAGTGATGGAGGGGAAGACCCCTCAAGTCATAATCAATGAGGAGGGCTCCAGGACTACGCCGTCTGTGGTGGCTTTCAGCAACAACGGGGAGCGGCTCGTGGGCCAGGTTGCCAAGCGTCAGGCCGTGACCAATCCTCAGAACACGGTCACATCAGTCAAGCGCCTCATGGGCCGCCGTTATGACGAGGTCCAAAACGAAAAGGAAGCCTTGTCATATTCAGTGGTTCGCGGATCCGATGGCGATGCGAGGATAGAAATCGAGGGCAAAGGGCACACGCCGCCGGAAATCTCGGCAATGATCCTGCAAAAGCTCAAGAAATCCGCGGAAGAGTACCTGGGCGAAAAAGTAACCGACGTGGTTATCACCGTGCCGGCATATTTCAACGACTCGCAGCGACAAGCCACCAAAGACGCGGGCCGAATCGCAGGGCTCAATGTCAAAAGAATCATCAATGAGCCCACCGCGGCAGCGTTGGCATACGGTCTGGACAAGAAGAAGAATGAGCTGATCGCGGTCTATGACTTCGGTGGCGGCACTTTTGACATCTCAGTCCTGGAAGTGGGTGACGGAGTAGTGGAAGTGAAAGCTACCAACGGTGATACGCATCTGGGCGGGGACGATATCGATCAGCGCGTTATCGAATGGCTGGTGGAGGAGTTCAAGAAAGACCAGGGTATCGATCTGAGCAGAGACAAAATGTCGCTCCAGCGGCTCAAAGAAGCTGCGGAAAAGGCCAAGATCGAGCTCTCTTCCGCGATGGAAACGGATATCAACCTTCCGTTCATCACTGCGGATGCGTCCGGGCCCAAGCACCTTAACATGAAGCTCAGCCGTGGCAAGTTCGAGGCCCTGGTTCAAGATATCGTGGAAAGGACGCTGGAACCCTGTCGCAGAGCGCTCCAGGATGCGGGTATTAAGCCTTCGGATATCAATGAGGTAGTTCTGGTGGGCGGTTCCACTCGTATCCCCTCGGTGGTAAAGCGTGTGCAGGAGCTCTTCGGAAAAGAAGCCAACCGAAGCGTGAACCCGGATGAAGTGGTGGCTTTGGGAGCGGCCATTCAAGGCGCGGTCCTTGCCGGGGACATGGGTGATGTGCTTCTGCTGGACGTGACTCCTCTTTCTCTGGGCGTCGAAACCCTCGGAGGCGTCATGACCAGGCTCATCGAGCGGAACGCGACCATCCCGGCCCGCAAGGCTGAAATCTTCTCCACCGCAGCGGACGGCCAGGACACAGTGGAAATCCACGTGCTTCAGGGTGAACGAGAAATGGTCGCGGGCAACCGTACCCTCGGCAGGTTCCATCTCGCGGGAATTCCACCTGCTCCGAGAGGTGTCCCGCAGATTGAAGTCTCGTTCGATATCGATGCCAACGGAATCGTCAATGTGTCTGCCAAAGACCTGGGCACAGGCAAGGAGCAGACCATAACGATCACTGCGTCCAGCGGGCTTTCCGAGGACGAGATTCAGCGGATGGTGCGCGATGCGGAACGCAATGCAGCTGAAGACCGTCATCGACGGGAAGTGGTGGATGCTCGCAACCAGGCTGATGCATTGGTCTACAATCTTGAGAAGCTGATTCGAGAGAATCGGGAACGGTTGAATCCGGGCGATGTTTCGGCGGTGGAAGCAGGCATAGCTCAGGCCAAGCAGGCAATGGAATCCGGTGAGATCGAGCGAATCAGGTCCGCTATAGACATGCTGAACAGCGCGTCTCATCAGATGGCGCAGTCGCTGTACGGCCAGGCTTCCACAGGACAGGCCCATGCCGGTCAGAGTGCCTACCAGGGCCAGCAAAGCGCGGGCTGCGCGGGTGGAACCTGTGGAGCTGGGCCCCGACCATCACCCGATCAGGACTACGTGGATGCAGAATGGCGTGAAGCCGCAGGCCAATGATGGAGCTCGTGTAGAATGTGGTCACCTCGATGCCGAATCCCCATGGGGTGAGGGCGAACTCACACTGACCTGAGCAAGCTCAGGTCAGTGGCACCCAAATTCCGCATCTAAGTGCGTGGAATAGCCCTCCCTCGGGTGCCACTGACCCGGCGCTTCGCTGGGTCAGTGCTCTTCTCCTTTTCCTTCGACGCACTACTGGGCAAGTAGGTGGTGGCACCTGCTATTCAAGTCTAGAATTATCGCGTCACTGAGTATTGAATCCCGCGAAACTCGGGACTGGATTCCGGCTTTCGCCGGAATGACGACTAGGACTTTGTCCTCAGGGGCAGACGGTTTGGGTAAAGAGCCTCATTCGGGCTAGCTAGGCAAGCCACAAAATCTCGCCGGTATGCTTGCTAAGCCGGTAGAGACGGTCCTTGGTTCTGAGAAAAACGCTCTCCTGGCCGACCTGAGGCACCGCGGTTATTTCGTCTCGAGCGTCAAAGGTCCATACGATTTGCCCATCATGTTTGTCTAAGCGGTAGAGGCTACTGCCTTTTACGAAATATACGCTGTGATCGGCAATCACCGGCCTGATCGATACGCTATCCATGCAGAGTTCCCCTCTTGATCTCGAAGTCGTTTGGCGCAACCTGCCGTGTTCCGCGGCCGATACCCCCTACCCCTTTCCATTCATGCTTTGCGACACAGGCCGCTGTGCTTGGGCTAATAGCACTGAATGATTCCAGAACGGTCCGATTTGGCATCTCGGGACGGTCAAACCGGCTGACTCAGTCCTGGCCACAGCCGCGACACAGCGCACCCTCAATACGTTGATTCTGTTTCGGAAATCAATCGTTTTTTTCGGCTGCCCTGGAGCACCTGAATTAAAGGTGAACTACAGAAGGCAGCCAGGAAGCCGAATCACGATCAGTTCAGGCCGGCCTGCAATTCATGTGCGGAAGCCGCGGCTTTACTGCCGGGATAGGCCGTCAGGAGCCAGTTCAGCATGGCACGAGCCTGCTCGGTGCGGCCTTGATCCTTGTGGAGCTTGGCAATGCCGAACATAAGTGTGGCAATGAATTCTTCGGGAGGAAGGGATCCGACCGACCGGTGGTGCTCTTTACCTTCGTCGTCAAGGACAAGCATTGTGGGCGTATATTGGATGCTGAATTGCCGTGCCCATTCAGGCGCGGTATTGGTATGAACGCGCAATGGAATCATATACTTCTGAACGAAGTCGGCTAATCTGCCGTCCGGATACGAAACTGTATCCATCTGTCTGCACGCGCCTCATCCAGGGTTGGAAAAATCAAGCAACACCGGCTTTTCCTGCACTTTTGCCATGGAAAGGGCAAGATCGAGCTCAGATTCCCATTTGATTGTGTCAGTCATCACTCTCATCCTCTCGATGGCCCAAAGCTTCTTTTTTCAGGGGGCCTTAGAATGGAAGATGGGTTCCTGAGGGATGCGTGTCAAGCCCAACTTTTTGCTTTGAGTTCCGGGAGCCCTTTGTTGTATTCTTGAATGTTATGGAACGCCAATTCCAATGCCCATCCTGCGGCGCCGGGAACGTGGTGACAAATCCCGGAGTGCTGATGAAGGTCTGCGATTACTGCAAGACCGCGATCTACTGGGACAAGGAATCAGCACTGCGAGCAGGTCGGAAATCCATGGACCTGCCGCCTTCACCTCGATTCCGAGTTGGCGCCACGGGCAAGATCAAGGGTCGAGCATTCACCGTGCTCGGACGCCTGTCATACGCCTACGCACAAGGGACTTGGAATGAGTGGTTCGTAGAGATGGGGGACGGCACGATCCAATGGCTTTCAGAGGACGAGGGAGAAATCTTCCTGGAGACTCCTCTGGAGCTGACCTCTCTCGTGCCATCATTCGACAAGCTGGAACCCGGCACGCCCGTCACGCTCAATGACAGAGTTGGCGTGATCGAGGAATTGGGCCAGGCAAAATGTCTCGGGGGCGAAGGGCAAATTCCCTTCGTGGTGGAGATCGGCGAAACGTACCCGTACGCAGACGGAAGCGGCGAAGACGGCAGCTTCGTATTCGGGCTTGAATATGACCCGGAATCGGGTGAGCCTCGAGCGTTTGTGGGCACGGCTGTCTCGCTCAAGGATGCGGCTGTCAAGGCCGACATGCGTGAAGAGCCCATTGAGCACACAGCAGAAGCGATCCGTTGCGTTTCATGCGGAAAGCCGTACGAAGGACGCCGGGTCGATACCACCAAGATGGTCGTGTGCGAGTCGTGCGGCTCTGCCTTGAAGTTGGACCCGGCCGAAGTTGTAGTGGTAGGCAAGAACGAAGGAAAAGCCCCACCATTCACTCTGGCCGTAGGAACTCCGGTCAACCTGGAAAACATCCCGTACGAAGTGATGGGGCGCCTCTTCTACGTGCAGCGAGAGGAAAGCAAGGAATACCGATCTTATGAATACGTGCTCTTCCATCCTGAAAAGGGCTATCTCTGGCTGTCCGAAGAAGACGGCCATTTTACGGTAAGTCAGCCTATCCACGTGAACGTACGGATTCCCTCCAGCCCGCGTGCCAAAGAAAAGGTGCGAGTCGGCCAGGAAGTGTTCCAGTTCTACGAAGAAGGATTGCTCACCCTTCGATGGGTAGACGGCGCGATTCCTTGGACAGCCAAAGTGGGTGAGCAGACGCGCTATGCAACTATAATCAAGCCGCCCGAATATGTGGATCGGGAAGTCACAGGCAAGGAAAGAGAGCTTTTCCGCGGCCGATACGTGAGTTCCGAAGAGATGAAGGCCGCGGTGCCGGCTGCGGTCAAACTCCCGTGGCGCAGAGGCGTGTACATGTGTGAGCCATACGTGGCGCCCACATGGCTGAAAGGCATGGCGATCATCGGCGGGTTCTTCTTTGTGCTCAATTTGGTTCTGCTCTTCTACACTATGGCACAAGATAAGAGCAGCGTAGTGCTCCGAGAGCAGATCATCGCGGATAAGTACACTCAGGAACACTTGAGCACCCCCTTCGAGGTGAAGCAGCCGGTCACTATCATGCGTCTGAAAGGGCAGGCTCCGGTAAAGAATTCCTGGCTGGCGCTCGATTTCGGGATTGTGAATGCTCAGGACGAGGTCATTGATGAGTTCTGGAACGAGGCCTCCTTCTATGAAGGAAGGGACGACGAGGGCTACTGGTCCGAGGGCGGGCAGGGTTTCACGTCTTACTTCAAGATGGTCACACCCGGCGCGTATCGACTGTTGGTGCACGGCAAGGGCGGAAGCGGTTTGAGCGGTCCTTCGAAGAATGAGCCCTTCTACTTGACCCTGGAATCGGGCGCAACCATGCCGTACTATTACACGTTTCCGATCGTATTGGCCTTAATGGTGGCTCTCCTGGAAATGCTCGCCCGACAGTTGTTCAACTTTCGCAGGTGGAGGCCGGTGATGCCCAGTAGCGACGACAACGGCGACGACGATGACTAGAAGCGGTTGAAGACGGAGGAATCTTTGACGAATGGGGAGGAAATCATAGGCCTCGCGTCGGTTGAGTATGGTTTGCTATGGTGACGTGCTTAGACAACGGACCGGCAGGGACGCCGGTACCTACCGGAAAAACAGCGACGCGGGGATACCTTTACCTTGACGCTTACAAACCGCCCCTTTAGCCGAAGACGGGTCGAGGCCAGTGCTTTGGTAGCGGCCGGCGTCCCTGCCGGCCCGAGCGGACGAGATGAGGGGCCCTCACGTTCGCGTTTCTAGACCGGGAGGCGAAGAGAGCTTTCCGGAGGTCCTATTCCCCGTTCACTCTTACCGAACTTTGGAAGCTGCACACCGAGGGATATAACGTGGCCGGTTGGATAGCCAAAATACTTATCATCTCCGTGCTGGTCGGGACCACGATCGGAGCATACGGCGGTGCGTTCTATGGGTGGTTCTTGCCGAAAGCCCTGGACAAGCCTGTGAGCCTTCGGGATGGTTCTCCCCGCGCCAGGACTCACGGGTACGGGTTCTATTTCATCGGCGGTCGCACCCACACGGGAGGTGGTTACCGAGGCGGCAAATGAAGTCTGGGGCAGACTGTCGGGAAGACCCGAAGGCCGCTGTCGGAAGATAGTTGCGAGTTTGATCCTTATATCACAATGCACGAACTCCGATCGACTTGACTTGCATTCATAGTCATACCGGTCGGCTCCTGATCATTGGAGGGAGACACTATGGATCTTGCATGGCATTACTTGAGGCCCATAACTATTCTGAGTTCAATCATTTATGCGCTTTTGGGGCTTGGGCTATTCGCGCTTGCGCTCCTGGTGATAACCAAGGTGACGCCGTTCTCGATTCGGAAAGAGATAGAAGAGGACCAGAACACCGCCCTGGCTATCATCATCGGGTCGGTGTTCATCGCCTTGGCCATCATCATACAGGCCGCGATTACGTGATTTTGCCATCGGTCTAGGCCGCGGCTTATGAAAGAGCTCTCGCGATGAGCGACGACCCCTGCAACGCATTGCTGTGCCGGCCAGGCTTGTGCTCAAGGCATAACCATGACCGCTGAACGGCTCCCGGGCGTCTTTCTCCTTGTCGCGGTGTTCGTCATTGCCGTCTGCGGTCTGATCTACGAACTTCTTGCCGCATCTCTCTCAAGTTACCTCGTCGGTGGACTCATTACACACTTCTCTATCGTGATAGGCGTCTTCTTGACGGCTATGGGAGTGGGATCTTACCTCACCCGCTTCATCCGCACCCGCCTGGTGGATGCATTTGTCATGATACAAATAGGGATCGGCCTATCCGGAGGCCTTTCCGCCGCGATCCTGCTCCTGACCTTTGCCGCATTGGACGCTTTCTTGCCTGTACTTCTGATCGTTCTCTCGGTTACGGGCACGCTCGTGGGTATGGAAATCCCGCTGATCATCCGTATCCTCAGGTCCCGTGAAGCTCTCCGAATTACTGTGGCGAATGTGTTGGCGCTGGACTACCTTGGAGCCCTGGCTGCATCCTGCGCTTTTCCTCTGCTTTTCGTGCCCTATTTAGGACTGCTCCGCACAGCTTTCATCTTTGGCCTCATCAACGTGGCGGTGGCAGGCGTCTCGATCCGCATTCTAGGCCATATACTGACGAAAAAGCGGCTGTTGACCGTGTCAGCGACCGCTTGCGCCGCGGTGCTCGCAGTCGGCCTTGTTTCCTCACACACCTTCTCGTCTTTCACCGAAAGCCTCCTTTACCAGGATGAGATCATCCTGACAAAGCAGACTAAATACCAGCGCCTAGTTATCACCCGATGGCATGACGATGTCCGCCTCTTTATTGACGGCCATCTCCAACTCTCGACCGTAGATGAGCATCGGTACCACGAATCGCTCGTTCATCCGGCTTTGGCTGCGTCTCCTGGAGCAAAGACCGTGCTTATCCTGGGCGGCGGAGACGGCATGACCGCCAGAGAGGTGCTTAAGCATGAGAGCGTAGAACGGATCGATTTGGTGGATCTGGACGACGAGATGATCCGTCTGTTCCGAGACAGATCCATGTTTGCGAGCCTCTCCGGAAACGCTCTTTCCGATCCCAGGGTCAAGGTGCATATCGGCGACGCTGGGAAGTTCCTGGAGCAAACGGCCGATTCGTGGGATCTGATCCTCATCGATTTACCGGACCCGAGCACGCTTTCGCTGGCACGGCTCTACACCAAGAGTTTTTATAAGCTTTGTGCCAAGCGCCTCGCTGTTCACGGCGTTTTGGTCACCCAGGCTACGAGCCCCTTTTACGCGTCGGAAGCATTCTGGTGCATTGTGGAAACCCTGAAAGAAACGCCCCTTGGACCAGAAGAAACAGGCCGCTTTCACGTTTATCCGTACCACGTGCATGTGCCTTCATTTGGAGATTGGGGCTTTGTAATGGCTACTCGACGAACCGTCGAGCCCGGGAATCTCGTCTTGACAGAAGGCGTCGCCTTGAGATTCCTCAGCAACCAGATCCTACCAACCCTTTTCGTATTTCCGCAGGATGTGCTGCCCAAGACAACAATCCAACCGAACAGGCTCGACGACCAGGTCCTGCCTAAATACTACCGCCGAGCATGGCGACGCTTCGGCCCGTAAGCGAAAGCGAGTCCTTCAAGATGTGCCGGGGGAAACTTTTTTGTTTACTACGAGTTCGCTATTATTTCCGTAACATCTACAATTGCAAGGACCCCGGACTCGATACGGGGGACGAAGCAATCCCGTTGGGGCGCAGGGCCATGCGCCCTTCCTGGATTCCCGTCTTCACGGGAATGACGAGGCGATTGCTTCGGGCTTGACGCCCTCGGAATGACAACTGTCAGCAATGTCATCTTTCTTGAAGCGAATCGGTATAAGACGGCCTTCTGTACGGGCGCACGGCCGTGCGCCCCTACCTTACCGATCTGCTGCTTCTCGGGGCTCGCTCGGATGCCACTGCCGGCTTGTACAGCAGCGAATGCGCACAACTTGACTTCAACAGCAGCTTTCACTAAGTTTATCTGAGAACTCAATAGCAGAAGATGACTTGGAGATAGCATGTCCGAACAGTCCGCTTCCCCTCGCAAAGCCATAGCCGCGACAGGCGAAATGAAACGGCTTATGAGCGATCACTTCCTCTCTCTGGACCAAGCCAAGAAGGAAGGCCAGCCAAAAGTGGCGTGGTGCACGTCTGTCGGACCCGCGGAACTGCTCCACTCCCTGGGCTTCCTTGTTTACTATCCCGAAAACCACGGAGCACTCCTAGGCGCCACTCGCATGGCTACGGATTTCATCCCGGTAGCCAACGCCATTGGGTATTCTCCGGATATTTGTTCATACCTTACCGCAGACGTGGGGGCGTACCTCAAGGGCCAGACCCCGCTTACCAAGGCGTACGGTCTCGCGACAATCCCCAAGGCGGATGTGCTGGTGTACAACACCAACCAGTGCCGTGACGTGCAGGATTGGTTCGCCTTTTACGCGAGAGAATGGAATGTCCCGCTGGTGGGCGTTCACACGCATCGGAACATCAAGGCCGTCGGCAAGCACCACATCACGGACCTCGCAACCCAGATAAGGGAAATGATACCCACGCTGGAACAAGTCTCCGGCAATAAGTTCGACATAGACCGCCTTCGCGAAACCGTGCGCCTCTCGCTGGAGTGCACAAAACTGTGGCGACAGGTGCTGGAATGCGGTGCGGCCAAACCTGCGCCCCTCACTTTTTTCGATGCTACAATTCTGATGGCGCCCGCAGTGGTGCTGCGAGGGCTGCCTGAGGCGGTGAAATTCTACAAGCTCTTGCTCGATGAGCTGCAAGAACGCATTCAGCAGGGCGTAGCCGCGGTGCAAGGAGAACGGCATAGGCTCTATTGGGAAGGGATGCCCATCTGGGGCAAGCTGCGAAACCTCAGCGATCTCTTTTCGTCCCTCCACACAAACATTGTTGCATCAACGTACTGCAACAGCTGGATCTTTGATGCATTCGATCCCAAAGAGCCCTTTGAATCAATGGCACGGGCATATACCGAGCTTTTCATCGTCCGCGACGAATCATACAAAGAAGCTTACATTCGCGATTGGGCCCGGACATTCGCAATTGACGGAATTATATTCCACGACGCCAAGACCTGCCCTAACAATTCCAACAGCCGCTACGGTATGCCTCAACGGATGAGTGAAAGCCTCACGCTGCCGACTTTGGTGATCAACGGCGACCTGAACGATCTGCGCTGCTATTCCGAAGAACAGGCCAAAACTAATATCGAAGCCTTCATCGAGCAGCTCGATGAAGGTAGGTAATTGATGGCAATGTGCCACGTACACCAGCAATTCCGAGAGTCACGAGGAATCCTTCAGGGGACGTTTTGGCTGTCGGAATTCATAGACTCTTGTTCATTCGGAACCTATTTCTTGCTGTCAAGGCTAACTTCTTACGTCATTCCCGCGGACGCGGGAATCCAGGCCTTTGGGTGAACATCGCCGCGTCATTGTTTCTCGTCATTCCCGCGAAAGCGGGAATCCAGCATTGGCTGTCGTGAACAAGCAGTTCTATGTCTATATCTTGGCAAGTCAGCGTAACGGCACTTTGTATATAGGTGTGACATCCAATCTCATACAGAGGGTTTGGCAGCACAAGGAAGGGCTGGTGCAAGGCTTTACCAAGAAATACTGTGTCAAAGAGCTTGTTTATTTTGAGGTTCACGATACCGCTGAAAGCGCGATCACAAGGGAAAAACAAATCAAGAAGTGGAGGAGAGCCTGGAACGTACAATTGATAGAGGACTTCAACCCGGATTGGGAAGATCTATATGATCATGTTGCTTCCTAAACTGGATTCCCGCTTTCGCGGGAATGACGGGCCCGAGTCACCTCATCGACCTACCCATGCTTTCGGCCTGGCAGAGAAGCGGTATCGTACCTGTCACAACGTCCTCGCGCATCAATGTGTTGAGGGAGGTGAACGATGCTTCCTGCTCAAACCTCAGAAGATCATTCGAGCATGACGTGGCTCGTCGGATGCGTGCTTGCCGTTTGGCTTGCCCTCGTCTTTATTCTTGGGGCGATTGGAGGCTTCGTTAGGCCGCCGGGAACCGTTCCAATTCCGATAGTTCTCGCGGTTGCCACACCCATCATCGTGTTTCTCGCCGCGTTTGCGAAGTCACCCGCCTTCCACGACTTCGTTTTGGTCGCAGACCCTCGTCTCATGGCGGGAATTCAGGCTTGGAGGTTTGCCGGTCTCGGATTTCTGGCTCTCTATGCTGAAGGGGTGCTGCCAGGTTTCTTCGCGTGGCCCGCGGGTCTCGGAGACATAGCTATTGGAGTTACCGCTCCTTGGATCATACTTGCCCTGATCCAACGGCCCGAGTTCAAGCGCAGCTTTCTGTATGTGATTTGGAATCTCTTTGGGATACTGGACCTTATTGTTGCGGTCAGCACCGGCGCACTGAGTTCCGGTCTGGCTCCGGGCCTCGCCGGCCCAATCACGACCGCTCCAATGGCTCACTTGCCGCTCGTGCTTATCCCGGCATTTCTCGTGCCGATATTCATCATGCTCCATTTGGCCGCACTTTTTCAGATCTCAGGCAAGCAAAGTTACTGATACCGGTTGTGTTTGGAAGGATTGTTCCGGATCACATTCTTCTTTGTTTCGGCCTTGCCAGCTCTGCTGTATAGGCAATCACGGCTTGGATGTCTTCAGGTAGAGCGCCATTTTGTTCCTCTCGACATGAGCCCACCCGCGCTGTGTTCGGGTGACGAGCTGCGTGGAAGAAACGATTGACGAAATGACGGAAGGTGATTTACGCTCAGAGACGGAACAAAAAGGGGCTTCATCCTCAACATGACGACGGTCTTGGCTGTTTCAGGCCGCACGGGACACTCCTCCACACCTTTTCGGGGTCGGCGGAGCGATCTCTCTGGCCTTCACGGCTTCCCAAACGGGTAGACTGGCAAGACCGTCGCATAATTCAGGCCTTCATTCCGATGGAGTTGCTTCGCTCCATGTAACGAGGGGGAACCATGATCACGTTATCGCTCAGACGTACTGCTGTGGTCCTAATCGGTATACTGTTTCTTATCGCGGCACTCCCTGCTCATGGGGATGAGGCTCGCAAAGAGGACGGAGTTCAGAAAAAACCGATCAAGATCAATCAGGAGTCCAGATATGAGCAAACCCCTTCATTTGCCCAACGTATGCTGGAAGAATTGAAGAGAGCATTTAGTGACGAACGTTCAGATGTAGCCGACGGTTTGGATCTTCTCGCTAGCCTATGCATCTATCGGAGAAAGTATGCGGAAGCTGAATGGCTGATGAGGAAAGCTCTTGCGATTCGCGAGAAGACTTTTGGGTCGGAGCATCTTGTTGCGGACACCAATCTGAGGCAACTGGGTATGCTGTGTATGAATCGCGGGAAGTATTCGGAAGCTGAGTCGATATTCAAGAGGTCTCTGGCAATCAGAGAGAAGTTTCTCGGACCAGATCATCCTGGCGTAGCTGAAGCATTGAACTCATTGGCGGGATCGTATGAATTTCAAGGAAGATATGCAGAAACTGAGCCCTTGTACCATAGATGTCTCGCCCTCTACGAAGAGACGCTGGGGCCAGGACATCCCAGTTTCGCTGAAACTTTGGGAAACCTAGCTTTTGCGTATCGATGGCAAGGCAAGTACGAGGAAGCAGAACCGTTATTGAAGAGGGCGCTGGCAATAAACGAAGAGACTCTCGGGCCGTACCATCTGAATGTATCCCGCTCTTTGAATGACCTGGGCTTGCTGTATCGAGCGCAAGGGAGATTTCCGGAAGCCGAGGCGCTCCACAAGAGATCTTTGGCAATAACAAGGAAAGCGTTGGGGCCGGACCATCCTAATGTAGCTGCAGACCTCAATAATCTGGCCAAAGCATACATGTATCAGGGGAGATATAAGGAAGCAGAAGAATTATACAAGAAGTCCTTGGCGATTGACGAAAAAATACATGGGCTGGATCACCCGGATTCGGCGTCAACGATCAACAACATGGCCGAGATGTATGGCGCCCAGGAAAGATATGTGGAGGCTGAACAGCTCTTCAGAAAGGCTCTGGCGATTCGTGAGAAGTCCCTGGGACCGAATCATCCTCGCGTGGCTACCACCCTGTATAAGATGGCAGAAATGTATCGGTCTCAGGGCAATCACGAGAAGACGGAAGAGTTCTGCAAAAGATACCTGGCACTTAGCGTCAGGGCACCGAAGCCCGACCGATTACCGCTGCGACCTGGCCTGGCAGCAAAGGATCTCTGTTCAACGGAGGGTTCGGGAGAATGACACTCGTTTGCATCCCAACAACTTGGGAGACTCTGGCGTGAATTGTCCATGAATGTCGAGACAAGGACACCCAAATGACCGATTCAGGGAAAAGGAGAATCTCTGCGAGACAGATATTGGCCGACATTCAGTCTGGGATGGATGAGACCGTACTGATGACAAAATACGGTCTCTCCGAAAAGGACCTTAATTCCCTTTACAGGCAATTGGTAAGCGCTGGTTTCTTGAACGAATCGACCTTCGTGAATCGGTCGGTCGCGCCGCTCAATGACAATCAATCGACCGGAGAGATTTCCCAGGTCAAGCACTGGCAATGCCCGTCATGCCATGCTGCTCAAGAGTCGGAAAAGGAAGAATGTCCTGTGTGTGGGATCGTGGTTGCGAAGTTTAGTGCTAGTCAAGCGAATGTTCGCCCAGTGAATCTTGGCGCAGCGCAGCACCCGCCCATAGAATCGGCGACGACTAACACATGGCTCTCTATTGCTGTACTCGTTGTGGTTGTAGTTGTCCTCGGCGCAGCTCTGGTCCTCTTGCCAACGCGCGAGGTCAAAGAAAAACCTCAGAAGACTGTCGCACTTGGCGCGGTAGCTCGGCCACATAGGGAAATTCAAACTCCTCCAGATAAGAATGCATTGGCTATTCGAAACAGGGCCACTGTGGAAGTATTGGATATTGGTCTACAACCAGTGACGGACCTGAATTTCAAAACAAAAGCTGAAGTGCTCAGACTGCGAGAGGAAGCCGCATCCCAATGCCCTCAACTCCTGGTGGGAGACTACACACCATCGAATGCGGTGTTCGGCCAAATAGTGGACGGGTTGCCCTGGTGGGGAATCCTGGGTGCATTCCATTACGGTCAAGGTAACCAGAGTATTTCAGGGCCATCATTGCAGTCCTCATCGATTTTGAATCCTTATCTGTTGGTTGTTCCCGAGTTTGAGCTGCGGTGGGATCGGGCGACTATCGAGGCAATAGAAAGGCAGACTCGGCATGTGCCTCTTGATTGCTCCCCACAAGATTTGCGGTGGTATCCTACAAGCGGGCGGGCGGAAGTCAATTATGATGCGGAGTGCCTCAAGAGAAACGGCGTTAGGGTCTTTCAGTTGATTGCTTATAACGCTCGTGACCTGAACCTAAACTACATCTATGTCTCATATCGCAACTCCCACAACATTTTCAAGGCGAATGAACCAATAGGCGCATATGCAAATCCGCAGTTCATTCATCGGGGCGGTAGTTGTGGCTACCCTGGTGGATGCAACAATGTGAGCCCACAGACTCCCCCCATAGACAATATTCAGATTCTTGGCTGGCCCGCAAAGCTCGTTATCTATCTTTGGGAGCGTAACCCTCGTTCTGTGGAAGAGCCCCCCGACATGGAATACGTCATGCATTTCAAATGAAAGTCTGGCATCGAGATTTCTGAGTCAGATGCCTATGCTGCAACCGCTTCGGCAGTAAATATCCACGATGAAATGATTCGAGTCCAGAAGTGCCTCTTTTGTCCTTTCCTGCGCGTTGACCCCTGGAATATCAACGAGCCATCCTATCCACCACTTGCCACTTCGCTTTATCACAGCTCTTGGCTTCATGGACCACCAATCAACGGATCGGCAAGATCCTTATACATCATAGTCACTTACGACCGGTCAGTGAAATTTATATCACAGAGCGGCGGCGGGTGCCAGCAGCAGTCGCTCCTGTAGTGACCTGCTGCCTGTCCTAGGATACGTTATGATCTGCACGATGGAATGAGGCGTGCCTCCCTTACCTCCTCTTTGTGGGGCAGTCCCGCGCTTCGCGGGATTGCCTGCCATTCCTGGCGGACTGGAAAGTCCGCCCCACAGGGAAGAGGGATTTACAGCCCCTCTCGACGGGAGGCAAATGTGAGAGGCTGACCTTTGGCGCAATCGTTGATGTCGTTTAGTATAATCTTCGTTCCGCGCGTACTCTTTGTCTCGGGCACCCGCGCTTGACGCAATAGTCACATGCAGGTTACATTCTGAGCAAGGATTCATGCGCTCTACCGCATAAATTGGAGTGAATAATTCATGGCCGGACGATATACAGGCGGCATTGATGTTGGTTCCTGCACCACCAAGGCTGTAATTGTCAATGACGAGCCGCGCATAGTGGGCAGTTTCGTGCTGTATTCAGGGACAGATTTTCAGGCCGCGTCTCAATCCGCATGGTTTGAAGCGCTCAAGCAAGCCGGGATCAAACGCGACCAGGTCTCGATGGTGGTTTCCACCGGGTACGGCCGTAAGAGCGTTCCGTTCGCATCTCGCAACATTACCGAAATCACGTGCCACGGCCGAGGCGTATTGCACTACTACCCCGGACCGGTCACGGTCATCGATATCGGCGGTCAGGACAACAAGATCATCAAAATGGACTCACAGGGCCGACGGGTGAGCTTCAAGATGAACCGGAAATGCGCAGCAGGCACCGGCGCATTTCTGGAAGAGATGGCGCTCAGATTGCGGCTCCCCATCGAAGACCTGAACGACCTCGCGGCTTCAGCCGATGGCGAAGTGCTCCTGGGCAGCTATTGCACGGTCTTCTCCGCAACCGAGGTGCTGGAGAAGATTAAGGAAGGCCACCCGGTCAATCGGCTGGTTCGAGGCCTGTTTCATTCGGTGGTCAAGCGAGTGCTCGAAATGGACACGCTCACCGATACCGTGGTCCTGACCGGCGGCGTGATCGAACACAACCCCTTCCTGGCCGATATCCTCAAAGAAGAGACCTCAGCCAACGTGGTCGTTCCCCCTCATCCCCAGATCGTGGGAGCGCTTGGAGCCGCTCTGTACGCGCTGGATGGACAATCACCAGGATAGTGTCGTGTCCCAGAAACAAGGCTCATAATCAAGGGCGTCCAGTCGTTGGTCATTCCCGCGGACGCGGGAATCCAGTACCTTACGGAACGGCCCCACCTTAAGATCCTCTGTGGTTCTCTCGGACAAAGCGCCAGCTTCTGTCCCTGAACGACTAGATTCCCGCTTTCGCGTGAATGACGGGTGAGCGTGTAGGATGCCGTGAACAACGTGAACCGTCCCGCGAGACGCGGGATTCGCGGTCTTTTCTCGACCGATGCGGTTCTCTACGCTCACCGCGTCCTACTTACTGCTCTAACCTGTCGGAGCGGATGCACGTGGCCGGATTGTCTTGAGGGCATCTCGCTCGGACCTTTGGGCGTAGAAAAGATCCCACCTGAGCTGCAAGTTCATCCAGAAGTCGGCGGATGTGCCGAAGAATCGCGCCAGTCGGAGTGCGGTGCTCGGGGTAATTCCCCGGCGCCCGTTGACAATCTCATTGATGCGTTGATACGGCACACGAATCGCGTCCGCCAGTTCGCGCTGGGTCAGTCCCATAGGTATCAAGAACTCCTCCAGCAGCATTTCTCCTGGATGCGTAGGAGGGCGATTTCTGGGAATCCTCGGCATGGCACTATCCTCTCCGAAGTATCAGTGATAGTCTACGATTTCTACTTCATCCGGCCCTCCCTCGGACCACACGAAGCATATTGGCCATCGCTCGTTGATACGGATACTGTATTGCCCCGTGCGATCGCCTGTGAGGGCCTCCAGACGATTGCCAGGTGGAACTCTCAGTTCCCGCAGCGCCGTTACTGAGTCAAGTTGATCGAGTCTTCTGACCGCGACCTTCCATAAAGATTCCGGGCACGTTTGCCGAGCAGCCTTCGTGTTGCTACCATTGAAGATGTCCTCCGTGCCCTCGTCTTTGAAGCTAACGATCATAATAGCATGATAGCACGGAACTCATGCTATGGCAATCAAAAAAGATCGCTGACGTACGCAAAAGAACCTCCTATCGCGGTACCCTCGCAGGCTTTTGTCGTCCCTGGTTAGCGCCCTTCTCGGAACGTGTATCACTCGCCCATATCGCCTCTGCCGTATACGAACACGTAATCCAGGTCATTCACGTTAACGGATATGTCCGCGCCCCGCGATTCCGCGTAAACGAGCCACGCGGGCTTCTCGTAGTCACAACAGATCACGTCGGGCGAGTACTTGGCCGTACCTCTGTCGAACCATGCCATGAGCATAGGATCGGAGCTGACTTCTTTGGCTTCCTGAAAAGCCAACGACTTCGCGGTCATGAAGTCGGCATGTTCGTCGGTATATACGTCGATTGGGTTAGGCAGCATATCTCTGGTCAATTCCGTGCACCGATTCATCGCCTTTTCCTCCCGTTGATTCCTTATTCACAACTCCGAAGCGGCTCTCGCCACTGATTTCTTTGGTTCCTCCGTGCTCCGGCCTTCTGACTCGAATGTAATCACGGGGCATATCCTTCGCAAGAAACCGGGCGTGAAACCCAAGGCAAATAATGATACGATCCTTGGTCATTTGATGTGAGATGCTGACTCGAGGAAGGGATGGTGCTCACAGGCGAACGGTTTGGAAGACGAGGATTGGTTACCACAAGTGTTTGCACTGTGGTTCTGTTCCTGGTCGGAATCGGTTCAAGCCTGCATTGCGCGGAACCGGAGAAGCACACGCTGCCTCAAGTCAGCGGACCCCAACGAGAGTTACGCACGGTTGCTCAGCAAGAGAACCCACGATCAAGCCTTCGGATCGGCACTTTCAACATCAGGAATTTTCCCTGCAATACCAATTGCGACTGCCTCAAGGAATTTCGCTTCGAGCATTGCAAGCGCCCGGATTCGCTACCGACGGACTGGCGCAGGCTGGCACACGAGATACGGGCCCTGCGCCCGAACGTGTTGGCTGTAAACGAGATCCTCCATCCGGCTCGACTGCAACGATTCGCTGAAGAATCGCTCGGAGCATCCTGGCGTCTTGTCCATTCAACTGACGGAGGAGAGCACAGAGTAGGCTTTCTGTATGACAGCTCGGCCGTTGAGCTGGTTGGGCAGTGGTCTTTTGCCCGTCTCTTCACTGAGATCAGGCCAAGAGAGCACCCTGAGGAGTGCGTCCGGGGGCTCAGGCATCTCAGGCCTGCATTTGCCTGTCATTTTCGGGTACCAGGCTCAAAGTTCGATTTCATAGCCGTAGCCCTGCACCTGAAGAGCGGACCTTGTGCCAGCGTGCGTCAGGCTCAGTGGGGAATCATGGAACGTATCGTGGATCGGTTAGTCGAAAAAGACAGCGATATCATCATATTGGGAGACTTCAACGATAAGAGGCCGCGGGAGCGGGATTTCGATCGCTTTTGTCAGACAAAAGGTTTCTCTGTGGCAACTGAGGGCATTTCGTGCACTGTGCTGGGGAGAGACGAGGGGGTCGTATTCGATCACATCCTTGTTTCTCGCGAGGCGCTGAAGCTTCTTGTTCCGGGTTCAGTGCGGGTGGGCGGAGCGTGCAGGCAAGGGTGCGAGCCAAACGCGTTTTGGAAGGCTTACAAGAATCTTGTCTCAGACCACTGCCCAGTAGTGGCCGAATTCCGCGCACCGCCACACTAGTTCCTGGAGGGACCCACCGATCAGCTGTGAAACTTACTCGATTATCATTCAAATTAAGAAGGATGGAACAATGCGAAGAACCAAGATAGTAGCCACCATCGGGCCTGCGTCGGACTCTGAAGAAATTATGGGGCAAATCCTGCGGGCCGGCACGGACGCTCTGAGGTTCAATTTTTCTCACGGCACCCATCAGCAGCACTTGATTGCCTACCACCGGGCGCGATCCCTGAGCTCAGACATGGGAAAAGCCGTAACGCTGATTCAAGATCTCCAGGGTCCCAAGATTCGAGTAGGCAAACTGCAGGACGACGCGGTGACCCTGGAAAACGGCCAAGAGGTGACTATCACGTCCCGTCGCATCATCGGCGATGCGTCGCGGATACCGGTATCGTACGAATACCTTGAACGCGACGTGCACCCGGGCGAAATCATCCTTATGGATGACGGGCGTCTCCGACTCGAAGCCGTGGCAGTGGTCGAGGACGGGATAAAGTGCCATGTGGTCGAGGGTGGTCCTCTCAGCCCTCACAAAGGAGTGAACTTCCCGCAGTCCAGCCTCTCGTCTCCAAGCGTCACTCACAAGGATGAAGAAGACCTGCGATTCGGCCTGCAACTCGGTTTTGATGCGGTGGCGCTTTCCTTCGTTTCCAGTCGAGCGGACGTGGCAGCCCTCCGGGAAGAGATGCGCAAGCACGGCGTGATCAAACCTATCATTGCCAAGCTAGAGCGCGCCGCGTGCCTGGACAACCTGGACGAGATCATGGAAGAAGCGGACGCGGTCATGGTGGCACGGGGAGACTTGGGGATCGAGGTGGACATAAAGCGACTCCCTGTGCTGCAAAAGATCATTATCAGCAGAGCCAACAGCCACGGTGTGCCGGTGATCACGGCCACCCAGATGCTCGAATCCATGACCAAGGGTCTGCTGCCCACACGAGCAGAAGCCGCGGACGTGGCTAATGCAGTCTTCGACGGCACCGACGCCCTAATGCTCTCCGGCGAAACCTCGGTGGGACTCTACCCTGCAGCGGCAGTGAAGATGATGCATGAGATCGCGTCCGAAGCCGAAGCTTTCGCGGCTGGCGTCCGGGAGCCGGATCTCTGGAGACGCGGAGATTATCAGGGCCGCGACATCCCGGATGCTATCTGCCATACCGCTGTGGTCGCAGCGCACGACCTGAAGCTGGAGAATATCGTCGTGGTGACCATGACCGGGCAGACCGCTTTGGATGTGGCAAAATTCAGACCCACATCGGCGATTCATGCCTTCTCTCCCGACCGAACCTTTAGCAACTTCCTCGCACTCAGCCGGGCGGTGATCCCTCACTATTGCGATCTGCCCAGCGACTTTGAAGCGCTCATGAATTTCATCGACGCTCAGCTCCTTGAAAAAGGGATCGCTGAGAAGGGAGACGCCGTCGCGGTCTCTCTGGGCCTTCCGCTACAGCAACACAAAGGCACGAACACGCTTATCATCCATCGAGTGGGACAAAAGCACCAGTATGAGGGTTAGCCGAGCCGCCGCGTGCGCTTTTCATTGGCGGTTGGAGTTAATGTTGATCAATATTCACACCCTTTCTTTCCGTCGTTGCACAAAATACACACACATCGATCCTCGTCCGGGCCCCTGATATTCCCTACTATATTACTCGCGTTGGTTTTTTGTGCATAACTCACAATATCGGCGTACTTTTGCAGCCACGATTCGCCTGCTGCCGATGACAGTATAGCCTTGATAATACGCGCTTTTCCCGGTCTGGAAAATCGACGTCCCTCTTGGTACGAAGCTTGCTTTTAATTGGGTAACGCTCTCTTCAGGAGCGCACCTTCGCAGTGACATGTCGTTTTCCGGAAGGAGGGCGAGATGATCACACACCACGAAGCCTCGGAAGGCAAAAAACTGATAGAAGCCACGGCCAAAGTCGATTTGGTCCTCGATGTTTTGCGGGATATGAAGAGTCCCGTTGACAAGAATCAAATGCTCTTGGACTTGGGGTGCGGCCGCGGTTTCATGGTCTACGCCCTGCGAAAGCTGGGGTACAAGGCTTACGGCGCAGACATCGTACCACCAGCCCCGGAAGTGAATGAATGTCTGCTCAGGGAAGGATTGTCCCGCCCTGGGGAGGTCGTATTTCGCGTCATAGATCCCACTCGCTATATGATCCCATTCGAAGAAGAGACGTTCGACCTCGTCTTCTCTTTCGATGTGTTGGAGCATGTCATGGACGTCTCAAGCGTGCTCCGGGAGATTTGGCGAGTACTTAAGCCCGGAGGGAAGAGCCTCCACTCCTTTCCTTCTCGGTATCGAATCCTCGAATGCCATACATCGGTTCCTTTTGGAGGGGTGTACCGAGGTTACCCGTATGTTTACTTCTGGGCATGGATTGGCCTCAGAAATAAGAACGACAAGGGGCGAAAGGCCGCGGACGTGGCTCTAGATAACTATCGGTTCCTGACGAGCGACACCAACTACCTGACCTCTGAGGACCTCGGAAGATTAGTGAGTGCTCATTTCGGCTCCATGACTCACGTGGACGAGTATGGATGGAAGCTCAGCAAGGGGATTTACGGCCGGTTCGCCCGGTTTCTATCGAAATCGAAATTGCCCGGTGCAGTTCCACTGATGACTCGACTCTTAAGCCCGTTTGCCCGGCGTACCGTATTCTTCGAGAAACCGTTCGGCGCCTCCTTCAAGCACGCTCGAGGTGTGCACCGAGCCTCCTGATACCCGATTTTCGCTCTCATACCGGTTCGCTTCCAGAAGGTGAAGGTGAGGTCGAAACCAAGGCAGCACTGACCTGGCGCCCATGTCAGTGGCACCCAGCGCGAATCGGACAAGCATTTCTGCGATCAACATATACCGGTTGCCAAAATTCTTGGCTTCTTGGACAGCCCGCGCTTGACGATGACCGGTAGGGGCCGGCGTCCCTGCCGGCCCGAGCTGGTTGATATTCTTAAGCAAAATGTGCCGGCACGGAGGCCGGCACCTACCAATGCCCAAGCGGCAATCGGACATTATCTTTGACACTTGCTATAATTCAGTGAGATAACCCCAAAAAAGAAACCGCGTGCTGTGGACACGCGGTTCCGGTGCTTTCTAGAGTTAGTTGTTGGATTCTATCTCAGAAGTCGGTTGAACTCTTCTGTTGCTGTTTGTCGAACATCGCCCGCTGGTAATTACCCCCACCAGCTGCGGGACTGAAGATTTCCTTCAAAGTGCTCCAAAATCCCCCGGACGATTCCTGTTGTGCACCCTGCTGAGCGTGAAGCGGGGTTACCTGGCCCGGCGGGGCCTGCTGGGGCATCTGGACACCTCCGGGCGGTACTGTATAGCCGCCATAACCTCGCGCGGTCTGAGGCTGCGGTTGTTGAACCGGGCCAGGAGCCTGGACCGGCATCGCCTGCTGCGGATATTGCATGGGCTGGGATGGAGCAGGGCCCGGGGCCTGCGCTTGAGGATAGCCCTGGGCGACAGCGCCACCACCCTGCGCGGACACTCCCATCAAATCATAGTACCGCTGCTGAGACCTTCGTAGCTCCTCGTACGCGTCCTGAACGGCCTTCTTGTGGTATTCCTCCTGGAAGACCCGCTGTCGATCTTCCTGTTCCTTCACCCTCTGCTGAGCCGTGGTCATAATGCCCTTGGCCTGCTGCAATTCTTGCAGTGCCGCCTGTTGCTGAGCAGCAAGCTCAGCTGCCCGCTGGCGAGCCACTGCCCGTTCGTAAGCGTCCTGGCGAGCTCGCTGGAGTACGGGATCGTCTCCATAGGATTCCTGCTGTTGCGGAGCCTGCTGGGTCGCTTGTTGCTGTCCGGGCTGCTGATAGTACCCCTGCTGTTGCCAGTATTGCTGCTGGTCGATGGGCTGCTGCTGATACTGTTGCCCGGGCTGCTGATATTGTTGCCCGGCCTGCTGTTGATAATATTGTTGTTGGGCATACTGCTGCTGAGCGTACTGCTGTTGGTCGTATTGCTGCTGGGTGGACACGGCCTGCTGCTTGGCGCTCAAGCGTCGCTTCTTGCTTGAGGGTTTCTTCTGCTGGGCGCTTTCAGTAACAACCTGCTGGCCTTGGGGAGCGTACTGGTAACTTGCTGCCGGGGCTGCCTGTTGCGGATACTGCTGCCCGTAAGGCTGTTGATAGGCCTGCTGTGGTTGCTGGTAGGTCTGTTGAGCAGCCTGCGGGTACGTCTGGTACTGCTGCTGCGGCTGCTGCTGATACTGCTGTTGGGCCTGGGAATAGTATTCGTTCGGGTTGTAATACATTGCGGATGACTGGCCCGAGGAAGCAGCGCCCGACTGGTCCGGAATCGGACCTGCCGAAGCCGGGTAATACGCGGTAACCGGCGCAGATCCCGGATAGTTCCCGGTGACGGAATAGTAGCCGCCCTGCTGCTGGAGCTGATCCAGGTAGTTGTGCCAGTAAGGATAATAGACCTGCTGTGGCGCTTGTTCTTCCATTCCCGGATAGGCGGGGGTCCCCTGTCCCATGAGGGAAGATCCGCTATATTGCGCGTAGGGATTATTACCGCCGGACCACTGAGCGGAAGCGGGCAGAGCCATGAGCGAGGCGCTCAAGACTACGCCGAGCAGTGTTAACCAGCTTTTCCGCATCGTTATATCTCCTTTCGAACCGGGCTGCCTGACTCAGGGCTGGTTCAGTGCCCCAGGTTAGTTCTCGGTTCGGAGAATCTTCGCCTTGGCATAGATAGAGCCCAGACTACCACGTGCACATTATACTTTTTTTTCTTGGAAAATCAAGGCGAAAAAGGTTCTCCTCGCTTTTTTTGACCCGTAATCTTGAGTGGATAACATCTTTTGGAAGGATTGTTATATCCTTCTCTGCTATTTCACTATTTTCAGTATATTTTTCAGCGATTTGTTCGCCTTGGCCGACGTCGACGACTTCACCTTCTCGTTAAAAATCTTGTTCTTCACCCGTACCGAATTTATCAAGAAATACACAATGATCGCTCTCTCCCACTCGCGGGTGGGTGAAAACTCGGAAACCTTCTTGAGGTACCTCTCCTGAAGCTGGGCGAGAGATGCCTCGTCAAAGTCCAGCACTCGGTCGGCGATTTTCAGCAGAGCTTCTTCGATTCCCACAATGTTTCCTTGTTTTAGGATAAGGGTACGTGTTTCAGCTACTCAGGTCAAGGGGAGAATCGCGGGGCAAGCTTTCACGAAGCAGCTGCCATACCTACTTCCAGTGCCTTCAAGTTTAGGGTGCGCACCGTCTCTCGCGGATCCTGTACGAATCGGGCCTTGATCTCATCTGCCGACACCGGCAGAAGACCAAGGGCTGACACGAATCCGAGCATGACCACATTCTCAAGCTGCGCTCGGCCCGCTTCTCGTGCCAGGCGAGTGGCATCCACGCGTCTTATTCGGGGACCGTCCGGCAGGGGTGAATTCTCCACCACCAGGCCGTCCGGCTTGAGGAAGTGGATGTTGTTTTCGGTCTCGCTCGGGTCCAGTGAGATCACCACGTCCGCGTGGCTTTGACGCACCAGGGGTGAGTGGAACGGCCCCACTCTCAGGTGGCTGTTGATCGACCCTCCCCTCACGGCCATGCCGTGGGTTTCGGATGACAGCACGTCAAGTCCTTTTGCAGTGAGGATCTGGCCGATCATTCTGGTCAGGAACACGATACCCTGGCCGCCTCGCCCACAGAGAATCATTTCAAGCATTGGCCGACCCCTTAACCTTTATGGCCTGTGAGGGACAGACCTGGACGCAAAAACCGCACCCGGCACAGATATCTTCATCGATGGTCATGCGCTTGTCGTCTTTGATGTATTGGAAAGCCGGGCATTCCAGGTCCCTCGTGCAGGACATGCACAGGTCGCACTCGTCGCCGACCTCGTAGCGCTCTTCCGGCATTTCCACGTTCGGCATTCTCACGCAGGGGCGCCGCGTGATCACTACTGACACCCCTTTGCCCTCCTCGAACGTGTAGCTTCTGGCACGCTGGAGCGTTTCCTGTAAGGCTTGATGGTCATAGGGATCCACCACCTCGATGGATTCCACCCCACAACCACGGACGAGCTTCTCCATGTCCACGCGCACAGCGGGAGCACCGTCGGCCAGATGATCGTCGGCCGGGGTGGGCTGGCCTCCGGTCATGGCAGTCACCGAGTTGTCCATGATGACCAGAACGAAGGGAGCTTTGGTGTGCACCGCGTTGATAAGCGCAGGGACACCTGCGTGGTAGAAGGTGGAATCGCCAATGGTCGCCACTACACGGTGCTCGTTGTTTCCCTGGGGAGCACGGGCCAGTCCTCCGGCCATTCCTATCGAAGCGCCCATACACAAGCAGGTGTCCACAGCCCCCATGTTGATGCCGAGGGTATAGCACCCGATGTCGCCGCTATAGATAGCGTGTTCGAAAACCTTCTTGATCGTGTAGAACGCAGGCCGGTGCGGACATCCGGGGCACAAGGACGGCCGCCTCGGCTTGACCTGAGGCGTGGTCTTCGCAACCGGCGGCATACCAAGGCCGGAGAGGATAATGTCTTCCACGAGTTCGGGAAGCAGCTCACCCTGCGGGGGCACGTGACCGGTCATCCGGCCAAGGACTTTTCGTCGATCTTGCACATGGAGCTCCAGGACCGGGTAGGTTTCTTCCACAAAGAGTGTTTTCTCGTGGCTGTCCACGATTTCCTGGAGCGCAGCCGCATCCACGGGGAACGGCATATCCACTTTGTACACATCGACTTTGGCCAATCTCTCGTCCGAAGCCACCACGTCTCTTACGTGGGAGGAGACCGACCCGGACGTGATGATCGCTACAGGGCCGCCGGGGCGTTCTGATATGAGTCGAGGCCGGCATTCGGGTTCCGTCCTGACGATTTCGCTGAGTTTTTCGTTGAGCTTGCGGTGGAGAATTAAACGAAATTTGGGAATTGCGGCCCACCTGGTCCAGTCCTTCTTGAATGGGCCGACACTGGCAGGCGGGAGCGGCTCCGCGATCTGAACGTTCTGCCGGGCGTGGCAAACGCGTAGGCACGGCCGAAGCAGTACCGGGACTTCGTACTTCTCAGAAATCTCAAAAGCCCTGATCGTCATCTGCAGGGCTTCCACGGGGGTCCCCGGGTCGAATACCGGAGTCTTGGCGAACCAGGCAAAGAACCGACTGTCCTGCTCGGTCTGGCTGGAATGAGGTCCCGGATCATCGGCCACTGCCACTACCAGCCCCCCGCGAACCCCGAGATACGCCGCACTCAGGTACGGATCCGATGCCACGTTGAGCCCGACCATCTTCATGGCCGCCAAAGCCCGCACCCCAGCCAAAGAAGCGCCGTAAGCAATCTCAAATGCCACCTTCTCGTTGACGGACCATTCCACGTAGATCGGGTGGTTGAGCTCTTTCTTCCAGCGTACCAAGGATTCAAGAATCTCGGACGAGGGAGTCCCCGGATACGCGGCAGCGACGCTGCACCCGGCCTCGATCGCGCCCCGACCGATGGCCTCGTTGCCCATGAGGAACCTGACATCCGCGTGCTTCACCTGGGTCATGGCGCTCCTTACCTGCGATCGTTGCCTATCATGATTCGATATTCTTGAAGTCGGCTCCTCTGAGGCGGCCGCCAACTTTTTCCAATTCTCGACGGAACTCGCGCACCAAGCGGTGCATAATATCATGCTGTTCCTGCCGGTAGAAGAGGAACAGGCTCATCATGTTGAACTCCTGTGCCGTTGCTTCTCTCGTGCCTATTCCCATGCGTTCGGCCAAGGGCTCCAGGTCATGGATGATCTGACGCACGTTCTCGTATCGACCGGAAGGTTCCCGTTGAGTAGCGCGCAGGAGAAAGTCGTTCAGTTCCACGGGCAAGTCGGGCACCACGCCGCGAGGCTCCGGAATGCGTTCGGTCAGGTGCCACCGCATGATCTGACTACTGAGACGGCTCTTACAGGCTTTCTCGCCCGTGACCATTTCATACGCGGTGATGCCCAGGGCGTACACGTCGGTGCGCTCGTCCACCGTGTCGGCTCTGATCTGCTCCGGAGCCATGTAGTGGACCGTGCCCGCTACTTCATCGAGCCGGGTCCCTGGTTGGCACGCAAATCCGAAATCTACGAGTTTGACCCGCTCGTCTCCTTGAATGAGGATATTGCCCGGTTTGATATCCCTGTGGATGATCCCTTTTTGATGCGCGTGCTCCAGGCCGGAACAAAGCTGAAGAATGAAATCAAGCGCTTGTTGGGCAGGCAGTCGTCCGACCCTTGCCAGGAGCCGGTTGAGCGGTTCGCCTTCCACCAGTTCCATGATGATGAAAAAGGTTCGGTATAATTCCTCAATGTCATAGACCTTCACCACATTATCGTGATTGAGGTGGGCTATGGTTTTGGCTTCTTCCCGGAAGAGTTGCACAAATGCCGGGTCCATTGCCAACTGATGCTTAAGCATCTTGACAGCCACAGGCATGTCCAGCCCTGAATGGTACCCTCGATACACGACGCTACAGCCGCCTTCTCCGATAACCTCGTCGATCACATACTTGCCGATGGCTCGCTCTCTCGTGAGAATGGCTTTGGAGAGCCGATCTGCCACTATCTTGGTGAGAAACTGCTTAAGTTCGGGGAATTCCTCGCAGGCCTTGTCAAAAGAGTCCCGAGTTATGGCCCAAACCAGCATGTCGGTCTCGGCATCCACGTTGGCAGTTCTCTTTTCCCCGGTGAGAATGGCCATCTCACCCACCACGTCGCCCGGCCCCAGCCTCCCGACGAATTTGGTCACGCCCTCTCGCTCCATCACGACAAGGCAGTGCCCTTCCCGAACAATGTAGAACTGGTCGCCTTGGTCACCCTGGCTGATAAGCCGCCGGCCCGCGGTCACGCGTAGCGGAGTTGCGTCCTCGCACAGACGACGTCTGGTCGGTTCGCTCAGGGGCTTGAACGATTCATTCTGGAGAAACCACTGAAGATCGGCATCGGAGACCTTGCCCGCTCCTCGGGTTCGTTCGTTACCGTTCATGCAGCCTCCAGCCGGCGCTTGCGAGCGCCAGTTTAGGGCCTAGCCACGCGAGTTCAGTCGAACTCGCCCCCCCGATGCGGCAAGCCGTCAACGAAACTGCGTATTTTGTCAAAATATGGCTGACCAGCAACAAGATACGTATCGTTATGCCCTGCTCCCGGCAAGGTCACGAACTCCTTCGGATCGGGCGCGGCTTGGTACAGCTCCCTGCCGAATTTCAATGGTACGATCCCGTCAATGTCTCCGTGGAAAAAGAGTATGGGAGCCTTTACCTTGTGGATTTCACCCATCGCGTTGAGCCGGTTCTGTAGAGTCTTGTGCACCATCGGTATGGGAAAATGGGCCTGCGCCATTGCTCCCAGATTGGGAAACGTGGACTCAAGGATAAGACCCGAACAGGGCCAACTGGAAGCCATGTGCACCGCCGCGATACCGCCAAGAGATCGACCGAATATTACCAGCTTGGTCTTCAGATCCTCAGCGTATTCGCGTCCCTTTTGGTATGCGGCCGCGGCATCCAGATAGAAGCCTTGCTCCGATATCTGTCCCTCACTATTCCCATAGCCCCGGTAATCAAAGATGAAGACCGCCAATCCCAAATCGTGCAGCCGCCGGATGTTGTCCAATCGGTGTGAGATGTTTCCTGCGTTCCCATGACAGAAAAGAAATACAGCGCGACTCGGCTGAGTCGGAAAGAACCACCCATGCAAGCGAACGCCATCCTCCGCACCGAACCGGACATCCTGATGATCCAGCCCGAATTGGGACGGCTGGTATTCCAGGTTACGGTCCGGGAAGAAGATCTGATTCTCAATAAAGCGGTTGAGCGCGTCGCCCGCAAGGCTCATGAAGAAGACCCCGGGAATAAGGATGCTCAAGACTACCAGAAAAAGCCGATTGGCCACAGTAAACGATCATAGCTAATTCCGGTCTCTGCCTCAAGTCTTCATGAAACTCATGTTGCCGCGGGTTGTCGCACCCTGATGCCGGGACTTGAAGCAGAGACCGCATCGGTATATAAACAAAGAGCTGTTGCCGCTTCGGCCAACGCCGACTGCGGGGACCCGGCACGGCGCTAGGAAAGGTAGCGTAGGAATGGTTACACGACGCGACCTTTTATCAGGATACGGGATGAATATGCGAAAGAAGTCTGCATCATCGCTACCCGTGCGATGTGTGCGTTGGGAGCGTCTGAAAAGATAGGAGTTTTTGGGGAGGGGTCCGGGGAGGCCCTTTTTGCAAAAAGGGCCTCCCCGGCG
>JBFLZC010000006.1:52030-237015 GCA_040756375.1 Thermodesulfobacteriota bacterium
CCCCCCCCCCCCCCCCCCCCCCCCCCCCCCCCCCCCCCCCCCCCCCCCCCCCCCCCCCCCCCCCCCCCCCCCCCCCCCCCCCCCCCCCCCCCCCCCCCCCCCCCGGCTCTTCCATAAGCTCATAGGTTTTGCAACCGCTTCCAACCAGACTGGCTTCACCGGAGCGTACAGGAGGTCACATGGCGATCAGTCAGCAGTTGTTGGACATCCTGGTCTGCCCCAAATGCAAGGGTGACCTCGAACTGACGAAACAGCAAGATGGACTCATATGCGGGAACTGCCGACTCAAATACGAAATCCGAGACGATATCCCGATCATGCTCATTGACGAAGCGGTCCCGCTGGATGACCCTTTGAGAAAACCCTAGCGCGTCTTGCCGATGACACGCGGGCATGCGCATTATGGAATCCGATACTTGCCATACGGGAGTACATTAGAAATGGTCCTCGGCGGGGTAATTACAGCGAATGTTGCCGAGCCGATAACCTTCGGGATCAAACGTAGGGGCGTGATTCATCACGCCCTCTTATCGGGCGCAATGAATTGCGCCCCTACGCGGCTTCGCCGACATGCTTCGCTAGGAAATGTCGAAAGCGGGCATATCTCTGTGCACGATTCAGTAGTGCCGCATTTCAGGCTTCTCTCATGACAGCATCCGGCAATAATTCCGGCCCGACTATCAAGCTCTACCTGGAGTATCTGGCCTATCTCGTGGTCAGGCTGCTGGAAGAGGCCATCTGCTTAATCCCATCTCTGGAGAAAGCCTTGGTAGTGGGCCGCGTGGTAGGCCGATTAGGATTTGTCCTGGTTCCCGATCGCAGGCAGGCTGCTATCGAAAACCTGACCATCGCGTTCGGCTCCGAACGCACACCGGCCGAGATCCGATTGCTGGCGAGACGTAACTTCGAGCATCTGGGGATGATGGGAGTCGAGTTTTTTCGCCTGAGGCGCTGGACCCAGGACGAGCTCGCAGAGCGACTCATCATCTCAGGCCGGGAAAGCTTCAACCTCGCGTGGTCTCCGGGCCGCCGAGGAGTGTTGCACCTGATGGCTCATGTGGGAAGCTTTGAGGTGCTTGCTGCAACGAGTCGCTTCCAGGGGATGAGCGCTTATCTGGTTGTCACCGGCATGGGAAACAGGTTCGTTGACCGGAGGATGCTCCACGGTCGCGGCGGGAATGACAGCGGCCTGCGCATAATTCCTCATCGCGGTGTGGTTCATACGGTGATTGAGGCGCTCAAGGCCGGCGACGTCGTCGGCGCTCTGGGGGATCAGCGAGGGGACGATACGCGGCCTGTATGGGTGGATTTCTTCGGCAAGAAAGCCTTGGCGAACGGGGTGTTTGCCCGCTTTGCCATGGAGGGGGACGCCTACTGCTGCCCTGTGCGGGCTCTTCGGGGCGAGGGCGGCAAGTACCGCGTCATCTATGAGGAAGAGCTTCCTATCCAGGTGACCGGCGATTGGGACCAAGACGTCGCAGTAAACTCCCAGCGTTTCCATGAGGTATTTGAACGATGGCTGCGTGAGACCCCTGAACAGGGTTTCTGGATGCACCGCAAATTCAAACGTAGACCGAAGAAACGCAAAGGGAAGAAAGTCCGTCACGTAGAGCAGGCGCCGGTGGAGGATGGATCGCACCGTGTCCCATCCTGAACGGATTGTGATCAGAGGCACCAACTGGGTGGGTGACACCATCATCAGTCTGCCTGCGCTCAAGCAGATCAGACGGATCTTCCCGTCTTCGATCATTACGTTGTGGGTGCGTTCGAGCCTCAAAAGCCTTGTGGAAGCCACCCAAACAGCCGACCGAGTGATTTCGTTCGACCAAAACTCCGCTGGACCTGTTCTGCGATCCGTGCACATGATGCGCCGCCTTGCTGACGAGCGGTTCGACGCGGCTATTCTGCTCCAGAACGCTTTTGAGAGCGCGTTTACCGCCTGGTTGGCACGAATTCCACTCAGGGTCGGGTACCCCACAGACCTGAGGGGGCCTTTGCTCAACGTGCGGGTTCCTCTGACACCGAACATCAGAGCCATGCATCAGGTCTTCTATTACCTTGCCATAGCCGATTACGTGGCAGAGCGCTTTACTCCCGACCGCATGGGACAGGATCAACTCCCGGATTGTTCGATTCCCGTGCCTCGTGAAAAATGCCGCCGCGCGGAGGAACTGCTCGCGGAACACGGCTTGGAGCCGTCGAAACCGTTCTTCGTCCTGTGCCCAGGATCGGTCAATTCAGAGGCCAAGCGATGGCCGCCAACGCATTTCGCGGCTCTGGGAGACCTCTTGGCCGAACGACTCAAGGCGCCGGTGATCTTTCTCGGGGCACCGGACGAACGGGATTTGATTCGGGGCATCGGATCCATGATGAAAGCGGCTCGCCTTGTCAACTTGGCTGGGACTGCGGATATGCTCACATCTATGGCAATCATGAACCTGTCAAACGCGGTGATCTCGAATGACACCGGCAGCGCGCACCTTGCTGTGGCAGCCTCCGCCAGGGTGTTCACGATATTTGGCGCCACGTCCCCAGGCGCGACCGCTCCGTACGGACCGAACGCGCACGTGTTGCGAGGGAACGCGGCTTGTGCGCCCTGTCGGCATTTCCGCTGTCCGTACCCGGACCATCCTTGCATGACGAATCTTACGCCCGAAGCAGTGTTCGGGCGCATCATGGAGACGGTCTGAGCCACAAGCCTCCTCATGAGTCTTCACTGATATGGCCCCGGAAAGAAATCCATTTATCAGCGTAATTATTCCTACCTATAACCGGCTGGAGCTGCTCAAACAGACGGTTGATTCAGTACGGGCGCAGACCTTTCGAGATTTCGAGCTGATCGTGGTGGATGACGGATCGACGGATGGAACCGGCGCATGGCTGGAAGGTCAATCGGACCTTAAGCCCATCTATCAGGCCAACCGCGGCATTGCGTCTTCCCGCAACGCGGGCGCGGCAATAGCTCGTGGCGAATGGCTTGCATTGCTGGATCACGACGACCTGTGGGCGCGAGATAAGCTGGAGATTCAGGCCCGCTTCGTTCAGCAAGAGCCGCATGTGGCGCTGGTGGCGGCCCGGCACGTACGCTTGGGCGCCAAGGTCGCGAAAACGCGCCGCGGAAACTGGATCGAAGGCGACCTCTTCGTCAAGGCATTTGCGGAGAGCTTCATCCACACGTCATCGGTGATCATACGACGCGATGTCTTTGGGCAAATAGGAGGCTTTCCCACTCAGTACCGCTTCGCGGATGAATTCGACGTCTGGCTCAAGATTGCCGCACGGTATCCCATCGCGTACGTAGACGATCCCCTGGTCTTCATCAGGTTTTACGAAGCCAACACGAGCCATGATCGCATCGGTGTGCGCACCGACACTTTTGACATCCTGACGAAGAACTACGACCCCGCGCGCATTCCACGAAACGTGTATAGGAAGACCATGTCCGATCATGACATCTCGTTCGGCCGCGCATACTTGGGCGCCGGAGAGCTTCCCGAGGCGCTCAAGTGGTTCCGCCGATCGATCGAGCGCACACCGTGGCGGCTGCGGAGCTGGCGCTACTACCTTCGATATCGGATCGTGGCTGCGCTCCGGGGTAATCCCAATAACGCTCCCTCTCATATTGATATAGCTCCTGGAGCGCTGGAATTCCTCGTTCTCGATCGGAAGGGGATGTTGGGATTTTGTGAAGCCGCTCTTGAGGAACATCAAAGGCTTGTGCAGCATCACGGCGCGGGTTTGATGAAGAATGCTCCTGAGACGGCGGTTACCGTTGTGAGTCCGCCCGGGCTGCCCAGTATTTGTGTGAAGGAGTTTCGATGGAGAGGTTGGCTCCATGCGTTCAAAGGTTTGTTCCGCGCCACGCAAGGGATGCGTGCGTTCCGCAATGGCCCGCGTCTCGGGGAAGCGGGAATCGGAGTGCCTCGGGCTCTAGCCCTGATCAGGAAGACGACCTTGGGATTGGTGCGATCCGAATGGATTTTGATGGAAGCCGTTTCCGGCGCGTTGGAACTTGACCGCTATATTCTGAGCCGGATCGACAACGGTTGGAATGCCGAAGAAAGAAAGCGCCTCACCTGGGGCCTAGCCCGGCTCATCGGAACCATGCACGCGCGGGGGATCTTTCATTCAGATCTGAAAACCTGCAACATCCTGGTCGCGCCGGAATCAGAGACAAACAGAGAGCGATCTCTCTTGCAAAAGAGTCACGATGTAGATGCCCCCCATACCGAGGCGAACACCGGGACCAATGATTCTGAGCCTACTTTCCTCCTCCTCGACTTCGATGACGTGAGCTTCCGCCGAGCGCTCTCAGACCGACAAAGGATCAAGAACCTCACCCAGATCTTCCTTTCCACGCCAATAGCCATCGGGGCCGCAGACCGTCTCAGGTTCATGCGGGAGTACGGTCGCAGTTCCGGCCTTGATCTTGCGCAGGCACGACGCATCGCGCGTCAAGTGCTCGAAGCGGCCAGAGGACGACAAATACTGTACGTGGGCTTCCACGGCGACGTTGTGGAGAAGTGGGACTAACGAAGGAGGCCTGATACCACTGCGCTAACAAACGGTGAACCAAGGTAGGTCGGGTTGAGTCCCGCGAACCGCGGGACTCAATCCGACCTACGGTTACTTCCTTGTGTAAAGAAGCTTCCCCCGTGCTCTACTTCTTTGAAAGCGCATCGGTATAAGAACATTCCCTGGAAGCCGCTGCTTCCCGAACAAGTGCTGAAACCCGCGATGCGCGGGGTCGCGAAGACCGGGAGTTTTTGGGGAGGGGTCCGGGGAGGCCCTTTTTACACAAAAAGGGCCTCCTCGGCTACTTTCTCAAAAACTTTCGGGCCTCACACTGCTGCGAGCCTGCGGATGCAGTATCGGGTGATTCGCCCCGCGTCGCGGAGGCTCTCACAGACTAGCTTAATGAATGCCTGGTACTGCTGGGGTCGCTCGGCAGCCGCTTTGGGAAGGGTCTCTTCGATGCGGTAGGTATGGTCGTCCGCGAGGAAGTATTCAGGATCATTCAATCTCGGCTCCTGCATTAATGCTTCCATTGCAGCGTTGGCGCGGATCGCGGCACGGGCTGCTTTGCGCGTTGATAGCTCTATTGCGGCGGGAATTGTGATGGCCCCGAAGTCGTCATCGCCCTTGAGGGCACGGAGCAACGCATGGGATCGGTCTTTCTTAGAAGCCTCATTGAGCAGAAAATGGATGATTCCCTCAAAAGCCAGGTGACGATTCCGGAGCAGGTTCTTGTTTCGTTCCGCAAAGCTCTTTCTGTCGCGTTCGCGAATCACTCGAAGTAACACCCGCCACAGAGGAAACGGAAAGATCTTCGCGTGATAAGGCTGTGTCATGTCCTGCAGATAGTGCATACCCCATGCCGTGAACCGCCAGCCCCAATAATCGATCCCCGCGGCAAATGCCGGCTGGGCAAGCCCGAAAAAGAGCCGAACACGCTCTTCCACGAAATTGGTCCGTAGGCGCGGCAGGATCGCCTTGAGCAGCGGGTTTTCATGCGAAAAAGCGAGGTGAAACGGCGCTTGAGAACTCAGCCCCGTCGGTGGGCCGTACGGAATGGGACCATATCCGTATTCTGCGATCAAGAACAGATCCTGGTCCATGAGCCAGTCCGGTTCGTCCGAATACGTGGCAAGGATGTCAATTGCCGGGATTCGCTCTCCATCTGCCACGGGAACGTACACGCCGCCCGGAGGCCCGTCCCGTGACGGATCATGGCCCGCGTCGGATGGGACCTCATCCGGCTTGAGCACCCTGACCTGCTGTAGCTTCGTGTTCGGGTTGACTCGCAGGGCACGAAGGAACTCATCGACTGTGCGAATCCGCTCGGGTGGCTCGTTCGGAACATGAACGCGGCTCTTTTGGGCAATCTGGGCACCATAACGCCGGATAACATCGCCCAGATCGGAACCCAACGCAGGGAAGAGCTCCTCGATAGGAACCACAGGAACCTGCCGCTCAAGCCCGGAATCGCTCGATGAAGCCAGAGCTCCCCAGGTTAAGAGCGCATGGGTGTTCCAAGAGAGTGCCTTTGAAATTACAGGCTTTTCCATACGGCCCTGTTTCACAAATGGAGTGACTTGAGCTTGATGGGTGCCACTGACCCAGCGTGTCGCTGGGTTAGTGGCCCGCTGTTTCTCAGAGCTGGCCGAACGGCCCTCCGAGTGTTCCTTGCTACCGAGCCACCGACCGAGACGATTCTAAGACGCAACGCAGTGAGAATTGCGGTATTCGTGCCAAGTCATCGGCTCGTCTTGTGTAGGGGCGGGTCTGAAACCCGCCCCTACCGTATGCATCCGCACCTCTCCTGGAGAGCGATTACACATCGTCTCGTGTCAACCTTCCTCAGCGGTTCAGTGGTCCTGAAACCGGTTTCCGAACTGCCGCAACCACTCGTTAAGAACAAGTATCAGCCATAACCTGTGGGTATGGTCTGCCCTGCCCTGTTGGTGCTCGCCCCAGAGCTTTTCCACCGATTTTTTCCGTGCGTAAGGGTTATGTCCGTCCAGGAGTCGTTCCCTCGCCCACTCCTTCAGCTCTGACTTGAACCATGCCCCGAGCGGGATCTGGAAGCCGTACTTGCTGCGTCGAAGAATCTCCCGCGGCACGTACGGCTTCGCAACATCCTTCAGGATGCGTTTGGTGGTGCGGGCTTTCAGCTTGAATTTCAGCGGCATTGAGCAGGCCATTTCCACGACCCGATAGTCCAACAACGGGGCTCGAACTTCCAGCGAGTGCGCCATGCTCATGCGATCCACCTTGGTGAGGATGTCCTCGGCGAGGTACGTCCGGATGTCTGTGAAAAGCATCCGACTCACGGGATCGAGCCCTGTCCATTCCCGTGCCGCGGCAAGCACCGGATCAGCGTCGACCTGGTAATCCATGTCGGTCAGAGCTCTTACGTCCCCGCGGGAAAACGTCCGAGGCACCACTGCGAGCGGTTCTTCTCGTATTCGACGTGCGGCTTGGATAAAGAGCTTCAAGGTCTTGGAGAAGCTCGTGCCGTAGTAGTCCGTGGTGGCTGGGAGCGCCTCTACGAGTGGCTCGATGATCTTCTCCCGGAGCGATGCGGGGAGCTGGTCGTACACCAGTTGCACTCGCCGGGCCAGGTAACGCTCATACCCGCCGAAAAGTTCGTCTCCGCCATCACCGGACAGGGCCACCGTTACCCCGCGTCGGGTCTGCCGGCAGAGATGCCAGGTCGGGATCGCGGAGGAGTCTCCGAACGGCTCGCCGAAATGCCGAATCATTTCCGGGAAGATCTTCTCGACTTCAAATTGGACCGAATACTCATGGTGAGCCGTTCCCACTCGATCGGCAGCGAGCCGCGACCATTGGGATTCATCATACGTGGTGCCGGGGAATGCAATACTGAACGTCTGCACCGACTCGGGAACGTGTTGCTTCATGAGTGCAGTGACCAGCGTGGAATCGATCCCGCCGCTCAGGAACGCTCCCAGAGGCACGTCAGAGACAAGTCGAAGTCGCACAGCGTCATCGAGCAGTTCCTCCAAGCGGGCCTTGGTTTGATCGTAGTCCGAGGCTTCATCAGGACGCGGCGGAGTCCAGTAGCTCCGAATCCGTAGGCCGGCCGCGTCAAAGACCGCCATATGCCCTGCGGGCAGCTTGTGCACCTCTTTGAAAATGGTATGAGGCGCGGGCACGAAATCGTACAGGAGATACTCAAACAGAGCCTGGTCCCAGATTTCCGTCTGCACTTGAGGGTCGGCCAGGAGCGCGTACAGCTCTGAAGCAAAGCTCAGCCTACCGTTCCTGACCCAGTAGTACAGCGGCTTTTTGCCCATCCTGTCCCGTGCGAGCATGAGACGCTGTTCTTGCTCATCCCATATGGCAAAGCTGAACATACCGTTGAGATCGTCCAGCAGAGCCTCTTTCTTCTCTTGATAGAGTGCGAGCAGAACCTCGGTGTCAGAAGTTGTCTTGAACCGATACCCGTGCGCCTCCAGTTGTGATTTAAGCTCCCGAAAATTATAGATTTCGCCGTTGAAGATGAGCGCGACCGTACCATTCTCCGAGATCATAGGCTGTCGGGCCGAGTCGGACAGGTCCAGAATGGAAAGGCGACGATGGCCCAGCACGCACGCAGAAAACGAGCTAAGGCCTTCCATGTCAGGCCCGCGGTGGGTCATACGCCGAGTCATTTCTCGTACGCACTCGACCGGCGCCGCGCCGGAGAAATCTACTATTCCGCATATCCCACACATAGAGGTCATTCCTCGATTCAGGTGGCCGAATCCAACCCGGAGGCCGCCCGCTTGTGCCGATACGTCATCAAACGGGTGAGGCTCTGCTCTTGGTGGGACAGTCCCGCGAGACGCGGGATTGCCTGTCTTCTTTAGGCAGGCGAGACGCCTACTCCGCCAGACCTGCCCCACCATCGTCGTGTACTTGATCGCGCAGTGCGATAAGCCACTCAAAGCATGACGTTCGGTTTACCATTCCGGAGGCTCGAATACAAAGCGAAACTCGGGAGATAGGGTTAAGGGGCGGCAATATGGACCCCCTAACAGAAAACCAACGACACTTTAGGTAGTGGGTCAGTTTGACAGGGGAGGCATGACGCAATCGGTCGTGATGAATTCCGAGGCGTCTGATACACACGGGGGCAACCCGGGACCAACTACGGGTTCTCCAGCCTTCTCAGACCCGTCAACGCATTGGTTGAGCGCCAAGAGAAAGGATAACTTGTCTTCATGAGATTTTATGCCATAGCCCCTCTGAACGGCCCGGTCCAGAATCTCATGGGCCTTCTTTAGAGGATGGTCTCCTGGGGCCTCCATGCTTCGATAGAGCTGCCGCAGGGACCATTGCCATTGATTCATCAGTTCTCGTCGTATTGCGCGTAGCTGCGCAGCCGCTTTCGCAATGCGACGCACATCTGCCACTGACGGGCTCTGCGGCCAAGGGAACGAATCAAAGACCGTACGCGATGTGTAGCGCCAGTCGCCCTTCAGCGTTGAGCATCGCGCGGTGAACCATTCCCAATGCATGTTCGACTGAAGTATTCCGAAGGAATAGTCGTCTTCAAGCAAAAACACTATGATTTGGGCATTGGGGTGAATAAGGGGATGAATAAATTCAAAAATCGGGCGCTTGGTCACTTCAGGGCAGGCGATGTACCGGGAAATACTGTCCATTTTGCTCATTAGTTCTTGTCGTGGGTACGAGAGCTGCCACCATTTTCCCAGAAAGTTGCGGTGATGCCAGTTCACCTGGGCAGAAGGGTTTTTGTGTAGGATCACGCCATTCCGAGCCGCTTCTCGCTCAGCAGCCTTCTGCCTATCTGGTAGCACTTGTTGCTCAATGCGCTCAAATAACCCCGGAAAGGACCTGGCTTGGAGGATGTCTGCCTTGCCGAAATCTACTACATACCTACTTGGTCTACTACCCACGTTGGCTACCAGATCCCTCCCAATCAAGAAAGGGAAAATGACAGAAGCTGTACTTGGTCTTTCCCGGATGTAATTCAATGCCTGCTCTGCCGATAGCAGGAACGCTCTGTGGCCGTGTGTCTGCCCCTGATAACATACCGCTGCTGCTTGGGCCGCCTGGAGGGCAAGGGCCGTGCTTACGTCCCATGATTCGGAAAGGCTTGAATTGATAACTTCGAGTTCTCTGATTTGCCACGGATTGTCTCTATGGTCCCCCAATTGCGTTGCAAGTGTCTTCTTTCCTGCCACGTGACCCTTGACCCAATTCACTATTGATACGTGGACGGCTGACTCACCTGACCAAACCTGTGAGGCCACAGCGTCAACTATTGTGCCGCCATTCTTGACAATGTAGTCGAGCCCGCCTTGTCGGGAATAATTTTGGCGGATAGTGTTTGTCCCAACTAGGCCACAGCGCCCTCCCTCTAAGATCTCATCGTGGGCCCTGCGAAACCAATAAACGCAGTAATCGGCGCGACCTGGCACTTCCGGGTATCTGGCTCTTAATCGTCGGACGTATTCTGGCCCAAATTCCTGCTGCATCTTGTTCTTGGACTGATAGGGCGGGTTGCCGATGATGGCGCTCACCGCTGGCCATTCACAGAACAGCGCATCATCACAACGGATGTTGTCATCCAGCGTGTCAAGAGGAAGTGCCGATTCCCCAAAGCGAAGGGCAAGGGATTTTTGAAACCACTCGGAGATTTCTTGGAGGGCCAATTCCTTCGCTATGGTGAGGGTGACTTTCGCGAGCTCAACGGCGAAGGCGCTTTTGTCTATCCCATGAAACTGATGGACATTCAGAGATCGTCCCCACCACCCCGCGGAGAGGCTCTTGCGGTGGTTCTTATAGAGTTTGTCTATAATTTGCAGTTCAAGCCTGACCAGTTCGCGATAGGCTATATATAAGAAGTTGCCGCTTCCACACGCCGGGTCGAGCACACGGTAGTTGTGGATGGCTTCACGAAGATCGTGCAGTTCTTGGGCCTCGTTGGCTTGCCCGATAGCTTCTTGCCAGGGCTTTATGATAGTCGGCAACACAATACGCTGAATATCCGCCTCGCTGGTGAAATGGGCCCCAAGTGCGTGCCTCTCATCCTTGTCCATGCTGCTTTGAAACAGAGTGCCAAATATCGGTGGCTGAACCTTTGACCAATCGTCCTTTGCTACCCCCCCCCAAGAGCGTCAGCTCATCACCAGTCATCTCAATAGGGTCAATGATGCTGAATAAGCCGCCATTGAAATAATCTATTTCTTTGAAGCGACCCGCCCTAGCTCGTTCCGGTGAATTCATCTGCCGAAAGAGGTTCCCAATCAGGTCATATGAACTCTCGCCCCTGATACAAGCCTCGATCAACTGGCACATAAGCCCGCTGGGTAATAACCCCACGTCCTCAGAGAAGAGGGCCACCACGATCTGAAGAATGAAACGCTGTGCCCTAGCACGCTCTTCTCCCCTTACCACAAACGAATTAAAAATCTGCGCGAGTTTATCCGCCGCTACCCGCGTCACGGCTAGGCGGTTGTTTCCAAAAATAGGCGGCTTCGGCTCTGGGAACAGGAAGCTGAAAGCGGCGTGCCGCGCGGGGAGTTCTGTGATATGGATTTGGTCTACGGGATCGTCAAGCTGTTGGTTGAGATCATAAATCCAGAACTCATCAAAGTTGCACAGGATGACGTATCGCGGTCTGTTTGGGGTGGAATAGAGCCAGTACTCAAACGCCTGCTGATAATGTTTACGAAGGTCATCCCCCCTGCTTTTCATTTCGAGCAAGAGTATATCTTTCCACCTCAAATCGGCCCAGCCAGCCCTCCGCTTGCCCTTGACGCGCTTTTCCAGGGACGCCCCAGCTTCCTTATAACCTTCGTGCCCAAACGCTTGAAACAAGCGGTCACAGAAGACTTGGGCTTCCCCCTTCTCCTTCCCGTTCAGTTGAGACCAGTATTTGATAAAGCGGCTAAGGCGCTCAAGTATCTCTCGTTCTTCCACGCTGCTCGTCCTATAGGACTAGTCTTGGTCTGCCAGGCTGGCTATCTCTTCCAGCTCCCATACATGGTCAGCAACCCCGGCTTCCATTGCGGGGGTCACCCTGAGCTTTTGGTGAATCCGAGCGAAGTTATAATACATGAAATGGAGCGAGACCGCGCGAGAGAGGTTTTCGACCTTCTTAGAGAATGCGTTCGTTAGCCTGGTGAAGCGTCTCATGCTCATTCTCATGGTCAAGTTCTGGCGCTCAGCGTAGCTGGTCGAGATATGGTCGGGGTCGGGGTTGCCCGAGATCTTCCTTCTCTTGGCCCCTATGCACTTCGGCGGGCTGTAGCGCCGCTCTCCCTCTGCGTCTATGCCATAAATCTTCTGTAGTTGTGCATAATCTATATCACAACCGAAAGCCCCCTCCACCGCCTCCAAATAAGCCTTATACCCATCCGACGTAAGCTGAACGCGTCCTCTGAGCCGAGAAGCTAGGTCCGTCATGAAAATCAGTGCTGTTTCGGCGGTCCTATCCCCCACAAGCCATGCGGGGACGAGCTTCGTGTCCGCGCAGATCGCCGTCCACGTCCAGACATCCCCATAACCAAACTCGCCCCTCTTTTCAACCGGGACGTTCGCCTGTTTGCTATAGCAAAATGACCAAATCTCATCACACTGGACGCGCTTGCAGGGGAGGTCTACCAAGATGCGGTTCTGATATTCAGCACAAACCTTCCCCACGTCCACGAGCAGCTTGACTACCGTGTTCTTGGCCGCGCCGGTCATGCGAACGGTTGCACGAATCGAGTTGCCCTCAACGAGGCAACTAAGCACCTGGGCACGCTTTGAAAGGGTGAGCTTGTTCATGTGACCATGATGCTTGACCGGTGTAGGTATTGTCAAGTAAAAAATGATTACCCCCGATAACTAGTTATGATACGCAAGTGCAAAAGGGTCAGTTTGCGATTTTGCGCAAACTGGGGGTTGACGGCTGGACGGGGGCGTGCTATAAGCCTTTTCTCATGGAAGCAGAACCCTATCGGACCCCTGGGCAATTTCTGGAGGCGCTACTAGCCGCTCGTGGTTGGACAAAACGAGTCCTGTCTATCATCCTTGGCATTAATGAAACCGGCTTGAACAAGCTCATAGCTGGCAAGAAGCCCCTCACTGCTGAGATGGCCATTCTTTTGGCCGAGGTCTTTGAGGAACCCGCAGAGAGATTCTTAAAACTCCAGCAAGAATATGACCTTGCCCGAGCCCGAATAGTCTCGAGACCTGACCCTGGCCGTTCCATACGAGCGCGACTATTCGGAGAGCTGCCAATTACGGACATGCTCAAGCGTGGCTGGTTGGATGCGGATGATATCCGCGACGTGCCTAAGATTCAACGCGCCCTAATGAAATTCTTTGGCGTGGCATCTATAGATGACATCGAGATACTTCCCCACGCGACAAGGAAGACAAGCACCTTTACGCCAGCCAGTCCTGCGCAACTAGCGTGGGTTTACAGGGTAAGGGAAATCGCTAGTGATATGGTCGTAGCGCGCTACTCTCCAGCTGCGGTGCGAAAGGCGGTCTTACTCTTAAAGAATCTTCTTTCTGCGGCAGAAGAAGCGCGGAAGGCCCCACGAATTCTTGCGGAATGCGGAATAAGATACGTCATCGTCGAATCATTGCCATCCGCAAAAATCGACGGGGTATGCTTTTGGCTTAATGCTTGGTCTCCGGTGATCGGCATGTCCTTACGATTCGACCGGATTGATAACTTTTGGTTTGTGTTGCGGCATGAGGTAGAGCATGTCTTGCAGCAGCACGGACGGGCCGCGATGATGATAGATACGGAGCTTGAAGGAGAACGAGCCGGTACAGGCAATGACCTCTTAGAGGAAGAACGCATCGCCAATGAAGCGGCCGCAGATTTTTGCGTCCCCCAGAAAAGGATAGACAGCTTCATTGCTCGTAAGGCCCCATTTTTTAATGAACGAGATATTCTTGGCTTGGCACGCACGTTACAGATTCACCCTGGTTTGATCGCAGGACAACTGCAACATCGGACCGGAAGATATGACCGCTTTCGGCAGCATCTGGCAAAGATTCGCTATATAGTGGCCCCCAGCGCGATAGTCGATGGCTGGGGAGATATTGCCCCGGTTGATTTGTAAGGAGGATACAATGGCAACAACGAAAGAAAAACAGCGTCTGATCCGGTGGTACAAGGAAGAGACAGGGAAGACGGCAGTGGACATGAGGGAGGTTGCACTCTTCGCAGTAAAGAAGGGTTGGAAGTTGGCAGACCCCATAGACCCAATCGACCGTCTGGCAAACGAACTTGCAAGGGCGGCCCGCGAAGAGGTCAGAACCGACACAAAGACAGGCAAGCCCTATCGTGCGAACCATGCCTATCTCGCAACACAGGGCGGTACACAACTGCACCTTTGGATCGATATCGACGAAGCCCCCCGAAAGCCGATGTTTAAGAGCCTTATGGCGCGGCGTGAACAGATGGTCGGGGATGGTCTCCAATTGACCCTAGATGCGGATCACTGGAACAGTATTCACCCTGACGAAGATCCGATTGTTGTGCCGATGGATTTCACGGAGGATATCGAGGAACGGAAAAACGCACCAGAAGAGGAGAAAAGGGCAAGTTAGCGAGTGGATTTCTTCCATCTGGCGCGAGCCGCAAGTCGGGCAATCTCCGCTCGTTCTTCAGGTGTGAGCTTCTTGGCTCTGGCCCTTCCCCCCTTCAGGCCCCCCAACCTTCCGAGCGCTACAGCATGAGGGTTTTTATCCGATTCGGGTTGTGGGCGATCTTCCGGCGTGGCATCTTCAACGACGCTGTGGGCGAGGCGATTTAGGTCTCTTGGTCGCTTCTTCTTGGGTTTTGCTTCTTGTTCGCTCATGCATAGAGTTTACCGTGGGCGCGCTCGGATTTCAAGGGGAAGAAATTTCAAACTGACCCACTACCACACTTTAATGTTGCGTGAAACTTCTAAGAGGAGTACTGTACCGTACGCAATTTTAGGTGTCTCGAAGCCGTCATTTTCCATATCGTCATTTATTCCGTTTTTCTTGACATTTGGGTCATTTTATGAAAGTTGATTCCCGTGTTAAGCCGTAATCTTGTGCGGCGACACCTCTTCGCCTTCCTTCAGTCTTGGGGAGCGTGCCCATGATCCAGGTCCGATGCCCTGAATGCGGATACCTTCAGACCCTCTCTGAAGAGCGATTCCTGTCCGTCTCGGATGACTTCCTTCAATGTCCTCACTGCAACGCCAAGGTGCCCAAAGAATGGAACCCGGTCTCAGAAGAATCCCTACCTGAAGAGGTGCGCCACAAGATGCTCGCCTTTTCCAGGCGCATCCTTACCGGCGGAGATCTTACCCGCGAGATGGTGTATGCGCTCGAGTCTCTTGTGCGCCATCACGGTCCCATGAAGCAGAGCACCCAAGCGCTGGGAGTCGGATATGCCGCGCTGGGCGAATACCGCAAGGCATTGGAATTCTTGGTTCAGGCCGAGCAAGAGGCGCCTGAAGACCGCGAGGTCAAAGCCGCTCTGCTCCAGGCTTATCTTGGAGCCGGGCAGTTCGAGGACGCGGTGAGGGCAGGCCGAATGCTCGTAAATACGTGGGGTTCTGCGGTCTCGGACGACACGGTCGCCGCGTTTGCGTTAGCGTTGCTCAACTTGGGCAGGATCGACGACGCACAGGCTCTTCTCGGATCCTATCCAGGGCTGGATCCACGGAATCCCTTGGTGAAACAGGCGAAAAAGCTGTTGAGACGGGTAAATGGATCGGATATCTGGTCTTTTCTGGAAGAGCTGACCCCGCTACACCGCCTCTTTCGAAAGGCAGAGAAGACCCGGTCCCACCCGGCGGCCTTCCCAGATGATTTCGACGAGCCGCCTCCTTTCGCCGACACCGAACCCCCTCGCCCTGCGGCTGCGCGACCTGCTCCACAGCCCGAACCGCCCCAGGAGCATATCCCCGCGCCTCCCCGTCTCATAGTAAAAAGGCTGAAAGCCACGCTGGAATACTGGATCTACGTGCCTGGACCCTCGGCTCCCAAGCGAGAAGCCATCAGGCATCGACTAGCTGAACTACAGCCCGCGCCCGAGGCGAGAGATCGCGTGCTGCGTATGCTTGACACCTTCGCGGACAGGAAAGAACTCAGCGTCGATTATATTTTCCGCCGCGACGCGGAAGAGCTGTTCAATTATCCCGGTGAAATCATCCCGAAGAATTCACGCAAGCTCAGCGAGGACGATTTCAGTACACTTAATGCGGCCGCGATGGTGCTGAGGATGCGTCTGGTAACGGCGGACGTCGCGACATTCGACTACCTCGACTTCATGGTCCGTTACGTGGAAGCGGCGAGAGACTTAACCGGGGGCGTGATCCAGGATGCGATTTCACACACGCTGTGGGGAAGTGCGGAGTGGAAGAGCAAAATGCCCGCGAATCATCTTTCGCGCATCATTGAATCGCATGTGCGGTGGGACGCGCTCGACGAAAGCGGCATCGTGTGGTTACACAGTCATGGGATGCAGAAGTTCGGCCTTCCCGAGACGGAATTGGAAGGAATCCCTGCGGATCTGGTAGCACCGGCCCTCACGTTGATGACATTGGTTAGTGAAACTCTTCTGGATAGGCGGGGCTCGGAACTGGACTTGGAAGAATACTTTTCCATTCGCGGCACCTCGCTGCGGTTCGTGATGCAGGCCAGACCGGGCGACGAAGAACGCCACTTCCCCGTAGGGAGCCTCAAGATACTCCCGTACGTTCAGGATTACGATCCGAGGAGTCGGGACACGACGCGGCATGTCCTCAGAATCCTCCAGTCCAAGCTGCGAGGAGACCCTGGTCTGGCAGGGCGGAGCGCGCGTGCGCCGAGGCCGCCCACCCCTGAAGAGCCCTCGGTCTCCACTAACCTGAAAGAGCGGCTCCTAGAAGCCCACACAAAGGCAAAGGCCGAATTGGATCAGTTCAAGCGGAGCTTTCACGGAAGTACGGAAATCACCGAGGCTGTACATGCGGTAAAGGTCGGCTTCCCGGTCCGGGAAGACGAATACGAATGGATGTGGGTCTCGGTGGATGCGTGGAGCGGAACGTCTTTGGCCGGTCGCCTGGAGAACAGCCCCGTACTGCGCAAGGATCTGGCCAAAGGTTGCCGAGTGCAATTGCACGAGGGTGAAATATTCGACTGGGTCATCGCGTCGGAAGGCCACATAGTCGACGGAGCGTTCACCGAACAGATCGCGAGTTGAAATGCGCGGGAATATGGGCACACCATCCCTGGAGCTCCTCCCCTCGCGGCCGCGCCCATTGCGGGAAATCATGATCTGTGGCATGATGTCAATGTGTGCTCAACGCTATTGATGGGCCTGACCCTGCCATGATCATTCAGAAGATTCAGCGTTTGCTCGCCACGAGAGCTACCCTCGTATACCTTGTCTCAGAAGAAGAGGAACGGGTTGAGCGCCTTGTTGCCGCTGCATCCGAGAAGGTGCTGGGCAGCTCTGCCCCCGTGTACACCTGGTCCTGCCTCAAGGGTCTCACGCGGGGTAAGGATGTCAGCGAGGCAATAACCGACCCGGTTCGGGCTCTTGAGTTCTTTTTACACGTCAAGGACTCGGGGCCTCTCATCTTCAAAGACCTGCACCTATTCCTGGACCACAATCCGCAACTGATCCGACAATTGAAGGAATCTGCACGGCAGCTGCGCGGCAAAGCAAAGACCATATTCTTTGTCTGCCCTCACCTTGCCCTCCCCATGGATCTATATTCAATCTTCAAGATCGAAGATGTGCCATTGCCCCAGCACGATGAACTCCAGCGGCTCCTTGACGCGTGCATCGATGCTCACTCGAAGACCGAAGCGCTTCGGAGTTCACTCACGGAGGAGCTGCGGGAAAAGATGGCCATCGCGGCCCAAGGCTTCACCGCAAATGAGGCGGTCGAAGCGTTTCGTGGAGCGCTGATAAACCAGGCTGCCGTAACCGCGACAACAGTCGATCGCGTGGTCGCGGAAAAGGAAGCTCTGGTTCGGAGGAGTGGCGTCCTCGAATTCGTGCACGCGGAAGCAGGTACCTGGGAAATAGGCGGCCTCGTCAACCTGAAGAAATGGCTGGAAGAACGAACCAGAGCCTTTTCGCCCGAAGCCGCGAAATGGGGGCTTACGCCTCCCAAGGGCATCCTGGTCATGGGCGTGAGCGGTTGCGGGAAAAGCCTTGTGGTCAAGGCCATTGCCGCGTACTGGAAGCTCCCGCTCCTGCGCCTGGACATGGGCCGGCTTTACGACGGTCTGGCTGGCCTGCCTGAAGAAGTGATGCGCAAAGCGATCAAGACATCCGAAGCAATGGCTCCCTGTGTGCTCTGGATTGATGAGATCGAGGCCGGTATCGCTAATCAACAACAAAAAGCCGCAGGCGGCAGCGAATCGCGGGTCCTGGCACAATTTCTTACCTGGATGCAGGAGAAGACTGCCGCAGTATTCGTGGGCGCCACCGCGAATGAAGTGGAGGTCCTGCCACCGGAAATCCTGCGAAAGGGGCGCTTTGACGAGCTCTTTTTCATAGGCCTCCCCGACAAAGACGAACGCAAGCACATCCTCACGATACATATGAAGAAACGCAATGTTGACCCGTCCAAATTCGACATGGATTACCTCGCGGAATCAACGCAGGGTTTCAATGGGGCTGAAATTGAGCAAGGTGTGATCTCAGCCGTTTACGAAAGCATGTCCTCAAACGCGGACATCTCCGAGCATACCCTGGCAAATGCCCTCCGCAACATCATCCCCCTCTCCCAGACCATGCGGGAACGCATCGAAAAGATCGAGAACTGGGCACGTGACCGCGCTATGAAAGCTTCCCTCCACGCATTTGACGGCACCAATTAATACCAAAGATCGCTGGACAGATCCGGTGGGGCCTGATATGAGACTGGCCCAGATTGGGGGCTGGATTGTGCTCCGGATCCCCTCAGCCCTGGATTCAAGCCATGCAAGCATTCTTTTCCGATCCTTTGAGCAAACAGTTCCTGCCGCACCGGCACAGAACTATGATCCGAATTCTTGCGCTCTTGGTTGCCCTGTTGCTCGCTGCCCCGAGCCTTGCCGTGTCACTCCCGTGGACCTCGGAAAAGGATCGTATCGAAAAGAGACTCAATGAAATCTGGCAGGCGCTGCTGAAGAACGATCAGTATCGACTGCGAGCGTATGTGTTAGGCCCTGGCGAGGATGCTTTCATCAACCAAGAGCTGGATGTAATAAAGCGATTCGGAATCACCGATTACGAATGCAAGGCGCTCAATGTGAGCCTGGACCCTGTATACGGGCAGATGGCCTGGGTGGAAGTGGAGTTGATTGCCACCCTTGACGACGGGGAGAACACCAGTAGGCGTGGACTCAGAGTCCTCAAGAAGGTTGGCGGAGAGTGGAGGCTCATTGCCCAGGTCGGCAAGAAGCGATCAAAGGCCTCAAAAAAGGCTGGTGAGACCAATGAACCTCGACCGCCCGCGGCTCCCGGCGCGGCGCCAACTGAGAGTAAACGCCTGGGCGTAGAATAGCTCCCGCTTGAATTCGGGGGAGACTGTACCTCGTTTTCCCGATTCTCAGAATGAGGTATGGTGTCCCCCGAATTGTAACGTGAGGAGGTTGGGTTTCGTATGGCTCCCGCTGAACATGGTTGTTTGTTCTGTGATATCGTGCAGGGAAGAAAACCGGCTGACATGGTCTATTCGGATGAGCACGTGGTCGCGTTCTGGGACATCCGACCTGCTCGACCCATACATATTCTTATAGTGCCACGCGAGCATATCGCGACATTGAATGATGTTCCGGAAGACAATCATATCCTGTCGCATATAGGGCAGGCTGCGGTTAAGGTTGCACAGAAGTTTGGCGTGGCGGATGCGGGTTATCGTATATTCGTCAATGTGAATAGAGGGGGAGGACAGGTCATATTTCACCTGCACACACACCTGGTCGCGGATAAGCCGGGTTAGAAGGCGTTGTAGGACCGAGTAGAATTTGGAAGAGTTGCCGGAGAGGCCCCTTTTTGTGTAAAAAGGGGCCTCCCCGGACCCCTCCACCAAAAACTCCCGGCTTCTGCAAGCGCTTCCAGCGCTTGCGAGGCAGAAAGATCCCCCTCTACTGTGGGGCGGACTTTCCAGTCCGCCAAGACTGGCAGGCGAAAATGCCTGGCCCACACGAGGAAAGGCCGCAGCGAGCTCGGGGACCGGAAACGTAGCGTCATATGAGCGTCTATCTGAGCAAGAGTGGATCTGAAAGAGCGTTTCCGGCAACCCCTCGGAAGGCGCAAGGTCTTTACTCCTAGCACCGAGCCGTATCATGACTGACTGCTTGTTCTGCAAAATCATCTCGGGGGAAATTCCGTCACGAATCATGTACGAGGACGATCAGGTGGTCGCGTTCTGGGATGCCCATCCCACGGCTCCCACACACATACTCATTGTGCCTCGCAAGCATGTCCCCACCCTGAACGATCTTGAAGAAGGCGATCCGATCCTCTGTCACATGGCCGAAGTGGCAAAGAAAATCGCATCAAACCTTGACGCTGCCCGAAACGGCTATCGCTTTTTCATCAATGTGGGCCGAGAAGGCGGCCAGGTTATCTTTCACCTTCATGCGCACCTCATGGCGGGCAACGACTTCGGCATGACGATCATCAAATTCGCCATCGCCGTGAACATATTACTGCGAAAGATCAAGAAGTGGATTTTCGGGAAGTAGAGGGAATTAAGGAAGGCTGTAACAATATCCTGATTTCTCTTCGGTTTCCCCAGACGCGGAGCCTTTCCGTATCATTTCCATAGGTTAGTGATCACGCCGACGGCCAGCCCTGCAATGACACTTATGACAAAAGCTATACCCACACCCCAGACGATGTTTCCTCTCATACGTTTTCGCCGTTCGTATTTTTCTTTTTGAGCCCCAAACAGGAATAGGTTCGCGGGAAAGAAGAAGGGTAGGCTTCGATTGAAGTAATCGGTTGCTATACTCGCCAGCAGTATCGGGACGCCAATCAGAAATATAAGTGTGCCAAGGTGGAGTTTGTCTCTTGATACCGAACGCTCCACAAGGAAATCTAGTTTCTCGCGTAACTCCGTTGACGACAAGACCGCCTTCACGTCTCGTTCTGGTTGCACGTACCAGGAATATCCCCAGAAGGCTGCTCCCATTAGGGCCATTACTATGACGATCATGAAAGCAATCGAAGCAGCTGCGCGCATGCCCTCTGATATAGTCCAGCAAACATTGACCTCGTTCTTTAGATACTCACGAAGATCGCTGAAAAGAAGGTAGACTCGGTCGCGGTCCTGACCAACCAATCTTGCCGTTGAGCCTTTGTCGAAAAACGCCAATTTGAGGTCCAGATCGTCCTCATGCTCGACTCGAATCTCAAGTCTCGTGATTCTCCGCCAGTCGGCGTTATCTTCACTGATCACATCCTCTATACGATCGGTCTCATACGTATAAGAATCTGCCTTGAAGACTAAGAACATCGCCGAGACATGGGGATCAGCTTTTGACGCCCGTCGATTTATTATGTCCACGATCCTGCGTAACCGCTCTTCATCCAAGAGAAACCCTTTTTCAAATTGGTGCTCGATATATGCCGACATCAGTCACCTCGCTCTCATGCCAAGCCAAAACCCTAGTGCAGCTCCTCCCCTCCCGCTTTTATGACCTATGGATCTCGTATGACCAAACCAGCGCAATGCGGCAGACGTATGAAAGGTTAAGCACGCATCGGCCAAGCAGTTGAGAGGCTGGAACCCCTTATCCGCCCCTTCGGGAGCCGCGGCAATTGGCCCGCTAGGCACAGCAGTCTGAGATGTACGAATGCGGAACATCCGCGGTCGACTCCTACTAGGAAATGCAGCCTATGGTGCTTCGTTAGTCGTCGCTTATGGTGTTGGATTTCTCCTCAAGAATTCGGACGCCTATAAGCTTCTCACTTTCGATCAGGAAAATGAATGTCTCCTGGCGCTCGTCCACCCAGCGAACGAGCCTTCGAATTTCAGATTCCGAGTATCCACACTCTTGCACCAGCTTGACAAACTCCCGCGCATTCTCAATCCTTAATCGCTCGTTCTTGAGTTCCCGTTTTTCGTTATCGAGGTTCCGTTGACGTCGTCCGAGCCAGTGTTCGATGAGTTTGAGAATAAAGTCTTTGACATGCCCAACGGCCTCACCAACGCCAATCAGATCGGAAAAGCCCTCCGAGCCATAGTTGATGCGTAATATCTCCAATTCTTCTTGTGGATAGAGGTAGCTAGCCAGACGCGACAAGGCTTCAGGATCACTTGGGATTGCCGGCATCCAGGGCATGAGAAGTGGCAGCATAGAGGAATCGATTACTCGCCTCCGCCACCTTTTCCGGAAAGGGGGAAAGTGCCAGAACTCTACCCAGAACCTCTCCGTGTCCTTCCAGTCCTCGGTGATAATGCCGAGGACCACGCTGAGATTGTACAGATCGCGCGTATGTTCCAGACAGAGGGCCATGTCTCGCACTGTCCACCGCCCCCCGATCTCAAGGTGTAGCGTCTTGATTCGTTCGTCCATAACCCTACCCCCTTAACTGAAACAGTACATGAAGTCTGTGAGGCAGTTTGGAAGATTGTTCCCGTTCTCTTCACTTCAACCTACATGTCCGCGGCTTCTCCAATTTCCCATGATGAAACAGTTTCAAAGAAGAGTCCAAAGCCTCGTGCATTTTTTTCCGCGTTTCATCAACCGTGTTGCCCTGGCTCACTATATCGAACTCGGGACATGATGCGACGTGTCCATCTCCTCCTCTTTCGATAATCGTGGTCAAACGCCTCCCCCTCTGGATTCTCCGAATTTAAGCCGGCCGCCAAAATACCTGACCATAGCCAGCACACAAGCCAAGTAACCAGTCGCAGTCTGGTACTGGTGGGACAGGCATCTTGCCTGTCCGGCAGTGACGGGCAAGATGCCCGTCCCACCGAAGCCACGACCCTTGTTGGGCACCCGTTTTCAGCAAACGCCGTGAACGGCCTCCAAAGGTAGGCCCCAACATCCGCCCCAGCACCCTGTGCATTTCCCCACGGACAAGATCATAACCGTGGGCCGCGTCATGGTCAAAGCATTTAACAACCAAGGCAAGCACCAGGTTGGGAAACAACTGCACAATTCTTCTATACAGCCGTGCAATGGAAATGAGCCATGCTTAGGTAGAGGCAGACCTGCGCGTCTGCCCAAGCCTATCCAGGGCGCACGCGCAGGTGCGCGCTGTACAGAAAAGGACACAACGAATAGAGGCCAACTCCAATGCTTCGGTATATAGCTCCACCAACAAGTGGTAGGTTTAGCGGTTCAAAAGATGTAATCGCAAAAGGAGCGCGCTCTAACGTTTTTCCCCTGAAGGGGAAATCCTTGAGTAGTCCCGCGGGACGCGGGATGAAACCCGTGGAAGGGAGCGCCAACAGAATTATCTCCTTTCGGCCCTGGCGGGGCCGTCCTCTGCGGATTTTGTCGCGGGATTGTAAGGGCACCCTCTTGGGGATGCCATCCCGCGCGACGCGGTACTGCTCACAATATACCCGTTTGCGAATCATTGCCGTTTCGGAGGGCCCCTTCAGGGCCCGTTGTCGGGAGCTAGGAGTAACCCTTATCCACGGGCTTACGCCCGTGGCTATTCTTGGTCCGCCCCTTTGGGGCTGCTACCACCATCATCGCTCCAGTGACCGACGAGTTACAAGACACAGTGTTTTCCTCTTCAGCCTATTTTGGACAGATGTTATAAGACAAACGTCCGGCAGTTTCGTCCGGAGATAAGACCCCTGACACTTCAATTGCCTGGAGCCCTGCATCATGTCGCCTCCTCCGGCAATGGGACAAGGTAACCTATCGCCATCGCGCCTGTGGAGTCGCGTTGCGCTGCTCGCCTTACTCTTGTTGAGCCTCGCACTGCGTTTGTGGCGCCTGACGCAGAATGGGTGGGGTAACGAATATTACACCGCGGGCGTTCGGAGCATGACGGCCAGTTGGAGCAATTTCCTTTACTGTTCCTTCGACCCCGCCGGTTTCGTCTCCGTGGATAAGCCGCCGGTCGCGCTGTGGATTCAGGCCGCGAGCGTCAAGTTGTTCGGATTTCATGGCTTAAGCCTTCTTGTGCCCCAGGTCCTGGAAGGCCTGGCCGCGGTATGGGTCCTTTACCATCTCGTCCAGCGCCGCTTCGGAGCACGGGCCGGTTTGCTGGCCGCGCTATTCCTTGCAATCACGCCCGTAAGCGTAGCAATCGACCGCTCGAACAACACGGATAGCTGCCTCGTGCTGGTGCTGCTCCTGGCGGCATGGGCGCTGATCCGCGCCGCAGAAGAAGGCCGCAGGCGGCTCCTGCTGTTTTCTATGGCCCTGATTGGCATCGGGTTCAATGTGAAGATGCTCGCGGCATTCGTGATCCTGCCGGCTTTTGTGCTGGTTTACTTCCTGGCCGCTCCTGTCTCCTTGCGACGCCGCTTCGTGGACCTGGCTATCTCAGGGGTCGTTCTGGCCGCGGTCTCCCTGGCTTGGGTGCTCGCGTACGACCTTACGCCGCCAGAGCGCCGGCCGTTCGTCGGTACTAGCAAGAATAACTCTATGCTGGAACTGGCGCTCGGGCACAACGCGGTCGGACGGTTCGTATCGCCGCTGAAACCGTCTGAGACCGGGAAAGACAAAGCCACGCCTGGGCAGACTACCGTGGCAGACTTTCAACCGGCCGGCGGAACAGAAACTTCCTCCTTGGCGGCCACTCGGACCCGCTGGGCCAGGCTCTTTGTTCAGGCTCCGGCCGGACCTGCGCGACTTGTTGATGGCCGATTAGCCGCACAGTTCGCATGGCTGGTTCCCTTGGCGCTGATGGGGCTCGTGCTGACCGCGTTTCGGGCTCGGCTCCGTATACCACTGACTCGGGAACAAGTTTCGCTGCTTCTCTGGTTCTGCTGGGCGGTCAGCTATGGTGTCGTCTACACCTATGCAGGCGGCATCATGCATTTGTATTACTTGGCTACCTTGGCTCCACCTCTGGCTGCTCTGGCCGGCATCGGCGTGGTCAGCCTGTGGGACCGGTACCTTCAGAAGGGTTGGAGCGCTGTCTTACTCCCCGCTACGTTGCTCGTGACCGCGGCGTGGCAGTTATATATCGAAGCGAGCGCGCTCGGTTGGAAGCTTGACACAACCCTGAATCCGATTGCTGCGTTCACATCTTTGAGGGAACGGCCGTCCGATTGGCTCACATGGCTCCACGCGACGCTCATCACCGGGACCTTGGTTGCATCTGGTGCCTTGTTTGCTCTACTGCTTGGAGGGCCTCGCAGCGAGACGGGTCGGCTTCGGGCTGCAAGCGCACTAGTGGTGGGACTCGCAGCGCTTTTGGCGCTCCCTTTCGTGTGGGCCCTGAGCAGCGTGCTTGCCCCGAGCAGCGGGTACCTCCCTTCTGCGGATCTGGCGCGACTTGTTACCACGGACGGCGGTCCCATAGCGAATTATCGGAATTGGTTCGGGTATTTCTCGAGCGACACCAGGTTGTCTGCCTTTCTGAAAGCTAATCGCGGAAACGAGCGGTATCTGCTGGCCACGTCGAGCGTGCGGCTGGCCGCACCCCTTATCATTAATACCGGCGAACCTATAATGGCGATCGGTGGATTTGATGGTTTGGATCCCATTTTGAGCCCGGAGAAAATGGCGCGGATGGTCGAAGCGAATCAGATCCGCTTCGTGATGCTGGGCGACTTGTCCACCATCAGCCGCAGGCTCGGTGCTGAGGCCGCGTTAAGGCCAATCGCTGACTGGGTTCGAGCCAACGGAAAGCATGTCGATCCGACCCTGTGGCGCAGATACAGGGGTGGGAGAACCAGGCTGGAGCTTTATGATCTCCGGCCCGACACCGGCCTTGTTCCCGTTCCGTCGAGATAATCCGGGATTTCCTGGTACCCGAGCGGGCTTCACTCAAACGCCGTCCGTGGAATCCCTGACTGACGGATTATGGAGAGCAGCGTCCCCACGCGAAGCTCTGCATGGTCAGGAACAGGCACAGTAATCGTGGTTCCTGCCAGTTGCCGTTGCATCACAACATGGCTCCCCCGCCTCCTGACCTGGCTGAATCCGTGCTCGGCCAGTATGCCGCACACATCCTTACCGGAAAGAATCCGAAGCTTACCCACCGGCTATCTCCAGCTGAGTAACGTATACCTCCTCGTGATACCTTTCCTCGATTTCCTGAGGTGAAGCGGTCTCGAAGAAGAGTTCGAGCGCCTCCTGCAGGTTGTTTCGGGCTTCATCGACCGTGCTGCCCTGGCTCGCTATGTCAAGTTCCGGGCAAAGTGCGACATATCCGTCGCCCTCTCTTTCGATAATCGCTGTCAAACGCCTGCTCATATGATTTCTCCGATTCACATGGCCAATGTGAAGTTCCCAAGAACCACCTCCGCGACTCACGCTCACCCATAGACTGATCATAGCCCTCGCCTGGCTCTTGGTCAAAATAATTCCCTGGAGGACGCGGTTACAAGCAAATCGCAAAATCGTGGTTGACACGGGCCCGGATGTGAACTACCCTAAAATACAGGAGAAAAGGATGTGCTGGGGCACACACGGGTTTGGGTGCGCATCGGCAACGAATTCCGAGATCAGGCATTTGCTTCTTCTGGGCCCGCCAGACGCTCTGACTTACTTCGCGGGTTTCTTGGTCTGTGTCCAAAGGTAATTTAGGGCTAATTGCCTATTAGGAATCGTCCCATGGCCGAATCTGAGAAGCGAAAAGTAAGCGCTCGGGAAATCCTACTGGATATGCGTTCCGGCATGAATGATGCCGAACTGAAGGAGAAGTATAGCCTATCCGACGCCTCGTTCGAATCGGTCATGCACAAACTGGGCGCAGCCGGTTTGCTCACCAAGGCAGAGCTACAAAAGAGGGCAAAGTCGGCGAAAGTTCTTGGAGAATCTTCGCAGCGAGAGGCAGAGGCAACCATGGCGCTGTGCCCTTCCTGCAATGCTGCCATGCCCGCGGGAATACCTGAGTGCCCTACCTGCGGAGTCGTTTTTTCAAAGGTTTCGAGCCAACAAGCGCAAGATACGACCTTGCCGCTGATCATTCCTATAGGTGAGACCAGATCATCGAATTGGTGGGTTTTGGCCGTAGCTTTGGTGCTCGTAGCGGGACTGGTGGGAGGCGTGGTGACGTTTTGGCCCAAAGATCGATCGAAACAAGTATCGCGGGCTACATCGACCGATACAAAACCCGCCATTGTTGAAGAGACCGAGGCCGACACCGAGTCAGCGGAAGAGGCACCTGGGGAGGGCGCAAGAGAGCGTGCTGTGACTCCTAAGCCGCCGGAACAAGCCGGTGTTGTTCCTGGAGAAGCAATAGAGTTACAGTTTTCTGAAGAAGGCTTCCCGCTGGGGCTCTCTGTTTCTCAGAGCTCCGCTCTCCACTTGTTCGAAACACCAAGCGCAAACCAGAAGTTCCGAAAGCTACCCCTCCAAACCGGCGTGAAACGTTTTTATGACGAATTCAACATAGCCGGTCAGACATTCCTCGTACTCACCGAGGAATCCAATCCTCCCAAATTGTATCTGGATGCGAACCGAAACGGCGATCTAACTGACGATCCAGGACCGTTCATCGGTGAAGTCGCGGGTCTGGTTCCGAATCATTATACCCTGCAATTGCCTTACCCACAGGAAAGAGCTACTGCTCCGTACAAGATATGGCTTTTTCCGAGCCGGATGGGTGGTGTGCAGTTTTATCCGAAATGCCACTGGTATGGAGAGCTTCTGGTGCAGGGCCGCACCTATAAGGTGGTTCTCTTTGATGGTAATGCCGATGGCGACTACTCAAACGATCCGGTAATAATTGATATAGACAACGATGGTAAGGCCGGCGACTCAGAAAAATTGAAACCAGGCCAAAGTTGTACGATCGATGGTACCGCGGTCAAGCTGATTTCCATCGCCCCGAGCGGCCGCTGGGCCCGTTTTGAATTCTGAGACAATCCCGCTTCGGGAGAAGTCAAGTATGAGACGACGGACGAACTTTGTACAAATAGACTCTCGCCGCGTAATAGCATATGCCCAAAGTAATAACCCGTTGATTACCGGTCACCCCGGCGAACCCCGGATCGGCGTCCGGGGCAGGCCCCGGGGTCCAGAACATATCGAAGATACTGGATTCCTGCTTCCGCAGGAATGACGGAATCATGCTGCCTCGAATCAAACAAGACTTTTCGTAATAAGCATGGTTGGCTGAAAACGCATCGGTATTGCGGGCTCCGACAAGCGCTGGAAGCGCTTGCAAAAGTGGGGAGTTTTTGGAAGAGCGGTCGGGGAGGACCCTTTTTGCATAAAAAGGGCCCTCCCCGACCGCTCTTCCAAATGGCTCTTGCTTTTGAAAGCTTCTAGTGCTTCCTGGACCTGGCTACAGATCGAGCCATTCGGTCGAACTTGAAAATTGTGGTGAATTCGATATTCTTGCTGATCCACAGCCGTTTATCGATAACCGAATCAGTGATTGCTCCTCGGTATGCGAGACCGTCGAGAAGAGTTCGTGGATCTTCGCACACCATAACAAAGTCCGCTCGTGTCGGCACCTGGTCTTGCACTCTGATGTCTCCGTTGTCTATGATGATGCCGAATTCGCCGCCTGTTGTCTTGACTGCGATATCACGTTTCCAGCCTGCGATGTCCCTTCGCGCTCGTTCGTTTTGATTCATTTGCTCAATGATCGACTTGATTTCCGCGAAAGCCCTCTTGAACACCGCTATGTCCTCCGATGTTGCTTGGCGCAATTGTGGCTCTATGGGCCTTTCCCAATCAACTTCCGACTCGAGCAAGCCTTTCTTGTCCACCTGCTCCGATGTAAGTTCCGAAGCAGGGACACAGAAAACATCTGTCATTTCTCCTATTCGCTGATCTCTGAAGACCAGCTTCACTTCGGTGCCTTTCTTGATAATTCCCGGAACAAGGATTCCTGTTGTGGTATACAAATTAACACTCATCGCCGTGTCCGCTCCGCGAAATACCACTCGACCCCGGCCGTACGGCGCCATATGCTGGAACAGTGACGTAGCGAAATACGTTATGGGCGGAGTGCTGTACATAACTCCTACCTGATCCACTTCAATCAGGTCCGTAGGAGCAAAGCCACAATCAGGGCAGTGGGTAAGAAAAGGAGGCACTCTCACCAGGCCGCATCTAGAGCATTTGCATCCAAGAAGTCTTCGCTCGTCTCTGAGTGCGAGAAAGAACGGCGAAAATTCACCTTTCGTGCGCTTGTAGAATGTATACATGGCGTCATTGGTGATGAGATACTTTTTCCCGTCGATGTCCTGAATCTGCGAACCCGCATCAGGAATATATTCAAAAGGAATGACCTTTTTCGGATTGCTTTCCATGCTACGCCTCCCTCCTCTCATTCATGCTCGAAGATCATGCACGCGGTGAACTGAGCGATTGTGCTGCCTGTTCCGTGAACCAGCGCGGTTTTGAGACCTCGGTTGATTAGCTCGTTTCGAGCCGACCACGCAGACATGACATTGCTGGCTCCGACCGCGTGCCCGCAATAGATGAGACCGCCACACGGGTTGACCAGATATTTTCCTCCCGGAGTCATCAGACCTTCCTCGATGAGCGCGTCGGCTCTGCCCAGCGGCACGAGTCCGAATTCCGCCATACTGATCTCCAGCTGATGAACAAAGGCATCATGCAGTTCAACTATCTGGATGCTTTCTGTAGGATCCTTTATTCCAGCCATTTCGTACGCTTTGTGAGAAGCGTAGTAATCCGACATGATTCGAGACAGATTCTTTTGCTTCTTGCCAACGAAAGAATGTTCGTTTGACTCGCCCAGACCGGTTATCCAGACGACCGGATTGCCGCTGTTGCGGGATATGGCCAAGGCAGTCTCCTCTTCGGCAAGGATGAGAGCGGCAGCTCCTTCTGAATAGACGCAGATTTCCAGCTCTCGAAACGGATAAACAACCATTCTGGAATTGAGCACTTCTTCTGCGGTAACCTGATCGAATTGTCGCTGCGCAATCTCGTTCCCTTTCACCTGCTGGCTCAATTGAGCCGAAATTTGCGCGGTAACCTCAGGTTTGAGATCGCCTGGGTGCTCGTCCATGTAGGCCAATACCACTTCAGCATAGCTGTCCGACGCAGACCAGCCGATAGGCTGCTCGAAAAAGCTGTCCCCGGACCAGCCGATCGATTTGATTACTTCCGGTGTGGCAGACATGGACGAGAAGTCGAAACAGTCCGTAGCCTTCTCTACCCCAAGCACTAGCGCCGTCTTGAAACGGCCTGCAGCCAGATACGCATGAGCTGCCGACATGGTGTACGCGCCGGTCGCTCCACCTGTGGTGATACGTATACCGAATTTGTTTTGCATACCCACAAGTCCATGGATTGCATGCTCAGGAATAGCTGTTCTTTCGAAAATATCATTGTAGATTCCGTAGAATGCCGCATCCACTTCCTGAATGGAAATATCAGCATTCTTGACCGCTTCCCTTGTGGCCCATTGGGCCAGATCATAATAGGTCTTCTCCCTCCATGTGCCTTTGAAGGGCGTTACCGCGGCCCCAACAATCCCGACTCGCTTGCCCATGATCCCACATGCCTCCTTTTCCACCGAACGGCTTGTAAACGTCCTTCTTCACGTGCAGTATAATGCTATTGCCGAATCAAGCAGTATCGTCCCGCTGTCATTGGTGCCGAACAAGCGCTGAAAGCGCTTGGAAAAGCGGGGAGTTTTTGGTGGAGGGGTTTGGGGAGGCCCCTTTTTACACAAAAAGGGGCCTCCCCGGCTACTGCTTCAAAAGCTCCTCGCTTTTCCAAGCGCTTCAGATCGTTGCCCACTACAGATTGCAGAGAAGGCGTGCCATCCCTGGAGAACCGGTCTCCTCCTCGAAGGAAAGATGGCGTATTTCATCGACCATCCGGAAACCATGCTTTTCGTACGCCTTTTGTGCAGCCGTGTTCCCGATGTAGATGTTGATTTGCGAGCGTTCGAAGCCTTGATTCCGCCCCTGATCGAGTATTGCCAAAAGTAGTTTGTCCACGAGCCCCCGCCTTCGGAATTCCGGCACTGTTGCAACACTTTCCACAATCCAGGCGCCTTCAACCGTGTCCGGCAGGCAACAGAGCACTCTCTGCGCACGTTCATGCCACACCTGATCGGGCGCGGACCAGCCCATCTCCTGAAACACTCCTGTCATCGCCCGCGCCAGTGCCGGATATCCGCAAACCTGAGGATCACACCCTGCGAGCGCTGCTGCTCGCTTTCCGTTCACTTCTGTCACAAGAAAACATGAGTAATGATATAGATGCGGAATCTGCGTGACGGCCAGCTGTTCATAGAATTCCAAACATTCGGGCTCAGCCCGGCCTAATATGACATCCCATATCCCTCTCTGAACGTGGCCTCTTCCGGCAGTGTGCAATACCCATGACAAGAAGCGTGCGTCATCCGGCCGTGCCCTGCGAAGTTCAGCTTCCATGACCTATCTCCCAATGCTCCCATATTCGCAAAATGCGCCGCGCACCAGCGGTCATTTGCCGCAGATGACTGAAATCTCGATTAAGGCATCCTTAGGAAGGGCCGCGACCTGGACCGTCTCGCGAGCCGGTAGGATCGAGCTAAAATACGTGGCGTATATTTCGTTGAACTTTTGGAAATCCTTGAGGTCTTTTAAGAAAACCGTGGCCTTGAGGACATTCTCTAGGCCAAATCCGGCCGCTTCGACGATCGCTTTGATGTTTTCGAGCACGAGCGTGGTCTCCTCTTCGAAGCTGCCTTTGGTGAATTCATTGGTCTTTGCATCAATGGCGATCATGCCTGAAACAAAGAGCATATCGCCATACTTCACAGCCTGTGCATAGGGGCCTATGGCCTTTGGCGCCTTATCGGTGCTGATGATTTGTCGCTCCACGCTGCCGGCCTGCTGTGCACACATGAGCGCCACCGCAAAACTGAAAAAGGAAATTACCAGTAATGGTTCCATAGTGGAGCCTCCTCGCTCAAATGTTAGGACCCTCACCCACCGTGCTTATTGCTATGGCTTTCGCGTCCCCTAACCCTGGTGAATGCTCGGCTCATTCATTCAATCCCAGTCGAGGAGGCGCTTTTGGCCCTGAAGTCCGCGGATAGCGGTGACATCTTGGCTGACCTCCAGCGTGCCTTTGTACGTTCCGTCCGCAGATCGTACCGCAAAGTATCTGATGTGGATGAACTTCTCGGCCATCTGAATCCAGAATTCAGCCACGTCTCTTGTGCCTTGCTTGAACTCATCCAAAATTTTGTTTACCACATGAATGCTTTTGGGAGGATGACAATTCTGAACTTCTCTTCCAATCACCCCGGGGCTTCTCGGAAATATGCGTTCCTTGCCTTGAGAGAAGTAAGCAACTCGGTCATTTTCATCCACAAATGTGAGGTCAAGAGGCAGATGATTGATCATCAAATTGATCTGTTCAAGCGTCAACATTCCTGTGTCCAAGCCGAGGAAGCCCGCAGCCGCTCGAAGCGGTTCGACAGGAGCCGCTTCCTGCACAATCGCGCCTTCTCCGGGCCATTGACCTTGAGGGCGAACCCATGCGAAACCGATTTCTTCTTCCCCGCGCGCAACTTTCACCCAGTCTTCCTGCGAGAAGACCTCCAAACACATGGGAAACAGGATCTGCTCTTCTTTGTAAATCATGCCTCGAACTGAACTTATCATCTCACTTACGGACTGGACAGCAGCTTCCACTTGAGATTGGTCTATATTCATTTGTGCTGTCTTTATCGAAGCTCGAATGTCGTCATGTACCGCCCACATTACCTGTGGAGGCGCCGTAATTCCATGCGCTTCCAGAATGGGAAAAAGCTGATTCTCTTTCCTCACGTAATGAATGTTTATGTTTGCCAGGCGATCGACTAGTTCTCGGAGTTGCTCTTTCTCGCTTTGAAACAGATTCGCGTCAGGCGGATCGCCGACTTTGCGCAACACATCGTCAATTTGTTTCATGATTCCTTCAGCAGCTTCATTCTCAAGCATAAAGGTGTGAACAGGATGACCCACCGGAGCAGAGATCTTCTCCTGCCGGTCGAGCGACTCCTCAAAAACAGAAACGTGCACGTCGCACAGCTTCTTCACCTCTGTGGCAGGAAGACCCTCCCTTACCAGCTCCTGCTCCATTTGGGCTATTTCCGGCGGCGTAACATCTTTGATAAACTCAATGAATTCCGACTTGATCTTCTGAAAATCACCGCCCGAATGAAGATCCTTGATCATACGCTTCAGCACTTCTCTCTTTTGTTGCGGATCCATAATCGCGGCCTTCTCTTGTTGCTCCGCTTCAAACTCCGCTCCCGATCGCTTCTCGATCTCCGCTTTTATCTCGTCAATAAAAGCCGCCAGATCGAGTTTTCCTCTGGAAGCCACCATTTCCAAGGTTGCGATCTTGCCCATTGTTTTGCGCATGATCGGATTCTTCAGATGCCGGAATTCCGGCGATTTGCCCAGTAGGTATTCAAGCAGAAAAGGATACTGAGTCAAAAGATCGTCAATTTTCGTCTTTGCAGTGATTTCCATCGCGCGTTCCCTCATTTCGGCAATTGGAGCACCCGACAGTTATCCTTTGGGTCCCGACAATCGAGCACAGGCCTCCATCATCAAGATGCCCACGGTCCCCTGAGATTTCCAGTGCTTTGTCTCGCTCCTGAGGATACGTGTCCGCAGATGCGCCGTCAACTGCCATCTTGATGGCCGCTGCTCAGGCGAACGAGCGGCCTATGGCGCATGCCCGGATTCCCGACCTTAATGTCAGCGCACGACCTTTCGAACGGGCGTGGCAAATTCATGCCAAGGATCAAAGAATCAACGCTATTCGTTTTACCATGGGTGACTTGAGCCTGCCAGAGAAGGCTCTCGATCGGAGCTATGGGGGGCATATTCTCGGTTGCCGAGGATTATAGCGGTCACCCGAAGTAAAGAGCTATTTGCTGCTCGTCACCCCGGCGAAGGCCAGCGTCCAAGCGACGGAAGAGCTAGAGCCCCGTCAACCTCCTATTTCCGAGCGTGACAGGAGGCGCTACTCCAACCCACGCCCTCCACCTAGGCTGCAAACTGAGTCCTATTCTGAGGATGTAGGCTTTGACGGTTCCGCACGAAACCGAGCTCATAAACTGAGGACCGACTTGGCTCGGGACTACCACCTAAAGCGGCGTAGCATCGACACAGCCATATGCCGAATGACCCAGAGGGCCGCAACCGACACCGCAGGCTCCGATGCTGCACTGGCAGCCGCCCTCGGCCGCTGAAGTCTCAGGCTTGTTGAGAACCACAGGATTTAAGACCTCCTCGGCAACCACCTTGCCCGGGTCTAGCTTATGCCGCTCGGCAAGATCTTTGTCCAATGCCAGCCGGTCCTTGACTCTTTGAGCTCGTTCTTGAATCCGGTCTTTAATATCTTTCTCGTCCGTTCTCATGGCGCCCCCTCCCCTGTAAGTTTGCCGGCCTATCCTGAGATAATTCTCGACAAGCGGCCTCCACGAGAGTCCGCTTCCCATTCTCCAGCATGAAGCTACAAAGTTCCTCAATGTGGGCATCCACTCGGCCATGTAGTTGCATGGCCAGTGCTCGACACCCGCCACCGCACAGCAGTACCCATTTGCATTCCCGGCACTTTTCAACATCGAATACCCAAAGCTCGCTAAGTCCTCGAAGGACCGCTGATGTTTCATAAATCTCGCTTATGCTCTGCTGCTGAAGATGTCCACATAACATCTTCTCATTGTGCATTGCCTGACAAGGATAGACTCGTCCTCTGCTGTCGATGCATAAGATACGTTTACCAACCCCGCAGGAAAGAAACGGACCTAAAGGCAACACCTCTTTTGGCTCGCCTTTGTAACAATGGTAATGAGCACTCGCGAAATCTGCCAGCGCCTCATTCGCCAGCTCATAATGCGGTGTGAGTGACGTATCCATCGACCCGTTATCACTTTCAAAAGGCAAGGCAATACTCGGTGAATGCACATAGCATCTTAGAACGTTCTTCACAAAGAGCGGCAGTTCGGCAATGCTGTGAACATTGTGAGTTGAAAGCACAGGTTTCACCACAACAGCTTTGTGACCAGCACCGACTAAGCGTTTGATGCCTCTGATTACGCGCCGATGCGTTCCCGCGCCCCGCGTTGCGTCGTTCTCTTCTTCCACAGAAGAGTCCAGACTCACCTCAACGCGATCGAAAGCCCGAACGATTCTATCAGCCATTTGATCAGTCACAAGTGTCGCGTTCGTTAGAAGTGTCGTCCTTGCTTTTCCAAGCTTGCAAGCCTCTGCTATGTCCCAGATCCAAGGGCACAAAAGGGGTTCCCCACCAGAGAGAACGAATCCGGACACACCCATAGCGAGAAGATCTGCGATCAGTGCAAGATAATCTTCTTTTGCCAAATAGGGGGCACGGCCCGTCCGGGAGCGCTTTCTTTCCTGCGAATTGTAACAATAACGGCATCGAAGATTACAACGATCCGTGACCTCCAGGTATACTTGTTCCAGAGTGGGGGCAGACAACACCGATCCCCAATCAGGTCTGCCGGCATTGCCAGACATCTGTACAATCCCGTTCTCTACTTGTTCTTCAACAAACGTCTCAATTACAGGACGCGAAGCATTGGCTGACACGAAAAAGTAGGCCGAGCATTCTGCAACCAGTTGGTCAATTGTTATTTCGTCTTGTAGCAGATCCAGAATTCTGCGACCATCCTCATTTACCAACACCCATTTGTGGTTGAGAGGCGAATAGAAAAGATGTCCAGGTTCTTGAGCCAGAACTTCAGTGCCAGGCCAAAGCTGGTATGTTACTTGTCGTTCCATACTAGATTGAGAGCGTCTAACCGAAATTATCTCGAATTGCGCCGCAGTTTAGTAATTTTCGGATGTTTGCGCCCGAATCCGGCGTCCCCAAGGTCCCCTTGATACCAAATAAGTCCCGGATGGTCTGTAACAAGATTCGATGGGGTGAAAATCGCCCCCGTGTTCCCTAATTAGACTATTCAACCTCACTCTTGAGCATACGTGATCACATGTCCCTCCGTCAACTCAAATATTCTTGTCTCCTTCACCGGTATGAATCGTTCGGTTCGCAATAAGTGACGCCGGCCGAAGGATCCGGGCCTCTGGCGATACAGGCTTCCCAGAGCATGGTCTTGGTTTCCTTGTCTACGGAGGCTGCGATCCATTTGTTTCCTCGAAACCGGTTTGCCAGGAGCGCGCAGAGCACCGCTATGGAGAACGTCATAGACCACCATACTGCCGTGGCTCCCAGACCCGCTGCGTAAATCACAACAAGGATCGTGGGGATGCGCACCAGCCACATGCCTATGAATATGATCCGCATGGTGGCCATCGTGTCTCCCGCGCCCTGGAGAGCGCCCGAAAGAGTGACCCCGATGGCCATGAGAGGCATCCCGAGCATATTAATGCGCAGATAGCGGGTCATTTCCTCAAGCACCGCAGGATCGTTGGTCAGCAGGGCCGAAACCTGTGGCGCGTACACAAACAGTGCCGCAGCAGGCGCGGTAATGATGAGGAAGCAAAGGAGCGCGGAGGCTTTGGCCCCTGATCGGGCCCCCTGGATGTCCCCTTTTCCCAGGCGGTTGCCGGTTAGCACCGCGGCTGCCATGTTCAACGCGAAGATCGGCAGAAAGATAATGGCTTCGATCCGCACTCCGATTGTCATCGCGGCCAGCGCGGTTATTTCACCATCCTGGAGACGGCCCACGAGGAAATAAACCACCAGCGTGCCCGCATTCCACGCGGTCTGCTGCAACGCGGACGGGACACCGAGCCTAATGAGATTCTTGAGACAGTGTGGCAAGGGCTGGGTCGCGGCTCGCCAGCAGATGCGGCCGGGGCCTTTCATGACATGAGCGAGATTGAGCGCCATACCCAGGCTCGTGGCTATCGCGCTGGCCCACGCGATGCCCTTGAAACCCATCGCGGGGATCGGGCCCCACCCAAAAGCCAGCACAAAGCAGCCCACCACGTTGACTGCTGTAGCAATCGAGCCGTTGAGCAGAGCGATCCGGATGCGATCTGAGGCTCGGAGCACGCCGCTGGTCACAATACTGACGTAAGTGGGCACCAGAGCGAGCGCAAAGATGCGGATGAAATCTTGCGCGATCTCTTGGATTCCCTGAGGCATGCCCGTGATGCGAACCAGGATGTCCGGTCTAAGACCTGCGAACGCCGCGAGTACGCCGGAAATGGCCACGTTCAATATGAGCGAGTGCGTGGCAATGCTGCCTACGCCGTTGAACGCACGGGCGCCATACGCCTGCGAAACCAAGGAAACAGTTCCCACGGTAATTCCATTGCAGAGGATCATGAGTGTCCAGTAAAGCTGGCCCACGTATCCCACAGCGGCAACCACGTCCGTGCCCAGGTACCCTGCCACGTACACGTCGGTCAGGCCGATTGCGAAGTGAAGAAACATCATCAGGATCATGGGCCATCCCAGGGCCCACGATTCGCTGAGATACGGCTTCACTTCCCTCAATCCGGTTTCAAGACGCGTCATGTCGATACTGCCGCTTGCAAGAGCCCACAATGAATTAAGGAGGCCCCGTGACACCACAATTCGGTCCGAGGAGCCTCGATCAGCCTCCACGATACCACGAGTGACCCGGGTTTTCGACGAGATGTCTTGGAAGACGCCTCGCGCACGCAAGCGCCCTTGAATTTTTAATCCGGCAACAATATAGTCACCGATGGTCTGGTGCGCGAGACTCAGGCGGTAATACCAATGCGCGTTCAAGAAAGTAAGACGGGGAGAACCTTTTTGAAACCCCGCGCTTCGCGGGGCCTCCCCGAACCCCTTTCCAAAAACTTCTATGTGCCTCTGGCATTTCGCCTTCCTGGACAGGAAGGCGAAATGCCAGAGAAATATAGAGTTTCTTGAAGGGGGCTTTGGGGGAAACTTCTTTACACAAAGAAGTTTCCCCCATGCTTTACTTCTTTGACAGCCCGTTGGTATAAGGCGCGCGGTTCCGCCATTCTATTTCAGAAGATGTGTGATGCCCAAACGAACAGATCTCAAATCCATCCTCGTCATCGGATCGGGCCCGATCATCATCGGCCAGGCCTGTGAATTCGACTATTCCGGAACACAGGCTCTTAAGGCGCTCAGGGAAGAGGGCTACCGAGTCATCCTGGTCAACTCCAATCCCGCGACCATCATGACCGATCCGGAGTTCGCGGACGCGACGTACATCGAGCCGGTGAAGGCCGACGTCATCGCTGACATCATCGCGCGGGAACGTCCGGACGCGCTCCTGCCTACCCTGGGGGGCCAAACCGCGCTGAACCGGGCAGTAGAGCTGTACGAACAAGGAGTGCTGGAAAAGTACGGCGTTGAGCTGATCGGCGCAGGTTTTGAAGCGATCAACAAGGCCGAGGACAGAGACCTGTTCAAGATAGCCATGCACAACATCGGCCTGGACTTGCCCAGGAGCGGTTACGCTCACACAGTCGAAGATGCCTGGCAGATCGCCCGCGAGGTGGGCTTTCCCAACGTGATCAGGCCCTCTTTCACCCTGGGAGGCACCGGGGGAAGCGTAGCTTTTACCGAGGCGGATTTCGATAGGCTGGCAAAATGGGGGCTTGCGATCTCGCCGGTCAGTCGTGTCCTGGTAGAAGAATCCGTCCTCGGATGGAAGGAATTCGAGCTGGAGGTGATGCGGGACGGAGCCGATAATGTGGTTATCATTTGCTCGATAGAGAACTTCGATCCTATGGGTGTGCACACGGGCGACTCAATCACGGTGGCGCCTGCCCAGACGCTTACGGACAAAGAGTACCAGATCCTTCGAGATCAGGCTGTGGCGATTATCCGAGAGATCGGCGTCGACACAGGCGGATCGAACATCCAGTTCGCGGTTCATCCGGACACCGGCCGAGTGGTGGTAATCGAGATGAACCCGCGTGTGAGCCGGTCCAGTGCTCTGGCATCCAAAGCTACGGGATTCCCGATTGCCAAGATCGCGGCTAAGCTTGCTGTCGGATACACTCTGGATGAAATCGCTAATGATATCACTCGCAAGACACCGGCATCATTCGAGCCCACGATCGATTACGTAGTGACAAAGATTCCCAGGTTTACGTTCGAGAAATTTCCCGGCGCGGACAATACGCTTGGCACGCAGATGAAATCCGTGGGCGAGGCCATGGCAATCGGCCGGACGTTCAAGGAATCGCTTCAGAAAGCAATCCGTTCTCTGGAAATCGACTCGTATGGCCTGGAACCACGCATGAAGCCGGGGCTTTCACGAGACAACATTTTGCAGCACCTGACCAGGCCGACTCCGGACCGTCTTTGGTACCTGGCCGACGCGTTGCGATCGGGTCTATCCATTGACGACATGTATCAGGCATCGAAAATCGATCCGTGGTTCCTCAGTCAAATCCAGCAGATCGTGGAGATGGAGGATCTAATATCCAGGCCCGGAGCCTTCGATGGCGAAGAAGGCGCGGAACTGCTCCGGAAAGCCAAGTCCTACGGCTTCTCCGACGTGAGGCTTGGACAGCTTGCGGGGCGCACGGAAGACCAGATCAGGGCCCTTCGCTATGGACGTGACTTTCGTGCGGTTTTCAAACGAGTGGACACTTGCGCGGGCGAATTCGAGGCGCATACGCCGTACCTTTATTCCACGTTTGAAGATGAGGATGAGTCCGGTGCGACAAGCCTCAAGAAGATCATGATCCTCGGCGGCGGCCCAAACCGGATCGGGCAGGGTATCGAATTCGACTACTGCTGCGTGCACGGAGTTTTTGCGCTCAAGGAAGACGGGTACGAAACTATCATGGTCAATTGCAACCCGGAAACGGTGAGCACCGACTATGATACGTCCGACCGGCTCTACTTTGAGCCGTTAACTCTCGAAGACGTGCTCGCCATTGTGGATCGCGAAAGGCCTGACGGCGTCATCGTGCAGTTCGGCGGGCAAACGCCCTTGAAACTCGCGGTGCCGCTCTGGAATGCGGGGGTTCCGATCATAGGCACGTCGCCGGAAGCTATTGACAGAGCTGAAGACCGGGAGAAGTTCAAAGATCTTCTCCAGAAGGTGGGCCTCAAGCAGCCCCCCAACGCCATCGCTCATTCATATGCCGGAGTGATCGAGGTGGCACGGGAGATCGGCTATCCGATCGTGGTGCGGCCTTCTTACGTGCTGGGCGGCAGAGCGATGGAAATCGTGCACTCGGAAGACGATCTCAAGGCGTACCTCACCAATGTGGTGCAGGCATCGCCTGAGCATCCTATTCTTGTGGATGGGTACCTCACCGACGCGGTGGAAATCGACGTAGACGCGGTCGCGGACGGAGAAGAGGTCGTCATCGGCGGGATCATGGAACATATCGAAGAGGCGGGGGTTCATTCGGGGGACTCCTCGTGTTCGTTGCCGCCCTATTCTCTGGGGCGATACCACGTTGACGAGATCAGGCGGATCGCTCGGCTCCTCGCGCTGGAGCTGGGCGTAAAGGGCCTGATGAATCTTCAGCTTGCGTTCAAGGACGGCGAGTTCTACGTGCTGGAAGTCAATCCCCGAGCCTCCAGGACCGTCCCCTTTGTGTCCAAGGCAATCGGAGTGCCGCTGGCAAAGATCGGAGCCAGGGTTATGGCCGGCAAGAAGCTGCACGAAATCGGCTTTACGCGGGAAGTCTTGCCGTCGCATATCAGTGTCAAAGAAGCTGTCTTCCCATTTATCAAATTTCCCGGCGTGGACGTCCTGTTGGGCCCGGAGATGAAATCCACAGGCGAAGTGATGGGAATCGACTGCGAATTCGGACCCGCGTTCCTCAAGTCACAGTACGGTACCGAATATCCGATCCCGCGGGATGGGGGGATCTTCCTCAGTGTGCCGAGTCGCGAGAGAATCCGGGCGGTGTTGCTGGCACGGCGTCTCCAAGAGTGCGGATATAGGTTCGCGTGCACTGAAGGGACCGCGGCCGCGCTCAGTGAGGCCGGCATTGAGTGCTCGATGGTGGGAAAGGTTCACGAAAAAGGGACCGACGACGTAATCGACCTGATGGACAGAGGCGAGATTTCGTTGGTCATCAATATCCCCGGAGACAAGAAATCACGGCAGGACGAGTACCATATTCGTGTGGCAGCACTCAACCACAACATCCCGTACTTCACTACCATGGCAGGAGCCAACGCGATGTCCCTGGGCCTTCGAGCGCTCCACCGGGGCGATCGGTTCCGGGTCATGTCCCTACAAGAGTATCACTCAGGCATTCGTCCGTACGCCCAAGGCCCGGTGTGCTAGGGCAGTAACGAGCAGGTGGAGGACTCCAAAATAGGAGGGGAACACGTGACCGCACGTCTCGCAATCGCCATCTTCTTCTGTCTGCTGGCAAATACAGCAGTCCTCGGTCTCTCCTGCGAGGAATGCCTCAATATCGAAAAAGAAAGCCAGACCATTACAAGCGAATTGGACCAATTGTCTAAGGAGCTGCGATCCGCTCTGGAGTCAAAGGAGTATAAGAAGGCCAAGGAATTGGACAAAAAGATTTTTGATTTGAAAAAGAAGCAGATCGAATTGAGAAAGCACGATACCGAGTGCGAAAAGGCCTGCACTCCCGAGGCTCTCAAACGCAGCGAATGCAAGAAGCAGAAGCTTCGGATCAAGGAGCTGGAGTCGAAAGCCGACCAGTCCGAAGAAGACCGAAAGATCATAGACCAGGTTTACCAGGACCTCCTGCGCTGTAATAAGGAACTGCAACGCCTCAAACCCGGCCTATCGGGCGACTGAGGAAGTTCTTCCAGGAGTGGTGGGGAAACTCGACGACCGGAAGGCCAGGTTGAGGTATGCCGAACGTGGCTTACCGGCTACGCCGGAATAAACTAGCGATTGGGGCTAATTGCCTAATACGAGTGCGCTATCAAACGGTGAACAGAGGTAGGTCGGGTCGAGCCCCGCGAAACCCGACAGATTGCTCTGGGCGTGATGTCGGATTTCGTCCCGCTGCGAACGTGGGACTCAATCCGACCTACGGCTGCTCTTGCATTGACGCCAGCTTCACCGTTCAGAAGCAAACCGGTATGAATCGCAAAATCGGCTGTAGAGACGGGTTTGAAACCCGCCCCTACGCAACAACATCAATCGGTCACAGCCTTCGGCAAACGGTTTGCGATAAGAAGCTTCCAGGCCAGAGACTGAGGCTTACATTTCGTTATCTTCGGGGGGAACAGCCAGGCCGTGACCGGGAATGAAGGGGATGGGAGCCACCGGATATCCGTTTACCCACCGAACACCGCCCCGGAGCACCGTTCGAACCGGCGCGGGCGTCAGGTGATCTTCGGCCTTGCCCTTGAGAACTTCTTCCTCAAACATGGATGATATGACTTTGATGCAGTGCCCTTTGTCGGGATAGTACTCGTAGAAGGGCCTCAGCTCTTCAGGTATGTACCCGGGATAATCGTCAAGTCCGGGCGGTCCTGTCCTTACCTTTTCCGGTTCACGAACCATCTGGATCATGTCCCAAAGGTTCTCCCGCGGGTAAGACTGTGCACAGAAGCCTCGTACTGCTCGATCGAATTCCGTGTCTGTCCACGGGGTTGCTTTCTCCATAATGCCGGGCACAGAAGCGAAGAACCTCTTGAACCGATTCTCAGTCTCGACCGTGAACTCCTGGCTTTTTTCGTTGTAAAAATGCAGTCTCACCAAGTCTTGCTCGGACATGCGCTGGAAATGCGCGTCAGCGTCAGGAGCGTAGTAATTCCACCATATTTCGAATATTTCTGCGGCTTCTCCCTGAACTCTGAGCATAGTCAGTACGAGAATCACATCGTTAAACTGGATCACCCCGGCTCGCTGTTCAATTCCCAGATCCCCGTTTCTGCGAATTTCCCCCGTCTCGGAACGCATGAAGAAGCCCACCTCTCCCTGCTCCTCCGAACCTTCTACAATCCCTTCGATGCACTGGCCGGGAAGCAATCGCAATCTGTTCGGATCGATGAAACCCATTCTTATCTCCTTCACAGTACCTCTTAGCAAAAAGCAAGCGAGTAATCCAGTCCTCTGTAACCATCCAAGTACGCGGTGTGAAACAGCTCTTTTTTTCGAATCAACGGCCCCAGTAGGACCGGCATCTTGCCGGTCACTTGTCACATAATGGGTTCCAGGGACCGGCAAGATGCCGGTCCTACTGCCAATCATCTCATGCGTCATGTGCGAGGTTGCTTCGCCCCACTTCCCGGGAGACTCGCAATGGCATTCTTCGCTGCGCAACGGAATGGCCACAATCCCATTTGACACGCAGCCGGCAGGCAAGATCCGGCATTCCCAGGCCGTAGGTCGGATTGAGTCCCGCGTTCGCAGCGGGACGAAATCCGACATCATGTTCAAAGCAACTTGTCGGGTTTCGTCCCGCGGTTCGCGGGACTCAACCCGACCTACCTTGATTCACCGTTGGATAGCGCAGTCCTATGAAAGCAGTCGAGTTGAGGTCTCCTTGTTCGGGATTACGTATGGGGTGGTTTGGAGGGGAGATGAGTCTTCCCTCCAAATTATTGCGCAACGGTGCGCCCTTGCCGCCTATCTCCGAGGCGAAGCCCCGGAGTCCTCGCCGAAGACGAAGGCTTTCATGGCTCGTTGTAGCTTTCTGACTATGGAAGTTGGTATCAAGCTGTTCCGCATTCGGTCGGCTCTCGACGGAGCTCCCGGTGGTATTAACATCGCGGAGAGGAGCTGCTATAAATTCAAGATAGCTTTGAGGCCTGCCGTGGAAGCCTGCACTCCTGGGAACCTGCCCCTTGGACAGCTCTGACGAGGCCGGAACAATACTTAAAGTTACTTAAAAGGTCTTGACCATAACACTTTAAATTGATAAAGAAAACGTTAGGCACGGAGACACATATCATGCACAGCCAACCCACCATCTGCGTCACCTGCGCATGGAGAGAAACCTGCAACAAGAAGTTCTCCATGGATGGCGCCACAACCACCCGATGCATCGATTACACAAGGGATCTCACCCTCGGGATGCCCGAGACTCCGGATGCGGACAGCAAAGCTGAAAATACGGAGAGCAGCGCGGAAGAGAAGCACTAAGCCTGGAGAGGGCAAGATCCGAATGAAAGAGCTGATCAGAAATCTCGTGCGAGACGCGGTCCACGCTGCCCGAAAGGGACAGATAGCCGACCTGCCCGATCCGGAGCAGATCAAGATCGAAGTGAGTCGCAGCAAAGACCCAAAGCATGGGGATTATGCCACGAACGCGGCTCTGGTGCTGGCAGGGCAAGCCCGCATGAAACCCCGGGATCTCGCCAATATCCTGACTTCGTATATTCCGGAATATAACGACGTTGTCCGGAACACTGAAGTAGCCGGCCCTGGGTTCATCAATCTTTTCATGGCCGAAGACATATGGCGTCAGGTCTTGCGTCAGATCCACCTTGAGCGTGACCGATACGGCCACCAGGAGTCTGCAAAGCATCCGCGGGTGCTCTTGGAATTCGTGAGCGCGAATCCTACCGGGCCGCTCCATGTAGGTCACGGACGGGGCGCGGCAGTCGGCGACACGCTTGCACGACTCTTGAAGTCTCAGGGATATCCCGTGGCCACCGAGTATTATGTGAACGACGCGGGCAACCAGATGAAGATCCTGGGCCGTTCGGTTCTGTACAGGCTTCGGGAGCTTGCCGGGCAATCAGTGACGTTCCCGGAAAAGCACTACGTAGGCGAATATATCTGGGACTTAGCCCGTGAGCTGTTCAACTTGCCCACCGGCAAGGAGTTGCTAGCTCTGCCCGAGGACGCAGCGGTGGAAACGGCTTCGGAGTTCGCGCGTCAACGCATCCTGGAAGGAATACAGGCGGATCTACATGACTTCGGTGTGGCGTACGACAGTTACTTCTCCGAAAGTGCGCTCCACAACGAAGGCCTGGTCGCGCGCGTGGTCCAGGAGCTGCGAGAGAAAGGTAAGGCAGAAGACAAAGAGGGCGCGGTCTGGTTCGCAATGGAAGACGCGGAGGATGAAAAGGATCGGGTCCTTATCCGGGCAACGGGCGAACCCACCTACTTCGCGGCGGACGCGGCGTATCACGAAAACAAACTACGCCGCGGGTACGAGCTCTTGATCGATCTGTGGGGTTCGGATCATCACGGCTATGTGCCGAGAGTCAAAGCCGCTCTCCAGGCCTTGGGCTATCCTGATGACGCTCTCAAGGTGCTCCTGGTGCAATTCGTGACCCTGGTGCGGGAAGGCCGCAAGGTGTCCATGTCTACACGGGCCGGCGAATTCGAGACGCTGCGGAAAGTGCTTGACGAGGTCGGTTCTGACGCGGCCCGCTTCTTCTTCCTCACCAAGCGGTGCGACAGTCATCTTGACTTCGACCTTGACCTGGCCAAGAAACAATCACGTGATAATCCGGTCTATTACGTGCAGTATGTCCACGCTCGGATCGCGAGCATCTTCCGGATCGCGGCTGAACGAGGCATAGACGCGGACATGACCGATCCCGATCTCTCCGCGCTCTCCTTGGCGGAGGAGGTCCGGCTCATCAAGCACCTGGCTGATTTCCCCGACATGCTCGCGGATGCCGCGGAAGCCCTGGAGCCGCATCGGATCACATTCTATCTCGTGGATCTCGCGGATCTTTTTCACGCGTACTATCACGACAATCGGGTTCTCACTGAAGACCCGCGCATAAAGAAGGCCAGGCTCTTCCTGGCTGACGCGGTGCGCCAGGTGGTGGCTAACGGCCTGGCAATTCTGGGCGTAACCGCGCCCGAACGCATGTGAATGCAATGAGACTGCGGACTATTCATCGAACCAAACCTCGCCCGCTCATTCTCAAGCCCCGACGGTCTCCGGCGCGGCGAAAGACTTCGTCGGGCAACCGTCGGCTTGTCCTTGCCATAGCCGGCTCGGTAGCGCTTATGCTGGCTTTGGTTTGGCTCAATGTCCGCTTCATCAGTGATCCGCCGCGACCGTCAAAAGACCTCCGAACTGCGACGCCATCCATGAACACGGGCATACCTGCGGCAGGTCCTTCCCGCGGCCCACGCGCAGATGGGGCTCGCGCGGCCTGCCCTACTCCGCCCCAGGTTACTTTTTATCGAAAGCTCACCGCGCCTGAAGAGGCCGCGCCTCGGTCGGCTGTGCCGGCTGAGGAGGATCTGGCAGACGGTAACCTGCCAGACGCAGCGCCTGGCCCAATCCACGGAAAAACACCGACCCAGAGAAAAGGTCCCGCTGCCGCAGAAGGCTGGGGAACTCCCGCCGCGGCCAATCGACCTTCTCCTTTTCCTGACGTAAAGGTTGAATCGCCTCGCGGTCCGGCCGGAACGAAGCGCTACACAGTCCAGGTCGGCACCTTTTCCCAGCCCAAAGTCGCCCAGCAATGGGCTCGCGAGTGGAAAGCCAAAGGATATCAAGTCACTCTTAAGCCTGTGGCTCGGCCGGCGTCCGGCATCATCTATCGGCTCTATCTTGGTGACTTCGCGTCTCCGGACCAGGCAGAAGAGCTGGTGAACCATCTTCGAGACAAGGAAGGAATCAAAGCCTTCGCACTGAGTGTGAAGAACTGACGGGCAACGGCCGAGGAATCGCGGAGCTTCCAGAACTCCGCGGAGCGCGCGGCGCCAACATAAGATTCCGGCCTCTGTATCCCTCGGGTGCCACTGACCCGGCGCTGCGCTGGGTCAGTGCCCTGTTCCTTTCCGACCCACGCCCCAGACCCGAAATCGCACTGACCTGACAAAGCTCAGGTCAGTGGCACCCCAAATGCCCGGTTCAGGTAGGATGTGGTTCGTCCCGCGCACTGCGCGGGACGAACCGCATCGATCGCGGCCTCTTTCTTGATCGATGCAGTTCCTCCGCCGAACGCGGAATCGCCACATCCTAATCACTGTGCATATTGAGGATCAGCTCTCCATTCCAATCCCCAAGCTTCTTGGTTTCGACTCGGGCCGGCAGGGACGCCGGCCCCTACCAGAGCGGTGTCGCTCCACATGCAATTCTCTTGGTGATGAGAGCGGTTTGAAAATAAGAAGTCATCTTGGAAGGAAAAAAGCATACGCCCTTCCCCATGTTTCCGGTGGGGACCGGCGTCCCTGCCGGTCCATTGTCTCTTCACAACGGAAGACTATATTCCGTTGCAGCTATTCGGGCCGCAACAAACAATTGGGAGAATTCTCAAGGGAGTTTGAACCGACAGGCGTAGTAGAAAGGCTCATCAAGAGTGAGAGGCTCTAATCGTAAAAGAAATACAGAGGGAAGATGTCCCTCGCCGCCAGCTTCTTCTCAATTTCCTCGTCCGTTATACGCTCCTCGCACAGGCGCCGGAGTTCTTCCGCGGGATAACTCTTGTCATAAGACACCCAGTAAACGTCTGCCACACTTCCATCATACTTGCAGAAAGACGCGGGCTTTGTCTGAAGGAGATCGGCAATTCTTGGAGAGACGACCGGGAGTTCGGTTGCGCCGTCATACCCGTCAAAAGGGCCTGGATTAAGCTTGATTTCCTGAATGTCCTTGACGCCTATCCCAATAGGTTCCCGGATCGCGACCAGATGATTCTTTACTGGATACTTTATCGAACGGAGGTGGGTGTACACCGCGATTCCGTCGATCTGGGCCCGAGAATCGAAGATTACGTCAGGGAATTCTTTCTTGGTCGCCATCACCTTTTCGAAAGATTGCTTCGTTCTTTCGCTCCACGTCTGATAACCGAATGACGCCCATGAGTCGTTCCAGGTAGCGTATCCCTTGATTCTGGTCCCGTCTTTGAGTCGTACACGCACTCCCTTCAACTGCCAGCACGCGATACAATCGGCAAGACAGTCACTCATAACTAATGAGGTAAGCAGGAGCGCTACCACAAATGAGGAACAAAAGGCTCTGGGACAGCAAGGCATCGAGCTGTCTCCTCTTCCTCGCTCATGGTTGAGGACGCTGCGATCTACCGTAATTATACGTCCCCAATAACGGAAAGCTTACGATTTGGACAATTCTCGTAGGGCCAGCCTCACGGCATCGGTGAGCGATATTTCCGGGCCTTTTCCGGCCAAAGCCGCACGTGCGACCGGCCTGGCCTGGCGTTCCTTATAACCCAGGTTCATCAGCGAAGACACCAGGTCGTCCTCGATGGAACCCGGTTGCGAGGCGGCAGGAGGCGAGTCATCAAAGGGCAGTTTCTTGACCTTTTCTTTCAGCTCCACCAGGAGCCGTTCTGCAACTTTGCGGCCTATACCGGGAATCGCTGTCAACCTTCCTGAATCACCCTGGAGAACTGCGTCACGGAATCGGCCGGGAGATATGCCGGAGACGATATTCAGCGCGAGTCGCGGCCCTATGCCCGAAACTCCAAGAAGTATCTCGAAAATTCGCTTCTCTTCCGCTTTGGCGAATCCGAACAATTCCAGCGAGTTCTCACGCAACGCGGTATAGATGTGAAGCAAGACCTCATCGTCGCCATTTAAGGCATCCAGTGTGGGCAATGATACCCACACATCGTACCCGACGCCTTGCACGTCCACGATGATGCGGTTCCCGTTACGAATCAGGACTTTTCCTCGGAGCGAAGCAATCACGAAACAACCCCCGCGGGCAAAGAGATATGAGAATGATACAGTGCCATGGCCAGGGCATCGGCCTGGTCTGCTGACTTGAGCGGCGCCAGACCGAGAATCTTGCTTACCATAAAGATGATCTGCTCTTTTTCAGCCCGACCGTAGCCAGTGATCCCTTTCTTTATCTCCATCGGAGCATACTCGAAGATGTCCATGCTGTGAGTTTCGCCCAGGAGTAGGATCGCGCCTCGCACCTGGCTGAGCTTCATGAGACTCTGGCTGTTGGTCGCGTGAAAGAGCGACTCCACTACCATGACCGACGGTCTGTGTTCTTTGGCCACACTATCGAGCCTCTGGTACACATCCCAGATCCGCTTCGAGTGGGACGCGCGAGCAGGCGGCTTGATGACCCCGCTGGCGATGTGGCGGGCTCTCGATCCGTTCTTTTCGATGATTCCGTATCCCGTAGCAGTGCTCCCGGGATCTACTCCCATGATGATCATGGTCTCACGCAAACTCCGTTGTTCATGCCGACTTCAAGCGGTCTGCCGACCCGGCTCACCGCGCTTCGGCTAACATGAAGCCAGCGCGGCATCCCGGCTCGCACCAAACGGGCCTGCTTATACTATTGAATGAAAATTCTTTCCAGCGTTTTGTCGGGCCGAATGAGGCAACGAATCACTCCTTTTGACGGCAGTTGACACAGGCATATAGTGACGGTAGGAGTGTCTTACACAATGCGTTGAGGCAGAAGTCTATGTCCTTCGGCTAAGAGTAGTACTTATTGCGTTGTAGAGCCCAGGGCTTACACAATGTCTAAGCTCAATTACGCTTGGGAACGGTTTTGGTACCCGAGAGGTTCGACCATATCTTTGGCCGACGAAGGGTATCCCGTAGCCCCCGACTCTTGGTTAGGAAGTGCATTCAATGCGCACTTAGTGACACTTGAAGAGCTAATGGACGTCACGTGTCTTGTGCTCCTTGGAGAGCCTGGAATTGGCAAGAGTTCCGATCTGGGCACACACTTTGAAGTATGTCGGGCTAGATGCAGAGATCAAGGCGACGATGCACAGTGGGTGGATCTCCGCTCCTTCGGTGACGAAAATAGACTGATCAGCAAGCTATTCGAGACCCCTGCTTTTCGGGGATGGCGGAAGGGGCGGCACAGACTGACTCTCTTCCTGGACAGTTTCGACGAGTGCCCATTGCGGCTGTCGCACCTAACCGCGCTGGTAATCGATGAATTCAAATGCCGCGATCTCCCCTTTAAGCGCCTGTGTTTGCGAATAGCATGCAGCACTGCCGTCTGGCCCCCGCTGCTGGAGGAGGCGTTCGGGAAATTCTGGGGCAAGGACAAGGTCGAAGTCTATTCAATGGCCCCGCTCACGCCGTCAGCGGTCTCAATCGCGGCAACGGCAAACGGACTGAATTCTGAGGCCTTCTTGTCCGAGATCCGTGCACGTGAAGCAACTCTGTTTGCCATCAAGCCCGTGACACTAAATCTATTGATTAAGCTAATCAAGGGTCCAGGACAATTCCCCTCCACCAAGTACGATCTTTACGAAAGAGGGATGAGCAAGCTGTGCGAGGACCCCAGCGAGAGCCGGCTGTCAGCACAACGTTCCGGGCAACTCGACGCCAAACAGCGGCTCGCTGTTGCCGAGCGAATTGCTGCCGCAACCGTGCTGTGCGGCCGCACAAGCATTTGGATGCGGGGGGATGAAGGAGAGTTGCGGGAAACTGACGTTCCCTTGTGGGAACTTAGGGGCCTCTGCTCGCTGGAAACGGGGGGCTCCCTTGAAGTTACAGAGGCTGTCCTAAGGGAAACCCTGGATACAGGTCTGTTTACCGAACGCGGGCCAAACCGGCTCGGCTGGGCTCATCAGACTTATGGTGAGTTTCTGGCGGCGCGCTTCTTGGAGAAGCACGACTTCAGCCTTTACCAGGTCAAGCCATTGCTCTTTGATGGCAGTGAGACTGAGCTGAGATTGTTTCCTCAACTCAGTTCGGTCGCAGGGTGGCTGGCTTCTCGGCGATCCGACATCTTCGATGAGGTCGTCAAGTCCGACCCAGACGTATTGATCGCGATTGACCTGTCTACGCTCGGAGAATCCCGCAAGGAAGCGCTGGTGGAAAGCCTGCTCCGTGCTTTGGAACAGGAAACCCTGCAAGTTCCAAGTTGGTCAGACGAGGCCTTTTACCCGAAATTGGCTCATCCGCGGCTTGCAGTTCAGCTTCGTAGCTACATCCGAAACCGCAAAAACAGCTTTGTGGTGCGGCGAGAAGCCATCACCATAGCGATATGCTGCGATGTGAAAGATCTCGTTCAGGACCTGCTGGAATTGGCATTTGACCCGATCGAGGACATCGGCGTGCGCGAGGTTGCGGCATCTGCGCTGCTCGACCTGGGTGATGAATCCACAAAGCAATCCTTGAAGCCCTTTGCAGTCGCCGTCAATGATGATGACGTCAACGATGGGCTGAAAGGCATCGCTCTACAGGCATTGTGGCCGAACCATATCTCTGCAGCCGAAGTACTTGGTGCTTTGACCGCACCCAAGAGAGAGAATCCGCTTGGGTCCTATGCCATGTTTCTGTCCCACTGCTTCGCCAAACATTTGACATCTACAGACTTCCCGGTCGCCCTGGGCTGGGTACGCGATCAGCCGCCGAGGGAAAGTGTGCCAAATCGTTTTCAGGACTTGATGGACTTCGTGATGATAATGGCTTGGAACCATCTGGATAATCCAAAAGCCCTTGAGTGCTTCTGCGAGTGCATCTTGCGCAGATTAGATCTTGACGGTGGGTTCTTTCAGCACGCTTCTGATACCGAAGCGTGGAACCGCGCTGTTGCGGATGACCGCAAACGCCGCGAAGTCTTGGATAGAATACTTCCACACTTGCCTCGGCCCGAAGAGGATGCGGTGAGGTTGACGGATCCTCAAACGCCCATGGTTCTGCCGGCGGATCTCCAGTGGCTCATCGACAAGCTGGCAGCCCCTGCAACCAAAGAAATGGAGAAGGCGCTCATCGAATTGATTAGACATACCTTCCAAAGAAACGACCCGGAGCATGTGGAGGCGGTGCTTACTGCGATCCAACACAACCAAGCCCTCGCAAATGTATTCGCTTGGTTGTGGAGGCCCATCGAACTTGACTCTGAGCAGGCCCAGCGATTGAGAACTGACTACGATACGGCCACCGCGCGGAATGAACTACGAAAAGAATACAAAGCGCAGAAAGAGGAACAGGGCGTCAAGATATTATTGCTCCTTGAACGGTGCGAGTTGGGAACACACACGGCCTTTGTAGACCTCACAGTTCACATGATGAGGCGGCCTGACGGAATGATCATGGCGGGAAGCAATCTGAAAGCCGTACACGGCTGGAAGCAGGCGGATCAACCTACCCGAGAGCGCCTGGTAAACGCTGCCAAGAATTATGTGTTGGACCACGTGCCTGACCCGGCAACGTGCTTCGACACGCGCAAGCACCATGTCCAGGACAAGGCCGGATTGGTCGCGCTTCGCCTGCTCCGGTCGGACGCGCCCGGCTTTTTGCAGACGTTGTCACCCGAAATATGGAAGAGATGGGCACCGCTGGTGCTGTCCGCTCCTACTCCCAGCGAACGTGGGGCTGGGGCAGCCCATGTCGAGCTGGCCTCCTTGGCATACCGTTTCGCCCCCGCTGAGTTCATCGAGGCATTGATTGCTCTTATCGACAGAGAAAACCGTCAGTCAGGCAATATATATAGTCTCTGGATAATCGCTTTTAGGTGGGACGATCGCATGACAAAGGCACTTGCCTCGAAACTGGACGACAATAGCTTGACCATCGATTCCTTGGCCTCTTTGTTAGAAGAGCTACTGGCTCGGGAAGTGCCAGAAGCAGAGCTTTTCGCCCAGTCCCTGGTCAGCCATGCAATATCTCTCCCAGACGAGGCCAAGGTCAAAGCATTAGAGGCTGCTTGCCTGCTGACGGCGTTTAGGAAGGCCGCAGCGTGGCCGGTCATCTGGCCAATCATTCAGCAAGACCCAGAGTTCGGGCGAAAGTTGATGCTTAGGGTAGCGTGGGAGGACGGAGGTCGCGGTCGTCAAAGCCTCCTGAGAGCGTTGACAGAAGAGCAGTTGATGGCTCTGTTTTTGTGGCTTGCGCGTGTATTTCCCTTCGAGGAGGACCCGCAGGAGGAGGGGGGACATACGGTCAGCTTCAGAGAGCACGTTGCTGACTGGAGAGACTCAATACCTGGTCATCTGCGGGACCGGGGTACACAAGCCGCGGTGGAGGCGCTGGAACGCCTTATCGTTGAACTCCCGAATTTGCACTGGCTAAAGCCGACGTTGCTTCAAGCCAAGGAGCAGCACCGCCGACGGGCGTGGGTGCCGCCTACGCCAAGTGAACTTTTTAGAACCGCTGAGCGCAATTTAGAACGTCGCAAAGCAAAGGAGAGAGGACGACTAATAGGAATAGAGGAAATAGATCAATTCTCGATGGTCAGCTCGATAGGCCGAGGCATCATCACTGAACAAATTCTTTCTGCGGTTCGGGACCTAGACGAAAAAAGTGAGTTCGAGCCTTGCATCCGGGAGATTATATGCGACCCAACCCAGACTCCCCATGGTCCCACTGAGATAGCGGACATAATAACCACACATGTGAGCATAGCAGGACAGAAAGAGCTCGCAGCGTTTGTCCTGAAAGGCAAGAGCTTTAGAAACGTGTCTGATCGGGACGTGAGTCATCAAATCGACAAGCTCGCCAACTATATGAAAAGCCTAGATCTGGCTGTCTTAGCGGCAGTGGGCAACATCCAAGATTCGGCAAAAGTGAACTTCATAAACCGGGCCCACAAAGAAGGATGGGACTGGCTTATCATTGACGCGTCTGATCTCGCTCGCCTCCTCATAGCTTACAACAAGATCTGCCGATGCTGCGGAAAGCCCCTCGAAAAAGACTCACCGCAGTGCAAGCACTGTGACGGGAAGAACAAGCAAAACGAATGAGCTGCAGGTCGGTTTGGATATGCAGTCCGCCTCCTACTGCTCAGAAGCACGGCGAGGTGCTGCGCGCGCGACCTACGTCAGTGCGCGTGGGGCCAGTGCAGTACCCGCGCTCCGCGAGAGTGAGATTGCTTCGCTGCGCTCGCAATGACAGTCGTTTGCCGCATGTAACTGGATGCTTACATCGAAGGGATCAGTAGGGCCGGGATCTTGCCAGTCCGGTAGGTCGCGGCACGTAATCCACAGGCCGGCAGGATGCCGGTCCTACTTTCGTTCTTTGCGGTCTTCTCGGTCCTCGATCTCCTGAGCCACAAGCCTTGCGACCAGAATCGCCGGGAAGAGCTGGCCGACTATGGCCTCTAGCATAGCCAGGGTCTTAACCGCGGGGTGCGCGGGAAGAATGTCGCCATAACCGACGCTGGTTAGAGTAATAAAGCTGAAATAGACCAGTTGGCCGGCAAGCGCGTGGGCTTCGTTGGCCGGGGGAACGGTGGCAAAATTGAACGCACCCGGGGACGCAAGATCAACAAGGAAGTATAGACTTCCCCATAGAACTCCCATGAGCAGATAGGCAGCGACAGCCCCTGCAATGCGATGATAATTGACAGGGCCTTCCCGGAATACCTGCATTAGGATTAGGACGATGAGCGTGCCGGTAAAGATCGGCGTGGTCAACCCATTCAAGGCTTCCATCGTCATCCCGGGATAGACGACCAACCCGATCCGGCCCATAAAGCTGATAACCCCCAGAGCGAGGGCAAGCCAACCCCACAAAGGGGTCTCGATCACGGTCATCACACCCGAAACCAGGATGCAGATGAAAGATATGTGGATGAGGTTTCTGCCGATAAGGGCAGAGCCCACGACAGGATAGAGGACAAAGATCTCCAAGAAAAGGAAACCGAGCAGAGCTGTCAGGCCTGCATCGCTGGACCACATATGCGTGAGAGCACGGCGCATTTCGTTTGGAGCCTCTGGGAGGGGCTGTGCGCTGAATCACGCTGATATTTCGAGCATCTGCTCTTCGGAGATGTCGAAGTTGGCATAGACCTTCTGGATGTCTTCGTCGTCGTCGAGCGCGTCCATCATCTTGAGCATCTGTTCGGCCTGTTTGCCGACCAGCGCCACAGTCGTTTGAGGAATCATGGTAACTTCGGCCAGTTCGGTCTTCCAGCCTTTCTCTTCCACTGCCGCGCGCACTGTTTCGAAATCCGAGGGCTCGGTGGTGACTTCGAACGTGTTCCCTTCGGGCTGCACATCCTGAGCGCCGGCTTCCAGGGCCAGTTCCATGACCTGATCTTCGTTCAGACCCTGCCCGCTGAGGACAATCATCCCCTTCTTGTCGAACATCCAGGCTACGCATCCGCTTTCGCCCAGGCTCCCGTTGTATTTGTCGAATATGTGACGGACCTTGGCCACTGTCCGGTTCTTGTTATCCGTGAGGACTGCCACCATGACGGCAACGCCTCCGGGCCCGTACCCTTCGTACAGGATCTCTTCGAACGCGGCGCCCTCGATTTCGCCCGTTCCTCTCTTGATGGCCCGTTCGACGTTATCTTTGGGCATGTTCGCTTGACGAGCCGCGTTGACCGCGGTCCTCAAGCGCGGGTTGCCTTCCGGGTCCCCTCCTCCGGTTCTCGCGGCTATAGTGATTTCTTTAATGATTTTGGAGAAGAGCTTGCCGCGCTTGGCATCTGCCGCGCCCTTCTTGTGCTTTATGGTGCTCCATTTATTATGACCGGACATGGTCCTCGTACCTCCGCGGTAATAACCCTCTTAATATACTTTTCAATTCCGCTCAAGCTTTTGTGACGCTCTATCCCGTGATATCCCTGCCGAGGAGTTGTCAACAGAACCTGTGGATAACTTGGAAAGTATCCTGTGGATAACTTCGTTAGGGTCTTAACACCTTTGGATTCCGAGCAACCTGCTCCAAAATGGGTCAGCAGTATAGTTGTCTTATTTCAATATGTTATTCCTAACCTATGGAGCCCACGATGCCCGCGTTTTGGTGGCTCCCCTGGCAAGGGAACTTATAAACACCTGTTGATAAACCGGATTTGTCGGCTCCAGGCTGCCGGGTTTAACAGCTTCCACCGCGGGTTTGCCGCGGCTCGGCGACCCCTCTCAGTGCGGTCATCCAATGCGGTCGCGGCCCAAGCCTGAATTGCGTTCTCACCAAGCAGCGCTCTAGTGACCGCTCACGAGCCTTCGGACCGTGTTCCCATTTCAAGCAAGGCACGCGCCATCTTTTCCAAGTATTCATTGGCCATTCGGAGGGAATCCAGCACATCGCGAAACATGGAGGAAGCTTCCACCAGCAGTTCCCCCTTTTCGAGCCTGATCCAGTGTTGGATCTTGGAGTGCTCGATAAGCTCCGCCAGCCGCTTGTTCCGGTTGATGACCTCTTCCAGGAGACTTTGCTCCGGCTCGATGAAGGCTTCCCGCAAGCTCATCATCATGCCCACGAGCGCGCTGAAGAGTTCTCTAAGCTCTCCGTCGGCCTTTTCACCAAATGAGATACTCTGAGCGGCTTTGAGGCGCAAACAGTTCTGTATGCTGAGCAAGCCGTCGCTAACCCTTTTGAGGCGATAGGGAAATCTGATGAGTCCTCTCATCTCGTCGGCGGTGACGCCGGCTGAGACCAAGTAGTTGGTCAGGGTCTTCTCTTCCTCCGATAGTTCCGCCGCGAGGCGGCCACATTCGGCCATAGAAGCCGATCCACCCGAGGCGAAAGTGGTGGTCAACTGATTGCCCATTTCCACCAGCTTGCTCAGCATGATAAGCAAGCCTTCATGGAGCGTTGTGGATGTGGAAACACGCATCTGATGGAGGCCTTTGAGGCGTAAGACCTCTTCGTTCACATCAGGGCTGATTACCCGAAAGGGGTTCACAAACAGTCTTTTCTGAGCCATCGTGAGCTCCTCCCCACTACTTATCCCTGTTCTGAAGGCTCGAGAACGTACGGTTCGTTCTGCGCGCCTGTCTTTATTATGCCTTGGACTGCGCTAGACGGCCACTTCAAATCCAAGATCCACTTCACATGCAGGGAACCCTCCGCGAATCCCCCAGTTTTCCATTGGCGGCTCGTACAAAATGACCCGGGACTCAAGTCGCGGCACACCGACAACCTCCAACTTACCGACAATTAACTGGTAGAGCTTCTTCTTTGCATCAAGGGATCTGCCTGGAAACAGGGTGATTTCCACGAGAGCGCACTTGTCGCTTACTTCCGGCCGTGTTTGGAAGTCCTCGCGGTCATGCTCAAACAGGCGAATGACGCGATTGTGCTTCGGGATCTTAAGGGCCTCAACCATAGCGGCATCAACTGCCTCGATTATGGAGTTCTTCTCCGCGCGGGACCATCCCTTGATCAGCTCTATTCTCGCTAGTGGCATGTTTGGTCTCCTTTCTCGGCGTTATGCCGCTTCTTAAGGGTTTACCATTTCTATCACACACGGAACGGATTGTGATTCGATATCGTTGACAGTCGACATCGGGCACAGTAAAACCTTAGATAGTGGAGTCGAGCTAATACGACCCAGTCCGTGGCAGATTCTCTTTGCGCTTGAAGGCTACACGTGACGAATCGAGAGTGATGGTTATGCTTCGTACGTATAAGGCTGTGCTAAAGGGCGACCGCTTGGAGTGGAGCGGGGAGGCACCCGAGCATTTGAGATCGGAGCACGGAGTAGCCGTTCACGTGACGCTCCTCGACGAGCCGCTGGATAAGGCTGCCAGAGGCAGCCTAGGCGAGCGTATGGCCGCAGCCTTGGAGCAGCTCGCGGCGCTATGCGCGCTCCCCGACGTAGACAACCCCGCACAATGGGAGCGTGAGCAACGACAGGATCGGTCCCTTCCCGACCGTGAAACATAATGCTCATCGACAGCAACATCATAATCTATGCTGCCAGGCGAGAGCATGAGGATCTGCGGCGGTTCATCGCTCAGCACGCTCCGGCGGTCTCCGCGATCAGCTACGTGGAAGTACTCGGCTACCACAAGCTAACGAATGAGGAACGCAGGCATTTCGAGGATTTCTTTGCTGTTGCTCCTATTCTCAGTCTATCGCACATCGTACTTGAACAGGCTATTAAGCTACGGCAAATCAAGAAAATGACCCTGGGGGACTCTCTCGTGGCAGCCACTGCCCTATCCCACAATCTGACATTGGTCACACGGAACACATCGGATTTTGAATGGATTCCAGCTCTGTCCCTCCTCAACCCTTTTGAAAAACCGTTCTCATAAAGGCCGCTCGGTGCTTCACTCGGTGACGCATTCAAACCTATATTCCTGATCATTGCCGCACCCTTACGACTCGGGGCGGCCTCGCTCTGGAATCAATCCGAGCAGTATATGGATATACCAACAGAGCTGCGGGTACAACAGGCCGTCGAACACGAAATTATGGATGAGGGACCCGGTAACGGGTAATACAATCGCAAGAGCCGGCAAGAAGGATTCAGGAATTCCGGTCTTGGCCGTTTTGAAAAGCCTGGCCAGCAGAATGATAAGCCCGGCAGAATAAAGGATTACGAATGGAATCCCAAGCCCAACCATGAGCGTGAGAAAGATGTTCTCCGAAGTCACGATTCCCTGGACTGACAGGGCGAATCTCTCTTTGGTGACGTACGGATATGTGATCTCGTAATAATTGAGGTATGCTTCGCGTGGCGCGCGAAGGCCTATGCCGAAGATCGGGTGCTGTTTGGCAATGTGCCAGGAATAGAGGTAGTTTTCAGCCCGGTAGTATGCGGGTTCGTGTTCTTTTCCCAGTTTCCACGCAGGCAATTTAGCGAAAAAATAAACCAAAGCAACGGCCACGACTACCACCAGAACCAGAAAGTGCCTCAAGCGGAGGGCTCGAAACCAGAGCCCCATGCCGGCCATAGCAACCGGAATCAACATCGCAGACCGCAGATTGCTCAAATAAAAGACTACATATCCCGCGGCCATAAGCGCACCGCCAACGAGCTTGGCCGCGTAGCCTCTCCGGAGCAGCAGAACAAGAGGCGCGAATGAAAGAAGGATCATCCGGTCTGCGAGTGGATGGGGATTCGGGTCCAAAAACGCTTTCACATCTCCCATGTAAACGTACCCAACCAGGCTCATGGCAACGATTCCTGCCAGGAGGGCGAAGCAGAACCACGTGAAGAACTCTTGCGCCCGCCTCGTACTCAGCAAGATCCTGGCGCACCAGAAACCGCCCAGTCCGGAGCAAATCAGCACAAAGCCGCGTATGGACGATGAGAACGGGGAGGAGCTCAGCAGGCCGCTCACCACAGCCAACGCGACCAGAGTCGCACAAATGATAAGCTCAAGCGGTTCGGCCCGGACTTCACGCTCTCGAGCAACCAAAATCGCCGCGATCAGCGAGAGAAGGCAGAGGAGCCCCGAGAAGAGATTGACTCTTTCCCCTGGAAAGATCACCAGGTACGGCTGCAAAAAGGCAAGCTGGAAGCAGGTGAAGCAGAAGATCCCCCACGAAAGTATTTGCCGATGGCTACGGGAGGTCGGACCCTGGGTCCCAACGTTGGGCCCGGTGGCTTCACCCGAGTCGCTATGCAGAGTCGAGTCCAAATTCTGACCTGCCCCTCTTGTGACGCGCACAATTCCTTAATTCTACTCTTGAACAGACCCGGCACTGACGACCGTATCGCACAAAGGGGCATTATTCTCGGGGAGGCCCTTTAGAAGCTTTCGGTACGCGGTGCTGTCCGGAAAGAGCACAACCCACACTGTCAACGCCACGATTTTCAAATCAGTCCAGAAGCTTCGATTGCGCATGTACCAGAGCTCCAGCTCACCCTTGTGCGGCGCGATCTCATGTTTGTAGCACTCCAGGTAATTTCTGGCGCTGTTTGCGATTATCCTTTCTTCGTGTCGGAAGACAATCGATCCTACGCCGGTAAGACCCGGTCGGAGCTTCGCGATCTCCTGTTGGACATGCTCCGGATAGAAGGAAAAAGTTTTCTGGGTAAGCGGCCTCGGCCCCACAAGCGTCATGTCTCCTTTGAGCAGGTTGATGACCTGCGGGAACTCGTTTATCTTCGCGATGCGGAGAAATCTGCCGACCGGCAGGACTCGCGGATCGTTCTTGAGCGTGATGTCCCCGGTCCCAAGATTCGGGCTGTCCTCCAGCATGGTAGCGAATTTTATCAGCTTGAATTCCTTCCCGCCGAGCCCAATCCTCGATTGACGGTAGAAGACCTTTCCTTCCCCCGTGCACCTCAATATGATGGCGAGAATAATCCAGAACGGCAGGAATGCCACGATGATGAAAAGAGCGAAGGCGACGTCGAGGACCCGATTCATCCTTACATCCTGTCATCGAGGTATTTGAAAGTCTCTCTGTGTGCGAACGTGCCCAACGTCCGAACGAACAGGTCCACGAGATCTGTTTTGCTCCATTTCTTTGCCCCGCGCAAGGCCGTGATGGTAGATACGAAGCGGTCCAGCACTTCGTCGTCGATCTCCTCGTCATTGCGAATCACGCCAATGTCATGAAACCGGTCCCAGATCACCTGCTCGGCATCCTCATAGAACTCTTCGAATTCCTTCTCGCCAGTGGTATCGCTGTCAAAGAAGTAGCACGGCCACATCTTCTCAGCATAGAGTTCTTTCATTCGAGATCGAGCTTCGTCTTCGGATCCGCAGAGAAACGGGGTGTACCCAATGGATTCTATATACTTCTCAGCGATTTCAGAGAAGGTGATGAGGTGCAAGTGAGGCGTAAGCTTCGGAAAGAACGTTTCTCTGTTTCCGCCCACAAATGCGGCTAGAAGGCAAAGCAGTCCCGCTTCTCTTTCCGTGACGAAGTATCTCTTGACATCCCGTGGGGCCGCGATCGGCTGCCGTTTCCGAACTCGGTGCGTGAAAGCATCCAGCAGGCTGCCATCCGAAAAGGCCACGTTGGCAAAGCGCGCGCTGGATACCGGCACCTTCGCGCTTGCCCGCAGCATAAACAGCTCCATGATCCGCTTGGACGCGCCCATCATATTGACCGGATTGGCCGCCTTGTCCGTTGAAACGGAAAAATACTTGGAAGCGTTCCACTCCAAAGCGTACCGCAGCAGTCTCTCCCCGTTCAGAACATTAACCGCAATCATGCGCATGAGCGTGTAGGGGTCGCGTTCACTTCGGACATGCTTGAGCGCGGAGAAATTCAACACATAATCGTACGGCGCTTGACTCCCGATGAAGGCGTCGAATTCCGGGCTCCCACAGTCGAGGCAAAAGGTCTTGAACTCACCTTCGATGTAACCGACGGAGCTCCGGATGTCCCTCACCAGCTCGGTGATGCCATTCTCACTGAGATCGACGACGTGGAGAACGCTGGGATGCATCGTGAACAGTTCTTTGGTCACTGCACGGCCGATACTTCCTGCTCCACCCACAACCAGCGTTCTGCTCGATCCCACCGCGGAGAGAATTTCTTCCTTACGGTTGCGCAGATCATCCGCAAAAAGCTCTCGGCTCCGACCTATTAACGGAAGGATGTCGGTCATGGGTCCTGATTCACTTCCTACGATGCACGACCCGAAACCAATCGGCCGTTCGCGCCAACTCTTCATCAACGGAGTACGACGGGGTCCATTCCAGCAGGCGCTCAGCCTTTCCAGTGTCCACTTGCATCGATTCCACCAGGCGCCTGATCGTCTCCCCTCTTCCGAGCATACGGCCCACGATTTCCAGAAATGATGCGGGGATTGGCAGAAGGACGCACCGGCGTTTCAGTGCAGTGGCAATCCTTCGGACCAGTTCGGGGGTGGACAAGTCATGGCCGTCACTCACAAAGAACGCCTCCCCGGCTGCTTTCGGATGACCAAGGCACAACAGAATCATGGCCACAAGGTTTCCAAGGCCCACCAGGCTTCGTTTGTTCCCGACAGCCCCCAAGGGCAGCGGCATCCCCCGGTCCACCAAGCTCATGAGACGCAAGAAATTGGCCCGAACGCCGGGACCGTACACGAGCGGCGGCCTGATGACAACTACTTCAAGCCGGTTTTCTGCGCCAATTTCACGCAGTGCTCGCTCAGCCTCCCATTTGGACGTCGCGTAGGGTCCGACTGGATTGGGTGGATCGTCTTCGTTGAAGGCCCTGTCCTCGGTTCGTTCACCGTGGATCTTTACCGTGCTCAGGAACACGATTCGCTTGACACCCGCGCTCGACGCAAACTCGGCGAGCCGTCTTGTTCCCTCCACATTGACCGTGTAGTACACGTGGGCCGCGTCTGTGTGACGATCATCCATCTTGTGCACGCGACCTGCTAGGTGCACTACGGAGGATACACCGTTCAGGGCCTCGGACCAGTCGGTGTCGGCATCGATATCTCCAATCGCGAAGTATTCAATGCCTTGGACGCGAGACGATTCCGTCTTCCGCAGCAGAGCCCGTACCGCTAATCCTTTACTTACCAGGGTTTTGCACAACTGACTGCCTATGAAGCCGTCCGCGCCCGTCACCGCAACAAGTTCTCTCATCAGTCCCTGCAAGAATGTCAGCCGAATAAAGACCTGGGATTAGCATCTCATGCCAGCGGGATGATTATTTTACACCATTAAGAAAACGCTGTCATCTTCAAATGATCTCGCATTCGCGGCTTTGACACTTGCGTCTTGGCTTGGAGGCACGCAGGTCCCTCCGCGACACGCATCCATCACCTTGGCGCGGCCAAGATCATGCCCAATTGCTCCTTTTCCATGAGCCACCCTTTCCGGAGTGCGCTTGACATGGGGGTCGCGTCCCACTTATAGGTACTCCTCGTAATTCTTCGTGCCGCACGAAACAAGGTATTTCTCCCTGTGAATCTCCTCATCGTCAACCATCATGCGGGTTCGCGAATTCACGGCATGGTTTACCGACATTACTATTTTGCCCGGGAATGGGTGCGTATGGGACATTCGGTAACCATTGTGGCCGCCTCGTTTTCTCATGTGCGAAGCCAATCCCCGGAGGTTCGTCGGGCGGTCACTGAGGAGGAAATTGACGGCATCCGCTACGTCTGGCTCAAGACACCAAGGTATAAGGGCAGCTCAGTACGGCGTATGCTTAATATGGCGGCATTTGTCTCGCAATTGACTGTGAACGGCCCACGTCTGATGAATCGCCACAAACCGGACGTCATTGTGTCGTCTTCAACGTACCACCTGGACATTTTTACCGCATGGTGGCTGGCTCGCAAGTGCGGCGCTCGCCTGGTTTTTGAAGTGCGGGATATGTGGCCCCTGACTCCCATTACCTTGGGCCACATGTCACCGCGAAACCCAATCATAATGGCCGTGCAAGCTGCTGAGGATTTCGGCTATCAGAGGGCGCAGAGCGTAGTATCTGCGCTACCGTTTGCCTCAGAGTATATGCAATCACGAGGCATGTCGCCGGACAAATTCTGCTATGTGCCCAACGGTATAGATCCCGAGGAGTTCCAGCAAGACCGCGACGAACTGCCGGCTCTCCACGAAGACACGTTCAGGAAACTGCGTGATGAGGCGCGGCTTATCGTGGGATTCACCGGCGCGCACGGCCTAGCTCACGACCTTGACACCGTGCTCGAGGCCGCCGAGAAGTTGCGGGACGAGCCGATACGTTTTGCGCTGGTTGGAAGGGGATCTCAGAAGAAGCGGTTGCAGGAGGCGGCCGAACAACGGAGATTATCGAACGTCGTGTTCTTGCCTCACGTGCCCAAAACCTCGGTTCCATCGCTGCTGAATGCCCTGGATCTTCTCTACATAGGGCTCAAACAACAGCCCATGTTTCAATTTGGGGTGAGCCCTCACAAATTACTAGACTATATGATGGCCGCCAAACCCGTCATTCACGCAATCGACACTCCCGGAGATATGGTAAGTGAGGCACGATGCGGCATCTCCATCCTGCCGGGCAGTCCCGATCAACTCTGTGAAGCCATCAGGAGTCTTGCTCGATTATCTCACGAGGAATTGGCTGCAATGGGTGAGCGCGGGCGGGCCTATGTCATTGCGAACCACGATTATCGAGTGCTCGCGGAACGTTTTCTGGGGTGCGTCGACCGCAGTAGCGGTTCTCAAAAATAATGGCGAAATAAGATCTGGCTCTTGTCTTTCCCCCGAAGCCTCAACCGCGGTAGAAGGACTCTATGGCTGAGATCACATAAGCCTGCTGGGCTTCGGTCAGTTCAGGGTATATGGGAAGAGCCAGGACTTCATTACTGGCTTTTTCGCTGAGCGGGAAATCTCCCTGTCGGTATTGCCCCTTATCGAGACATTCCTGCACGTGCATGGCTTTTGGGTAATAAATTTCAGTTCCTATGCCTTTTTCCTTGAGAAATGCCTGCAAAGCGTCCCGGTCCTTCACGCGAATTACATACTGATTGAAGATGTGCCGCTCCCGTATCACAGGCGGAGGTAAAACCCGTTTTTTCAATGTCTTGGAAGCTCTCAAACGCGTGGTGTAAAACGTTGCATTCGCTCGCCTCTTCTCGCTCCAATCGTCCAAGTATTTGAGTTTCACTCGAAGCACCGCGGCTTGCAGGGTATCGAGACGGAAATTCCCGCCCAGGAGTTTGTGGTGATACTTCGGTTGCGCACCCTGGTTCCTGAGCACCCGAAGTCGCTCAGCCAGCGCAGGATCGTTGGTGGTCACCATGCCCGCGTCCCCGAATGCTCCCAAATTCTTGGATGGGAAGAACGAAAAACAACCTACTGTGCCCATGCTTCCCGCGCGACGACCTTTGTATTCCGATCCTATGGCCTGCGCTGCATCTTCGATGATCGGGATCCCCTTTTTCGCCGCCAGAGCGAGTAAGGGGTCCATATCCGCACATTGGCCGAAGAGGTGCACCGGCATGATGGCCCGCGTCTTTCGCGTGATGCGCTTTGCGACTTTCGCAGGATCGATGTTGAACGTGTCAGGCTCGATGTCCGCGAACACCACCGTGGCCCCGACCCTCAATATGGAGCCAACCGTCGCGAAAAACGTGAACGGACTGGTAATTACCTCATCACTAGGCCCGATGCCCAGAGCCATAAGGGAAATGAGCAGCGCATCGGTGCCGGAGGAAACTCCTACCGCGTGCCGACAATTGCAGTACTTGGCCACATCCTCTTCGAGGGCCTTAACCGCAGGCCCCATGATAAAGTACTGGCTGTCCACTACCTCTTGGATGGCTTTGTCCACCTCGGGTTTGATCGAACGGTACTGCGCTTTGAGATCCAACAGCGGCACGCTCGTCACGGGCGCTTGCTCGTCCAACCGAGCAATGCCTCCTGAAGCGAGCCGTTCATAACGCTCCGCACACGCTGAGCACGACAACACTGCCCCAGGTGTATCTTCACCCTGGAGACGGTTGCCGCACCGGCACATCCAGCCGACTCTCCGGGCCGGATTACCCACCATGAGCGCATGATCTTCCACGGAATCGGTAACAACTGCGCCTGCCCCTACAAAAGCGTACTGCCCGATGGTATTTCCGCAAATAAGCGTTGCGTTGGCCCCGATTGTCGCTCCCTTTTTCACCAGAGTGGGCCGCAGTTCCTTCATCCGGGGAATCTCGCATCGCGGGTTGTACACGTTGGTAAAGACCATGGAAGGCCCGCAGAAGACGAAGTCCTCTAACGTGACCCCCTCATAGATCGAGACATTGTTCTGTATCTTGCAGCCGTTCCCGATTCGAACCCCTTTGCCGACGACCACATTTTGGCCGATATTGCAGTTCTCGCCTATTTGAGCGTCCTTCATCACATGCGAGAAATGCCAGATCTTCGTGCTCTTGCCGATGCGGGCCGGTTCGTCCACCAATGCAGTCTCGTGAGCAAAATAGTCTCTTGGTGTTGCAGGAGCCGCTACGACCGAAGGTCGGGGTGTTGCGGAGCCTTTCTTCATAGATTCGTAGCAACGCTCCAGAACTCGGAGTGTCCTGAGCCCTTCTTCTCCATCTGAACGAGGTCGGGATCTGGTCTTGATGCACTCCAGGAAGTGGGCGCATTCCAACCTGAGGGGCTCAGCCTCGACATAATCCACTCGCTCTTCCGGTCCTTTTACCGGTACGGGACGGCGCCCTCTCCACCGGAAGTTGTGATGAAAGAGCTTGAGCTTATGATCGGGGCTGGAATCCTCAAAAACAGCCATCTTCTCGTCCCCGATCACCACCAGGCGATGCTCCTTGAACGGGTTCATCCACGAAACATAGATGTGGGCGCCCACGCCGTCGGAGAAGTCAAGAATGCTGATGGTTACGTCTTCTATGTCTCTCTGGAGATGGCAGTACCCAGACGCCCGAATGCCCGTGGGAAAGTCTTCTAACAAGTAGAGAATCATCGAGATGTCGTGGGGCGCAAAGCTCCAGAGGATGTTCTCTTCGCTCCGAACCTTACCCATGCTGAGTCGATTCGATTGAATGTAGTGGATCCTGCCGAGATCGCCATTGTGGATCAATTCTTTCAGCTTTATCACCGCAGGATGGTACAAGAGGATGTGGCCCACCATGAGAATCCTATTGTGTTTGGCCGCAAGCTCCACCAGGGTTTCGCCATCTTTGGAGTTCAAAGCCAGTGGCTTCTCCACCAGCACGTCTTTGCCTGCCTTGAGGCCCTTCGCAGCAAGCTCGTAGTGGGTCGCGGCAGGCGAGGCAATGACGATGCCCCGTATTGCAGGATTGTCCAGGATTTCTTGGTAGGACTCTGTTCGCGCAACCTCCGGATACTGCGAGCCCATAAGGTGCAAGGTTTGAGGGTCCGCATCGCACAAGTGACTAAGCGCCCCCAATGCATGGAAATTGCGCACGTGATTCTGTCCCCAGTAACCGGTGCCCACAACGGCCACCTTCGGTGAGTCGCTCGGGGGGCTGCTTTTTGTTCGCCGTTTCAATGTTGCTCCACTCGGTAATAGGTATAAAAAGAGGCACGAAACCGTACCTCGTGCACCTCGCGCTGACGGCCACAATTAATAGCCAGGCAAGATGCCTGGCCCACCATGCTCTGCCCCTTACGCCGGGGGCCGCGGTTTCTGCTCAGGAGAGCCGCTCCAATCTTACAAGAACAGGATGTTCCGTCAAGCGGGAAGATCTTCAGGGCTTTCAAAAAGGATTGTTTTGGCCGCAGGAGAAGTGCTATGGTCATGTTCCAATCCTGGTTGGCCTCCGACGACGGCGACCCACCACACGGAAAAGGACCGGATATGAAGACCGCCACGCGCGTCAGGCTTGGGCGCAAGATCGAAAAGCTCAAAACCCAAGTGCTGGACCTGGCAACCCAGGTTGAGGAGGCCGTGCAGCTCGCGCTTAAGGCCGTCCGGCTTCGGGATGCGGACCTGGCGGCAAAGGTTATCGATGGTGACCTGGACATCGACCGGATGGAAGTAGATCTGGAAGAAGAATGCCTTGAGATTCTCGCGTTGCACCAACCTGTGGCGATCGATCTCCGATTCCTCATAGCAATGCTCAAGATCAATACGTTCCTGGAACGGATCGGGGACCTGGCCGTCAATATTGCGGAAACAGCCATATTCCTCGCGTCCACGGAGAGGATCGAGGTTCCCCACGAGTATTTCACCATGGCTGACCGGACCCAGAAAATGCTCGATAAGGCCCTGGGATCATTCATCAACGTGTCAGCGGACAGCGCCTTCGCTGTGCTCGCGGACGACGATGAAGTGGACATGATGAAGCACAAACTGCACAGCGATTTCGAAAAGAAGATCAAGGAAGACTCAGCTCACCATGGCGCGCTGATTCAGCTATTCCTCGTGTCTCGGAATCTGGAACGAATGGCAGACCAGGCTACCAACATTGCCGAAGAAGTTATATATATGATCACCGGCGAGATCGTGCGCCACGGACACGGTGGGAGACAGACATGAATTTTGAGCCGCTCCATGACTGTTCTCCTCGTCCGCGTTTGCCCCGAAAGGCCAGGCTATAGCCGAAATCATATGGAAGGTTCTTGGACTCCAGCCGAAATTAGGAGCCCTCGTTAAGCTGATACCGGGCAAGGCGTCGGCCTCATCAGGGCTGTCAATTCCTCCTGCCCTAAAGCACGGGTAATCAGGGACACGTAGTACAGCATCTCGATGACCACAGTCATGTTTTTCAAAGGTCTTCTTATCGGACTGATCATGTGCGCCCCTGTGGGTCCGATCGGAATGATCTGCGCGCAACGAACCCTCGCGTACGGCGCGGCTGTCGGGATCGCGTCGGTACTGGGCGCGGCCACGGTGGACGGAGTGTACGCGGCTATAGCGGGGTTCGGCGTCAAGATCATATCCGACTTCGTCGTATCCGAAGAAGCATGGCTGACGATCATCGGAGGAGTCATCCTCATCGCGCTTGGGCTACGAACAGGATTCAAACAGAGTCCTACGCCACATGAGCGCCCCCAAGGAAAGAGCGTAGCGCGAGCATACGTCACTGCTTTTCTCTTCATGCTCACCAATCCGGTGCCCATGCTGATGTTTGCCGCAGTCTTCGCGGCCCTGGGATTAGACGGACGCGAAGGGGCTTATCTTGCCACCGGTACTTTTGTCCTGGGGGTCTTTGCCGGATCGTCTCTCTGGGCCCCTCTCCTGGTTATGACGTTGAGCATCTTCCACCCACAGTTAAGCCCCGGCCAGTTGAACATCGTGAACAAGATCGCCGGGGCCGTTATAGCCGGCTTTGGCGTCATTGTGCTCGCCGTTACGTTCTTCTGAGAAGCTACGCTATCAATGCTCAAGAAAGAAAAAAGCCATCCGCTTGTGCCGACGGACGGCCTTTTGTCAACCCTTATTGCTCTTATTCAAACCGGTTGTAGACTGTCAGGGACAGCCAAAATCTCTCAGATCACTAAATCCTGGCATCAAGCGGATTGCCCACTCAGAGAGAACTCACCCCATGGACTCCTCTTGGTCCCACGAACGTCTCCTGTTCTCTCGGCGTGCGCCCTGTTTCTTCGGCCGGGCTTCATTCACCTTGAGGCTTCGGCCCTGGAAATCCTTGGAATCCAGTTCCTCGATGGCTTTCATCCCCTCCTCCTTGCTCGCCATCTCCACGAAACCGAATCCCCGGGACCGACCGGTAAAGTGGTCTGAGATGATCTTCGCGGACTCCACTTTGCCGTAGGTCTCGAAGAGCTCTCTGAGTTGGTCCTCAGTCGCGTTAAAGGTCAGATTGCCGACATAGATGTTAATCTCGCTCATTCCTCAGCTCCTTCTCAGAAAAAAAGCACACCAATCCCTATAGGACGGCGTGCGTTGCCAGGCCAATCATCACCCCCTGGAATGTGTCGAACGGGATATTCAGGATCGAGATCATCGCCGCGGGCGCCTATCACTCATACGCTTCCATCTTGCATCACGCCCGTGGTCCAAATCGGCGGGCAGAGCAAATACAAGCACGGAGTCTGCCTCTCGTGTACCGGATAAGCTCGGTCATGTCAAGGACTTTCGACGGTGGAACAATCGGCGGCGACTAACTGCGGAGCCCGCAACCTTCATGAAGCCAGAGATTGGTACAAGGCACGTATCTCGTGTATTCCCTTGGAATATTCAAATTTCTCCACAAAAACTTCCCGCCCTGTGGCGCCTAAGCGGGCTCTGAGTGAGTCGTCTCTTCTCAAGTCGAGCACCCCCTGAGCAATCTCCTCGGGTTGGCCTGGCTTTATAAGTATTCCCGAAATTCGATCCTCTATCATTTCCGGAATACCTCCCACCGGAGTTGAGATCACCGGAACCCCGGCTCGAAGGGCTTCAATAATGGAAATAGGCATTCCCTCAATGTACGAGGGTAGTAGGAACAGGTCCGCTGTTCCCAGGAGCGCAGGCACACTGGATCGCTCGATCTCCGCCAACACCTTCACCCATCTCTCCAAGTTCTCGGTCCGAACAATGTCCAGGATCTGGTTCATCTCTCCCGGATCTTCTTCTCCTCCGGCCAGCACGAATCGGATGGAATCGTCCTGAGCAGCCACCAACGGAGCCGCCTTAAGTATGTCAAAGACCCCTTTGCGCCAGCCCACCGAACCCACAAACAGGACCACGAAGTCTGCGTCGCCCAAGCCCAGTTCTTCTCGCGTGCGGAGGACCGCCTCTCGATCCGGCTGAGGCCGGTCATGGACAAAGTTCCGTACAACGGTGATTGGCTGGCTTAGCCCGATCCCACGCAGCTTCTCCGCCCATAGCGAATAGAGAACCACAATGCAATGAGGTAGCGAAAGACCCCAGCGTATCAGGCGCCTTCGAGTCCGCGATGCGTTTGTATAAAAATAGTCCCAGTCAGTGCCGTGAAGGTGAAAGAGCACTTTGGCAGGTGTGAATCTCGCCAACAGCGCATACGCTGCGTTCCCGAGGAAACCCGACCCCGAACTCTGGATGTGCACCACATCATACCTACGAACAATCGTCCGAACCAGGAATGCGATGAGCCACCAGATCCTAAATAGGCTACGGGTAAGGATCATCTGAGCCCATGGTGGATACGGAACGGGCCCGCTCAGGACATCGATCTCGTAATCTGTCGACAGCTCCGAATGGAGTATGTCCTCCATCACGGAAGCAATCCCCCCAAACGGAGGCGGCACAGGCCCGACCAGGAGAATTCGTTTCATGGGCATCCACGGGGCGCGAGCGAGTCTGCGAAGTCGGTCGTTGGCTACGCGTAACACCATTGGCCGATGCCGGCAATCAAAGAAGTTACGAGGGTCTATACACTAAGTAATGAGATTCATAAACACGGTGACATAAACGTGACAATCTCCATCCGCGATAGACAGGTTTTAGTTACATGGGTGCCCGGCCGGACCGGCTTGCCCAGCAGTGCTCGAGCCACGGGCAATGCAGTACCGCCGGCGGAACAGGCTTCGGTGGGACAGGCACTCTGCCTGTCACGCCTTTGAAGAGAAGGATGACAGGCAGGATGCCTGTCCCACATGCAGCCACTTGCATGCTCCAAGTCTGCCGGCGTGAGTATCAAGAAAGACGAACTCGTACGAAACTTATAGCTCTTTAAGCCGTTTCTATCGGGCTCCACAGTCCAGGCCGAATCTGCGCACGATGCCGGTGTCACCGGCCACAATCTTAGCATCGTCTCGTTTCGAGTAAAGCCCGATGAAGTAGCGTGAGCCTGCTTCCCCCAGCCTGTGCGCCGCATACACTGCCAACGGCGATCCACCGCCTGCGTCCACTTCATGGTGTTCGATTCGACCCTTGAAATCGTGCTTCTTGAGATAATCGATTGCCCGTTCTTGACTACTGAAGATGGCAATCGCGTCCTTTTCTCCCCCTCCGCTCTTTGTCACCACATAGACGAACATCTCGGCACCTCCAAATCGTCCTACTATGACAGATGCAAATACGGTTAAAGCGTCGCGGGAGATTCACCGTATTTTAACATTTGGGGTGATATCGAATTCTTGAGGCACTCCTGGGTCCCATGTAACCGTAGGTCGGATTGCGTCCCGCGTTCTGCGCGGGACAAAATCCGACACGATAGGCAGGCAAGGCCTGTCGGGGTTCGCAGGGCTCTACCCGACCTACCAATTCCCGTCGTACCTCTCGACAATCCTGGGTCTTGTGATTATATTGCGGTGAGGGAAAGCTCCGGCGGTCGGGCGATTGAGTGGCGCGCGCCTGGGTCAACCTAGTAGACAAGGTGAAGAGATATGTTTCAGCCTATCATCAAAGAGGATAAGTGCTCAAACTGTAAGTCTTGTCTTCGTATATGCCCCAAGAATGTCTTCGAATCCGACGATGAAGAAGTGAAGATCACGAAACCTTACTACTGCACAGGCTGCGAATCCTGTGTGGAAGTTTGCCCGCTCAACGCCCTCAAGGTCGAAGAATACTGAGTCCTCCAGAAAAGCGTCGTTTGGTGGGGTGATCGTGCGATATTGGCCGGGCTCGGAGTGTCGTCCAACAGAAATAGCGGTCGTAACCATAGCCGGGTGCCCGTTTGTCATTCCTGCGGAATCGGCCGGTGTAATTCCTTTGGGGATTTCGGCCCCCACGGTTCCCGCGTTGACGGGGCGCGCGAGATAGTACGCGAGTACATAGTCGGCAGTCATTCTCCAGAATCACGATAGAGGCGATTCACCGGGCTTCAACATACAACGAGGGCACATTGGCCGGAAGATTGTTCACCTTTTTCTTTGCCACGGGCGCCTCTTTCTACCTGTTGGTGGGATATAATCGCTCCCCGACCTGGTATGAGGAAGGCCTCATGCTATACGGAGCCAGGGAGATCCTCAGTGGCGGGGTCATCTATGAGGATTTCTGGACGCTCTGGGGACCGGGCCAATACTACTTTGTCGCCATGATGTTCAAGGCACTTGGTGCGTCGATCATGGCAGAGCGAGCGGCAACCTTGCTCACCATGTTGAGCCTCGGTTTGGTGATCTTTCTGGTGGCAAAGGAAGTGATGTCGCGTGGCCCCGCCTTCGCGGCAACGGGACTGAGCATCATCTGGCTCGGGCCGCTTCATGTATTTGGGAGCCCTGTCCCCGCCGCGCTGCTTCTCGCGCTGCTCAGCTATCTTGCAATCGCTAGGCAAATCTCCGGAAAGCCTCCCATGTGGCTTTTTGTAGCAGGGAGCCTTGCGGGCATGACTGCGCTTTTTCGGCAGGATGCGGGTATCTTGATTGCGTGCTGTGAGGCAGCGGTAATTGCATTACGGGCCCGGTTTACGACAGACACCAACGGAGAAGACCGACAACACAAGGCTATTGCGCCGTGGATTGTCCCCGTCGCTCCGTATCTGCTCGGTGTCTTGGTCATCCTGGTGCCGGCAGGTGTTCTCCTCGTTTCATTCGTTTCCTTGAGCACGCTGGCTGATAACCTGTTCCTATTCCCACTAAAGGTTTATCGGTCAGTACGGTCTGTTTCCTATCCTTCCCTGGTACTGCCGATCCAAGGCCTGATCTCCGGTTCCCTTTCGTGGGGATCTTCCATAAACGAGTTTTCGAAGGCGCTCCTGTTCTTCTTTCCACCCTTGATGATCGCCTGCGGGGGCCTCGAACTACTTCTCTTGTGGCGGAGGGGAGTTAGTGAGTTGATGGTTCCAGCATTCTGGAAGCTGCTCCTTCTCCTCGCGATCAGTATGGCCTTGTTCGGAATGGCAATGGTTCGATCAGATTTCGGTCACGTCTGGCCAGCCATTGTCGCGGGCACCGTGCTTCTCTGCCTGCTGGGAGAACGGGTACGAGCCAGTTCTCGGCTTGGTCGCTGCTTTTGGCCGGTCGCGCTCATCATTTGTTTCGTCCTGTATAGTCGGCCGTTGGCAGGCTCGGCCAATCTCTTCATGAATTGTTGGCTCAAACCAGCCCCACCTGTCTTCACTCTTGATGCTGCGAGCGGGATCTACAACAAGGAAGGAGCACCGTACGAGGACGCAGTGAGATACGTCATCGACCGCGTACCGCCGAATGAGAAGATCTTCGTAGGGCGGAGCCCATTCGATCAGGCTGACGGCGGTGATATGCTATTCTATTTCCTTGCGGGCCGGCAGAGCGCGACGAAGTACCATGTCATGCATTGCGGACTCACCAATACTGCCCCAATTCAGCAGCAAATCGTGAGCGATCTCGACTCGCACAGAGTGAAATATACAGTCTTGGAGGACTCTCAGGACACCGGAGGTTGGACCTGCAAGACGTCAAAAGGACCCAAGATCCTTGACGACTACATCAAACTGGAATTCGAGCCTGTGAAGCGCTTCGGTCGATATGTAATATGGAGGCGTCGCGGATAACTTCCTCCGCTGAGGTTGTCATGCAGCTTCATTCACTTCACTTCTTTGATGCCTGCATTCAGTAACCTCAACTTTTCCAAAAGACATGGTGGGACCTTCGCTCTCAGTCCATGCTCTGGTTCATGCCCATTGGGGTATTGTTTTTGGCGCCCTCCATGAATGCGTCCAAAGTTCGGATACAACGTGTCAAGCCTCCAGGAATTGGAGGGCGCGCGATTCGGACCAGTATTCCCAGTCCCTGTTGAATGCGACAAAGCCTACGTGTCCGCCGTTCTTAGGGATTTCCAGGAACAGCGCGGGATTGTGTTGCGCCTCTTCCACCGGATAGCACTCCTTCGCCAAAAATGGATCGTCCGCCGCGTTCACCATGAGCGTCGGGACCGCTATGTTTCTGAGAAAGGGCTTTGACGAAGCCTTTTCCCAATAATCATACGCGTCTTTGAATCCGAACATGGGCGCGGTGTAGCGATCGTCGTACTCCTTGAAATTCGTGATCAGGTCATAGCCGTCGTCATCGATCAGATCGGGCATGAGCTCCATCTTCATCCGAACCTTGGCGCGTAGCATTCGCAGAAATCTTTTCATGTAGATCCGATTGCGTGGTTCACCCAGCTTGACCGAGCATGATGCGAGATCGCAAGGCACGGAGAAAACCACCGCCTTCCAAATCCGTCCAGAGAGCTCCTGACCGCGCTCGCCCAGATACTTAAGGATAACGTTGCCGCCAAGGCTGAATCCCACCAGGGCCAAGCAGGTGTAACCGCCCTTCTCGATTACGTGGCTGATCACTGTCTGAAGATCGCCTGTCTCGCCGCTGTGGTAAAATCGAAGCGTACGGTTGCTTTCACCGCTGCATCCCCGGAAGTTGAACGCGAGCGCGTCCCAGCCCTTCCTATTGAGTGCTCGAGCCATGCCGAGTATGTACGCCCGAGAAGAATCGCCCTCCAATCCGTGAAGAATGATCGCGGCCTTCTCGGCTCCCACCTTTGACGTGTCCAGATCGACGAAATCCCCGTCCGGCGTGTCAATCCGTTCCCGCGCGTATTGGATGCCTCGAACGCGACGGAGGAGTGTTGGATATATGGTTTGCACATGAGCATTGGCAAAGAACCGTGGAGGTACATAGCTTGAAAGGGAAACGACCGGCACAGATTCAAACCTCCTTGGGAAGCATTTACAGAGCCTACTATAATTCGCCCTTCGTAAGAAAGCAGTAGGCAGGGGGACCCCTGGTTGGGCCTACGTATGGGGTGGTTTGGAAGGGAGATGAGTCTCTCCTCCAAATTATTGCGCAACGATGCGCTCTTCCCGCCCCACTACGAGGCGAAGGCCCGGAGTGCTCGTCGACGCTCGGCATTTTCATGACTCGTTCTCGGTCTCTAGCCATGGCAGTTGCAGTGACATCATTTTCAACACAAATCTATCCTCCGTGTTACCCATTGTTGACTGTAACGCTGGCCAATTATCGGGGGTTATGTCAACAAAGACAGGAGTCATTGTCCAAAATGAGCTTTTTTATTGCCGTGATATCCATGCGTTACAATTCCTAGCACTTTTTTCCCATTGACCGGAGCGGCTTCCCGTTCATACTGCAAATACAAGGGGCTATCCTTTTTTTCACAGAGTTTTTTTACCTTCCTTTATCGCGCCGAACATATCGGTTGGACGCGGGTTTGGGCCCTGTTCCTCTATCCTTCGAGGGTGAGTAATGGCTCGTGAAGTTCTCGGACCACGCCATCCCCCTTAATATCGGCGCGTCAAAATAGAGCATCGGCGAGTCGCTTGTGTGAATTCACCCGCAAGAGAAAGGAGAATACGCCTATGGGATTCACTCGTCGCGAGTTTCTTGTGATCTCGGGCGCTGTCGGAGCTGGCATAGGGCTGTCCTCCCTGGGCATTGATATGGGACCGGCCCGGGCCTATGCCGATAGCATCAAGATGGACAAGCTGAAAACTGCTAAACAAACAACTACAATTTGTCCGTACTGCGCGGTGGGATGTAGCATCATCTGCAGCACGGACACCAAGACCAATCAGATCCTCAATACTGAGGGCGATCCTGACAGTGTCATCAACGAGGGCGCACTCTGCGCTAAGGGCGCCGCGCTGTACCAGACGACTGCGAACAACCCCAATCGTCTGAAAAAGGTCCTGTATCGGGCCCCGAACAGCGACAAATGGCAGGAAAAATCCTGGGATTGGGCCCTCGGTGAGATCGCCAAGAGGGTGAAGGCAGTCAGGGACAAAGATTTCATTGAAAAGAATGCAAAAGGTCAGGTGGTCAACCGTCTTGAAACCATAGCGCATGTGGGGAGCGCGGCGCTTGACAACGAGGAGTGTTGGCCGCTGCAAGCCATGATGCGCGCCCTGGGCCTGGTCTGGATCGAACACCAGGCCCGGATATGACACAGCGCTACAGTTGCGGCTCTGGCAGAGTCGTTTGGTCGTGGCGCAATGACGAATCACTGGGTCGATCTGAAAAACAGTGATTGCATCCTGATCATGGGCAGCAATGCCGCTTCAAACCATCCCATCTCCATGAGATGGGTTATGAAGGCCAAGGAAAATGGCGGCAAGCTCATCTCAGTAGATCCCCGATTCACACCCACATCGGCCAAGGCGGACGTGTACGCGCCATTGCGCTCGGGCACCGACATCGCGTTCCTGGGCGGCATGATCAAGTACATCCTGGATAACAACAAATATTTCAAGGAGTACGTGGTCGAGTACACCGATGCCCCGTTTATCGTGGGCGAGAAGTATGATTTCAGCGATGGGCTGTTCGCCGGATACAACAAGGAAAAGAGGGCCTACGACAAGGCCTTCTGGGCGGTCAAGAAAGACGACAAGGGCGTACCCGAGAGAGATCCGTCGCTGCAGAACCCGCGATGTGTGTTCCAGTTGCTCAAGAAGCACTATGAGCGGTACACCCCGGAAAAAGTCTCGGAGATCACAGGCACCCCGGTTCCCGATCTCTTGAAGGTGTACGAGACCTATGCGGCAACCGGAGAAAAAGGCAAGGCCGGGACGATCATGTACGCGATGGGCTGGACCCAGCACACAGTTGGAGTCCAGAATATCCGTGCCATGTCCATCATTCAGCTCCTGCTGGGCAATATCGGTGTGGCCGGCGGCGGCGTGAATGCTCTTCGGGGTGAGTCCAATGTCCAGGGCTCCACGGACGCGGCGCTCCTCTTCCACATCATTCCTGGCTATCTGCCCGCGCCCAACGAGTCGCTTCCTACTTTGGCGGAATACAACAAGAAACTGACCCCGAAGTCAGCCGATCCTCGTTCGGCCAACTGGTGGCAGAACCGGCCTAAGTATGTTGCCAGTTTGCTGAAGGCGTACTTTGGGGACGCGGCGACGCCCGATAACGAATTCGGGTATACGTGGCTGCCCAAGCTGGACGCCGGACAGAACTGTTCGTGGCTGAACCTGTTCGACGCTATGTACAACGGCAAGATCAAAGGTTTCTTTGCCTGGGGCCAGAACCCCGCATGTTCTAGCGCCAATGCCAACAAGGTTCGTGCCGGGCTGGCGAAGCTGGACTGGCTGGTGAATGTGAATATCTTCGAGAACGAGACCGGCTCGTTCTGGAAGGCTCCCGGCATGGATCCCAAGAAGATCAAGACGGAAGTCTTCATGCTCCCATGCGCCGCGTCGGTGGAAAAAGAGGGGAGCATCACCAACAGCGGTCGTTTGGCACAATGGCGGTACAAAGCCGCTAATGCTCCAGGAAAAGCCAAGCCCGACGGCGACATCATGTATGAGCTCATGAACAAGATCAGGGAGCTCTACAAGAAGGACAAAGGGAAGTTCCCCGAACCGATACTTAACCTGAAGTGGGATTACGCTGACGATAAAGGACATTTCGACGCCCACAAAGTGGCCAAACAGGTCAACGGTTATTTCCTCAAGGATATCACGCTGAAAGACCCTACCGGCAAAGACTTAAACTTCAAGAAGGGTGACCTGGTGCCGTCGTTTGCATTCTTGCAGGCGGATGGCAGCACGTCGTGCGGGAACTGGATCTATTGCAACAGTTACACCAACGCGGGCAACATGATGGCCCGTCGCAAGAAGGACGATCCTACCGGTCTGGGACTCTATCCCCAGTGGGCCTGGTGCTGGCCGGTGAATCGCCGAATCCTGTACAACCGGGCTTCCGTGGACCTTAACGGGCAACCATGGAATCCGCAAAAGGCCGTAATCAAATGGGTGGACGGCAAATGGGTCGGCGACGTGCCCGACGGCCCCTGGCCGCCAATGGCTGACAAAGAAAAGGGTAGGTACCCGTTCATTATGAAGCCGGAGGGCTTCGGAGCTTCTTTCGGGCCGGGTCTCAACGACGGTCCTTTCCCGGAGCACTACGAGCCGCTGGAATGTCCTGTTCCCAAGAATGCCATGTCAGCCCAGTTCATCAACCCAACCATCAAGATCTTCGCAGGCGATATGGACAAGCACCTGACCTGCGATCCTCGATACCCGTTCGTGGCCACCACTTACCGAGTAACCGAGCACTGGCAGACGGGCCTCATGACTCGATGGCAGCCGTGGCTCGTGGAGGCGCAGCCGCAGAACTTCGTGGAGATGAGCGAAGAGCTCGCCAAGATGCGCGGCATCAAGAACGGCGAGAAAGTGAAGGTCTCGTCGGCCCGAGGTGAGGTGGTCGCGGTGGCCATTGTCACCACCCGCTTCCGGCCGTTCAAACTGGGCGAGGTCACGGTTCACCAGGTCGGCTTGCCCTGGTGCTTCGGATGGATCGCGCCAAAGGATGGCGGAGAGAGCTCCAATCTGCTCACCCCCAACGTGGGCGACCCAAACACCATGATTCCTGAATCCAAGGCATTCATGGTCAACGTCATCAAGGCGTGAGGAGGTGCGTAAAATGTCTGAAGGATACTCGATACTCATGGACACCTCCAAGTGCACAGCTTGCCGGGGGTGTCAGATCGCATGTAAGGAGTGGAACCAGTTGCCTGGGGTCCCAACCAAGAACGTAGGCAGCTACGAAAATCCCCAGGATCTGTCCGCCGCCACCTGGAAAATTCTCCGATTCAGCGAGGGAAAGAAGCCGGAAGGTCAGCCTTTCTGGTACTTCTTTTCCGAACAGTGCCGACATTGCATGAACCCTGGATGCATGGCTGAATCCGAAAAGGATGAGATCGTTCAGGACGAAAAAACCGGCGCAGTGCTCTTCACTCCCAAGACCAAAGACCTCAAGTACGAAGCGACCCGCAAGGGCTGCCCGTTCGACATCCCTCGCAAGGACGAGAAGACGGGAGTCCTGATGAAGTGCACCATGTGCTTCGATCGGATCACCAACAACATGGAACCGGCCTGCGTCAAGACCTGTCCCACGGATGCCCTGGAATTCGGGCCCAGGGAGAAGATCCTGGATACAGCCAAGAAGCGAGTGGCTGAGCTCAAGAAGACCTATCCAAAAGCCGCTGCGCTCAATGCGGACGACGTCAGGGTAATCTATCTCGTGACGGACGATCCCAAGACCTACTGGAAGTTCGCAGCCGGAAAGTAACTCCGGCCGCTCTTCAAGACGAGAGCGCCCCCCTCCTGCATGGAGGCCGGGCGCTCTCTTGCGCAGAGACCTTTCCCCGGGGAGCAATTTGAATGAGTGATCCCACACCACAAGACGCGGGAACGTCAAAAATCGCCGACGAGATCGAGCGGATCAAGCGTGAGACGCCGTCCGTTGCCAACATCGTGGAAGCTTTTGAAGACTTGCTTTTCGCGAGGGAGCGGATAAAGGAAGAGATCGAGGAGGCTGACTCTGAGGCCGCTGCTACCTTCGATCCGGCTCAGCTAAGCCAAGGAATTCCCGCGGTCGGTCGAGCCGGCTTCACGATCCCACCGGACCGTCTCAAAGACGCGTACTTTCGACTTGCTCCCACGATGACAAAGGGTTTTCCCGGCATCAGGCCCCAACTTGAAGTGCTTGAACAGGCCATCAACGACGGCTTGCTAGACCTGGAGGCCGCTATCGAGCACCTGTTGGCAGACCGGCAAAACGAAGTCGATAGAATAGCGCGTGCGGCCAAGGTGAAGCCGGACATCCTTTCGTTTGTATTGGGGCAGATTGTCAGGCCGTTCGTCGAGAAACAAGCGGAGCACATTGGCTCTGCTCTATCTGGGGTTCAGTGGGACAAAGGGTACTGCCCGGTCTGTGGATCGTGGCCATCACTCAGTCTCATCAAAGGTAAGGAAGGCCGCCGCTGGCTCAAATGCTCATTCTGCGGCCACGAATGGACGCACCTTCGGACAGCGTGCCCGTTCTGCGATAACGAAGATTCTGAGACCATGGAGTATTTTTACGCAGAGAAGCGTGAAACAGAGCGGGTCGAAGTCTGTCACAAGTGCAAGAGATACGTCCTGAGCCTGGACATGAGGGAGCGATTGGACCAGAGCATTAGCTCGGCCACATCGCTCGGCCTGGTTCATCTGGATATCATTGCTCAGGAAAAGGGCTTTGTGCCGGGTGCAGCGACCGACTGGAACGTCCTCGAGAAATGAGTTTTGTCAGAACCACTTCTTCTTGAATCGTTGCCAGCCGCTTCGAACCTGGGGCTCCCACACTTCCGGAAAAGGAGATCCCCGGAGAACGGCAAGCGGAATATCGTACACCATCTTTCGCACCCATTCAGGTTCGACTATCTCTTCGGCCGCCTTCACTGCGCGAGATAATCGCGGGCTTCTCGAATGCGCGCCGTGCGCATCGGATGCGATAACATGCACCAAACCCTGCTTGAGGAGTGTGCGTGCTGTACGGGCCGCATGAGGCCCGGCTTCGCCGGCAAGACTGTCCGCCGATACCTGGACGAGCATCTCCCACGAGCGAAAATGAGCCAGCAAGACCGCGAGATACCCTGGATTCTGCTGGATCGCGAGGTTTTTCTCCGGATGCCCGAGAACCACTCCATATCCAAGCGACCAGAGATGCTCAACCAGGGCGTGAAACGCAGGTGGAGCGCTGAACGGATGAAACTCCACCAGGAAGTACTTTCTCCGATTGAGAGCCAGAATCTCCCCTTGTGAGTAAAGATCGCCAAAATGAGGGACAACCCTGACCTCCATGCCTGGGAGGATCTCGAGGTTGAACCCCTTTGCCTTGAGTTCTGAGTGGAGCTCTTGGGTCTTTTCCAGAATTTGAGCCGGATGGTTCGTGAATTGCCCATTCCACGAATGAGGCGTGGCTGCAATGACTTCGATCCCGTCTTCCACCGCGACCTGACACATGGCCAGGCTCTCCTCCAGGTCAGCCGCTCCGTCATCCATCCCCGGAAGTATGTGCGAGTGGATGTCAATCATGGGGTCTCGTAGTGGAGAAGGCTTCTTGCCCAAATTCCTGAATCCCATGAGGATACCACACCCGGGTAAGCTTGGCGTGACACGATTGGCTTACAGGTTGGATTAGGTTTACCCGTCGTTCGACCCGATACTGAAGGCTATATCCGATTCGGGGAAGCCTAAATACCGTCATTCCCGCGGACCCCGGATTGTAGTCCGAGGGAGGCCCAGGAATCCAGTCTTTGCAGTGAAGATGGCAAGCCGTGGGTTACCAATACAGCGAGCGCGGATCGAGCGGGTCGGGGGCTTAGAATATCGGTGCTAACATAGGATGCCGGCTTGTATTGTGAAGTCCTCTCCCTCCCCTCTTTGTGGGGCGGCCTTTCCAGGCCGCCGGCAGGCTGGAAAGCCTGCCCCACAAGGGGAGAGGGTTTTCTACCCCCCTCGATGGGAGGGGTAAGGGGGAGGGTGATAAGCACTTGTTATTACAGAGGCCTGTTCTTTGTTTTAACGCCTGGGGGCTCAGAACCCTTCGGCTTGGATGTGGAAGTTCGGGCGGTATGTGTGCTTAGGTATCTTCTTGGTGTATTCGTCACATTCCGCGGGATAGGTCTTGGGTATGACCTTGGGGACCGGGCCGCGGTCCAGGCCGAAGGCATTGGCAACGCCATCCCAGGCCCACTTGAGGACAGCGCAGGCTTGGGTTGGGGGCGGGGAAGATAGAATCATAAATGCCAGCAGGATTAATGCAAATCTTTTCATAGATGATAATCTCCACGATATTATTTTTCTTTATAGCTGATTTTCATAGATATGTCAATGTCAATAGGTGTGAGCACAAAAATGGTTGACCAAAAGTCATAAATTTTGGTATGATGTGCCAGTTATTTAATGTATTTCGTTATGCTTGTATCGATTCGGCAGGCTTTTTATATGAAATTTCGTCGTATTTTCGCCTTACTGGCCGTCTGCCTCTCCCTCAGCCTCATGGCCGGCTGCATGTACGGAGTGCCTTCTCCTTTCAGGCCGGTCCCGGGTCCCACCAAAGCTCCGGACGTAAAAGACCTGGCCGAAGCCTTCGATGTTGTATGCCGCAACTACAGGCTCGGGCCGGACGACGTGTTGAGACTCATCTTCCAGACGGAATGGACGGTACCCGCGGGTTCATACAAGCTCGACAGCCTCGACGAAATCCGAATCGAATTCATCCTAGACCCGGAACTGAACAGGACCGTGACCATTCGCCCTGACGGCATGATTACGCTCCCGGGCGTCGGTGAGATCAAAGCAGCCGGATTGGCGCCGGAAGAGCTGGCCAGGCGCATCGAGCAGAAGTTCCGGCAGGCAAACATTTTCCGGGAGAGTGAAGTCGATCCGAAGCTGAAAAACTATCGGCTCGTCACGGTCACTGTGGTAAAGTTCTACGAGAAGGTGAATAAGCTGGTGCAGTCGCTCACCACGCTCACCAGGGGGCAAGAGACCACCATCACGGTAAATCCGGACGGCACCATTGACCTGCCGTTGATGAAGGACAGGATTGTGGCAGTCGGGCATACCGTGGCGGAAGTGGAGGAGAGCGTCAACCGGCTCTATCGCCAGAGTGAATTGAAGCACGTGGTGGCATCTATCCTGCTCAGCTCCGCAAATTCTCGGAGGTTCTACGTCCTCGGCCACGTGACTTCGGGCGGCGCGTTTGACATCAGGCAGCCGATCACCATTCTTCATGCTATCGCTACCGCGGGAGGCGCCACTGATTCAGCCGATCTGACGAGCGTTATGCTGATTTCACGAAACATCCACGGCAAGCCCATTGGACGTCGTATCGACGTGAAGAGGCTGCTCGACGTGGGTGATATGTCTCAGATGATCATGGTCAAACCGTATGACGTGATCTACATCCCGAGAACGTACATTCAGGATGTACGCCTGTTCATGGATCAGTACACCGGCGTCGTCCGAGACATTGCAGGCTTCGCGAATTTCCTCCTCGGTAGATAGGCATTCAAGCCCACCATAGCTCCGATTAGCGGCAGCGAATTGCCGTCATTCCGGCGGAAGCGGGGGTGAAGGGTGGTCAATAGGCCATTATTTCCGGCATACGCTATAATCGGCAGGTTGATGGCTCGATTCGATAGGTAATTTTCCGGGTATTTGGCTACCTCATAATAACCCCATTCATTCGGTCTGACCGGACAAGTTATCCACACCTGTGGATAACTTCGTGACCGCCGTACTTCCCTCCGTTGTAGTCGAACCATTCGCTCTCCCGTTTCGACAACCAACTATTATAATTGATGATTTATCAGGATTGGCTTCGGGCCTGGTTTGCCTGTGAGAGTGCCGACTGGTCTTCCCTATAGGTTCCGTTCACTCCAGATGGCTTGAGTTATCCACAGGTTGCCTTTGTCGCGCGGGGCTTGTCTTGGCAGTGTTGCACGTAATCAGTGGAACTTCCCGACGAGCCCCTTTTCGTTTAGCTTCTCGCCTTCCTCGCGCGACTCGAGCCGTGCCAACTCAGCCCTGGCTTCCTCGATGAGACGTTCCGCGTGTTCGATAAGCTTACGGAAATCTGCGGTCGCCGACGGGGCTTCTGATTGTTCCATCTTGAATTGTACGACCACGGTGTTCAGTGCCTCAATTTGGCCCCTCAGTCCTTCTATACGGTCGAGTGCCTGTTGTTCATGCGCGGCAGCCCCCGGGCGGTCCGATTCCCTGACCCGCGACGCGATCCACAGGAGCAGGGGCAGGCACAGCAATAGGATCACCAGTGCGGCCGGCATCAGATACCGATTGAGCCCGTGTGCCCAGGGGACCCCTGTCCCAGCCTTGAAAAAGGCCATGAGGTCGCGATCCACGCTTTCCAGTATCCAGCCGACGCGCGACAAGTCGCCGCCCACCTTGGTCATCTTTTCGTCTACGCGGGAAACCTGGCCCTGGAGGTTCGATACTCCGTCCCCGATCTTTAAAGCTTGCTGGTTGATCGTTGACAGATCGCTTCGAATGCCGGGCAAAAGCTCCTGTATCATAGTTCGGCTCTCTTGCAGGAGCATCCGATCGGTTCGGAGTATTTCCAGGCCCAAGTAAGCCACCACAATCACGCTCAACACCTGGAGAACACCCAGCCCGATCACCAGGCCCAGGATCCAATTCCCCTGCGAGCTTTGCCGTATATGCATCAGATTTCTCCTTGCGATCATGCGGACAGAGCCTTTTCCCCCAAGCATCCAGGATGATTCAACGGAATAGTCGACTTGCAAAGGGTTGTATCAATTCATGCGCCGCGGGTCAATCCGAGTTGGGCACTGACCTGGACAAAGTCCAGGTCAGTGGCACCCGTCAAACAAATCTCGCGCGGGGGTCAGTACTGGTCCCGGGTGCCACTGACCTGATCCCGGCCTTGCGGGGTCAGGTCAGTGTTGCTTGGTGCTTTCGCAGGAGCCTTTAGACTTCTCCCAGGTCGGAGACCCTGAGTTCCGCCCCCAGTTTCTTCAGCTCTTCACTGAATCCGGCCATCAGCTGAGTTAGATCCTGGTGACGCTCGTGATCGTAGAACATGCACAAGTTTATCATACGTCTCTTTCGGTGCTCTGCGACAGGGACAGGATGGCCGTTTCCGTCGGCCATTTGATTGAGGTGCGCAAGTACCTGCTGCAAGTTATCATATCGTGCCGCAGGGTCTTTGTGGGTCGCTTTGAAGATGAACTGAGAGAACTCCTCGGGCAGCTCCGGATTCAGCAGTCTCGGATCAGGCGTGGGTTGGGTGATATGGGCCTTCAGTACCTCACACACGTCGTCGGGAAACGGCCGCTGCCCCGTCGCCATCTCATAAGCAGTGATGCCCAGCGAATAAATGTCTGTGCGAGCGTCCACCGGATCGCTTTCGATCTGTTCCGGAGCCATATAGAACGCGGTTCCGGGGAGCTCCGGCGAGCAGCCTCCGATGGGAAGCGCAAGGCCGAAGTCCACGAGCTTAACGTGGTCGTTTTTCTCGATGAAAATGTTTCCAGGCTTGACGTCCTGGTGCACGATCCCGTGCTGGTGAGCATAATCCAGAGCAGCGCACATCTGCTTCAAAATGTGGAGCATCCGGGTGAACGGGAGCCTGAGCTTGTTCTTCAATATGTGCTTGAGCGTGACCCCTTCCAGATATTCCATGACGATGAATACGGTTCTGTACATGTGCTCCACATCGTACACCTTGACGATGTTCTCGTGGCTGAGAGCCGCTATAATCTTGGCTTCGTCTTGGAATTTGCTCAAGAAGTCGCTGTCACGGGCCATGTTGTGTTTCAGCATTTTGACCGCGACAGGTAAATTAAGGAATGAGTGAACTCCCTTGTAAATAATGCTCCATCCCCCTTCTGCGACCACGTCATGAATAGTGTAGCGGCCAATGGAGCGTTCAGCGGTGATTTTTCGGCTACAAAGACGCTCAGTAGCCAAATCTGCGAGGAATTCTTCCAGTACCGGGCAGTCTGCGCTGATGCGGTGGAAATCCTCAACCCCGACCGACCAGACCAGCATGTCCGTCTCTGCATCCACATTGGCGCTTCGGGTCTCGCCGGTAACGATGGCGACTTCTCCCACCAGGTCACCGGCTTTGAGGCGACATATGGGGTAGGACTGGCCGTTCTTGTCCAGACTGACAATGCAGGAGCCTTCCTGAATGAGATAGAAGCAATCCCCTGGAGTTCCCTGGGTTATGAACCTCTGCCCCGCGTTGAGGTGGGTTTTCTTCATGGAGGCCATCAGATTGCGCTTGCATTCTTCGGGCGTGGCCTCAAGGAGTTCCGTGCGCATGAGGAACTCGATGTCAGGAAGGGGGAGGGTCTGTTTTTTTCGGTTTGCTTTCCTGCTCGCCATGACTGCCTCCGTGCAGCCAAAAGCGTAAGGCCGCTGAGAAACGTGAGCGGGTCTCGTTAGTCTGATGCCCTGTCTACACATTGGCGCAGATTTCAGCAAGAAGCCTTGACATAAGTCAAATCCATGTTTTTTATATTTTAGCTCTGTTTCATGAGGACGGCGAAATGAGAACGGCTAAAAGGAGGCACAGAGTGAATCGACGACGTGGGAGGAATAAGCATGGACCGAGGAACTTCCTCGTTCCGGTGATGCGGGCCCATTGCAAACCAGGCGCGCACCCGGACAGGAAGAAAGAGGCAGCCCGCAGGGCTTGCCGAGGCAAATTGAGGCCGGATGTTGATGAAACATCCGGCTTTTTCGTTCTCCCTGCGTAACTAGTAGGAATGGTTGCGAAACCTAAAATTAGGGCTGGCCGTGGGATACCGCGGGCTAAATAAGGCGTTGTACTCTCTATATATTTCGCGTATGAGACTCATCGGAGGTGATCCGACGGGTCTGCGAAAACCGATGTTGACCGATGAGCAGAGGGAGAAGATCAGGCCATTGATGCGCCGTCGGCCTCCGAAGCCGAAGGGAGGGCGGGCAACTTGACAATAGAAATTGGCTTGGCTTAATTTGAATTCAAGAAAATTCCTACAGTCGAACCTTCCATTGGGAATTATCTTTCCCAGCTTCGCGGAGGTCGTTCCCGTGACCACCGGTGGAGTTATCCGAAAGCTCACTGCCGTCCTTCACGCCGACGTTAGGGGATATAGTCGCCTTATGGCTGCGGATGAAGTGTCAACGGTCCGCACCTTGGCGGCCTACAAAGAGGTGTTACTGAAGCTTGTTCAGTTGCACCGCGGCAGAGTGGTGGACACAGCGGGAGACGGTTTTTTGGTCGAGTTCGCCAGTGTTGTTGATGCTGTGGGCTGCGCAGTAGAGTTTCAGCGCGAGATTAAAACTCGTAACGCCAAGCTGGTCGATGACCGCAAGATGGAGTTTCGCATCGGGATTAATATCGGCGATGTGATTCAGGAAGGTGAGCAAATCTTTGGCGATGGCGTCAACATCGCGGCCCGGTTGGAAGGCTTAGCTGATCCTGGAGGCATATGCATCTCGGGCACGGCATATGATCAACTAAAGAAGAAGCTGCCCCTGGATTACGAATATCTGGGAGAGCGAAGCGTCAAGAACATCGAGGAGCCGGTGAGAGCTTACCGCGTTCGGTTGGAGCCCGAAGGGACCGCGGTAGAGAGAACCGAAGACAAAAGAATCAGAACACGGCGCTGGCGGACTATCGCTGCGACAACTACTATTGGCGTCTTACTGGCCGTGGCAGCAGTCGGGGTCGGCTATTTCTACCGGCACACGAGCCTGCCAGGAGCGAAGCTTGCAACGGATCAGGGACCCGCTTTGGAGCTGCCGGATGTTCCTTCCATTGCCGTGCTGCCCTTCCTAAACACGAGCGGAGATACAGCTCAAGAGTATTTCAGCGACGGCATAACCGAAGAAGTTAGCGGCTCTCTCAGTAAATTTCCGAAGCTATTTGTTATTGCTCCTGACAGCGCGTTCGCGTTCAAGAGACAAGGCATGACGTTACAGGAGGTTAGCCGAAAACTCGGGGTGCGATACGTCGTCGAAGGCAGCGCCTGCAAAGATGGCGACCGGGTACAAATGGGGGCCAAATTGATTGATGCCCAAACCGGGCTTCAATTGTGGGCAGACCAGTATGAGCGGAGATGGGAGGACATATTTGCCCTTGAAGACGAGATCACGCGCGGCATTATAACGGCACTCGATGTGAGGCCTGCGGCAGACGAATGGCCGCGCAAGAAGAGTCAACACCCCCCTGCGACCAATTTGGCCGCGTATGAAAAGGTCTTACAAGGGCTTTCGTATACACGACAACACACTGAAGATTCCAATGCTATGGCCCGGCAATCGTTTGAGCAGGCGCTTGCTTTGGATCCGGAGTGTGCGACCGCATACGCGGCGTTGGCGAGAATGCAATTATTGGAAATTACACGCGAGAGGGCGAGATCTCCGCGCGAGCCCTGGGAAAAGGCGGCTCAATTCGCGCACAAAGCAGTGGCTCTTGATAACTCCCTGGACACCGCGCACATAGTGATAGGGCAGATCTACCTTCGGAAGAGGCAGTACGATAACGCCGTGGCCTCATGCGAGAAAGCGGTCATGCTGAATCCGAACGGGGCTGATGCTTATGCTTTCTTGGGACAAATGAAGATGTATGCCGGGAAATCCGAAGAGGCGGTTGCAGAGTTGAACAAGGCAATTCGGCTCAATCCCATCGCTCCCATATGGTATTTCGTGACGTTGGGCAATGCCCATATCGGGATGTACCAACACGGCCAAGCGCTCCAAGTCTTCAAGAAAGGTCTGGATCGGCAAGGTGATAATGCGGGCATCCTCATCGGCCTGGCGGCGGCCTATGCTTTGGCGGGTCAGCAGGATGAAGCACGAGTTGCGGCCGCGAGCCTGGCCAGGGTTCACCCTGGGTTCTCACTAGAGAATGCGGCCAAAAGGCTTCTATACAAGAATCCCGCAGATACCGCGCGAATCATTGGCGCTTTGCGCAAGGCTGGATTGAAATAGGCCGGCACCTCTTCTGCACGCGTTAGGGTCCCCCTAACACTCTTTAATGAAAAGGCCTGAGGAATTTTTGTCTCCCAATCAGGGCCGTGCATTCCGCCTCTAACTGCGTACCGCACAAGCAGGGCTTGCCGAGGCAAACTAAGGCCGGATGTGGATGAGGCATCCGGCTTTTTCGTGCTTTCCACGTAACTGGATAGCGTCTTCGAGGCGCAAGCATTCGGTCAAGGCCGTTGAGAATTCGGTTCCATTTTGACACAATGTTTCAATTCTCCGACACAGCACAGGGGTGGCGTAGCGTGAAGAAGAAGGTGACGGTGATTCTGGCGGTCGCGGCGGGTCTTGCGGTGGCGCTCTATTTCGTCCTCCCGGGTCTGGCCGTGAAGTGGGTCAGACAATCGGAGCGAAAATCCGCGGGACTCGAAGAAAAGAACGTCCGGGTCGGCGACCACGAGATCGTCTACCTAGAGGGGGGCCAGGGTGAGACGATCCTCATGGTGCACGGTTTTACGGCAAACAAGGACAACTGGACTCGCTTCGCCAAGTCGATCACCCCTGCGTACCATGTGGTAGCTCTGGATTTGCCTGGATTCGGAGACAGCACCTATCTGGAGCAGGCATCGTACAGCGTAATGGATCAGGCAAAGCGTTTGGACCAGTTCGTAAACGCGATCGATCTCAAGAAGTTCCATATTGTCGGAAATTCTATGGGTGGGCATATCGCGGGCAGATATGCTGTCATGTTTCCCGATAAGGTGATTACGCTCGGGCTTTTCAACGCATCAGGCGTGACGTCGCCTGAGCAGAGCGAATTGGCGAAAATGCTGGCGAAAGGCGATCCCAACCCGCTCATCGTGGGGTCCGCCGAAGATTTTGACCGGATGCTCAAGTTTGTCTTTGTCACCCCGCCGGTAGTCCCGGGATTTGCTAAGAAGGTTCTGGTCGATCAGGCCGTGAGGCATCGAGCCGGCAACCAGAGAATCTCCAAGGAGGGCGCAGCCGAACGCGCCGCGCTGGAGCCGGATCTCCCCAAGATCAAAGCTCGCACGTTTGTGCTATGGGGGGATAAGGATCGGCTCCTGGATGTCTCATCCGTGAAACCTTTTGAAAAAGGACTGGCAAATTGCGCAACCGTGATCATGAAAGATTGCGGTCACGTGCCCATGATAGAGCGCCCGGAAGAAGCCGCCAAACATTACTTGACCTTCTTGAAGGGCAAGTAAGCAGTTCGCAAGAGTCCTCAGATTCTGCAATTGGAATTTAATGAATGAGAGGCATGTCGTGGGTGCCTACTCTCGAGAGTTGTTGTACGTGAAGTCCTGTAATTTTGACTTGTTGGGAAAATGCTCGCAGGGTTTCGGGGAGGGTGCCCCTTTGCCGATCCCTCCCCGCACAAATTGACTACGAATCACGTGATAAGGCTGTAGGGCCGCGCTCGTTTGGCCCATTCATCGTTCGGGAAGTCAGCCGCGAGCCGGTCGTATGCCAGCCGCAGGTTCTTTGGGTCATGCGTGTGCTTGTAACCAGCCACGCCACGAAAGAAGATGGCCTGAGGAGCCGCGTCGCTGCGCGCGTGCTCTGTCACAACTTTGTCGAGAATTTCGATGGCTTCGCCGAACTGGCCCAGATCGAAGTGGGTCTTTCCGATTCCGAGCATCAATGAGGGGATCAATTCCTCCGGTGGGAGAAACCCAAGGGTGCGGTGATGCTCCTTGCCGTCGAGGTCCAGGCTCACCAAAGTTGGTGTCCAGTGCACCTTGAATTCCTGCGCCAGAGGCTGGTGATCGTAGGGAACTCGCAGTGGAATGATGTGATTGGTTATGAACCCGATTACCGCCTTGTCAGGATACGTAACTGCATCCATTTGCTGGCAACCGATTCAGTTTGGATTGAAGAAATCGAGCAACACATACTTGTTTTCGGCCTTTGCCCGTTTGAGGGCTTCATCCATGCTTGTCAGCCATTCAATTTTGTCGGCCATGCCGCACCTCCAGCTAATAATTTCGATGAAGGCTCTCGTACAAAGCCCCCCCTTCCCACATACATGTGCATTGATTTCGTCGCGTCAATCTCATGTAGGATCAGGACCGTGGATTTGTATTGTTTGCCGGAAGCTGTAGTAGGGGCGCACGGCCGAGGCTACTGCCGCAGTTCGGCGAGTTCTCTGCCGATATCGTCGAGAAGTCCCCGGGTCTTGGCCTGTTCGGCAGCAGACCGTCCCGCGTAGTGCTGGAGGTCCTGAAGGGCTGCCCGCGCGTAGGCCTGGGCGAGCAGCAGAACGTCGCGTTGCCGGGCCAGACTTTCCTCCCGCTTCGCTGCCCGTGCGTAAGTAACGGCCACGTTAAAGCGCGTCAGTCCCGCTCTGTACCGGTCCCCGATCTTCTCGTAGAAACGGACGGATGTCTCTAAATGTTCCCGGGCCCGCTCCGTCTCCCCGACATCGGCGTAAAGACCTCCCAACTGGTTGTGCACTGGCGCAAGTTGGGTGATGGCGGAAGGGGGCAAGAGGTCTAGCGCTTTGTGGTAGCGCTCTTCCGCCGCTAGGGCGTGCCTCAAGCCTATTTCCGGAGGTTGGCCCTGCCGTTTCGCCTCGTAGAATCGTTGGTGATACACTTGGCCGATCTGGGCCTCGCAAGCGGAGCGTCCCGCCTTATCGTCCGGATGGTGCAAATCTAGACTCCGCTGATAGGCAACCTCAGCAGCGTCCAGATCGCGAATGTCCGACAAGTCCTTGAAAGCGTTGCCAAGCTGGCGTTGACACATCGCTTCGCCAGCAGTGTCATTAACGCGCCGAGCATATCGAATTGACTCCTCATATTGCTCTACACAACTGCTGTTGCCCTGCTCTCTCAGAATTTCGCCAAACGAAAATAGGCTGATCGCCAGTGCCTGGATAGGCAGGTTCTGGTTACGGCCAAGCGGCACATTCACCGGTTGGGCCAATGCGGCCTCGGCCTGCTGGCGAGCCCACGGCACAAGTTTGGCATTCAAGGCTGCGGCCTTGGTTAGATCTCGTTCGTTCAGCCGTGCCACAGAAACACGCCATCCCATTACGACGCTGTACAACTCTTCGCGACCGGAAACGGGTTCGTCGTCCTGCGCGCAATAATCGGGCACGATTTCGGCAACGAGCCGGGCCCATTCAGCCCCGCGTCCCCGGTATTCATAGAGCGATCCCAGGCCTTGCATGGCCCATATAACGGGACGCCACCAGCCGAGTTGGCGAGCCACTCGACGGCAGTGCAACAAATTGGCCTCTTCCCGTGCAAGAATGCCGACCAAGTCTCGTTGCCCCTGGACAAAGAGATCGTGAAGGTTACCGCCCCAGGCCGCCACGGCCTCGACCCAGGCGCGGAGGGCCGCTCGGCCGCTAGACCGAGCATCCCGTCCATCATAGTGTCTGTAGAACAGCTGCCGTAGGAACCAAGGAAGTGCTGGATGGATGCTGTACCAGGTCGAGCCTAGGTGCGTGAGCAGTCCAACGTCCGTGGCCCGCGTCAGCAGGCCATTGAGATGCCCCTCGCTCTTGCCCCGCACTTCAGGCAGCGCGTGGTCGCCCACCTTTCCCATCATTTCTAGCACTTGCACAACCACCGTACCCTGGAAGAGATGGAGGAGCGCTATCACAGGAAGTTCGTCGTCGGTGAACGCGTTCCTAAAGCCGTAATCAAGCGACGCGGCGAGCGATTTGTCGCGGCCCTCGGCTTCGTCAGAGTCTTCGATGAGCTGTTCTCCGGAACGAAGGGCCTCGACAAACTGCTCGATCTGCTCTTTGCTGCGCAAGCCTATGTTCACGGCTTGACCCACGATGACACGCAGCGTGAGGGGATTGCCGGCACAGTAGTTGAGCAGCGGCTGCCAGTTCGCGATTTCAGCCCGAGTCAGACTCCTCTCCTTGGCCAGTTCGAAGGCAAGGGTGGCCGCGTCCGCGGACGACATGCGTGGCATCGGCACGCGGTGCGGGATACCACCGAGCCATTTGTGTTCATCTCGTCGAGAAGTGAGTAGGATTTTGACACTGGTCGCGTTGTCCAGCTTGAGTTGCTTGAGGAAGTCGGCAAGTTCCGCTTGCTCTTCAGCCGTCCACGCGGACTCGGTTCCCTCTGGGAATCCTGCGACCGCTTCCACATTGTCCCAGATCCAGAGGATGGGGACCTGCCGGAGGATTTGGAGCACCAGGTTGCGACGCTCGCCGGGGTCATTGACGGCGTGCCACTCAATGCCGTTGGCCCGGAGCATCCCTGCGAAAGCCTGGCCTGCCTGGTTGAGCAGGTCCTCAAGGTCGGTGTGCCTCTCGAAGGAGGCAAACAAGACGGCAGGTTGTGGCCCAAGACCGCCGGTCCGAGCGTACCAGCGAGCGAACTCGACAGCACTTGCAGTCTTCCCCTGCCCTGCGTAGGCATGGAGGAGGATGGCGGTATGGGTATCGAAGGCACGGTCGAGCATGAGGAGGGTTTCGTCGCGTCCGACAAAGCCGACGTCCGGCACGTAGCGGCGGAGAGTCGGGTTTTCTTGTGCGGGGTCTGTGTCCGGCGCTTGTCCAAGCTCAAGAGGCTTGTCGCGGGGAAGCAGCCAGAGCGGCGCTGCCTCGTACACGACGGGGACAAACCAGTCCTGAAGGGTCCGGGGGTGGAGCCCGATCCACCGATCTGGGTTGAGGTGCAGGTACTTTCGCGCTTCGCTGGCGGCTTCCCCGAAACTGCGTCCCTTGGCAAGGGAGGCGTAGAGCTCGCCAATATATTGGGCTGCGGTGACCACGAAGATGCTGTATCGCATCCCCAAGACTGCGGGAATGCCCTGGTCTACAACGGCCTGAGCAAGGGACCCAATCGCGCGGACTTCATCGTGGACGGTGGCGGCGTTTTGCGGTTTTTCCGAAGCCTCGTGCATGGCGCTCTGGCACGCGTTGAGAACCAGCACGGGCACACCGCTGTCATGAAGAAGCTTGCCCAGTTCGTCACCAGAGACGGGACGCATTTTCTCGTCGCTGGCGGGGTGCTCAAAGATCAGGTAGCCATGCTTACCGAATTTCTGTCCGCCGAGCGCGATATTGGATAACTGGGCGAGCCATCCAGCAAGGGGCGTTTTGCCCAGGTCTGTGTAGATGCCGTGCCCGTCGAAATGGACAATGTGGTACGGACGACCAGCCTGTTTGGCGTCTAGGAGTTCTTTTTGGAGTTGCTCGAAAGTGGGAGGCCGCAGGGCCGTGATTTCGAACCGGCCGAGTTCTTTGCCCAGGTCTTGAAGAAGACGGTTGGCTATAGCTCGGAGGGGAACGTCGCGAATTCCGCCAGGGCGGCACACAACGTAGAGCAGGCGAACCCGACCCTCCTTGGCCTCCGGCACAGGCACGAAGTTCAGGTTGGGATTGGATTGCACGCGGACGAACGATTTCACGCGGAGGGCGATGGCTGAATCGGACTGGGGCTCACGAATGAGTTCCCACGGAATCGAAGCGGCCTCCGCAATTTCGGATTGGATCTCGACACGCAGGTCGGGGAGCTCGTCCAGCACCCGAGCGAAGATGCGCTGAACATCGCGACTTCCCTCAAGTATCTTCTCGTAAAGCTCAACCCCGCGCTGCCTCATAAGATTCTCGATCTGCAGGACCTGGACTTCCTCTACAACGTCCGCCCGTTCGAGGTAATCTTCGAGGTACCAACGCAGGTCTTCCTGTTCTTGCGGAGTGAGGGGGAATTCGATTGTTGCTTCGGCTTCGAGTGCAGGCTGGTCGGGCCGCTTCAATGTGAGGCGGATGAGGTATTTCCCGTCGACAGGAGCATTCTGGCGAATGGTAAGGATCGGGCCTTCGGACATCGGTTATCTCCTGATTTCTCTTGCTTTGTTCATCCTCCTATTTCCAAATTGTATGGAGATGGATCAGTTTCAAGCATGAGGTATTTCTCGTTAGCAATACAAGCCAGCTGATTTTCCAGTCCAAAAGCCACCACACTTTCCACTATGCCGGAACATACGACACGTTCGCGCCCCCGGTCAAGCAGCAGCGATAGCGGTCAGCGCTGTAAAACGTACACCTTGCGATCAGTGAATCCCAGATCTCTGATAGTGGATGGCTGCATCACACACAGCACGAAACAATTATGTGAACGAGGCATATTGTCTCGCTTGTGGGTATTGTGACCGAAATAGGGCAAGGGCGCACGGCCGTGCGCCCCTACAAGGCGGCCGCCCTGTCTTTGTGCATCCTCCGACCCAGGCAGATGCGTGGACCTAGCTCTACAAGTCGGCAGCGCAATATGACTTTCGAGGGCGCACTGGTTCCACAATTGCTTCTGGCGTTTCATACTGATGCGCATTCAAAGAGGCAAGATCGGGGAAGTCTTCTTTGTGAGAGAGGTACTCCACGGCTCAGGCAGGAAATTTCCACGGTTTTCGGAATGCTCATTTCCCCGCAGGAGAAATGAGCATTCCGAAAAATGTTGGAAGTTCTTGGAGAGGGGGCCGGGGTGCCCCGCGTCTCGCGGGGTTACAAGAAGGTCCTCCCCGATCTTGCCTCTCCGAAAGCGAAGCGGTATTACAAGGTGCAGGAAGAATTCGCGGTTGCCCTTGGGGCCTCGGATCGGGCTTTCCATTTCACCGCTAACTTCGAAGCCGCATTGCTCCGCGAACATCTTTATCCCGTCGACAGCTCGCCTGATCGCGGCTTCGTTGCGCACTACGCCTCCTTTGCCTACTTCGGCTCGGCCCACCTCGAACTGAGGCTTTACCAGCGCGAGCAGCCAACCGCCCAACGGAAGCATCTCGAAGAATTTGCCCAACACCAGCTTGAGCGAAATGAATGAGAGGTCCGCGACCGCGGCATTTACCGGATGAGGCAGAGCGCTCGTATCCAGATGCCGGAGGTTGGTCCGTTCCAAGAGCGTGACCCTCGGGTCGTTGCGCAAAGTCCAGTCAAACTGCCCGTATCCCACATCCACGGCAATTATACGGGCCGCGCCGCGCTTGAGAAGGCAATCCGTGAATCCACCTGTGGAAGCGCCTCCATCCAGAACATCGAGGCCCGCCGGGTTGACGCTAAAATGGTCCAGCGCCGCTTCGAGCTTGAGCCCTCCTCTACTGACGTAAGGGATGTCCTCTGACACAACCACCTCCACGTCAGCTGGGAATTCCTTGCCCGGCTTGTCAACATTGACACCGTCCACCACGACTTTACCCGCCATGACAAGGGCACGTGCTCTTTCCCGCGATGGGGCCAGCCCTTTGCTTACCAGTAGGACGTCGAGACGTTCCTTTGCGCGGGTCTCTGTTGTCATTGTTCCTAAGGTACCCTTTCAGTAATTAGGGCGGCGCACGCTCCGCACTTCAAACACAGTGTCCACCCAACCGTTTGCTCATGGGGCTGACCCAATCGTGCTCTTGGTTCTGGTGGGACAGGCATCTTGCCTGTCATGCTTTGCGGAGAAGCATAATGGCGTGAATAGACAGGCGGGACGCCTGTCCCACCAAGACCGGTTCCCTGCCTTTTGTTCGAGTATTTTAGTGCACTTGTGAATCCGCTCAATGAGCAGAAGATCGCCGCGCGTGATGCTTCACAGCGGCAGTCGCAGTTTGAGGCGGCCTTCCCCCTGCCCTACCGGCTCCCGCGTAGGTCACGCGCCTGAGAATATGGTGAAATCCAGGACATCAATGATGCTGAAGCCATAGTACAGGTAAATGGACCCTGCACCTGCGAATTCTTGTGGATTGTGAACCGTGAACCTGTACGTGTATGTCCCGTTGGGCTCGGTGAGCAACGCGGTCTCTTCATGCTGGGTGGAATCGGGGAGCTTCACCACGAATTTGAGCGGAATTTCGCCCCTGGTCCCTCTGTAGGTGAAGCGGATCATCAGAGTCAGACGGCCCTCGAATTCTTTCGCATTGAAGTTCCTGGCGTTCCCCAGGAATTGCCAGTTATTGTCCTTGAGCATCGCAGGACCGAATTCCAGGTCGTAGATCGACAACCTGCCCGGCATCTCCCAGGATAATTGCTCGCCCAAGGCTCCTGGGCCGGCCCCACAAAGTAGGACTCCAAGGACAAGAGCTAGACCGCAGAATCGGGCTGAATCGCGACGAAGGGCTCTCATGGCTGCCATTGGAACGCGAATCATGCGCCCCACCATTTGGGTTTGATGGGGTCTGCGCTGCGTCCCGCCTGGCCGGCTTGCTGGTGGGCGGTCCAATCAGGCACTTCCGCTCGGGTCATTTCCCCGGGAGTCCTCTGCTGCGGGGTGCCCACGGCCGGTTTTTCTTCCTCGTCCCTGGGGAGCCCGAGACCCAGGATGTCGTCCAAGCCCCGCGAAACTCCAGGCTGCTCCTCTTGGCCTTGTTGTTTTCGCATACGCTGGCCGAGGAAGCTGAAAAACCAGGAAAAGAGTATTATCAGGACTAAAGGGATAAGACTGTAAATTATTTTCTCGGTATCCATTTAACTCTCCAGATTATGTCCCGATTCCGGCCCGCCACTATCATCTCACAGAATCGGGAGCTGTTCAATCCGGTTTTTTCCCACGGGCGATTTCTATTGAAATGATACCATGCAGTAAGGTAATTTACGAGTTTGTGCCGGTTATTACCATATTCAACCCCAGGGAGGAACAGGAGATGACCGCTCGTATCTTCAACTTCAATCCAGGCCCCGCGGCTCTTCCGTTGGAAGTTCTGGAGCAAGTGAGGGATGAATTCCTCGACTTCAAAGGTTCCGGAATGTCCATCGCGGAGATCAGCCACCGGTCGGCCCTTTTCGAGCAAGTACTCAACGATGCTATTGAACGAGTGGTACGGCTCTTTAAGTTGCCCAACAATTTCAAGGTCCTTTTTCTCCAGGGCGGCGCCAGCACCCAGTTCGTGATGATTCCCATGAATCTGATCCCGGAGGGATCATCCGCAGACTACATCAATACCGGCACGTGGGCCACCAAGGCGATCAAGGAAGTGGAAATCCTCGGAAAGCCGCATAAAGTCATCGCTTCAAGCAAGGACCGGGATTTTCGCTACATCCCGAAGGAGTTCCAGGTCACGCCTGGAGCAGCGTACCTTCACTTTACCTCCAACAATACGATCAAAGGAACCCAGTGGGCCACGTTCCCCAAATCAGGCGACGTACCTTTGGTTTCCGATATGTCTTCAGACATCCTGAGCAGGCCGTTCGATCCCAAACCGTTCGGCTTGATCTATGCCGGCGCGCAAAAGAACCTCGGGCCCGCGGGAGTGACCATCGTTATCATCCGCGATGACATGCTGGCCCGCGTGCCTGAGAATCTGCCTACGATGTTCAAGTACACGACCCACACGGAGAAGAACTCGCTCTTCAACACCCCACCGTGTATCGCCATCTATATGGTTCAGCTCGTCTTGAAGTGGGTGGATGAGACCATTGGCGGGCTGGAGGCCATGGAAAAGATCAACCGGGAAAAGGCCGGCCTCTTGTACGGATACATGGATTCCACCGACTTCTATAAGGGAACTGCCGACGCGGACAGCCGATCCATGATGAACGTCACCTTCCGCCTGCCCACGGAAGACTTGGAGAAGAAGTTCGTCGCCGAAGCCCAAAAGGAGAAGCTGGGCGGGCTCAAGGGCCACCGCTCTGTCGGCGGCTGCAGAGCCTCTTTGTACAACGCGATAAGTAAAGAGGCCGTGGAGTCCCTGATTGCTTTTATGAAGGACTTTGCCGCAAAGAACGGCTAAGAGCAGCTCCGCTTCATGGACCCTGCTCGACTGTATCGACACGAGCAATCTTGGAGGAAATGTCCGAGAGAGGCGCAAGCCCTCTTTTTGCGCGGACGGCCGCAGCGAAATCGTCGGAGTTGAAAGAGCATGACCCACAGAATCCTTGTTGCAGACGACCTCCATGAAAGAGGTCTCAGTGTGCTGCAAGATCGGCCGGGTTTCCAGGTGGATGTGAAGACCAACCTGGATCGCGAGGGTCTGCGGGCGATTATCGGCGAATACGAAGCCCTTGTTATTCGCCGGGACACTGAAGTGGACGCGGATATCCTTCGAACCGGGACTCGACTTAAGGTGGTGGCCAGGGCCGGCGGCGGTATCGAAAACGTAGACGTAGCCGAAGCCACACGTCGCGGGATCCTCGTGATGAATACGCCCGGGGTGAATTCCGTCGCGACGGCCGAGCACACCATCGCGTTGATCCTGGCCGTTCACCGGCATATTGCCCAGGCCGTAGCCTCTATGAAACAGGGCAAATGGGAGAAGAAGAAGTTCCAAGGGCGTGAGATTGCAGGAAAGGTCCTCGGGGTTATCGGGCTTGGCAGGGTCGGCAGCATCGTGGCGCGACTTGCATCTCAGGGGCTCAAGATGAAGGTGCTGGGATGCGACCCGACCACGTCGCCTGACGCGGCTGCGAAGATGGGCGCGGAGCTGACCACCCTGGAATCGATCTACTCACGGTCGGACGTAATTACGGTTCACGTTCCCAAGACCGACTCCACCAAGGGTCTGATCAGTACCAAAGCGTTCGACATGATGAAGCCGGGAGTGATGATCATCAACTCTGCCCGAGGTGGCATCATCGATGAAGACGCGCTCCTGAAAGCCCTTGAATCAGGAAGAGTTGCGGCCGCGGGCTTGGACGTGTTCGCGTCGCAGCCGCCGGAGGCCGGTCTGCTTGTCCTGCACCCAAACGTGGTGGCCACGCCTCAACTGGGTGCTTTCACTGATGAGGCCGACGTCAATGTAGCTCTTGTCATCGCGGGGCAGGTCATCGATTATCTTGAAAATGGGGTCGTTCACAATGCGGTGAATGCCCCGGTTATTGCGGCCGCGGATATTCCCAGAATTCGGCCGTACGAAGACCTTGCACGGCGGATCGGGCAATTCCTGGCCGGTCTGACACCGGTCAAAGAAACTGAGATCGCGGCCATCCGCATGGAATATCGAGGCGAAGTGGCGCGGTGGGATTTCAAATCCATCACCAACGCCGCACTGGTGGGCCTCATGTCCCGGTATACGGAGGACGTGAATCTGGTTAATGCTTCGCTTATGGTGCAGAACAGGGGAATAACCGTATCGGAAACCGCTCTGGAAGATGCCAAGGACTTTGGGTCGTCCGTAGCTATTACGGCCTCCTATGCCGGCGGCACGTCACGAACCGTACACGGGGCTTTGATTCGCAGAATGGGTGACGAACCTCGCATCGTTGGGATAGATGACTTCGTCACTGAAGCGGTCCCTCGTGGACCTATGGTGATCGTGAGGAATCAGGATATCCCCGGCATGGTTGCGGGCATCACCAGAGCCCTCGCGGAACGAGGAATCAACATTGCACAGATGAACCTCTCCCGCGATAAGCCTGGGGGCTCCGCACTGTGCATCATCAACATCGACGAACCCGCGGATGCGCCAACCCTGCAGAGTATTCAGGGCATCGGCGGTATATTGAGCGTCAGACAAGTGATCCTGGATACCTAGCGCTCGTACCGAATACTCATCCATATACTACGTGAGAAAGGTGTTTCAGTTTGAGCACTCTTGTCATAGTCGGAACACAATGGGGCGACGAAGGAAAAGGCAAAATCGTGGACCTGCTCACCAAGCGGGCGCACGTGGTGGTTCGTTTCCAGGGGGGCAATAACGCGGGCCATACCCTCAAGGTGAAGGATGAACAGATCATCGTGCACTTGATCCCTTCGGGCATTCTCTACCCTGATACCCTCAATATTATCGGGAACGGGCTGGTGGTAGACCCGGCCGTCCTTCTCCACGAGAAAGAAGAATTACGCAAGAAAGGGCATTTCAAGAAGGATAAGCAACTTGTGATCTCAGATCGGGCGCACGTGATCATGCCTTATCACAAGGTCATGGATCAAGGTCGGGAAAAGATGCTGGGTAAAGCCAAGATCGGGACCACAGGGAGAGGTATCGGGCCTGCGTACGAGGACAAGGCCTCCCGAATGGGCATCCGCATGATCGATCTAATCAGGCCGGATGTGTTGCGGCAGAGGGTCACGCGAGCTCTGGTGGAGAAGAATTGCATTATCGAACACTGCTTCAAGCTACCGCCGCTCAGTGCAGACCAGATCATAGAAGAATACTCTGAATACGGGAGGAAGCTTGCGGTCCACATAGCCGATGCGTCCGCGTTGCTTCAGGCACGGGTCGAAAAGGGAAACCATGTCCTCTTCGAGGGTGCCCAGGGCACTCTCCTGGACATCGATCACGGCACGTATCCGTTCGTGACCTCATCAAGCGTTCTCGCGGGAAATGTGTGCTGCGGCTCCGGGATCAGCCCCAATCGAGTGGATAAGATCTGGGGTGTGGTGAAGGCCTACTCCACACGCGTGGGCGAAGGTGGTTTCCCAACTGAGCTAACCGATGAACTGGGCACGCGGATGCGCGATGTGGGAGCTGAATATGGCGCCACTACAGGCCGACCAAGGCGCTGTGGCTGGCTGGACCTCGTGATACTCAGTCATAGCGTACGCCTCAACGGTCTCACCGGACTAGCTGTTACCAAACTCGACGTGCTCACGGGCATTTCGCCCATCAAGATTGCAACCGCGTACATGTCCAACGGCAAAGTCCTGGACCGAGTGCCGTCAAACGTGGCTGACCTGGAGAAAGTTGCCCCGAGATACTCGGAATTGCCGGGCTGGGACGAACCCCTGGGCGAATGCCGTTCCTTTGAGGATTTGCCGTCTAATGCCAAGCACTACATCAACACCATAGAGAACCTCACCGGGGTCCCCGTCACCCTGATCTCCGTAGGACCGGCTCGTGAACAGAGCATAATCCGGAAAACACCATTCTGAGGCCGAGGAGTCCGAATCGTCCGCGTGGGCGGCAACACGGCTGCCCACCATATGTGGGGTAAGAGCCGCATGATGGATACCGGCAACTCAGGCGAAGGGAGACCTTTTTCCCTGTGGCTCTATCTGGCCGTTGTCTTTTCGGTCTCCTGGCCCTTCCAACTGGCAATGCTCTTCTTGGCGCGATCGTGGAAGAGTGCAATGGCGTTCAGTTGCGCTTCCATGATCATGGTCGGGGTCGGGACGTTCATCTGCGGCAGGTACATCTTCCGGGACGGCTTTGCCACTGCGCAGTGGAGATGGGGCAAGCCGGTGCATTATGTGGCCGTCATCGCGTTTGTGGCCTTCCTTTGGGTCGTCCCTACTGCCATGGACATTTCTGCCGGAAGCGCCGAGATTCCTCCAGGCATCACCACCGGCTCGATCTTGATCACGCTGAGTCTGATGATTCCCCTGCTCTTGCCGGCCGCGTTCGGCGAGGAAATCGGCTGGCGAGGATACCTCTTACCGCGCCTCGCACGAACCAATACTCCCCGCAAAGCCGTGCTCCTGCACAGCCTGATCTGGTGGGTGTGGCACATTCCTCTCGTGGGCGTTCCCATCCTTTTGGAGGCTAGGGACGCCTCGCTTGAGTTCGGCATAGCCCCTGCTCTAACGGTTCCTTTCATGCTCCTGGTGGCGATACTGGCAGGCACGATGCAAGGGGTGATTTTCGGATTTGTTTGGGCGCGTTCCGCAAGCCTCGCGGTGGTGACCGCGTATCATGTCGCGTACGACGCCATTCGGGACTCCATCGTGGTGAATATCGTGACCGGGCCCCTCGTGGAATGGTGGGCCAGCGCCATCATTTGCATCGTTGGCGCTCTACTCCTGTGGAAAGGCGACTGGCGTGCGCTGGCAGCCTCTATGCGGGCCGATCCGAATCTGGAGCTGAAAAGCCAAGAGGAAGGATAATAAGGCAGGGAGGAAGAATCCGTTGTTACTCGCAATTGATTGATTAATAAAATGGAACGCTGTTCAGATCATCTCAAATGAGGATACAACAGCCCTAACGTCTTCCTCAGGTGTTCTTGTCAAATCATAGAACATGATCCGAGTTGGTTTCTCGCGATCCTTTTCACCTATGAAATCGAAATTCGCCCGCTGATAAAAATCGAGAACTTTGGGAGCATTGTACGCATCTACAGTGATTAGCCGGCATCCTGTGCGGTTGTTAGTGACGAAGAGGACTTTGGTGAGATTCAGCAAGAGGCTACCAACACCTTTTTGTTGGAAAGTCTTTTGCACACCTAGTCGAGCGATCTTCACCGCAGGAATACTGGGATACCGTTTTTCTTCCGGCAACTCGTTGGCGTGTTCTTTGAAATCCTTCAGGCGGACAGCATCATTACAATAACTGATTAACGCAGCGACCGGGAGAAGTCTTTCGGTCGTTTCAGGATCGTAATATCGCAAGGTATAGCTTTTCGTGTAGAGGTCTTTCTCGTGAGCAAGGACATCATTCCGAAAGAAGTCGTTGAGGTCTTCGTCACTGCAGTCAAAATCAAGCGGGAACAAATCTGCGGAGAGAGGCTCAAGGACAAACCCCTCGTAAAGGAGCTTATTTCTTTCTGGATCGAGCATCAGCCAGGATCTTCTTACGGGCTTCTTCGAGCTTCGGAGTAGGAGTTAACGGCTTCTTTTCAGCCTGCTCTCTGGCGATTCTCTTCAAGAAGTCTGCGGCTTCTTTTCCTTCCAAAACAGGTGTGGGGGCTATACGTGTTGCCACGGGACACCCTTCCTTTCTTGGGTGCGATCTGCCAAAAACCCTTCTAGGGCAACTGATCGAAGTTGGTCTTCCGTGTATCGTTGAGACACCTCATGATATCGTCCGGATCTTCGGTGTCAATTCTTTTCCATGAAAGAAACCGGCTGCCTGAACACAACGAGAAGCTGCCAGTAAGCGGAAATAATGTCAAGCAACTTCTCCGCTCTGCTAACAACAGCGCGACATTATTAATCTGAATCTGTGTCCGGGGTACCGTAACGGAGCGTCAGGACCGCCTGATCCGAATGCTCGACCGTTCGTGGGAAAGGCTATATAATGACAGTTTCGTGTCGGCTTGGCATCGCTACTTCTGCGTGCTCCATGATTGACGGAGGCCCTGATATTGAATAGTAACGAACGTCGGATCCTTGTGGTCACTTGTTTCGGGCACTTCCTGTCCCATTACAACACGGTGGTATTCCCCGCGCTGGTTCTGCCGCTAACTCAGATCCTCAACCTGAGCATGACCGATGTGCTTGGTCTCTCGTTCTGGATGTACCTCCTATTCGGAATATCCGCGCTCCCCTGGGGCGTGTTGGGAGATCGAATCGGCGGCCAGGCCCTCATGATCCTCATGTTTCTGGGATCGGGCCTGAGTGGGCTTGCCTGTGCCTACTTCATGGAATGGCCTGCAGCCCTTTCTCTCGCGCTGGCGGGAGTGGGGCTCTTTGCGGGCATTTATCATCCTATCGGCATAGGTTTGATCTCGACAGGTGTAAGCCGTGTAAGTCTGGGCATGGGATACAATGCGGCTTTTGGCGGGTTAGGCCTTGTCGTCGCACCGCTCATTACCGGCCTCATCACCTGGCTGTCAGGGCCGAAAGCGGCTTTCATAGCAATGGGCCTCACCAATCTCATTGGAATCGGGCTCATGGCCAAGCTCCCCCTGAAGCGCCCGGAGGCTGTTCACGAACAAGCTCCGGAAGAAAACAACGGGATGATCGGGGCATTTGCGACTCTCATGGTTGTAACGATGCTCGGAGGGATTGCATTCATGGGGTCAACGGTGATCCTCCCCACGTATTTGGAACTGAAGGGTCAGGGCCTGCTCCAGGCTGTCACCAGCTTCTTGGGAATTCATCTTTCCGGAAATCTCTTTGCCACAACCGTCACATCGGTAATCTACGTGGTGGGGATGCTGGGACAATATGTGGGAGGCCATGTTGGCGACCGATTCGAAAACCGATATGCGTACCTGACTTTCCACGCTATTTGCGTACCGACCGCGTTCCTCATGGCATTTAGTCAGAACTTAGCGCTCGTGGCGCTTGCCTTTGTGTATTTCTTTTTCCAGCTCGGTATGCAAGCGATCGAAAACACCCTGGTCGGCAAGCTGAGCCCTCGACGATTCCGTCATTCCGCGTTCGGCTTGAAGTTCGTTTGCACCTTCGGGGTGGGCTCGCTTGCGGTGAAGCTCATTCAGGCCGTGGATGCCCGATGGGGCGTAGATGCCACGTTCATCGCGCTGGGCATCATCTTGATGCTGCTGGTTAGCTGCATCCTACTGTTGATCTACCAGACGAGCGCTTATCAAGGGCTGTTTAAGGTCCGACGCGTCGACGCCTATTCCGGAACGTAGAATCGTTTACGGACCTTATGGGATTTTGAAGAAGTGGCCGAGGAGGCCCTTTTTGCAAAAAGGGCCTCCCCGGACCCCTCCCCAAAAACTCCTATATCTCCAAACCGTTTCGCCGCCCATCGTGTTACGTCTCCGTTAGTTTTCTGTGAGAAAATCGCTTGCGTGGAAAGGAGTCGCCGCGATATCCTGTTATTTGGTGGCTTATTCGTACGGGTTGGACCGGGTTGCTGAATTGTTGCGGTCATCAAGCCATCGAGGACGCGACAGCGATGAGCGCGCACGATTCCGCGGTCAACGCCTCTGAGCTTATAGCCGATTGCTGTGACATGTGATCCCGGAGACCGTACCGGGCTCGTGAGGATCCACACTGATGCCGTCTCTTGAGCGCTCTTCAAACCAAATTATCGGGGATACGCGGCCGAATGGCGCCGGGGTTTACGATTCTATGAGAATGCGCTGGCTCACCGCGCTGCTCCTCGTGATCCTCTCGTCGATCTTTTTTGCCGGCCTGTTCGAATGGGACCGCTACCGGATGATGCTCGGGTCGAAAATGCAAGGCCTGGGCCTCCTGGATACGGTGCTGTTCTTTTGGCTCCTCGTGGCCAAATCTCTGCTGGTCTGTCTCCCCGCGTTGCTGATCTGCGGTGGATTGCTAACCCTGGGTCTGAACCGGCCGGCCGCTTTCACGTTGACCTTTTGGTGGATACTGGCGTTTTACCTCCAGGCTGCTGACCTCATGTCTATGGGGTATGCTGGTTACCACGTATGGGATTACTTACCTTACATACGAGACATCTTGGATTCTCCAGGGCTGAGCATCTGGCAGTGGGGTGAAAGGCTGGCCACCGAAGCGACACTGGTTTTTGCGTTTTTTGTCGTCCTGGGACTGGCCGTCTACCTGACCACGAAGTTCGTGGCACGAAGGCTTGCTGATTTCTTGCCGCGATCAGTTTCAGCCTGGACCTTATCCCTTTTGACTACAGGCGTTGTTTTTGCCGCTCTGGGGATCTTCCCCGCGCTGGACTTCTTCCAAGACCGCATTTTCCTCGACCGGGCTTATGCGGGAATGCCCGTGCACCCGCGTTTGAAAGAATTCGCTGACGGACTAGACGGATACCTTCTCGCCCGGACCGGCACAGACCGCGCTAACGTCATGGCGGCCAGCATGTCTACCATCGGAGATTCCGCGGAAGGCCGCAGGATCCCCGGTTTGACGTGGTTAGGCAGCGACACGTTGAAACAGACGGACCTGCTTACGGGCCTGGACTCCATATTCAAGTCATGGACAGGAGAAGAGGATTCGAGAAACTTGGCCGGTGAGGCAGACAGACTGACACGCATCAGGCTCGGCACACTTCCCAAGTTCTTGTCACCGCACGGAGACGCGAGCCTTTTAAAGGACTTGTTCCCACGGCTCAGCGACATCCTGGAAACGCGAACCAAACCAGCCCTCTTACACTCCAAGCTCCAGGACGACCCTCACGCTATTGTGAGTGCCTCGGATCGACTCAAAGCCGAAAAGCTTGTCCAAGATTCGGCCGATCCTCGTCCAGCGGATTTGTCCGCTTGGGTGAACAAAGAGCAGCTTCCCGACGTGCTCTTGATCATCTTCGAGAGTTTTAGGCATTCTGCGGTTGGTCCTGAGCTGATGAAGGAGCTCGATGCCTGGTCCAAGCAAGGGCTTCGCTTGCAGCGTCATTATTCCGGCTCGAATTGCTCTCATCTGGGGCTGTTCTCTCTCTTCTACGGCCGAGCGCCTGTGGGGTACCACCGAACTCTGAACCGAAAGATTCCTCCGCAGATGCTCGAATCACTCCGGCGATCGGGCTATGAGGTTACTTTTCTCACTTCAGGAGAAATACAAGGTTTTCGGAGAGTCCACCAATTCCTTGGTGAAGAAGCAGGTCACCGCGTAATCAGGCATGGGGAATTCACGCTCAAGGGGTCAAAGGAATGGCCGGAAACCGACCGGTGGAAGTTGGAGCTCACTTCCAAAATGTTGCGCGAGGAGCATCAGCAGCCAAAATTCATCTTCTACTATCTGGTTTCCACGCATTTTCCGTACGTCTTCCCTCCTGAATTCAACTTGTTCGAGGAATCCCCCAGTTTGATGAAGTTCATCTATCCACGGGAGCAACTACGGAATCACCTCAACAGGTATACAAATGCTGCGCTTTTCCTGGAACACGAAGTGATGAAGCTGATGCGTTCCCTCGACCTGAACCGAACCGTTGTGATGATGACCGGCGACCATGGCGAATCTATGGGCGAAGACGGAGTCTTCACGCACGGCAGCAGGATGTCCGAGATCCAGATGCGCGTGCCTTTTCTTATGGTGGGAAAAGGTGTCCCGTCCAGGACTATATCTACCGCGACCGTGCACACTGATGTCCTGCCCACGCTCCTCCATGCGCTGGCAGGGAGTGAGATCCCGGTCCGCAATTGCCACGGCAGAGACCTCTTGGCAGACCCATCCCCCGCAGACGAAGTGATGCTCGTGCCGGGGCAGATGCCTGACCGGGACGGTTTCATGATGATCCGCGGCAACCAGCGGATTCTATTCAGGTGCAATGCTGAAGAAGGAACGGTTCCCTGGGTCGAATTTGCCGGTCTGGCAGATGAGGCTGGGCACGTCGAGCTCAGAGTGCCCTCCGACAAGCTCACAAAGAAATCTCCATAGACGTTGTTTCCGGAATCCAGCAGTCGTGAAATGCGGGTCCTCGTAATAGGTAGCCCAATAGCCGGAACAGGGCAGGCTGAACGCCGAGTGGACGGCTTTGTGCGCGCACTGAAGCGCAAAGGCCATGATGTGGAAACCTTCCTCACCACAGCACCGGGACAAGCGCGGCAGAAGGCCGGCGAGCTTACCGACGGCATCGATCGGCTCGTGGTGGCCGGCGGCGATGGAACGATAAACGAGGTCCTCAATGGGCTTCCCGACCCGTCGCAGGTGCCGTTGCTCCATCTCGCTGCCGGCACTGCCAATCAGTTGGCCCGTACCCTGGGCCTGCCTTCTGACCCGTCGAAACTGGTCCGCATACTCGAATCTGGGCCCATCCGTCGCATTGACATGGGCCTCTCGGGCGACCATCGTTTCTTGCTCGTGGCCGGCGCAGGGTTTGACGCATGGGTCACCGAAGAGGTAAAGCGCCACAGGCAGGGCTCGCTCGGTTATAGCGGGTACGTTTCCCCTATTCTCAAAACCATCACGGCGTACCGCCCCACCAAAATGGACGTTGTCCTTGACGGACACGAGCGAATCCCCGCGTGTAATGTAGTTGTGCTCAAAGTTCGTCGGTACGGAGGGTTGCTGGTCTTTGCAGACGATGCCCGGTTGGACTCAGGGTCCTTCCACGTATGCATATTCCCTGAAGGCTCGATCGGGTGGCTCTGCCTTTATGCTGTCGGAGGCCTCGTTGGAAAGGCAGAAAAGATCCCCGGACTCATTCGCAAGACGGCCCAGAGAGTTCAGATCCAGTCTGATGAGCCGGTTCCGGTTGAAATCGACGGCGATTATTTCGGAATGACGCCCGTAGACCTGCACATTCGACCATCGGTCGTGCCCGTGGTGACACCAGGATAAGAAGACCGCGCCTCCTTCCGCCCCTCTTTCCTAGCAACGCAAGCAGGCAGTTCTGTCGGAAGAAGAGCTTCCCGCCTTTGTAGAACGCTGTGACCCCAGACGTGATACGAGCGAACCGCATCGTTCGAGATTTCTTCACGAGCGATGCGGTTTCTCGCGTTCGGGTAAGCTGCCGCTACGTACTCGAACAAATGCGCGGTCAGAGAATCGACATCTGCAATCGCCGTCACCAATGCAAGGATGAAAATGCGTGCCGCCAGAGAGAAATTGTCTCAGAATTCAGTCAACAGCGACGATCGTGCCACGAACTGGGGAAGATACGGCACCTCATATAAACAGCGTAGCCTCGTTTTCTCCTCGCGGCATGAGAATACCGCTGTAGGGGCAGGTTAGAAACCTGCCCGTTTCCAAACAACCGATCAGTAGCGGGTTTCAAACCCGCCCCTACGAGGAATCGTGCTACGATCTTGGCAGCATAGGCAATTGTGAGCCAGTTTCGAGAGGCCGGTCCCCAGCCGTGTTCTTAATGCGCCGGCTTCGCAAGAGACCAAGAATTGTTATAACACGCACAGGCGGTCTGTCCGAGGCCTGTTCATGTTCTCTTTTCGGGATTTGACAACCCGTTCTTCAGGTAACACTCTAATGATAGACCGGCACGGAAGGGGTGAGCACTATGATTGAGGTTCTAGTACAGAGCGAAGGCAATGTGCTGGGGATCAAAGGAAGGGGGAAGCTCACGGACGAGGATTACAAGGACAACCTGATACCACGTCTTGAAGCGATCCTGAAAGAGCATGGAAAGGCCAATTTGCTCTTCTTGATGGATCATGACTTCAAAGGTTGGGACCTGGATGCGGCCGTGGATTACGCCAAGTTCGGCATCAATAACCGAGATCGCTTCGACAAGGTGGCCGCGGTCTGCGGTCCGAATTGGGTTCACCTGGGCATGAAGCTGACATCGTACGTGACCGAAGGGGACATTCGCAGCTTCTCCTGCGATCAATTGGACGAAGCCTGGGACTGGGTCAAGTCCGAAAGTTGACGACGGTTAGCTGCTCGCGAAGCGTCGACCCTGGCGGAGATTCTTTCAGTTGTCTCATCAAGAGAAGACTATGGTTCGGCAGCAGATCTAACTGACCGCATCTCCGCGCGCGCGCGCAACCACTTCCTCATGAAACTGCGTGATCTCTTCCAGGTTGGTCACTTTGGCCGGTGGGATGCGGTTCAGGGCATCCAACACGATGCGGGGAATGTCCATAAAGCCGATCTTGTGCGAGAGGAAGAGCTCCACGGCCACCTCATCCGCGGCATTGAGGATAATTGACGAAGCGCCTGTTTCATCATCGAGCGCGGAGTATGCGGCCTTCAACAACGGGAAGCGCTCCCAGTCGGGTTTCCGGAAGGTCAGCGACCCCAGTTCAGCAAAGTCTATCGCGGCCGTGCCTGAATCTATGCGCTCGGGATAAGCCAGCGCATAGCTGATAGGAATGCGCATGTCCGTAGCCCCAAGCTGCGCCAGTATTGAGCCGTCTTCGAATTCCACCATGGAATGGCAGATGCTCTGAGGGTGGATCACGACCTCGATCTTTGAAGCCGGCACGCCGAAGAGCCATCGCGCTTCAATGACTTCAAAGCCTTTATTCATCAACGTTGCGGAATCGACTGTTACCTTGGGGCCCATTTTCCAGCGGGGATGATCGAGTGTTCGCTCGACCGTCACACGAGCCATCTCTTCGGACGTCATTTCCCGGAATGGCCCTCCCGACGCGGTCAGTATCAGCCTGCGGATGCTCGCGTGCCGATTCCCTTCCAGACACTGAAAGATCGCTGATTGCTCGGAATCGACAGGGAGTAGCTTGACACCTTTGCGGCGGACCGTCTCCATGAAGAGCGAGCCCGCCATGACAAGCACTTCCTTGGTGGCAAGCGCGACGTCTTTGCCCGCGTTGACCGCAGCAAAGGTTGGGAGCAGTCCGGTACTTCCCGGCAAACCGCCTACCACCAGCTCGACGCTTGGGATCGTCGCGGCCTGCTCCAGCCCTTCCGCGGAGTGCCCGATCCATAGCGCGGACGAGTAATCCGCGAGGCGTTGTTTCAGTTCCCGCGCGGTCGCCTCATCAGCCACGGAGACAACCGAGGGCTGAAATTCCCTCACCTCGCCTTCCAGCACATCAAGGCGTGAACCCGCGGCCAGGGCTTCCACTTTGAACAGGTGCCGACTGCGCCGGATCACGTCGAGCGTTTGCACGCCGATTGATCCGGTCGATCCGAGTATCGCGATTCCTTTCATCTGAGGGTTGCGCTGCCGGTCAGCACGAGAAAGTAGTATGTGATCGGAAATGAGAATATGAGGCTGTCAGCTCGGTCCATCAAACCACCGTGGCCCGGAATGCTGGAGCCGAAGTCCTTTACTTGCGCCTTTCGCTTTATCGCGGATGCGCACAAATCGCCGACCGGGCCGGAAAGTGCCAGCAAGAGCGTGAGAATGACGAGGTTGCCAAGCGACGGCAATTCGGGAACCATCAACTTCATGGCCAACATTCCCACGAAGTTCGCGGCCAGGCTTCCCAACAAGCCTTCGACGGTCTTGGAAGGGCTCACTGAAGACGCAAAATGGTGCTTTCCGAACGACCGGCCGGCGAAATACGCGCCCGCGTCACCCAGACAGGTAATCACCAGCACGAAAAAGACCCAAGCTACGCCCAGATCCACGCGCCGCAGCAGAATCGCGTGACCGAGCGGGATGGCCACGTACGCGGCTGCCAAGATCATCTGCGAAGTGGATTCTATGGTCTTTTCGATACGATGGTAGAGCACGAGGTGTACGAGGAGCACGAAAAGAGGCATCCAGACCGGGACTGCCAATACCGCAGCCGGCGGCGCCGCGTAAAATGCGGCTGCGATCAACGGTCCTAGGAGCACGGTAATCTGTTTCTGCGGGAAGACCTTCAGCTCTGGAAGCACTCTGGCCATTTCCAGTAAGCCTACACCCGACAGGACGCCGACCAGGATGGCTATGCCCTCGACTCGACCCCACAGAATCACGGGCACGAGAATGATTATCAGTACAGCAGCGGCTAATACGCGTTGGAGCAGCATTACACGGCCCCCTCCCCCGCCTCGATCTGTTCGGAGATCATCCCGAAACGCCGCTGCCGTTCCTGATATGCCTGAAGCGCTTCGGTGAAGGTGTCGTCGTCAAAATCCGGCCACAGCAGAGACGTGAAGTAAAGCTCAGCGTATGCGCACTGCCATAGCAAGAAATTGCTGATCCGTACTTCGCCGCCGGTCCGGATGAGCAGGTCGGGATCGGGCAGGTCGCGGGTGGCGAGAAACTGCGAGAAGACTTCTTCCGTGATGGAATCGGCATCCATGCGACCGGCTTTCACAGCTTTTGCCACTTCCGCGGCAGCGTTGACGATATCCTGCCGTCCGCCGTACGAGAGGGCGATGTTGAGTGTCATGGTCTTGTTCTGCGCTGTCTTTTCCTGGGCTGCTCGTACTTTTTCCGCGAGCGCCTTGGGAAGACGGGTCATGTCGCCAATAGTGCACAGTCGGATATCGTTGGTATGGAGCTCTTCCAGTTCCGAGTCCAAGTATTGCGAGAGGAGACTCATCAAGCCGGAGACTTCGCTCTTGGGACGTTGCCAGTTCTCTGTGGAAAACGCGTACAGCGTCAGGACCCGAATGCCCTTGCGGCGGCAAAACTCCACCGCGCGGCGAACCGCCTTCGCGCCCTGCCGATGGCCTTCCAGCCGAGGCAAGAGGCGTCGCCGGGCCCAACGACCATTGCCATCCATGATGATCGCAACGTGACGAGGCAGGTTAGAGGATACGGGGGGCTCTGGATTCATATTGTCTTGCCGGCGTTGGTTTTGAGGGAGGCGACGGTCGAAAGATCAGATCTCCATGATCTCCTTTTCTTTCTCCGCCACGATTTCGTCTACTTTGGCAATGTACTCGTCTGTAGTCTTCTGGACCTTATCCTGGCCTTTGCGTAGGTCGTCCTCGGTAATCTCTTTTTCCTTTTTCAGGTCCTTGAGCATCTCGTTCGCGTCGCGCCGGTGGTTCCGGACCTGGACTTTGAACTCCTCGGCCATCTTCTTCACCACCTTGACCAGTTCCTTGCGTCGCTCCTCGGTCAGCGGCGGAAGAGAGATTCGCACAATCTTGCCGTCGTTCATGGGGTTCAATCCGAGCTCCGACTTCAGGATCGCCTTTTCGATGTCCGGCAGGGCCTGGGAATCCCACGGCTGAATGATTATCTGTCTCGGTTCCGGGACCGACAGGGTTGCAAGTTGGTTGATAGGCGTGGGGCTTCCGTAGTAGTCGACCATGATACCGTCCAGGAGCGCAGGAGACGCGCGGCCCGTGCGTATCCGTTTGAGATCCCGTTTCAGGATCTCGATGGATTTTGTCATGCCCTCCGTCATGTCCTTGTGCATGTCATCAATCATGGATTGCTCCCCTTGCCGTCATCATCCGATCCGTTTCGCATGTGCGTGCAGCCCGATGCTCAGCCTATCACAGTTCCCACATCTTCTCCTGCAAGTGCTGCCGCAAGGTTTCCCGGTTCGTGGATATTCAGCACTATAACCGGGATGCCGTGCCTGTCCAGGATGTCCACGCACGCTGCATCGATTACGCCCAAGCGCCTGCCCAGGACCTCGGCAGGACTGATCCGTTCGAAACGTTGCGCGTCAGGGTTGGTTCGCGGGTCCTTGTCGTAAATCCCGGAAACCTGTGTCCCTTTGACCATCACCTGCGCGCCGATTTCCACCGCCCGAAGAGCGGCAGCGGAATCGGTGGTAAAGCACGGGTTGCCCGTGCCTCCTGCGAAGACGGTTACGTATCCCTTGTCCAAGTAGTCAAGGGCCTTGTGACGATCGAAGACCTCGATGAATCGCCCCACCGGAAACGCACACATGGCAGCGGCCGCGACTCCTGCATTTTGCAATCCGGCCTTGAGGGCCAGCGCGTTCAAGACGGTCGCAACCATGCCCATCTCGTCCGCGACCAGGCGAGGCACTCCGAGAGAGGCTGCGTTCGCGCCCCTGAGTATATTCCCGCCCCCAATCACGATCCCTACTTGCCTTCCCGCACTCGCGGCCCGGGCAATCTCCGAAGCAAGCCAGGCTGTCTTGTCGCGGTCGATCCCCCGGCCCGCTTCTGCGGCCAGAGCTTCACCGGAAATCTTGAGGAGCGCGCGGCGAAAACCGGCAGCCATGCGATCACACTAAGAAGTCTGACCGACTTGAAAGCGAGCAAATCGGCCGACGGTGATGTTTTCGCCGAGTTTGCCGATCTTCTCCTGGATGACCTGCTCTATGGTTTTGTCCGTGTCTTTCACAAAGGCCTGATTGAGCAGGCAGACATCGGAATAAAACTTCTTGAGCTTTCCTTCCGCGATCTTCTCCAGCATCTTCTCTGGCTTACCGGCCTGTTGGGCCTGGCTCATGTAGATCTCTTTCTCCTTCGCGATCACGTCACCGGGCACGTCCTCCGCGGAGACCCACAAAGGAGCTGCGGCGGCTACCTGCATGCAGAGATCTTTGGCCAGTTCGGCAAAATCTTCGGTCTTGGCAACGAAATCGCTCTCGCAATTCAATTCCAGCAGCACGCCGATCTTTCCCGTCATGTGGATATAGGAAGCGACACGCCCTTCCGAGGTCGCGCGGCCTCCTCGCTTCGCAGCCTTAAGCGCGCCGGACTTGCGAAGGAATTCCACAGCCTTTTCCATGTCGCCTTGTGCCTCGGTCAGCGCCTTCTTGCAGTCCATCATACCCAGGCCGGTCTTTTCCCTGAGTTCCTTTACCATCTGAGCGGTTATATCCATCAGGCTCTCTCCTCCTGGTCTGTTCGGAAATGCTAGGGGCTAGCCGTTCGCGTGGCTTCGGGCGCCCCTGAGAAGTCAATTGGTTCGGACTTTGAGGTAATCCAGTGGTCCGGGCGGCACATGCGAGCGACAAGCAGACTGCCCCCGTGACGCGGGCCTGCTGCTCATCATGCGCGAGCAGGTTTCTCTTCCTCGGCCTCTTCTTCCTCTTCGGCTTCCTCGTCAGATTCGGCTGCTTCCGGTTCCTCGGCAGCTCCTTCTTCCGCTCCTGCGGCGGACTCCTCAGTCACGTCTCCGGCTTCTGCGGCCATCGCGGCCCCGGCTGTTCCCGCGAGCGCGGCCGCAGCCACCTCGGCTTCGCCCTTATCTTCCTTGAGCGAAGCCTCGTATATGGCCTTGCCTTCGGCGCACGCATCCGCCATCTTCGAGGCAAACAGGCGGATCGCGCGGATCGCGTCGTCGTTGCCGGGAATCACGTAGTCGATCTCGTCCGGATCGCAGTTGGAGTCGACGATTGCTGCGATAGGGATACCGAGCTTTTGCGCTTCCCGTACCGCAATGTTCTCCTTTTTGGGATCTACGATAAAGAGCGCGCCGGGCGGTCGGCGCATTTCCCTGATACCGGCCAGGTTCTTGGTGAGCTTCTCTGCCAGGCGGTTGAGGCTGACGAGCTCTTTCTTGGTATAGTTGGTCTGGTCCGGATTTTCGAGGACCGCGGTGATTTCGTTGAGGCGTTCGATGCTCTTCTTGATGGTGGAGAAGTTGGTGAGCATGCCGCCGAGCCAGCGCTGATTCACGTAGAACTGTCCGCAGCGGCCGGCCTCTTCCTGGATCGCGTCCTGGGCCTGTTTCTTGGTGCCCACAAAGAGCACGTTCTCGCCCTTTGCGACGGTGTCCCGGATGAACGCGTACGCCTGCCTGAAGAGCCTCACGGTCTTCTGCAGGTCAATGATGTAGATGCCATTGCGAGCCCCGAAGAGATAGGGCTTCATCTTGGGGTTCCAGCGCCGCGTTTGGTGGCCGAAATGAACCCCGGCTTCCAGCAGTTGCTTCATGGTAACGGTTGACACAATAAAGACTCCTTTTCGGGTTTTGCCTCCATCCCCGTGACGCGCCGCCACATGGGCGCGACCCGACGAGAAGGGATGTGTGAGTTAACCGCTTATTTTTACAAAATTGTCATTCCGGCGCAAGGGCAAAAATCAGATTGCGCGTATCTATTCAGTTATCAGCGGCAAAAGACTGTCATTGCGACCCCGCTGAAAAGCGGGGGAAGCAATCTCCAACCTTCAGGAGAGGGGATTGCTTCGTCCCCCGGATCGAGTCCGGGGTCCTCGCAATGACAGGTTAGATGCACCTGACTCCTGCACGTAACGGAATTTTTACGCCGACTCGAACCGCGCAGGAAGCCCGTGTTCTGTTGACGAGGCGGAATGAGTGCATTAGATTGAGATGATTCGCCGCAGAAGGGGTTGTTTGGCACGATGAGCGAATTGTATGAAATCATATGGCATGGGAGAGGCGGCCAGGGAGCGGTCACCGCAGCCAAGCTCTACACCGAAGCCGCATATTACCAAGGGTTCAAAGGCGTGAGCGCGAAGCCCACATACTTCTCCGAGCGCCGGGGCGCGCCGGTGAGTGTGCACACGCGGATGTCGTCCGAACCGATTCGCACGTATTCCAACGTGACGACCCCGGATATGGCTGTGGTGCTGGACGACAACCTCCTTGAAATGGTCAATGTCACGGCAAACCTGAGAGAAGGTGGGCTCCTGGTGGTGAACTCCTCCCTGTCTCCGCAGGAACTGGGGCTTTCCGGCCCTTTTACGATCGCTCTTGCCGACGCGTTTCATGCGTCTGAAGCCGCGGGGCTCATAGTCGAAGGCAACGTGCTCATTTCCACTTCGATTCTGGGTCCTCTGGCCGCGGCGTCGCACCTGGTAAGTCTTGAGAATATTCGGCGTGCCGTGGCAGGCAAGTTTACCGGCAAAGCGAAAGACCGCAATCTGAAGGCACTGGACTTGGCTTTCGAAGCCACCCGTGTATTCCGATACAAGCCTTCTGACGCGGTGTCTGCAAGTGCTCGCTAGCAGCGGACGCCGGGATTTCTACCGGCAAATCACAAAGCCCTCGGACGATGGGCAGCGTGGCATATCGCAACAAATAGTGAGGTTCTATGGCCGAGACTACGAAAGGTCCTCTGTTCGCGGAATCGGGTCCTGCTCCTGGTGAAGCAGGCCGCACCGGAGATTGGCGCTCTCATACTCCGGTGATCGATCATGAAAAATGCTCCCAGAAGGATACATGCCTTTTGTGTTGGCTCTACTGCCCGGACGGCGTGATCACCCCTGATTTTCCGCTGGAGATTGACGTTGAATACTGTAAAGGCTGCGGAGTCTGCGCAGAAGAATGCCCCCGAAATGCCATTACCATGATCGAAGGCCGAAAGACCTCAGCTTCCCCAAAGCGTTCTTGAGACTGGGCGAGTACACGCGGCCGCGCAACGTGAGCGGTTTTTCGCCTAACAGCTGGAGCGGCCGTCGCAGCAATGGGTCCTCTCAAGGAGACCATAATGAGTGACATAAAGATCATAACAGCGAACGAAGCTGCAGCAGAGGCCGCGGCTCTGTGCAGAGTTCAGGTAATAGCAGCGTACCCCATTACTCCGCAGACACCGGTAACCGAAGAGCTGGCCGCGATGGTGGAACGGGGAGACCTCAAGGCTGAATACCTTACTGTAGAGAGCGAGCATTCGGCTATGGCTTCCATAGTCGGTGCGTCTCAGGTTGGAGCAAGGGTCTTTACCGCGTCAAGCGCCAACGGGCTCCTGTACATGCATGAAATGCTACACTGGGCCGCGGGCAGCCGTTTGCCGGTGGTACTGGCCTGCGTGAATCGCGGTGTTGGCGCACCTTGGACCATTCTCAACGATCAGCAGGATTCAATCGCTCAGCGGGACACGGGATGGATTCAGCTCTACTGCCGCAACAACCAGGAAGTGCTCGACACCATCATTCAGGCTTACCGCATCGCGGAACAGACCTTGATTCCCGTCATGGTTTGTTATGACGGGTTTGTGCTCTCACATACCAATATGCCGGTCGAAGTCCCGTCCCAGGCTGACGTGGACCGTTTTCTGCCTCCCTGGCAGGGTCAAGGGCTGCTCGAACCCGAGCATTTCGTGAATCTCAACCCACTCATCCTCAGCGAGCCTCGACCGGACGCTCAAGGGAACCTTATGCCCGGATATATGGAGCTTCGGCACCGGCTCCACGAAGATATCTTGGCTTCTCTCGCAGTGATTCAGCAGACGGACTATGAATTTCAGCAGGCCTTCGGACGAGGCTGGGGTGGACTTCTCTGGGGTTATCGCATGGATGACGCGGAGCACGCGCTTGTCAGCATGGGTTCGCTGGCGCTGGAAGCCACCGGCGCCGCGGATTCCCTGAGGACTCAGGGCCTCAGAACGGGAGTAATCGGCGTGCGAGCGTACAGGCCCTTCCCGGCACGCGCGCTGGCCCAGGCACTCGCACGTGTTAAGACAGTCACCGTGTTTGAAAAGGACGTGAGCTACGGATACGCGGGCGCGCTGGCCACGGACTTGAAAGCCGCGCTCTTCGACGCGGGAATCAGCGTGAAGTTCTCCGGCTTTGTCGCAGGGCTGGGAGGTCGAGACGTGGCCGCGGATCAGATCGTCCAAGCAGCAACCGACGCAATACTCAATGAGCCTCGATACGGCTGGGTAGACGTGCGAGGTGCAAGCGCTTAGATCTGGTTTGAAGAATCAGGAGTTTTTGGAAGAATGGCGGGGGAGGCCCTTTTTGAAAAAAGGGCCTCCCCGGACCCCTCCCCAAAAACTTCTATATTTTTGAAATCATATCCTGTGCCAAGGAATTATCGGACATGCAAGTTGGGCAGGTCGTGACCAGAAGCTTCGACGCCTTATCGGATGCATCGGGTGGCCGTGAAGTAAGATCTATGAACGTGACAGGACAAAATTATGGCTACAAAAGCAGTTAGAGAATTGCCTCGTGAAGAACATATTCTGCCGGGGAGCCGCTCGTGCGCGGCTTGCGGGTTGATGCTGACTTACCGTCATGCTCTGAAAGCGCTATATCCGGGCAAAGTAATTGTGACCGTGCCAGCGAGCTGCATGACCGTGCTCCACGGAGTTTATCCCATCACGCCCGTCAAGGTGGTCTGCATCAATAACACGTTCGCGGCCACCGGCGCATCCGCTTCGGGTATCGTCGCAGGATTGAAAGCGACCGGTCGAGAGGGATACACCGTTGTGGCCTTTGCCGGAGACGGCGGCACGTACGATATCGGCATTCAGGCCCTTTCAGGAGCGCTGGAACGCGGCACGGACTTTATCTATATCTGCTACGACAACGAAGGATACATGAATACAGGAACCCAGCGGTCAAGTGCGAGCCCTGCGGGCGCGATAACCACTACCACGCCCATCCTAGCTAAATTACAGCACAAAAAAGACTTTATTGCCATCGTGGAGGCTCATCGCATTCCCTACATAGCCACCGCGTCGCCATCATTTCCGCTGGACCTCTATGACAAAGTGCGCACGGCCAAAGAGATCCGGGGTCCCAGATACATAGAAGCGCACGCACCCTGCCCTCCTGGATGGGGCTTCCCGAACAAAGACCTGATCAAGATGGGCAAGCTCGCTGTGGAAACAGGGCTTCACGTCCTCTTTGAGATCAAGGAGGGCAAATTCAGCCTCACGTCCTCCTCTCTGAAGCTCGCGTCCAAAGGCCGCAAGAAGACAGTTGCCGACTATGTGAAAGGTCAGACGCGCTTCCGTAAAATAAGCACGGACCAGATAGACCGACTACAAGCATTTGCCGACGAACGCTGGAATTGTTTCCTGGAAAGGCACGAAAAAGGCTGTTAGAAGTGGTTGCAAAAACTCCTACTTTTCCAACCAGTTCTACCGAAGCCTTGATGGAACGGCGAGCCAACGTAGACCAAATTGGGCGCATCATCGCTGCGAGCTCCAGCGAAAGAGCAGGTTGTGCAACGAGTTGCAGACCGCCCGCTTGTGCCGCCATGGGTTGAAGATTTGGAATTGATGTTCCAAGAGGCCAACGGGATGGAGACGAGACGAAACTTCGTGAAGAGGGCCCTGGCCGGACTATTCGGCCTCACATGGCTCCTTGACCCGCTATTCTCGATGGCTGGGAGAGTAATGGCTGCGGCAAGCAAGACCCTTGTTCCCAAAGGCACCCCTTGGACTGACCTGCGAACTCGCAATCCGGAAGAGCTGGATACGTCTGAGCTTGAAGTGACGCCTCTCCCGGAGTTCGGCTCCATGGGTTTGGAGGATCACGAGGTCGATCTCCTCTCCTGGCGCCTGCTTATTGACGGGCATGTGGAAAAACCGCTCTCGCTCTCGTATCAGGAGCTGGTCCAGCTCCCATCAATAGAACGAAAGGTCCTGCTTATTTGTCCGGGATTCTTCGCCAATCACGGCGTCTGGAAAGGCATTTCGGCAAAAGAACTGCTTGAACGGGCTCAGTTGAAGCAAGGCGTGAGCCACATCACGTTCCAGGGGCCTTCCGGGGCCTATGCAAAGACCTTCCGTGTTCCACTAGCAGATGTCCTTTCCGGCCGAGTCTTCCTGGCTTACGCGGTGAATGGAGCTGATCTGCCTCGCAAACACGGCTTTCCCTTGCGTTTGGTGGCCGAAGGGTATTACGGTTACGACTGGGTCAAGTACGTGGACAAGGTGACCGTCGAGCAGATCGGCGGGTAAACCTTGTCGTTAGGTTTCTGGCGCCAGTCGCAAGAACTCTTGAACCCATCCAGCAGCCTCATGTCAGGATTTCGGTAGGGCCCGGCGTCCCTGCCGGGCCGACTTGGCGGGGACATCACCCATGCCGGAACAACCCGCTCCAATTAAATACGTTTTGGCCGGAGACGTGGGAGGGACTAAGACCAATCTTGGGTTGTTTCAGCTCAAGGGTGACAGGCCCGAAGCTATCGCGGTCAAATCCTACCCCAGCTCTGAATACGGCGGCCTGGAAGAAGTGGTTCTTCAATTCCTGCACGATCAACACCAGACCGTCGACTCCGCGTGCTTCGGGATTGCCGGCCCGGTCCAAAAGGGCGTGAGCAGAGTTACCAATCTCCCTTGGAAAGTCTCCGAAGAGGGTATAAGAGAGCGTTGCGGCATAGCGAAGGCCGTTCTGATTAATGACCTTGCGGCAACCGCGAACGCGATTCCGATACTCCGTGAATCTGAGCTCGAAAACCTGAACAAAAGACCGGCCGAACCCGATGGATCCATCGGCTTAGTGGCTCCAGGCACAGGTCTGGGAATCGGTCTGCTCGTCTTCCGCGAAGGACAACCCACGGTTATCCCTTCCGAGGGCGGGCATGTGGACTTCGCGCCAAAAAACGAGGTGGAAATTGACCTGTTGCGATACTTGTTGCGAAGAATGCCACGCGTGAGCGTGGAGAGAGTCGCGTCAGGTCCAGGACTCCATACGATCTTTTCCTGGCTCAAGGAATATCGCCAATACCAGGAGCCGGATTGGCTCACGGAACGACTCCAAGAGGAAGACCCAGCGAAAGTGATCTCCGAGGCTGCGCTTGGCGAGAACGATCCCGTCTGCTCGGAAGCCCTGGACATCTTCGTGTCCATAATCGGCGCGATTTCCGGGAACCTAGCTCTGACCGCACTGACCACAGGGGGCTTGTACCTCGGCGGCGGAATTGCCCCCAAGATTATCACCAGACTGCGCGATGGTACGTTCATGGAAGCGTTCGCGGCCAAAGGACGATTCCGAGACATGCTGTGCGACATGCCCGTCCGCGTGATCCTCAATGACCAGGCTGCCCTGCTCGGCGCGGCCTGGTGCGCATTTCAGGATTAAGAGTGTTTCCGAGAATGTTGCCGGCTTGACACGAGCCTGACACTCGAAGAGAATTTCACGCAGAAGCTCTAACTTTCCATCAATAATTTCGTCTACAAAACACAGAATCTTTGAGTTGGTGAAAACATTTTCTCTTGGCGTTCGTTGAATCCGGCTCCCAGATGCTCTAATGGGGCCAACACTTTATCGAACTATTTCAAATTCGATGGAGGCACAAGATGAAGCATCTGACCCGTTTCGGATTGATCGCGGTGTTGGGTTGTTTGCTCGTTTTCTGGATTTGCAGCGGGACTTCCGCGGCCGCGGCATGGGGCGAATCGGTAGGCCCGGTTTCCGCGACCGTTAGGAGCACTGACACACCCAGTGGCCTCACGGTTCGCTACGAGCCTTCCGCGGCCGGCGCAGTGCGTGGTTATCTCCCCGCGGGAACCGATGTCCAAGGATACGCGCGGTTCCGCAACGGCTGGATGAAGCTGAGGTGGCCTCACGAAGGCGGCTGGGTTCGAGTGGACAGTCTTCAGCCTCGCGGGGGCGCGGGGGTGGTGGTTTCGGTAGACCAACCGGACAATTGCCTTAGAATCAGGAGCGGCCCATCCAGCGCGACCGCGCAAGTGGGTTGCGCTCGCGGTGGAGCCCAGCTCAGGCTCACCGGCGTGTGGAGCGAAAACAATTGGGCTGAAGTCAGAAGTCCCGCTCAGGGATGGGTCTACGCCCCGCAGATCGCTTCAGCTTTGAAACCGCCGTACCCGGACAGCACGGTAGTGGTACGAGAACGAACATATGTAGCGCCCCCGTTGATCTATTCAGAGACGCCGGTTCCTGTGACTCGATACTACGCGACCCCAGGACCCTATTATTACAGAGACCGCTATGGGCCTTACCGCGGGTACCGCAGCTCCGGCCCAGGAGTCTATGTAGGACCACGAGGAGGAGTCGCGGTGAACGCTGGCCCGGTCGCTGTGAGAGTAGGTCCCAGAGGCGGATGGGGTGTTCGCGTCGGTCGATGAAACGTGTGAGTTGACCTGTTTAGGCAGAGTCCACTGTTACGGGCAGACGGTCTCGGAACGTTAGGACCCTAGGAATTGCGGCCTAGTGTTGTGTAAGGGCAGGTTTGAAACCTGCCCCTACAAGTGCCCGGTGTGGTCAAAGCTTAGCGGAGGGAGCAGTTCCCGCACTGTGGCCCTTGTTGGGGCAAGATCTTGCCACGATTTTGGTCTCTTGCAGATTTTGGCACAGCTTTCAGAGACCGGCAGCTACTATTCTGAATGAAGACCGATGATGGGCCTCTGCTTGTTCCAGGCTATCCGCACTCCCACGGGTCTTGATTCCGCACTCTGTTGGTGCTAGATTTTTGTTATCAAAGCCCTTCCTTAGATCCCACGCGTAAGGATCTTTTTTTTCGGCTCAGGAGAAGCTCATGGATGTGAAATTCGTCCGTACCACATGCCCCTATTGCGGCTGCGGTTGTGAAATGCTCTTGCAGGTGCTGGACGGGAAGGTGATCGGCACCATTCCTTCCAAAACTAATCCCATGAATCAGGGAAAGCTCTGCATCAAGGGTTGGAATGTCCACGAATTCGTCCACAGCCCCAGACGCTTGACCAGCCCTTTGATACGAAAAGACGGGAAGCTCCAGGAAGCTTCGTGGGACGAAGCGCTGGAGTTTACGGCATCTCGCCTGAAAGAGATCAAGGAAACTCACGGCGGCGACAGCCTGGCATTCCTGACATCGGCCAAGTGCACCAACGAAGAGAATTATCTGCTCCAGAAGTTTTGCCGGGTAGGATTCGGGACTAATAATATCGACCACTGCGCGCGTCTTTGACACTCCTCTACGGTGGCAGGTCTTGCCACCGCATTCGGAAGTGGCGCAATGACCAACTCGATCGCGGAAATCGAAGACGCGGATTGCATCTTCATCATCGGGTCGAATACTACCGTTGCCCATCCATTGGTGGCGCACAGGGTGTATCGAGCCAAGGCCAAGGGCGCAAGAGTGGTTGTCGCAGATCCGCGGCGGATTCATATGGCTCTTGTTGCGGATCTGTACATGCAGCAGAAGCTGGGATCCGACGTGGCTCTGATCAACGGCATGATGCACGTGATCCTGGCGAACAACTGGCATAACAAGGCCTTTGTCGAAGAACGCACGGAAGCTTTCGACAAGTTGGAGGAACTGCTCAAGAACTATCCGCCGGAAAAGGTCTCTGAGATCTGCGGGATCCCGCCGGAAGACATCGTTAAGGCCGCGGACCTGTACGCGAGATCGGAGAAATCCACCATCCTCTACGCAATGGGAATTACGCAGCATTCTCACGGCGTAGACAATGTGAAGTCCCTGGCCAATCTCGCGATGCTCACCGGCCAGATCGGCCGACCGTCCACGGGCGTTAATCCGTTGCGGGGCCAGAACAACGTGCAGGGAGCGTGCGACATGGGCGGCTTGCCCAACGTGTATCCTGCGTATCAGCCTGTGATCGATGAGAGTGTGAAAAAGAAGTTTGAAGATGCTTGGCAAGCCCAGCTCTCTCAAAAGGTGGGCTACACCATTATGGAAATGATGCACGGCCTTGAAGACGGTTCGGTCAAGGGCCTGGTCGTAATGGGAGAAAACCCGATCGGGAGCGACCCGGACACCAATCATGTGCGCCACGCGCTCCAATCGGCCGAATTCCTGATCGTAATGGACATCTTCCTGACCGACACTGCGGAGCTGGCACATGTGGTGCTCCCGGGCGCTTGTTTCGCGGAGAAGGACGGAACGTTCAGCAATACGGAACGGAGCGTACTCCGAGTGCGCAAAGCGGTCGATCCGCCGGGCGACGCAAAACCTGATTGGCAGATCATCTGCGAGCTTTCCACGAAATTCGGGTTCCCCATGGGCTATGGATCGCCTGAGGAGATCTTCCAGGAGATCGCGAAAGTCACGCCCAGTTACGCGGGCTTGAGCTATGAACGCCTGGAGAAGGGCGGCATCCCGTGGCCGTGCCCGTCAGCGGATCATCCGGGCACACCCGTCTTGCACAAGGAGCGATTCACTCGAGGCAAGGGTCTATTCCATGCGATCGAGTACAGACCGCCGGAAGAGCTGGTGGACGCGGATTACCCCTTCCAACTGACTACGGGCAGGTTTTTCCCGCATTACCACACGGGAACGATGACCCGGAACTCCCCCACGCTCGATCGGGAGATGCCTGAGGGCTATGTGGAGCTTCATCCGGATGACGCCCGTGAACTGGGGCTCAAGAACAACGATCAGGCCAAGATTGTGTCACGACGGGGCGAAGTGGTCAGCAAGGTGCTCCTCACCGACCTCGTGGAAAAGGGCACGATCTTCATGAGCTTCCACTTTATGGAAGCAAACGCGAACGTGCTGACCAATCCTGCGCTCGATCCCATCTGCAAAATCCCTGAGTTCAAGGTGTGCGCGGTGCGGGTGGAGAACCTCCAAGCACCTGAAGCCGCTGCTGCGCAGGAATAGGCGCAGATCAGCGATCCCGGGAACCCACTTTCTGTCAAAAGTGGATTCCCGGATCTTCCCGCAGGACTCCTCACTCACCAACCCGTCGCAATTCTTTTTCTCCGCTTGCCCACAACCGTCGGACCGGATAGCCCACATCTGCAACGGATTTTGTTCTTGACTGGTTCCATGTCTCGCGGTACTCGGCAGGCTGCCGCGCATACCGTTGCGATCGGGGGAGCATAGCGCAATGGCACGAGACAAGGCCAAGATGGGAAAAATCAAGAAGACGAAGAAGGTCGAGGGACGCCCGAGTCGCGCGCAAGGATCTCCTGCCCGTCCTCGCGTTGAGCTTCAGTCTTCACCGTTCCCCAGGGTGAAGATGTCCAAGGTATTGATCGATTTTGCCGCGCCTTACTCGCGATTGGCGAAAGATGAAGAAGATTGGCAGGCGCTCTATTCAGCCGCAGTGGTGGCCTGGAACGCGGCTCTGCTTCTTGAGCGCGGGATGAAGCGAGAAGTCGACGACATGATTGAAAGGCCTCCCCACCACGTGCCTGACGAGGCCAAGTTTATCATTAAGGACCTGATCCGCCGGAAGGAGTTGCTGTTCGCAGACTGCAAGCGCTTTATCTATGCGCATCAGGTGACGATGACGAGACAGGGACCACACCTGTTCGTGACATCCAGCCCGGATTAGCAGCTACGTGGCGAGCGTCCGACCGAGACCCACTCTCACCGACTTCCCTCATCAAACGGCAAAAAAACAGAAACCGGAAGGCTTCCTGTGAAAGACTTCCGGTCAGAGTTATCGTACCGATTGTGGGTCTACTACTTGATACCTTTCCAGTCTCGCTTGTCGCCAAACGCGAGCCAGAGGATTGCTACCCCTATAGATATGAAGAAGAGTATCTCCATATTTCCCTCACCTCCAAAAATCCAGACTATTTAATTGCAAGATGGTGCTTTTGTCAATAGGGAAGTTCGGTAGGACCGGCAGGATGCCCGGTCCTACTGACGGCAGCCTGTGGCTTTGCCGACAACTCCTCCTCGGGCTCCCGAAATTTGAACCTGTTCTTAGACTTTTCGTTCCCGATCTTGCCAGTATCGGGCGCGTATCTCTCGTTTGAGCACTTTGCCGTAGTTATTCTTGGGGAGCGCGTCCACAAAGTCCACTGATTTCGGTTTCTTGTACCCGGCAATGTGGTCCCTGCAAAAGTCAATGATCTCTTGTTCCGTCGCGGCCAACCCCACTTTGAGCACGCAGACGGCCTTGATTGCCTCTCCCCACTTGGGATCGGGAACGCCGACCACAGCCACCTCGCTGATACCGGGGTGTTGAATGATCACTTCTTCCACCTCGCGGGGGTACACGTTTTCCCCGCCGGTAATGATCATGTCCTTTGAACGATCCATGATGAAGACGTACCCCGCGTCATCCATGTGTCCCAGATCGCCTGTGTGCACCCAACCGTTTCGGAGGGTCTCGGCAGTGGCCTGAGGATTGCGCCAGTACCCTTTCATTGCCAGGTCGGACCGAGTGACGATTTCTCCCATCTGGCCGCGTGGCGCCTCGTTGTCATTCTCGTCGAAGATCTTCACTTCCACGTCGGTGCGCGCGAACCCTGCGGAGCCGAGTCGTTTCATCTGTTCAGGAGCGCCGTCGAGCACGTGATCCCGATGAGGCAGGTAGGTGATGGTCATGGGTGATTCAGCCTGGCCGTAGAGTTGCACGAGACAAGGGCCGAGTTTTCGCAGGGCTTCCTTTGAATCTTCGACCAGCATGGGGCCGCCGCCGTACACTAACGACTTGAGCGAGCTGTGATCGTACCGACCAAGCGCGGGACTGTCGACCAGGAGCTTCACCATGGTCGGGGCCGCGAACATATTGGTGATTCGGTATTCTTGGATAGTCCTAAAGACCTGTTCGGCATCGAAGGATTTGGATTCCAGGATGATGTTGGCAGCCGCCTTGCCCACGTTGGGCAGCGCGTAACAACCGCTCCCATGAGAGAGCGGCGCGGCGTGCAGGATAGCATCCTGCGGACCAAAACCAGGGCAAATGTCCGCATAGAAGTTCATGCTCATGGCAAGAAGGTTCCGATGGGTCAGCATGGCTCCTTTTGGCAGGCCCGTAGTTCCGGATGTGTAAAACAGCCACGCAAGGTCATCCGGCTGCACCCGAGCGTCATCCCAAGAATCCGAAGCCGGAGCGAGCAGATCCTCGAATAGAAGCACGTCTCCTTGAGGATCTGCCAGCGTTATCAGATGCCTCGCTCCTGGGATCTTGTCCCGGACGCTGAGGATTCCCTGATTGAATTCGGACGAAAAGATCACTGCCTTGGATTCCGAGTGATCGATGATGAATGCGTATTCTTCCGGGTGCAGGCGGAAATTGATGGGCACCGCGCCGCAACCGGCCTTGAAGCATCCGAACATCGATTCGAGCATTTCGGGGTAGTTGTACTGCAGGAGAGCCACGTTATCTCCTTGCTGCACACCGAGGTTCCTAAGCGCGTTGGCAAGCTTGTTTGCTCGAGCATTGAACTGCGCGTACGTAAATCGACGTTTTCCGTGCACTATCGCAAGGTTATCCGGAAAGGTTTGAGCTGATTTGGTCAACAAGGTCCCGATGTTCATAGCCACCTCCAACTCTGTGAGGGCCTGGGATCTCCTTCACTTCGGACGACGAAAGTTCGTCGAACCTTCGTTCAGGAGGTCCCAGCCCCTGTGTAGCTCATCTTCTCCGTTTGAAAGGGCATTGTAATGGCTTGTTGGCTGCGAACCTCAATGCGAAAACCGACATCTGTTTTGCAGTGAGCTAACGCTCGCCAGGTGGCGTTTTTTGAAAGGGGTGCGGGGAAAACTTTTTTGTAATCAAAAAAGTTTTCCCCGCCCATTTTCAAAAGTTTCGGCCTCTACGCCATGACCCAGCCGCCGTCGACGTTAAGGACTTGGCCGGTGATGTAGTCCGACGCGCATGATGCTAGGAAGAGGATTGCTTCCGCCATATCGTATGGGCTTCCCATTCTGGCTATGGGGAGAGCCTGCACACCGTAGTCGTACCCGCGGGTCATCTCGGTCTGGCATGCACCGGGGGCAATGCTGTTCACGTAGATCCCATCCTTTGCCACGTCTTTAGCGATCCAACGAGTCAAGGCGATTACACCGCCTTTCGCTGCGGCGTACGCCGGACCCGATCGTCCTTTGACCTTTTCGGGATCGTCTTGAGGCTTTGATACCGCGCCTCCGATGATGCCGGATATGGAGCTCACGTTGACGATCTTGCCGTACCCTCGCTCCTTCATGTGTGGATACACAGCTTGGATGCAGAGGAAGGTTCCCTTCAGGTCGATTGACATGACCCGATCCCAGATGCCTTCGCTCGTGGTCGTGAGCCCTTCCCTTTGAACAACCCCGGCACTGTTTACCAGGATGTCTATGTGTCCTAGATTATCTATCGCCTCGGCCGCCATTCTCTGTACGTCCGCGGCATTGGACACGTCGACCTTGATCTTCACGGCCTTGCGCCCGAGCGCCTCCACCTGTCGTGCAGTTTCGTCCGCGGGCAGCAGGTCTGCAAGCGCCACGTCGGCCCCTTCTCTAGCCAGAACCAGGGCTGCCGCGGCCCCGATACCTCGGCTCGATCCTGTGACTATGGCTTTGCGACCGCTCAGATCGATTGGTTGGCTAACCATTGCCTCCTCCGTTCGGTGGGATGGTTGAAGAGTGTTGCCTCTTCTCCGCCGCGACAATTCTTGGCAAGTCAGTATATTCTTAGGTCAGGCGCGGGATTGATGCGGCGGGAAAACAGGTGACCGTGTTCTTTCCGCGCCTTTGCTTAGTAAGGCGAGAAGGGATGTGAAAACTCTGTCAGCGCGCGCTTTGGATGCCTCTACGCTCAGCACCTGCTTCTAGACAGCGAGGTATCGTTTCTTCACTTCGTCGTCTTTTTCCAGGTCCGCGATGCTGCCTTGGTACTTGATGTGTCCGCTGTCCACGATGTAGGCGCGGTCGGCATGTTTCAGGGAGAATTTGACGTTCTGCTCGGAGAGGAGGATCGTGATGCCCTCCTTCTTCAGCACCTCAATGAAGTTTCCGAGATCCCGCACGATGATGGGCGCGAGACCCTCAGAGGGCTCGTCGAGCAGCAGGAGTGCCGGATCGCCCATGAGCGTCCTGGCAATGGTGAGCATTTGCTGCTCGCCGCCGCTCAGGAATCCGCCTCGTCGGTTTGCCAACTCCTTGAGTCTGGGGAAATGGCTATATACTCGTTCGTACGTCCACTTCACGCTCTTGTCGTTTCCGCGCGTACGACCGACATCGAGATTCGCTTTTACACTCAGATCAGGAAAGATGCGCCGATCTTCAGGCACGAACCCCAGACCCAGACGAGCTACCCTGTACGGAACCATGCCCGTGATATCTTTCCCCTCGAATTTGACGGTACCGGTCTTGGGAGGGGTCAGCCCCATGATGCTGCGCATGGTGGTGGTCTTGCCCGCGCCGTTCCTGCCGAGGAGCACCACTGCCTGCCCCTTGTCCACCTCCAGGGAGACGTCGAACAGGATATGGCTCAATCCGTAGAATGTGTTAATTGCCTGCACTTCAAGCTGCATGGTCAAACCTCTTCGCCGAGGTATGCTTCGATGACTTGTTCGTTGGAGGATATCTCCGCGGGAGTGCCTTCGGCCAGAAGGGTTCGATAACAGAGCACCCGCACCTTCTGGGAGATCTTGAACACGATGTCCATGTCATGCTCGATGAAAAGCATGGTGATTTTGAGATCTTCCCATAATCGCTGAACAAGTTCGACGGTCTGCCAGCGTTCTTCAGGGCTCATTCCCGCAGTAGGTTCGTCCAACAGGAGGAGTTGCGGTTCCAATGCCAGGGCGACTGCAATATCAAGCCGTTTCTGGTTTCCATGGGCCAGGGTGCCGCTCTGTCGGTGCGCCACATCCGCGAGGCCCACGCTTTCCAGGATCTCGTAAGATCGCTCGTGCGCCGATTTGAGTTTCGCGGAGGGAGTCACTACGTTGAGATTTCCCCCATTCTTGGTGATCACGGTGGACAGAAGGTTTTCCAGCACACTCATCCGCGGGAATATGTTGGTGCGCTGAAACGCACGGGCGATCCCGAGCCTGACAATATCATAGGGTTGCCGACCCGCGATGTTCTTGCCCATAAAGAGGACCCGCCCGCTATCCGGCACATGATAGCCGGTCATCAGGTTGAAAAGGGTCGTCTTGCCCGCTCCGTTGGGCCCGATGATGGAACTGAGCTCGCCCTTGTCCACCGAGAAACTGATATTGTTGAAGACCTGGCTGCCTTCAAATGATTTCGACAAGCCCTCGATTTGTAAGACGTGATCTGCCATGTCACCGCCCGCTGTCTCGGATGCCGTTAGCCTAGGTTTCTGACTTGCCTGTAAGCCGCTGATACAATCCCACTAGACCGCCAGGAGCAAAGAGCACCACCGCGAGGAGTATCAGCCCCAAGAAGATCGCCCACGTCTCCACAAGGCTCGGGTGAGCCTGCTGCACGATAATCTTTAGGAATATCAGAACAGTGGAACCGATCGCCGGCCCCACCAATGAGTACATCCCGCCAACGAGGCTCGCCAGGATAGGTTCCGCGGACTTGCTCCAGTGGAGAAATTCCGTCTGTGCGAACCGGTTGAGCTCGCATAGTAACCCGCCTGCAAGGCCCGCGAACGCACCGGCTAAGATGAAATTATACCACTGGAACCGGCGTACATTGACTCCAATGAATTTGGCCCGTTCCATGTTCTCCCGGATCGTGCGAATGGTAAGTCCGAATGAGGAATTCACGATCATTCGCATGGCGAGAAAACAAATCAGGAAGAGTACCAGGCACAAGAAGTAATACGCAATGGGAGTCAGGATCTCAGGCTTGGGGATTCCATGAATGCCGTCATCGCCCCCCGTAAACGTGTACCACTGGAAAACAACCATATAGAGGAGCTGGCCGAACGCGAGGGTGAGAATAGCAAAATAAAGCCCGATCAGCCGGACGCAGAACCATCCGATGATCGCAGCCGCGATGGCAGCAGTCACCGGCGCGAGCGCCAGGGCAAGCCACAACGGCGCGCCGGCCTTCTTCATCAGCAAGGCGACGGTGTACGCGCCCACTCCGAAAAAGGCCGCGTGGCCGAAACTCACCATGCCCCCATAGCCCAGAATAAGATTCAAGCTCATGGCAAACAGCGCCATAATCAGCATTTCGGTGGTTACCCAGATCCAATACTCGCCCGTTCTCCCCAGTTGGCTGAGGATCAAGGGGAGTGCAAACAGAGCCACGACCACCACGGCTCCAACAAGCCACCCGGCAGTTCCGGATGGCGCTTCAGTATTCCGCGCGTTTCCCATTGTGCACCACTACCGCTCAGGTTTTCCGAACAGGCCCCAGGGCCTCACGATCAGTACCAGGGCCATCATGGCATAGGGGAAGACAAGCGCCCATCGGGAAGCTTCCTGAACGCCAAACGACGCCAGGAGTACCGGCAACCAGGTGATTCCGACGCCGATGATGAGCGATCCCAGCAGCGCGCCTCCCACGCTCCCCAGCCCGCCGATCACGACCACGGCAAAGCATTCGATAATCTTCTCCATGCCGATGCCCAGGTCGATATTGGCAAAGGAGGACATGAGCACTCCGCCCAACCCCGCGAGCCAGCAGCCCAGCATAAAGGTGGAAGTCATCACCCATGAGACATTCACTCCGAGCGCTCCCAAGGTGTCCGGGTACGACACCGTGGCCCTCATCAAGTTACCGGCTCTCGTGCGGAAGAGCATGAGCCATAATCCGATCGCAATGGCAGGTCCGACGAATAGAATGAACACGTTGTAACTGGGCAGCGCCATGCCGAAGAAATTAACGGAGCCGGCCAAGAAATCCGGTCGGGCCACGTTTCGCGGGTCCCCGCCCCAGATAACCCTGACCAGGTCGTCCAAGATCAGGACCAAAGCGTAAGTAAGCAGCAACTGCAACAGGTGCTCGGCCCGATATATGCGTCGAAACAGAGTGTATTCCAGGATGAACCCGATCACGGCAATGAGAGGAGGAACCACAAGGAGCATCACGAAGAAGCTGAAGAGACTTCCTCCCGTCAGCAGCAGGCTGAGAGAATAGGCCAGGAAGGCCCCGATCATGTACAGGGAGCCGTGCGCGAAGTTGATCACCCTGAGTACACCGAAGACCAGAGTGAGCCCGGACGCGATGATGAAGAGCAGCATACCGAGGCTCAGACCATTGACCAGTAGAAAGAGGTAAAATTGTACCGACATGATCTTCTCGCCAAGATTCGCTTTACCGAGACATGAATCGAACCGAGGCTGGTCTCCCTGGCTTCATCGTCGAGGGAGACCAGCCCGAACACTGGCCTAGCTTACTTCTGACCCGACTGTAGCTTCTTGACCTCTTCAAGCGAGAACCAGACCTCCTCGGCGGGCACTTCAACCACGTCCTTCATAATGAGGAAGTCCTTGTACTTGGGATCCTTCGCCGTAGTTCCCACATAGATGCCTGCATTCATCATGTGGTCTTCGGCGCGGATAAATCGGTCGCCCCTCAAAGATTTGAACTTGAGGCCCCCGATCGCGGTAACCACTTTCTCCGAGTCGATGGAATTGACCTTTTTGATCGCTTCGGTCAGAGCGATCAAGCCGTCGTATGCCATGATGGCCCAGTCAGCCGGCCATTCCTTAAACTTGTCAAAATACTTCTGGTTGAATTCCTTTATCTGTGGCGTGTCAATCGCGTAGAAGGCTGCACGAGCATAGCCTAGTTGGCCTTCCGGCATATCCATGCCTGCGACGCGGAGCATGTCGAGGTCATACAATGACGTGATACTGGTCTTGTTAAAGAAGCCATACGGCTTGGCTTGTTTGATAAAGGTAGCGGAGCCGCCGCCCCACAGGCTGGTGAAAAGCACTTGCGGGTCCTTTGCCATGAGGGTGGGTATGTAGGGAGAATAGTTGGTCTCACCCACCTTCACCCAGATGGTCTCAAGGATCTTGGCATCGGGTTTGATTTTAGCCATTCTGTCTTTGAAGCTATTGTACTGGGTATGGCCGTACGCGTAGTCCGGACCGATGTACACATACTTGGTGAAAGGCTTCTTGGACAGGAACTGTGCGATACCCCGGCCTTCGATCACGGTGTTGGGCACCACCTGAAACATGTACGGCTGATAGTCCGTGGTGGTCAGCGCTTCCGTGTTCGAGGTATGAAAGTACACGACCTTCTTGAATTCCTTTGAGACCTTGGTCACGGCCAGAGCCACCGCGCTGCTTGTGGGTCCGATAAGGAAATCACACTTTTCAGCGAGGATCAGCTCTCTTGCCATATTCGCGCCGATGTCCGGCTTGAGTTGGGCGTCGCGGACCACCACTTCCAGTTTCTTGCCTAGGATGCCGCCTCCGGCGTTGGCCTGCTCAATGAACAGGTCGATTGCAGCCTTCTGAGACTTGTAGAAGGTTGCGCCGATACCGGATACGTCGGCCACAAATCCGATCTTGATCGTTTCCGCCGCGTTGGAGTTTGCCACTAAGGTGACTCCCCCGATTAAGACCGCGACAAAGAGAATTGCCAACCCCTTCAACCCTGTGCGTCTCATCTCCACCTCCTGCATTTAGTGGGTTTGTATCCTCAAAGCACCGACCTCTAATAGGTCAAAACCATGCCACCATCGAACAACAGATCTCCGCCAACCAAATAGCGAGCGTACCGGGAAAAGCCGAAAATGAAAAGATTAGCCACCTCCACGGGACTCATCATCTCCTTAACCTGCGATCTCCCCATCATCACGTCTCGCACCACCTCATCGAGCGTTATCCCTCGTTGCGCGGCCTGCGAAGGTATCTGATTGAGTGCCAACGGCGTTTTCACAAACCCCGTGCTCACGGTGAAGGAGCGGACCAGGCCTTCACCTTCAGCCGATATGGATTGGCTCAGCGCGCGCAACCCGAACTTAGTGATGTTGTACACCGGCTTGTTGCGTGTGGTGATATGCGCGTGAGCGGACGCCATGTTCGCGATGACGCCTCGGCCGTCCGCACTCCGTTTCATGTGCGGAATAGTTAACTTGGAGAGGTAGAACGGCGCACGCAGCATAACACTCTGCATCAGGTCGTACTTCTCCATAGGAAAATCTTCAATTGCGTTGATGTGCTGCATGCCCGCTATGTTGGCCAAATACTTAATGGTGCCCAACGATGCAGCCTGCTCGACCGCCTTCTCGATGTCTCGATCTCTTGCGAGGTCGGTCTTGATGAAGACCATCTGCCCGCCCAGCTCCTGGGCCATCTGCCTGGTCTTCTCACCCTCCTCCGCGTTGATGTCCAATCCCACTATCATAAGGTTGTTTGCCGCCGCTACCACAGCCGTGGCTCGCCCGATCCCCGTTCCTGCGCCGGTGACGATGCACACATTCCCGGAATTGAAATCATCGTCCAGCAGGATCAGGATCTCTTCTCGCTGGATTCTCGGTTCTGTAATATCCATCTCCCTACCCACCGTGCAGTAAGTGAAGTTCCGGGTAGAAGAGTGCAATCCCCGGGCCAAACGGAGATAGGGAGGGCACACAACCGAGCTACTCGCTAACTTCTTGGAAAATGGACCCCTTCAAATCGCGGGATCAGCGTTTTTTTGGTTTACCTCTCATGAAGATGCCGCGTATAATGTATCAGATTGGATACATGTAGCCGGGTTGATACAGTGGAGGCACAGATGAAAAACCATCACAGCCAAACCCGCAACGCGCATCGCTACTCAAGCAAAATACATAACTCCCCCGACCTTTCCCCGGAAATTCGTGACGAGCTTGAGCTGCTCCACCTCATTCTCGACAACATCTACAACGGGATCCTGGTGACCGACGCGCAGGGGTACGTCACCCATATGAATCCCCCATACGGCCGCTTCTTGGGAATCGAGCCGGAAGCCCAGATCGGCAAGCACTGCACCGAAGTTGTGGAAAACTCCCGTATGCACATCGTAGCTCGTACGGGAAAGGCCGAAATAAATGACAGCCACCGTATCAATGGACAGGATATGGTGGTTCAACGCATCCCGATCAAGAAGAACGGTAAAGTAATGGCCGTCTTCGGTCAGGTGATGTTCAAGGACGTGCGCGACGTGGGCAAGCTCGCGAAGAAGCTGTCTCTGCTGGAATCCAAGTTGGAACTGTACGAACGGGAGATCATGTCCCTTCGTTCGACGCGGTACACGGTCGAGAGCATCGTGGGAACAAGCAAGACCATTGAAGCTTTGAAAAAGCAGGCGCTCAAGGCCGCGGCCACGAACATGCCCGTGCTGGTATCCGGCGAGTCGGGGACGGGTAAAGAGCTCTTCGCTCAAGGAATCCACCATGCCGGCACGCGGCGGCTGTACCCCTTCGTAAGGATCAACTGCGCGGCCATCCCCAAGGATCTGCTCGAATCAGAGCTCTTCGGGTACGAGCAGGGCGCATTCACCGGCGCGAACTACAGCGGAAAACCGGGAAAATTTGAACTGGCTCACCACGGAACCATATTCCTTGATGAAATCGGCGATCTGCCGCTGGAGATGCAACCGAAACTGCTTCGAGTTCTCGAAGAAAAGGAATTTGAACGCGTAGGGGGCACGTCGGTTCACAAGGTAGACTTCCGCCTGATCGCTGCGACCAACCAGAACCTGGAAGAGATGGTTGCAGCGGGCCGCTTCCGCGCGGACCTTTACTATCGACTCAACGTGATTCCCATCCACATTCCGCCGCTTCGGGAGCGAAAAGAAGACATCGTACCTCTAGCACGGCACCTCCTGGACCAGATAGCCCGGGACCTCACCCGCCCCGACGTCAAACTCCACCCGAGCGCAGAGGACGTGCTCAACCAATACGAGTGGCCGGGCAATGCCCGCGAGCTCTCCAACGTGCTCGAACGGGTCTGTTCCGCGCTGGAAAAGGATACCGTGTTCCCGTCCGACCTCCCCTTCTACCTCCAACGCAAACCGGTAGGGTCGGTGGAGTCCGCAAACTCTTCGCTCAGGGACGTGACTTCAAACTCGGAGAGCGAAGCCATCCGCTACGCGTTGGAGCGAGCAAACAATAACAAGTCTCGCGCCGCAGAAATCCTGGGGATCCACCGAACGCTCTTGTACAAAAAGATGAGGAAATACGGCATAAGAGTGGAAGCGTCGCCGCCATCTCAAGAATGAGGGCAAAGGATCATAGTGCTGCGGCCTGTCCAATTCCGACAAGCTCAATTACTGGGGACACAGTTCCTGAATCTTCTCTCTCGCTTCCTTTGCCCAGAGTAACATGCGCGCATCCCCTTTTCTCAGCCTGTCATGGCCCCACCGAATTAGGCCAACCCATCGCTTGATGTGGTCAGCCAATTCCGTTGACGGAGAGTAGTGCAATTTGCCCAATTGTTCCCGAAAGGCCTCTTCCGCTTCAACGAGCTTCTTATCCCGATCTTCGCCGAAAGTGTATATGGATAAGTGCTCCACCCGCTGAAGATACTCCCTAATCGCCTCGCACGGTGTTGGTCCTTTAGCGTAGCAGCTCTGCATCGAGCAGATCGAGGTGAGGAACACCGAAAGCCCCAATATCGACATGACCTTCCGCATAGACATCTTCGACACCTCCATTCTCTGGAACTCGAAGAAACCGGCAATATGCTCCTCCTTTTCAAGCGAACCGGTTTCACAGCACGATGATGCTTAAACGCTCCGGGCCGTGCACGCCGACGATAAGGGTCAGCTCGATATCCGCGGTCCTGCTGGGACCCGTCTCCAGGGTTATGTTGGTCGGTGGTGAATCGCCGCAGGAAGAGAAGAAATCGTCGAGCTTCTCGTACACTCGGTCCGCGGACACGATCGCCACGTGATGGGGCGGCAGCAAGCCTGCCTGCACTGTCTTGCCGCCATGACTGGAGCAGATGAGGCTACCGGTTTCCGCAATGGCTCCAAAAACTTCTTCAATGCACACCGAGGCGGCTCTGTAGTCGTCGGTCCGGCGGTCTTCGGGTATCTCTACGGCGCACTCTTTTTCAGTGACTCCGGGGCAATAAATCTGCTCGGTGCTCTCCAAGATCGTTGCCAAAAGCCGGTTCATTTCACCAATGTCCTTCACCGAGACCGGTTCCGCCCCAGCCTTTGCAGCCTTATCCATGAAAATGTTTACAGTCTCGCCGCCGGTCATTGCATCCTCCGTGTGAACGTAACGGGATCCGGCCGCGGCATTCTCACGAGGGCTCCATTGCCGTCAAGTTTCTTTAAAAGAGGCCAAGAGAGTCGAGCGACCTTTTGCCCCAAATGGAAGATCCTCGGCGATTGGGCTGCCAGAGCAAACCCATCCATGCCCCGACGTTCCATCTGAGTTGTAAAGTCTTGTTCCACCCTGAGTTCCCTCAACCGGCGCAAGAGTCTGGGAAGAGGCACTTTCACCGGGCACACCTCCGCGCACGCACCACAAAGAGTTGTTGCGTCAAGCAGTGTATGGGCTCTTTCCATGCGTTCCAGTAGGGTTGTCAATATGATTCCCATGGGCCCGGGATAAGTCGAGGCGTATGCATGTCCGCCCACGGTGCGATACACCGGACAGACGTTCATGCACGCACCACACCGCACACACTTGAGAATTTCGCGGAATTCTCCGTTGACGATCTCTGAGCGGCCGTTGTCCAGGATCACAAGGTGTAATTCCGTGGCGCCGGTAGTTTCGCCCGGCTTTCTTGAGCCGGTTATCACCGACACATAACTCGACAGCGTCTGGCCGGTAGCTGAGCGCGTTAGCGTTCTCAGCAACTTTGGCAGGTCCGCAAGAGAAGGTATTATTTTTTCTATGGAAAAAACTGCGATATGAAGCGGCGGCAGGGTAGTTACCATACGGCCGTTCCCTTCGTTGGTCACGATCACAATGCTTCCGGAGTCGGCAACAGCGAAGTTCGCTCCTGAAATCCCCGCGTCAGCGGAAACGAATTCGTCTCTGAGTACCCTTCTGACGATCTTTGTAAGAACGAACGGATCTTCGGTGTAATCGCATCCCAGTTTCTCCGCAAAAAGCCGGCCGACTTGCCTTCTGGTCTTGTGCACAGCCGGCACGATAATGTGGGAAGGACTTTCTTGCGCCAACTGGATGATGTACTCACCGAGGTCGGTTTCCACTACATTGAAGCCCTGCTGGTGCAGGTACGAGTTGAGATGGATCTCCTCGGTGATCATGGACTTGGACTTGACGATTCTTTTCGCCGAGAACTGCTTCAGTACGGAAACGATTATCTCGCGAGCCGACCCCGCGTCTTTCGCCAAGTGAACTGTCGCCCCTGCTCTCACGGCCCTCGCGCGGAAGAGATCAAGATACCCTGAAAGGTTGCTCAGCACATCCGATCGCATCGCAGACGCATCATCGCGCCAGGCTTCAAAGGGAACCGAAGCCTTGGCCTCGCTTCTTTTTTGAGCGAATGTCTCGGTGGCGTGCCGCAAGGCAGATCTGAGGGACGGGTCATTCAAAGCTTTTATTGTATTGGCCCGGAAGGGCACACTTCTTGTGAAAATACTCATTCGAGTCCCTCGGCAAAAACTGCGGCTATGTGCTTCACCTTTACGGCGTTACCCCGCCTGTTGAGAGCGTCCGCGATATTCATTAGGCAACCGTGGTCACAGCCGGTAACCGTTTCTGCTCCTGTGCTCACGATTGCGTCCGCCTTTTCATCAGCCAGCGCCATCGAAACCTCCGGGAGCCTGGCCATGAATATCCCCCCGAAACCGCAGCAGCGGTCCGCACGGGGAAGTTGTATGAACTTGGCGCCTCGCAACGATTCCAGCAGCAACAAAGGTTCCTCCCGCACCCCGAGTTCCCTGGTGAGTTGGCAGGAAGAGTGGTATGTGATACTCCCTTTGCCCTGGAGCCCTGCCTCGTGGACCTTGAGCACGTGAACAAGGAATTGTGTCAGCTCGTAGGTTCGCTCGGCCACCGCTTCGGCCTTCTCCTTCATCCGGCGGTCATTCTTGAACAGCTCCGGATAGTGGTTCTTCACCATAGAAGCGCATGAGCCCGACGGAATAACGATCGGGTCGTTGCCTTCAAAAACCGATATGAAGTGCTCCGCGGCTTTTCTGGCTGCACCGGAATATCCCCCGCTGTCGGCAGGCTTCCCGCAACAGGTTTGTCCGTGAGGGTAAACCACATCGACGCCGAAGTGACGGAGAAGCTTTAACGTGGCCTCGCCCGTTTCCGGGAAGAACGTATCGACAAGGCATGTTCCAAATAATTGAACCCGCATCGAATTGCCTCACTGAGAGAGATCCGAATCGGTCCGTCCTGCAAATCAGCTTGTTTTTTCCGTGGTTCGTCTAGTCTGCAGGAAGTACTTGCCTGCCGAGGTTCTTGTTATAACCCCTTCGTTCACCATGGATTCGAGTGCCTTGGAATGGTAATCCCTCATGCCGATACGCAGAAGGCTGGGTTTGGCGTAGCTCAGATCCACTGCCGTGATCGGGTCAACTGCGCCCTTCGCTTCTAAGTCATCAATGATGAACTTCGCGGAACGTTTGAGCTTCCACGTCACTATGTAACGACTCAACACAAAGGCCGCGACGAGAAAGCAGAAGCTGAGCAGGATTTGCAGGTACTCGGGCATGTTCTTAAAGAGAAGGTGCTACAGCGTCAAAAAGTGATCTCCGTGACTTTCACGTCATTTTCCACTCGGGTAACGCCTGGGAATTCCGAGGCTACTTTTGCAGCCTTCTTCTTGTCTTTTTCTTCGGCAATCCGACCTGCAAGCCTTATCACGCCACCGGGCTCTGCCGTAACGACCACATTGCCGGCTACTGCTGATGTGAGCCTTCTTCGGATCACGGTTTCCACTCGTTTTGCAAACGCTCTATCACGGAGCATCTCACGCACATCTTCTTTGTCCGGGACTTTCTCTTTCTTCTTTATCGCCTCGATGAGCACGTCAGCGGCATTCGCCGGACTGTATTGAGCTGTATTGATAATGATATCGAACAGAGACCAATCATTCGGATCGCTACGGAAGATCGACCGAATCAGCCTGTCGCGCTCGTGCTCATGTTTGAGAATGAAATCCTCGGCTTCTTCTCGGGAAAGACCGTGCCTCTCCGTGATACGTGACACTCTCACATCCAGCGGAGCGACTATTCTGGCCCTGAAGACGCCCGGCACGTCCCGCAGCACTAGCTGAGCCCCGCGACCTATGATGACGACGTTTTCCTGTGCGGCTTGCTCAAATGTGAGGGCTTCGAACAGGCTCGTATACGAAGGTCTGTCAAAAAAGAGGCGCTCAAAGAAACCCGGACCGTGCTCGGTTTCGTATATCGTGCAGAGGTCGCCATATTCGGGGTCACAGCTTAGCGCAACTTGGTGCACCCGGTCGCGATCTATGAACTCCAGGCCCATTTTCTGAGCCACCGTGGCGGCAATGAGATCCGCATACGCTCCCACTTGTCTCGAAATGGTAATGATATTCATTTAGTGTCCTCGCTCCGCTCCAGCCTTCCCTCTCTCAAGGGCCGTTATTCGCCGAATATGACCTTGGGCAGCCACATTATGAGTGGCTCATAGAAGATGCAGCAAAGCAGTCCCACCCATTGCAGGCAAACAAAGGGCACGACACCTTTGTATATGTGCTCGATAGTCATTTCAGGAGGAGCTATTCCTCTGAGATAGAACAAGGAATAACCGAAAGGAGGGGTAAGAAACGCCATCTGGAGATTCACACAGATCAGCGTTCCGAAATACAGGGGATCAAAACCCAGTTCCTGAGCCACAGGACCGAAGACCGGCGTCACAATGAGCAGGATTCCGAGCCAGTCGATGAAACATCCGAGGAAGAAGACAATCCCCATCATGATGAAGAGGACCGCCAGGGGGCTGGCCTTGAGACCAAGGAGGAGATCCGCGACTGCGTCGCCTCCGCCCAATCCCATGAAAACCGATTGGAATGCATTTCCTCCCACGAACAGAATCATCACCATGGAGGTGATCTTCAGCGTCGCCACGGATGCCTCAACGATCGCGGTCCAGGTCAACTTTCGATAAGCTATGGCAAGAATCGTCGCTCCCACCGCGCCTAAACCCGCGGCTTCGGTGGTGGTGGCAACACCCACCACGAGGCTCCCAAGCACCATCGCAATAAGAAACACAGGGGGCAAAAGAGTGGTCACAACCATCCAGACCTTTTGCCCAACAGTGTACATACGCTCCTCAGGGGGCAGGACAGGCCCCATCTGAGGGTTAATGCCGCACCTTATGGCTACGTAGGCGATGTACAGACCGGCCAAGAGGAATCCGGGCAGATAAGCCGCAGCGAAGAGCTTACCGACCGACAGGTTGGTCAAACCGCCATAAATCACGAGCATTATGCTCGGAGGTATGAGAATGCCCAGAGTTCCGCCCGCGCACACGCATCCCGCGGTCATGGGTATGTCATATCCGCGTTTCAAAAGGTTAGGCACCGCGATGAGGCCGATAGCGACTTCGGTCGCGCCCACGACGCCGGTGGACGCCGCAAACACCACGCAGACCATGAGTACGGCGATCCCCAGGCCTCCCCGCACAGGCCCCCATAACACGTGCATGGTGTGGAAGAGCGCCTCTGCAATCCCCGATACATCGAGCATCTGGGCCATAAAAATGAACAGCGGAACCGCCACCAAGACATACTCATCCATGACGCCGTAAGTCTTATTTGCAAAAAGCGCAAACACTTGTTCCGGGGAACCGCCCCAGCCTATGAGGCCGAACAGGACACCTACCGCACCCAAAGAAAAGGCCAGGGGATGCCCCAAAAACAGCGCCACAAACAAGGTGGCAAACATGTAGATGGCTACGCTTTCAGGGCTCATATCTCTTCTCCCCTCAGCCTGTAGATGTCACGGACAAAACGTGCCAACCCCTGAACGAAAAGCATGATTAGGCCTATCGGCATGATCGTCTTGTAGATGTACACAGGGGGCTTCCATGCGCTCCAACTGAGTTCCTTCGTAGCAATTGAGTGACCCGCATACAGCACTGCAGCCCAGCTCAGCCCACCCACAAAAGGCACGAAGATGACCAGGAATGTCACTACAGATACCCAGAGCTGGATTCTGACGGGCAACTTCTGATACAAAATGTCGATTCGCACATGCCGGTCATGGAGATATGTGTACGCGGCGCCGAGGAGGAAATGTGCGCCGTACAGATACACGGTCATCTCAAAAGCCCATATAGTCGGAGAATGAAAAACCTTTCGGAGGATAACCTCGTACGTGACAACACCGACAAGAGGCAAGATCAAAAGCGCGACGTACTTACCGATGAATTCGTTGAAAGCATCGACCGCGCGAACGAATTTCTTCATCGCCGTTCCCTTCCCATGCTGCGATTGCCGAAGGGGCCCCGGAAAGCACCGCTCTCCGGGGCGCGTTCACGAGCAGGCGCGTTATGCCGCTCCACGTCGAAGCAGCTACATGCCTATTGGTAGAGCTTGCCTTTTGTGACTTCGTCGATTGGCCAAGGAGTGGCTCCACTCCGTATTTCACGCCACTTGGCAAAGTCCTTCTTGAACTGCTCCTGCGAGTCCAGGGCTTTCTTCACATCAGGGTTCTTGGCAGCAAGCTCATCAAGGTACTTCTTGGAGGTTTTGGCGAATTCCGCGATGGTCTGATCATCCATCCGAACGAACTCCAACTTCTTGCCCATTTCGTCGATGGCTTTGATGTTCAGGTTTTCGATCCACGAGTATGACCACAATTGGGTCTCCTTTGCGCAGATCTCCACGATGGCTTTCAAGTCGTCAGGCAGCTCGTCCCATTTTTTCTTATTGATGAATATGTCACATTGAACGCTGGGCTGGTGCACGCCCGGCTGGATGCACCACTTGGTGATCTCATGGAATCCTTGCGGTAGGTCGATCGCGGGGCAGCTAAACTCACACGCGTCGATCACGCCCCTTTCCAGCGCAAGGTAGATTTCAGGGCCGGGCAAGGGGGTCACACTAGCGCCGAGCCGCGAGAGGATGTCCTGATACCATCCCACGGTTCTGATCTTCATTCCTTTGAAGTCTTCCATCTTCGTGGCTCGTTTGTTTGAACGGATGCCAAGCTCTTGCCCGCCAATGCCGCAGAAAAGGCCCACCATGCTGTAGGGCTTGTAAAGCTGGTTGAGCATTTCTTTTCCGCCCCGCTCGTAGTACCAAATGTTGTACCCCTCTACGTCCAAACCAAACGGGACCGAGGCGAAAGCCACGAACGCCTCATTTTTCCCTTTCCAGTAACCCGGCCAGGCATGGCCGAGATCAAGGGTGCCCTTTGAGACCGCGTCGAAGACCTCCATAGCCGGCACTATCGCGCCGGTCTGGAACACCTTGATATCGAGGCGCCCACCGCTGGCAGCCCTAACGCTATCCGCGAAATGCACGAGGAAATCATGAAAGAGCAGTCCGCCCCACGGATCGCTCGCGCGCCAGGTGAACTTCTTGTCCGAGGTTGTCCATCGTTTGCCTTTCCACTCTTTGGCTCTCTGATCCTCGCCGAATTTCTCGATCTTCTTTCCGGCCTGCTTTTCCTGGGCGAACGAGTAGGTTGCCGTACCACTCGCCACCGCAAGCGCCGTGATCAGCGCAAGCATTGTCACTGCTATTTTTCTCATTCCGCGTTCCTCCGCTGAATCTATTGGAATTGTGAGCGATTTCGACGTGCCGGACCACCTTGGGAATGCATCACCTCCTCTCATACGGGAGCCGGCAATCTGCGGTTCATCAGGAAAGAGAACGAAAGCCGTCCCCGCTCCTGTCTTTTCCTCGGCTGTCATATCCGTGTGATAGGTCTTGATCGACCCATCCAAACGAACGAAGTGGTGAATCCGCCAAGATTGCCTCTGTGTATCTTGAGCCTGAGCCGTTTGAGGTATGTCGGCAAAGAGTGAAAGGCGCCACGGGAACAGGAGACCAGCTTTGGGCCAGGGGATGGGACATGAGACGCGATGGCAGACGCTTGCGGTCTCGCGTTGTTCGAGTTCGTGGCGCCATGGGTCATACACCTGATAAAGTGGTATGACCACCAGGCCACATAACATCATTGCTTGTCAAGTCATTTTTACACGGCGCGGCTAAAAGACTTGACAGCCCGCATCCTCTTGCGTATTCAGCTTCTTATGGCGCTCGACACAAAAGACTCCCCCCAGCCACTCTTCCAACGCGTTCGACCGGAACGCATCTCAGATAGGGTCGCCAAGCAGCTCAAAGATGTCATCAGTCAAGGGCTCTTCCGTGCCGGCGATCGCCTCCCGTCCGAGCGTGAACTCGCCGAACAGATGGGGGTGAGCCGCCCCTCGGTCCGCCAGGCCCTCCAGCAACTAGAGCTTCAGGGAATTGTTGAAACACTGCACGGTGGCGGGACTATCGTAAGGAACATCACGGAGCAAGAAATCCAGAAACCGATGGAGGTGTTTCTGGGGGATGACCGGCAGCGTGTCCTCGAACTAACCGAAGTCCGGGCCTACATGGAAGCTTTGTCCGCGAGACAAGCCGCAATAAATCGTTCGGAGGAAGAGCTTGCCCGGATCCGTTACTATCTGGAAGAGATGGAGCACGACCTTGAGAAAGGGGAAATCCGTTACGAAATCGATTTCAAATTCCACACCGAAGTGGCCGCGGCCGCGCACAACACGATCTTTCTCCATTTGATGAGCAGCATTTACCAGTTGATCAATTATTCCATCAAAATTCACAGAGAACAGATGTTCGTCGCCAGGGAATCTCAGGAAAGGATTCTCAATCACCACCTCAGGATCTTCAAGGCCATTCAGAATAGGGACCCTGATGAAGCGGAGGCTGCCATGAAAGAGCACCTCCTCTTTGTGGTCGAAGAGTTCAGGAAGTGGTCTGCGCCGCAGTAGCAGTTACTTCGCGAACAGACTGCAACAGCTTCTTAACACTAATGGGTTTCTCCACAAGTGCATCCACCCCTGACTCTGCCAGCTTGGTCTGTTCGAGAGCCTGCCCGCCCCAACCGGTCAGCAGGATAAAGGGTACCTTCGGGACGCTTCGCTCTCGACACAGCTCCTGGATCGCTTTGCCCACCTCCCAGCCGTTCATACCGGGCATGGCGAGGTCGCATATTACCAGGTCTATTTTGCGGTCCTGGAATATTTCCAAGGCCTGCTCCCCCGAGGTCGCGGAAAAGGCTTTTAGACCGCAACGAGTCAGTGTCTTTTCCACAAGTCTAGTTATGGGCGGCATGTCGTCTACGATCAAAACGCTAAGATCCTGGGCGAGTGCGCTCTCCTGCTCGGTCGGCGCCCTTTCGCCCGGTTCAGGAGCCAGAGGCAGCTTGACCGTGAACACAGTACCCTTTCCTTGTGTGCTCTCAACCGAGATCTCGCCCCCGTGACGCTGTACAATGCCATGACTCACAGAGAGGCCCATTCCTGTCCCGATGCCAACTCCCTTGGTGCCCCAGAAGGGCTCGAAAACCTTGCCCAGGTCTGATCGTGCGATGCCGTGGCCGGTGTCATGTACTCTAACGACCGCTTGGTCGTCTTCTCGAGCAAGGTCGATTCGGATCTCGCCCTTTTGAGAGATGGCCTCCACCGCGTTCTTGATCAAGTTGACCAAAACCTCGAAGAGCTCGCTCTCGACCCCTTTGACGAGGCATCCTTTCGCAATGTGCTTATTCATGGTGATGTGGATGCCTTCCTTTTCTGCCAAGCTGCGCCACAGAGGCTTGCTCACTTCGATGGCCTGATTCAAGAGCTGCGAGAGGTCCAGGGCTGTAGCTTCAGAAGGTCCCATGTCAGCCCGAACCCTGGCGAAATCCTGGAGGTTTCTCACTGTTGCGGCCCCGGACCTAGCGGTTACCAGAACCTGCTCCATAAATTCTCGGGCGCTCTCCTCGTTGCCTGACTCCAGATCCTGAAGAGCAAGTTCTAGGTTCCCGATAACGATTTGCAGAAGGTTGTTGAAGTTATGCGCCACTCCCCCCGCAAGATCTGCTATCGCGGTCAGGCGTTCCGTTCTTAAGAGAACCTGTTCCGCCTTTTTCGTTTCCGTTATGTCTCGAATGGACTCAATGGCGCCGATAATATTCCCCTGTTCGTCATACAGCGGGCGGGCCGTGTTCCAAAGGTAGCGGCTGCCAAGTTTCGAGGCTTCCGGGTTGGATTCGGAGACGAGCATGTCCCCTTGCTTCTTAACGTACGCGTATCGCTGCTCGATCGCAGGGTCAGGCCTGGTTGCCAGATCGATGAGCACCGGCCTTCTGTCCGAATAGAACGCCAGCGAATACTCGCAGTTGCCCTTGCCAAGCATGTCGAGCGCCTTTACCCCAGTCAATTCTTCAATGGCTCGATTCCAAAAAACGACGCGGCCTTCCCGATCGATCACAAAGGTGGCATCGGGCAGGAAGTCTATGATCTGCGTCATAAGCTGCTCTTTGCGCTTGAGCTCTTCCTCCGCCAGCTTGCGTTCGGAGACGTCCGTAACGAAAACGAGCGCTGCTGGCCTCTGATCCCATTGAATCATCACCGCATCCTGCTCGACCCACTTGACCTTCCCGGTTTTGGTAACAATTCGGAGCACGTATCGACTGGGGAAGGTTTCACCGGCTAATCTGCGGTAATGGCGGTCAAGCACCGTGTTCCTGTCATCGGGGTGGACAAAGGGTTCAAACGGCTGGTCTAGCAATTCCTCCAGAGCGCACTCCGCCAACTTGGCGGTAGCGGGGTTGACGAACCGAAACTTCCCGTCTTGGAGCACATAGATTCCTTCCCGGGCCTTTTCCACCACCTGACGGTATTTCTCTTCGCTCTCAGCCAAGGCCTCCCTGATGCGCTTGCGGTCGGTAATATCTTCGCAAACAGCGACCGAATACTTCTTGCGTCCCTCAGCATCTGGGATCACAGAGATGTTGAGGCGCCCCCATGCGATTTGTCCGTCCTTGCGGACGTATCGAGTCTCCAAAACGTACCCGGGTCGCTCACCTCGAGCCAACGAGTCATACAGTTCTCTGTCACGAGCCAGGTCCTCCGGATGAGTGAATTTTGAGAAGTGCATCCCCACCAGCTCCGCACGAGGGTATCCTAGGAACCGACCGGCAGCTTCATTCGCCTCCAGCACAAAACCGTTCTTGTCAACAAGAGCCACCATTACCGCGGCGTTCTCGAAAATTGAACGAAAGCGCTCCTCACTCTCCTTGAGGGCCTGTTCGATTCCCGCGGTTTCGGCAGTTGCCTGTCGCTTGTCGCTCTTGTCCTGGTCTTTCATAGCGCCCTCCAGGAGGCGTATTTCAGAGCTTCGTCATGCCCGATGGCTAAGGAAGTCGTAGCCGGATCGACTTCAAAAGTGTGCAAACTGACTGACAAAACGATCAAAAAAGGCATTTACGTTGTTGAAATGGCCGATGATATTGAGCGCATTCGCAAGGGTCAATAATTACGTTTCTGAATTCAGATTATCGGCGACTCTAAACCATGTAACCCTTTTAAATACTTAAGGAAGTGAGCAACTACTAGTCGTGTATCAGTAGATTGGGTATTCAGCCTACCTTACCGGTCGATACCAGGCTTTCCGAAAGGGATACTGTCTCCGCCTGGTCGCCGAACAACGCTTCGTCGGCGTGAGCCTTAACCGTATGATTCCCAAGGGCTGGTATTCACTGCTCTTTTTCGGAAATCGCAGCGAACTTCCTCATGAGAATACTGGACGACGGCTGTCCTTCGTCAGCCCTGCACAAAAGGCCTTCCTTGCCGAAAGTCGCGTTAACCAGATGACTCCCCAATTTCCATCCTACTCCCAGAGCGAAGCCGAGCGCGGCCCAGCCTAAGATCCTCAAAGGGACGACGAATGCACTCGGGACCATGATCACCTCCGGTCTAATGGGGATACAGTTACCGCGGCCATGAAGACGCGCCAAGAATGGAGCCCCATAGCCTCGGTCGGGTTCAAAGTAGCACCTATTCTCATTATAGAAGGTTGCCGGTCAACAGTGAAGCAGGAAGCACAGACGTGGGATACGAATACACTCGCGCGCGTTACTCTCCACGTGACTGAATGGTTACGCGTGCGGTGAATGGGGCAGGACGCGGAAACCGGGTGAATCCCGCCGTCAGGCAAAGATTGCACCCGGTGGATTCATGAGAGATGGGGATATGCGCTTGGCCGCGAGAATTCACGTGCGGGGCGTACAAGATCGTGGCGATATCGAAACGCAACGGCCATCGAAAATAGGGACATCCAGCAGCTCAGACGGTACTCACTCAACGCCCTTCATGCACTTGTCCGCCTCTTCGGTGGACTTGCGGTAGAGCTGACGATACTTAGCCTCCATCGCCCGGTTTTCATCATACATGGAGAAGAGCTTGTCCATCCCGGAGATCGTGGCTTGATTCTTCGGCAGTCTGGCCATCTGTTCGATTTGGACCATGAGTCCTTGCGCTTGTCGGTTGTGCGCGTCTGCCTTTGCCTCGTAAGCGCGCGCGTTGTTCACCAGCTCCTGGCAGAGGGCCAAGTACCAGGTTCGGCTGGCATGGGCGTTTCCGACGGGGAGGATGAGCGCAATCGCGACGAGTGCGATGAGGACTGAAGAGGTACAGAATTTCATCTCGGACCCTCTCAGCATTTTTAGCGCTATATAGCAGTACTACCAAAAATAATCAAATAAAAAGTTGATAAACTTTTATCAACATGGTGTAATTTTATTATTTTTTTGACAATAAGTCCTTAGATACCATGTCCCAGGGCTCGCTCATTGATCCGAAACCAACTGTGGACACAATCGTTCAGTTACGCGAGGCACGGCGTCCAATTCTCTTGACTCAGCCTGGCCTCCGTTTTCCGTATGCGCTTACGGTCCTTCCGGCGAGCTTCCATAACTTGCCAGTCACAACGCAATATGACAGTGCTGCCATCGAGTCTGGTGCCACGGATATGTCCCGTCCCGCGGGACTCATCCGCGCTTGTCGGTTCTTGCCCGACGGCCGACGAGAGCCTCTCCAGCTGTGGAATCCCAATCCTAGGACGTTCCTCCGGACCAGACCGGCACGGATGAGCCTTCGGCACATCCGTGGCACCAGATTTCCATCCACTCCTGCACAGTGAGACCCACGTTCAGGTAAGGGGCCGGAATTCAGGCCTGTATGCTCCGCAGGAAGGAGGGTACCTTCCCCGGAGTAACTGAATGGATACACGGCAAACCGCTCTCAACATTGACTCTTTAGCCGACGCTGGTTATGCTGGCTCTCTCAACTTCGCCGGGCTTCTTAGTGCCCCGCATTCGCTCTCAAACGGCAAAAGAGCATGAAAGGACGTTCATGGTGGAAGATCCTTTTAGGACCATAGAGTGGAAGGGCGATCATATCAGGCTCCTAGATCAGACCCGCCTCCCCGCGGAGGAGCTGTACCTGGAGATTCGCACGGTGGACCAGATATGCGATGCCATACGGCGTCTCGCGGTTCGAGGAGCTCCGGCTATTGGAGTGGCCGCGGCCATGGGCGTTGCGCTGGGAATGCTCGATGCTGGTTCCCATGATCGGGAAGCCTTCCGGAGTAGGTTCCAGGCAGTTTGCGATCAGATTGCAGCAACCCGTCCGACCGCGGTGAATCTCTTCTGGGCTGTGGAGCGCATGAAGGGTGTGGTCGCTCGTTTGGGGGATCGGGATCTCCGAGAAGTTCAGCGGCGCCTGGTCGAAGAGGCAGTATTGATGGAACAGGAGGATCGTTTGCTGTGCAAGCGCATAGGCGTGTCCGGAGCGGGCCTGCTGAACGATGGCGAAACGGTGCTGACCCATTGCAATGCGGGTGGATGCGCGACGGCCGGCTATGGAACCGCTTTGGGCGTCATCCGAGCCGCATTTGAGCAAGGAAAGAAAATCAGTGTCGTTTCGGACGAGACGCGGCCGCTGAATCAGGGCGCTCGCATCACAGCGTGGGAACTAATGAAGCTTGGCATCCCGGTCACGCTGATCCCGGACAATACAGCGGGCGCGCTCATGCAAAGAGGCGAAATTCAAAAGGTGGTTGTTGGCGCGGACCGCATAGCCGCGAATGGTGATGCGGCGAACAAGATCGGCACCTACTCTGTCGCGGTGCTTGCCAGGTATCACGAAGTCCCCTTTTACGTGGCCGCGCCCCTATCCACCATCGACATGTCCATACCAGTGGGTACCGGAATACCCATTGAGGAACGTGACCCCACGGAGGTCACTCATATCGGCGGTGTGAGGATTGCCCCTGAGGGAGTGCGTGTCCGCAACATCGCTTTTGATGTGACGCCTCACCAACTCATTGCAGGCATTATCACCGAGCATGGAATAGCGCGCGAGCCTTATGAGGAGGCTTTCAAGGCGTTTTTCATGGAGAAGCGGAAGGAGACCGAAACATGAAACCTGTCTTCCGTGATCCGGCAACCGGCAGGCTTCTGGATCGCGTGGAACTGATAGACTCTGAAACCGGATCGGACCTCGGCGAACTCGATGCAGCGCGAGGCATGGATGGTCTGCGCAGGCACAATCGCACGATGGACACTGACCTGTATGAGCTCACCATGTGTGCCGGGTACGGTGTGCTGGGAAAGAGGGACCAGTTAGCCTGCTTTGACCTGTACTACCGTAAAAATCCGGACAACGGCGGCTTCTGCGTCTTTGCGGGGCTCCAATCCGTAATCGATTATGTCAAAAACCTGCGCGTGTACCCCGATGACGTCGAATATCTCAGGAGCCTCGGACTCTTTCCCGAGGAGGCCCTCCAGCTGCTCGTGGACGGGATCAAATTCACGGGGGACATCTGGGCCGTCCCTGAGGGTACGGTGGTTTTCCCGAACGAGCCTCTCATTCGGGTAATCGCTCCCATTGCGGAGGCCCAAGTTCTGGAGACCACACTGCTCGCTATTGTCGGTCACCAGACGTTGATCGCCACTAAAGCTGCCCGGTTGTGCCTCGCAACCAAAGGTGCGCCGGTAGTGGATTTCGGCACTCGGCGAGCGCACGGTCTGGACGCTGCTCTGTACGGCGCACGGGCAGCGTATATCGGAGGGTGCGTGGGCACGTCCAACGTGAAGGCCGGCAAGCTTTTTGGGATTCCGGTCCGGGGCACTCACGCGCATAGCTGGGTGGAGAGCTTTGATGACGAGTTGGAAGCATTCCGGGGGTTTTCCAAGGTGTTTCCGGATAATTGCGTGCTACTGGTCGATACGTACGAAACCGTGGAAGGCGTTCGGCGAGCCATCCAGGTTGCTCAGGAAATGAAGAAGGCCGGGAAGAAGCTTGCAGGAATCAGGATAGACAGCGGAGACCTGGCATATTACTCCAAGGCCGCTCGCTTCCTGCTTGACGAAGCGGGGTTTGCCGAGGTCAAGATATTGGCCAGCAGCGACCTGGATGAATGGTTGATCCACAGCCTCTCGGAGCAGGGTGCGAAGATCGACGTTTGGTGCGTCGGCACACGTCTCATCACGTCGTATCAAACTCCCGCGCTCGGAGTGGTGTACAAACTCATGGCCGCGGACCACGGCGACGGTAAGTTGGTACCCAAAATAAAGATTTCCGAGAATCCCGAGAAGGTCACAAACCCGGGCGTGAAGAAGATCGTCCGGTTCTACAATGGACACGGGAACATGATCGGTGACCTGCTCGCTGACGCGGACGAGCCTCTTCCCACAGGCGATCCGGTCAGAGCGCACCACCCTATGTACGATTACATGAAAAAGACGTATCGGGCCCCGTACAAGGTTAGAGAAGTGCTTGTTCCTGTTTTCGTCAAGGGAGAACAGACCTACGAGCCCCCGCCCCTTTCAGAGACGCGCGACCATGCCGCGAGCGAGATTGCAAGTCTCGAACCTGAGTACAAGAGATTCTCCAACCCGCATATTTATAAAGTCTCGCTCTCGGACACGGTTTATCGCAACAAAAAGTCGCTCCTGGAGTACTATCAGGACAAGAATCATCTCCGTCTACCCCGGCAATGACGGGCTAGTCCGGAGGTGAGCGTTGGCGCCTAGTGGTTGCCATCTAACTGACGGAAACGCCTCCAACCAAAGATCTTGTGCCATAGAGCAACCCTCGAAAGTAAGCGCGGATCCATTAGTAGGTGCTCCCGCGCGACGCGGGACTGGCTTGCCCAGCAGTGCCTTATCGGGGAAGCACTGCTGGGCAAACCAGCAGTGGCACCCGATGCATGATCCTCATTCATTGCATTCCCAATCCAAGACGTGAGGACTTTTGAGAATCACCACAAACGCGCCACCGAGCTCCACATTGCACGGATGAGTCCCGCGGGGCGGGACACATCCGTGGCACCAAATCCATCGACTCTCGCCTACTGGCACCTACATCTTTTGACCACTGCTGGCCGCCCGCGCACTTGACAAGGCCAAAGGCGGTGCCCAAATGTATTGTTGGGCAGGGGCACAGATAACAGCCGGGTTTTATTGGGTTATTTCCAGGGTCTCTCTCTGTTTCTCAATAGACCTTATATATTAGCTATTGCCCCGTGAGTTCCTCTTTCGCGCCTGCCGGGTGATCCAGGCAACCGGATCGCGTGGGAATCGCTCCTGCACCAAACGAACAAGGGAAGCTGTCTCATCGGACAGTCGGCACAAAGCATCTCAGGGAGGCCCATGGTGGATGAAACTAAGGTCAAGGACGTGAAGATACCTATTAACAGGACTCCAGCCCCCGTCACTAAGGTGAGCGAAGAGGTTCCCCGAGACGAAGAGAACGAAAAACGTGCTGTTCCGCCGGCAGAAAGGCCCCAACCTGAGTCTGAAGCGGAAACGCTCGAGGGACTGGTGGCACAGGCCGAGGAAAACGTCAACCGGTGGCCCAAGGCCGCGGAAGTACTCCGGATCGTCAAAGATGCTGGGAAAGGTTCAGAGGTTGAGTGGGACCGGGACCGCGCTCAGTGCGCTCAGCTCCTGGTAGACCTGGCAAGAGAGGCTTTTGACAAGCAGGATCGCTGGATACGATCGGTGGCAGAACTGGACAACTTCCGGAAGAGGACTGCCCAGGAACGGCAAAAGCTCTTGAAGTACCGCAACGAGGAGCTGCTTCTGGACCTTCTCCCCGTACTGGACAATTTCGAGAGGGCTATGGAGCATTCGGAGCCCACGGGCCCCTCGGAGGGCTTCTTGGAAGGCGTGCTGATGATTGCACAGATGCTCACGGACGCGCTGGCCAAGCATGGAGTGAAGAAAATCGAGTCTCTGGGGCAGCCGTTCGACCCGACCATTCATGAGGCTATCGCGGCGGTTCCTGCAGTAGGGCAGAAGCCGAATACCGTGATAGACGTGGTTGAAGACGGATACATGTATCAGGATCGCCTGCTGCGACCGGCTCGCGTGGTCGTTGCGGCGGGTAAGCAATGAGATAAAGGCGAAGACAGCCTTTTCGGCTAGTTTTTGAAGGACGACAAAATCGGCACTGAATATCGACCGATAGGATGCAAGCGGCGAGGAGGAAAAGATGGCCGGCAAAGTGATAGGAATCGATCTGGGAACGACGAATTCGTGTGTCGCGGTGATGGAAGGAGGAGATCCGGTGGTGATCACCAATTCCGAGGGTGGTCGCACCACGCCGTCTGTCGTGGCGTTCACGGATTCGGGAGAGCGCTTGGTGGGACAGGTGGCAAGAAGACAGGCCATCACGAACCACGAGAACACGCTCTTCGCCATTAAGCGACTAATCGGGAGAAAATTCACCGATCCCGAAGTGCAAAAGGACGTGAAAACCCTCCCCTTTAAGATCGTGGAGGGAAAGAACGGCGATGCCGGCGTCATGGTGCGAGGCACGGTGTATTCACCCCCTGAAATATCCGCCATGGTGCTACAGAAAATGAAGAAGACCGCGGAAGACTACCTGGGCCACGAGGTAACCGAGGCGGTTATAACGGTCCCTGCATACTTCAATGATTCGCAACGACAGGCCACAAAGGACGCAGGTAGGATCGCCGGCCTGAGCGTGCTGCGCATCATCAACGAACCGACCGCGGCGTCTTTGGCCTATGGTTTGGAAAAGAAGAAAGATGAGAAGATAGCGGTCTTTGACCTAGGCGGGGGCACTTTTGACATTTCCATCCTGGAAATCGGCGAAGGCGTCTTCGAGGTGAAGTCCACCAACGGCAATACCCACCTTGGTGGCGAAGATTTCGATCAGCGATTGATTGATTACCTGGCTGACGAGTTCAAGAAAGATCAGGGGATCGACCTTCGCAATGACAAGATGGCGTTGCAGCGCCTCAAGGAAGCTGGAGAAAAAGCGAAGATCGAGCTCAGCTCTTCGATGGAGACCGATATCAATCTACCCTTTATCACCGCGGACGCATCGGGCCCCAAACATCTGACCACGAAACTGACCCGTTCCAAGCTTGAATCATTGGTGGACGACCTGATCGAGAAGACCGTCGAACCGTGCAAGACCGCTTTGAAAGATGCGGGACTCACCGCCAACGACATCGACGAAGTAATTCTGGTCGGTGGCATGACGCGTATGCCGGCAGTTCAAGCCAGGGTGAAGCAACTTTTTGGCAAGGAACCTCACAAGGGCGTCAATCCCGACGAAGTGGTGGCTGTGGGGGCCGCAATTCAGGCGGCAGTGCTTACCGGCGAAGTCAAGGATGTGTTGCTCCTGGACGTGACTCCGCTCTCTCTCGGTATCGAGACCCTGGGAGGTGTTTTCACCAAACTTATCGAGAAGAACACCACCATCCCCACGAAGAAGGGCCAGGTCTTCTCCACTGCATCGGACAATCAACCTGCGGTGTCGATCCATGTGTTGCAGGGCGAACGAGAAATGGCCGCATACAACAAGACCCTCGGCCGTTTCGAGCTGTCAGGAATCCCGCCCGCACCCAGAGGCGTGCCTCAGATCGAAGTCACGTTTGACATCGACGCCAACGGCATTGTGCACGTTTCCGCTAAGGATCTGGGCACCGGCCGCGAACAGTCCATAAAGATCACCGCGTCCAGTGGGCTTACCGAAGAAGAGATCCAACAAATGGTCAAGGACGCGGAATCTCACGCCGCGGACGACAGGGCCAAGCGTGACTTGGCAGAGGCTAAGAACCAGGCCGACTCGATGGTGTACATGACCGAGAAGTCGCTCAAAGAACATGGGGACAAGATCGACGCGTCGACCAAGAGTGCGATCGAAGCCGCCATCAACAAGACCAAAACCGCTATGGAAGGCTCGGACGCCCAGGCCATTCGGGCTGCCTCGGAAGAACTCCAGCAGGCTTCTCACAAACTGGCCGAGGCGATGTATCAGCAGGCCGGTGCAGGCGCAGGCCAACAACAAGCAGGCGCGGGTCAGGCCGGCGGAGCTTCAGCCGGCGCTAAACCCGAAGAGGACGTGGTGGATGCCGACTTCACCGAAGTCAAGGAAGAGCGCAAGTAGCGCCTGTTCGCCACTCAACGCTTGCATAATCAACGGCAACCGGCCCACAAACCTCCTCAGGGTCGTTCCACGGTCCGCATCGAGCCTTTCTTTCAGCCGGGAGAAAGCGCACGGTGCGGACAAATCTATTCATGACGGACGAGTTTCCGTATGCGCGTGATCACGGCTCTAACCCTTTTCGCCCTCTTATCTCTTTCGATCTTCCAACCCGTGGGCTTAGCCCAGGGGCCGCGCAACGGCTCGCCTCGGAGTCTGGCGGAAGGGATACTGAAAGGAATAACCGAAGGGATCGCCAAAGGGGATTATAACCTCTACTCGTCCCGATTCTCTTCCGCCATGAAGAGCGCGCAGAACAGAACCATGTTCCTTCAATTCAAGACCAACGTACAGAAGAGCCTGGGGTCTTTGCAGTCAATGGAATATCTGGGCTCCTACGAGCAGCAGGGCAATTTCATCACGCTCTTCAAAGCCCGATTCAGCAAGGATAAAGATGACGTGCTTATCAAGCTTGTCTTGGATCGAGCCACCCCGGATGCGCGAGTGACCGGCCTTTGGTTCGAGGCGCCCTCCCTGGAGCGTTAGGGCTAGAAGCGCTTGCAAGACCTACGAGCTTTTGAAAAAGTGGCCGGGAAGGCCCTTTTTGTTCGGCCTTCCCGGACCCCTCCCCAAAAACTCCTGTTTTTCCAACCAGCTTCACCGCAGTCGTGATTGTAGATGTCATATTCGGACAAGGGCTCCAGCTCTGCGTAACCGAATGACTACTTACCTCAGATACATTCCTCTTCGCCGCAGGATGCAAATGGGCTATAATATTGGTCAGTTTCCGGGGTGGATGTCTCCATGGCAATGCGGCACGTCAAGATTAGTCAATTTGTTGACGATGTGCGCTCGGGCATGACCGACTTTGAGCTGATGGAGAAGCACTGCCTCTCACTACGACAACTTCAGTCGGTTTTTGACAAGTTGTTGGCAGCGGGCACGCTCGATCCGATTGACCTGGAAGGAATCGAGCCGGAGCTTGATCCTACCGTTAAACTCACCGGCCCATGCCCATCCTGCGGCAGGCCTATGCTCAGCTCAGCCGATATTTGCCCCAGTTGCGGTCTTGATAATCCCATCACAGAAATCAAAGAGTTGATGCCTTCTGGGGAGACCATCGAGGAACCCCCGCGAGAGGGCGTGGCCGATTTGGAGAAAAGCCAGGTTGCTGAACTGATGGACATAGAAGCGCTCGCCGGGACCTTCATTCCTGACGAAATGGAGAAAGAAGGACCTGCCGGGACTTCCATTGCCGATGAAATCGAGAAGGAAGTCTCTGAGCCGCTTCAAGTCCTGCCGGTTCACTCTTCTGCGGTTTCCCTTCGCGACTTTCCCGTGCCGGAGGAAGCGCCCCGTTCACGCCTTCGGCAAAAATTGCCTGTTAATCGGAAGGTTCTCATCGGCGCGTCTATGGTCGGTGTCGCTGTCATTGTGCTTCTGGTGGGGTTGTACGCAGGGACGCTAATATTTTCCTCTGATCGAGTTGCTTCTCCCGGTTCGAATGTGGAGAAACCTTCTCAGGGCCTTGTCACTCCCGAAAAGGTGAAAGAGACCCCTCCTCCGGCGAATCCGACTCCACCCGACCAGCCAAGTGTAAGCGTTGCTGAGGCGCCCCCCGAACCTCGGCCGACTCCATCGGGAACTGAGAGAATTGCGGCGCGTCCGCAGACTTCCCCGCCTGTGGCAGTTCCGCCGGTTGTGCAAGATCCACAGCCATCCCGACAAGAGGTACTGATCGACCAGAGTACGCGGACTGCGAAAGGTTTGATTGGCACGCCTATTCCGCAGACACCACCCGAGGGGCCGACGCGGCTTGCTCCTCAGGCCTCGTTGGAAGAGGCGGTCAAGAGCGGAGACAGCCTACTCGTCAAGACCCTTCTAGAGCAAGGAAATGAGCCTAATAAGGCAACGTCCGAGGGGGAGACTCCTCTGACGTTGGCAGCGCGACGAGATAGCGAGGAAGTAGTCGCATTGCTGCTGCGACGGGGCGCGGATCCGACGTTGAAAAATAAGGCCGGCCGAACTCCGCTCGACATTTCCGTGGAGCAGGGGCACGCGGCCGCACTCAGGGTGCTTGTCGCTCACACCAAAGACAAGGCGGGCGTCAAACTGTTGGAGGCTTGCAGGAAAGACCAAGAACAGGTCGCGAAATTACTGATAGAGGGTGGAGCGAACGTCAATGCTCGCGACGAGATGGGAAATACGCCTCTGATGCTGGCAGTGGGAATGGGGAAAGTCAGATTGGTGAGGGCCCTGCTGGCGGAAGGGGCTGACGTGAATGCTATCAACGAGAAGGGGATATCCGTGCTCGGATGGGCTTATTCACCTGTGATAGAGGGCGAATTCTCCGTCCGGCAACGAAGGCAAATCGTAAGGTTGCTGAAAGAGTATGGCGCCATCCCGGGCGGAACCTTTTCCTCAAAATGACATAACCTCTCGCATCGGTGCGAGACTCACTATTGTTCCGTCTCCCACAGATGGAAGCAGTCCTTGCCGGCTCGCTTGGCTTGGTAGAGCGCTTCGTCGGCTCTACGCACAAGTGCCCAGCTATCCTGTGCGTCCTCGGGGAAGCAAGCTACTCCTACGGAAATCGTTACCGGATGCGGTAGCGCGTGATCTCGCGCCTTGAATGGGTGGTTTCTGACAGCGTTGAGGAACCGGAGTGCGAGCTCGGCCGCGTTGCGCTTGCCCGCGCCGGGAAATATGATCGCAAACTCCTCCCCTCCATAACGGGCCACAATATCATATGACCTGACAGTGGATTTGAATATCTCGCCCAGGCGAGTGAGGAGCTCGTCTCCCTCCTGATGGCCGTATCGATCGTTGTAGATCTTGAAATCATCAATGTCGATCATGAGGAGGACGAGAGGCAGTTTCAGTCGGTGGGACTTGTCGATCTCTTTATTCAGGGCCTCGTCGAAGTACCTGCGATTGAACACGCCGGTGAGCGCATCCACGTAAGAGAGATCTCGAAAGAACTCTCGTTCACGCGCCTTTCGCATCAGGTCGCGGACCCCAATGGCTTTGGCCACCGCCAGGTGGATCTGATCCACCGTGAACGGCTTGATCAGATACTCCAGGGCCCCGGCCTTCATGCATTCAACCGCGTTCTCGATCGATCCGTACCCCGTAATAACGATCACGCCGGTATCGATGCCACGAGCTCCCAATTCGCGGATAAGCGACAGACCATCAAGGCTGGGAAGACGCATATCGGTCACAATGAGGTCATACCTGGTGGCAATGGCCATATCCAGGGCTTTGACCCCATCGTTGGTCTCCTCCACATCGTAACCGGCCAATTTTATGGCCTCAGCAAGCACTCCACGCACCATATCATCGTCGTCCACTACCAGAATGGTTGGACGAGCGACCGTCTCAGTGGAGGTATAGGCTGACGGCATCTCCTCTTGCCCCCCCTGGCCTGCTGGGTCCTTACTTCGTGCTCTTCTATTGTGTCCACGCGACGGCGCTTAGGTTCCCATCTCCCACGAGGAGAGATACTGCACCTGCTCTTCGGTGAGCGTGTCGATGTGGACTCCCATGGTTTCCAGTTTTAGCCTAGCGATTTCATCATCAACAGCCGCGGGTATACGATGAACCTGCTTGGAAAGCCCTTTGCCGGCTTTGACCAGGTACTCGCTCGCAAGAGCCTGATTCGCAAAGCTCATGTCCATCACCGACGATGGGTGTCCCTCGGCCGCAGCAAGATTGATCAGCCGTCCCTCACCCAAGAGGATGATGCGTCGCCCGTCGGCCAGGACGAACTCCTCGACAAAGTCGCGCATGACTCGTCGGGACACCGCCATGGACTCCAACGCGTCGATTTCAATCTCCACGTTGAAGTGCCCGGAATTGCAGACAATAGCTCCGTCTTTCATCATCTGGAAGTGCTCTTTCCGTATGACGTGCTTGTCACCGGTCACGGTGCAGAAAAAGTCGCCAATTGGAGCAACTTCTCCCAATGGCATGACGTTGTACCCGTCCATGACCGCCTGGAGAGCACGTAGAGGATTGACCTCGGTCACCACCACGCGGGCGCCCATGCCCTTGGCCCGCGATGCCACACCGCGACCGCACCATCCATAGCCGCAGACCACAAACACGCTGCCCGCTATGAGCCTGTTAGTGGCTCGGAGAATACCATCAACAGTACTCTGGCCCGTCCCGTAACGGTTATCGAAGAAATGCTTGGTATTGGAGTCGTTGACCGCAATCACGGGGAACAGGAGCACTCCGCTATCGGCCAGGCTCCGCAAACGGATCACGCCTGTGGTGGTCTCTTCGGTGCCGCCTATGATGTTCGTGACCAGGTTTTGCCGCTCCGCATGGATGGTGCCCACCAGATCCGCCCCATCATCCATTGTGATGTGAGGCTTGGCGTCAAGACAAGCGTTGATGTGTTTGTAGTACGTGGTCGTGTCTTCCCCCTTGATGGCGAAGACACGGTACCCCGCGTCCACCAGAGCCGCGGCCACGTCATCCTGGGTGGACAAGGGGTTCGACGCGCATACGTATACCTGAGCGCCACCTGCGGACAAGGTATGAACCAACGCGGCCGTCTCCGTTGTCACATGGAGACATGCTGCCAGCACTACGCCGTCCAGCGGCTTCTCTTTGGCAAATCGCTCTCGAATCATCCGCAGGACCGGCATGGTGCGTTCCGCCCAGTCAATCCTGAGTCTTCCCTTCTCGGCCAATCCAACATCTTTAATATGGTAATCCATTGACGCTCCTTAAGAAATCGAAATACTGACCCATCAACTCCACCCGAAAGAATCTTACCTGTGAAGGACGGCAACTCCCATAGATAAATAGCTACAACGTATTATGAAGGCCCTCGGCTTCGGCAAGCGCTCCGGGGCTTCGCCTCGGAGTGCGGCAGCAGGAGCGCATCGTTGCGCAATAATTTGGAGGGGAGACTCATCTCCCCTCCAAACCACCCCATACGCAGATCCGACCACGGGTACTTCGTGCCGAAAACTTTCATAGCAACCCGTCACAGGCCGGCCAGCTCTTTCAGTTCGTCCACCCGATTGGTCTTCTCCCAGGTGAAATCCGGGTCCTCTCGTCCGAAGTGGCCGTTTGCCGACGTCTTCTTGTAAATGGGAAGCAAGAGATCCAGGTACTCGATAATTCCAGCAGGCTTGAAGCTGAATACCTCGGAGATAATTTCCGTGATCCGCTCGTCGGAAATCCTGCCCGTACCCCGACTGTCCACAGTCAGGGAAACCGGTTCAGGGTACCCGATGGCATACGCGACCTGAAGGAGGCATTTGTCGGCTATGCCCGCGGCCACCACGTTCTTTGCCACGTGTCGAGCCATGTAAGACGCGGATCGGTCAACTTTGCTGGGGTCTTTTCCTGAGAAAGCCCCACCTCCGTGAGCCCCGTATCCGCCGTACGTGTCCACGATGATCTTTCGCCCCGTAAGCCCGCAATCGCCCATAGGTCCGCCAATGACGAAACGTCCCGTGGTGTTGATAAGAAAACGGGTCTTGTCATCGAGGAGCCGCTTCGGGATGACCTTTCTGATCACCTCTTCTATGATGCTCTCTTTAATATGCTCGTGAGTGACATCCGGCTCATGCTGAGCTGCGATAACCACGGTATCCACCCGGACCGGTCGGTTGTCGACGTACTGCACGGTGACCTGTGATTTGCCGTCCGGCCTCAGGAACGGCAAGATCTTCTCCCTGCGCACCTGAGAGAGACGTGACGTGAGCATGTGCGCAAATTGGATTGCCATGGGCATGAGTTCGGGGGTCTCGTTGCTTGCGTACCCGAACATGAGGCCCTGATCGCCGGCGCCCTGCTCCTGGAAAAGCCCTTCGCCGCTCGTCACGCCCATTGAAATATCAGGCGATTGTTTATCCAAGGCCACCAGCACGGCGCAGGTATCTGCGTCAAAACCCATTGCGGAGCTGGTGTAACCGATGGACCTGATAGTCTCTCTGACGAGTTCAGGAACGTCTACCATGGCTCTGCTGGTAATTTCTCCTGCCACCATAACCATACCGGTGGTTACGAGGGCTTCACATGCCACCCGGGACTTGGGATCCTGCTCCAGCATGGCATCGAGCACGGAATCCGAAATCCGGTCCGCAATCTTATCGGGGTGACCTTCAGTCACCGATTCAGAAGAAAAGAGATACGTTCCCCGCGGCATCAACGGCCTCCTTTTGCGCGACACTCTGTGGTCACCGTGATCAAACTGTGCATATTAGTCTCGTTCTCGCAGGCGCGTCAAGGGCAATTGCTGGGATAAAGCATGGACCGGCCTATCATCTGAAACAGCGATGCCGTTGTTCCGGGCGTTAGAAAATCACGCGTGATTGAGCATCCGGATCTGCTTCCAAAGCCCCGTCCGGTATCGACTGCGAAAGACCAGCCCGAGAAGGATCACGTAAACCACGCTCCACGTCCAAGCAATCGTCAGACTCGCGTTGAAGTATTGAATCAGCAGGTACACGGGCGGAACGAAAACGAACCACGCCAGCAGCACTTGCGCCCACATCGCGAAGCGTGTGTCCCCTGCCCCCTTCAGAGCCCCCGAATAGATAATGAACAGCGTGTCGAACAGGCTGTACACAGCGACAAGCCTCAGAATAGTCGCGCCTTTGGCCACAATCTCTTGAAAGCCTTCCTCCGAATGTGCGCCGGATCTGAAGAGTTCCAGGAATGTCGCGGGGAAAAGGAGATAGAGAAACGACATTATGCCCATGTAGACGAAAGCGAGCTTCAGGGCCGATCGAACACTCTTTTCGGCAACCCGCAGTTTGTCTCCACCGATATATTGACCCACCATGGTGGCGGTGGCGATGGACATACCCCACATGGGAAGAAAAGAGAGCATTTCTATGCTCACCACGATGTTGCTTACGGCCAGATCTCGCTCTCCCAACCTTCCTACCAGGAGGACAAAGAGGGCAAAAGCGGCTACATCCAGAAAGAGCTGCAATCCTGCCGGGATACCGTATCGAACGATGAGGAGAAACAGTCCTCGATCCCACCGAAGCTGACGACGAGTCTGGTACGCCTCCTGCTGCTGTGGGGACAGGAATAGATAACCCCAGTAGATTACCGGACACACTTGGCTGATCGCGGTGGCGATCCCCGCTCCTCGGATGCCCAGTTCCGGGAGGCCCAGTTTCCCGAAGATGAGCACGTAGGCCAGCACCGTGTTCACGCCGTTTCCCAGCGCGTTCCCCCACAGAATGGTCCAAGTCTTTCCTCTGCCCGAAAAGAAGGAAGACAGGGCCGCATTCATCGGCAAGAGCAACCCTCCCATCATGAGCAGGGTGTAATAATCCTGTTCAAGCTGGACGAGCTTCTCACCGTGTGCGCTCCATGCAAAGATCCACCAGCCCAACGGAATACACGCCAAAATGAACGGCATAGAAATGATCGCAAAGAAGATCCCTTGCCATACGGCCCTCGCACACGCAGGTCGATCGCCCGCTCCGTGGTACTGGGCCACAATCGAGTTCACATATTGAGCGGTTCCCATAAAGAGCGAACAGAGAGTGAAATACGTGATCCCTGCCGGACTGGCCGCGGCAACCGAAGCCTCGCTGTGCCATGCGAGAAAGAGCCTGTCCACGAAAAGGGTGAGCGTCAACGAACCGGTGGCAAGAATCAGCGGGCCGGCAATCCTGATCACTTCACGGTACCCACCCGGCTCTTCGCCGAAATGACCGCGTTGCACAGCATCTGCGCTCCCCGATTCATAACGGGAGCGGCGTTCCACCGGTTCTTCCATTTGAGACGCTTTCACAGGGGAGACGTGGTTCAGTCTTCTGAGTTCTTGCGTGAAAAGAGTGAGCGGATTGTACTAACTGCGGAGGGTTTGCCTTTCTGCTGCTTTTGGTCCGCACGGATTCCCGCGCGTTCTTCTTCCGCCGAAGACTCTTCAATCTCTTCAATCACCTCCACTTCCGCCTCCTGCACATACGCGTGCTCTTCGGTCACTACGGTTTCGGAACTGAGGATGTTTTGAACCCCCAGTACGTCTTTCACATCAAGTTCGCAGGCTGGGCACTGTTCGAAGGGCAGAGGACTCGGATGCCCGCAATAGGGACAGATATACAGATTCGCCAGGAACGCCGCTTCCTTCGCCTGGTCTCTTTGGATCGAAATCTCCTTTCGGCGTTCCAGGTCCTGCGAGGAAATGACCTTCTTATCCAGCAGCGCTTTGATCAAGCTGAGAAACGCGCGCGGAGAGAGTTCATACTTTTCCCGAAGCTCCTGGTCCGGCATAGCCGACCGGAAGTCAGAAAGAAATGATTTCAGCGGTACTCGCCCGCGGTCTCTTGAGCCGTTTTCCGTCATGATGCTGTATTCTGGTGACAGGAAGATAATGCTTGAGGCTTTGAGAGAGGGCCCCGGTGACGCCCTTCCGCCGCGCGTCTGGGGTGTTGAGTGAGCCGACCTATGAGCTGAGAACTCCTCTCGCTGCCTCGCACGGGTTCCCTTCCCATGTGATAAGGCCTGCCGGGCCCAGAGGCCACGGCGCCTCTTCCCCCCGGTTGCCCAACCCGCTCACGGGCACGGCAATCGCCCAGACTACTTGGACAGCGAGCTGTTCACCGCCTTCTTGAGCACGGGTGAGTATTTCCAGGTGACCACTTTTCTGGCATCGAGGATCAGCTCTTCACCCGTCTGCGGATTGCGACCCCTGCGGGAATGCTTGGACTTCACCGTCCACTTACCGAAGCCGGATATCATCACATCTTCTCCCGCAATCAGCTTTTGCTTAATTATGTCCAGCAGCTTCTCAACGATCTCGGTCGCCTCACCCTTCATAAAACCGCAGTCGTCGGCGATTTTCTTGGCGATATCGGCTTTCGTGAGCGTCATGTATTCCCTCCCACGCAACTCGAATTCAAATTTCATGGCAGCGTTTTTTTATAACAGTCGTGCAAGAAAAATGCAAGAAACTTCTTAGCCTACTGATTTCGACTCCGCGCGGGACCCGGTTGCCGGGGAGCGACGACCCTTCCTGTCAAGTTTATCGAATCTCTCCAGTCGCTCGGGAAGCCCCGACTCGCGGGTGGGCTTCAGTGGCGATCCTCTTACGCAGAAGGGCTTGGGGTAACCCCTGTCTCGCGAGTGCTTGCCTGAAGACGGCGGCCACATCGGGAGGCTTGAACATAAACCTGATACCGGACTTGAGCCCAAATGCGTTGGCCGCCCTGAAATATCGCCAGTATGGTCTGCGAAAACGGAAAAACTCGAAGAAAAGAGCAGCCGCCTTCGAAAAGATCAGGATTCGCTCGTCAAATCCAAGGTAGACCTCCGGGGCCCTACGAGCCGCATCGATCATCTGCTCCACTGCCAAATCCAGATCTAAAGCTGGAGAAATGTACCACAGAGGTTGGAGAGGGTCGGCGTCGGCCGAAATAAGACCGTCTCGAACCGCAATATCCCACAGTACAGTGCGTGGATAAATTCTAACGCCGCTAAAAAAATGGGCCACATTGGTCACCCTGCGTCCCTTTTTCTGAAGGTGGTTCAGGGCAAAATCGAGTGATTCTTGCAGAGTCTCATTCGTCTCACCGGGCCCCCCGATCATGAAGAACCACCATGCAGCGAACTCGCTCCGACCGATTGCCTCGGCTGCTCTCATCACATCATCTTGCGTGAATCCTTTTTGGTAGTTCTTGAGCATCTCCGACGAGGCGGATTCCGGTGTGATCATGAAGGAGCGGAATCCGGCCCGCCACATGAGATCGAGATACGGGGAGTCCAGGTTCTTGGAGCTGACTCCCATGGCGGTAAAATGGGCTTTCCAGGGGCGGCGTATGATCTCTTCCAGGATGCGCACCGAGTGTTCCAGCGGATCGTTGAAGACCGAATCGACGAACTCGAAGGTATGGGGCCGGTACTTGAGGACAGCCTCCTCTACTTCATCAACCACATCCTTCGGGGACCTAAGACGGAGTTTGTTCCCTTCAAGAGCTTGATTGTACGTACAGTAGATACAGTTTTGGGCACAGCCTCGCTTGGTTTGCAGATTGTAGCTGCCTCCGATGCTTTGATACCCCCGCATATCGAGCCAGCGGCCAAGGTCGGGATTCCCCCATGTGAATCGGCCCATCTGGGGCGGTGTCAGGTGGAACCGTCCCTCTCGCATCATGCCCACCCCAGGGATGGCATCGGGTGATCGGCCGTCCTGGAGCGACGCCAAGAGACGAGGAAAGCTTTCTTCGCCGTCAGAAACCACCACATAGTCCGCGGCCAAGTGCTTGAGGATTTGTTCCGGGATCAGACTCGCCCCGGACCCTCCGACCACGAGCGGCACTGTGGTAACACTCCGGATATGTCGAGCTATCTCTATTGCTTCGGGAACATAGAGCACCTGGTGCAACATATTCACGTTGTCTATGTTACGGACGGACAGGCCGATCGCGTCAGGAGAAAACCTCGCGACCGCTTGTTTGATGTCGCGCTCCAGATGCTTGGAAAAGCAGAGGTCGAGCACTTGGACTTCGTGTCCGGCATTCTCGGTCGCCTCCGCGACATAGCACAGTCCTAGAGGAGGGGCAGCGAGTAGGTCTTTCTTCGTATTTGTATTAATGAGGAGAACTTTCACAACGACTCTCCCGTCTTGCAGCCACGTGCTGCTCGAGGAGAAGGATCAATACCCAATTGATGGCTCTGGCAACGACGCAACACACACCGAAAGCCAGCACCCGTCTTTCTGCAATGTGCGTACAAGCAGGGTCCCCCCCGACACATGGACACGCCGGTCCTCAACAGAAGACATTAGTTGAACTGACAACAGTAAATGATTCGCGTTCCGCGATGTCAACGTTACCCAAAGGTCCAAGGGGTCAACGAGATGAAAGCCGCAACCAAGAGCCTTAACCACCGATTCTTTGGCGCTCCAAATGAGGGCGGCCGCTTGAAAGCTCGTCCCATTGATGAGATCTCGAACGTGGGCCAGCTCTTGCCTATGGAAGGCTCGCTCGAAAGGGTACTGGCAAGGAAATTCGGTTTCCTCTGCCACATCGATACCCACCGAGAAGCCGGGAAGTCCTAGCGCTGCCCAGATCCGCCCGCGTCCATGCGCAAATGACACCGGCAGTGAGTCTCTTCCGCCCACGCGGAGAAGCGGCCTTCCCAAAGGCCCAGGGATTACTTCTACATCCTGTGCCTGACTAGCAGCCATGATTCCATCGCATCCTTCGGATGCCGAGAGCTCGGCCAGCGCCCTCAAAAGACGCCCTACGAGATTGCGATGCATTTCCAGCCTTTTGCCGAGTCCCTTCTCACCGAGAGCCTCAGGCTCGAAGCAATAAAGAACCAAGCCCTGCCCGTTCTCCGCACCCAGCACCGTAACCGCCGAGGATTCCTTCCGCGTCAAAGAGACCGATTCAACGCAAACCGGTGACGAACCATGCGCAGATCGGGTCTGCCTCTCGCTCCTCTCTGAAGAGAAACATGTATGGTCTATGGATAGAGTCTCCAAGCCTCTTCCTTCCAACATATCCTTTTATTTAGGATACACGGAACCCGCTCGGTCCACAACTTTTCTCAGAGCGAGGCAAGGTACTGATTTTCCACAAATAGCCCGAAAGTGCCGCGTGACAAATCGCGCCCCTGCGCTCCAAACTGCGAGGCTCCCCGCAATCGTTTCTCAGCAATTACAGCATGCTCAATGGGGTTCATTATGCCGAGAACCAGCGCATCACCATGTCTTGTACCGTCATAACGGCCTTTCCGTCGCGGTCCACTCCGCGAGCAGTCCACGTGATACCCTCATCCGTGCGGCTGCTGATGCGGGCTTCCACGATGATCTCTTCTTCTTCCAAGCATTGGCGGAATATATCTATGCGTCCGATTCTGAAAGGTATCATGGAGCGCTGTTCGTTCTGGTCCCTCATGATCACGTAAAAGTTCGCCACTTGCATAAGAGCTTCCAGGAGGTACGGCGAGAACTGGTACCTGGTCTTGCGAGGCGGCGCAAAATCTTCCGTAGTGCGGTAGGTTATCCGGCCACGCACCGCGTCAGGCCCAGACCCGTGGATCTCCTCCATGAGGCGGTATCGTCCCTGCATGTCCGTGCGGTCCCTGTACCACCTCAGCACCTCGTCGTTCAGCATGGGCCGGCTGTCAAGATCGCCGTCGGTAACAGGGAACCCCGGCATTCGGTCCGGAGGTGTACCGGGGCGCGCGCCAAGCACTACCTGGGCCTGGTAATTAGCGTTCACTCGGTCCATAAGACGGCCGGACGGTGAAATCTCCCGCGAAGCAAGCGTCACCCCGCAGACGAGCCGTCCGTTCGCCAAAGACTCACGTCCACATGTGATCTCCGATTCCCGCTCCACTCCAGGGGGACACGTTATGATGTCTAAGAAGCGAGCATCCCTGATTCCAAGCACATGCAAGGAGGGGTACAGAATCCGGGAAGATTCCATGAACGTTTCCAAGGCCATGATAGCCGACACCAGGGGATGCTTGAGGAACTTGAACGGCTTGTGGTCTGCAATCCAAGGATCGCGCTCCTGAGAGAAGGTCCTGGCTGCCAGGAGCTCGCCCTTGCGCAAGTCGAGACCGGTCACCGCGTCGATGAGGGGAAAATTGTCGCGCTCGAAGATGACGGAAGCCAGGTCGATCTTATCCGGTTTCGGCGCCGGAAGAGACATCTGCAAGCGCACCGTGGGAAGGTCCGGTAGACTCCTCATGAACATTACCCAGGTGTCATCCTTCGGTCCAAGGGTTAGTTCCCTCGTGAAAAGGCATGCAAGCTCTTCCGCATGAATGTACGCAGCGTTCATCCTCTTCATGAGAGCCTTAACCTCTTCGTTCTCCGCCATCCCCGTCCCTTCTATGGGGGACAGCATCAGGGCTCGTGAGAAGATCTCGCCATGATGCCGGTGCAGATGATCGACCAGAGCTGACATGATGCGGTTACCAGCCGAGTAATTCACTTGCCCGGGATTTCCCTGAATCGACGCGCCGGAAGAAAGACAAACGAAGAATCGCAGCCCCGCGGGCTGGGCAGCCCGGTAGAGATTCCACGCGCCGAGGAACTTCACTGCGGTCACGCGCGCAAAGTCTTCCGCTGACATCTGCCTGAGGAAGTTGTCTCGGAGCAAGCCGGCGCCGTGAATCACGCCGTCAATCCTCCCGTACCTTTTCACAATGTTGCCCATCACTTGTGGGGCTCTTTGCGGGTCGGCCACGTCACACGTGTAGTAAGAGGCGTCAATTCCCAGTTCGCGCAGCTCTTCCACGAACCGGATGATCTCAACGGTTTTGGCCACTTTGGCCACTTCCCGATCCAAATCCGTGGGCGAGATCCCAGGCTTTGCTTGCTTGACCATCCGCGCTGCCGCCTCCGGATCGCGCTTTGTTGAGTCCATCAACTCCCGAAAATCGATGTCCGGGTCGAGAGTGGAACGCCCGAGAAAGACCATGCGGCAGCCAAAAGGAACCAAGCTGCGGGCCAGGTACGATGTCACCCCATAACCGCCGCCGGAGATCACCACCACACTCTCAGGGCCCAACTCAACAGACTGGGTTTCGCTCATGACGAGCGGCTCGACGCGACCCTCGGTAGTGAAAGTTTCTCCTCCTCGATAGATGAGCTCAACCACCTTGCGACTGCGGTCCAACGCTCCGCGAATAGCAGACCGAAGATCGGTCTTTTCGTCCACTCGTACGCTGCGGAACTGAACAGAGGAGAACTCGTGGGCCAGGCTCAGGAACATGCCCAGTACACCTTCTGCCAGCACGCGTCCTATACCTTCGGGATGCTCGGTCCGGTGTATGAGCAAACAGAACTTCCTCGCGGGTGACTCAAGAAAGACTTTCAGAAGGCGGAAGAAACCGGTCAGTATTCGTGAAAGATCTTCCACCTCTGGGTTCTTGCTTTCAAAGACGTCGTCAATGATGAAAACCGTTCCTGCAAGCGATTCCACTTCCCGCAGGTGGTATTCCGCGGCAGCTGCGCCCGCGTCTGTCGAGAGATCGCAGCACTCATCGCCGGCCTGCCCCGGCTTCCCGAACGCGGAGAGTACCAGGTTCACTCCATAGTCTCTGCGAAACACCTCGGCCACTCGCTTGCGCATTCCAGTCCCGCCCTCGGCCGAGTAGATCACCACGGACTCCAGTGTGTCCAACTCAACCGGCTGAGAGCTCCCCTCTTCCAGCGGAACCTCGCGGAAAACGAGTCGCTTGATTGGTTCCTGTTCCGTTGAAGTTAGGATCTTCGGAGCCGGCCCTCCCGAGGGAGCTTGCTCGGCCGCGGCAGAATCAGGGGGAACGGCAGACCCATCCGCGGAAGCGCGAGGCGCAACACTCTGTTTTCTGGCAAGAATCGCAGAAATGGTGTCCGCGACCTCTCTGATGGTCCGCACATCCATGAATTGTTCGAGCTCGATCTTAATACTGAAGTGGTTTTCCACCGCGTCCATAATTACAGGCAGACGGCTGGATCGAATGGACAGATCTTCTCTCAGATCCATATCAGGTTCGATTTCATCCCGCTCGTACCCAGTCGCTTCCATAATGATCCGAATCACTGCCTCGGTAACGTCTTCTTCACCTGAAGGGGCTTGCATCGGGGCTGCAGCAGGACCCGCCGGAGCCACCGCGACAGGCGCTGCCGCAGCAGCAGTCACCGGTACAGCCTTACTAGCTGATATTGGCGGACTCGTCATACCCGGCAGTACTGTCCGTAGCACCGTTTCCAGCTTTTCTTCGCTGAAATTCGGGTCCACTTCACGCCGAATTGCAGCCAAGATGCTCGGTTTCAAGAAACGGCCGAAGGTTTCCAGCAGGAACGAGTTGATTTCCCGCTGCACGACCCATTCAATGGCTCCGGGCGCTCCTGTTGGGCGGGTCGTGGAGGTCGTGCGCCGACTTTCAGGCGCGGCCGCGCTCGCCTCCGGTCGGCTCTCCTTCCCCGCGAACGCTACGAGCTTCGGCCGAGTTCTGGGCTTCAGGTTGCCTCGAGCGTAAAGCTGAGCCAACGCGGTCCGATAGATGAGGCTTTCCGCGGACGGGAGACATGTCTGGAGGCAGTCTGAATCCGGAATGCTGTCCGTAATGAGGTTGCTCAGGATATCTCGCGGCCCTACTTCCACAAAGAGCCGGACGCCATAGTCGTCCCAGAGGGTCCGCGCGTTCTGCATCCAATGAACCGGCGACTCCAAATGAGCCATCACGATTCTTTTCATCTCGACCGGATCGTCCGGGAACGGCATCATGGTGGTATTTGAAATCACCGGGATTTGCGGAGCATGAAACGGAATGCCGGCAATGAATTCTTCCAGCTCGTCGTGGATGCAGGCCATGATCGGCGAATGGAAAGCCATGCTGACCCGTAACCTGGTCCGGCGGTATCCCTCAGCCTTGAGCTCCTCGCCCAGAGCGGTGACCGCATCCGTGTCCCCACCCAGAACTACTTGGTTTGGCGAATTGATATTGGTGACGTAGACTTTATCGAGATTTCGGAGCTTCTCTTCCAGATAATCCAGAGGCGCATCTACCGCCATCATGATGCCCGGATCCGCGTTCATTTCGCAGGCTTTGTCCATACAGACGGCTCGCTTATTCACGATGCGGAAGCCATCCTCGTACGAGTACACGCCCGCAAGACAAAGCGCAGTTAACTCACCCAGACTGTGACCCGCCATTGCCACCGGTCGAATTCCCAAGGAAACGAGATACCTGGCCATGGCGTATTCCATGGTGAAGAGGGCCGGCTGCTGCCACCTGGTCTTCTGCAAGTCTTCTTCGCGGTCGTGGAACAAGAGCCGTAATATGTCGAAATCCGCCACGTCGGCAATGCGATCCATCCATTCCCGAATTACGGGGAAGGTTTCGTACAGCTCGTGAGCCATGCCCGCGTAGTGAGAGCCCTGACCGGGAAAGACCAGAGCTAACGGAGGCGCCGCGCCTTCCGCAAGTCCTATGTGGATTCCCTGGCGCGCCAGGGCTCGAACACGCTTGGCCGGTACTGGACCGCCATTGCCGATTGGTTCAGCCTTCTCGACCATCTCCAGAGCGACGGGCTCGTCATCTGCCACCACGCCCATGCGGTAAGTCTGGTGGCCGATCTCGGTGGTGTATAAATGCAGACCGCGCGGGAGGTCAGCTTCCGGGCTTTCCTGCGCAGCCGCGGCATCCGGTTCGGGAATAGAAACCAGCACCGTATCCTGATCTTCCGCAGATTCTTCCACTTGGAGCACGTAGTTGGATCCGCCAAATCCAAACGCATTCACTTGGAAGCGCCTGGGCTTGCCGTTACCTGTCTTCCAATCATTCAGTCCTGTGGCAATCGAAATCCCGGACCCATTCAGTTCCATGTCCGGATCGGGGGTTTCGTAATTGATGCTCGGGGGAAGCACCCGGTCTTTAATGGCCATCACACCGCGGATCAGGCTGTTGACACCCGAAGCTCCCAAGGTGTGGCCGATCTGCGATTTGAACGAAGTCAGCGCCACTGGTTGGTCGGGACCGTAGAACTTCCTGAGCGCGTGGACTTCCTCCACATCGCCCTGCCGCGTGCTGGTCGCGTGGCATTCCACCAGGTCAACGCCTTCCGGACCGTACCGCGCGTCCGCAAACGATGCAGCGATGGCTATTTCCTGCGTGACGCGGGAAGACTCCACCATGCCCAGGTGGTTGTTGCTCGCGCCCATCGAAGTGATGTACGCGTGAATCCTCGCACCCCTGCTCCGAGCCACAGACTCGCGCTCGATCACGATCATGCCGCCGCCTTCGCCCAGGACCATGCCGTCACGGTCAGCGTCGAACGGCCGGCTTACTTCATGCGCGGCCCGTTCCACCCCTGAGAGCCCCGCGAGCGCACCCAAAGCTGAGAACTCCAGGAAGTGCATGGGTGTGAGGCTTTCTTCCGCGCCTCCTACAACTGCGGCGTCGATGATGCCGTTTCGGATCATCTGGTATGCGCTGTACAGAGCCACAAGTGCGGTTGCGCACGCCGCGGAAACCGCAAAGCTCGGACCCTGGAAGCCGTACTTGTTGCAGATGAATCCTGCTGCCGCGCAATTGAGCCTGCCGAGTAGGGTGGTATCGTCTATGACTATGCGGCCGCATTTTACCGCTTCGGCTGCCGCTTCTTCCGCGACCGGGTCCAGTTGAATCGCGGTTTTCATGGCAGAGATGAGCTCATTGGTCCTGCCACGAATAATAACGTCTTGGAGTGTAGCCGCGGCTTCGCCTGAATTCTGAGAGATCAGCACCGCGATGCGCTCTTTGGGTATGTCCGATTCGAGAATGCCCGAGGCTTCCACTGCCTGTTTGGCAAGCCACATGGTTACCTTGGTCGAATCGGTCATGGTTCGGAAGTCCTGCGGCGGTATGCCCAAGTCTTTACGAGATACCTCGATGTGCTGGAAAGCCCCCACCTTGCAGTACGTCTTCTCAGGAGTGCGGGGGCGAGAATCGAAGTAGAGCTGATGGTCCCACCTTTCGGGTGGCACGGGAACGATGCCGCAACGCAAAGCTTTACTGGCTGCCCAAACCTCTTCGGGGCTGTTCCCCAGCGAATTCACGATGCTCATTCCGGTTATGGCGATGCGTTCCCGTTCCGGAACTTGGATCGCGGGTTTCCTGATCCCAGATCTGCCGGCAACAAGGCCGACGTGGACTGCCTCAGGCCTTTCGCGCGTGCCGAGCCCCTCCCTCACCGGCCCCTGGAAAGGAAGTCCCAGGGGGAGAGGCGAGTCCGCGAGATCGTGGTGCAGTTCCTCCAGCGAGCAAATTTGGCTCAACACGCCGGCTGACGCGCCGGTCATGAACTGGCCCTTTTCGATACAGGATTGCTCGTCCATAGGGAGGCCGCCCGGACCGTCGATCCCTCTGGCCGCGATCAACAGACTGCCCGCAGTAAGCTGCTCAATTTTATGTCGGAATGACGATTCGTCCTCCGAGCCGGCCGCGAAGTCCCGCTCCAGGCCACAGACTGCCTCGATGCGCGGGGTCCTCAAGGAACGGACCCTCAGCCCGGTCCCCTCTCCTGTAATCACGGACGAGCCCGGGACGGCTTCCAGAATCATGCGCCGGTACAGCTCGCTGAGCGCCCCGGTCTCCACGATTTCGCGGGTGGTGAGGTAGCAGGTTCCCATCTGAACCGCGTCCGCACCCAACATGGCGGCCATGAAAGCGGTCTCACGGTTGCAGATCCCTCCGGCCAGTATCACGCGGCGGCCTTTACAAAGCTCAGGTTCACGGTTCTTCAGGTCAATGACCATCTGGGCAAGAGTCAGGGTCGAGTGCTCGCCAACATGGCCACCCGCCTCGTTTCCTTCGCAGATCACGTAACGGACGCCTGCTTCGAACGCGAGTTTGAGGAGTTCCTCATTAGGCGCGATGTAGATCACCTCTATGCCGCCGTCCAGGAGCTCCCGGGCATGGGACGGCTCACCCGCGGCTATCACCGCGAAACGAGGTTTAGTCGCGCGAATCCAGGCAAGCTGCTGATCTCGAAACGGGTTTTCCTGGAGAGTGATCACATTGACTGCGTACGGTCGTTCGCCGAGAACATCGCGGACGCGGCCAAGCTTTTCCTCCAGCAACCGACCGTCCATGAGCCCTAGCGCCAGAGTCGGCAACGCACCAGCGTCGGCGACTTTGACTGCAAACTCGGGCACATCGGTAATCCAGGACATGGCGCCCTGAATAAACGGGTATCTTGTCTCCATATCTTTGGCCGCCGAGCTGTCGGCGAACGCCTTCTGCTTGTCGCCGGATCGGCTGCACGCTGCTTCAATCTCGCTGATGAACCGATCGATGGCTTGTTCCGTGCTTGAACCGAAGCGACGAACAAAGGAATGGGCAAATGCAGCTTCCACGCCTAGGGGGAGCAACTCGTCACGTGAGAAATGACTATCCAGAGGATCGATCGCGGCTTCTTCAATCCGGTGCGCGAAGAAGCGCCGCTGTTCATCCCTGATTTCGGCTCCGCACAAAGACCCGGCAAAATCCCTTAGTTCCTTGACTGCTCGTGAATTCCCCTTATTAAAGAGCCGACACGGAACCTGAAGGTTGAGCCCGGTCAGGTCGGTGTGTTCAGGTCGAAGCTTGCCGATACGGTCCCGCGCCTCATCGCCCAGGGAAACCAGATCCGTCAACCAGTGCACGCTTTCAAAGACCACTCCAGCTGCGCCCGCAGCCAGAAACGCGGCGGCAGCCTCGGGCGTGGCAATACCCCCCCAAGTCACCACGTTACACTGGCGGCCTGCGTTGAGGAGCTCCACCCGCACCGCTTCGTACAGGGTGAAAAGGTTCTCGCCGCTCACAAAGCCCGCGGCCTCAGAGCCCTTTAATGCAATGTCCGTTATAAGAGGATATTCATGAATCACACGACGGATCAGGCCCAGATCGCTCACCACAGGACAACACCGGACGCTGGGAGCCAGCTCCAGCATTCTATCAAGGTATACTCCGGGGTCCTTGTCCAGGAGCGCAGGATGGAGCTCTACCCACACTGTATTGATACCGGTTTCCGAAAGAAGTTCTTCCAGCCTGGGATCTAACAAGGCTTCGGGGGAAACCTTGAGGTGCACGGTTTCGTTGGATGCGTCTGCCTTGAGGAGAGCCCCGGCCATGGAGGCCGGATCCGTTCCGGTCAGGTCGAAGACCGCTTTCGCGGCCGTGCGCCGGGCCGCCTCCACAACCGAAGAGGTAATATCCTGGTGGCGCCAGACGAAGGCGATTATGGGAAATTCACGCTCATGTACCATTTGGAACCTCGAACTTCACGTCATAAATCAAACCCTCACTATACCACATTGAGGAAAAGCGTTAAGCCCAAAAAGACAAGAGCGCGTAATCTTTGCGTTACCCGTTGGACAGAGTGTCATTGCGACCCCGCTGAAAAGCGGGGGGAAGCAATCTCCAACCTTAAAAGAGGAGATTGCTTCGTCCCCCGGATCATGTCCGGGGTCCTCGAAATGACAATTCAGATGCAGTTGACTCCCGCACGTAACTGCACCGTTACGCCAAGCTCCGATTTACCCTTGAATGAGAAGGTGCTATTGTAATAAGTTGTTTGGCTTGGCCAAGGTCCCACCTTGGGCGCCCCGCCCCAGGCACGGACTTACGGCCCATTGATACTTGAAAGGCATTTGAAATCATTATGAATAAGCCAATGAAAGTTCTACTTACGGGAGGTACTGGATTTCTGGGCGAATATCTTCTCGCCGACCTCCTGGAACGAGGACATATAGTCTGGGCGCTCTATCGAAGCGAATCACGGAAGCTTGACACGATTAGGTTCTTGAGCAGTCTCGGGCTCCCAAGGAGCGCGGACAGCCTCCACTGGTTCAAGGGCGAGCTCCTTGAGGCTGACCAGAAGTGGGATGAATGGCGTCGCGAATACGAGGGACTGGATGAGGTGGATAATCTCCTCCACAGCGCGGCTTCCACTCGGCATTACATGGATGAGAACGGCGAGCCCCTTAAGACCAACGTGGGCAGCGCCAAGGTGCTCAAAGGGCTGGTGGCGCTTCATCCCATGAACGTCCACTTGGTCAGCACCGCGTACGTATGCGGATTCGTCCCCAATGAGCGGGTCTATGAGAAGCACAATCCTCGGGGCGATTTCGTCAACGTATACGAAGAGAGCAAGTGGGAAGCGGAACAGATCTGGAAAGACCAGGCCACGGTGTTACGACCGAGCATCATCGTGGGGCATTCCGAAACAGGCCGATGCACGTCCTTCACCGGGTGGTATTATCTGTTCCAGGCAGTCCATTTGCTGGACAGGCTCTCCAGGGAAGCGGCCGACTACGACCGGCACAATCTCAACATTAATGTTCCAGCAAGTCCTGTGGGTGTGGCCAACATCATCCCGGTCGATTATGTGTCAAAAGCCGCGGTTCGTATTATTGAAAATCCCAAGAACCACAGGAAGGTATTCCACCTCACCCATCCTGATCCGCCCACGCACCAGGCGACTCTGGACCTCATATGCAAGAAATTTGACATCGGCGGGATCAATTTTGCGGGCGAGGGCGCGCCGTTTACGCAGCCTCGGAACAGGATCGAGCGAATGGTCTGGCGGCAGATGCAAACGATTCTTTTCTACTTTTCCAACAATCCCATATTCGACCGCACCAACACTGACCGGGCCGTGACCGACTACCCCGTTCCTGCCATGAGCGACCAAGTCATTCATCGCGTCATTGATTACGCCATAGAAAAAGACTGGGGCCAGGCCGGCGCGTGAAGAGAGGCCATCGAGCCGGTTATCGATACCACTTCCACTGACGATCCTCAGACGGGGTCCCCATGCTCGGCTTAGATTCACCCTCTGTCCCTTGACTTGTCGAGGGCTCTCTATCTTTTGCTGGGGAGCCCGAATCAGGCTTGGAGGCCGGCGACCGGCGCTCGAGCTCAGCCTGCTCTCTGCCTCTGCGCCCCCAACTCCCCAACACCGAGCCGCCCCAAAGGGCGCCCTCTCCACCTGTCTTTTCAGAAGTCTCGCTTGGGCGCTCTGATGTGACCTCTGCTCCAGCTTTGGGAGCGGAGCTTGGCTTGGCAGCCGCGGGCTTTGAGGCCGGTTCGCGGACGGCTTCCTTGGCTCGCTGAGGTTCGGCCGCGGGTTTGATTTTTCCAGGAGTCACAGTGTCCATAGGAGTCGCTTCAGCAACTAGGCGGATCTTCTCGCTCTCGAATGTCTTGCCCTCGGCTGCTTCGGGGATGGTCAAGGCCATCGCCTCGTTCTTGTAACCTTTTTTCTCGAATTCCAGCGCGTGGGGCACTTGCACCTGCATGGCCCGCACGACCAGCCTGCCGTCACGTCCGGTGGTTCCAAGGTAACGACCGTCCAGCTTGACAGTCACCTGATCCGGATCGGTCAGGATCTCCAACGTGGCACGCGCGGGTTCAAGCTTCACGCTCCTCTTCATTTGGAGATTTTCCGGCGAGAAAGTGACGGGTGCCAGACTTGCCTCTTGCCAACCCTTCTTCTTGACCTTCACGGATACCGGTTTGTCGATGGGCAGATCTTCGAGTCGGAAGATCCCGAGCTTGTCGGTCTCACCTGCCGGCTTCCCTGCAACGTATACTTCCGCGGGCGCGGGATCCACTGCCAACTCGAGCGAGCCACGCGCAGGCGCTAGTTTCACGCGGGTGCCCTTCACGTGCAGCTTGTCCGCGGTGATGACGATCGGGCCGACACTTGCTTCGAGCCATCCCCTCTTCTTCACCTTGATGAACAACTCCTGCCCGAGGGGAAGATCGGCCAGCACGAACGAACCATCCTTCTTTGACTTCCCTGCCAACTTCTCGCCCAGGTAAACTTCCGCGTCAGGTGGGTCGGTCAACAGATCCAGTGTCCCGGCTGCACGTTTGAGCTGCACCTTTCTCCCGGAAATGTGAGGCTTGTCCGGAGAGAGCGTGATCGGTTCAAGGCTTGCTTCAAGCCAGCCCTCCTTTTTCACCTTGATGGATAGTTTCTTGCCGAAAGGAAGCTCATTCAGGGCCAGGTTTCCATTCTGGTCTGTTCGGCCCACGGGCTTGCCCTCCAGGAAAATCTCCGCGGCCGGTGGATCGGTACTAACTGTGATTGATCCGAGGATTTGCTTGAGCTTCACCCGTTGCCCGCTCACTTGCGGTCGGTCTTGCGGGATCGTAATAGGACCGATGCTCGCTTCCTGCCAGCCCTGCTTCTTAACCGTGACGTAGAGCGGCTCTCCCAGCGGCAGGTTTTCCAGCCGGATTGAGCCGCTGCGGTCAGTGGTCCCAACCAGCCGATTCCCAACAAAAACTTCCGCTCCAGGCGGGTCGGAAATTAGTTCCAGAACACCTCCCGCGGGCTGCAACTTCACGAATTGCCCCGTAACGTGCAGCGCGTCCCGCGAGAAAGTAACAGGGGCTATGCTCGCTTCTCTCCACCCCTTTTTCATTATCTTGATTGGAAGCGGCCTGCCCATAGGCAAGTGCTTCACCACCAGGGAGCCATCCGCCTCGGTCTGCCCCACCAGCTTTCCACTCACGTACACTTCGGCGCCCGGGGGATCGGTCAAGATTTCCAGCACCGTCGGCGGCCGTGAAGCAAAACTGGCAGATACCGATAGCGGGAAAACGCCCTCCACCGAACCCGTGAACTGGGGATGCTGAGCACCGCCGGTGGCTGCTCTCGTCCGGTCGTACACGAAGTCGTACGCCTCTTTTACGCTGATGACTCCGTCACCGTCCTTGTCAGCCGCGCCCTTTAAACCCTCGATGAGGAAATGCGTGAAAACGCCATTGTCCATACGGCTGCCTTCCAGTGAATACTCATCGGGCCTGCTGGAAGTGATTATGACTCGACCGCTGGACGACGTGAAATCTCGGAGGAACAACTTCAGCGGTATTACCGAGCTCCTCGCCTGCCAGTCAGTGAATCCTCCGGAGTGACACGCATCCGCGATCATCACCACGCGCGGGCAATCGAGGCTACGAAGGAAGCGCAAGCCCGTCATGTTGAGAGCAGTCGCTTCCAGATATTCCGGATCCGCATCGTAGGTAAGGAAGAAGAACTCTCCGGGGCGCTTGGGATCCACCGCGCCATGACCGCTGAAGAACAGGACGATCGTGTCGTCCTTGCCGGCTTGGCGCAGCTCGTAGAAGAGATATTTCTCAAGCTCGGTCTTGCCGGCATTTTCATTTGTTCGCAGAAAGACCTTAGTCTTTCGGAACAATTGTTCTTGGGTTTCTATGAACTTGGCAAAGTCGGTCGCATCCTTGGCCGCGAGTTTCAAGGATGGAATCTTGGGATTCTTGTACTTGGAGAGGCCGACGATAACAGCATAAAGATCTCCCGTGGGAAGCGACGAAACTCCCGAGGGAGCAACTTCCATTGAATGTTTGGCAGCTGTAGTTGCCCGATCCGGATCCGCGGCAAGAGTAACAGTAGGATGCAAAGATACAAGCAACGTGAAGACGGCCACGACCGCCATACGCGGTAGACCGGATGGGTTTGCCAATGCGTTGCTGGAGAGTCGGGGGAAGTTGTTCCACACTTCGTGCAACAAGCCGAATTTCAAGCCCTTTGCGAGAGGATTGCCCGCCTCTCTTTGAACCTGAATCAGCCCGGACATCTGAATGTCCCCCTTTATCCGGTCTCCCGTTGCTCGGGTAAGTCTAGGCTTCGGATCTATATTTAAGGGGCAGCAAGCACGTGAGCACGAAGAAGAACGAATGCAGATCGAGGGTCAGATAAGCCCCTCGCCGAAGGACCGAGAGCCTCAAAGAACTTGAGTTAGCACTGATTTTAGAGTACTCCCGCACGATTCATTCTGTCAAGCACAATGCGTGTCCAGCAGGTTGGACGATTACTGCCGTAGCTTTTCCATGAACACAATTACGACTTTTTCTGACATCCTCTCGGTCCGGAATTCCCGATATCCAAGGCCATTATAGAGACGGATGTTGCCTTTGCTCTTCTCACCCGTAAACAATTCAAAACGATGAGCAAGGGGAAATCTTGCTTCAATTGCCGACATTAATTTGGTCCCGATTCCTTTTCGTTGATATTCAGGATGCATGATCAACCGACCGATGGAACAAGTTCCACCATCGATAGACGCCCTGACAGACCCGACGATCATTTCGGAATAATGTGCTTTCAGAAAAGTCTTATGAGAGAATTCAGCCTCAATTTCAGTGAGAGTTTGCGTCAGCGGGGGAATGGACCAATCATCATAAAGGATAGCCTCGCTTTGATACGCCAACTTTTGCAGCGCGAGAATCTCGGCAGCATCGGTTACGTTTGCCTGCACGATTTCAACATGCATGATTGCTGCTCCCACCGAGATTGAAGTGCTTGGAAGGATAGGAGCTTTTGGGGAGGGGTCCGGGGAGGCCGAACAAAAAGGGCCTTCCCGGAAATTCTTCCAAAGGCTCGTAGCTTTTGCAGCCGCTTCTACGCTATTTCCACAAGACCTTGTGAGTGGGTTTCCAGAACTTCGCCGATCTCTGCCACGATTTCCACGCCTTCCTTCAGAAGCGTATCTTTCAGTTCTTGCGATCGAGCCGCGGGTATCCCTAGTATCAGTCCTCCCGACGTCTGTGGATCGAACAGCACATCGATCATTTCCGGGGAAAGAGTTCCCAGGAGTGAAACCCACGTGGAAAAGAATTTCCTGTTTGAGTGGGCGCCGCCAGGGACAAGCCCCGTGGATGCCGCGTCCAGCGCACCCTCAAGAAGCGGAACCGCAGCCGAGTTGAGTCTCACCCGACAAGAGGACGCTCGTGCCATTTCTACCAGATGCCCCACAAGACCAAATCCAGTCACATCCGTGCAAGACTTCACGCCGACCCGAACAGCCACCTCTGCCGCTCGACGATTCAAGGTGCACATCGATCGGACCATAGCTTCGAGCGCTTGAGGGCTCGCCAAGGACGCCTTGAGCGCAGTGGCAATCAGGCCGGTCCCCACGGCTTTGGTTAGGATAAGCCGGTCACCGGGTCGCAGACCGGAGTTCCTCATAAGCTGGTCCGGATGCACCAGGCCAGCAACCGAAAGGCCGTATTTGGGCTCCGCGTCCTCCACGCTGTGCCCACCCACCAGGGCCACGTCCGCCTCGGTGAGCGTTTCCAGGCCGCCGGCAAGAATCTCTCGAAGCAACTCAAGGCCAAGCTTCTTCACCGGAAAGCAGACCACGTTCATCGCAGTGACAGGGCGGCCGCCCATGGCGTACACATCGCTGAGCGCATTGGCTGCCGCAACTTTGCCGAAAATCCGCGGATCATCCACAATCGGCGTGAAAAAATCCACGGTCTGAATGAGCGCAGTACGATCGTCCAGGAGGTACACTCCGGCGTCTTCCGATCCACGAATCCCCGCAAGGACCCGCGGATTGTCCGGAATGGTCATGCCGCACAGCGCCTGGTCCAGGTCCCCTGGACCCATCTTTGCGGCTCAACCGGAAGTCTTGGAGAGGCTCGTGAGCCTTACCTTTTCAGGAGCCATGCGATGTCCCTTCCTCGATATTCTGAGCCAATGTGCAGCGGTTCATGTTTCTGTCACGGAGGCGGTCATTACCGCGGCCTATCGGCTACATCGACTTTATCTATATTATGGTTTCCGGGGATTATGTCAACGGGGATCGGCTGCCTATCGGCTGGCCGTGGGAGGCTGGCCTGCGATTTGAAAATTCACGGCAGGGTAAGGACGCACGGCCATTTGCTCTCACTACAACACGTGGCAAGGTCAATCTTTCGTTCGGTCAAGCACCAATTGTGCACCCCAACTGTTATAAGTTGACCTGCCGCATTATTCCACATCGGGGAGAAGTGGTTAGAACATAGGAGTTTTTGGGGGAGGGGTCCGGGGAGGCCCTTTTCGCAAATGGATTATCCATTCAACTCCGCTGAAGCCCCAAAGGGGCGATCGACAGTAGCCCGGCAATTCATTGCCGGGTGAGCGATGAGCAAAAATCCACCTCCTCGTGTCCAGGTGGCACCCGGAGGATCGATCCTCCGGGTGCCACCTGGACACGAAGAATTTTTTTCTTGACCGCTCCTTCCCGGCGATAAATCGCCGGCCTACTATTGTAGCGTCCATCCTGGACGCAGGCGGCCTCAAACTGAGGCAGCGCCCCTGGAGGATTGCGGAGCAAAAGCAACAATCCTTCCTGCAAAAGGGGCTTCCCCGGCCACTTCTTCAAAAGCTCATGGTTCTACGACCGCTCTTAGTTGACTATCGTGAGGCGCACGGGGGCCAGAAGGGTCACGTAGGTCCCATTTTCGCTGTTCCGTCGAGCAGCGATACCGATGTGTGTCTTAATCAGCGCCGCTACCGTGCGAGCATCTTCCGGGCGCATACGGACGCAGCCGTGAGACTGATTTCCTCCAATGCTCCGCGGGGCATTGGTGCCGTGGAAGCGGTACCCGTAGTCGTCCAGCCGCATCTTACCTTCAACGAAATCCTCTGACGCCGGCGCGGGCTTCTTGGTGCGAGGGGCTCGCTCCGGCCTCTTCTTCAGCAGGGGCGCCATTGTCCCGCCGTACACGGCCCGGCTCGGTCGCTGGCCGGCAGCCCAAGCACGATTCGGAGGCGGAATCCACCAGGGAGAGTCGTCATAAATGTGGGTAACGTAATACTCGCCCTTGGGAGTGGGGAAACCGGAAGATCCCAACCCAACCTTGGTCTCGAAGAGCACGTCCTTTCGGCCTTCGCCTGCGTGAGCGATCACCCTCAGCCAGTGTTTGGAATGGCTTACCTCTATTTCCACGAGTTCATACGTGCCCTTGGGCGATTGCGACACCCCGGCCGCAGGTCTAGCCGTGTTTTCCCTAGGATAGCGATCTTTCATTCGAGAGCGAGTGCTGAGGGGCCTATTGCTCGCACTTGCTTCTCTGATGCTGTACAGACCGGTGGGCAGCCCTCCCGGAGAATGAAAAATTGGGAAAGCAAGACTGAGCCAATCTCCCGCGTTGCGAAGGAGTGCGTCCGATTCTTCCTGGACGTTTGTTAACAGACCCGATGAGCTCGAGAAGGCAAGCGGCTCCCGTGAAAGCGGCCCTGCGCTGGGAAGAAGCCCCGGGAATCCTTCGAGCGAGGCTTTGTCAACCGCGGCCACTAAGGGAAGCACAACAGCCATTTCTGCGGTAATCGGACCCGGCGACTGGGTGGATCGAGACGGAAGAGAGGCATTGCTCTTGCTAGAGCGCTGCTTCTTAATAGCAGTCGCCTTGGAAGAGGCCAACTCTTCAGCAAAGAGCGGATCTCCCAACACGACCACTGACACACAAACCAGACCCAAATACAGGCACAACGATCGAAACATGACTGTATCTTTTCGTTCCCGTGCTCATCATAAGAGAATATTTTGAGTATTTTACATTACCTCACGGCTGAAAATCAACGAGAAAATCCTCTTTCCCGCATCCATGCACCCATATGAAGGTCGTTGTGTGTAGAAGACCATTGTAGAAGACCATCCAAAACCGGACAACGGACCGCGTAAAACCGGACCGGCTATGGAGAGAGCCATCGCCTACCCGAGCAATATGTTGTCCCGCAAACGTGTCCAGAAACTGGTTTGGGGATGCAGGACTGATTGCCTAGCTCCTGAGCCTGCTGGCTTTTGGAAATTGAAAGTTCTTTCTTGACGCTTTTACTCAGTTCTATATGATAAACTCGCACTGAGTACCCATCGCATAAATCCAATGATGTACCCTTTTATTACCGGCCAAGGGGGGAAGTGGACGGACATGTCCGCATATTCAAGAGACTCTCAACTGGTCTTGGATCGGTTTCAAAACATGGGATTGGCCACTGCAACCACAACAACGGGTGAGTTCTCTCGTCGCAGCGGTTCGAGGCTGATCTACAAGCGCTAGCAGCGCTTGCAAAGTCGGGAGTTTTTGGGAGAGGGGTCCGGGGAGGCCCTTTTTACACAAAAAGGGCCTCCCCGGCTACTCTTCCAAACACTCTTCGATCTTATCAACTCTGATCCGGAGCGAATCTATGAAACAAGAATCAGCATTCCAAACTGTTTTGGCTCCCAGCGAGACTTCAACCATTGATCTCTCCTCGTTGGCCACCGGGAATTTTTCCTTTACAGCAGGTCCTGGTTCCACGGTGATACGTGAGAGCCTCCTCGGAAAGCTGTTCGAGGCGCTCCCCTTACCTGCGTTGCTCATTCAACGTTCCGGTATCATCGCGTTTGCCAATCAGGCGTGTGCAAGATTCAGCAAGGAATATGAATCGATCATTGATAAGCCCTTTTCCGATCTGTTCCCCAAAAAGGAATCCCAGGCACGCGCGGTGTCGCTCTTGGAAGAGGTTTTCCGGACTAGGAGGCCGCACACTTGCGAGTGTCTGTTGGACATGCGCGGCCGTCAGATTTGGGGCAGGATGAGTTTCCGATCTATCAAGGTGAGCGAAGTTAAAGCCGCCCTGGTGCTCGTGGAGGATCTTACCCACGAGAAGGCCCAACTGAGGACAGAGCGCAAGCACAACGAAGAGCTTCGTCGAGAGATCGCCCGCCGCGAAGCTACTGAAAAGGCGCTGCGTGAGACCGAACAGAGGTGTGAATCCGCGATCAAGGGCGCTGATGCTTCTCTCTGGGAGTGGAACGTCAGGACCGGCTCGATGGTTTGTGACAATCGCTTTTCAGAGATTCTCGGATACGCGGCCGGCGAGGTCCGGCAGCATCAGGACTCGTGGCGCAAACTGACTCACCCCGCGGATCTTCCCGTCTTCGATCGATGCGTGAGGAATCACTTCACGGGTGAATCCGAACACGTGGACGTGGAGCACAGAATCCGCGCCAAATCCGGTGATTGGAAGTGGATTCTTACCAGAGGAAGGGTCGTGGAGCGCGATGATCGCAATCATCCTGTGCGCGTTGTGGGCACCATATTGGACGTTACGGAACACAAGAAGAACCGGGAGCGCGTCCGGGCCCTCACCAAGGCCTTGATAAACGCGCAGGAGAAAGAACGGCGTGCCCTCGCGCTCGACCTACATGACGACGTGGCCCAGCAGCTTTGGGCGCTCAGGCTCTTCCTTGATCCGGTGAGACAGGAGCTTATCCAGTCTAGGCCTGATCTGTGCGTGAGCATTTCGCGGATTTCCAAGCAAATCGGCGATCTTGTGGATGTGGTCCGGAGCATCTCCTATTCGTTGCGGCCGTCAACGCTCGATAGACTGGGGCTCGAGACTACCATAAGAGAGTATTGTGCGGATTTTTCGAAGCGAAACGGCATCAAGGTGGACTTTTTCTCCTCTTCCATGAGAGGCCTCACGCTCGATTTTGACACCGAGATCAATCTGTTCAGATTGGTTCAGGAAGCGTTGAACAATGTGAAAAAGCACGCGAAGGCCCGCACCGTAACGGTCAAACTTCAGGGCTCGTCTTCTCGTGTTACGGCCAGCATCGAAGATGATGGTAAAGGTTTTGCCGTTCACAAAGAAATCCGGTCCGCGCTAACACAGAGGAAGATGGGCCTCTGGAGCATGGAGCAGAGGGCACGCCTCCTCGGCGGCAAGCTCCGGATTCAGTCAAAGCCCGGCAGGGGAAGCCACATCTCGGGAGAGGTACCGTGGAGGTCGGACAAGAATGGGAGTGAAAAAGCGAATCCTGATAGTTGACGATCATCCGGTGGTTCGGGAAGGTCTCAAGTCGATCATAGCGCGTGGAAAAGCCTTTGAGGTGGTGGGTGAGGCAGGGGAGTCGAGGGAAGCACTGGGTTCGGCCCTCAAACTCAAGCCTGACATCATGCTGGTCGATATTTCTCTTCCGGACGGAGAGGGGACCGAGCTTGTCCGCGAGATACGAATGGTCCTGCCTAATGTGATTGTGCTCATGGTGAGCGTGCACCGCGAATCGCATTATATAGCTGGGTCTTTTCAAGCGGGAGCAGCCGGTTATTTCGTCAAGGGATCAGTGCCCGGTCAACTGCTGGAAGCTCTGGAAGTGGTATCAGGGGGAGGTTACTACTTTGAGGCGCCCATGTCGCCTGAAGATGTAGAGCAGATCAAAAATCTTCAGCCAGAGAAGCCAGACGACCCAGAATCGAGGTACGAATCACTGACGAGACGCCAGAAGGAGGTCATGAAGCTGCTGGCCCAGGGATTGCCTTATAAAACCATCGCCGAGAGGCTCCACATCAGCGAGACAACGGTTAGCCACCACCGCGCCCAGATCATGGGCAAGCTGGGCATAAGAAATCGCGCCGAACTGCTCCAGCTTTCCATAGGCCTTGGCCTCGTCGACACCGGTCCATGAAGACCCACGAAGGCTCACCGTCGGCCTATTGCGGCAAGCGGCGAAAGGCGGTCCTGAACGATTGGTAGCGCCGGCCTCCGTGCCGGTGTGAATTGTCCTGCTATGAAACACCTAAACGGCCGCTTTTGCCATAAAGCATGGCAACTTTCTGCCATAAAAATGGCAACTTTTCACTATTGACACCCCAGGTGGGTTCAGTTGTAGAGTGCTCGAACATGGGGCAGGTTCCCTAACTCCCCCTTTTGTAAAGGGGGGTTGGGAGGATTTGCAGAAGAAGCTGAGGGGATTTGAACAGCCCAGTTCTCTATTCCGTATAGGGGTAGGAACGACCGGTCTCCCGGTCGCTCCCCCCTCCGAACCGTACGTGCGGTTTTCCCGCATACGGCTCTCCAGTTGGTGGTTACCCTTTACGGGGCTGACTGGCCAGGGCGTGGG